>NZ_JBIAWT010000034.1:0-1080 GCF_042895955.1 Streptomyces sp. NPDC001339 | reverse complement strand
AGGGAGGAGATTCCGCCCTACCTTGCGGTGGGAGGTTTGACGCGACGAGCGCGTCTGACGACTGCTCTTCCAGCAGCCGGGATCGCCACGAGGCCGATCCGGTACCGGTGCAAGATGTTCCGGCCCGCGTTGTGGTCGGCATTGCCTGACCAACCGCAGTCGGGGTTCTTGCATACGAACACGGCTTGGGACTCCCGGCTGCCGGGCGTGGTGACACCGCAGGCTGAGCAGCGCTGGGAGGTGCCGGGGGCGGGGACCTTGACGAGGGTGCCGCCGTGCCGGGCGGTCTTGTACGTCAGCATCGTGACCGTGCGGCCCCATGCCTCGGCGGCGATGGAGCGGTTCAGTCCGGCTTTCTGTGCGACGTTCTTGCCCGGCTCGTCGGCGGTGCCCCGAGCTGAGGTGACCATGTTCGTGAGGGTGAGGGCTTCGACCACGACCGTGCTGTAGGTGCGGGCGATGGTGGTGGTCGTCTGGTGCTGCCAGTCGGTGGCTCGTCGCTTGGCTTTCGCTCGCAGCTGGCCGATCTGGTCATAAGTGCGGTGCAGGCGGCGTGAGGTGCGTTCGCCGGGCTTGCGGTGCTTCTTTCGTCGGGCGGCGCGCTGCTGAAGGTGCAGGAGTTTGGTCTTCTCCTTCGGGGTCAGCCAGTCGCCGTGCTCGTAGGTGGTGGCGTCGGAGAGGGCGAGCGGGACGGTGACGCCCACGTCGATGCCGACCTCAGGGCCCGTGTGAGGCTCCGGCTTCGGTTCCTGGGCCGTCACGCGGAAGGCGATGTGCCAGCCGAGTGCGTCTTTGATGAGTCGGGCGCCGGTGATCCGGTTCTCGGCGTGGGCGCGCTTGCCCACGGGCAGGTCTTTGGTCCAGCGGAACCGTACTCGGCCGATCTTGGGCAGGTTGACCATGCCCCAGCGGCGGTGCACGCGCTTGATGTGAAGGTCCCGGCCCTGCGGGACGTCCACGCTCATCACGGACCGGAACCGGCCCTTGAAGTTCGGGGCGCCTGCCCGGCCTTCCCGGCAGTTCTTCCACGCCTGGACGTACGTCTTCAGTACTGCTTGCGCGGCCTGGGCGGGCAGGACG
>NZ_JBIAWT010000033.1:0-1426 GCF_042895955.1 Streptomyces sp. NPDC001339 | reverse complement strand
TTGAAACCTCCCCTCCCTGAAGGGAGGGGATTCCTCACCCTCCAGGGCTGATCGAGGATTTCTAGCTCAGGCCGCCATCGGGGGCAGCGCCCCCGATGGTCTTACGCCCTCAGCGCTAGCCGGGTTGAGACCAGCCCGGACCAGCATCACGCGGGCGGAGTTCTTGTCCCGAGGCGAGACAACTCCACACGCGGTGCAGGTATACGTTCGTTCTGAGAGAGGTAGTGCGTGCTTGGTTCTCGCTCCGCACTGCGCACAGTCCATCGTGGTGTGCGCGGGGTGTACCAGGTGCACGGTCCGGCCGTGCTTGCGGCCCATCTCGACCAAGGCCGCCTTGGTGGCGCCGATCGCCGCGTCTGCTGCTTTGCGGGCCATGGTGGTCTTGGCGAGGAACTTCGGGCGGAAGTCCTCCACTGCCAGGGCATCATGGTCGCGGACGACCTTCTTGGCCCACTTGCGGGCGGTGTCCTGGCGCTGCCGGGCCACCTTCTTATGCAGCTTGGCTGTCTGCTGCTTCGCTTCGCGGTAGCCCTTCGATCCGGGCTGCCCGCGCTCGGGCTTCCTGCGCGCCATCATCTGCTGGTAGCGGGCGAGCTTCTGCGCGGCCGTCTTCCCGCACTGGGCATGGGGAAGGTCGTGGGCATCACTGGTGGTGGTCGCGGTCTCCTTTACGCCCCAGTCGATCCCGATCACACGCCCCGTCGATGGGAACGGTTCGGTCTCGGCCGGGACAACGAAGGACGCATACCACGCGCCGGTGGAGTCCTGGTAGACGCGGACGCTGGACGGGTCGGCCGGAAGATTCCGCGACCACACCACCGTCAACGCGATGCCGCCCGCCAGGCGCAGCTTCCCGTCTTTCAGCCGGAAGCCACGCCGGGTGTAGTTGAGGCTAGGCAGCGCTTCGCGCTTCTTCTTCCACTTCGGCATCCCGGCCCGCTGCCGCAACGGCAGACGCTCCCGAATGTCCTTCTGTGCCTTGGCGCGGGACTTGCCGAAGTCGCGTATCAACTGCTGCTGCGGAACCGAGCTGCCTTCACGCAGCCACTCTGTGGACCTGCGGGCCTCGGTCAGCATCTTGTCGAGCTGCGCCGGGCCGCAGGTCTGCTTCTCTCCGGTGGCCTTGTTGTGCAGATGCACGGCCTTGGACTTGGCAACAGCCTCGTTCCAGATCCACCGGCACCGGCCCCACTCCGCCTCAAGGGCGGTACGGGCCGTGGACGACACGCGAAGCCGGAACGTCCACCGGGCATGTTCGGCATTCTCCGTTGTCGCCGCGGTCGTCATGCATCACAACCTATCTGGGAGGACTGACGGTTGAGAACAATCGATCTTGATGGGCTTCCTCGCCCCGCACTGGGGTGGACACCGAATCGCCCTGACGGCGATTCGGCTACCTCTGCCCTGCTCCGCAGGAGTCCGATTC
>NZ_JBIAWT010000031.1:0-1643 GCF_042895955.1 Streptomyces sp. NPDC001339 | reverse complement strand
TACTGCAATGACACGACTTCGGCGGTGTACTTGAGCCCCGCTACATTGTCGGCGCGGAATCACTTGACCAGTGAGCTATTACGCACTCTTTCAAGGATGGCTGCTTCTAAGCCAACCTCCTGGTTGTCTCTGCGACTCCACATCCTTTCCCACTTAGCACACGCTTAGGGGCCTTAGTCGATGCTCTGGGCTGTTTCCCTCTCGACCATGGAGCTTATCCCCCACAGTCTCACTGCCGCGCTCTCACTTACCGGCATTCGGAGTTTGGCTAAGGTCAGTAACCCGGTAGGGCCCATCGCCTATCCAGTGCTCTACCTCCGGCAAGAAACACACGACGCTGCACCTAAATGCATTTCGGGGAGAACCAGCTATCACGGAGTTTGATTGGCCTTTCACCCCTAACCACAGGTCATCCCCCAGGTTTTCAACCCTGGTGGGTTCGGCCCTCCACGAAGTCTTACCTCCGCTTCAGCCTGCCCATGGCTAGATCACTCCGCTTCGGGTCTTGGGCACGCTACTCAAACGCCCTCTTCGGACTCGCTTTCGCTACGGCTTCCCCACACGGGTTAACCTCGCAACATACCGCAAACTCGCAGGCTCATTCTTCAAAAGGCACGCAGTCACGACGTTGAGTCCGAAGACTCAACGCGACGCTCCCACGGCTTGTAGGCACACGGTTTCAGGTACTATTTCACTCCGCTCCCGCGGTACTTTTCACCATTCCCTCACGGTACTATCCGCTATCGGTCACCAGGGAATATTTAGGCTTAACGGGTGGTCCCGCCAGATTCACACGGGATTTCACGGGCCCCGTGCTACTTGGGTGTCTCTTAAACGAGCCGCTGACGTTTCAGCTACGGGGGTCTTACCCTCTACGCCGGACCTTTCGCATGTCCTTCGCCTACATCAACGGTTTCTGACTCGTCCCACAGCCGGCAGACTGCAGAAAAGAGACCCCACAACCCCAACCACGCAACCCCTGCCGGGTATCACACGTGACTGGTTTGGCCTCATCCAGTTTCGCTCGCCACTACTCCCGGAATCACGGTTGTTTTCTCTTCCTGCGGGTACTGAGATGTTTCACTTCCCCGCGTTCCCTCCACACTGCCTATGTGTTCAGCAGCGGGTGACAGCCCATGACGACTGCCGGGTTTCCCCATTCGGACACCCCCGGATCAAAGCTCGGTTGACAGCTCCCCGGGGCCTATCGCGGCCTCCCACGTCCTTCATCGGTTCCTGGTGCCAAGGCATCCACCGTGCGCCCTTAAAAACTTGGCCACAGATGCTCGCGTCCACTGTGCAGTTCTCAAGCAACGACCAGCCACCCACCACCCCAACCACAACGGCTGAGTTCACTGGGGCCGGCATCGCGAAGGGCGAGCAACGCTCGCACCCTCAGACACCCAACAGCGCGCCCGACACCCTCAGTCAAGAAATCGCGTTCCACGCCGAAGCAGTACTAACGGTCTCCCTGACCAAGTGTGCCGAGTAGTCAACGTTCCACCCATGAGCAACCAGCATCAGACACTCGCTGATGTACTGGCCCCTTGACCAAGCCAGGCTTGGTAAGAAGTGCTCCTTAGAAAGGAGGTGATCCAGCCGCACCTTCCGGTACGGCTACCTTGTTACGACTTCGTCCCAAT
>NZ_JBIAWT010000030.1:0-3196 GCF_042895955.1 Streptomyces sp. NPDC001339 | reverse complement strand
CTAGAGCGTGTCTCTTTGATCGGCTGGTCAGTTGATCGGATGTGTCCGTCCGGTTAGTGATCACTGATGCGATGTGGGGCCGGATCGAGCCGCTGATGCCGGCCGATCCGGTCCGCGGCCGGCGGTGGGCCGACCACCGCCGCACCTTGGAGGCCATCGCGTGGAAATACCGAACCTGCTCGCCCTGGCGGGACCTGCCGGACGAGCTCGGCTCGTTCCAGACTGCCCACAAACGCCTGATCCGGTGGGCCGTGGACGGCACCTGGGAACGCATCCTTGCCGCACTTCTGGCAGCGGCTGACGGTGATGCCGACATCGGCTGGACCGTCTCGGTGGACTCCACCGTCTGCCGGGCCCACCAGCACGCCGCCGGAGCCAGGAAAAAGGGGCTCCAGGCCAGGCCGAACCCGGCGACCACGCGCTGGGACGCTCGCGCGGCGGCCTGAGCACGAAGGTCCATCTCGCCAGCGACGGCCATGCGCGGCCCTTGGCCCTTCGCGTCACCGCAGGCCAGGCGGGCGACGCTCCGGCCTTCGAGATGGTCATGGCCGCCATCCGTGTTCCGCGAAGCGGACCCGGACGGCCGAGAACTCGCCCGGACATCGTCCTGGCGGACCGCGCGTACTCATCCCGAGCGATCCGGAGTCACCTCCGCCGACGCCGAATCCGCGCGATCATCCCCCAGCCGTCCGACCAGGTCGGCCACCGGCTGCGGCGAGGCAGCGCGGGCGGTCGCCCGCCGACTTTCGACGCGGCGTCGTACAAGCAGCGCAACGCGGTCGAGCGATGCATCAACCGCCTCAAGCAATGGCGCGGCCTGGCCATGCGAACCGACAAACTGGCCGTCGCCTACCAGGCCGCCCTCCACGTCGCCGCCATCCTCATATGGGCACGACGGTGACCAAGGACGGAGGCAGTCTAGGAATTGGGGGGCTTGGGGATGACTTCGCGCAGGCGGTCGAGGAGAACGCGGGCCGCGGGGCTCGAAGGGCCGCCGGCCTGCCAGGCTAGCGCGATGCGGGCACGCATCTCGGGCCGGACGATCCGCAGGGTGCGAAGGTGTCCGTCGAGGGGGGACTCGTTCTCACCGGCAGGTAGCACGGCGATGCCGAGGCCCCGCGCGGCAAGCTGCGAGAGCACGTGTGGGGCTGCCGCCTCGAAGGCGACCCGGGGCCGGAATCCTGCCTGTGCACAGCCGCGTTCGAGCGCCGTGCGCACCCCGGTGCCGCGCGGCAGGCAGATCAGCGGCCGATCCCGCAGATCGGCGAGCGGGACGCTCGTACCGTCGACACGGTCGAGAACGGGATCGCTTGGCGCGACAGCGGCGACCAGCGGGACATCGATCACCGTCTGGAAGGCCGCTCCGGGCGGGGGCGCCTCCTCTGCCGTTCCGAGGACGGCGATGTCGAGCTCGCCGGCCAGGAGCGCGGCCTGCATCCGCTCCGTGGTGTCCTCGGTGAGAGCCACCTCCACCGAGGGGTGGGCGTCGTGGAAGTCCGCGAGTAAAGCGGCGATGTCGAAGGCGTGGCCAGTGGCGCCGGAGACCAGTCCGAGCGTGACCCGGCCGTGCAGCAGCCCCGTGTACGCGTCGACCGTCTGCCGCACCGACTCCGCCGCGGCCAGTGCGGCCCGGGCGTACGGCAGGACCGCCCGGCCCACCTCGGTCGGTGTCACCGACCGGGGAGAGCGGTCGAGCAGGGGCAGCCCCAGCTCCTTCTCCAGCTGGCGGATCTGGGCGCTGAGGCCAGGCTGGGCCAGATGCAGCCGGGCGGCGGCTCTTGTGAAACCGCCTTCCTCGACGACACAGACGAAGTAGCGCAGCTGGCGGAGTTCCATAAGCAGCGATTCTAGATTGCAGCAGAACTATCTACTGGCGCTATCGATCTGCTGGCGTCAGGCTTGATCACATGGGGAACCCAACAGCCCGCAAGGGGACGAGTGCCGAGGTCAGGGCGGCGATCGCGGCGGAACGCCGAGAACTGGCCGACCTGTTCGACACATTGCAAACCGACCAGTGGAACGAGCAGAGTCTCTGCGCGGGATGGCGCGTTCGCGAAGTGGCGGCGCACATGTCGATGGGGTTCCGGCTCTCCTTGCCCATGGTGCTCGGTGAACTGGTCAAGGCACGCGGGAACCTTCACCGCATGACCGATCAGGTCGCGCGCAGGGATTCGGCCGCCCACTCCACCACCGCGCTTGCCGCCTTCCTGCGGGACAACGCCCACCATCCCTGGACACCACCGGTCGGCGGGCTCACGGCGGCGCTCGGCCACGACGTCGTGCACGGGCTGGACATCACCGTCGCCCTCGGCCTCCACCGGCGCGTCCCCGAGAACCGGCTGCGCATCCTCCTCGCTGACATCCGGCCCAGCAGCCTGAAGTTCTTCGGCGCCGACCTCGACGGAGTGCAGCTGTGCGCCGATGACCTCGACTGGTCATACGGCTCCGGCTCACCAGTGTTCGGCGCTGCCCAAGACCTCCTGCTGCTGGCCTACGGCCGCAGACTTCCGGACGGCCGGCTACGAGGAGAACCGAGCAGCCGTTTCACGCAATCCGCCGAGGAAGTATGAACCAGATGCGCACCCGCCTCCTCCTGGGCCTGTCCCTGCTCTCCACTGGTCTGCTTGCCGGAGCCTTCGGCTACGGCGCCGCCAACCTGGTCCCCACCTTCAACTCCGTGCCGATCGACATGAGACTCGACTTCCACACCGAGCTGATGAAGATGAACGGGATCACCGTGCAGGGGGCGATGGCGGTCTCGGCCCTCAGCGCCCTCACCCTGGCCGCCCTGACACGGGGACGAGCCCGAGTCCTCGCAGCCACCGCAGGGCTCCTGACTGTCGCGTCCTTTCTGATCACCCGGTTCGGGAATGTCCCGATCAACGGCCGCATCAAGCAGTGGGCCGCCACCGCGCCGCCGGCCGACCATGCGGAGATCCTGAGCCGCTGGGAACTGTTCAACGATGCCCGTACCTGCACTGCCGCAGCTGCGTTCGCCATCCTGATCTCTGTTGCCCTGCGCCAGGCAAGCAGGCAGGCGAGCGAACACCACTGAACCCACCGCCGTCATCTCGACAGGCCGATGCGTCGACCCTGGCGAACCCGTATGAGGGCGCGATCCGTGCCACACCACATTGGTCACCGATCACCGGGTGCAGCTGATCCACTGGCAACCCGTCAAGGAGACACGGCCTAG
>NZ_JBIAWT010000029.1:0-4499 GCF_042895955.1 Streptomyces sp. NPDC001339 | reverse complement strand
GGGTGCGGTGGAGTTTTTGCGGCGGCGTGGTCTGGGGTTGTTGGCGCCGGGGGTGGCGGTGGCGGCGTTGGGTCGGGCTGTGGGGTGTGGGGATGCGGTGGTGACGGTGGCGGATGTGGACTGGGGGCGGTTTGTGCCTGCGTTCACCTCCTCGCGTACCAGCCCGCTCCTCACCGAACTCCCCGAAGCCCGGGCGGCACTGGACGCACTGCGGCCCGCACCCGCCGACGGGGCACCGGTCACGGACGCCCTCCGCGACCGGCTCGCCGGACTCTCCGCACCCGAGGCGGAGCGCGCCGTTCTCCAGCTCGTACGGACCGAGGCGGCCACCGCACTCGGCCACCGGAGCGTGGACGCGCTGCCCACGGCCCGCACGTTCACCGAGCTCGGCTTCGACTCGCTCACCGCGGTCGAATTCCGCAACCGGCTCAACGAGGCGACCGGCCTGCGGCTGCCCGCGACGCTGGTCTTCGACCACCCCACCCCGGCCGCGCTCGCCGCCCGGCTGCGTGAGCAGCTGCTTCCCGACGCGGCCGCCGGGGGCGGTGCCGACCCGCAGGAGGCCAGACTCCGTGAGGCGCTGGCATCCGTACCGCTCGCCAAGTTCCGGGACGCCGGCCTGATGAAGGCGCTCCTGGAACTGGCCGGGCTGGACGACCCATCCACCGAGCCGGCGAACGGTGCGGCCGACGGCGCCGAGGAGGAGTCCCTCGACGAGATGGACGCCGAGGCGCTGGTGCGGATGGCTCTCGACGGGCTCGACGACACCGAATCCTGACCCCGACCGCTGACCGCTGACCGCTGACCGCTGAACCTGCCCTCGACCGCAGACCGCAGACCGCAGACCGCAGACCGCAGACCGCCGATCCCTGACCCTTGCCCCCGACCGTAGACCGCCGATCCCTGACCTTGTCCCACTTGTGGAGCTGAGCAATGGCCACGCCCGAGAAGATCGTCGATGCGCTGCGCGCGTCCATGAAAGAAGCCGAGCGGCTCCGGCAACGGAACCGCGAGCTCGTCGCGGCCTCCACGGAACCCATCGCGATCGTGGCCATGTCGTGCCGCTTCCCCGGGGGCGTCAGCTCGCCCGAGGACCTGTGGCGACTCCTGGTCGACGGCCGGGACGCGGTCACCGAGTTCCCCGTCAACCGGGGCTGGGACCTGGCATCGCTTTTCGACGACGACCCCCGGCAGCGCGGTACGACGTACACCCGCGTGGGTGCCTTCCTGCACGAAGCCGACAAGTTCGATGCGGAGTTCTTCGGGATCTCGCCGCGTGAGGCGCTGGCGATGGACCCGCAGCAGCGGCTGCTGCTGGAGACCTCCTGGGAGCTCTTCGAACGGGCCGGGCTGGATGTCTCGGCCCTGCGCGGCGGCGGGGTCGGCGTCTTCGTCGGGTCCAACGGTCAGGATTACCCGACCCTGCTCCACGCGTCGGACGACGATGTGGAGGGCTACCTGGGCATCGGCAACGCGGCGAGCGTGGCCTCCGGCCGACTCTCGTACCACTACGGGTTCGAGGGCCCGTCGGCGACCGTCGACACGGCTTGCTCGTCGTCCCTGGTGGCCTTGCACCTGGCGGTGCAGTCGCTGCGCCAGGGCGAGAGCGAGCTGGCGCTGGCCGGCGGTGTGACAGTGATGACGACCCCGGGCACGTTCGTGGAGTTCAGCCGTCAGCGGGGCCTGGCCTCCGACGGCCGCTGCAAGGCGTTCGCGGAGGCCGCGGACGGCACCGGCTGGGGCGAGGGCGTCGGCCTGCTCCTGCTGGAGCGCCTGTCGGATGCCCGCCGCAACGGCCACCAGGTCCTGGCGGTGATCCGTGGTTCGGCCGTCAACCAGGATGGTGCCAGCAACGGCCTCACCGCTCCCAACGGGCCCTCCCAGCAGCGCGTCATCCGGGCCGCGCTGGAGAGCGCCCGGCTGACGGCGGCCGACGTGGACGCGGTCGAGGCCCATGGCACCGGCACCGCACTGGGTGACCCGATCGAGGCCCAGGCCCTGCTGGCCACCTATGGGCAGGAGAGGGAAGCGGACCGGCCGTTGTGGCTGGGTTCGGTGAAGTCCAACATCGGTCACACGCAGGCCGCCGCCGGTGTCGCGGGTGTGATCAAGATGGTGATGGCGATGCGGGCGGGCGTGCTGCCGCGCACCTTGCATGTGGATGCGCCGTCCTCGCATGTGGACTGGTCGGCGGGGGCGGTGGAGCTGCTGACCCAGGAGCGGGAATGGCCGGAGGCGGACGGCGGGCCCCGGCGGGCCGGTGTCTCGGCATTCGGGGTGAGCGGTACCAATGCGCATGTGATTGTGGAGCAGGCGCCGGAGGTTTCCGGGGCTGCGGACGATGAAGACCGTGCTCCGGCGGCCGGAGTTCTGCCGTGGGTGGTGTCGGCCGCGGGTGCGGGGGCGTTGCGGGAGCAGGCGCGGCGGGTGGTGTCGTGGGTTGCTGGGGGTGGTGTGTCGGCGGTGGATGTGGGTTGGTCGTTGGCGGTGTCGCGGGCGGCGTTGGATCATCGGGTGGTGGTGGTCGGTTCCGGGCGGGATGAGTTGGTGTCCGGGTTGTCGGCGGTGGCTGAGGGTGCGGTGGCTGGTGGTGTGGTTTCGGGGGTTGCCGGGGATGAGGTGCCGCTGGCGGTGTTGTTCACCGGGCAGGGTGCGCAGCGGGTGGGGATGGGGCGGGAGTTGTATGCCCGTTTCCCGGTTTTTGCGGATGCCTTTGATGCGGTGTGTGTGGAGCTTGATGCGCATCTCGAGCGGCCGTTGCGTGAGGTGATCTTCGGGGATGCGGAGGCGTTGGATCGTACGGAGTTCACGCAGCCTGCGCTGTTTGCGGTGGAGGTGGCGTTGTTCCGTCTGGTGGAGTCGTGGGGTGTGCGGCCGGACTTTGTGGTGGGGCATTCGGTGGGTGAGTTGGTGGCGGCTCATGTGGCCGGGGTGTTCGGGTTGGCGGATGCGGCGCGGTTGGTGGCGGCTCGTGGGCGGTTGATGCAGGCGTTGCCGTCTGGTGGGGCGATGGTGTCCCTGGCCGTCTCGGAGGATGAGGTCCGTGCCGAGCTGGAGGGCGTCACGAGTGTGTCGGTCGCGGCGGTCAACGGTCCGCAGTCGGTGGTGGTTTCGGGTGATGAGGCGGCCGTACTGGAGGTTGCCGAGGGGTTCGCGGCTCGTGGTGTGAAGGTCAAGCGTCTCCGCGTCAGTCACGCGTTCCATTCGCCGTTGATGGACGGGATGCTGGAGGACTTCCGTCGTATCGCCTCTGGGCTGGCCTACGAGGTCCCGTCCCTGTCAGTGGTCTCCAATGTCACGGGTGAATTGGCGACGGCGGAGGAGCTGTGCGACCCCGACTACTGGGTTCGTCATGTTCGTGAGGCGGTGCGTTTCGCCGACGGTATCCGTACGCTGGAGCGTGAAGGCGTCGGGGCCTTCCTTGAGTTGGGGCCGGACGGCGTACTGACGGCGATGGCCCGGGACTGCCTGTCGGGCGACTCGGCCGCCGCATTGGTCCCGTCCCTGCGCCGGGACCGTCTCGAGGAGTCGGCGGTGGTGACTGCCCTCGCCCAGCTGCATGTCACCGGCGTGCGGGTCGACTGGTCGCCGTTCTTCCCGGGCGCGCGCCGGGTCGAGCTGCCCACCTACGCCTTCCAGCGCGAGCGCTACTGGCCCCGGGTGCAGAACCGTATCGGCCAGGGTTCCTCCTCCGACGCGGTGGACGCCGACTTCTGGGAAGCCGTGGAGAACGAGGACGTCGAGCGGCTGGCCGCCGGGACCGGGCAGGCCGAGGCCGAAGTCGGACAACTGCTGCCCGCACTGCGGTCATTGAAGTCATGGCGCGGCCGCCGCCGGGCGGAGCTCACCGTCCAGGAGTCGCGCTACGGAATCAGCTGGGCGCCGATCACCGAGGGCGTGGCCGGGACGCCGTCCGGCCGGTGGCTTCTCGTACTGCCCGAGGGGGTGGAGCCAGGCGGCGTCGAGGCGGAGCTCACCGCGCGTGGTGCGGAGGTGCTGCCGCTGTATGTGCGGGCCGATGCCCCGCGCGACGAGGTGGCCGCGCTGCTGGCGGAGGCGGCCGGGGGCCGGGGCTTCGCCCGAGTGGTCTCGCTGCTGACGTGGCACGCCGGGACGGCGGACTTCGCGACGCCGCTGCTCAGGACGGTGGTTCTGGTGCAGGCGCTCGGGGACGCCGGGATCGGCGCCCCGCTGTGGTGTGTGACCCGCGGCGCCGTGGCCACGGCGGCCACCGACGTGGCTCCGGATCCCGTGCAGGCTCAGGTGTGGGGCCTGGGTCGGACCGTCGCGCTGGAGCACCCCGAGCGATGGGGCGGTCTGATCGACCTCCCCGGGTCGTTCGACGGGTCCGGCGAGCCCTCCCGGCCGCTGTGGGACGGCCTGGTGGGGGTACTGGCCCGCGACGGTGTGGTGGAGGATCAGGTGGCGGTGCGTGGGTCTGGGGTGTTTGGGCGGCGTTTGGTGCGTGCGTCGTTGGAGGGTGTGCGGGGGGAGGGGGT
>NZ_JBIAWT010000028.1:0-23234 GCF_042895955.1 Streptomyces sp. NPDC001339 | reverse complement strand
CATGAGTTGACGCGGGAGCTGGGGCTGGATCTGTCCGCCTTCGTTCTCTTCTCCTCTTTTGCTTCCACGATGGGTGGTGCGGGTCAGGGCAACTATGCGGCGGCCAATGCTTTTCTGGACGGGCTGGCGCAGTACCGACGGGCGCAGGGGTTGCCTGCCCAGTCCCTGGCCTGGGGCCTGTGGGAGCAGGCCAGTGCGATGACCGGCCACCTCGACGACGGGGACCTGACCCGTATGGCCCGGGCCGGCATGACCCCGCTCCGCTCCGGCGAGGGCCTGGAGCTGCTGGACCTGGCACTGGGCACGGACGACGCCGTGCTCATGCCCGTGCATCTGGACCTCCGCGCCCTCCGCAAGCGGGGTGGGGAGGTACACCCCCTGATGCGCGGCCTCGTCCGTACCGTGTCCCGGCGCTCGGCGAACGACCGGACCGGTACCGCGGCCGACGCGGCCTCCGTGCTCGCACAGCGCCTTTCCGGGCTGCCGGATGAGGAACAGCGGTCCCACATACTGGAGTTGGTGCGCTCCTTGGTGGCCGTGGTCCTCGGCCACGCCTCGCCGGCGTCCGTGGAGGCGTCCCGCGCCTTCAAGGACCTGGGCTTCGACTCACTCACGGCCGTGGAGCTGCGCAACCGGCTGAGCGGGGCGACCGGACTGCGGCTTCCGGCGACGCTGGTGTTCGACCACCCCACGCCGCTGGCACTGGCGGACTTCGTACGCGGTGAGGTGCTGGGGTCCGGGGGCGCGGCGGCCGGGTCCGCCGCCCGTACGGCCCGGCGCCCCACTGCCGGTGAGACCGACGACCCGGTGGTCATCGTGGGCATGGCCTGCCGCTACCCGGGCGGGGTGCGCTCGCCCGAGGACCTGTGGCGTCTGGTGGCCTCCGGCGGAGACGCGGTGTCGGTGCCGCCGACCGACCGCGGCTGGGACCTGGAGGCGCTGTACGACCCGGACCCGGACCAGCCCGGCACCACGTACGTACGCGAGGGCGGATTCCTCTACGACGCAGGCGAGTTCGACGCCGCCTTCTTCGGCATCTCCCCCCGCGAGGCCCTGGCGATGGACCCGCAGCAGCGCCTGCTGCTGGAGACCTCCTGGGAGGCGTTCGAACGGGCGGGCATCGACCCGCAGCGTGCGCGGGGCAGCCGCACCGGTGTCTTCGCGGGCGTGATGTACCAGGACTACACGGCGCGGCCGATCTCCGTCCCCGAAGGCGTCGAGGGCTTCCTGGGCACCGGCACCTCCAACAGCGTGGTCTCGGGCCGGATTTCCTACACCTTCGGCCTCGAAGGCCCCGCGGTGACCGTGGACACCGCCTGCTCCTCCTCCCTGGTCGCCCTGCATCTGGCAGCCCAGTCACTGCGGCAGGGCGAGTGCGATCTCGCACTCGCCGGTGGCGTCACGATCCTCTCCACGCCCGGCGTGTTCATCGACTTCAGCCGGCAGCGCGGGCTGGCCACCGACGGCCGCTGCAAGTCCTTCGCCGACGCGGCCGACGGCACCGGCTGGGGCGAAGGTGCCGGCATGCTCCTGCTGGAGCGTATGTCCGACGCCGTGCGCAACGGACACCGGATGCTGGCGGTCGTACGGGGCTCCGCCGTCAACCAGGACGGCGCCAGCAACGGCCTGACCGCCCCCAACGGCCCCTCCCAGCAGCGCGTCATCCGCGCCGCGCTGGAGAGTGCGCGGCTCTCCGCCGCCGATGTGGACGCGGTGGAGGCACACGGCACCGGCACCCGCCTCGGTGACCCGATCGAGGCCCAGGCCCTGCTGGCCACCTACGGCCAGGGGCGGGAGCCCGGCCGGCCCCTGTGGCTGGGCTCGCTGAAGTCGAACCTCGGCCACACCCAGGCCGCGGCCGGCGTCGGCGGCGTCATCAAGATGGTGATGGCCATGCGGCACGGCGTACTGCCGCGGACCCTCCACGTGGACCGGCCGACTACTCACGTGGACTGGTCGGCCGGTGCCGTCGAGCTGTTGACGGAGTCCCGGGAGTGGCCCGAGGCCGGACGCCCGCGCCGCACCGGTGTCTCCTCCTTCGGCGTCAGCGGCACCAACGCCCACGCCATCCTCGAACAGCCCCCGCTCCCGGCATCCCCGCTCCCGGCACCCTCGCCCCGGAGCCCCGGGCAGGCGGAACAGTGCGGAACGATCACCCCTTGGATTCTCTCCGCCAAGGACACCGCCGCCCTCCGCGCCCAGGCCACCCGTCTTCTCGCCCGCCTCACCGCCCACCCGGCCGACTCCGCCCCCTCCCTTCACGACATCGGCCACTCCCTGGCCACCACCCGTACGGCCTTCCCCGAACGCGCGGTGGTCCTGGGCTCCGAGCGCGACGACTTCCTGCGCGGCCTGACGATGCTGTCCGAGGGAACATCGGCACCGGCCGCCACTGTCTCCGGCACGGCGGCCGAAACGGCCCCGCTGGCGGTGCTGTTCACGGGGCAGGGAGCGCAACGACTAGGCATGGGGCGGGAGTTGTACGACCGCTTCCCCGTCTTCGCCGATGCCTTCGATGCGATATGCGCTGAGCTGGACGCGTATCTGGACCGCCCACTACGCGAGATGATCTTCGAGGATGCCGATGCGCTCGACCGGACCGGCTGCACACAGCCCGCGTTGTTCGCGGTCGAGGTGGCGCTGTTCCGTCTGGTGGAGTCGTGGGGCATCCGCCCGGACTACGTGGCCGGCCACTCGATCGGCGAGCTGACGGCCGCACATATGGCCGGGGTGTTCTCGCCGGCCGACGCGGCCCGGCTGGTCGCGGCCCGCGGCCGGCTGATGCAGGCCCTGCCCTCAGGCGGCGCGATGGTGTCGTTCGCTGCGACGGAGGACGAGGTACGAGCGGAACTGGACGGCGTGACCGGTGTGTCGGTCGCAGCGGTCAACGGCCCCCGCTCCGTCGTGATCTCCGGCGACGAGGACGAGGTCACGGCCGTCGCCGACCGTCTCACCGCCCGCGGCGTGAAGACCAAGCGCCTCCGGGTCAGCCACGCCTTCCACTCCCCGCATATGGACGCCGTGCTGGACGACTTCCGCAAGGTGGCGTCCGAGCTGTCCTACGAGGCCCCCGCCCTGCCGCTGGTCTCCAACGTCACGGGCGAGCTGGCGACGGCGGAGGAGTTGTGCTCGCCGGAGTACTGGGTCCGCCATGTCCGCGAGGCGGTCCGCTTCGCCGACGGCATCCGTACGCTGGAACGTGAAGGCGCCCGCGTCTTCCTGGAGCTGGGCCCGGACGCCGTACTGACGGCCATGGCCGGCGACTGCCTGCCGTCCGGATCCGACGCCGTCCTGATCCCCTTCCTCCGCCGCGACCGCCCCGAGGAGCAGACGGCCCTCGCCGCCCTCGCCCACCTCCACGTCACCGGTGTACGCGTCGACTGGTCCTCGTTCTTCCCGGGAGCCCGCCGGGTCGAGCTCCCCACCTACCCCTTCCAGCGCCGCCGCTACTGGCTGGAGACCGAGCTCCCCGAGCCCGTGGCACCCGCCGCCGACGACGCCTTCCACCACCTCCGCGAAACCCTCGAACGCGGCGACCTCGCAGCACTCGCCGAGGAGCTGAACGTCGACGAGGACGCCCTGAGCGCCGTCCTCCCCGCCCTCACCTCCTGGCACCGTGACCAGCACACCCGCCCCACCCTGGACGGCCTCCGCTACCGCATCACCTGGAAGCCACTCCGCGACGACGGGCCCGCGTCGCTGTCGGGCAACTGGCTGGTGGTCACCCCGCCCGACGCCGACCCCGACACGGTCACCCGCATCACCCACGCCCTGACCGCCCACGGCGCCCACCCCCTGGTCCACACCCCGGACAGCCTCCCCACCGTCACCGAATCCCTCTCCGGCGTCCTCTCCCTCCTCCCACTGGCCACCGTCACGGGAGAGACCGAGGCCACGGGCAGGACGGAGGCCACGGCAGAGACCGGCACCACGGAGGAGAGAGACGTCATCGAGCCGACGACCGCCCTCCTCCACGCCATAGCGGCCGACGGCATCGAAGCCCCCGTCTGGACCGTGACCACCGGTGCAGTGTCCGTCTCGCCGTCGGAACCGCTCACCCACCCCTCCCAAGCCCAACTCCGCGTCCTGACGGGCACCTCCACCCCTGCCCCCCTCCACGGCATCGTCGACCTGCCCTCCCACCTGGACGACCGTGCCACCGAACTCCTGGTCCACGCCCTGGCATCGGACGAGAACGAACTGGCGGTCCGTACCTCCGGTCTGTCCGCCCGCCGTCTCGTCCCCGCACCCCGGGGCCCGTCCACTCCCGACATTAGGCTCCCGGGCGGCACGGCCCTCCTCTCCGGCACCCTGGACCCCGCCACCGCCGCCCGTACCGCCCACTGGCTCGCCCGCCATGGCGCCGCCCACATCCTCCTCGCCCCCATGGGCGCGACGGCGGACACCGCGACGGAACTCTCAGCGACCGTACGACGGGAGACCGACGCCTTGGGCGTCGAGGTGACCGTCTGCCACGGCATCGACGGATCGCATGGACTCGACGGGCCGCATGGACTCGACGGATCGCATGGCCTCGACGGGCTGGATGGCCACTACGGGCCGCATGGCCTCTACACCCTCGCCGCCACTCTCACCACGACCCTGACCACTCTGCCCCCCGAACGCCCCCTCACCGCCGTCGTCCACTTCGCCTTCCCGGACCACGACCACGACTCGACCGTCGCTCACATCGCCCTCACCGAACACCTCAACACCCTCACCACCACCACCGACCGCCGCACACTCTCCACCCTGGAAGCATTCGCCCTGATCACCTCCCCGGACGCCGACAGCGCTCCCCTCACCGAGGCATTCCAGGCCCTCGCCCACCGCCGCCGCCAACACGGCCTGCACGCCACCACCCTCATCACCACCTGGCCGGGCACGGCCACCCCGGCACCGGGTATGCGCCCACTCCCCACCACCCTCGAAGACCACCTCCTGCACCAAGCCCTCGTCCCCGGCTCCCACACCCTCCTCATCGCCGACTTCGACTGGCACAGTCATCCGGCCGCCGACACCCCCCTCTACCGCGGCATCGCGCAGTCCACCCCCGGCCAGACCCCGACAGCAGCCGCCCTGCCCCCCGCCGAACTCCCGCTCCCCGACCAACTGAAGACCACACCCGCGGAGGACCACCTGGCCTTCACCACGGCCTGGGTCCGCGCCCGCGCCGCCGCCACCCTCGGCCACGACACCCCCGAATCGGTCCCCCCGAACGCCCAGTTCACCGATCTCGGCTTCACTTCCCTCGGCGTCGTCGAATTCCGTAACCACCTCCAATCCGCAACCGGACTTTCCCTTCCTGCCGCCCTCATCTGGGACTACCCCACCCCAGAAGACCTCGCCACCCACCTCCTCGCCGCCCTCGGTTCCACCACCTCAGCGCAGAAGGGAGAACACGGTGCCGGCGACCGCTGGGCCGAGGAGGGTGCCGACGATGACCTGGGCGAGGGTGTGGTCCCGCAGCTTGACGCGTGACCAGCCGACCAGTGCGACCAAGGGGTAGGCGCACAGGGCCCAGGGGCCGTAAGCGAGGGCGAGCATCGTGAGGGCGCCGGAGGAGACGGCGGTGTGCACCGATACCTTCCAGACGAGGGTGATGACGAGTATCGCGATGAGCGTGATGAGCATCGCGATGACCAGCGCGGTCATCTCGCTCGGTGCGCCGAGCAGCGTCATGAGGGCGATACCGGCGGTGACCGAGGCCATGATGCCGGGGATGACGATGAGCCGGTCCTGGCGGCGCCGGACGTGACGGTCGCCCCAGTGGCCGCGCTTCTCGCCCCATTTGATGAACAGGACCGGGATCACCGCGGAGAACAGCGCGGCGACCAGGCCCCAGCCGATACCGGCGAGCCGGTCGGCGTGCCAGCCCATCAGTGCCGTGACGGCGATGATCCAGGTCTTCGGTTCCAGGCCGTCGGTGATCAGGCGCGCCGTGCGGGATTCGCCGGCCGCGTCGGTGTGGGGGTGGGTGCCGGTCGTCATATGTGCTCCAGCCGGTGTTCGGTGGCAAAGGCTTCGGCGGTGGGGGAGTGGTACGCCTCGCAGAGCTGCCGGAGGCGTGCGACCTCGATGTCGAAGTCGAAGTTGAAGTCGGAGTTGGAGTGGGATTCGGGGTGGGAGTCTGCGTCGGGGTGGGATTCGGGGTGGGAGTCCGAGTCGGAGTGGGGATGCTCCGGGGAGACCGGGCGCTCATCGGCCGAGTCGATCAGCGGTCGGGCTCCGGCATGTTTGGCCTCGCACGCGGCCCGCAGCCAGAGGGCCTCGGCCAGTGTGGTGCGGTGCTCACCGTCTGGTACGGCCTGTGCGGCACGGCGGTCGGCCTGCTCGCGCAGGTGCGGGGGCGCGTAGGAGGCGAGGATCAGGGTGGCGTCGCGAATCTCTATGACCTGGCGGTGGAGGCGGATCCGCGGGCCGCGGTGGTGGGGGGTGTCCAGGACGATGTCGGGCACCGCGCCGGTGAGGGAGCTCCACAGGGGCCGGAGCCGGCGCAGGGTGTGCCAGTCGCTGAAGCTGCGCCACAGCACGCCGCATGCGGGGATCGAGTTGCCGATGATGATGAAGGCGATGGCGGTGTACTCGATGATGTCGGCGACGGTCTGGGTTGTCCGGTCGTCGGTGAGGAAGCGGTGGCCTGCGAGCCGGGTCAGCATGTGGGCCATGCGAAAGGCGGTGTAGAGCGCGCCGGCGGCGGTGCCGATGCCCAGGAGGCGGAGCCCGAGGCGGAGCCAGGCGGCTCCGGCATGGCGGCTGTAGCCCATGAAGAGCCGGGTCGCGATCGTCATGCTGACCCCCAGGTAGCCCAGGAAGACGCTGCAGTAGGCGGTGCCCAGTGGGGAGCCGGTGTGCGCCGCGAAGAAGTTGTCGGCGTTGTAGGGGCGTGGGGTGAGGGCGAACAGGAAGGTGAGTGCGGACGCGCCGATGAGTCCGAAGGCGGTGAGTACGCGGAGGCTGGTGCGGGTGGCCTGGGGGCGGGCCATGGAGATGACGAATTGCAGGATCGCGCTACAGCCGAGGATGCCCAGCAGGTTCTTGCCCAGCGTGGCCAGGTTGTTGATGCCGGTGGCTCCGTTGAGGAGCCCTTCGACGGCAGGGTGCCCCAGGGTCATGGCGGCGGCCACGGAGGTGAAGGCGATCCACACGGGGCGGTGCTTGACCACGCGGACCGCGGACGGCAGACGCCATATGGCCACGGTCCAGAGCGCGGCTAGGACGACGAATTTGAAGGGGTGCATGCTATCGGCGTACCGGATGTCCGAAGGTGTCGTTGAGGCGGGTGAGGACACTGGTCGCCTCGTCGGAAGTGGGACGTGCCTCGTTGCGACTGGCCCGTTCCAGGATGAGAGTGGCCAGGGTCTCCGCGTCCCTCTCCTGGCGATTGGCGAATTTCGTGCGTCCGAGGAGATGGAGAATGCGGTCGGCTGACAGGCCGAGCTCGCTGTCGATGGGCCGTGCTGCCGCGGTGAGGGCACGGATGCGGTCGGCTTCGGCGCGCATGATCTCCGCGATCGGGAGTTCCGGCCGGCCGAGGGTGTCGACGGCCTGGGTGGTGCGTGACAGCAACCTCTCGAAGTGGTCACTCACCGCGGCCAGTTCCTCCTCCGTGGCGTCTTCGCCCACGTCGAGCTGGGGGGCGACATGACCGAGGAGCATGTGCGAGATCTCGTGCAGGATGATCTGGACGCGCAGGATGTCAGCGGCGGTCGCGTCGTAGAAGACGAGGTCGGCGGTGTCCAGACCGATCCAGATGCCGCAGGGCAGGTCCGGGTCCGGTGATCCGTCGAGCGGGAGGAGAAGGAGCGGGCGGCCGCGCTGCTGAGCGATGGACTCGCAGAAGACCTTCAGGTCGAAGGGGTGCGGGATCTCCAGCTCACTTGCCGCGGCGACGCAGGGACTGACCGGGCGCTTCCACCACCGCATGCCTTGCCACTTCCCATTTCCGTCCTGCGGCGGCTGGACTGCTCGGGGTCGCCTTGTTCCAGGCCGTTGTCTTCGGTCACGGGCTTATGGGCAGCCAGTGACGCCGGTCGACCAGTGTACGGGTTGACCGGAAGGGGGCACGGGCAGGGCGGAGACCGCGGCTACTGTGGCTGCCCGTGACGCCGGGACCTGCGGATCTCGACCTCCGGCAGGCCTTCGGCCTGGCGGGCGCCGTCGACGATGCTCTTGATGCCCCGAAGTGCGTTGGCGGACAGTCCGCGTAGGCGGAAGGCCACGGCCCGGACGTCCTTGTCCTCCAGGGCGTCGGCCAGTTCGTTGCCGGCCCTGGCTCGCTCCGCTCCTTTTTGGATCTCCCGGATGCGCGCGTCCACAGCGGCGGTGGCCTCGTCGTCGAGGAAGTAGCGAGCCCCGACGCCGAAGAAGTCCCCCAGCGCTCGCAGGGAGTCGACGCTGGGGTTGGTGACCTTGCCGATGGCGATGTTGTGAATGGTGCCGTGCGAGACCGTGGGTCCGCCGTCCGCTGCCCGTTGCCGGATCAGCTCCGCGATCTCCTGATAGCTGTACGGCCCGCGGTCCTTGGGGTGGAGCGTCTCGATCAGGTAGCCCAGTTTCTGGGCCATGGTGCGCCCCTCGGCGGGCGGCTGGTCACCCATCGCCGTGATCACTTCTCCCATCCCGTCGCCGGGTCACCGCTGACGGCGGTTGATTCTAGCCTCATCTACTCGACTGGATGATCAAGTGTCGAACCGGCTGTGGTCGAGTCTATCGAACTTGACGCCTACGGGGCGACGGTGCGTATATTCGTGCTCGCCATCCAGTTGGATGGATGGCGGCGGACAGCTGTGATCTGGAATGATCCATTCTGTTGGGGAGTGTACCTGGCGGACGGTTCTTGATCCTGCCGGCCGTCGCCGGGGACTCACGCACTCGCGAGCGTTGCGAGGAGCGGTGCGCTGAGGTCCCACGTCACACCGGTGGCGTGCCGCCCCATCGGGGGAGGGGCGGCCCGTCGCTGGCGATGATCTCCACCGGGGCGCCGGTCCGGCGCTCCTGGGCGTCCGGTCGCCCGTTCGGGGGCGGGAGATCGTGAGGGTCGGCGAACCAGGGTCAGGTGCCGAGCGTGGCCCGCAACCGCTTCTTGTCGGGCTTGCCGACGGGGGTGAGCGGGATGTCCGGGACGAGGTGCACGGCGGCCGGGGCGTTCATCGCGCCCTTGCGCTCGGTGACGAAGTCGCGGAGCGCGCCGTGCTCGGGACGGTGCCCGGCCGCCGGGACGACCGCGATATGCACTTCCTCGGCGGCGTCCGCGCCGCGCACCCCGAAGACCGCGCAGTGGGCGACTGCCGGGTGGGTGAGCAGCAGGTCCTCCAGCTCGTGGGTGTAGACGTGGCCGCCCACCACAACGATCATGTCCTTGAGGCGGTCGACGATATAGAGGTAGCCGTCGACGTCGAGGTAGCCCAGGTCTCCGGTGTGCACCCAGCCGTCGCGCAGGACCTGCGCCGTGAGATCGGGCCGCTGCCAGTAGCCGGTCATGGCCTGTCCGGAGCGCACCCGTATCTCCCCGACCTGACCGGCCGGTACGGGGCTGCCGTCCTCGGGGTCGTGGATGGCGATCTCGACGCCCGGTATCGCCCGCCCGACCGTGGCCTGCCCGTCCCTGGGCATGTCCTGGTGTTCCTGCGGCCCGATGACCGTGACGGCGCCCGCTTCGGACTGCCCGTATCCGCCGTACAGGACCGTCCCGAACACCTCGTGGGCCTGGCGGAGCCTGGACGGGGAGGCGGCGCAGCCGCCGTAGCTGATGCGGCGGATGCTGCTCAGGTCGGTGGTGGCCAGGGCGGGGTGGTCAAGGAGGCGGTAGATCAGCGGCGGCAGCAGCCACAGGTGCGTGATCCGCTCGCGCTCGACGGTAGTGAGCACCGCGTCCGGGTCGAACTCCCGGTGGAGTACGACCGATCCGCCCGCCAGCAAGGTGGCGTCGGCGATGTTGCCCGCGACGTGGGCGAGGGGTGTGCAGGCCAGGAACCGGGGTGGCGCGCCGGCGTCGATGGAGCCGAAGGCGAGCATGGCCTCGTACGGGCCGTGCGGCATCCGTACGCCCTTGGGGACGCCGGTGGTCCCTCCCGTATGGCGGATGCACCAGTCGTCCTCGGGGCGGGCGGTGCCGGGGACGGGGTCGGCCGGGTGTCGCGCGGCGTGCGCGAGCAGGTCCTCGCCCAGCGGGCTCGGCCCGAAGGCGCACACCTGTGGCGGGCGGGCCAGGCGCAGCAGGCGCTCGGCGGCCTGAGACCAGTCGGGGTCGAGGATCAGCAGGTCGGTGTCGACGCTGCGGGCGATCTTGGCCAGGGTGTCGGGGGACATGCCCTGATAGAGGGAGACCACTCTGGCGCCCAGCAGGTTGGCGGCGTAGCGGGCGACCAGAACCTCGGGGCGGTTGCCGGTGAAGAACGCGACGGTGCTGCCGCGCCCGATGCCCCGGGCGGTCAGCTCCCGGGCGACGCGGTACACGCTGTCACGGAGCTCGGCCGCGGTCACTTGTCGGCCGTCCGCGGCGGTGATCACCGGCTCGGAGGGGCGGCTGGACAGTGCGTGAGCAATGGCCTCGACATAACAGCGAAACGTACCGCTCGGAGCGGAATTCGCCGGAGATGCAGGGAAATTGGGGTGCACGGAGTATGCCTCCCTACTCTTGTAGGCGATTGCTACTTATTGCCACTGATTGCTACTGAAACGGAACGTTACCTTCCGGTAGGTCCAGGAAAGCGAAGCAGGGATGAACAGCGGGTAAGAAATGGGGTCGGCCGGGCGCTGCTGACGACGTGGTCCGCGAGATCCGCCAACCCCATCGCCTCAAGGTCACGCTCCAGCTCCAGGGTCGGTATCGGCGCCCCGTAGGGCGGGGGTTGGCCGGGGAAGATCTCGTGCATGAAGCGCCTGGACCAAAGAATTTCACCTGTCCTCATTTCACCTGTCCTCCATTCCCGCGTATTACGTTCCCTGTGTTCCGTTGCCTGCATTCCGCGCTTTCCATGAGGAGAACAAGTGAGACAGCAGATCCGTGTCCGGCGACCTGCGGCCTTATGCGGCACGGCGATTGCGGCCGTGCTGGCGCTGTCCGTACCGGCGCAGGCCGCCCCGGCCGACGACCACGCCGCCACCCAGAAGGCGCTCAACGCCTTCCAGGCACAGACCGGTCCGGGAGCGGGCGTCTACGCCGGCGACCACACCGGCTCATGGCATCTCAGCGCCGGTACCGGCACCGTCAACACCCAGCAGCCCATCCAGCCCACCCAGCACTTCCGTGCCGCCAGCCAGACCAAGACGTTCACCGCGGCCGTGGTCCTCCAACTGGTCGACGAAGGCAAGGTCTCCCTCGACACACCGATCGAGCGGTACCTGCCGGGCGTGGTCGACGGCAACGGCTACGACGGCAACAAGATCACCGTCCGGCAGCTCCTGCAGCACACCAGCGGCATCCCCACCAACAACACCCCGCAGCCGAAGCCCAGCCCCGACGGCACCTACACCCTGGCCGCGCTGGTACGCGACGGGCTGCGCCTCCCCCCGGCCTCCGCGCCCGGGACCGCCTGGCACTACTCCAACACCAACTACCAGATCGCCGGCATGCTCATCGAGAAGGTCACCGGCCTGCCGGTCGGCGAGGTGATCACCCGCCGGATCATCGAGCCGCTCGGCCTGCGCGAGACCACCTTGCCCAAGGCGGGCGACCGGTCGCTCCCCGCCCCGTACGTCCACGGGTACAAGGGCGGCCGCCTCGGCCCGGTCTTCCTGTGGGTCGACGCCACCAAGGATCTGGAACCTTCCCTGTTCAACAGCGCGGGGGCGATGATCTCCACCCAGCAGGACCTGACGACCTTCGACCAGGCGCTCCTCGGCGGCAAGGTTGTCTCCCCGGCGGGCCTGGCCCAGATGCGGAAGACCGTCCCCGTCGGCGGGGGCGGTGACGGCTACGGTCTCGGCCTGAGCAGCCACAACCTGCCCTGCGGCGGCACGGCGTGGGGACACAGCGGCTCGGCGCCCGGCTACATCTCGATGACCCTGGTCACCCCCGACGGCCGCCATGCCTCGGTGCTGACCAACGCCCAGATCGAGTCCCCGAAGATGGTCGACGTGCTCGACTCGGCGCTGTGCGAGCAGACCGCGCTACGAGGAGACTGAGACCGCACTACGAGGAGACTGAGATCGCGCTACGAGGAGACTGAACGAAGCCCAGGAGCCCCCATGGATCCCGGCGGGCACGTGGGGGCTCCGGAAAATCCCCGGCTCCAGGCAGGGCGCGGGTGCGCTACCGCTGCGACGACGGCTCCGGCGCACCGTAGGACGACGTCCTTCCCCGAGCGGGACAGGGCCGCAGGGGTGACCATGGAAGTGTCTTCAGCCGACCATGCTGTTTTCCATGAGAGAGGTGGGCGGCATGACATCCCCCTCCGAATCCTCCGGCAACAGCCCGCCACAGCCACAAGGCACCTCCCCGGGCGCCGAAGCCCTGGGCGCCATAGCCAACCTCGGTTGGCAGGCCCTGGTCACCATCGGTCTGGCGTCGATCGCTCTGGGTGTGGTCGTTCTGTCGTGGCCGGGCGGGACACTGCGAGTCGTCGGAGTGGTCTTCGGCATCTACCTGTTGGTCGCCGGTGTCTTCCAACTGGCCGCGGCCTTCGGCGCACATGTTCCTGGACATCTGCGAGCACTGCACTTCATCGCAGGAGCGCTCTGCGTACTCCTCGGGCTCGTCTGCTTCCGGGGCACCCTGCAATCCATCCTGCTGCTCGCCCTCTGGATCGGGTTCGGTTGGTTGCTGCGCGGCATCATGATGACGGCGACCGCGGGTTCGTCTCCCGACATACCCGCACGTGGTTGGCAGCTCTTCCTGGGAATCCTCACGCTGCTCGCAGGCATCGTGCTGATCGTCTCACCGTTCGGCTCGATCGCCGCGCTCACCCTGGTAGCGGGCATCATGGCCATCGTCCTGGGTGCCGTGGAGGTGTTCCACGCCATCCAGTTGCGTGTCGCGGCCGGCCGTCTTACCCGGGGCACCGCAGCCAAGCAGCGGTGGTCCCTGTTCCACAGACACCCGCATCCGCAGCACTGACCGGGCGAAGCGGTCGGGTTCGTGAGGGGAGTGCCCCGGCTCACCGGCTCAGGTGAAGCGCGCCGCGAGCTGATGTCGTGCGGTATTCCAGACGCTCTCGAAGTGCTCAGCCGTCAACGGCTCCGGCGCGTGGCCTTCCCACTCGGACACGGGACACTCGGCGGTGATGCCGTACTGCATGTCGGGGTCCGTGTCCCGGGCGGCGGCGACGGGCCGAAGCTCGGCCCCTCGGAGTTCGGCTTGTCGGCTGACCCAGCCGTCGTCGCCAACCTCGAAGTAGAACCAGGTGTCTTCCTCGTCCCAGTAACTGCGGAACCACGTCGTCATGCACTCATGATCACGCACCGCGCGCAGCAACTCTGCCGTGACGAGGGGGGAAGAGGTTGTGTCCGCCGAGGTCTTGCGGCACACCCGGACCGACGACGGCCAACTGGTCAAAACGGAACTGTCTAGTGCCGTGACCGGTGAAGGTTCGCCGGGTTGATGGTGGGGATACCGGATTACGGGTTCTGTCCGATGTCGGGCTGTGGCACGATGCCGCGGTGATCACCTCACCCACACCGCCCGTCGTTCCCGCAGGCCACATGGCCGAGCTGGAACAACCCGTGCTCGCCCTCCCCGGTGGTCTGGAGCTGCGCCCCTGGCGCGTCAGCGATGCGGACACCTTGGTGACCGCCGGCCAGGATCCGGCGATTCGCCAGTGGAACCGACTGGTCGTGCCCTCGCCGACGGAAGCGCGCAAGCGGATCGAGCGCATGCATGAGCGTTGGCGGGACGAGCAGAGCGCGATATGGGCCATTGCTGAGCCCGGCAGCGGTCAGGCCGTGGGCCTGGCCGGCTGGGGTGATATCGACCTCGCCGGCGGCAGTGCCGAAATCCTGTACTGGATTCTGCCCGCAGGACGCGGCCGCGGTGTCATGGCCGAGGCCGTGAAGCGGCTCAGCCAGTGGGCGTTCGACGACCTTGGCCTGCACCGGCTCCGGCTGTGCCATGCGGTGGCCAACCCGGCATCGTGCCGAGTGGCGGCGAAGACCGGCTTCTCTCTCGAGGGAACGATGCGCAGCGCGCTGTTGCATGAGGACGGGTGGCACGATGAGCATCTGCATGCCCTGGTGCAGGGCGACATCTGATAGGCGACATCTGATAGACGACGTCTGATAGCAGGGCATCGGCGCTACAGCGGCACGGTGTCGCTGTAGATCAGCTGTCTGCCCAGCGGGCCGAAGTCCTCGCTCGGGGCGAAGTCCGAGCCGGACAGGGCTTCTTCCGTCACCAGCAGCCGCAGTGGGCCGGGTGGCAGCGGCGAGGGCAGGGGGAACTGGCCGGTGTAGGTCTGTACATGGCTGTGGGAGTCCTCGGTCTCCAGGAACAGTTCGCTCCCCTCGGCCGTTGTCCAGGCGAGGGCCTCGTCCTCGAGGGCGGGATCGCGGGACTGGAGGGACACTATGACCTCCGGGACCAGGGAATCGGTGAGGTAGTTCGGTCCCGAGAGGGTGAGAGTCAGCGGGTCGGTTCCCTCGGCCGTCAACAGCCGCTTCGGCAGCGTTCTGAGGACGGGAGTGTGCACGATGGGGGAGAGGTGCTGGCCCTCCAGCGAGTGTGGCTGGTAGCGGGCCAATGCGAGGCGTACGAAGGGGAAGTACGCCTCGCCGGTGTCGAGATCCAGGTCACAGAACCAGAGGCCGCTGTCTTCGTCGAACTGCGGCGCGTACCCCACCGCCGTCACCGTGAATCCGTCGAAGAAGGCGGTCGGGTCCGGCAGTACCAGTGAGGTCCGGACGTCGGTGGCTCCGGGGAAGTGCTGCGCGGTCGGGAAGGAGACCGGGGCGGACCGGTGCATGGGGTCGCGGCCCATCACGGAGATGAACGGGTCGGAGCCGCGCTCCGGTTCCATGCCCTCGTCGGTGACGAGCACCGCGAGCAGCTCTCCGTCGCCGGAGGTGAACCACGGCCGGGCGAGCCAGAGCCGCAGCCCGCCGCCGCGTCGCAGCCGGGTGAAGGGGCCGGGCAGGCTCCCGGACGTCTCGAAGGCGAGGGTGGGCAAGCAGTCGAGGACCTGGGGCGCGGCCGGCTGGGCGCTGCTGAGGACCACGTGCTCCACCAACTCGCCCCGTAGGGACAGCAGATCCCGCTCGGGCTGTTCGGTGAACTCGGGCGGGAAGCAGTCGCCGAAGGGCGAGGTCGCCACGGGTTCGTAGCGCACCAGGCGGTGCTTGGTGTCGCCGAACTGCTGGGCCTCGGGGGTGGCGGGGAGGATGCCCTGGTCATGGGCCGCGGCTTCGGCGGCCGCCGTGCTGAAGAAGAGGGCGGTGTCGGTGAGGGTACTGGGAGTGTTGTTGATGTCGACACCGTCGTCGAAGGGGGTGGCGAGGGCGAGCGGCAACTGGAAGACGGGGGCGGCCATCTCCAGCGGCTCGTCCCGCGGCCCGGGCTCGTTGAGGTCGTCGACCCGCTCGGTCCAGTGAGCGAGCAGATCGATCCGCTGGGTGCTGGGCGGGTCCAGGTCGACGAACCCTGCCAGGTGTTCCTGGGTGTCCCCGGGAACGCGGCTGTCGATGTCGAAGAGGGTGAGGGCCGGTGTGTTCAGGGGGCGCTGTACGGCGTGGACGAGGGTCAGCTCGTGCCAGGGAGTGAGCATCCAGTGCCGGTGGGCGCGGGCGGCCGCCATCACCTGCTCGAAGCGTGCGTCTCCGCCGAGGGCGTCCCGGCACCAGTGCAGCATGCCGAGGATCTTCTCGTTGACCACGGCGGACTTCGAGCTGACCCGGACGGTCCGTACCGCGGCCTTGGGCAGGGAGACCGTGAGCACGCGGGCGGCCGCGTCCAGCTGGGGCGGGGCGGTGCCCTCGACCAGGCGAAGCCGCAGGGACCTGGGGGCGTGCCAGGCCGGGCCGTCCCAGGGGACCTCGAGGCGGTCTTCGGGGTTTCCGGACAGTCCGTGGAAGACCACGCCCAACGAGAGGGGATCGGGCAGGTAGGGCAGCTCGATCCGTTCGCCCGTGTGCACGACGTACTGCTGCGGTGGGCCGTCACCGGAGGCCGGCAGGTCGACAACGGTGACTCCGTCCAGGCCGGGGTCGTCCAGCCGGCCGCTCTCGCGGACGGCGAGGTCGTACGCGGCTCTGCGGGCCTGGGGATCTGCCGAGGCGATGGCCGCGTCGAACAGGCCGTGCCGTTCGACGCACTCCACAGAGCTCTTGGGGGCGACGAGGTGCCGTTCGTCGGCCGGCCGGTAGGGCGGCTGGTGCGCGCCGCCGGAGACCGGCGGGGCGGCGTTGAACTGGTCCGCGTACTCCTGGGGGGATTGCTCCTTGGTGCTGCGGATGACCATCCGGTGCGCCGACTCGCCCTCGGCGAGGGGCGCCCGCGGCAGCAGGACGGGCGCGGGCACCGCCTCGTACCGGCGGAACACCTCGCCGCCGGTGTTGGGCAGCAGCAGGACGTCCTGGTCCATGAGCCGCTCGGCGTCCTCCAGGGTGGGCCCGTTGCCCGCGAGGTCGACGGTACGGACCCTCAACCGGTACGAGCGGCCGAACCGCAGTCGGGGCAGCGATCCGGGACGGGTCTGCGCCTCGATCTCCAACGGCATGGTGGTGGCGGCCCGGTTCGCGATGCGGCGCGGACCGGCCGCCGCGCCGGCACCCTCGTTGTCATCAGCCCCCGCTTCGACCAGTGCCTTGCCGGGCCGCGGCGCGGACAGGGCCCAGCCGTCCCAGCTGACGACGTGCTCGTGGACGTGGATGCGCGGTACGGGTCCCTCCGGCTGGGCCAGGCTGACCTGCAAGAAGCCCTCGTCGGTGACGGTGCCGAGCGGTTCGGCGACGCCGGGCGAGTGGTAGTCGACGACGCGTTCGTGGAGGGAGAACCACCGCTGCCTGCTCTCGTCGAAGACGTCGATGCGGTGGCCGCGGACCAGGTCCTCGGCGGTCAGCGGCGCCGGACTGCCGTCCGTGACGGACTGCTGCTGCGCCGCCGCGTGCCGGAAGTCCTCCTGCAGGCTCTGCGCGCGGCCGCCTCGAACCAGCGCGAGGCCGGTGGTGCGGACGCTCGGCGGAGTGGTCGGCTCCGCCCGGGTGCCGTCCGGGGAGACGTCCTGGGGACCGTTCGGGGAGACGTTCTGGGGGAAGTTCGGGGAGACGTCGCCGGGCACCTGGGACGCCCCGGCCGCGGCGATCAGCTTCAGGTTCACGCCGTCGATATCGGCCTGTTCGAGGGAGTACTGGGACTCGGGCAGCGCCATCAGTCCGCGGGCCGGTGGGCCGAGCGGGTCGCTGCCGGCGGAGGCGGCGCAGAACTCCTCGCCGGGGACCAGGACGTAGCGGGTGGCGGGCGTCAGGTCCTCGGTGGCGGCATCCGGCAGGAGGGAGGCGAAGCGCGGGGAGAGGGCCAGACCGAGCGTGCCGCGGGTGGGCTTCAGCTGCTCCACCGGCACGCTGAGGTCCACGACCAGGCCGAGCCGGCGCAGCAGTGCGGGGTGGTCACCGAGCGAGGACAGCATCTGATGGAAGTCGATCACCGGTGTCGTCGGCCGGGGCGGCGGATCGGACCGTACGGCGGAACCTCCGGTGAGCTCGGTGAAGGGCAGTTCGCGCTGGTGGAAGGCGAGGAAGGCGTCCTGGGGGCTGAGCTCGGGCTGGGCCGGGCCGTCGGGATCGGCGAGGGCGAGCTGATCGGCGTCGGCCAGGGCCCCGGCGATGCTCTGCAGCCGGGACGTCATATCGCCGGGTGCGGCGAAACCCATGGTCTGGCTCATGTCGGTGGCGGTGGGCAGTTCGTCGGGGAACTGGGCGGCGGCTCCGGCGAAGGCCACGCGGGTGTCGTCGGCCAGCCGCTTCGCCGGGTAGGACACCTTGACCGTGCTTCTGAAGTCGTCGAACTCGAACGGGACGACCAGGGTTTCGCGGGCGAAGAAACGCTTCCACAGGGCGGATTCAGGGGGTGGGCCGATCCGGTCGAGCGGGCCGATCTCGGTGTCGGTGGGGGTGCCGTCCCGGTCGGTGACGTCGACGAAGAACTGGGCGGTGGCCAGCCGGGCCGGCCAGTCGAGGAAGTCCGGGAAGTCGGCGAGGGTGACTTCCTGGTCGGCGCCGAGCCGGGGCGCGACGAAGACGGAGATCCTGGCCGACGTCCCGTCCGGGGAGACACCGGCGGGGAGGACGACCCATTGGATGCGTTGCAGTCTGCTCACGGGAGCCTCCCGTTGACGGCTAGGCGTCGGAGTGGAAGGAGAGGCAGTACCGGTCCCAGTCGGCTGGTCCGACGAGGTCGCCGAAGCCGGTGCCGAGGGGAGCCTCGCGCAGTCCCCGCGACCCGGGTTCGAGCGCCGAACCACCGAAGCGGCGCTGCAGGCCGAGGCTGACGGACTTGCTGAAGAAGGCCACCTTCACACTGACGGTCACGGTCCCCTCGCCGAACACCTCCGACGTACCGTTCGCCTCGTCCGCAACGTACGTGAGCTGAAGTCGGAACTCCACCGACACCGTGACCAGCCCGAGGACCGACAGATAGCCGCCGCAGCGAAGGTAACCGGTGAGGGTGACGGAGTTGGCGGTCAGCGCGAAGTAGATACCGGCCATCAGATGGATGCCACCGCTGGCGACGCCCAGGTCGAGGGAGGCGTTTCCGCCGAACTCCAGGGAGCCTTCGACGAGTTCCACGCCCCGGGTGCTGACGATCATGGAGAAGAATCCGCCGCCGCCGAAGAGGGCGACGCTCAGGTTGAAGGGCTGGTGCCGCTCGGAGACGGAGAAGCGGAACGAGGCCGGACGCTCGTCGAGGGGGACGGTCAGTGCGGCGGTGAGGGTGACGTTGGTCAGCGAGAAGACGCCGAAGGGGACGGCCGGGACGGCGAGCGAGTAGCCCGCGGTGATGCCCGTCGGCCGCACCTCGGTGAATGCGCCCTTGCCGAAGCCGTCGGCCGGGAGCAGGTTCTTCAGGGCGTTGACGAACTGCAGCGCGTTCGCGAACTCCACCTTGAGCCCGGCGGCGGTGAGGTCGGGGCGGCTGCCCGGACGCGTGGTGAAGGCGAGCCGCCCGATGCGTACGGTGACGATATCGGCGAAGGAGAGGGCGAAGCCGGTGAACTCTCCGCGTACCGCCGACTGTTCCACGGCCTTGGCGGAGACGGTGGTGGTGGCCTCCATCCTCAACGAGGCGCCCGATACCTCGATCGTGGCGATGCCGGCCTCGTCGAGGGACACCGAGCCCGGTGTGAGCCGAGGCTTCCACAGGTACCGCACCTCACGGCCCGCGGCGAGTTCGCGGGCCCGCATGATCGGTACCGGCAGCAGCTTCGAGGACTGCCCGCTCAGCCGGCGCAGGATCTCGTCGTCGTCCAGGCGCACGAGCTCGCGGAGGTCCGCGGGCTCGACCGGAGCGAGCAGGGTGAACAGGTCGATCACGCCCAGCAGTTTGGCCGTGCCGAAGATCTCCTGGAGCTTGTCGACGGAGAGTCCCTGGGCGGCCGCCTGGAGGCCGGCGAAGTCGCGCGGAAGCAGCCCGGCCCGGGAGGTGACCGCCTGCACCACGGTGTCCGGCCGGGCGATTCCGCCGCCCTTGCCGCCCGCGAAGCTGACCGGCACCTCGTCGAGCAGGTTGAGGAAGGCGCCGGTGGCCTGACCGTCCGTACCCGCGGCGAGATACGCGTCGTGCAGGGTGACCTGGCGTTCGGTGATCAGCCCGGTCAGCTGTTCCGCGGCAGGCACCCGTACCTGCGCGGTTTGCATGGCGGGCAGCATGCGCAGCGGGCGGCCGGGCGCCTCGGCCATGGTCAGCACGACCGAGCCAACGGGCAGGGTCGTGGCTCCGGGCGCGTCATCGGGCGGCTCGGCGAGCGCCGCGAGCTGCCCGTTGAGGCCGGCCGTCCGGCGGTCCTGGAAGGCGGGGTCGCGGTACATGTCGGCCAGGCTGCCGTTGCCGGCGTCGCGGGCGCGTACGAAGACCAGCGGCATGGTGAAAGTGACGGTGCGTCCCGCGCGGTCGGTGCCGAGAAAGCCGAACCGGTACGGCAGCCCGGTGTCCTGCCGTGTGACCCAGAAGGGGCCGTCGAACGACTCGACCACCGGGGGCGTCATGGTGTCGGTGATGCGCAGCGACGCGAACGCCATCTCCCGCCCCTCGTGGTCGCGGTAGCCGGCCCCCGGCCCGTAGAAGACCTCGGGTTCGCTGACGGTGATACGGGTCTCCTGCTGGAGGTAGGCGGTGGACGTGCCGTCACCAGCGGTGGAGAACTTGCGCTCACTGGTGCGTACGAGCAGGGCCCGATGTCCGGTGCTGAGGTAGCCCCGCTCGACGACCTGCACGAACTGGTCGCGGCCGAGCTCGGCGCTGTGGTGGTACGCCTGCAGGCCGAGGCCCGCCGGTTCCCACTCGCCCGCCATCCGCACGGACGCGCCGAGCGGGGTGAGGACGAAGCGTTCGGCGCGCAGGGGCTGGCGCACCGGCCCGCCGTTCACGCCGACCAGGGAATCATCGCTGGTGAGGGCGACCAGATCGATCAGGTTGTCCTCGGTGAGGGGCAGGTCGGTGCGCGGTGGCCGGTCGCGTGGAGTCGCGACGGCGCGCAGCAGCACGTCGCTGTCGAACGGTCCGCGCAATGCGACGTTGAAGAGCTCACAGCGTCCGCCGAGGACCACCGGCTCCGTGGGGACCCGCCAGACGACCTGTCCCATGTGCCCGAGCATCACCCGGGTCGGGAACTCGATGAGGGTGCGGGGGACGCCCCCGAAGACATTGGGGACGGCAGGGTCGTCGGGGAAGCCTGCGGGGACGCTCAACGACTCCAGGAAATTCCAGTCCAGCAGCGCGGTCACGGAGAGCTCGACGGAGTTCTCCCCGTCGGGGAGCCTGAACACCAGCGTGCTGTCGCCCGAGACGAAGGTGGGCACGGTTTCCGGGAAACCGGAGACCTCGGGCGGGGGAACCACGGTCTCGCTGATGTGCTGCGCCGGCACGGTGAAAGTCAACAGCGCGTCGGCGTCCGGGTCTTCACGTACGAGAAGCGCCCCGTCCCGCCGGAGGTTGGTCGTCTCGACGAACATCAGCAGCAGATCCTCGACCCGCAGCATGAAGAAGCGCTCGGTCGTCATGGGCGCTGCCTTCCGGTGGGGGGCAGATGCCGGACATGGCTGCAGATGCCGAACATGGCCGATGGGCAGATGCCGGATACGGCCTTTTCAGTATGGCGAACGGGTGAGCGGGGCGCATCCCGAGCCCATCGGGCTGTCGGTGACCGCGGTCGGCGGCGGTGCGGGCCGGTACCCGGGGGGGCTAGCGTGGAAGGAGGCTGCTGTGCCCCGTGTACCGGTCGACGTCCCGGTTGACCACCACCCCTGCCCCTCCCTCTCCTACCTCTAGGTGGATCCAGTACCTCTAGGAGGATCACGATGTCCTCCACCGTCCGCATCGCCGGCGCACTGCCCACGCCGGACGACAACCCGCGCTTCAGTGTCATCTTCTCCGGCGGCTGGTCGGTGACGTACGACTGGGTGGCGGACCGTGTAGCCACCGTGGGCGCGCCGGTGCAGCCGCTGTTCCCCGCTCCCTTCGACCGCGACCTGGACGGCGCGCTGCTCGGACAACGGGCGTTCAGCGACTTCGAGTACATCTTCCAGGGCGGCAACTACCAGCGGATCCGCCTCGTCGGACTGCAGCCCGACGGCGACCCCGCCTCCACAGCGGACAACTGGGACCTGCCGTCCGACTGGACCACGCTCGACGCTGTCTTCCCAGGCGGCGGGGTGAAGAGCGGCTTCGCCTACTTCTTCCACGGCCCGGACTACGTCCGCTTCGACTGGCAGGCCAACGCGGCCTCGGCTAACTACCCGAAGGCGATCGGCCCGAACTTCCACACCAGCGGCGACTTCACCCACGACCTGGACGGCGAGATCACCGGGCTGCGGTCCTTCGGCACCAAGGCGTACCTGTTCCGCACCGTCACCACCAGGGTGGACAGGGACGGCCGGCAGAACCCGAGCGGCGGCTTCGTCGTGAACGCGCCGGTCTACTGCCGTTACGACTTCAACGGGGAGGTCGTCGACAACACCGTCACCGATCCGGCCGACGTCGTCGGGCTGTGGAACGGGCTCTTCCCGCTGCTGGATGCTGGATCCGCCGTCGAGCTCGCCCTGACCTGGATCGGCGGGGCCGAGGCGGCAGTGGCCGCCACACCGCTCGCCCCCGCCACCCTGACGGCGTTCGGGCACCACTTCATGACCAGTGCCCCGGACGCGACCGTGGTCGACACGGTCCGCGACCGACTCCGGCAGATCCGCGAGCGCCTCACCGCGATCCCGGACCAGTTCCAGTGGACCCCGGGGCTGACGGTCTCGGCGCAGACCCGGCCTGGTGTACTGACCGAGGTCGGCGACAAGTTCTCGACCCTCCGCGGCCCCAACGGCCGGGCTGCGACGCTGATCCACGAGGCGTGCCACTTCCGCTTCGACTCGGACATCGACGTGCCCGAGTGGTCGGGTGAGGTCGTCGACGGCGTGCAGCAGCCCCAGGCCATCAGCAACGGCGTCACCATGCCCCGCTACAGCACCATCCCGACGTCCGACGCACTGGTGAACCCGAGTTCGTACGCCGCGTTCGCGCAGGAGACCGCGCTTGGCGAGGACACCCGGTTCGGTGCCGCCCGTCCCCAGCTCTGAACGGCCCGTCGTGGGGGCCGACAAGGTGGGCCGCCTGCTGGCCGCGGGGCTGGGCAGGATCACCGCGGTGTGGCTGCGGCCGGTGCAGGTCAATGGCCACCCGGCGCTGATTCTCCGGCAGGACGGCGAGATCGACACCGTCGTGACGGTGCGCATCGACGACGGCCTCATCACCGGGTTCTACGCCGTGCGCAATCCCGACAAACTGTTGCACATGCAGCGGGAGACCGCCCTGCGCCGCTGAGCCCACCCGGGCGAGCCGGCCACCCCGGTGTCGTGTCTACCTCTGATCTTGCGCAGTGCACCGTCCTTCAGGGCGGTGGTGAAGCGCATTTCAAGGCTGCTCTGACCCGCATCATGGACGCGCGTCTGCACTGTTGGCCTCAGCTCACGGGACGCTGCTGGTTGTCGATGTTCTGGCGTACGACAGTGAGCGGCGCCCCTCCGCATGAACCGGCGAAGTAGGAGCCGGACCAGAAACGTCCGCCCCACAGGTACCGACGGACGTGGGTGTCGTACTCCTT
>NZ_JBIAWT010000027.1:0-24610 GCF_042895955.1 Streptomyces sp. NPDC001339 | reverse complement strand
TGAAGACCCGGGGCAGGCTCACCTACCGGGAGGGCGAGCGCGGCGCGCTCCAGGTGACCGCCGACGTCACCTTCGTCTACCCGGTCACCCGCGCGGACGCGGGCGGCGGCGACGAGATCGTGCGCACGATCGTCCGGCGCGAGCTGGTCCTGAGCTGGGACGACCCCGACAAGGTGATCACCGAGCCGGGCACGTTCTCGATCGTCTCGAACAAGTACGACATGACCAACGGCGGCTGCGGCACCCCCACGGGCTACTTCATCCCGCCCTTCGGCACGGACCGCCGGGCGGACGAGGCCGGTACGGAGGTCGACCCGTACGACCGCAGCGCGCCGGTCGGGCGGGGCGAGTCCTTGGGGGACAAGTGCGGGAGAGCGACGCGGTCCTAGCCGGCGTTACTCGGCGGCGGCCACCCCACACCCTCTGGAAAGAGGCTCTGCGTTGTTGTGGTCAGGCGTAACCGGCCCTTTGTTTCAAGGGAATTGAGTCAGGCGGACGCCGCGGTGCGTCCATGTGGAGCACCGCCGTGCTGCACATGCAGCACGCAAACACCCCCCTAGCCTGCATTTCCGCAGTTCAGGGGGGTGTTACTGGCGGTAGCGGTGGGATTTGAACCCACGGAGAGGTTGCCCCCTCACACGCTTTCGAGGCGTGCTCCTTCGGCCGCTCGGACACGCTACCGAGAGAGAGCTTAGCCCACGGGTGGCCGTGCGCCGAAATCGGAATCCGGCGGAATCCCGCGGACTGCCGGGCGCCGCCGGTCAGCGGTCGCGGAAGAACGTGGTGAGCAGGCCCGCGCACTGGGCCTCGAGGACGCCGGTGACGACCTCGGGGCGGTGATTGAGACGTCGGTCACGGACCACGTCCCAGAGGGAGCCGACGGCACCGGCCTTGGCGTCGCGGGCGCCGTAGACCACCCGGTCCACCCGGGAGAGCACGATCGCGCCGGCGCACATCGTGCAGGGTTCGAGGGTGACGACGAGGGTGCAGCCCGTCAGCCGCCACTCGCCGACATGACGGGCCGCCTCCCGCAAGGCGAGGACCTCGGCGTGCGCCGTCGGGTCGCCGGTGGCCTCGCGCTCGTTGTGGCCGGTCCCCAGGATCGTGCCGTCCGCGGACAGCACGACAGCGCCCACCGGGACGTCACCGGTCCCGGGGGCGCGGGCGGCCTCCTCCAGCGCCCGCCGCATCGGCGCAACCCAGGGGTCACGGAGGGGATCGGGCAAGGGGGCGGACAGGGGGTCGGGCACCGGTGCCGGGGACGGGCCGGTCCGGGGCGCGGGAGCGGGGACGGGGTCTGCCATGCCACCAGTGTCGGTGACGGCGCCGCCGGTGTCCGGTGCCGGGGCCGCTCCCGGACAATCCCGGAGCGGCCTCGACAATCCCGGAACGATCCCGGAGTTACCTCACGGCCTCCAGGAGGTCCGAGCAGCCGATCATGTCGGCGATGTCGCTGAGCGCATCGCCCTCCAGGGCCAGCAGGACCTTCTCGTCGATGCCGAAGTCCTCCAGGAGCTGGGCGTCGCCGAGCGGGCCGTGCGGGGCGCGGGCGGCAACGGAGTCCTCCGCCTCGTCCTCCCCCTGATCGGGCTCACCGTCCTCCGTGCCGTCCAGGTTGAGCGCGTCCAGGTCGTCCGTGTCGCTCTCCTCGTGGCCGAGCAGCTCGTCGGTCAGCATCGTGCCGTACGAGCTGCGGGTGGCGACGGCCGCGTTCGAGATGAAGACGCGAGGGTCGTCCTCGCCGTCCACGCGGACGACGCCGAACCACGCGTCCTCCTGCTCGATCAGCACCACCGCCGTCTCGTCCTCGCCCACCGTTTCGCGGGCCAGGTCGGCCAGATCGGCCAGGGTCTCCACATTGTCGAGCTCCGTATCGCTCGCTTCCCACCCGTCTTCGGTGCGCGCGAGCAGTGCGGCGAAGTACACCGTGACTCTCCCACTGGTCATAGGCGTGCCGGGCCGGACGGGGCGGCGCTGCGCGCCGTTGGTCCCGCCCCTTTCGGAATCGTGGCAGAAACATGGCGTCTGCGCGGTGTCTTCGGCGCTGCGTCGTGCGGAGGTTGTGCGAGATGTCGCTCACGTGCCGCAGCGCGGGCGGGTGCGCGCAGCGGTTCCGCTGGTAGCGGAACTCGCTCAGCTACCAGCGGAATGTCCGCATCCGCATGGCCTGGCGCATCCGCTCGGCCCGTACCCGGCGCGGCTGGACCCGGTCCCGTAGCTCCTTGGCCTCGTGCAGCTCCCGCAGGAACTGCGCTCGGCGGCGACGCCGCGCGGCCGCGGTGTCGGCACCGCCGGTACCGGCACCGGCACCGTCCTCCCCGTCGGGGGGCGGGCCTGGGGCACCAGGGACTGTTTCGTACGTGTCGTCGGTCCGCTTACGCATACGGTCGGCCACGCTGCACACCACCTCGGGCACACCACCTCGGGCACCTCACCTCGGGCACCTCACCACGGGCGCGTTCTTCGCCCACGAGCGGACGGCCAGGCGAACGGACGGCCAGAGGAGGCGGCCAGGCGACCGGACGGCCGATTGGGCGTATGTGTCCACTTTCCCGCGATTCGGCGGTCTGGTGCCAGCCAAGCTGTATGGATGCCGACCCGATGACGGCTCGGTGCCGGCCCGATGACGGCCGGGCTGAGTCGTACCGCGGCCGTACCGCGGCCGTACCAGCTGTACCGTCGCCCGTACCACCGCGGCCGGGCCGGGCGGCCGCGCGCGGCCTTCGGGCGCTGCAAGGCGGGCGCCGGTACTCTCCGGCTCGGTTACTGTCGATGTCATGCGGATCCACGTCGTCGACCACCCGCTGGTGGCGCACAAACTCACCACACTGCGCGACAAGCGCACCGATTCCCCCACCTTCCGGCGGCTCGCCGACGAGCTGGTGACCCTGCTCGCGTATGAGGCCACCCGTGATGTGCGCACCGAGCAGGTCGACATCGAGACCCCGGTGACGGCGACGACCGGTGTGCGGCTGTCGCACCCCCGCCCCATGGTCGTACCGATCCTGCGGGCCGGTCTGGGCATGCTGGACGGTATGGTCCGGCTGCTGCCCACCGCCGAGGTCGGCTTCATGGGCATGGTCCGCAACGAGGAGACCTACGAGGCCCACACGTATGCCACGCGGATGCCCGACGACCTCTCGGGCCGCCAGGTGTACGTCGTCGACCCGATGCTCGCCACGGGCGGCACGCTGGTCGCGGCGATCCGCGAACTGATCAAGCGGGGTGCGGACGACGTCACGGCGATCTGCCTGCTGGCCGCGCCGGAGGGCGTCGCGGTCATGGAGAAGGAGCTGGCCGGTACGCCGGTGACGGTGGTCACCGCGGCGGTCGACGAGCAGCTGAACGCGGACCGGTACATCGTGCCGGGCCTGGGCGACGCGGGCGACCGCATGTACGGCACCGCCGGCTGAGGACCTGGCTGACTGAGGACCTGGCCGGCTGGGGACCTGGCCGGCCGTTTGATCGCGAGTACGGGCCCCGCACCATGCCCTTGGTGGTGCGGGGCCCGGTTCATGCCACCGGCGCCCCGGGGCCTCCGTGCGGCCGGACGGTCAGCACTTCGCGTCGGCCGACGGCTCCGGTGCCGGGTGGGTCAGCAGCGCCAGGGACCTGGCGGCGGCCTGCGGGGTGGCCAGGGCCTTGAAGGTGTCGCCGAGAAGCAGATCGAGCTCGGCGTTCTTGCGGTCGTCGGTCTTCTGCTGGGCGCCGGCGAGCTGGGTGGCCAGTACCTTCAGCGGGCCGTCGGTGGCGGCCCGGGAGCCGAGCAGCATCCCGATGCCCTTGATCTTCTTGTCGTAGGCGGCCGGGGCGTTGCCCACCTTGCCGATCTTGAAGCCGCGCCTCTGGAGTTCGTCGGCGGTCTGCTTGGCGAGTCCGGCGCGCGCGGTGGCGTTGAGGACATTGACGGTGAGCGTGCCGGGTGCGGGCGGTTTCCGTGCCGCGGGCTGTGCCTGCGCTCCGGCCGTCGCCTTGCCGCCCCCAGGGCAGTGCTTCTTGTCCTGGGCGGCCTGGGCGGTGCCGTTCCGGCCGCCGCCGAAGCCGAAGACGTCGATGAGCTGCAGCGTCCCCCAGCCGACCAGCCCGAGGGCACAGACGGTGGCGAGGAGGGTGAGGACGATCCGGCGACGGTGCCGAGGACGGCGCATCCGCGGATACCTGTCGCCCGTGACACGGTAGTTCTTACCGCCCATGCCAGGGGGCGTCAGCATGCTCATGGCCGCAGCGTAGTGCGGGTGACAGGCCGTGCCTACTAGATGATCAACGCGTGGCGCGAGACCCAACCCAAAAGGGTCAATTCGGATGTGGTGGGTGGGAGTGAGTGCGTGCCGTATGGGGATTTTGGGGGTTTACGGCCTTCGGTCCGGTCAGTCCAGTCGGTCCACTGAGTCCAGTCAGTCCAGTTCGAGCACGCGGGCGTGCAGCACCTGGCGCTGCTGGAGTGCGGCGCGTACCGCGCGGTGCAGACCGTCCTCCAGATACAGGTCGCCCTCCCACTTCACGACATGCGCGAAGAGGTCGCCGTAGAACGTCGAGTCCTCGGCGAGCAGCGTCTCCAGATCGAGCTGCTGTTTCGTGGTCACCAACTGGTCGAGGCGTACCGGGCGCGGGGCGACATCCGCCCACTGGCGGGTGCTCTCCCGGCCGTGGTCGGGGTACGGCCGCCCATTTCCGATGCGCTTGAAGATCACACGGAAAGCCTACCGGGCGACCGGCCCTGAGCGCAGCCATGCCGCAGCAGCAGAAAGGGATCATTGGTCGCAAATTTGGATCATTGGCGGGGGCGGAGGCCGGCCGCGGTGGCCGGATGCGACTGCCGCGACCGGCCCCCGGCCCCGGCCCCCGCCCCCCGGCCGCCGCGACCGGCCGCTACCGCCGCGTTCGCAGCGTTCTCCGCGACTGGCCCCCGGCCGCACAAGGGCGCTCAGCTCAGAGCGCCTCAGATCGTCGCCGCATCGATCACGAACCGGTAGCGGACATCGCTCGCCAGCACCCGCTCGTACGCCTCGTTGATCTGCTCCGCGCCGATCACTTCGATGTCCGCGGCCAGTCCGTGCTCACCGCAGAAGTCCAGCATCCGCTGCGTCTCCGGGATGCCGCCGATCGCCGATCCGGCGATCGACTTCCGCCCCACGAGCAGGGCGAACGCCGAGAGCGACAGCGGGTTCTCCGGTGCGCCCACCTGGACCAGGGTGCCGTCGGTGCGCAGCATCCCGAGGTAGGCGCCCAGGTCCAGGTCCGCCGAGACGGTGTTGATGATCAGGTCGAAGGTGCCCGCCAGCGCCTCGAACGTGGCCGGGTCGGAGGTCGCGTAGTAGTGGTCCGCGCCCAGCCGCAGCCCGTCGTCCTTCTTGCGCAGCGACTGGCTCAGCACGGTGACCTCCGCGCCCATCGCATGCGCGATCTTCACTCCCATGTGCCCGAGGCCGCCCAGGCCGACGATGGCGACCTTCTTGCCCGGACCGGCCTTCCAGTGGGCCAGCGGTGAGTAGAGCGTGATACCGGCGCAGAGCAGCGGGGCCGCGGCGTCCAGCGGAATACCGTCGGGGATGCGCAGGGCGTAGTTCTCGTCGACGACGAGGTGGGTGGAGTAGCCGCCGTACGTGGGTTCGCCGTCCCGGCCGGTCGCGTTGTACGTGCCGACCATGCCCAGTTCGCCCGTGCAGTACTGCTCCAGGCCGGCCCGGCAGTTCTCGCACTCCCGGCACGAGTCGACGAGGCAGCCGACGCCGACCCGGTCGCCCACCGCGTAGCGGCTGACCTCGGCGCCCACTTCGGCGACCACACCGGAGATCTCATGGCCGGGGACGATCGGGAAGTTCCCGTCGTCGCCCCACTCGGCGCGCACCGTGTGGATGTCGGAATGGCAGATACCGGCGTACTTGATCTCGATCAGGATGTCGTGAGCACCCAGCTCCCGGCGCGGGATCGTGATCCGCTCCAGGGGGGCCTTCGGGGCGGGTGCGGCGTACGCGGAGACAGCGGTAGCAGAGGCAACAGAGGTGTGGGTCATGCCACCGAGAATCCTTCGCCCCGGCTCTCCTAACCAGTGCACCCTTGAACGTATGCAGGCCGTGCCTAGTACTGCCAGGACCACCCTGCCTGCCAGGACCACTCTGCCCTGCCGGCCGGGGTCGCCCCCGGCCGAGATGCTGCGGCTACTGGCCTCGGATCACGCCTCGGAATGCCTCTCCGAGGTGCTCTTCTGCGATCAAGGGTGATCGTAGAAGAGCACCGAGCGGACCTTCAGCAGTTTGGAGCCGTAACCGTTGTGCGGGCGGAGGTCGAAGTAATCCCCCGTGCAGTAGGGGCCCTTGAAGGCCCTTACGCCTGAGTTGGTGGCATTCCGCGGCGAGTGCGCGGGCGGAACGGATGTGAGCTCCGCTTCGGGCAGGGTGAGGCACTCATAGCTCGGCGGATCGATCAGCATGCCGACCTCCGGCCCGTCGGGGCCTTTGAACACATAGGTGAAGCGCCCGGTGGCGGCGTCGGCCGAGGCGGCAGGCAGGGTCAGCGCGAGCGTGAGGGCGCCGAAGGCAGCGGCGACGGTACGGCGAAGACGCATGACAGCAGTCCTTCCTTGCATTCCGTTGAGCCCGTCGATTTCCGTTGATTTCCTTTCATCGTGCGGAAGTTCTCGGGCGGAAGGTGGGTTGCCCAGGCGGCGGCCCCGTATGCCCGGTGATGCGTCCCGTCACACCAAGGAGGCGTGACGAAACGATCCGCTCGAAGCGTTGTACGAGCTAGCCCTCCTCGCTGCCCTCATTCGCCTCGTCGTAATCCTTCGGTGCAGGTAGGCGCCCGCCCCTGCTGTTCGCGATACGGAGGGCGTCGCCGAGCGCCTCCTTCGCCCGCTTGAGCGTCACCCGGAGCGTGAGCGGTCCCGCCGTCTGCTCGTCCAACACCGCTTCGGCGTCGGCGAATACGGCCGCGGCGTCGCGCATCTGCTCCGCCTCCATCGCGTCGGCCTTGCGGGCGAGATAGCTACTGCCGCTGGTGTCGGTGTTCAGGAAGCACGGATTGCCGACGGCGGTTACCCAGGGCAGGAGACGAAGCTCGGAGCCGGGTTGCATGGGGTTGTCCGGGTCGTAGATCACGGCCCCCACTGTCAGTGACGGCGAGTAGCCTCGCTAGTACTCAGAGTGTGACGAGTCTTTTCGCGCCAAGGAGTTGACGAAATGGGCAGTACGTACGGGGACTGGCTCCGCGAGCAACGAGAGTCGACGGGCCTGACCCAGCAACAGCTGGCAGACGAGGCGGTGATGACCCGCTCGCACATCGCGCACATCGAGGCGGGGCGCCGGATCCCGTCCAAGGAGGATGCCAGGCGGCTGGACGACGCCCTGAACACGGGGAATGTGCTCAGTAGTTTCCGCCCGGGAGAAGAGGGGAGGCCAGTCGGAAGCCACTTCGAAGCGGCGTTGGCGCTGGAACAACAGGCTTCGATGATCCGGGAGTTCGCGTTGTCCTACATGCCCGGCATCCTGCAAACGGAGAGGTATGCACGAGCGGTTTTGCGGGTCGGATTCCCTCCGCTGAGCGACGAGGAATGTGACCAGGCTGTCGTCACACGGCTTGGGCGTGCAAAGATCCTCGCCAACCCGAACGCGCCCCTGGTGTGGGCGTTGCTGGACGAGGCTGTGCTGCGGCGTCCGATCGGTTCCCCCGATGTGATGGCGGAGCAGATCACGCACGTGTGCCGCCTGGTTGAGGACGAGCGCGTGCGCGTGCATGTGATGCCGTTTGCCCTGGGTGAGCATCCCCTTCTGGAAAGCATGCTCACGCTGATGTGGTTCGAGGACCAGCCACCAGTGGCCTACGTCGAAGCCATGCGTACGGGCAAGGTGCATGACGACCCGGCCATGGTCCGACAACTCCAGGACGTCTACCATCTCGCACTAGGCGATGCACTGCCGCGGAAAGAGTCACTTGCTCTGCTGAGAGCGACAGCGAAGGAATACGGACACCATGGCTGAGCACACGATCCCGGATGCCTCCACGCTGACGGGCTGGCGCAAGTCGTCGTACAGCGGTTCATCCGAGGGCAGCTGTGTGGAGGTCGCGGACGGCTACTCCTCCGGCGTCCCCGTCCGTGACTCCAAGAACCCGCATGGCCCGGCCATCGTCTTCCCGGTCGCTGCCTGGGCCTGCTTCATCGCGACCGTCAAAGCTACGGCCTGAGCGCTTCTGCCTCCGCCGGGCGGGGGCCGAAGATGCGTCGGTCGGACTCCGCGATGGCGATGTCGTGGATGCCGGCCTCGCGGCGGCGCATCAGGCCGTACTCATCGAACTCCCACAGCTCGTTGCCGTGGCTGCGCCACCACTGGCCGTCCGCGTCATGGCTCTCGTACTGGAAGCGCACCGCGATCCGGTTGCCGTGAAAGGACCAGAGCTCCTTGCGGAGCGCGTAGTCCAGCTCGCGGGCCCATTTCTGGCGCAGGAACGCAACGATCTCGGCCCGGCCGGTGAGGAAGGTGTCGCGGTTCCGCCAGACCGAGTCCTCGGTGTAGGCGAGGGCGACCCGCTCCGGATCGCGGGTGTTCCAGGCGTCCTCGGCCGCCTGGACCTTCTGTAGCGCGCTCTTCTCGTCGAACGGGGGGAAGGGTGGGCGTGGTGCCATGGCGGGCTCCTTCTCAGCCTCGACTTCGATCTCGACCAGCAGGGAGAACGAGAGAACGGTCGTTCTCTGCTAGTTCGGCTAGTGTAGAGAACGATCGTTCTCTCGGGAAGCCCCGGGACGGCCCGGACGGACCAGATGGAAGTGCCATGGACCACGACGAAGCCCGGACGCGGATACTCGATGCCGCGGAGAAGCTGTTCTACGAGCGCGGGATTCAGTCCGTCGGGATGGACGAACTGCGGTCCGCCGCCGGGGTGTCGCTCAAGCGCCTCTACCAGTGTTTTCCTGCCAAACAGCACCTCGTCGAGGCGTATCTGCGGCGGCGTGACGCGCGCTGGCGCGCCGAGCTCTCCGCGTACGTGACCGCGTACGTGACCGAGTGCGGTGGTGCTCCGGCGGCGCGTCCGCTCGCGGTCTTCGACTGGCTGCGCAGCTGGTTCCTGGAGCCCGGCTTCCGTGGCTGTGCGTTCATCAACGCGTACGGGGAGATGGGGGCGACGGCGGATGGTGTGGCGCGGGCCGCCCGGGAGCACAAGGCTGCGCTGCTTGCGTATATGACGGGCCTTGTGCGGGACGCCCTGCCTGCCGCCGAACCGGCCGGACCGGCTGAACTGGTCGAATCGGTCGAACCGGCCGAGCCCGCCGAACTTGCCGCACTGGCCGGGCAGTTGGCTCTGCTGGTTGACGGTGCGATCACTGCTGCCGCGATCACGGGGGATCCCGATGCGGCCCGGCAGGCCCTGACCGCCGCAGAGAGTCTGCTGTCGGCGGCGAGTACGGGCCTGCGGGGCCGACCCTGACCCATCGGACAGGCCATGACCCATCGGGCAGGGTAGAGAACTCGAGCTGGAACTAGGCCAGCACCCGCGCCAGGCAGTCCAGCGCGGAGGACAGTTCCTCGCTCGTGATGGTCAGGGGCGGGGCCAGCCGGATCGTCGAGCCGTGGGTGTCCTTCACCAAGATGCCTTCCTTCAGGAGGCGTTCGCTGATCTCGCGGCCGGTGCCGAGGGCGGGGTCGATGTCGACGCCGGCCCACAGGCCGCGGGCACGGAAGCCGGTCACCCCCTTGCCGGTCAGCGCGGCCAGGCCGGAGCGCAGCTCCGCGCCCAGTTCCGCGGCGCGGGTCTGGAACTCGCCGGTGGCGAGCAGCTCGACAACGGCCGAACCGACCGCCGCCGCAAGCGGGTTGCCGCCGAACGTCGACCCGTGCTGACCCGGCCCCAGGACGCCGAGCACCTCGCGGCGGGCGACGACCGCGGAGACCGGGACGATGCCTCCGCCGAGGGCCTTGCCGAGGAGGAGGACGTCAGGGACGACGGACTCGTGGTCGACGGCCAGAGTGGTGCCGGTCCGGCCCAGCCCGGACTGGATCTCGTCGGCGATGAACAGGCACCCGGCCCGCCGGGTCAGCTCGCGTACGCCGGTGAGATAGCCCTCGTCGGGGATGATCACCCCGGCCTCGCCCTGGATGGGCTCGATGAGCACCGCGGCGGTCGTCTCGTCCACGGCCGCTTCCAGCGAGGCGAGGTCGTTGTAGGGGACGGTGCGGAAGCCGGGGGCGAAGGGGCCGAAGCCGACGCGGGCGGTGTCGTCGTCGGAGAAGCCCACGATCGTCGTCGTACGGCCGTGAAAGTTGCCGCCGGCGACCACGATCGTCGCCTGGTCCGCCGGGACGTGCTTGACGTCGTACGCCCACTTGCGGGCGACCTTGATGCCGCTCTCCACCGCCTCGGCGCCGGTGTTCATCGGGAGCACCATGTCCAGGCCGGTCAGGTCGGCCAGGCTCTCGGCGAAGCCGGCGAGCCGGTCGTTGTGGAAGGCGCGGGAGGTGAGGGTCAGCTGGTCGAGCTGGCGGTGCGCGGCCTCGATGAGAGCCGGGTGCCGGTGGCCGAAGTTGAGCGCCGAGTAGCCGGCCAGCATGTCGAGGTAGCGGCGCCCCTCGACGTCCTCGACCCAGACGCCCTCGGCGCGCGCCACGACCACGGGCAGCGGGTGGTAGTTGTGCGCCAGGACGGGGCGTTCGGCCTGGATCAGCTCGTCGGAGGAACGGGGCGCACGTGACGAACGGGGCGTGCATACGGATACGGGCGCGATGCGGGTGGGAGCGGTCATGAGCGGATCTCCTGGGTGCAGCACTTGATGCCGCCGCCGGCCTTGTGGAACTCGGACAGGTCGACGGGGACGGGGATGTATCCACGGGCGGCGAGCTGGTCGATCAGGCCGGTGGCCTGCGGTGCGATGAAGACCTGCCGGCCGTCGGAGACGGAGTTGAGGCCGAAGGCCATGGCGTCGTCGCGGGTCGCGCGTACGGCGTCCGGGAAGAGGCGGGCGAGGACCTCGCGGCAGCCGGGCGAGAACGCTTCGGGGTAGTACGCGATGTTGTCGGCGTCGAGAGCGAAGAGCGCGGTGTCGAGGTGGTAGAAGTACGGGTCCACCAGCCGCAGGCTGATGGTCGGCACGCCGAAGAACTCCTGGAGCTCGTGGTGTGCGTCCCGTGCCGTGCGGAACCCGGTGCCGGCCAGCAGGTAGCGGCGGGTGGGGACCAGGTCGCCCTCGCCCTCGCACACCGACTCCGGCCGGTAGACATCGAATCCGGCGGCCTTGAACCAGGTCTCGTACGCGAGGGATTCGGGCCGCCGCTCCGGCGCGTGGAAGTGTGAGCCGAAGACCCGGTTGTCGATGACGACCGCCGAGTTTGCCGCGAACACCATGTCCGGCAGGCCGGGGACCGGGGGCACGGACTCCGTCGTGTGGCCGTACTCGCGGTACGTGCGGATCAGGGTGTCCCATTGGCGGGCGGCCAGATCCCGGTCGACCGGCGCGTCTCTCCGCATCCAGGGGTTGATGGCGTAGTGCACGTCGAAATGTGTGGGCGCGCAGACCAGATAGCGCCGTGGGCTCGGCACGCGACTCGTCAGCACAGAACTATCCCTCCGCTTCCTCGATTTCCTCGATGGGGGTGGTGTACGGGACATGACATGCGGGGGTGACGGTCAGTAGTCGGCCGTCAGCCGTCAGCCGTCAGCCATCAGTCGTCAGCCGTCACTCATTACTCATCACTGATCGTCACCCGCGGTGCATCTACGGTAAGAAAGCGCCTCTTCCGGCCACAAGAACGGAATGATGCGCATCTGCGCAGGAAACCTGCGTATCCGGGCCTATGAACGGGTCTTTCCTGCGTCGCTTCTCGCGGGCCGGGTCGCGGACGGGGGCGAGGACTGGGTTGAGGAGCGTCGGGCGCCTGCCTCCGGGCTGTCCGGGAGCAGATGGGAGAGCACCATGTAGCTGATCGTCTTGCGGATGAACGGTTCGGTCCGGATGCGTTCGAGCACCTCCTCGAAGTGCTCGACATCGGTCGCCCGGACGTGCAGCAGCGCATCGGCGTTACCGGTCACGGTCATCGCGGCGGCGATCTCCGGATGGTTGCGCACCACCTCGGCCAGCCGCCGTGGCGGTGCCGCGCTGTCGCAGTACACCTCAACGTACGCCTCGGTCAGCCACCCCAGCGCGGCCGGCTGCACGGTCGCGGCGAACCCCGTGATCACGCGGTTCTCCCGCAGTCGGTCCACCCGTCGCTTGACCGCGGTCGCCGACAGCCCGATGGCCGTCCCGATCTCCGCGAAGCTCGCCCGGCCGTTGTCGATCAGCGCCGTGATGATCTTCCGGTCGAGGTCGTCGAAGGGCGCGTCCTTCTGGGGCATGGGGCGGCTCGCAATCGGGCGTGGTGGTGGGGCGGTTGGTTCGCCTGAGGATGATGTCCCGCCGTCGCGGGTCCAGCCAAGCACCGCCGGGGGCGTACCGGGGGCGTACCGGGTGTAGCGGCGGGCGGGGGCTGTCCGGGGCTTGCCGATCTCTCCGTGGGATCCTGGTGCGTCGTGGATCTGCCGGGCGGACGGTGGACGGGCGTGCGGCGACGATGAGGGTGCATCGATGAGACTCTGCTTCCTGGTGGAGGAGCAGTACCGCTACGACGGCATGCCGTTGGATGTGATCGGCCAGCTCAGCGCCTGGGGCCATCAGGTGGACGTGCTGTGGCCCGGCCGTTCGCTGATCCCCATATCCGAGGCGATACGGGCGGGCAGCCATGACGCCTGGGTCCTCAAGACGGTCTCCGGCGGCCCGGGGCTGACCCTCCTGGAAGCCGCGGCCGCCGTCGGGCTGCCGACGGTGAACGACGTCCGCGCGATCCGCGGAGTGCGCGACAAGGCGCTGGCCGCGGTGCTGGCCCGGGCCCACGGGTTGCCGGTCCCGGTGACGTACGCGGCGGCGCGGGCCGAGGAGTTCGCGGCGATACCCGAGGCGGAGTACCCGCTCGTGGTGAAGCCCGCGGATGGCAGCTCGGGGCGCGCGGTCCGGCTGGTGGAGTCGCCGGACCGGTTGGTGGAATCGCCGGACGGGTTGGTCGAGTCGGCAGAGCGGTTGGTCGAGTCGCCGGACCTGCTGGGGGTGTCGGCCGGGGCGGCCGGGGCGGCCGGGGGGCTGCTGATCGCTCAGCCGTATGTGCCCAATTCCGGTACGGATCTGAAGGTGTACTGCGTCGCCGGTGAGCTGTACGCCACCGAGCGGTGCTCCCCGCTGCACCCCGGGCACGCCGTGACGGAACGCCAGGTCCCGCTCACGCCGGAGGTCGCCCGGATCGCCGAGGAGGTGGGCACCGTCTTCGGCCTCGATCTGTACGGGGTGGACATCCTGCTCGGGCCGGACGGACCGGTGGTCGTCGACATCAACGACTTCCCCAGCTTCCGCCAGGTGCCGGACGCGGTCGCCCGGGTATCCGCTGCCGTACTGCGTCTCGCCCGTAGGGGGAACGAGCCGTGTCCGGTCCCGGGCGAGCCGCGTCCGGTCCCGGACCTGGCCGCTTCCATGGCGGCGGCGACCGGCCCGCTCGGCGCCCCGCTGACGGCTACGACTACGGCTACGACCACGGCTAGGGCTACCACTACCACTACGGGTATCGGCGGTGAGCGGTGAAGGTCGGCCTGATCACCGCGAATCCCGGTCATCCGGTGCTGGTGGCGGTTACCCGCCTGCTGACGCCGGAGCATGAGGTGGTGCACCTGGATCCGGAGCATGAGGTGGTGTGCCTCGGTCCGGAGCGTGAGGAGGTGGTGCGCCTCGGACCGGAGCGCGAGGAGGTGCGTCTGGGCCCGGAGGGGGCGTGCCATGGGCCGGCCGATGTCTACCTCCTCAAGGCTCGTACGCCCCGCGCGCTCGCGCTCGCCGCCCGGCTGGAGGAGTCCGGCGCGCGCGTCATCAACTCGGCTGCCGCGACGGCCCGTTGCCAGGACCGGGTGGAGATGGCGGAGCGGGCCCGCGCGGCCGGACTGCCGTTCGCCCGGACCCTCGCCGTGATGACACCGCGCGAGCTGGCCGCGGCAGGGGAGCCGCCCGTCCCGCTGGTGATCAAGAGCCGGAACAGCCGGCGCCATGACCTGGTGGCCCGGGCCGACGGCGCGGTACGGCTGCGCGAGCTGGCCGCCGACTGGCCCGAAGAGCCAGTGGTGGTACAGGAGTTCACGGCGAACAGCGGATGGGATCACAAGCTGTGGGTGGTCGCGGGACGGCTCTTCGCCGGGCTGCGCCGCTCGGAGCTGTCCCCGGAGGGGCGGGGAGGCACGCTGCCGCTGCCGGTCGCGGAGCTGCCGGCGGCCTGGGTGGAGGCCGTGCTCCGGGTCGGCGAGGTCTTCGAGCTGGATGTCTATGGCGTGGACGTCCTCGACGCGGGTGGAGGTGCACCGCTGATCGTGGACATCAACGCCTTCCCCGGCATTCGTGGCCAGGCGGGAGCGCCCGAGGCCCTGGCGGAGCTCGCCCTCAGTACTGCGATGCGGAACGGAGGAAGCCGTACCGCCATGGGTGACGGAGGAAGCCGTACCGCCATGAGTGACGGGGGAAGCCGTACCGCCATGGGCGACGGGGGAAGCCGTACTGCCATGGGTGATGGAGGAATCCGTACGGCCAAGCGGGACGGAGGAATTCGTACCGCGATGCGGGACGAAGGAAAGGTGTCAGAAGTGGCGTGGAGGTGATCGCCGAGCGGAGCTGATCGGAGCTGATCGGACCCAATGCGCGGGTTGGCGGAACCTCTTCCTCCATAAGGCCTAGTGCGCCGAACGGCAGGGTAGCGCTGCCCCGGCAGGGGGGCGGCGTGGTCCGGTGTGCCGGTCCGGTCCGGTGCGCCTTCCCTCCGTCACGTCCGTACGCCGTACGCAGGGGAGAGGCCAGTGACACCGTCAGCGCAGCCGTTTGAACTGCCCGAGTTCTACACGCCCTATCCGGCGCGGCTGAATCCGCATGTGGAGGCGGCGCGTACGCACTCCAAGACGTGGGCCCGGGACATGGGGATGCTGGAGGGCTCGGGAATCTGGGACGAGAACGACCTCGACGCCCACGACTACGCGCTGCTCTGCTCGTACACCCACCCGGACTGCGACGCCGATGCGCTCTCGCTGGTGACCGACTGGTACGTCTGGGTCTTCTTCTTCGACGACCACTTCCTGGAGAAGTTCAAGCGGACGCTGGACCGGGAGGGTGGCAAGGAGTACCTCGACCGGCTGCCCGCCTTCATGCCGATGGACGACGCCACGCCCGTGCCCGAGCCGGCCAACCCGGTCGAGGCAGGGCTCGCCGACCTGTGGGCGCGCACCGTGCCGCAGATGTCGATGGCCTGGCGGAAACGGTTCGCCGAGAGCACCGAGCACCTGCTCAATGAATCGCTGTGGGAACTGTCCAACATGAATATCGCCCGGGTGCCCAACCCCGTCGAGTACATCGAGATGCGCCGCAAGGTGGGCGGTGCGCCCTGGTCGGCGGGCCTGGTGGAGTACGCGACCGGGGCCGAGGTCCCGGCCGTCGTCGCGGGAACGCGCCCGCTGCGGGTGCTGCGCGACACCTTCGCCGACGGCGTCCACCTGCGCAACGACCTCTTCTCCTACCAGCGGGAGACCGAGAACGAGGGCGAGCTGAGCAATGGCGTCCTGGTGCTGGAGACCTTCCTGGGCTGCACCACCCAGGAGGCCGCGAACGCCGTCAACGAACTGATCACCTCCCGGCTCCAGCAGTTCGAGAACACCCTGGTCATGGAGCTGCCGGCGCTCTTCCTGGAGAAGGGGCTGGACCCCGGGTCCTGCGCGGAGGTGCTGGCGTACGCCAAGGGGCTGCAGGACTGGCAGTCGGGCGGCCATGAATGGCATATGCGCTCCAGCCGCTACATGAACGGCGGCGGGGCGGCTTCCCGCGCCGCTGTACAGCCTGGGTCGGTACAGCCCTGGCCGGTCCAGTCTCGGTCGGTCCAGCCCTGGTCGGTGGTCCAGCCCTGGTCGGTCCAGCCTCGGTCGCCGGCCTGGCCGGCCTCGGCTGACGCCGCATGGCCTTCGTTGCCGGTCCCGGCCGCCGCACGGCCCTGGTCACCGTCCCGGGTCGGTGGTCCCGGCACCTCCGCCGCGGATCTGAAAGCGGCCCTGGCCACGGCCGGTGCGCACCGCTTCCGCAGCCATACCCACATCCCGCACCAGCAGGTCGGGCCGTCGCGGATCCCCGACATCCCCATGCCGTTCCCACTCAGCCTCAGCCCCCACCTGGAGGGCGCCCGTCGCAGGCTGATCGAGTGGGCTCACCGTATGGGCATGCTCCAGCCGCAGCCCGGCGTGCCGCTCTCCGACGTATGGGACGAGCCGGCGATGGTCCGGTACGACCTGGCGCTCTGCGCGGCCGGCCTCCACCCGGACGCCACCCCGGAGCAACTCGACCTGGGCTCCCAGTGGCTGGCCTGGGGCACGTACGCGGACGACTACTACCCGCAGGTCTTCGGGCGGACGAGGGACATCGTCTCGGCCAAGGTGTGCACCGAGCGGCTGTCGGCGTTCATGCCGCTCGACCTCTCCGCCCCCACACCGGAACCGGTCAACGCTCTCGACCGGGGACTCGCGGATCTGTGGACGCGCACCGCGGGACCGATGACGCCCGCGGCGCGCCGCACCTTCCGCCAGGCCGTCGACACCATGACGGCCGGCTGGCTCTGGGAGATCGAGAACCAGGTCCAGAGCCGCGTCCCCGACCCCGTCGACTACATCGAGATGCGCCGGGCGACCTTCGGCTCCGATCTCACCATGGCCCTCAGCCGCATCGGCCACGGCCGGCAGGTCCCGCCGGAGATCTACCGCACCGGCGCGCTGCGCTCGCTGGAGAACTCCGCCGCCGACTTCGCCTGCCTGGTGAACGACGTCTTCTCGTACCAGAAGGAGGTCGAGTACGAGGGCGAGGTGCACAACGGCATCCTGGTCGTCCAGACCTTCTTCGACTGCGACTACCCGACCGGGCTGGCCATCATCACGGACCTCATGACCTCCCGTCTGCGGGAGTTCCAGCACGTCGCCGCGGAACAACTGCCGGTCGTTTACGACGACTTCGGCCTCTCGGCCGGGGCGCGTGAGGCGCTGGACGGCTATGTGCACGAGCTGGAGAACTGGATGGCCGGAATCCTGAACTGGCACCGGGGCTGCCGCCGCTATATCGAGCCCGAGCTACGCCATCCGCAGGGCTCTCCGGGCCGGCTGGCCGCGCCGACGGGGCTGGGCACGTCCGCGGCCCGGCTCTTCCAGCGGGCGGTCGCGAGCGTGGGGTAGGCGCGGCTGCGCGGCTGCGCGGCTGCACGGCTGCGCGGCTGCATGACTGCGCGACTGCACAGGGGCATGGCGCACCGTCCCGTGCCATGCCCCTGTGCTCCTCCCGTGCGCGCTGTCGCGTCATGTGCCACGGACCTATGGTTCATGGCCCCGCAGATGGCGGAGCCGGCAGTAGGCGCGGGGCCAGTGGCGAGGGGGCGAGCGATGGCGACAGGGAGCGGCTCGGGCGGCGGCAGGGCGCGTGGCGGTTCGGCACGGGGTGGTTCGGCACGGGGCGGTTCGGCGGGCGGTTCGGCGTCCCGGCAGGCGCAGGATGCCCGGAGGCAGGAGCGCCTGTTACGGGAACAGTGGCGGGCCGCCCGGCAGCGGGCCGCCGCACGCTGGGAGGCGGCGAGCGAGGGGGAGCAGCGCATCGTCGCCCAGCTGCTGATGCTGACCGAAAGGGGCTGGCGGCTGCTGGTGGACCGGCGCTGGCCGGGCACCCGGGCGGCCAACGTCGACATGCTGCTGATCGGGCCCGGCGGCGTCTTCGTCATCGACGTCAAGAAGTGGCGGGCCGCACCGGAGGCGTCCTGCGGCCGGCTGCGGGCCGGCGGCTTCTCCCGCGACGAGCACCGCCGCAAGCTGCTCGCGGTCACGAAGACCGCCGAGGGCGCGGTGGCGTCCCTGGGCATGTCCCCCGTGGCGGTGCGGCCGCTGATGGCCTTCGCCGGGCAGCGGGTCGACGGTGAAGTGGGCCGGGTGCGGCTGCTGGGCGAGCGGGAGATCGGCCCGGCACTGCTGTCGGAGCGCACCCGGCTGTCAATGGCCTCGGTCCGTGCCCTGACCGAACACCTGGGGCGGTTCTTCCCCGAATACGAGGACCCGGCCCGTTTCGAGTACGAGAACCTGGCCCGCTCTGAGTACGAGGACCCGGCCCGTTCCGAATACGAGGACCCGGCCCGCTCTGAGTACGAGAACCCCGCCCGCCCCCGAACCGCACATCCCTCTACCCGGTCCGAGCACGGCGGCGCCCGGTCCGAGCCGGTGGGCGCCCGGCCCGCGTCCGCCGACACCCGGTCCGGGGCCACCGCCCCCCGGTCCGCACCCGCCGGCACCCCGTCCGTACGCCACGATGACGGCCTCTTCGACCTCGACGGCCTGCGCGAGGCCGCGCTCGACACCGCCCGCCGGGCCCCCGTCGAGCAGTGGATGACCTTCCTCGACCCGGACCAGCTCGCCCTCGTACGCCGCAACTGGGCCGGTCCCGCCCGGATCAGCGGCCCGGCCGGTACCGGCAAGACAGTTGTCGGCCTGCACCGCGCGGCCTACCTCGCCCAGCGCACCAACGGCCGGGTCCTGTACGTCACCTTCGCCAACAACCTGCCGCGTGTACAGGCCACCTTCCTCGCCACCCTGGCCCCGGCGGTGGCCGACCGGGTCGACTTCCGCAGCCTGCACTCCTGGGCGCAGGAGTATCTGCACGCCCGCGGTGTCCCCGTCCGCCTGCACCGGGACAAGGCGGAGACCGCCTTCAGCCTGGCCTGGAAGCGCGTCGGCCGGGACAGCTGCCTCGCCGAGATCGACCCGCTGCCCCGCTACTGGCAGGAGGAGATCGACTACGTCATCAAGGGCCGCGGCGTCACCTCCTTCGAGGAGTACGCCGCGCTGGCCCGCCGTCGCCGCCGCGCGGGCCTCCGCCGCCCGCACCGGAAGGCCGTCTGGGAGCTGTACGAGGCGTACGAGGCCGAGCGCGTCGAGCGCGCGGTGCACGACTTCAACGACGTCCTCTCGCTCGCCCTGGCGGAGGCGTCCGGGCGCACCGGCCACTCCGCCTACCGGGCCGTCGTGGTGGACGAGGTCCAGGACCTCACCCTCGTCGGGGTGCGCCTGCTGCACGCCCTGGTCGGGGACAGCCCCAACGGGCTGCTGCTGGTGGGCGACGGGCAACAGGCCGTCTACCCGGGCGGGTTCCGGCTCTCGGACGCCGGTATCGACATCCGTGGCGACCGCGGACAGGTGCTGCGCGCCAATTACCGCAACAGCAAGGAGATCGTGGACGCCGCGCTGTCCGTCGTCGCCGATGACGCCTTCGAGGACATCGACGGCCGGCACACTCCGGGCCGGCGGGACATCGACCTGACCTACCATCACGGCCGGGTGCAGCGCGCCGCCCTGCCGACCCGGGCCGCGCACGACGAGGCCCTGCTCTCCGCGCTGTGCGCCCTGCCCCCGCAGGATCTGGCCGGCTCGGCCGTACTGTGCCCGTCCAAGCGCGCCATCGACCACTACCGGCGGCTGCTCACCCGGGCCGGGATCCGGGTCTGCCTGCTGGAGCAGTACGACGGGCACCCGGTCGAGGCCGTGAAACTCGGCAGCTACCGGCGAGCCAAGGGCCTTGAATTCAAGCGCGTCTATCTGCCCCGGTACGACGCCCACCTGACGGCCGACACCAAACCGGCCGAGGGCGGGCAGGGAGATGCCGCCCGTGAACGTGGTGAGCTGGCGCGCAGTCAGCTCTTTGTGGCCATGACCCGGGCCCGGGACGTGCTGTGGCTGGGGACCGTGCGGCCGGCCGAGGGCGGGGGGTGAGGGGGGAGGACGAGGGGCGATGCGGAGGCCGACGCGGAGGGCGATACGAAGGGCGGCGTGGCGGCCGGTGTGGACGCGGGTGAATATCCCATTCCGTATGAATAGTCCGATATGCCGTAGGGAACTGTCGGGCCATGCGACACATGACCTTTTACCTGGGCGCCGCGGCCGCCACGGGGACGGCGCTCGCCGCGTTCGTACCCTTCAGTGGAGCCCAGGCCACGACCGGCACCATCACCTTCCACATGCGGCCGCATAACAAGGAGTACCGGATCCTCGACCCCGGTGACGACCATTGCTACGGCCTCGGAGCCGGGGGCGGCGAGGTGGTCAACGACACCCCGCTCGACCTCATCCTGTGGTCCTCACGTAATTGCAAGGGGAAGGCGATGGCCGTCGTGCGCTCCGGTGACGCGGCGCGATTCAAGACGTACGGGAGCCTGCAGCTCGACCCGGACAGCGCCCCGGAACCCTCGGAGCCCGGGCCCGGCGACTATCCGCCCGACTCTCCCGCACCGTCGGATGACTTCTCCTCGGCCCCGTCGGACCACCGTGATCCTCCCGGCCGCCGCGAGCCTCCCGACCGCCGCGATGCGCCGGACCGCCCGGACCCGTCCGCATCCGCGGGCCCCTCCGTGAACCCCACGCCGGCCCCTCCGGGCTCCCCTGCCCCTTCGCGCTCCCCGGCTCGCTCCGACCGCCCGTATCCCGACCCCGCACGCCCCCCGGCGGTATCCGGTTCTCCGGTGATGTCCGGTTCTCCGGTGGCGTCCAGCTCCTCGTCGGCCGCCAGTTCCCCGATGGTGACCCGCTCACCGGCGCCGTTCGGCTTCCTGCCGACCCCCGTATCCCCGTTTGTCAGCCCGCAGAACAAGCGCCTGCCGGGTGGCGACGATCACCATCACCATAAGCACCATAAGCACCACCACAAACACCACCATCACCATCATCACGACCACGAGAAGTGCCACATCCACTGCAAGGTCCACGTCGACCCCATCGAGCCGCCTCACCCGCCCTACCTCGAACCCCTCGAGCCCATCGAAACCCCCCACCCGCCGCACCCCGACCACATCGAGACCCCCCACCCCGACCACATCGAAAAGCCCCACGAACCCCACCACGAGAAGCCCCATGAGTTCGCCAAGTTCGACCCCCACGACGAGAAGTCCGGGATGGATGACAACGCCGGGATGGATGACGTGGAGATGTGGCCGCAGTCCGCGCCTCCCGCACGCAAGGTCGCGCCTCCCGTGCGCAAGTCCGCACCGCCTGCCCGCAAGTCCGCACTGCCTGCCCGCAAGGTGAAGTGACGCAGCGGATCGTGCAGCAGATAGCTCTGCATGGGCCTGCATGGGCCTGCGCGGGCCCGCATGGGTCTGCACGGGCCTGCGTGGGTCTGCACGGGCCCGTGCACATGCGCCGTCGTGCTCACGTGCACATGCGCCGTCGTGCTCATATGGGCACGACGGCGCATCGGCGCATCGGCGCATCGGGCCGTCAAGTCCCGTGCTGGCTACGGAGGGTGAAAGATGCCTGGTCGGGCTGCGTGCGCCCATGTGGCGGTCCGGCGTGGGCCGTGGACGCGGAGCGTGACGATCCGGCACCCTCCGAGGTTGTGGGGGGAATTTGCAATTTTGTCTGAATTTTCACCCATATTTCCTTGTTGGTGGGTAGGTGGTCGACGTAGCTTGGGAGTTGAGGCGCTGACGCAGCCGGAGACGGCGGCTCATCCCGATCCGGAAGCGGCTCGTCAGCAAGGAACGATCAAGGAGGCAGGTATGAGCTTCCGGAAAGTCTTCAACCGCAAGAGCGGCTGTGACGACGACTGGGACCGTGACGACCACGACCGCGGTCGTCGTGGACGGCGGCGTGGCCGCGGATACGGCCGTGGCGGATATGGCCACGGGTACGGTCGCAACAAAGGCGGCCACGGACGCAAGTAAGGTGTAAGGCGTTCGTGACTGAGACTGACCCAAAGCTCTGAATGCTCTGAGTCGAGGCTGACCCGCGTTCCGCGCGGGTCCGCCTCGTGGGTTGGGGTCCGGGCCGCTGAGCCCCGGGACCCATCGGCCCACTCCCTGACCAGCCCAGCGGGGCCGACTCGTCGATCTGCTGTCCGGCCCGCTGCGGCGCCGACGATATGGCCCGCGACCATGCCCCAACAAGCCGACGGAATCCCGCCTGTTGGCCGCATCGGCCTGTGGGACTCCATGACGGACCGGACGGATCTGGCGCACCTGACGGACGCCACGATCCGCACCCGACGCGTCGGCATCCGGGAGGCGCTCCGCCGCTTCTGGCCCCTGACGCGTGGCGACCGGCGCTGGATCGCGCTGGTCTGCCTGGCCGCCATCACGGCAGCGCTCACCGAGACGGTGGCCATCCTCCTCTTCGCCCAACTCACCGACAACGCCCTGCAGAAGGGCTCGGTCAGCGCCTTCTGGCAGCCGGCCGGACTGTGGCTGGGCGTCGCCGTCCTCGGCGCGGCCGTCGGCTACCTCGGCAGCTCGCTCGCCGCGTGGACCGCCGAGCGCTTCGTGATGCGCCTGCGCGCCCGGACCTTCGGCCACCTCCAGACGCTGCCGCCGCACTTCTTCCAGCGCAACCGCCGCGGTGACCTGCTCGAACGGCTGACGGGAGACATCGACGCCATCGAGGAGCTGGTGGTCAGCGGTCTCGTCCAACTGGCCACCGCCCTGTTCGGCATCATCCTCTACGCCGGCGCCGCCCTCTGGCTGCGCTGGGACATGGCGCTGGCCACCTTCGTCCTGGCCCCCGTCTTCTGGTTCGCCACCCACCGCTTCACCGGGCGCGTGAAAGAGCTTTCCCGCCGCGAGCGTGCCGCGGACGGCGCCATCACCTCGGTCGTCGAGGAAGGCCTGGTCAACGTCGTCCTGACCCAGGCCTACAACCGGCAGCACGACGAGGAGGGGCGGCTCGACCGGCAGGCGCGCACCTGGTTCCGTGCCTCGGTGACCAGCGCCCGCCTCAACTCGCTGTACGTGCAGGTCGTCGAGCTCCTGGAAACCCTCTGCGTACTGGCCATCATCGGCCTCGGGGCCTGGGAGATCGCCGCGGGACGGATGACCCTCGGCCAGCTGCTCGCCTTCGCCGCGTTCATCGGCTACCTCTACCCGCCGATCCGCTCACTGGGCCAGCTCGGGCTGACCGCCACCGAGGCGACCGCCGGCGCCGAGCGGCTGCTCGAGATCCTCGACGCCCGCCCCGCCGTGCACGACCCGTCCCCGTCCGCCGTCTCCCTCCTCGCCCTGCCGCGCCGTCACCGCGCCATAGGTGAGCTGGAGGCCCGCCACGTCACGTTCCACTACCCGGGCAGCCCGGCCGACGCCCTCGTCCTCAACGACCTCTCCTTCACCGCGGTCCCCGGGCAACTCCTCGTCATCACGGGCCCGAGCGGCGCCGGCAAGTCCACCCTCGCCGCACTGCTGCTCCGCTTCTACGACCCCGACTCCGGCAGCATCCACCTGGACGGCATCCCCGTGAACCATCTCCCGCTCGCCCAGCTCCGCCGGAACATCACCCTGCTGCCCCAGGAGACGCTCGTCCTGCACGACACTGTCGAGGAGAACATCGCCTCCGGCCGCGCCCACCCCCGCGCCACCCACCAGGAGGTCGTCCACGCCGCCGAGGCCGCCGACGCCCACGGTTTCATCTCCACCCTCCCGGAGGGCTACCGGACCGTCATCACCCCCGGTACCGCCCGCCTCTCCGGAGGCCAGCTGCAGCGCATCGCCATCGCCCGCGCCATGCTGCGGGACGCCCCCGTACTCGTCCTCGACGAGCCCACCACCGGCCTCGACATCCTGGCCACCCAGCGCATCCTCACCCCCCTGCGCCGCCTCGCCGAGGGCCGTACCACTCTCGTCATCACCCACGACCTCGACCTCGCCACGGACGCCGACCTCATCCTCGTCCTCGACGCGGGGCACCTCGTCGAATCGGGCACCCACCACCAGCTCCTCACTCAACACGGCCTGTACGCCCAGCTGTTCCTGGCCCAGACGCCCCAGACGCCCGGACGCGGGTACGACGCACCTGGACGCGCATACGACAGCGAGCTGCCACTCACCGCCAGGAGCAAAGCGCTCTGAAGCCCGTCGCTTACTCGCCCACTCGCCTACTCACCACTGATTCGCCTACTCACTGATTCGCTTACTCGCTTACTGCCGACTTACGGCCTTTATGGGCACGATGGGTGACGCTCAGCAGCTTTCAGGTGCTTTAAGGCATCTGAGGAAGGACCAGCGGTGCCCGCACCCATCCCTCACCTACCGATCAACCGCGCCGCACCACTGACCGCACCACTGACCGAACCCCCGGCCCCCACCGGGAGTCCTGAGCCGCACCGCCGTACGGTGCCGTGGCTGCGGCCCACCATCCGCATCAGGCTCACGCTGCTGTACGGCGGCATGTTCCTGATGGCCGGCATCATCCTGCTCACGATCATCTGCTTCATCGCCGCCAATACCCTTAAAGCGAGCACACCGGAATTCAGGGTCTTCGGCGCCAACCTCAGGGTGGGCAATATCAGTTGCCCCGGCCTGCCGCCGGCTGGCTCCCCCACCTCCCCCGATTCCCTCGGCTCGGTCGACGACATCAATGCGGCGATCGGCAGCTGCATCCGCGACCAGCGCACCCTCGCACTCCATACCTTCCTCAACCGCTCCCTGCTGACCGCGTTGCTGGGTTTGACGGTGGTGGCGTTCGCGTTCGGTTATGCGATGGCGGGGCGGGTGCTGGCGCCGTTGGGGCGGATCACGCGGACGGCGCA
>NZ_JBIAWT010000026.1:0-28259 GCF_042895955.1 Streptomyces sp. NPDC001339 | reverse complement strand
CTTCCTGGTCAGCCACAACAACAACTCCATCCGCGACACCTGCGACCGCGTCCTGTGGCTGGAGCGCGGCGAGCTGCGGATGGACGGCCCGACCGGTGAAGTCCTCGCGGCCTACGAGGACTTCACCCGCGGCTGAGGTGCGGTGCGGGTTCACCCGCGGCTGAGGTGAGGTGGGGGGGCAGGCACCGCCTCCCGGTGCCTGCCCCCCACCTCACTCTCTGCCTCAGCTGTGCGTACCCGCCTCAGCTGTGCGTACGCAGCAGCGTCCGCATGGTCCGCATGGCGACGGACAGGTTCGCCAGGTCGAAGCCCTCCGACCCGTGGATCTCCTCCAGCGTCGCCCGCGCCCGGGCGAGGATCGCCGCGTTCGCCTGCTCCCAGGCCTTGAACCGCTGCTCCGGCGACGCGGAACCGTCACCCGCCGACAGCACGTCCGCGGTGAGCGCGGCGTGCGCCGCGAAGAGGTCCTCGCGGATCGAGGCGCGGGCCATCGACTGCCAGCGGTCGTTGCGCGGCAGTTCCAGGATGCGGTCGAGGAGCTGGTTGACCCGCAGCCGGTCGGCCAGGTCGTAGTAGACCTCGGCGACCGCCAGCGGCTCCTTGCCCATCCGGTCCGCGACGGCGACGATGTCCAGCGCCGGGAAGACCGACGAGAAGCCGGACACCTGGACGGCCAGCGGCTCGGGGACGCCCGCGCCGGTCAGCTCCTCCAGAATCGTCTGGAACCACTCCAGGTCGCTGCCCTGGAGCAGCTTCGGCAGCTGCGCCCAGACCTGTCCGACCCGCTCCGTGAAGAAGTCGATGGTCTCCGACAGCTCCAGCGGCTGCCGGCGGTTGTTGAGCAGCCAGCGGGTGCCGCGCTCGACCAGCCGCCGCGAGTGCAGCCGGATCCGGGTCTGCACATGGGCCGCGACCACGTTGTCGAGGGCCTCGACGTCGTCCCAGACCTGGTTGAGCCCGAAGATCGCACGGGCCGCGGTGTGCGCCCGGACGACCTCTTCCAGGGAGGCCCCGGTCTCCTCCCGCATCCGGTGCAGGAAGCTCGTACCGCCGGTGTTGACGGTGTCGTTGACCAGCACCGTCGTGACGATCTCGCGGCGCAGCGCGTGCCCGTCGACCTGCTGGGGGAAGCGCTCGTACAGCGCCGACGGGAAGTAGGCGTGCAGCAGCCGCTGGAGGTACGGGTCGTCCGGCAGGGGCGTCTGGATCAGCGCCTCGGCCACCGTGATCTTGGTGTAGGCCAGAAGCACCGCGGTCTCGGGCTGGGTCAGTCCGCGGCCGGCGTTCAGGCGCTCACGGATCTGCCGGTCGGTGGGCAGGAACTCCAGCGCCCGGTCGAGGTCGCCGTCGCGCACCAGGCGCCGCATGAAGCGCTGCTGGGCGTGGAGCATGCTGGAGGACTGGGCGATGGCCAGCGCCAGCGCGGTGTTCTGCGCGTAGTTGTTGCGCAGCACCAGCGCGCCGACCTCGTCGGTCATCTCGGCCAGCAGCTTGTTGCGCTGCTTGACGGTCATATCGCCGTTGGTGACCACGGCGTTGACCAGGATCTTGATGTTGACCTCGTGGTCGGAGGTGTCCACACCGGCGCTGTTGTCGATCGCGTCGGTGTTGATCTTCCCGCCGGCCGTGGCGAACTCGATCCGGCCCAGCTGGGTCAGGCCCAGGTTGCCGCCCTCGCCGACGACCTTGACCCGCAGGTCCTCGCCGTTGACCCGGATCGCGTCATTGGCCTTGTCGCCCACATCGGCGTCGGACTCCGGGGAGGCCTTCACATACGTGCCGATGCCGCCGTTCCACAGCAGGTCGACCGGTGCCCTGAGGATGGCCCGCATCAGATCGGCGGGGGTCATCTTCTTCACCCCGCCCTCGATGCCGAGGGCGGCCCGCACCTGCGCGTTGACCGGGATGGACTTGGCCTGGCGGGAGTGCACGCCGCCGCCCTGCGAGAGCAGCCCGGTGTCGTAGTCCGCCCAGGACGAGCGGGGCAGCTCGAAGAGCCGGCGCCGCTCGGCGTAGGAGGTGGCCGCGTCGGGGTTGGGGTCGAGGAAGATGTGCCGGTGGTCGAAGGCGGCGACCAGGCGGATGTGCTCGCTGAGCAGCATGCCGTTGCCGAAGACGTCGCCGGACATGTCGCCGACGCCGACCACGGTGAAGTCCTGGGTCTGGGTGTCGTGCCCCAGCTCGCGGAAGTGCCGCTTGACCGACTCCCAGGCCCCGCGGGCGGTGATCCCCATGCCCTTGTGGTCGTAGCCGGCGCTGCCGCCGGAGGCGAAGGCGTCGCCGAGCCAGAAGCCGTACGCCTCGGCGACCTCGTTGGCGATGTCGGAGAACGTCGCGGTGCCCTTGTCGGCGGCGACGACCAGGTAGGTGTCGTCCTCGTCGTGGCGGACGACGTTCTTCGGGGGGACGACCTCGCCGCCGACGAGGTTGTCGGTGATGTCCAGCAGACCGGAGATGAAGGTCTTGTAGCAGGCGATGCCCTCGGCCAGCCAGGCGTCCCGGTCCATCGACGGGTCCGGCAGCTGCTTGCCGACGAAGCCGCCCTTGGCGCCGACCGGCACGATGACGGTGTTCTTGACCATCTGCGCCTTGACCAGGCCGAGGACCTCCGTACGGAAGTCCTCCCGGCGGTCCGACCAGCGCAGACCACCGCGCGCGACCTTGCCGAAGCGCAGGTGGACGCCCTCGACGCGAGGCGAGTACACGAAGATCTCGTACGCCGGGCGCGGTGCCGGCAGGTCGGGGATGGCCTGCGGGTCCAGCTTGATGGACAGGTAGGCGTGCGGCTCGCCCCGGCCGTCGCGCTGGTAGTGGTTCGTGCGCAGGGTCGCCTTGATGACCGTGAGGAAGGACCGCAGGATCCGGTCCTCGTCCAGGGACACGACCTGGTCGAGCGCGCCGTCCAGCTCCTCCAGCAGGCCGTCCGTCAGCTCCGTGCCCGCTCTCTGCCGCTCCGGGGACATCCGCGCCTCGAAGAGCGAGACCAGCAGCCGGGTGGTGTGGACGTTGGTGGAGAGCGTGTCCTCCATGTAGGCCTGGCTGAACGTCGAGCCGGCCTGCCGCAGGTACTTGGCGTAGGCCCGCAGCACCATCGCCTGGCGCCAGTTGAGGCCGGCCCGCAGCACCAGCTGGTTGAAGTCGTCGTTCTCGGCCGCGCCGGTCCACACCGCGGTGAAGGCGTCCTGGAAGCGTTCGCGGGCGTCGTCGCCCTTGACGTGCTCCGGCATCCGCAGCCCGAAGTCGTAGATCCAGGCGACGGAGGAGTCGGCGCAGCGCAGCTCGTGCGGGCGCTCGTCGATGACCTCGACACCCAGGCGGTTCAGGCAGGGCAGCACCCGGGACAGCGAGACCGGTTCGCCCCGGCGGTAGATCTTGAAGCGGCGCTCGCCGGGGCCGGCGCCGACCGGCTCGTAGAGGCTGACCGAGAAGTCCTTGCCCGGTTCTTCGGCGAGCTGCTCGAGGTGCTGGATGTCGGCGACCGCGCTGCGCGGGTTGTTGTCGGCCTTGTAGCCCTCGGGGAAGGCGCGGCCGTAGCGGCGCATCAGCTCGGCCGCGCGCTCCTCGCCGGCCTCGGCGACCAGCGCCTCGGAGAAGCCGTCGGCCCAGGAGCGGGCGGCCTCCACCAGCCGGGCCTCGATGCGGTCGAGGTCGGCGTCGGTGAGCTCCGGGAGGGTGGAGCCGGGCGCGACGCGGATGACGAAGTGCAGCCGGGAGAGGACCGATTCGGTGTTCCAGGCCGTGAAGTCGACGCTGGTGCCGCCCAGCTCCTCCTTGAGGATGTCGATCAGGCGCAGCCGGACGCCGGTGGTGTAGCGGTCGCGCGGGAGGTAGACCAGCGCGGAGTAGTAGCGGCCGTACTGTTCCTGGCGGAGGAAGAGCCGCAGCCGGCGGCGCTCCTGGAGGTAGAGCACGCTGGTGGCGATGGACTGCAGCTCGTCGGCCGGCGTCTGGAACAGCTCGTCGCGCGGGTAGGTCTCGAGGATCTGCAGCAGGTCGCGGCCGTCGTGGCTGTGCGGGGTGAAGCCCGCGGCGTCGAGGACCTCGGCGACCTTGCGGCGGATGACCGGCACCCGGCGCACCGACTCGGTGTACGCGGCCGAGGAGAACAGCCCCAGGAAGCGCCGCTCCCCGATGACGTTGCCCTGCTCGTCGAAGGTCTTGACCCCGACGTAGTCGAGGTAGGAGGGGCGGTGGACGGTGGCGCGGCTGTTGGCCTTGGTCAGGATGAGCAGTCTGTGCTCACGGGCCTTGGCGCGGGCGTCGGCGGGCAGCCGGTTGAAGGACGGCGAGACGGGGTGGCCGGCGTCGCTCTCGCGGTGCGTCGGGTCGGCGCGCAGGATGCCCAGGCCCGTACCGGGCACAGCGGTCAGCACGTCCTCCTCGGCGCCTCCCTCGCCGGGTACGGAGCCGAGCTCGTACTCGCGGTAGCCGAGGAAGGTGAAGTGGTCGTCGGAGAGCCAGCGCAGCAGCTCCTGGGCCTCCCCGACCTCCCCCTCGCGCAGGTCGCCGGCGAGCGGCTCGGACGGCAGGACGTCGGCGATGCGCAGCGCGGCGGAGCGCATCTTCTCCCAGTCCTCGACGGCCTCGCGGACGTCGGAGAGCACCCGCAGCAGATCCGCGGTGATCTGCTTGAGGTCCTCGCGGTCGGTCTCGCGGTCCGTCTCGACGTGGATCCAGGACTCGGTCACCGCGTCGTGGGGCAGTTCGGCGGGCTTGCCCTTGCGGGTCTTGCCGGTCCTGCCCTTGCCGGCGTTGCCGTGCAGCTCGCCGTTGGAGTCGAGGACCTCGATCAGCTTGCCGGTGAGGTCACGGCGGACGATCACCTGCGGGTGGATCACGAGGTGGATGCCCCGGCCCTGCCGGGAGAGCTCGTTGGTGACCGAGTCGACCAGGAAGGGCATGTCGTCGGTGACGACCTCGACGACGGAGTGACTGCAGGTCCAGCCGTTCTCCTCGACGGTCGGCGTGTGCACCCGGACGTTCGCCTTGCCCTGCGGGCGCTGCTCCGCGAGGCGGTAGTGCGAGAGCGCGGCACCGAAGACGTCGACCGGGTCGCGGTCGATCAGGTCCTCGGGAGCGGTGTGCAGGTAGTAGCGCTGGAGGTATCCCGCGAGGGTGTCCGGGTCGAGACCGCGGACCAGGTGCTTGCCCCCGGCCGGGCTGCTTTCAACGACCCGGGCGGCCCTGGCGAGCAGCTCGGTTTTGGCTTCGTCCAGCTTGGTCTGCATGTCCTCTGGCTCCTGTCGCGCGCCGTTGCGTGACGTTGTGGAAGAACTTTTCGGAAGCCGCACAACGCCGCCGCGACGCGGGGTGTCCTGTCGCTGTCGACGCTATGCCGCGATGGGGAAGGGCCGGGCCGCTGTCGACAACCTGTGACGATGTCGACATGGAGTGGTGGCCGTGAAGACCAGCAGCCGCCCGGTCACGTTCGTGTCCCGGGCGCACGGCAGGGGCCTCGGCGCCCCCGCGGGTTATCGCGCTGATCACGCTGCAAGGCTATCGCTCCCTTCCCGGAAGCCGTCATGGGCCGTCCACAACAACCCCCGACGCGAACTTAGCCCTTTCGGACAACGTGGCGCCGCGATGGCGTATGCGTGCCGGTACGGGCCGCCTCGACGAGCCGGCCCTAGGCGACCATCTCGCCGGCGAGCTGCACCGCCTCGGCGAGGCTGTCCACCACCGGGACCCCCGGCACACCGCCGGCCTCCAGGCTCCGGCGGCTGTGCGACCCGCCCGAGTAGAGCACCGCGTACGCTCCCGCGTCCCGCGCGGCCACCGCATCGTCCACCGCGTCCCCGACCACGACCGTTCGCCCCGGCTCCACGTGCGCCAGCGCCGCCAGATGCCGGACCATCTGCGCGCTCTTCGTGCCCCCGGACGGCCCGGTCCGGCCCTCCACCCGCACGAAGTGCGACTCGATGCCGAAGCCGCGGACGAGCGGTATCAGCTCGTCGTGCCCGAACATGCTGAGGATCGACTGGCTCCGCCCGGCCGCCTGCCACTCCGCCAGCAGCAGCTCGGCGCCCTCGGCGAGCCCGCAGCCCAGGCGGTGCCGGCTGTAGTGCCGGTGGAACGCCTCGTCCATCACCAGCCACTCCTCGTCCGTCGGCAGCCGCCCCATCAGCCGCTCGTAGAACCGCGGCACGGGTACGCAGTACAGCTCCCGGTACGTCTCCAGGGTGATCTGCGCCAGCCCGATCTCCTCGAAGGCGGCGTTGGTGGCACCGATCACCGCGTCGACGTCGTGGAACAGGGTGCCGTTCCAGTCCCAGACGATATGCGTGGCGTGCTTACCCATGCGGTTTCCCCAGGTCGTTCCCGGTGCGCCCACGGGCCTTCTCCCGTGCGCATCCCCGTGCCGACAAACGTACCCGCGGCCACTGACAACGCGGCCGGAGCGGCGGGCAACGCGGCCGGAGCGGCGGGCTGCCCCGCCCCGCACCGGGCCGGCGCGGCAGCGCGGCGTTCCTCAGCCGAGCAGTTCGGGGATCTCCTGGACCCCGAACCACATCAGATCGTGGTCCTCGGCACCGTCGACGGTGAACTGCGCGTCGTCATCGCCCTGGTCCGCCGCGCCCAGCGCCGCCGCGGCCGCCGCGACGTCCGCCTCCGCGTCCGCGGCGTCCACGTGCACCGCGGCGGCCTTCGACAACGGAACCGGACCGGCGACCCGCACCTCGCCCAGGGCCGACCGGTCGAGCCCGCGGTCCGGGTCGGCCACCGCCGCGCCGTCCGGCACGTCCACGGCCACCACCACCCGGCGCCGCGCGGCCTGCGGGTCTCCGGCGAGCAGCCGCAGGGAGGCCTGGGCCGCGCGGTTGAGCGCCGCGTACTCCAGCTCCTCGATGTCGTCCGAGTATGCCAACCACTCTCGCAGTGCGGGCGTGACCGCGTAGGCCCGCAGGGGGCCCGGGCCCAGCTCGCCGTTCTTGTGCGCCTCCGCGAGACCGGAGAGGGTCAGGGGGACATAGACGCGCATGGCAGACGCTTCCGCTCACTTCGCTCGGTTCTGATGATTGTCCCGCCAGCATACGGGCGGGAGTCCCCCATCGTGCCGCGCCCACGGTCCACAGTCCCGCATGCCGGACCCGTTCCCCGCCCCGCCGGACGGCCTCAGCACGGGACCGTGCCACGGAAGGGTGAACCTCGCGCGCCCCTCGGGACCGTCCGTCCGCGCCTTGCCGCCGCTCCGGCCCCGCCGGTACGAAGATCCCCCACCACAGAGCTACCGCCCAGTAATCGCCGATCACCGGGCCCGAAACGAACGACGGGGCGACCATGACGACGACCGTGACCGACGACGCGACCGACGACAACGACCCGGCTCTCCCCCGGCCCCGGCGGTCCTCCGCCGGCCGCCGCCCGCTCGGCCCGGCCGGCCGCGGCCCCGGCCCCGGTGGCCGCGGACCGGCCCGCCCCCTCCCGCGCCGCGGCCGCCCCGCCGGGCCCGTGACCGCACCCGGCGCGCCGCTCCCGGCCATCGGGGCGCGGCGCCCGACGCCGCGGGAGTGGCCGCACCTCTGGTTCGCGGAGCAACTGGTGCTCACGCTCAGCGGCCAGCGGCCCGTGTACGCGCTGCTGGGCCACGCCCTGCCGGCCGCCTACGACCGGCTGGCCGAGCTGGCCCCGCAGGCGCCGCTGCGGCCCCTCCTCGGGCCGGGGCGGCGCGGCCCCCTCCCGGCCGTACGCGAATGCGGGCTGTGCCGGCCATGCGGCGGTGTCATCGAGGCGTTCGCCCGGATCACGGCGGGCGAACGGCTACGGGCCCTCGCCTTCCGCCTGGAACGGGGCGCCGACTCCCGGTGGCGCTGTGCCGCGCTGGACCTCGGCCCGGCCCCGGCCGCCCGGACCCCGGCCGGCTGAGCCCCGGCCGGCCGAACCGCCGGACGCGACGGCGCCCCGGCCGTATCCCCGGCCGGGGCGCCATCGTCACGCGCTCACGTTCTCCGTGCGCGCTCCTGCTTCTTACTTCTCAGAGCGGCCTTCTCAGGGCGACCTTCTTACGGCCTACTTCTTACGGCGGCGACCGCCGCCCCGCTGGGCCTTGCGCCGCTCCGCACGGGTCAGCCCGTCCGCCTCCGAGCGGGCCGGGACACCGGCCTCCTCGTCGCTGATGAAGTCGCCCTCGACGACGCTGCCGTCACCGTCGACCTTGGGCGCGGTGAAGTGCAGCCGGTCCGGCCGCTGCGGCGCCTCCAGGCCCTTGGCGTGGATCTCCGGACGCCCCGCACCGGCGGCCACCGGCTCCGGCGCACCCTTGTCCAGCGACGGCTCCGCGGCCTCCTCCACCGGAACCTCCTCGACCTGCTGCTCGACCTGGACCTCCAGGTTGAACAGGTAGCCGACGGACTCCTCCTTGATGCCCTCCATCATCGCGGTGAACATGTCGAAGCCCTCGCGCTGGTACTCGACCAGCGGGTCCTTCTGGGCCATCGCGCGCAGGCCGATGCCCTCCTGGAGGTAGTCCATCTCGTAGAGGTGCTCACGCCACTTGCGGTCCAGGACGGACAGCACGACCCGGCGCTCCAGCTCGCGCATCACGTCCGGGCTGAGCTGCCCCTCACGGGTCGCGTACCGCTCGTGGATGTCGTCCTTGACGGCGTCGGCGATGAACTCGGCGGTCAGGCCCGCGCGGTCGCCGGCCTCCTCCTCCAGGTCCTCGATGCTCACTCGGACCGGGTAGAGCTGCTTGAACGCGCCCCACAGACGTTCCAGGTCCCACTCCTCGGCGAAGCCCTCGACGGTCTCGGCCTGGATGTAGGCGTCGATGGTGTCGTCCATGAAGTGCTTGATCTGCTCCTGGAGGTCCTCGCCCTCCAGGACGCGGCGGCGCTCGCCGTAGATGACCTCGCGCTGGCGGTTGAGCACCTCGTCGTACTTCAGGACGTTCTTCCGCGTCTCGAAGTTCTGCTGCTCGACCTGCGACTGGGCGGACGCGATCGCCCGGGTCACCATCTTGTTCTCGATCGGGACGTCGTCCGGCACATTGGCCATCGCCATGACCCGCTCGACCATCTGGGCCTTGAACAGCCGCATCAGGTCGTCGCCCAGGGAGAGGTAGAACCGCGACTCGCCCGGGTCGCCCTGACGGCCGGAGCGACCGCGCAGCTGGTTGTCGATCCGGCGCGACTCATGCCGCTCCGTGCCGAGCACATACAGCCCGCCGAGCTCCTTGACCTCCTCGAACTCCGCCTTGACCGCGGCCTCGGCGCGCTCCAGGGCCGCGGGCAGCGCGGCCGCCCACTCCTCGACGTGCTCGACCGGGTCGAGCCCCATCTCGCGCAGCTCCGCCTCGGCGAGGGTGTCGGGGTTGCCGCCGAGCTTGATGTCCGTACCGCGGCCGGCCATGTTGGTGGCGACCGTGACGGAGCCCTTGCGGCCGGCCTGGGCGACGATCGACGCCTCCCGGTCGTGCTGCTTGGCGTTGAGGACCTCGTGCCGCACACCGCGCTTGTTGAGCTGCTGGGAGAGGTACTCGGACTTCTCCACGGACGTCGTGCCGACGAGGATCGGCTGGCCCTTGTCGTGCTTCTCGACGATGTCCTCGACGACGGCGTCGAACTTCGCGGGCTCGGTGCGGTAGATCAGGTCCGGCTGGTCCTTGCGGACCATCGGGCGGTTCGTCGGGATCGGAACGACGCCGAGCTTGTAGATCTGGTGGAACTCGGCGGCCTCGGTCATGGCCGTACCGGTCATGCCGGAGAGCTTGTCGTAGAGGCGGAAGAAGTTCTGCAGGGTGATCGTGGCGAGCGTCTGGTTCTCGTCCTTGATCTCCACGCCCTCCTTCGCCTCGATGGCCTGGTGCATGCCCTCGTTGTAGCGGCGGCCGGCGAGGATACGGCCGGTGTGCTCGTCGACGATCATGACCTCGCCGTCGATGACGACGTAGTCCTTGTCCTTCTTGAAGAGCTCCTTGGCCTTGATCGCGTTGTTGAGGTAACCGACGAGCGGGGTGTTCACCGACTCGTACAGGTTGTCGATGCCCAGCCAGTCCTCGACCTTGCCGACACCGGACTCGTGGATGCCGACCGTGCGCTTCTTCTCGTCGACGTCGTAGTCGCCGGTCTCCTCGACACCGCGCTGCGGGTTGGACGGCTCGCCCCTCTTCAGGCGCAGCACCAGCTTGGAGAAGTCGCCGTACCACTTGGTGGCCGAGTCGGCCGGGCCGGAGATGATCAGCGGCGTACGGGCCTCGTCGACGAGGATCGAGTCGACCTCGTCGACGATCGCGAAGTTGTGGCCCCGCTGGACGAGTTCGTCCTTCGACCAGGCCATGTTGTCGCGCAGGTAGTCGAAGCCGAACTCGTTGTTCGTGCCGTACGTGATGTCGCAGCCGTACTGCTCACGGCGCTGGGCCGGGGTCATGTCGGCGAGGATGCAACCGACGGTCAGGCCCAGGAACTTGTGGACCCGGCCCATCATCTCGGAGTCGCGCTCGGCCAGATAGTCGTTGACCGTGACGATGTGGACGCCCTTGCCGGACAGCGCGTTGAGATACGCCGGGAGGGTACCGACCAGGGTCTTGCCCTCACCGGTCTTCATCTCGGCCACGTACCCCATGTGAAGGGCCGCGCCGCCCATCAGCTGGACGTCGTAGTGCCGCTGGCCGAGCACCCGCTTGGCGGCCTCACGGACCGTGGCGAACGCCTCGGGGAGCAGATCGTCGAGGGTTTCGCCGTCGGCGTAGCGCTCCTTGTACTCATCCGTGAGCGCCCGAAGCTCGGCGTCGGAGAGGGCCGCGAAGTCCTCCTCGATGGAGTTGACCTGGCCCGCGATGCGGTGCAGTTTGCGCAGGATCTTTCCTTCGCCTGCACGCATGATCTTCGTCAAGACGGACACTTGGGCTGGTCTCCTTGCCGGTCGGGCCTGCACGGTCGAGTGCGCGGGCGCGGCATATTTCCAAGGGGGCAGGCCCCGCCGCAACGGCCATCGTAAAGGAGGACGCGGCCGGGCCGGGAGGTCCGCCGCCGCGAACCCCCGCTGTCCCCTCCCCCTCGTGAACGCACGAGGCTGCGAGAAGGTGCCGGGGAGGTGCCGGGAATCACGCCGAAAACCCTTCGCGGGCCTCTCCGCGAACTCGCAGACTCCCTTCATGGAACCTGTCATCCTCACCACCGGGCGCCTGGTCCTGCGCGCGTTCGAGCCCTCCGACGCGCCCGCGGTGCTCGCCGCCTGCCAGGACCCCGACATTCCGCGCTGGACGCACGTCCCGTCGCCGTACACCGTGCAGGACGCGGAGCGGTTCGTCGGCACGATCGTCCCCGAGGGCTGGCGCGACGACACCGCCTACCACTTCGCCGTGGTGTCCAGGGCGGACGGCTCCCTGGTCGGCGCGATGGGCCTGGTACGCCTCGCCCGGCTGCGCGGCCCCGAGCGCGAGGCCGAGCTGGGCTACTGGACCGCCAGGGAACAGCGCGGCCGGGGGTACACGGTCGAGGCGGCCCGCGCGGTGCTGCGCTGGGCGTTCCGCGATCTCGGCGTGGAGCGTATGGAGTGGCTCGCGGAGGCCGGCAACGACGGCTCCTGGGCGGTCGCCCGCAAGCTCGGCTTCCGGCGGGAGGGCACCCAGCGCGCCAAGCTGGTGCACGAGGGCACCCGCCGGGACGTGTGGACGGGCTCCCTGCTCCCCTCCGACCTGGCCGGCGATCCCCACCTGGCCGGTGCGCCGAGCGCGGCGGACCGGACGCCGTACCTGCCGTACGCGGGCTGAGCCCGGGGCGGAACCCCGGGGCCCTTCCGGGGGACGCTGCCCGGGCCCGCCGCCGGGGCTCGCTGCCGGGGCTCGTGCCGGGGCCCGTCGCCCGGGCCGTTGTCAGTGCCCGCCCCTACGCTGTCCCGCATGACCACCGTGACGCAGCTCTCACCCCTGCCTCAGCCCTCCTCCCGGCCCGGGTCGGTGACCAGCCTGTCCGTCGATGACGCCCGCCGCCTGGCGCTGCGGGCGCAGGGTCTGCTGGGCGCCCCGGACCGACGGGCGGGGGCGCGCGGGGTGCTGCAGCAGCTGGGAGCGGTCCAGCTGGACACGATCTCCGTGCTGGCCCGTTCCCATGAGCTGGTGTCCTACGCCCGCCTCGGCGCGGTCGGCCGCCCGGCCGTCGAGGCCGCCTACTGGACACCGACCGCCGACGACGCCGCCTCGCCCCGGGCCCACAGCTTCGAGTACTGGTCGCACGCCGCCTGCATCCTCCCCATCGAGGAGTGGCCGCACTTCGCCTTCCGCCGCCGCGCCCGGCGGGCCAAGGGCTACCGCTGGCATGTCCTGAAGGACGCCGAGCGCTCCTGCGCCGCCGTCCTGGACCGGCTCCGCGCCGACGGCCCGCTGACCACGTCCGAGCTGGGCGGCGGCCGCAACGGCGGGGAGTGGTGGGACTGGTCCGAGACCAAGATCGCGGTGGAGTGGCTGCTGGACACCGGCGAGGTGGTCTGTACGGAGCGCCGCGCCTGGAAGCGGGTGTACGACCTCGCCGAGCGCGCCGTCCCGGACGAGCTGCTGCACGACGATCTGGACGACGCCGAGTGCCTCCGCCGCCTGGTCGCCCAGGCCGGCGCCGCCCTGGGGGTCGCCACGCGCGCCGACCTGGCCGACTACCACCGGCTGAAGGGCGAGCAGGTCGATGCCGTGATCGCCGACTGCGGTCTGGTCCCGGTGGAGGTCGAGGGCTGGGGAAAGCCCGCCTGGGCCGACCCCGCCGCGCTGGCCACCACGCCCCGCGGCCGGCACCGCACGACGCTGCTCTCGCCGTTCGACTCCCTCATCTGGGACCGCCGGCGCACGGAGCGGATCTTCGGTTTCACCCACCGCCTGGAGGCGTACGTCCCACGCCCCCGGCGGATACACGGCTACTTCGCGATGCCCCTGCTCGCCGGCGGCCGGCTGGTGGGGCGGGTGGACCCGGCCCGCGAGGGCACCACCCTCGTCGCCCGGCAGGTCTCGATGCGGAACGGCAAGGCCGTCGCCCCGATGGCCACGGCTCTCCTGGAGGCCGCGGCCTGGGTCGGCTGCGATTCCGTACGGGTGGAGCGCTGCGACGACGCAGAGCTGGCCGCCGCGCTGCGCGCGGAGCTGCGGCAGCGGAGCTGACGACCGCGGCCGGGCAGAGCGGAGCGGCCGGAGGCTGCCGCCCGCTCAACGGATCTCGAGGATCTTCTCCCTCATCGCATACACCACAGCCTCCATCCGGGAGTGCAACTGCAACTTCTCCAGGATGTTGCGCACATGGTTCTTCACCGTGTTCTCGGAGATGAAGAGTTCCTTGGCGATATCGCGGTTGTTCATTCCCGTGGCGACCAGCTTGAGGACTTCCAGCTCCCGGTCGGTGAGCCGGGGCGCGGGCACCAGCCTGCGCTCGTCGGTGCGCTGGATCATCGACTTGAACTCCGTCAGGAGCTTGGCCGCCATCGACGGGCTGATCTGCGACTGGCCGTCCGCGACGGCGCGGATCGCGGTCGCCACCTCGTCGGTGGAGATCTCCTTGAGGAGATAGCCCGTGGCGCCGGCCTTGATCGCGTCGTAGAGGTCGGCCTCTTCGTCACTGATCGTCAGCATGATGATCCTGGCGCTGGGGGCCACCTCCTTGATGGCGGTACATGCCTCGATCCCGCCGCGCCGGGGCATCCGTACGTCCATGAGCACGATGTCGGGCAGCAGATCCGTGGCCTTGTCGACCGCCTCCGCGCCGTCCCCCGCCTCGCCGATGACCTGGATGTCCTCTTCCTGGGCCAGAACGATCTCCAGGCCCCGCCGGAACAGCGCGTGATCATCCACCACCAGGACCCGGATGGGCTCCTTGCGCGGCGGGCTCACGGACCGGTCGTCGCCCCCGCCACCGGTCCCGTCGCCCGCGTCCGCGTGTACGGGCCCGAAAGTGTCCCCCATGGATCCTCCCCGTCAACTACTCGGCCGGAGGGCCAGAGCTTGGAATAAGGCTGGTTGACAACAGCCCCCTGCGGCCAGCCCGATCACTGCCATACGACCGTCTCCCCGGCATGTCGCCGTTTCGTGTCCCCGAAATTCCCTGGCCGGCACAAACACTATACGGCTTCAACTCCTGCTCTCTGCGGGCACGATGGTGCCCCCGGAGTGCACCGGGGGCACCGGGCCGGTGGGGGTCAGCCGCCCAGCGCGCCGCCTGCGCCGCCGGGCGCCTCCTCTCCGTACGCGTCGGTGTTCAGGTGGATGACGCCGTAGTCATATGCGTGCCGCCGGTAGACGACGCTGGGCAGCTTGGTGTCGGCGTCGACGAAGAGGTAGAAGTCGTGCCCGACCAGCTCCATCTCGTTGAGCGCCTGATCGAGCGACATCGGCGCTGCCGAGTGGGTCTTCTCGCGGACGACCAGGGGCCCTTCACCCTGGACGTCGATCGACCCCATCCTCGTGGTCGGCACCGTCTCCTCGACTTCGGTGGCGAGTTCGCCGTTGGGGGTCAGGCTCGCGGCCTCGGGCACGGTCTCGGCGACCTCGCTTGCCGGAATGCGGCCGTTGCCGCGACGCGAATGCCGCTTGTCGTGCTGCTTCCGCAGCCGCGCCTCCAGCTTGGCGGTCGCCAGGTCCAGCGCCGCGTACGGATCTCCGGCGGCCGCCTCGGCCCGGACCACCGGGCCACGGGAGCGGAGCGTGATCTCCACCCGGTCGGAACGGTCGGCCTGCCGCGGGTTGTGTTCCTTGGACACCTCGACGTCCAGGCTGATCACCTTGCCGTCGAGCTTCTGGACTTTATCCAGCTTCAGCTTCTCGGCCACGTGCTTGCGGAACCGCTCGGGCACCTCGGTCTTGCGGCCCTTGACGACGATGTCCACGCAGAACTCCGTTCCCGGATCGCTCCGCTCATCGAGCGGGGACGATTCCTTCTTGCACCAGGCCCCGGTGGGTACCGAGGCCTCGGACTCGGCGACTTTCACCTCCTCCTCCCCCGACGACAAGATCTCCACGCCCCCCGGTTTCAGGGTCGCGACATACGCCCCTGAATGCGGTCATCACGACATCTGAGGCAAAACATCCGCCAAGTCCTCACAACCGAACATAGCTCTCCGGGACGGATGTCGGCACCCCCTCGTATCCCTCGGCTCCATTCGGGTGATTTCCGCTCCTCGGCCCGGTACCTCGTACGCCACCGCGCGTGCACGCCTACTCGCTGCGTGGAGATTCTCTTCCCCGCCGGCCCGGAAAGATCACATCATTGCCGAAAGCGCTGCCCGGCGCCGCCACCACCGCCGCGCCGGACACCCTGCCGCCGGCCACCGCGACCGCCCGTGCCGCCTCGGCGAGCGTCGCCCCCGTGGTCACCAGGTCGTCCACCAGCACCACTGGCCGGCCCGTCAGCAGCCTCCCGGCCGCACCCGGGACCTCCAGTGCGCCCGCGACGTTCGCCAGGCGCTGCGGGGCGTTCAGTCCCGCCTGGTCGGCCACGGGGCGTCGCCGGCGCAGTACCGCGAGCATTCGGGCCCCCACCCCCGCCCCCTCCCCCACTCCCTCCCGCCGCAGAGCACCGGCCGCCGCCAGGGCTATCCTGCGCACCGGATCATGGCCCCGGCCGGCCACCGCTCCGCGGGCCGAGGGCACCGGGATCAGCAGTGCCCCGCGTCCCGGCCGCAGCCCGCGCACCGCTCCGGCCAGCGCCGCTCCCAGCGGTCCGGCGAGCCGCAGCGCACCGCGCTCCTTGTGCGCCAGCAGCACCGCCCGGACCTCGTCTGCGTACGGGGCGGCCGCCCAGACCCGCGGCAGCCCCACGGGCGCGGCCCGCAGCCGGACCCGCCGCGCCCCGTGCCCGTCCCTCGTGAGCGCCCGGTTGCACTCCGCACACAGCTCCGTACGCGGCCGGCCGCACCCCGCGCAGGCGACCGGCAGCACCAGACCGGCCAGCTCCTGCCACAGCCTTTGCACTTGCCCTTGCATGGCTCCACTGTGCCGTCACGCCACCCCGGCCACCACCCCTGTGGACAACCGCCTGTGGACAACTGCGGCGGCGACCGCGAACGCGGGGCGGCGCGGCGCATCACAGCAGTTCAGAGCAGGTGAGAGCAGGTCAGAGCAGGTCGCAGCGTCGACTGTCGTGTGTCACCTGTCGCCCGAAGCGGACCGGCGCCCGGACCGGACCACCCGGACCAGGGCCCCCGGATCAGGGCCCCGGACCGAGTCACCCGGGGTAGACCGGCGCCGTCCCGTCCTTCACGACCGTCTTCCAGTTCGCGTCCGGAGGCAGCCGCACGATGCCCTCGGCGGCATCGGCGATCAGCGGTCTGCTCTCGTCCTCCGACGCGGCGACCGACTTGACCCCGTTCACACCGGGCAGCGTCTGCGCGTTGGACGCCGAGCCGTCGGTCTCCATGAACTGCATCTGCTGCACCCCGCCGGACTCCCGTCCGACGACCACCAGTCGGCTGCCGCCCGCCCAGGAGGCGGCGACCACGTCCTCCAACTGCGGTGCGATCGGCCGCAGTTCCTGCACCGAAAGCTTCGGATGCCCCGGGCTGCCGTTGCGCTCGACCCGGCCGAGCTGGAGTGTGGTCCGGCCCTTGTCCTCCACCAGGACCGCGATCCGGATACCGTCCGCGGCCACCTTGATCGCCTTGATCCGCCGTCCGCCCAGGCCGGGCACCGCGACCTCTTCGGGGTCCCCCTTGCCCTCGCGCATCCGCAGCAGCCGGGAGCCGCGCGCATCACGGTCCGCGATCCACAGATCGCCCAGACCGTCCCAACTCGGCGCGGTCAGCCCGTCGTCGGCGCCCTTGCCCGAACTGTCGCTGGTCAGCAGCGGATCACCGCGCTCGGTACCGTCCTCCATGGCCGCCACGTACAAGGACCGGCCATCGCCGGACACCCCGGCCGCGGCGCTCTCACCGCGCGAGATGGCGACCGAGCGCAGCGGAGTCTTCCCGGTGCCGAACGGACCGCTCACCGGCGCCGGTTCGGTCGCCGAGTCCGACATGGCGACGACCCGGTGGCCGGCGTCGATGAAGTACTCCTTGGCGGTGCGCCCGGTCCGCGGCACCGGCCCGAAGTCGCGTTCGGCCTGCTCCTGCGACAGCGTGCACAGCGAGTCGCCGTCGGCGTCCTGGAGCTCCACCTCACTGATCTTCGAAGCACGCGTCATGTCCTGGACGGTGAAGTAGAGCTGAGCCGCCATCCGTTTGCACCGGGCAGGGTCGGCGTTCGCCGCCTCCTTGCTGAGCCGGACCCGCAGGGCGTTGGAGTCGTCCAGCGACAGCTCCCGCGTGGCAAGCCGGGTACCGCGGGGGAACGCGGAAGTCGTCACCTGGCTGAGCCAGTCCGTGGGCCCGGACAGCAGCGCGTTGACGCTGGCCGTGATCGGCTTGATCCGCTGCCGCAGATAGACCGGGTCCGCGACGAGCACGTTCCGGCTCGCCTTGGGCTCCTCCGACTCCGTGTTGTAGGAGGCGAAGTAGTACGTGTTGACGGAGCGGTAGATGCGCTGGAAGTCGGAGAGCCCCAGGACGAGCCCGTCGGGCAGCCGGTCGATGCGCCACTGGCCGTCCTCCTTGACCAGGTGGATCGACCGGCGGTACGGCTTCTCCTCGGGGGAGTAGGCGTAGCGCTCGCCCACCGACGCCACCTGGCTGCCGGAGAGCGCGACCGTGTAGCCGTTCGCGCCCTCGCGGTCGGACTGTTCCTTCGGTTCAGGTTTCGGGCGCTCCTGGAGCACCGTGGTGGACCGGAACGGCCGCCAGGTCTTCCGTGCCGATGCGGCCAGATACTGGGTGGCCGTGCGGAAATCCGCCTCGTCGCTGGTCGTGGCGTCGAGGAAGCTGCGCACGATGTCGGTCGGCTGTGCACCGTCCTGCGGGGGGACGCCGTAGACCCGCACCTGCGAGTCGCCTTCGGAGCGCGGCGACTGGTCGACGGGGGTGACCTCCCCGCCGTCCGGCATCGACGCGCAGCCCGCCAGCAGCGCGGTCGCACAGCCGACGAGCAGCAGCTTCCGGGCCGGCCCGGCCTGCTTGCGGGCGCCGTTACGGGACGTGGCGCCCCTCCCGCGCTCGCTTTCGTGCTCAGTGTCCACGCGGGCCGCCCTCCCGTTCCACGCTCCGTCCGGTGTCCTTCCCGGCCACGCCCTCGTGCCCGGGCTCGTCGGCGCGCGCACTGCCGTCGCGCGCCGTCTCTTCGCTCCGCGCCTCCCGGCTTTGCCGCGCCTCCCGGCTCTGCTGCACCACGCGGGCGCCCTTGCCGGGCAGTGCCGCCGGATCGGCCGACGGCCGGGCCGCGCCGCGCGGCTCCGGGAGCGGGGCCGGAGCCGGTGATTCCGCCCCGGCCGGCTCAGCGGCACACGTCTGGGCGGCGCGTGTCTGGGCGGGGATCGTGCCCGCCATGGGGGACGTGCGGGCCGCCCCCGTACGCGACCGTCCCGCCGCGGCCGACTCGCGGCGACGCCGCGAATCCTCCGGCTCCAGCGGAATCGGGGACCCCCGCAGCGGCTCGCCGGCCGTACGGGGCAGGGTCAGGCGGAACTGCGAGCCGCCGCCCGGTTCGCCCCAGGCCTGCAGCCAGCCGCCGTGCAGCCGGGCGTCCTCGATGGCGATGGACAGGCCTAGGCCCGTGCCGCCGGTCGTACGGGCCCGGGCCGGGTCGGCGCGCCAGAAGCGGTTGAAGACCCGGGTGGCCTCGCCGGGCTTCAGGCCGACGCCGTAGTCGCGCACCGCGACGGCCACCGCGCCGCCGCCACCGCCGCGGTCGCCCGCCGAGGCCAGCCGCACCACCACATCGCGGCCCTCGCCGTGCTCGACGGCGTTGACGACGAGGTTGCGCAGCACCCGCTCCACCCGGCGGGGGTCGGCCTCGGCGATGACGGGCTGCTCGGCACCGCGCACCAGGATCCGGCTGCCCTTGCGCTCGGCGAGCGGCTCGGCGCCCTCGATGACGCGGTGCACCACGTCGCGCAGGTCCACCGGCTCGGCCTCCAGGGCGGCCGCGCCCGCGTCGAACCGGCTGATCTCCAGCAGCTCCGCGAGCAGCGATTCGAAGCGGTCGAGCTGTCCGCGCAGCAGCTCCGCGGAGCGCGCCGTCGCGGGGTCGAACTCGTCGCGCGCGTCGTGGATGACATCGGCCGCCATCCGTACCGTCGTCAGCGGTGTACGGAGCTCGTGCGAGACGTCCGAGACGAAGCGGCGCTGCATCCGGGACAGCTCCTCCAGCTGCTGGATCTTGAGCTGGAGGTTCTGCGCCATCTTGTTGAAGGACTCGCCGAGCCGGGCGATGTCGTCCTCGCCGGTGACCTTCATCCGCTCCTGGAGGAGGCCGGCGGCCAGCCGTTCGGAGATCCCGGCGGCCATCCGTACGGGGGTGACGACCTGCCGCACCACCAGCCAGGCGATCGCGCCCAGGAGGATCACGACGAACACCCCGGCCGTGGCGAGCGTCCCCGTGACGAGCCTGAGCGTCTCCTCCTCCTGGCTGAACGGGAAGAGGTAGTACAGCTGGTACTGGTTGCTGTTGATGTCGTTGAGGCGCTTGCCGATGATGAGCGCCGGCATACCGTCGTCCGACCCGATGCGCTTGATCTGGGTGTACTGGCGGAACGTACCGGACTTGGTGTCCAGCTTCCGCCGCAGCTCGGCGGGGACGCTCCGTTCGGGATCGACGTCGCCGGAGGCGCGCGGCCCGCGGGTGCCGGGGCTGGAGTCGCCGAACGGTTCGTCGGAGTCGGAGCTGAGCGCGACGACCGAGAAGACGCCCTGGCCACCACTGGCGAGCTGTTCGACCAGGCCGGTCAGCCAGGTAGCGGAGTCCTGGGTGCCACGGTTGCCGGTGCGGGCGGTGTCATCGGTCCGGGTGTCGCCGGCGCCGTCGGCCATCTTCTGGGCGACGCTGAAGCCGCCCACCGCCTGGCTCTGCGCGGCCTGCGCCTTCGCCGTGAGCAGTCCGCCGCGGACCTGTCCGACGACCACCACGCCCAGCAGCAGCACCACGGCGAGGGACATCAGCAGCGTGGTCGCCACGACCCGCAGCTGGATGTTGCGCCGCCACAGCCGCAGGGCGGGCAGCAGCGGCCGCCGGACCCAGCGGCTGAAGAGCCTCAGCAGGGGGTGAACCGGTCCGCTCACCGCGCCGTCGGGGAGCAGCTGCCCGCCGCGCAGCAACCAAGCGGACAACTTTCCTGAAATGGACATATCGCCCGACGGATTGACGGTACGTCCCCGCTTTCCCTCCGGGGCCGAACCGTCCCGGACCATGTCAGCTGGGCCCGGCCTTGTAGCCGACCCCGCGCACGGTCACCACGATCTCCGGACGCTCCGGATCCCGCTCGACCTTGGAGCGGAGCCGCTGCACATGCACATTGACCAGCCGGGTGTCGGCGGCATGCCGGTAGCCCCAGACCTGCTCCAGCAGCACCTCACGGGTGAACACCTGCCACGGCTTGCGCGCCAGCGCCACCAGCAGATCGAACTCCAGCGGGGTCAGCGCGATCGACTGCCCGTCCCGCTTCACCGAGTGGCCCGCCACATCGATGACCAGGTCACCGATCGCCAGCTGCTCGGGCGCCGGCTCCTCCGAACGCCGCAGCCGCGCCCGGATCCGGGCCACCAGCTCCTTGGGCTTGAACGGCTTGACGATGTAGTCGTCCGCACCCGATTCGAGTCCGACGACCACATCCACGGTGTCGCTCTTGGCGGTCAGCATGACGATCGGCACACCGGACTCCGCCCGGATCAGCCGGCACACCTCGATACCGTCCCGCCCGGGCAGCATCAGGTCGAGCAGGACAAGGTCGGGCTTGGTCTCGCGGAAGGCGGCAAGCGCCTTGTCACCGTCCGACACGAACGACGGCTCAAAGCCTTCGCCGCGCAACACGATGCCGAGCATCTCTGCCAGTGCGGTGTCGTCGTCGACGACCAGGACGCGTCCCTTCATTCGGCCATCATCCCATTACCTGATCGTGACGTACTCCATCGTGAGGTGGAACACACCTCGGCAAGCACTCGCCGGGTCACCGGAGACACCACCCCGGCCTCCGTCACGATCGCCGTCACCAGCTCCGGCGGCGTCACATCGAAGGCCGGGTTGTAGGCCCGCGCGCCCGGCGGGGCCACCGGTATACCGGTGTCCGCCGACGCCCCCACTCCCCGCACGTACGGCAACGAGAGTTCCGTCACTTCCCGGCCCGGCCGCTGCTCGACCTCTATATCCGCACCCGCCCCGGTCTCCAGATCCACCGTGCTGGTCGGTGCCACCACCACGAACGGAACGTGGTGGTGGCGCGCCAGCACCGCCAGCGGATAGCTGCCCACCTTGTTGGCGACCGACCCGTCCGCCGTGATCCGGTCCGCCCCTATCAGCACCGCATCCACCTCACCCCCGGCGAACAGCGAGCCCGCCGCACCGTCCGACAACACCGTGTACGCCATGCCCGCCCGCGCCGCCTCGTAAGCGGTCAGCCGCGCCCCCTGCAGCAAGGGCCGCGTCTCGTCCACCCACAGCCGGCGCAGCTCACCGGCCCGATGCGCCGCCAACGCCACCGCCAAGGCGGTCCCCTCGCCCCCGGACACCAACGCGCCCGTATTGCAGTGCGTGAGAATCCGATATCCGCCGCCCGGCAGCAGCTCGCCCAACAGCGCCAGGCCGTACTCCGCCATCCGCGCGCTCGCCTCGGCATCCTCCGCATGGACGGCCCGCGCCTCGGCCAGCGCCGCCGCGGCGGCCGCCGGGCCATCGGCCCCCTCCGCCACCGCCGAGCGGTACGCGGCAGCCGCCCGCCGCACGCCGTACCCCAGATTGACCGCGGTCGGCCGGGCCTGCGCCAACGTCTCCGCCGCGTCGTCCACCGCACCGTCCCGCACTGCGGCCAGCGCCACGCCGTACGCGCCCGCGATGCCCAGCAACGGCGCTCCACGCACCGCCAGCGTCCGGATCGCCCGCACCAGCGCCGGTACATCCGCGCAGACCAGCTCGGCCTCCTCGGCCGGCAGCCGGGTCTGGTCGAGGAGAACCACCGCGGGCCCCTCCGGCAGCTCCTCCCAACGCAACGACGGGATCGCGAGCGCCCCGGCGCCCGCCTCGGGTACCTCGTACTGATCGCCCATCCACTCAGTCTGCCGCCGAACGCCCCTCGAACAGAAGGTCCCCTCACTCTCAGGGCACGGACACACCACGCCGACCGCCATGACACGATGACTGGCACCGCGGACCCCGGATCCCGGCCGCCCCGGCGGACGGACGGCAAGAAGGAGCGACGATGAACAACTCTCCGGGCTGGGCCTCGCCCGGATCCACCCCCTCCGACGAGCCGGACCGCGGCACACAGGAGCAACCCAACCAGCCATCGGCCCCGGAGGAACGGCCCGGCACCGCCGAGCCGCCCCCGCCGCAGTGGTCCAAGGAGCAGCCTCCTGGCGGCCAGTGGTCGACGCCGGCCGGTATCCCCGGCCAGGCCGGCCCGCACGGCCGCAGCCGCGCCTCCGCGTCCGCCTCCGGCGGGCCCGGCTGGAATCCGCCGGCCGGCCAACAGCCCCCGTGGGGCGGCAGCTGGGCCCCCGTGCCGCCGGCGGCCAAGCCGGGTGTCATCCCCCTGCGCCCGCTCGGTGTCGGCGAGATCCTCGACGGCGCGGTCGCGACCCTGCGCGCGCACTGGCGCACCGTCCTCGGCATCTCGCTGGTGGTCGCGGTCGTCTCTCAGACCGCAACCACCGTCGTCACCGGACTGTGGTTCCGGGGCACCGACCGCGTCCCGGTCGCCAACGACGACGTCCCGGCCGTCCGTGAAACCCTGCAAGACATCGGCGGCCAGCTCGTCGGCAGCGCCCTCACCTCGGTGATCGGGCTGCTCGCCACGCTCATCGCCACCGGACTGCTCACCATGGTCGTCAGCCGCGCCGTGCTCGGCCGCTCGGTGACCACCGGGGACGCCTGGCGCGACGCCCGCGGCCAACTCCCCCGCCTGCTCGGCCTGCTCCTCCTGCTTCCCGTGCTCGTCACCGCGATATTCGTGGTCGGACTGGCTCCCGGCCTCATCGTGACCGCCGCGGGCGCAGGTACCGTAGGCGTGGTCCTCACCCTGCTCGGCGCAGTGGCCGCCGTCGTCGTGAGTATCTGGCTGTGGATCCGCTACAGCCTCGCCTCCCCCGCACTGATGCTGGAGAAGCAGGGCGTCATCGCATCCATGCGCCGCTCCGCCAAGCTCGTACGCGGTGCCTGGTGGCGGGTGCTGGGCGCTCAGCTGCTCGCCGCACTCGTGCTCATGATCGTGGGATCCATGGTCCAGATCCCAGCCACCGTCATCGCCTTCCTCATCGACGGCGAGAACGTCATGGGGTGGGCGAGCGGCACCGCCGGCTCCATGAGCTGGTCGTTCCTCATCGTGCTGGGCATCGGTGCCGTCATCGGCTCCACCATCACCTACCCGATCAGCGCCGGGGTCACCGTGCTCCTCTACGTGGACCAGCGGATCCGCCGCGAGGCACTCGACCTCGAACTCGCCCGGGCCGCGGGCCTGCCCGGCTACGACGCCGGCGCCCCGGCCCACCAGGCACCGGCTGCCACCGCCCCGGCCCCCTCCGACACCCCGACACCGGAATCGGCATCGGCATCGGCATCCGCATCGGCGCCAGCGGGCGCCCCTACGGACGACCGCGCGGCAGACCGCGCCGGCACGGAACCTGCCGACGGCACCGGGGAGCAGCGCCCCACCGACACCGCACCAGGAAGTTGATGCGGTGACACTTGGGGGGAAGACAGCCGCGCTCGAACGGCTCCTCGCGGCCGCGGACGACGGGATACCGGTACGGACACCTCGCCTCCCCGCACGCGAGGCGGCCGAGCGCGAGCTGTCCGACCCCCGGTACCACCAGCACGACCCCAACCCGGTCCAGCAAGCCCTTGACTGGCTGTGGGAGCGCGTCACAGAACTCTTCCGCTCCGCCGCCGGCGTCACACCGGGCAGCTGGATCGGGCTCCTCGCCATCGCCGTATTCGTCCTGCTGCTCATCGTCGCCCTCCGGCTGCGGCTCGGCGCCGTACGCCGCACCCCGACCACCAGCCGCACACTCTTCACCGACACCCCGCGCACCGCCGCGGAACATCGCGCGGCCGCTGACCGGCACGCCACCGCGGGGCGCTGGAACCAGGCGATCCAGGACCGCATGCGCGCCCTCGTCCTCGCCCTCGAAGAGCGTGCGCTGCTCACCTCCGGCCCGGGCCGCACCGCCGACGAGGCAGCCGCCGAGGCCGGCCGGCTCCTCCCCCGGCACACCGACGCACTGCGCACCGCGGCCCGCACTTTTGACGACGTCACATACGGCGGCCGCCCCGGCACGGAAGAGGCGTACGCCTTCCTCGCCCGCCTCGACACCGACCTGCGGCACACCAAACCCGACCTGGCCGCGGCCCCGACGAGGAGCCACCCATGACCACGGCCGCTCCCGCGCTCTCCACCACGACTCGTCGCCTCTGGTCCCGATCGCGCGGCCCCCTGGTCGCGCTCCTCCTGCTCATCATCAGCGGATTTGTCCTCGCCGCCCTGCAGTCCGGAGACCAGCACGGCCGGCTGGATCCACGCTCGGCCGACCGGACCGGCAGTCGCGCACTCGCCCGGCTCCTCACCGCACACGGCGTCTCCACCCAGGTCGTCACCACCTCCGAGGAAGCCGCCGCTGCGGCCGGCCCCGACACCACCCTGCTGATCACCGCGCCCGACGTCCTGACCGAAGCTCAGCTGACGGACCTGCAGACCGCGACCGCGCGCACCCCGGGGCGCACCGTCCTGCTCGCCCCCGGCCCCTCGTCCCTCGAAGCCTTCGCCCCCGGTGTCCAGCCGGAACCCCCCGTCCGCAACACGGCACGCCAGCCGGCCTGTTCTCTCCCCGAGGCCCGCCGCGCCGGCAGCGCCCTCCTCGGCGGCCTGCGCTACACCACGACCACCGACACCGCGGACCACTGCTACCCCAGCGGCGGCCGACCCACCCTGCTGCGCCTGCCGGCCCCCCGCTCCGGCCGCGACACCGTGCTCCTCGGCTCCCCCGACTTCCTGTACAACCAGCACCTCGCCGAAGACGGCAATGCCTCGCTGGCCCTTCAATTCCTCGGTTCCCGCACACATCTGATCTGGTACCTCCCCTCCGTCAGCGACCCGTCATCCGTGCCGGACAACGAGCGCGGCTTTCTTGACCTCATCCCGGCCGGCTGGCGTTGGGCCCTGCTCCAACTCGCCCTCGCCTCCGTATGCGCAGCCCTCTGGCGCGCCCGCCGACTCGGCCCCCTGGTGCCGGAAAAGCTCCCGGTCACCGTCCCCGCCGCGGAGACCACCGAGGGCCATGCCCGCCTCTACGAACAGGCCGGCGCCCGTGACCGGGCATCAGCCGTACTCCGCTCCGCGACCCGTACCCGGCTCGCCCCGCTCATCGGCGTACGACCGGCAGATGCCCACACCCCCGACGCCCTTCTCCCGGCCGTCCATGCCCACTTGAACTCGGCCCCTGACGCCGGGACAGATCTCCGCACCCTGCTCTTCGGCCCCGCCCCCGCGGACGACCGGGCCCTGGTACACCTGGCCGACCAACTCGACCTACTCGAATCGTCGATCGTTTCCCAAGAGAGGCACGCCCCCCGTGAGCACCCCGACCGCTGACAGCGCCCGAGCCTCCCTAGAGGACCTGCGCACCGAGATATCCAAGGCCGTCGTAGGCCAGGACCCCACCGTCACCGGCCTGGTCGTAGCACTCCTCTGCCGCGGTCACGTCCTCCTCGAAGGCGCCCCCGGCGTCGCCAAGACCCTCCTCGTCCGCGCCCTGTCGGCGGCCCTCGAACTCGACACCAAGCGCGTCCAGTTCACCCCCGACCTGATGCCCAGCGATGTCACCGGTTCCCTGGTCTACGACGCCCGTAGCGCGGAGTTCTCGTTCCAGCCGGGCCCCGTCTTCACCAACCTGCTGCTCGCCGACGAGATCAACCGGACACCTCCCAAGACGCAGGCATCCCTGCTCGAGGCAATGGAGGAACGTCAGGTGACCGTCGACGGCACGGCCCGTCCCCTCCCCGAGCCGTTCCTCGTGGCCGCCACCCAGAACCCGGTGGAGTACGAGGGCACCTATCCGCTGCCCGAGGCTCAACTCGACCGGTTCCTCTTGAAACTGACGGTCCCGCTCCCCGCGCGCCAGGACGAGATCGACATCCTCTCCCGCCATGCCGCCGGCTTCAGCCCACGCGACCTGGCCGCCGCGGGACTGCGCCCCGTGGCCTCCTCCGCCGACCTCGACGCGGCCCGAGCCGCTGTCGCGAAAACCGCGGTCTCCCCTGAAGTCACCGGCTATATCGTCGATATCTGCCGTGCCACCCGTGAATCCCCCTCACTTTCCCTTGGCGTCTCCCCTCGAGGCGCCACCGCCCTGCTGTCCACGTCACGCGCCTGGGCTTGGCTCACCGGCCGCGACTATGTCACCCCCGACGACGTCAAAGCCCTCGCTCTTCCCACACTCCGACACCGCGTCCAACTCCGCCCGGAAGCGGAGATGGAAGGAGTCACCGCGGACTCCGTGATCAACACCGTACTCGCTCATCTCCCCGTCCCCCGCTGAGACGACACCGTGGCACTCACCGGACGCACCGCCTTCCTCTCCGCATGCGGAGCTCTCTTCGTCGGCTTCGCGCTGCCCAGCTGGCTCGGCATCATCACGGTCCAACTCGCCTTGCTGATAGCAATCTTGTGCGATCTGGCACTCGCCGCGCCAGTGCGAAAGCTCCAGTTCACCCGAACAGGTGACACAAACGTTCGACTCGCAGGCGAAGCCCATATCCACCTCACCCTCACCAACCCGTGCCGTCGCCCCCTGCGCGCCAGGATCCGCGACGCCTGGCCCCCCAGCTCCTTCAGCCCTGGAACGGACATCCCCGCCTCCCACCACACCGTCCGGATCCCCGCTGCCGAACGTCGACGCCTCACCACCACCCTTCGCCCCACCCGTCGCGGCGACCACCACGCCGTCCGCGTCACCGTCCGCTCCTACGGCCCGCTCGGCCTGGCGGCACGTCAGAGCCATCACCACGTCCCCTGGACCCTGCGCGTCCTGCCACCCTTCACCAGCCGCAAACACCTCCCCGCAAAGCTCGCCCGGCTTCGTGAACTCGACGGCCGCACCAGCATCCTGACCCGCGGCGAGGGCACCGAATTCGACAGCCTCCGCGACTACACACCCGGCGATGACACCCGCTCCATCGACTGGCGCGCCACCGCCCGCCGCCAGGATCTCGCCGTCCGCACCTGGCGCCCCGAACGCGACCGCCGCATCCTGCTCGTCCTGGAAACCGGCCGTACTTCGGCCGGCCGCGTCGGCGACATCCCCCGCCTCGACGCCTCCATGGACGCCGCCCTCCTCCTCGGCGCCCTCGCGGCCCGCGCCGGCGACCGCGTAGACCTGCTCGCCTACGACCGCCGGGTACGCGCATCCGTACACGGCCGCGCGGCCCGCGACGTCCTGCCGGCGCTGACCGAGGCCCTCGCTCCCCTCGAATCCGAACTCGTCGAGGCGGACGCCCGCGGCCTCATCGCCACGGTCCACCACCGCACGCCGCGCCGATCCCTCATCGTGCTCTTCACCGGCCTGGACGCAGCCCCTGTCGAAGAGGCGTTCCTGCCACTCCTCCCCAGCCTCACCCAGCGCAACGAAGTCATCGTCGCCGCCGTCGCCGACCCCCGCATCGAGGAGATGGCGGCCGGCCGCCACACCCCCCAGGCCGTCTACGCAGCGGCAGCCGCGGAACAGACCCGCGCCGCCCGCCGCCGCACCGCCGACCGCCTCCGTCGCCACGGCATCACCGTCATCGACTCCACCCCGGCCCACCTGGCCCCTGATCTGGCCGACGCCTACCTCACCCTGAAGTCCACCGGCCGGCTCTGACAGGCCCCACTGCACCGAACCAAGTACCGGGCGGGCCACTCACTGTCGTTGGGTAGCGGTGGCCAGTTCTCGTACCGGTCTGCCAGCCGTGCCCTGTGCGGCTCGCCCATCGCAAGCGGAAGCTCGGCGCTGTGGCTGGATATGTTGTACGGGTTCCTTTCGGGCCATGGGGACGACGGCCTGGCAAGACGGTGCTTGCTGCTGGCAGAGCAGATGCGAGTGCCGCCGCCGCGCGCATATGTGCCTCGTATGTCGTGTACCCACACCCGGAATGCAAAAAAGCCTCGTTCCCCGAGTCGAAACTCGGGGAACGAGGCTTTTTCTAAGATTTGTTCGGCGGCGTCCTACTCTCCCACAGGGTCCCCCCTGCAGTACCATCGGCGCTGAAAGGCTTAGCTTCCGGGTTCGGAATGTAACCGGGC
>NZ_JBIAWT010000025.1:0-35916 GCF_042895955.1 Streptomyces sp. NPDC001339 | reverse complement strand
CGCACCAAACCCCACACCGCAGCCGCACCCACATCCCCCACACCCTCACCAACCCCCACCCCCACCGCACCCCGCGACACCAACACCAACCGCGACCCAGACCACCGCTCATCCCCCAACCACGACTGAACCAACGCCAGCGAACGGTGCAACACCGCACGCACCCCATCCACCCCAGCCAGCCCGTCCGCACCATCTACCCCGTCCGCGGCGTCCAGCACCGCGAAGACCACCTCCGGCGCCGGACCGGACACCCCGGCCAACGCCTCCAGGTCGACGAAGGCGCCAACCGGTACACCGGACGCCTTCAGCGCGGCCTCGACACCGAGGCCGTCCGGTCCGACAACCGCCGTACGCCCCAAGGAAGCCGGACCATCGGCGGGAGCGGTGACGGGCTGCCATTCGAGGCAGAAGAGCGAATCCTGGCCCGCACCGGACGCCATGGCGAGGCGGTCGGCCGACACCGCACGCATGACGAGGGAATCGGCCGAGGCGACCGGCGCTCCGGTCTCGTCGGCCACGGCCACCGCCACGCCATCCTGGCCGTGCGGGGCAAGGTGCACACGCAGCACCGAGGCACCTGCCGCGTACAGGGACACCCCGCTCCACACGAAGGGGAGGCGCACATCGCCGCCCTGTGCCGCGTCCTCTCCGTCCCGGCCGCCGGGGGCCGCCGGCATAAGGCTGAGCGGGTGGATGGCGGCGTCGAGCAGCGCCGGGTGCAGGCCGAACCCGCTCGCGCCGGACTGCTGTTCCTGCGGCAGCGCAACCTCGGCGAACAGCTCGTCGCCGCGCCGCCACGCCGCACGCAGCCCCTGGAACGCCGGGCCGTAGCCGTAGTCCCGCTCCGCCAGCCGCTCGTAGAAGCCCTCGACGGCGACGGGTTCGGCACCGGCCGGCGGCCACTGCACCAGATCGAACTCCGGGCGGCCGCCGGCGGCCAGCACCGCCGTCGCGTGGCGGGTCCACTCCTGCCCGTCGGCCTCCTCGTCGAGCCGCGAGTGGACCTGGAACGGATACCGCCCACCGTCGTCCGGCGCCCCGACCGTCACCTGGAGCACCACTCCGCCGCGCTCGGGGAGCACCAGCGGCGCCTCCAAGGTCAGTTCCTCGACGAGGCCGCAGCCCACTTGGTCGCCGGCCCGAACGGCCAGCTCGACGAAGGCGGTTCCGGGCAGCAGCACCGTGCCGCGCACCGCGTGGTCCGCAAGCCACGGATGCGTGGACAGCGACAACCGACCGGTGAACAGCCAACCGTCGCCGTCGGCCAGCGCCACCGCCGCGCCGAGCAGCGGGTGCTCGGCGGCGGTGAGCCCCAAGCCGTCGGGGTCACCGGCCGACATGACCGACCAGTTGGGCCAGAATCGTTCGGTTTGAAATGCGTAGGTGGGCAGGTCGATGCGGCGGGCACCCACGAAACACGGGGACCAGTCGACCGCCACGCCATGGACGTACGCCTCACCGAGAGAGAGCAGAAAGCGGTCCAAGCCACCCTCATCACGACGCAGAGACCCCAGAGCACGGGCCTCGCCGTAACCCGATGCCTCCAGGGTGTCACCGATGGGCATGGTGAGGACCGGGTGGGCCGACACCTCGATGAACGTACCGAATCCCTCAGCCGCCAACGCCTCGACAGTTTCCTGTAGTTGAACGGTCCGACGGAGGTTGCTGTACCAGTACTCGGCGTCCAACTCCTCACCGCCGACCCACTCCCCCGTCACCGTGGAGAAGAAGCCCACCTCGGCAGAGCGCGGAGCGATTGGCGCAAGGACCTCCAGCAGCTCCGCACGAATGCGCTCGACCTGAACGCTGTGCGAGGCATAGTCCACCGGGACACGGCGAGCACGGACACCATCCGCCTCACAAGCAGCCACAAGCTCGTCCAGGGCATCGGGCTCACCGGAGACCACCACAGCCGCCGGACCATTCACCGCCGCAACACCAACCCGACCGCCCCAAGCAGCGATCCGCGCCTCCACATCCGCCAGCGATGCGGCGACCGAAACCATCCCACCCTCACCCGCCAGGGCGAGAAGGGCCTTGCTGCGCAAGGTCACCACGCGGGCCGCATCGTCGAGCGAGAGCACCCCGGCCACCGCAGCGGCCGCGATCTCCCCCTGGGAGTGCCCAATCACCGCATCCGGTTTCACCCCGTACGAGCGCCACAGCTCGGCCAGGGAGACCATCACGGCGAACAGGACAGGCTGGACCACATCCACGCGGTCGAGGGAAGGCGCACCCTCCGTACCGCGCAGCACGGACAGCAGATCCCAGTCGGTGTAGGGGGCGAGCGCGTCGGCGCACTCGCTCATCCGCTCCGCAAACACCGGAGCGCAATCCAACAACTCCACCGCCATCCCCACCCACTGCGACCCCTGCCCGGGGAACACCAACGCCACCTTGCCCGACACACCAGAAGCCACCCCGGACACCACCCCAGCATCCGGCACACCCCCAGCCACCGCCGACAACCGAGCCGTCAACTCCTCACGGCCCCCACCCACCACCACCGCCCGATGCTCAAACACCGACCGCGACGACACCAACGACCAACCCACATCAGCAAGTTCGTGGTCACCAAGACCCACGGACCGGGTGGAGAGCCGTTCGGCCTGAGCCCGCAACGCCCCCTCGGACTTCCCCGACACCACCCACGGCACCACACCACCCGCAACCGGAACGCGATCCGCGCCGTCACCGGCCCCAACCACCGGCTCAGGCGCCTGCTCCAGAACCACGTGCGCATTGGTCCCCGAGATACCGAAGGACGAGACAGCGGAACGCCGGGCACGCCCGGCCTCCGGCCACTCACGGGACTCCGTCAGCAGCTCCACCGCACCCGCCGACCAGTCCACATGCGAGGACGGCGCATCCACATGCAGGGTCTGCGGCAGCACACCCACCCGCATCGCCATCACCATCTTGATCACACCCGCGACACCCGCCGCGGCCTGCGTATGCCCGATGTTGGACTTGATGGAGCCCAGCCACAGCGGGTGCTCCGCGTCCCGGTCCTTGCCGTAGGTGGCCAACAAGGCCTGGGCCTCGATCGGGTCTCCCAGCCGGGTGCCCGTGCCATGGGCCTCCACCGCGTCCACCTCTGCCGCCGTCAGCCGGGCGCTCTCCAGCGCGGCGCGGATGACGCGCTGCTGGGAGGGCCCGTTGGGGGCAGTGAGGCCGTTGCTGGCCCCGTCCTGGTTGACGGCGGAACCGCGGACGACAGCCAGGACCGGGTGGCCGTTCCGTACGGCGTCCGAGAGCCGTTCGACGAGCAGCATGCCCGCGCCCTCGGAGAATCCGGCGCCGTCGGCGGCCTCCGCGAACGCCTTGCTGCGGCCGTCGGGTGCCAGGCCGCGCTGCAGGCTGAAGTCGACGAACATGCCCGGCGTGGACATCACCGTCGCACCGCCCGCGAGGGCCATGGTGCACTCGCCCTGGCGCAGCGACTGCACCGCCAGGTGCAGGGCCACCAGCGAGGAGGAGCAGGCAGTGTCGACCGTGACCGCCGGGCCCTCCAGGCCGAAGCTGTAGGCGATACGGCCAGAGACCACGCTGGCCGCGTTGCCGGTGCCCATGTGCCCGTCGAGGTTGTCGGAGGAGCGCTCCAGGAGCGCGGGGTAGTCCTGGCCGTTGGTGCCGGCGAACACGCCGATGCGGGCACCGCGTACGGCCGTCGGATCGATGCCGGCCCGCTCGATGGCCTCCCAGGAGGTGTGGAGCAGCAGCCGCTGCTGCGGGTCCATCGCCAGGGCCTCACGCGGCGAGATGCCGAAGAAGGCGGGGTCGAACCGTACGGCGTCGGCGAGGAAGCCGCCCTCCCGGGCATAACTCTTGCCGGGGTGGCCGGGCTCCGGATCGTAGACCGCCTCCAAGTCCCACCCGCGGTCGTCCGGGAACTCCGCGATGCCGTCGCCGCCCGAGGCGACCAGCCGCCACAGATCCTCGGGCGAGCTGACCCCGCCCGGGAAGCGGCAGCCGATGCCGACGATCGCGATCGGTTCATCGGGCTCCGCCGGCCCGGTGGCCGTGGCCGCGCCGTCGGCCGAGGTGCTGTCGCCGATGAGTTCGCCGTACAGGTAGGTGGCGAGCGCGGTGGCCGTGGGGTAGTCGAAGACCAGCGTGGCCGGGAGGCGCAGGCCGGTGGCCCGGTTCAGGCCGTTACGCAGTTCGACGGCGGTCATGGAGTCGAAACCGAGCTCCTTGAAGGCCCGTACGGCGTCGACCGACTCAGCGCTGGGGTGGCCGAGTACGGCAGCCGCGTGGGCGCGGACCTCGTCGACGAGGGCCTGGCGGGCCTCGTCCGCCGACAGGCCGGACAGGCGGCGGGCCAGCGCGGAGTCCGACGCGGCCGGGGTGCCACCTTCCCGGCCCCGGTCCGCCGCCCCCAGCGCGCGACCGGCGGCGGGCACACCGTCGAGGAGCGGGCGCGGGCGGGCGACGGCGAAGGCCGGGGCAAAGCGCGTCCAGTCGATGTCGGCGAGGACGACTGCCGTGTCGCCGTGGTCGAGGGCCTGCCGCAGGGCGGTCAGCGCGGATTCCGGGGCGACGGGCGGCATGCCCTGGCGGACGAGGCGGTCGCGGTCCACCCCCTCTGGCGCGTCCCAGACCGCCCAGGCGAGGGCGGTAGCGGCCGCTCCACGGGCGCGGCGGCGCTCGGCCAGCGCGTCCAGGTGGGCGTTGGCAGCGGCGTAGGCGGCGTGGTCTCCGCTGCCCAGCACTCCGGTGACGGACGAGAACAGCACGAACGCGTCGAGGTCGTCGCCGAGCAGCGCATCCAAGTGCTCGGCGCCCGCCACCTTGGCGGTGGCGACCCGGGCGAGAAGGGCGGGGTCGGTGTCCGCCAGCGGCGCCAGTTCGGCGACTCCGGCAGCATGGACCACCGTGCAGACGGGACGCCCGGAGTCCTTCAACTCATCTACCAGGGCTGCCAGTTGGTCCCGGTCGGCAGGATCGCAGGCGGTCACGGTGAGCTCGACGCCGCGGGCCGCCAGTTCGGCGCGCAGCGCGGCGGCCTCGGGAGCGTCGGCGACCTCCAGCGTCGCCACGGCGACGGAGGCGGCGCCGCAATCGGCGGCCCAGCGGGCGATCCGGGCGGCCGTGTAGCCCGTGCCGTCCGTCACGAGCACGGTGCCGCGCGGGGTCCACCGCCCGCCATCCGCCATAGCCTCGTCGAGCGGTGCGGGCACCAGACGTCGCACGTAGACACCGGTCGTACGCAGCGCGAGCTGGTCCTCCGTGCCGTCCGCCAGGAGCAGGGCGGCCACCTGGCCGGCGCCGGGCTCATCGAGCTTCCCGGGCACGTCCAGCAGTCCGCCCCAGCGCTCGGGGTGCTCCAGCCCGACAACCCGGCCGAGGCCCCACACCTGCGCCTGGGCGGGGTTCGGCGGACCGTCCTGGTCCGCGACCGCCACCGCACCCTGGGTGAGCAGCCACAGCGGGACATCGAGTCCTGCGTCGCCCAGCGCCTGGGCGAGGGTGAGGGTGGCCGCCACTCCCGCCGGTACGGCGGCGTTCCCTTCGTACGGGCGCTCGTCGAGTGCCAGCAGCGACACCACGCCGGCGACCGGCGCGGTGGAGAGGGCAGCGCCGATCCGCGCGGCGAGCGCGGCGCGGTCGTACGGCGCGCCGGTCTCGATCTGCGCGATCTCGACGCCGCGGGCCGCGAGGGCGCCCAGCAACCCGGTCACCACGGGGTGATCGCCGAACCCTTCCGGCAGCACCACGAGCCGGCGGCCGGGGCGCTCAGCAGGCGCGGAGGATTCGCCCTGAGGGCGCCATACCACCTGGTATCGCCAGGAGTTGACGGCGTCCAGGTCGCGCCGGCGGCGCCGCCACTGGGCGAGTGCGGGCAGCAGCTCGCCGAGCGACGCTTCGGCGTCCACGTCGAGGGTGTCGGCCAGCGCCTGGAGATCGGCACTGTCGACGACCTCCCAGAAGCGGGCATCCACCGGATCGGAGGCCGCGAGGTCTGTGGACTCCGTGGCAGCGGGGACGTGGAGCCAGTAGCTCTCGTGCTGGAAGGCGTAGGTGGGGAGGTCGATGCGGCGGGCGCCCACGAAACACGGGGACCAGTCGACCGCCACGCCGTGGACGTACGCCTCGCCGAGAGAGAGCAGGAAGCGGCCCAAGCCACCCTCATCACGACGGAGAGACCCCAGAGCACGGGCCTCGCCGTAACCCGACGCCTCCAGAGTGTCACCGATGGGCATGGTGAGGACCGGATGCGCCGACACCTCAATGAACGTGCCGAACCCTTCAGCCGCCAACGCCTCGACAGTGGGCTGTAGTTGAACGGTCTGACGGAGGTTGGTGTACCAATACTCGGCGTCCAACTCCTCACCGCCGACCCACTCCCCCGTCACCGTGGAGAAGAAACCCACCTCGGCAGAGCGCGGCGTTATCGGAGCCAGGACCTCCAGCAGCTCCGCACGGATACGCTCGACCTGAACACTGTGCGAGGCATAGTCCACCGGAACACGGCGGGCACGGACACCATCCGCCTCACAAGCGGCAAGAAGCTCGTCCAGGGCATCGGGCTCACCGGAGACCACCACAGCCGCCGGACCATTCACCGCCGCAACACCAACCCGGCCCTCCCAAACAGCAATCCGCGCCTCCACATCAGCCAGCGGCGCGGCCACCGACACCATCCCGCCATCACCCGCGAGCGCAAGCAGAGCCTTGCTCCGCAGAGCCACCACACGCGCCGCATCCTGCAAAGAGAGCGCCCCGGCCACCGCAGCTGCCGCGATCTCACCTTGCGAGTGCCCGATCACCGCATCCGGGACGACACCGTACGAACGCCACAGCTCAGCCAACGACACCATCACCGCCCACAACACCGGCTGCACCACATCCACCCGCTCCCACGACGGCGCACCCTCCTCCCCCCGCAACACCGCAAGCAGATCCCACTCCACAAACCCCGACAACGCCCGCCCACACTCAGCGATCCGCTCCGCGAACACCGGCGCGGAAACCAACAACTCCACCGCCATCCCCACCCACTGCGACCCCTGCCCGGGGAAGACCAACGCCACCTTGCCCGACGCGCCCGAAGCCACCCCGGACACCACCCCAGCATCCGGCGCACCCTCAGCCACCGCCGACAACCGAGCCGTCAACTCCTCACGGCCCCCACCCACCACCACCACCCGATGCTCAAACACCGACCGCGACGACACCAACGACCAACCCACATCCACCGACTCAACAACACCCCCAAGACCCGCCACATGCGCAGCCAACCGCCCCGCCTGCCCCCGCAACGCCCCCTCCGACTTCCCCGACACCACCCACGGCACCACACCACCAACAACCGACCCCCGGCCCACGCCACCACCAGCCCCAACCACCGGCTGCTCGATGATCACGTGCGCATTGGTGCCACTGACGCCGAAGGAAGAGACACCGGCCCGCCGCGGGCGCTCGGCTTCCTGCGGCCACTCACGGGACTCGGTCAGCAGCTCGACGGCTCCCGCCGACCAGTCCACATGGGTCGACGGCGCATCCACGTGCAGGGTCTGCGGCAGCGCTCCCTGCCGCATCGCCATCACCATCTTGATGACGCCGCCCACACCCGCCGCGGCCTGCGTATGCCCGATGTTGGACTTCAACGAGCCCAGCCACAGCGGGCGTTCGGCATCGCGCTCGCTTCCGTAGGTGGCCAGCAAGGCCTGGGCCTCGATCGGGTCGCCGAGAGTCGTGCCCGTGCCATGGGCTTCGACGGCGTCCACGTCCGCCGCCGTCAGCCGCGCGTTGGCGAGGGCCTGACGGATGACGCGCTGCTGGGCCAGACCGCTCGGCGCGGTGAGGCCGTTGCTGGCGCCGTCCTGGTTGACGGCGGTGCCGCGGACGACAGCGAGGACCGGGTGGCCGTTCCGTACCGCGTCGGAGAGCCGTTCGACGACAAGCAGACCGGCGCCCTCGCCCCAGCCCGTGCCGTCCGCGGCCTCCGCGAAGGACTTGCAGCGGCCGTCGGCGGCCAGCCCGCGCTGCCGGCTGAACTCCACGAACAGGGCGGGCGTGGAAAGGATCGTGACACCGCCGGCGAGCGCCAGGTCGCACTCGCCCTGGCGCAGCGACTGCACCGCCAGGTGCAGGGCCACCAGCGAGGAAGAACACGCCGTGTCCACTGTGACCGCCGGGCCCTCCAGCCCGTAGGTGTAGGACAGGCGGCCGGAAGCGACACTGCCCGCACTGCCGTTGCCGAGGTAGCCCTGGTACTCCTCGAGGCCCTCGGTGACGTTGTACAGGCGTGCCGCGTAGTCCTGGTACATCACACCGGCGAAGACACCCGTACGGCTGCCGCGCAGCGCGTGGGGGTCGATGCCCGCGCGCTCCAGCGCCTCCCAGGAGGTCTCCAGCAGCAGGCGCTGCTGCGGGTCCATCGCCGTGGCCTCGCGCGGGGAGATGCCGAAGAACGGGGCGTCGAAGCGGTCGGCGTCGTGGAGGAAACCGCCCTGGCGTACGTACGAGGTCCCGGCCCGGTCCGGGTCGGGGTCGTACAGGCGCTCAAGGTCCCAGCCCCGGTCGTCGGGGAGTCCGGAGACCGCGTCGGTCGCGGAGGCGACCAGCCGCCACAGGTCCTCGGGCGAGGACACGCCGCCCGGGTAGCGGCAGCCCATGCCCACGATCGCGATCGGCTCGTCGGTGCCCACGGAGGCCACCGCGGCGGTGTGGGGCTTCGCCTCGCGGGTTCCGGCCAGCTCCTGGCACACGTACTCGGCCAGCGCCTGCGGGGTCGGGTAGTCGAACACGATCGTCGCGGGGAGCCGCAGCCCCGTCGCGGCGCCCAGCCGGTTGCGCAGGTCCACCGAGGTGAGCGAGTCGAAGCCCAGGTCCTTGAAAGCCCGGGCGGACTCCACCGCCGCCGGCGAGGAGTGACCGAGTACGACGGCCACCAGGGAGCGCACGGTGTCGAGTACGGCCGTACGCCGATCCGCCTCGGCCAGCCCGGCCAGGCGCGCCGCGAGCTCCGAACCGCCGGAGCCGCCCGCCGCCGTCACGGCCCGCCGTACGGGGCCACGGAACAGGCCGCGGAAGAGCGGGGCGAGCGTCCCTTCGGCGGCCTGCGCGCGCAGTGCCGCGCCGTCCAGCCGGACCGGCACGAGCAGGGCCGTATCGGTGGCGGTCGCCGCGTCGAGGAGTTCCAGGCCCTCCGCCGAGGTGAGGGCGCGGACACCGGAGCGGCTCAGGCGGGCGCGGTCCCCGTCGTCGAGGTGGCCGGTCATCGCACTGGCCTGCTCCCACAAACCCCAGGCCAGGGACTGGGCGGGCAGCCCCTGCGCCCGGCGGTACTGCGCCAGTCCGTCCAGGAATGCATTGGCCGCCGCATAGTTGCCCTGCCCGGCTGCGCCGGTGGTACCGGCCATGGCGGAGAAGAGGACGAAGGCGGACAGGTCCAGGCCCAGTTCCTGAGTGAGTTCGTGCAGGTACCAGGCGGCGTCCGCCTTCGGGCGCCACACCGCATCGATCCGCTCCGGAGTGAGGGACTCGATCACACCGTCGTCCAGCGCACCCGCCGCATGCACCACAGCCGTGATGTGATGCTCCGCCAGCACCGCCCGCAACGCCTCCCGATCAGAGACATCACAGGCCAGCACCGTCGCACGGGCACCCAACGCCTCCAGATCGGCGGCCAGTTCGTCCGCCCTCGGAGCCTGCTGACCCTGGCGGCTCAACAGGAGAAGCTCCCGTACGCCATGCCGCTCAGCGAGATGCCGGGCCACCAGGCCACCCAGCACACCCGAACCACCCGTGATCAACACCGGGCCCGCGCCCCACTCGACCGCGGCCTCCGTGACGTCGTCCTGCGCCACGGCCGCACGGGCCAGGCGTGGGACCAGCACCCGACCGCCACGCACCGCCAGCTGCGACTCACCCGTCGCCAGGGCCGCCCCCAACGCCCCGGGCTCGTCCATGTCCAACAGGACTACCCGGCCCGGGTGTTCGGACTGCGCCGACCGCACCAGACCCCACACCGCAGCCGCGCCCAGATCCCGTACACCCTCACCGCCCTCGGCGGCAACCGCACCCCGCGACACCAGCACCAGCCGCGCCCCGGACCACCGCTCGTCCCCCAACCAGGACTGCACGAACGCCAGCGCGCGGTGAACGGCCGCGCGTACCGCGTCGGGGCCCTCGGCCGTGGTCACCGCACACGGCGCGAACACCACATCCGCGTCCGCCACGGCGGCCGATATGTCCTCCGCCGTCGATACGGTCGCGCCCGCCGCGGCCAGTGCGGCGCGCAGTCCCGCCGCGTCCTCGCCCAGTTCGTCCAGTTCGTCCAGCACCACGCAGCGCGCGGGCAGCACGTCCTCGCCGGCTGGTACGGGCGTCCAGGTCAGGCCGTAGATCGACGAGTGAGGGGCCTGCCGGGTGCTGCCCGCGAGTTGCTCCGCGGTCACCGGGCGCAGCACGAGCGATTCCGCGGAGGCCACCGGGGCGCCGTTCTCGTCCGCGACGGCGACCTGTGCGGCGTCCGGACCGGTGCGGGTCAGCCGGACCCGCAGCGTCGACGCGCCTGCCGCGTGCAGCGACACACCCGACCAGGAGAACGGCAGCCGCCCCCGGTCGTCGTCGGACGCGCCGCCGAGCGCCAGGGGGTGCAGGGCTGCGTCGAGCAGCGCCGGGTGCAGGCCGAACTCGTCGGCTCCGGAGCGCTGTTCGTCCGGCAGGGCGACCTCGGCGAACAGTTCGTCGCCGCGCCGCCACGCCGCGCGCAGACCCTGGAACGCCGGGCCGTAGCCATAGCCCTGCCCGGCCAGGTCCGCGTAGAAGGTGTCGGTCGCGACGGGTTCAGCACCGGCCGGGGGCCACTGCGCCGGCTCGAAGTCCGCGTGTGCGGTCCCCGGCGCCAGGACGCCGGTCGCGTGCCGGGTCCAGGCCGCGTCCTCGGCCTCGTCACCGTCCTCGTCGGGCCGCGAGTGCACCTGGAGCGGATGGCACCCGTCCTCGTCCGGCGCTCCTACCGTCACCTGGACGATGACTCCGCCGCGCTCGGGCAGTACGAGCGGCGCCTCCAGCGTCAGCTCCTCGATCAGCCCGCAGCCCACCGCGTCACCCGCCCGAACGGCCAGCTCGACGAAGGCCGTTCCGGGCAGCAGGACGGTTCCCCCGACGGCGTGGTCGGCGAGCCAGGGGTGCGTGAACAGGGACAGCCGTCCCGTGAACAGCCGCCCCTCGCCGTCGGCCAGCGACACGGCTGCACCCAACAGGGGGTGCCCGGCGGCCCGCAGACCAAGGCCGCGCACGTCCCCGGTGCCTGGCACCGCGCGGGGCCAGTAGCGCTCGTGCTGGAAGGGGTACGTGGGGAGGTCGATACGACGGGCACCCGCGAACAGCGGGGACCAGTCGACCGCCACGCCGTGGACGTACGCCTCGCCGAGGGAGAGCAGGAAGCGGTCCAAGCCGCCCTCTTCGCGGCGGAGGGACCCGAGGGTGCGGGCGTCGCCGTAGCCCGCCGCCTCCAGGGTGTCGCCGATCGGCACGGTCAGGACCGGGTGTGCCGAGGATTCGATGAACGTACCGAAGCCCTCGGCTGCCAACGCCTCGACAGCAGGCTGGAGTTGGACCGTCCGGCGGAGGTTGGTGTACCAGTACTCGGCGTCCAACTCCTCACCGCCGACCCACTCCCCCGTCACGGTGGAGAAGAAGCCCACCTCGGCAGAGTGCGGGGTGATCGGAGCCAGGACCTCCAGCAGCTCCGCACGGATACGCTCGACCTGAACACTGTGCGAGGCATAGTCCACCGGGACACGGCGGGCACGGACACCATCCGCCTCACAAGCGGCAAGAAGCTCGTCCAGGGCATCGGGCTCACCGGAGACCACCACGGCCGCCGGACCGTTCACCGCCGCGACACCAACCCGGCCCTCCCAAACAGCAATCCGCGCCTCCACATCCGCCAGCGGCGCGGCCACCGACACCATCCCGCCATCACCCGCGAGCGCAAGCAGAGCCTTGCTCCGCAGAGCCACCACACGCGCCGCATCCTGCAAAGAGAGCGCCCCGGCCACCGCAGCTGCCGCGATCTCACCTTGCGAGTGCCCGATCACCGCGTCCGGGACGACACCGTACGAACGCCACAGCTCAGCCAGGGAGACCATCACGGCGAACAGGACAGGCTGCACCACATCCACCCGCTCCCACGACGGCGCACCCTCCTCCCCCCGCAACACCGCCAGCAGATCCCACTCCACAAACCCCGACAACACCCGCGCACACTCAGCGATCCGTTCCGCGAACACCAGCGCGGAATCCAGCAGCTCCACCGCCATCCCGACCCACTGCGACCCCTGCCCGGGGAAGACCAACACCACCTTGCCCGACCCACCAGAAGCCACCCCGGACACCACCCCAGCATCCGGCGCACCCTCAGCCACCGCCGACAACCGGGCCAGCAACTCCTCACGGCCCCCACCCACCACCACCGCCCGATGCTCAAACACCGACCGTGACGACACCAACGACCAACCCACATCCACCAGTTCAGCAGCCTCGGTGCCCACGACATGCGCGGCCAACCGCCCCGCCTGCGCCCGCAACGCCGTATCCGACTTCCCCGACACCACCCACGGCACCACACCACCGACGACCGCCCCCCGGCCCTCGGCATCCGCCGCCTCACCGGCCCCCGGCGCCTGCTCCAAGATCACATGTGCGTTCGTCCCGCTCATGCCGAAGGCCGAGACTCCGGCCCGGCGCGGTGTGTCCTCGGCCGTGGTCCACTGCCGACGCTCGGTCAACAGCTCTACGGCACCGGCCGACCAGTCCACATGGGAGGTCGGTGCGTCCACGTGCAGGGTCTGCGGCAGCGCTCCCTGCCGCATGGCCATCACCATCTTGATGACACCGGCCACGCCCGCCGCGGCCTGCGTGTGGCCGATGTTGGACTTCACCGAACCCAGCCACAGCGGCCGGTCCGTCCCCCGCCCCTGCCCGTACGTCGCCAGCAGCGCCTGGGCCTCGATCGGGTCACCCAGTGCGGTGCCGGTGCCATGGGCCTCCACCACGTCCACGTCCGCCGTGGACAGCCGGGCGTTCTCCAGCGCCTGGAGGATCACCCGGCGCTGGGAGGGGCCGTTGGGGGCCGTCAGGCCGTTACTGGCGCCGTCCTGGTTGACGGCGGAGCCGCGAACGACGGCGAGCACCGGGTGGCCGTTGCGCCGGGCGTCGGAGAGGCGTTCCAGGACGAGGACGCCGGCGCCCTCGCCCCAGCCGGTGCCGTCCGCGGCCTCGGCGAACGGCTTGCAGCGGCCGTCGGCGGCCAGCCCGCGCTGCTGGCTGAAGGCGATGAACGCGCCGGGGCTGGAGAGCACCGTCACGCCACCGGCCAGCGCCAGCGAGCACTCGCCCTGGCGCAGTGCGTGGCACGCCCAGTGCATGGCGACCAGTGAGGACGAGCAGGCGGTGTCGACGGTGACCGCCGGGCCCTCCAGACCCAAGGCGTAGGAGAGGCGGCCGGAGAGCACGGCCGTGGCGGTGCCGGTGAGGATGTGCCCTTCCATGCCGTCGTCGGCGGACCGCATGAGAGTGGCGTAGTCCTGGCCGGTGTTGCCCATGAAGACGCCGGTGCGGCTGCCGGCCAGCGAGCGCGGGTCCAGGCCGGCCCGCTCCACGGCCTCCCAGGCCGTCTCCAGCAGCAGACGCTGCTGCGGGTCCATGGCGAGGGCCTCACGCGGGGAAATGTGAAAGAAATCGGCGTCGAAGTCGCCCGCGTCATGGAGGAAGCCGCCCTCGCGCGCGTACGAGGTTCCGGGGCGGCCGGGTTCCGGGTCGTACAGCGCGCCGGTATCCCAGCCGCGGTCCTCCGGCATTCCGGAAACGGCGTCCACGCCGGCGGAAACCAATTCCCACAGGGATTCCGGAGAATTCACCCCGCCCGGGAAGCGGCAGCCCATACCGACAATCGCAATGGGTTCCTGCGCGGAGGCCTCGAACTCATTCAGCCGTTGCCGTGTCTGATGCAGATCCGCGGTGACCCACTTGAGATAGTCGCGAAGGGTCTCTTCGTTGGCCATTGAGTGCCACCTCTTCAGAACGGGAACGAGGTCACGGCTTCGAGCAAGGCTGCTGCGGGGCCCTGGCGAAAGGCACCCCGGCCGTCCCGGACCGGGCCACCGTCCCCGAGGCCCCGCAGCGGACGCACCGACTCGCGCCCGAACCGCGTCCGGCGCCGCACGCCCTCAATTCCAGCTCGCACACACCTGCACGTACACGGTTTCGCCGGTAGATTATTTGAACCCTTTGGCTCCCTACAACCCCTAAGCGACCCCCCTAGGGTGCCCCCTACGGGCCCCTAAGGAGGAGGCTCACCCTTCGGGTACGGAATGCACGCAGCCATTCAAGGCAACCCGTCCCGCCTATTCAAGTCCACATTCGGCTGCGGTGACACTTTACGACCGGCCGAGGTCCCTGTTGATGAATTCCAGAAGGGCGTCGTCGTCCTCGAATTCCAGGACGTCACCCGGACCGGACGCCGGTCCGGCGGAGCCGGTCGCCACGGGTCCGCCGCCCGGGGCGCCGGGCGCCGGTTCACCGCCGCGCCGGAGCCTGCCGAGCAGGGCCTGGAGCCGTACGGTGAGCTCGGTGCGCACCAGCTGGTCGGGCTCGCCGCCGGCCAGTGCGGCCTCCAGTCTGCCGAGTTCGGCCAGCGCCGCGCCCGGGCCCTGGTCCGCGTCCGCAGCGGGGGCCAGTTCCGTACGGAGCAGGTCCGCCAGCGCCGCCGCGTTCGGGTGGTCGAAGACAAGGGTCGCGGGCAGGGTGAGGCCGGTGTCGGCAGCGAGCCGGTTGCGCAGCTCGACTCCGGTGAGGGAGTCGAAGCCCAGTTCCTGGAAGGGCCGCTTGGGGTCGATGGCCCCGGGGTTCGGGTGCTCCAGCACCGCCGCCGCATGCGTACGGACGAGGTCGGTCAGTACGGAGCCCCGGTCGGCGGCGGGGAGTCCGGCCAGCCGCTCACGCAGCGCGGCCCCGGAGCCCCCGCTGCCTCCGCTGAGTCCACTGCCCCCGGCGTGCCCGCCGTCCCCGTACGTGGAACCGCCTGCTCCACTGCGGCCGTTCGCCGCCCCGCCCTCCTCCAGCGCGTACCGCGCCTCGGGCACGGTCTCCATCAGCCGGCTCGGACGCATCGCGGTGAACGCCGGGATGAACCACTCCCAGTCCACATCCGCCACGATCACCGCGGTGTCGTCACACTCCACGGCCCGCTCCAGCGCCGGGACCGCGCGCGTCGCAGGCATCACGGCCAGGCCTCGGCGGGCGAGATGGTCCCGCGCGGAGTCCGACGCGGCCATGCCCCCCTCCGCCCACGGACCCCAGGCCACCGCCGTCGCCACGGAGCCACGTGCCCTGCGCCGCTCGGCGAGCGCGTCGAGGAAGGCGTTGGCAGCGGCGTAGGCGGCCTGACCGCCGCTGCCCCAGGCGCCGGCGATGGAGGAGTAGAGGACGAAGGCGTCCAGATCCGCGTCCTTCAGCAGCTCGTCCAGGTGCAGCGCGCCGTGCACCTTGGCCGAGAGCACCGACGCGAACTCGGCCGGGCCGGTCTCGGCGAGCGTCTTGGCCTGTCCGGCGCCCGCCGCGTGTACCACGGCGGTCAGCGGGTGGCGTGCCGACACCTCCTTCAGCAGGTGTTCCACCGCGCCCCGGTCCGCCACATCGCAGGCCGCGAACGTCACCTCGGCGCCCAACTCCTCCAGTTCCCCCACCAGTTCGGCGGCACCCGGCGCCCCGGCCCCGCGCCGGCTCGTGAGCACCAGGTGCTCGGCACCCCGCCGCGCCAGGTGGCGAGCCAGATGCGCACCCAGCGCGCCGGTCCCACCGGTGATCAGCACCGTGCCCCGCGGCGTCCACGGTCGTACGGCCCCGGCAGTACGCGGCGCCCGGGCGATCCGGCGGGCGAAGACCCCGGACGCGCGCACCGCGACCTGATCCTCGGCGTACGGGTCAACGCCCGCCAGCACGGCGGCGACCCGCCGCGCGGCGCGCCCGTCGAGCTCCTCCGGCAGGTCGATCAGCCCGCCCCAGCGCGCCGGCGTCTCCAGCGCCACCGAGAAGCCCAGGCCCCACACCATCGCCTGCTCGGGGCACGCCACGCCGTCGGCGCGCCCGGTGGACACCGCCCCCCGGGTGAGGCACCAGAGCGGGGCACGTACGCCCACGTCCTCCAGGGCCCGCAGCAGACCGAGTGTCCGGGCCAGACCGGGCGGCATTCCCACCTCGCCCTCCTCCGGCCACGCCGCGCCGGCGGAGTCCGGGAGCGCCAGCAGCGAGACCACACCAACCGGCCGCTCCGCACCCACGGTCGTACGCAGCGCCTCCGCCAGCGCCGCGCGGTCCCCGTCGGCGGCGACCTCGACCCGTACGGCCTCCGCGCCCTCACCGCCGAGCCCGGCGGCGACGGTGGCAGCGGCCTCCTCGGCGGCCGGGTGCGCCACGACCAGCCACCGGCCGGAGAGCGCCGACGGCGGCGCGTCGGGCAGCGGCACCCAGCTCACCCGGTACCGCCAGGCGTCCACGACCTGCCGCTCCCTCTCCTGCTGCCGCCACGTGGACAGCGCGGGGACCACGGCGCTCAGCGCCCCCTCGTCCACGTCCAGCATGTCGGCCAGCGGCCGCAGCCCCTCGCCGTCCGCGTCGCCCGCCTCCTCCACGACCTCCCAGAAGCGGGCATCCAACGGCGCACCGGCCGCCCGCTCACGCCCCCGGCCCTCGGTGAGCCCCGGCCAGTAGGACCTCCGCTGGAACGCATACGTGGGCAGATCGACCCGGCGCGCGCCCGTACCGGCGAAGAACGCCTCCCAGTCCACCCGCACGCCGCTCACATGCAACTGAGCCAGCGCCGTCACCGCCGCCGACTCCTCCGCACGGTCCCGGCGCAAGGACGGAACGAGGACGGCTCCGGACTCGGCCGACAGGCACTCACGGGCCATAGCGGTCAGTACGCCATCCGGACCCAACTCAAGGAAGGTCCCGACGCCTTCACGCTCCAGCGTGCGGATGCCGTCGGCGAAGCGGACCGCCTCACGGACATGGCGAACCCAGTAGCCGGGGTCACACAGCTCCTCCGCCGACGCCAGCTCACCCGTGACATTGGAGACCACCGACAACGACGGGACCTCGTACGACAGACCGGAGGCAATACGGCGGAAGTCCTCCAGCATCCCGTCCATCAACGGCGAATGGAACGCATGACTGACCCGCAGCCGCTTGACCTTCACACCACGAACCGCGAACCGCTCGGCAATCTCCAGTACGGCCGCCTCATCACCCGAAATCACCACAGAATTCGGTCCATTGACCGCCGCGACCGAAACACTCGTGACGCCGTCCAGCTCGGCACGGACCTCATCCTCCGCCACCGCCAGCGACACCATCGCACCACCAGACGGCAACGCCTGCATCAACCGCCCACGAGCCGCCACCAACCGCGCCACATCCGCCAGGTTCAACACCCCGGCCACATGAGCCGCCACCAACTCACCCACCGAATGCCCCACCACAAAGTCCGGCCGCACACCCCACGACTCCACGAGGCGGAACAACGCCACCTCCACCGCGAACAGCGCAGGCTGCGTGAACTCCGTCCGATCCAACGCCTCCGCATCCCCGAAGATCACCTCACGCAACGGCCGCCCCAGGTGGACGTCAAGCTCCGCACACACCGCATCAAAAGCATCCGCAAAAACCGGGAAACGGGCATACAACTCCCGCCCCATCCCCAGACGCTGCGCCCCCTGACCAGTGAACAACACCGCCACACGGCCACCCCGTACAGCACCCCTCACCACCTGCGGGGCCCCCGCGCCCTCGGCCACCGCCGACAGCCCGGACAGCAGCTCCTCGCGGTCGTCCCCCAGCACCACCGCCCGGTGATCCAGCGCGGCCCGGGCAGTCGTCAGGGAGAAGCCGATGTCCGCCGTCGAGGCGTCACCGTCCGCCACCTGCGCCGCCAGCCGCCGTGCCTGCGCCCGCAGCGCCTCCTCGGTCTTGGCGGAGAGCGGCCAGAGCAAGCGGGCGAACTGCGGGACGTCGGCTACCGGTTCCCCGGGGGTCTCGGCCGGCTCCGGCGCCTGCTCCAGGATCACATGGGCGTTGGTCCCGGAGAGCCCGAACGACGAGACGCCCGCGCGCCGGGCACGGCCGTCCGTCTCCGGCCATTCCCGGGCCTCGGTCAGCAGTTCCACGGCGCCCGCGGACCAGTCCACATGCGAGGACGGCCGGTCGACGTGGAGGGTGCGCGGCAGCACACCCGCCTGCACGGCCAGCACCATCTTGATGACACCCGCGACACCCGCCGCAGCCTGCGTGTGACCGATGTTGGACTTCACCGAACCCAGCCACAGCGGCCGGTCCGCCTCCCGTCCCCGCCCATACGTCGCCAGCAGCGCCTGGGCCTCGATCGGGTCACCCAGCCGGGTACCCGTGCCGTGCGCCTCCACGGCATCCACGTCCGCCGCCGTCAGCCGAGCATCGGCCAGCGCGGCGCGGATGACGCGCTGCTGGGCCGGGCCGTTGGGCGCGGTCAGGCCGTTGCTCGCACCGTCCTGGTTGACGGCCGAACCACGGACCACCGCCAGCACCTCGTGACCGTTGCGTACGGCGTCCGACAGGCGCTCGACCAGCAGCAGGCCGACGCCCTCGCCCCAGCCGGTACCGTCCGCGGCCTCCGCGAACGCCTTGCAGCGGCCGTCGGCGGCCAGCCCGTCCTGCCGTACGAACTCCTCGAAGGCGCCCGGAGTGGACATCACCGTCACCCCACCCGCGAGCGCCAGGTCGCACTCACCCTGCCGCAGTGCCCGGGCGGCCATGTGCAGGGCGACCAGCGACGAGGAGCAGGCGGTGTCCACCGTGATGGCCGGGCCCTCCAGCCCGTACGCGTAGGCCACTCGCCCGGACATCACCGCCGCGGCGTTCCCTGTGCCCGCGAAGGCGGCGACGCTCTGCGGGCCCCGGTCGCGCAACAGGGCCGCGTAGTCCTGGCCGTTGGTGCCGGTGAAGACGCCGGTACGGCTGCCACGCAGGGTGTGCGGGTCGATGCCGGCCCGTTCGAAGAGCTCCCAGGAGGCTTCCAGGAGGATCCGCTGTTGCGGGTCCATCGCCAGCGCCTCGCGCGGCGAGATGCCGAAGAAGTCCGCGTCGAACAGGGCGATGTCGCGGAGGAAGCCGCCCTCGGTGACGGTGCCGTAGCGGTCGGCTCCCCAGCCTCGGTCGACGGGCAGCGTGGTCATGGCGTCGGTGCCGCCCGCCAGCAGCTCCCACAGGTCCTCGGGGGCGCTCACCCCGCCGGGGAGGCGGCAGCTCATCGCCACGATCGCGACCGGCTCGCCGGTGTCCGCCCCGGAGGGTCCGTCCGAGGAAGTGCCACGGGACAGCGCCGTGGACGGCTCGCCCAGGAGTTCCCGGCCGAGGTGGCGGGCCAGCGTGTCGGGGGTCGGATAGTCGTAGATCAGTGCGGCCGGGAGGGTCAGGCCGGTGTCGGCGGCGAGGCGGTTGCGGAACTCCACCGCGGACAGCGAGGTGAAACCCAGGTCGCCGAACGCGCGGCGGGGGTCGACCGCGGTGGCGTCCGCGTGTCCCAGGACGGCGGCCGCATGGTCGCGCACCAGTTCCTGTACGGCGCGGCCGCGCTCGGCCGGCGGCAGACCGAGCAGCCGGGCCGCGAACTCCCCGGATGCCGCCGTGTCCGTACGCGCTCCGGTGCCGTGCCCCGCGGTCTTACCGGCCGGACCGGCGGCCTCGGGCAGCTCGGCGAGGAGCGGGGCCGGGCGTACGGCGGTGAATGTGGGGGCGAAGGTGCGCCAGTCGAGGTCGGCGACGGCGAGCGTGGTGTCGCCCTCGGCGAGCGCACCGGCCAGCGCGGTCAGCGCGCGCTCGGGGTCCAGGGCCGAGACACCGGCCTCACTAAGCCGTCGTACGGTCTCCGGGCCGGCCATGCCACCGCCCGCCCACGGGCCCCAGGCCAGGGAGACGGCGGGCAGGCCCACGGCGCGGCGCTGCTCGGCCAGGGCGTCCAGACAGGCGTTGGCCGCGGCGTAGTTGGCCTGTCCGGCGGCACCGAGCGTGCCCGCCAGCGCGGAGAAGAGGACGAAATGGTCCAGTTCGCAGCCGAGTTCGCGGGTGAGGTCGTGCAGATGCCGGGCGGCGACGGCCTTCGGGGCCATGACGCGGGCGCACCGCTCAGGAGTCAGCGCGTCGGCCACGCCGTCGTCGAGCACACCCGCCGTGTGGAAGACCGCGCGCAGCGGCTCCTCCCGCTGGAGGTCGCCGAGGAGGCGGGACACCTCGTCCCGGTCGGACACATCACAGGCGGCCACGGTGATCCGTATGCCCAACTCCTCTATTTCAGCCCGAAGTTCGGCAGCGCCGGGAGCGTCGGGACCACGGCGGCCGGCGAGCACCACATGCTCGGCCCCGTTGCGGGCCAGCCAGCGGGCGACGTGTCCGCCGAGCGCTCCGGTGCCGCCCGTGACCAGTACGGTGCCGCGCACCGGGTGGCCACCGTCCGCACCCGCCGTCCGCGCGGGGGCGTGCACCAGGCGCCTGCCAAAGACCCCCGCGGGCCGCAGCGCCACCTGGTCCTCGCCGCCGGAGGCCAGCACCCACGCCAGGCGGTCCGCTGCCGACTCGTCCCACTGCTGCGGCAGATCCACCAGGCCGCCCCAGCGCTCCGGCTCCTCCAGGGCCACGGAGCGGCCGAGCCCCCAGACCGCCGCCTGCTCAAGGACGGCCGTCCGGTCGGCGGCGTTGACCGCGACGGCACCGCGGGTGGCACACCACAGCGGCGCTGTGACGCCCGCGTCGCCGAGCGCCTGGAAGAGGGTGAGGGCCTGGGCGGTGACCGTTCCGGGCCCGTCCGCCCGCCCGTCGAGCGCCGCCAGGGACAGCACCCCCGCCACCGCACCGGGCTCGGCCACCACCTCCGCGACGGCAGCGGCCAGCGCGTCCCGACCGAGCCCCGCGTCCGCACGCAGCACCACGGGCTCGACGCCGCGCGCCCGCAGCGCCTCGACCACCCGCTCCGGTTCGCCGTCCCCCGCGCCGGACGGGAGCACACACAGCCAGCCGCCGGACGGCCGCACATCATGGCCCACGGCTGCGACGGGCTGCCACCTGATCCGGTAGCGCCAGGCGTCGGGGCCCGATACGCGCCGGTCCCGGCGCTCCTCACGCAGCCAGAAGTGGCCACGCTGGAAGGCGTACGTGGGCAGGTCGACCTGGCGGGCACCGGGGAAGAACGGGGCCCAGTCGACCGCCACGCCGGAGGTGTGCAGCTGAGCGAGGGCGACGAGGACCGCCTGCTCCTCGGGGCGATCACGACGCAGGGACGGAACCAGCACGGCATCGGAGTCAGCCGCCAGACACTCACGCGCCATGGCCGTCAGTACGCCATCCGGACCCAACTCAAGGAAGACCCCGACGCCTTCACGCTCCAGCGTGCGGATACCGTCGGCGAAACGCACCGCCTCCCGGACATGACGAACCCAGTAGTCGGGCGAGCACAACTCCTCGGCAGTGGCGAGTTCGCCGGTGACGTTGGAGACCACCGACAACGACGGGACCTCGTACGACAGACCGGAGGCGATGCGGCGGAAGTCCTCCAGCATCCCGTCCATCAACGGCGAATGAAACGCATGACTGACCCGCAGCCGCTTGGTCTTCACACCACGAGCCACGAAGCGGTCGGCAACCTCCAGCACAGCCGCCTCATCACCCGAAATCACCACAGAATTCGGACCGTTGACGGCTGCGACCGACACATCCGCACGGCCCTCCAGCTCGGCACGGACCTCATCCTCCGCCACCGCCAGCGACACCATCGCCCCACCGGACGGCAACTCCTGCATCAACCGCCCACGAGCCGCCACCAACCGCGCCACATCCGCCAGGTTCAACACCCCGGCCACATGAGCCGCCACCAACTCACCCACCGAATGCCCGGCCACAAAGTCCGGCCGCACACCCCACGACTCGACGAGACGGAACAACGCCACCTCCACCGCAAACAGCGCAGGCTGCGTGAACTCCGTCCGATCCAGCACCTCCGCGTCCTCAAACACCACCTCACACAACGAACGCCCCAGGTGAACGTCAAACTCCGCACACACCTCATCAAAGGCCTCCGCAAAAACCGGGAAACGGGCATACAACTCCCGCCCCATACCCACCCGCTGCGCACCCTGACCAGTGAACAACACCGCCAACACACCCGAACCCACCACCCGGCCCCTCACCACCTGAGCCGCCACCGTCCCCGCCGCCAGAGCCTCAAGCCCCACCACAAAATCCTCCACACCAGACCCCCACACCACCGCCCGCTCACCAAAACCCGCCCGCGACACCGCCAACGACAACCCCACATCCGCCACACACACCCCACCACCAGCCACACACGACAACAACCCACGCGCCTGCCCCCGCAACGCCCCCACCGACTTCGCCGACACCACCCACGGCAACAACACCCCCTCACACACCCCAGACCCCTCCACCACCCCGGAACCCTCCACCTCCACAGCCAGCTCCGGCTGAGGAGCCTCCTCCAGAACCACGTGCGCGTTGGTGCCCGAGATGCCGAAGGCGGAGACGGCGGCGCGGCGGGGGCGGCCGGTGCGCGGCCACTCCCGGCTCTCGGTCAGCAACTCGACGGCACCGGCCGACCAGTCCACATGCGAGGACGGCGCGTCCACGTGCAGCGTCCTGGGCAGCACGCCGTGCCGCATCGCCATCACCATCTTGATGATGCCGCCGACGCCGGCTGCGGCCTGGGTGTGGCCGATGTTGGACTTCAACGAGCCGAGCCGGAGCGGACGTTCGGCGTCCCGCTCCTTCCCGTAGGTGGCGAGCAGCGCCTGGGCCTCGATCGGGTCGCCCAGTGCGGTGCCGGTGCCGTGGGCCTCGACCGCGTCCACGTCGGCCGCCGTCAGCCGTGCGTCGGCCAGTGCGGCGCGGATGACGCGCTGCTGGGCCGGGCCGTTGGGCGCGGTCAGGCCGTTGCTGGCACCGTCCTGGTTGACAGCGGAGCCACGGACGACGGCCAGGACCGGGTGACCGTTGCGTACGGCGTCCGACAGGCGCTCGACGAGGAGGAGGCCGACGCCCTCCCCCCAGCCGGTACCGTCCGCGGCCTCGGCGAACGCCTTGCAGCGGCCGTCCGCCGACAGGCCGCCCTGCCGGTCGAACTCGGCGAAGGTGTCCGCGGTGGCCATGACGGTGACGCCGCCCGCCATCGCCAGGGAGCAGTCCCCGCGCCGCAGCGCGTGGATGGCTAGGTGCAGGGCGACGAGGGAGGACGAGCAGGCCGTGTCGACCGTGAGGGCGGGGCCCTCGAAACCGTAGGTATAGGCCAGGCGGCCGGAGATCACGCTGGTGGCGTTGCCGGTGAGCAGGTAGCCGGCGACCTCCTCGTTCCGGCCCACCGAGTCCGCGCCGTAGCCGGAGGACGCGCCGCCGAGAAAGACGCCCGTGCGGGAGCGGCGCAGGGCCTTGGGGTCGATCATGCCGCGCTCCAGCAGCTCCCAGGAGGTCTCCAGGAGGAGCCGCTGCTGTGGGTCCATGGCGAGCGCCTCACGCGGGGAGATGCCGAAGAACCCGGGGTCGAACTCTCCTGCCTCGTAGAGGAATCCGCCCTGGAAGGCGGTGGCATCGGACGCAGCGTCCGGGGCCTCCCAGCCGCGGTCGGCGGGGAAGCCGGATATGGCGTCGGCCCCTTCGGCCGCCAGCCGCCACAGGTCCTCCGGGGAGGCGACGCCGCCGGGGTAGCGGCAGCTCATGGCGACGACGGCGATCGGCTCCCGCTCGCGCTCCTCGATCTCCTGCAGCCGGCCGTGGGTCTCGTTGAGTTCTGCGGTGACGCGCTTGAGGTAGTCGCGGAGCTTCTGCTCGTTGGCCATGGGATTGACTCACCTGTCCTGGCGGTTCGTGGGCGGTGCGGGAGGCGGGTTACGAGGACGGGGCATGCGGATCGGCGTTTCGGGCGGAGGGGGAGGGGAGGGGACAGGGGGCGGCGGGATACGGAACAATGCGGGGCATTCCCGACCTCGCCACCGCTCCGCCCATCCCCCGTCCCGGCTCCCCACGCCCTACGACGGACGGAACTTGCTGTCGATGAAGTCGAAGAGCTCGTCGTCCGTCGCCGACTCCAGGTCCTGTTCCACTTCCATTTCCACTTCCACCATTGCCCCTCTCATGTCCTGCCACTTGGCCAGGAGTCCCTTGAGCCGGTCGCCGATCGCGTCCAGGGCGGCCTCGTCCGGGACAGCGTCCTCAGGGCCGCCCTGAACCTGTGTCGCAGCAGCCTCCAGAACCGCTTCGAGCCTGGCCAGTTCGTCCAGCAGCGGCGTGCCGTCGTCGTTCCGCGTACCGAAGAGCTCGCTGTGCAGATGGGCGGCGAGCTCCTGGGCCGTCGGGTAGTCGAAGACGGCGGTGGCCGACAGCCGGATGCCGGCGTCCGCGGCCAGCCGGTTCCGCAGCTCCACCGCCATCAGCGAGTCGAACCCGAGGTCCTTGAAGGCGCGTTCGGCGTCCACCGCGGTGGCGGAGGCGTGGCCGAGAACCGCGGCCACATGGGTGCGCACCGCGTTCAGCAGCGCCTTGTCCCGCTCGGCTCCGGTCAGCCCGTCCAGGCGCCGGGCCAGGCCGGTGGTCTCCGTGCCCGCCCCGGCCTCGGCCGGGCCCTCGGGAGTGGCCAGGGCCCGGGCCGCCTCGGGCACCTCGGCCAGCAGCGGCCGGGGCCGGGCGGCCGCGTACGCGGGGGCGAACCGCTGCCAGTCGACGTCGGCGACCGCCACCGCGGTGTCGTCGTGGTCGAGTGCCTGCTGGAGGGCGGCCAGGCCCAGCTCCGGCGCCATGGGCGGCAGCCCGCGGCGCCGGAGCATGGCGACGGCCTCGTCGTCGGCCGCCATGCCGCCGTCGGCCCAGGGGCCCCAGGCCACGGCGGTGGCGGTCAGGCCACGGGCGCGCCGCTGTTCGGCGAGCGCGTCCAGGTAGGCGTTGGCCGCCCCGTACGCGGACTGCCGGCCACTGCCCCACACGCCGGAGATCGAGGAGAACAGCACAAACGCGTCCAGCTCGGTGTCGGCGAGCAGGTCGTCGAGGTGGGCGGCGCCGTCCGCCTTGGCGGCGACGACCTCTTCGACGGTCTGCGGGGCGAGATCGGAGAGAGGGCCGTACTGGCCGATGCCCGCCGCATGGACCACCGCCGTCAGCGGGTACTCGGCTGGCACCTGGCCGATGACCCGGGCCAACGCCTCTCGGTCGGCTGCGTCGCAGGCAGCGACGGTGACCTTGGTGCCGAGCTCCAGCAGCTCGGCCGTCAGGTCGTCGGCGCCCGGCGCCTCGGTGCCGCGGCGGCTGGTGAGCACCAGGTGCTCGGCCCCGTTGCGCGCCAGCCAGCGGGCGACATGTCCGCCGAGCGCTCCGGTGCCGCCGGTGATCAGCACAGTGCCGCGCGGACGCCAGGTGCGGCGGGCTCGCCCCTCCCCCGCCGTGGCCCGTACGAGCCTGCGCAGATAGACCCCCGAGGACCGGATGGCGACCTGATCCTCGTCCGTACCGCGGGCCACTACGGCGGCCAGACGGTCGCCCGTGCGCTCGTCCACGGTGGACGGCAGATCGATCAGGCCGCCCCAGCGCTCCGGTGACTCCAGGGCGGCGATCCGCCCGAAGCCCCAGGTCATCGCCTGCGTCGGGGAGGTCACCCGGTCCCCACCGCCGACCGCGACGGCGCCCTGGGTCAGGCACCACAGCGGCGCGTCGACCCCGGCGTCCGCCAGCGCCTGGAACAGCGTCATGGTCGCCACCACACCAGCCGCCGAGGCGGGGCCCCCGCCGGAGCGGGTGACGTCCAGCAGCGACACGGCCCCGGCCACCGGCCCGTCGGCGACGGCGGCTGCCAGCAGCCCGGCCAGTGCGGCGCGGTCTGGCCCGGCCGGGTCGAGGACCAGCGGCACAGGGGCCGCCCCGTGCCGGGCCAGCGCCCGGGCCAACTCCTCGGCGACGGACGGGGCCTGTCCGGAGCCGTACGAGACGAGCAGCCAGCGGCCGGACAGCCGGGCCTCGCCGTCGCCGCCGAACCGCTGCCAGGAGACCTGGTAGCGCCAGGAGTCCAGCGTGGCCTTCGTAAGGCTCTGCCGCCGCCAGGCGGACAGGGCCGGCAGCACCGTCCCCACCGCACCCTCGTCGAGTTCCAGCGCCTCGGCCAGACGTTCCAGGTCCTCGTTCTCCACCGCCTCCCAGAAGCGGGCGTCCGTATCGTCCGCCCGCCCGGCCTGCGTCGCCTCGGAGGACACGGGTGCCAGCCAGTAGCGCTGCCGCTGGAAGGCGTACGTGGGCAGCTCCACCCGGCGGGCGCCCGTACCGGCGAAGAACGCCTCCCAGTCCACCCGCACACCTGTGACGTGCAGCTGGGCGAGGGCAGTCACCGCCGCCGACTCCTCGGGACGGTCACGGCGCAGGGACGGGACCAACACGGCGGCCGAGTCGCCCGACAGGCAGTCCCGGGCCATCGCCGTCAGTACGCCATCCGGCCCCAACTCAAGGAAGGCCCCCACGCCTTCACGCTCCAGCGTACGGATACCGTCGGCGAAACGCACCGCCTCACGGACATGACGAACCCAGTAGTCGGGGTCGCACAGCTCCTCCGCCGACGCCAGCTCACCCGTGACATTGGAGACCACCGACAACGACGGGACCTCGTACGACAGACCTGCCGCCACCTGACGGAAGTCCTCCAGCATCCCGTCCATCAACGGCGAATGGAACGCATGACTGACCCGCAGCCGCTTGGTCTTCACACCACGAGCCGCGAACCCCTCGGCAACCTCCAATACGGCCGCCTCATCACCCGAAACCACCACAGAATCCGGACCGTTGACCGCCGCGACCGACACCTCCGCACGACCCTCCAGCTCGGCACGGACCTCATCCTCCGAGACGGCCAGGGACACCATCGCCCCACCAAACGGCAACGCCTGCATCAACCGCCCACGCGCCGCCACCAACCGCGCCGCATCCACCAACCCGAACACCCCGGCCACATGAGCCGCCACCAACTCACCCACCGAATGCCCGGCCACGAAGTCCGGCCGCACACCCCACGACTCGACGAGACGGAACAACGCCACCTCCACCGCGAACAGCGCGGGCTGCGTGAACTCCGTCCGATCCAGCGCCTCCGCGTCCTCGAACACCACCTCACGCAACGGCCGCTCGAGATGCGCATCCAGCTCCGCACACACCGCGTCAAAGGCATCCGCAAAAACCGGGAAACAGGCATACAACTCCCGCCCCATCCCCACCCGCTGCGCACCCTGTCCAGTGAACAACACCGCCATACGGCCACCCCGTACGCTGCCCCGCAGCACGTTCGGCGCGGGGGCGGAATCGGCGAGTGCGGTGAGGCCGGCGAGCAGTTCCTCGCGGTCGGTGCCCACGACCGCACCGCGGTGGGCGAAGGCCGTGCGCGTGGTGGCGAGTGAGGCGGCGAGGTCGGCCGGGCTCGCCTGATCGCGGTCGCGCAGGGCGGTCAGAAGGTTGCGGGCCTGGTCGCGCAGGGCCTGGTCGTCGCGGGCCGAGACCGGCCACACCACCGTACGGTCCGCGTCCCGCGAGGGTTCCGGTGCGGGTGCGAGTGCGGGTGTGGGAGTGGGTGCAGGGGGCGCCTGCTCGACGATGGTGTGGGCGTTGGTGCCGGAGATGCCGAAGGACGAGACCGCGGCACGGCGCGGGCGTCCGCCCGTCTCCGGCCAGTCGCGGGCCTCGGTCAGCAGCTCCACCGCACCCGCCGACCAGTCCACATGCGAGGACGGCGCATCCACATGCAAGGTGCGCGGCAGAACGCCCGCCCGCATCGCCATCACCGTCTTGATGACGCCCGCGACACCGGCGGCGGCCTGCGTGTGACCGATGTTGGACTTCACCGAGCCCAACAGCAGGGGCTGTTCGGCGGGCCGATCGCTGCCGTAGGTGGACAGCAGGGCGTGGGCCTCGATGGGGTCGCCGAGGCGGGTGCCGGTGCCGTGCGCCTCCACCACGTCCACATCGCCCGCCGTGAGACCGGCGTCCTCCAGCGCGGCGCGGATCACCCGCTGCTGTGACTGGCCGTTGGGGGCGGTCAGTCCGTTGCTGGCACCGTCCTGGTTGATGGCCGAACCGCGGACCACCGCGAGCACCTCGTGGCCGTTGCGTACGGCGTCCGACAGGCGCTCGACGAGGAGGAGGCCGACGCCTTCGGCCAGTCCGGTGCCGTCCGCGGCGTCCGCGAACGCCTTGCAGCGGCCGTCCGCCGACAGGCCCCGGTTCTGACTGAAGGCCAGCAGGACGCCCGGGGTGGGCATCACGGTGACCCCGCCGACCAGTGCGGTGGTGCACTCGCCACTGCGCAGCGACCGCACGGCCAGGTGCAGCGCGACCAGGGAGGACGAGCAGGCCGTGTCGACAGTGACAGCCGGGCCCTCCAGGCCGAAGGCGTAGGCGAGGCGGCCGGAGGCGACGGACATGGTGCTGCCCGTCATCAGATGGCTCTCCAGCCCGTCGGGGTCGGCTCCGATGCCGTAACCGGAGGACGCCGCGCCGACGAAGACGCCGGTGCGGCTGCCGCGCAGGGTCTCGGGGGTGATGCCGCCGCGTTCGAAGACCTCCCATGCGGTCTCCAGGAGGAGCCGCTGCTGGGGGTCCATGGCGAGTGCCTCGCGCGGGGAGATCCCGAAGAACTCGGCATCGAACCGGTCGGCGTCCTGAAGGAAGCCGCCCTCGCGGGCGTAGCAGGTGCCGGGCCGTCCGGGCTCGGGGTCGTAGAGGGCGGTCAGGTCCCAGCCGCGGTCCCCGGGGAACGGGGAGACGACGTCGGCGCCGTCCATGAGCACGGACCACAGGTCCTCGGGCGAGCGCACGCCGCCGGGGTAGCGGCAGCCCATGGCGACGATGGCGATCGGCTCGTCGCCGCCGTCCGACGCCGGCGCGGGCGCCTGGGAACGGGTGGTGGGCGCGGTGCCCAGGGCGGCCGGCTCGTCCTCGTCGCCGAGCAGTTCCGTACGCAGGTGACGGGCGAGTGCCTGCGGGGTGGGGTGGTCGAAGACGAGGGTGGCCGGCAGCCGCAGCCCGGTGGCGGCATTGAGCCGGTTGCGGAGTTCCACGGCGGTCAGCGAGTCGAAGCCCAGGTCCTTGAAGGCGCGGGTGGCTTCGACGAAGTCCGGGGCATCGTGGCCGAGCACCGTGGCGGCGTGGACGCGCACCAACTCCTGGAGGTGGTGGGTGCGTTCGGCCCCGGGCAGGGCCAGCAGCCTGGCCTTGAGGCCGTCGGCGCCGGCCGCGGCGGCGGTGCGTGCGATGCGCCGGGCGGCGGGCCGTACGAGTCCGCGCAGCAGGGCCGGGTTGGTACCCGCGGCGTTGCGCAGGGCGTTGGGGTCCAGGCGGGCGGGGACCAGCAGGGCATCGCCGGTCCGCCCGGCGGCGTCGAAGAGCGCCATGCCCTGTGCGGTGGTGAGCGGGGTCATGCCGCCGCGGGACATCCGCGACAGATCGGCGTCGCCGAGGTGTCCGGTCATGCCGCTGGCCTCGTCCCACAGGCCCCAGGCGAGGGAGACGGCGGGCAGGCCGAGGGAGCGGCGGTGGGCGGCGAGCGCGTCCAGGAAGGTGTTGGCGGCCGCGTAGTTGCCCTGCCCCGCGGTGCCGAACGTGCCGGCCGCGCCCGAGTACAGGACGAACAGCGCCAGGTCCAGGTCCAGGTCGCGGGTGAGCTCGTGCAGATGCAGCGCGGCGTCGACCTTGGGCCGTAGTACGCGCTCCAGCTGTCCGGCGTCGAGGGAGGCCAGTACGCCGTCGTCCAGGACGCCCGCGGTGTGCACCACGCCGGTCAGCGGGTGCTCGGCGGGGATACCGGCGAGGGCGGCGGCCAGGGCGTCACGGTCGGCCGCGTCACAGGCGAGGACGCGGGCCCGGGCGCCCGACTCGGCGAGTTCCGCCACGAGTTCGTCGGCCGCGGGGGCCGCCGGGCCGCTGCGGCTGAGCAGCAGCAGATGCCGTACGCCGTGCTCGGCGACCAGGTGCCGGGCGGCCCGGGCGCCGAGGGTGCCGGTGCCACCGGTGATCAGGACCGTGCCCTCGGGGTCGAGCGGCCGCGGGACGTCCAGGACGTTCTTCCCGATGTGCCGCGCCTGGCTGATGAAGCGGAACGCCTCCGGCGCCTGCCGGACATCCCATACCCGGGTCGGCAGCGGCTCCAGCGCCCCCGACTCGAACATGGCCAGCAGCGTCCGGAGGATCTCCTGCAGCCGGTCGGGCCCGGCCTCGTTCAGGTCGAAGGCGCGGTAGCGCACGCCCGGGTACTCCCGTGCGACCTGCTCGGCGTCGCGAATATCCGTCTTGCCCATCTCTATGAAGCGGCCGCCGCGCGGCAGCAGCCGCAGCGAGGCGTCCACGAAGTCCCCGGCCAGCGCGTCGAGTACGACGTCCATGCCGCGGCCGCCGGTGGCCTCGCGGAACCGCTGCTCGAAGCCGAGGGTCCGCGAGTCGGCGATGTGCGCCTCGTCCAGCCCCAGCGCGCGCAGCGCCCCGTGCTTGCCGGTGCTCGCGGTGCCGAATACCTCGGCGCCCGCCTGCCGGGCCAGCTGCACCGCGGCCATACCGACGCCGCCGGCGGCCGCGTGCACCAGCACCGAGTCGGTGCCGCGCAGCCCGCCCAGGTCGAACAGGCCGTAGTACGCGGTGGCGAACACCACCGGTACGGAGGCCGCCCGCTGGAAGGACCAGCCCTCGGGCATGGGCACCACCAGGCGGCGGTCGGTCACCGCCACGGTGCCCAGTGCGCCGCCGAACAGGCCCATGACCCGGTCGCCGGACCGCAGATCGGCCACGCCGGGACCGGTCTCCAGGACGACACCGGCCGCCTCGCCGCCCATGAGGGCGCTGCCCGGGTACATGCCCAGGGCGATCAGCGCATCGCGGAAGTTCAGGCCCGCGGCGCGGACCCCGACCCGGATCTCGCCCTCGGCGAGCTCCCGCTCCGCCTCGGGGCAGGGCAGCAGCCGCAGGCTCTCCACGGTCCGCTCGCCGGTGGTCTCCAGACGCCAGGCGCGCGCGCCGGACGGTACGGACAGCGACTGCGCCCCGCGGGCCAGCCGCGGCGCCAGTACGGTCCCCGAGCGCACCGCCAGCTGCGGTTCGCCCTGGGCCACGGCGGCGGCGACCGCCGTGCCGACGGCGGCCCAGGAGCCGGCGTGCTCGTCCACGTCCAGCAGCAGGAACCGGTCGGGGTGCTCGGACTGCGCCGAGCGCAGCAGACCCCACACCGGCGCCTGCGCCCACCCTTCGGCCGTCTCGCCCGGCCCCGCGGCGACCGCGCCGCGCGTCAGCACCGCCAGCCGCAGGGCCGCGAACCGCTCGTCGGCCAGCCACTGCTGTACGAGGGCGAGTACCCGCCCGGTATGCGTACGGATGGCGTCCGCGTCGGCCGGGAGCGGGGCGGGGCAGGGCAGCAGCACGGCGTCGAGGGGGGCGTCGCCGGTTTCGAGGTGATGGGCCAGGGAGTCGAGGGTGGTGAAGGTGAAGAGGGGAGTGCCGCGCAGATCCGTGCCGGGGAAGTCCGTGCCGAGCAGGTCAGGGCTGAGCAGGTCCGTGCCGAGCAGGTCAGGGCTGAGGACCGCGTAGCGCCGCGCGTCGGAGTCCTCCGTGTCCTCCGTCGGGACCGGGGTCCACCGCAGGTGGAACAGGTCGTCGCGGTGCCCGGCCGCCGGGTCCCCGGCCGCCGCCGGACCACTGTCGGTGACGGGCTGCAGCGCGAGCGATTCCACCGCCAGCACCGGGGCGCCGGTGGCGTCGGCCGCCAGGACGGCGACGGCGTTCTGCCCGGCAGGGCTCAGCCGCACCCGCAGCGCGGCGGCGCCGGACGCCAGCAGCGACACCCCCTGCCAGGCGAACGGCAGCCACGTCCGGCCGCCATCGGGGCCGTCGTCAGGGCCGCCATCGGGGCCGCCGTCGGGACCTTCGTCGATGAACTCACCGTCCCCGAGGGCATGCAGGGCCGCGTCCAGCAGGGCCGGGTGCAGACCGAAGACCCCCGCGTTCGCGGCCTCCCGCTCGGGCAGCTCCACCTCGGCGAAGACCTCCGCGCCGCGCGTCCACACGGCACGCAGCCCCTGGAAAGCGGCACCGTATCCGTAACCGGCAGCGGCCAGCTCCTCGTACTTTCCGCCGAGTTCGACGGACCGCGCGTCACGGGGCGGCCACTGCGCCAGGGACTCGACGGCGGGCTCGGCAGCCGCGGCCGTCAGCGCGCCTGTCGCGTGACGCGCCCACGGCGCATCGCCGTGCTCGGGCCGCCCGTACACGGCCACCTCGCGGCGCCCCGACTCACCGGGACCGCCGACGACCACCTGGAGCTGCACACCGCCGGACTCCGGCAGCACCAGCGGCGCGTGCAAGGTCAGCTCCTCCACCAGGTCACAGCCGACCTGATCGCCCGCGTGAACGGCCAGCTCGACGAAGGCGGTTCCGGGCAGCAGCACCGTGCCACGCACCGCGTGGTCGGCGAGCCAGGGGTGCGTGGACAGCGACAGTCGCCCAGTCAGCACGAGCCCGTCCCCGTCGGCCGGCGCCACCGCCGCACCGAGCAGCGGGTGCCCGGACGCGGCGAGCCCCAGCGTCGAGGGGTCACCGCCGGTGGTGGCAGGTCGGGGCCAGTAGGTCTCGTGTTGGAAGGCGTAGGTGGGGAGGTCGATGCAGCGGGCGCCTACGAAATACGGGGACCAGTCGACCGCCACGCCATGGACGTACGCCTCGCCGAGAGAGAGCAGGAAGCGGTCCATGCCACCCTCATCACGACGCAGAGACCCCAGAGCACGGGCCTCGCCGTAACCCGATGCCTCCAGGGTGTCACCGATGGCCATGGTGAGGACCGGATGCGCCGACACCTCGATGAACGTACCGAATCCTTCAGCCGCCAACGCCTCGACAGTTTGCTGTAGTTGAACGGTCCGACGGAGGTTGCTGTACCAGTACTCGGCGTCCAACTCCTCACCGCCGACCCACTCACCGGTAACGGTCGAGAAGAAACCCACCTCAGCGTGGCGCGGGGTGATCGGAGCCAGCACGTCAAGAAGCTCGCCGCGAATGCTCTCGACCTGAACGCTGTGCGAGGCATAGTCGACGGGGACACGGCGGGCACGGACACCATCCGCCTCACAAGCAGCCACAAGCTCGTCCAGGACATCGGGCTCACCGGAGACCACCACAGCCGCCGGACCATTCACCGCCGCAACACCAACCCGCCCACCCCAAGCAGCGATCCGCGCCTCCACATCCGCCAGCGACGCAGCGACGGAAACCATCCCACCCTCACCCGCCAGGGCAAGGAGGGCCTTGCTGCGCAGGGTCACCACGCGGGCCGCATCGTCGAGCGAGAGCGCCCCCGCCACCGCGGCGGCCGCGATCTCCCCCTGCGAATGCCCGATCACCGCATCCGGCATCACCCCGTACGAACGCCACAGCTCGGCCAGGGAGACCATCACGGCGAACAGGACGGGCTGGACCACGTCCACGCGGTCGAGGGAGGGCGCACCCTCCGTACCGCGCAGCACGGACAGCAGATCCCAGTCGGTGTAGGGGGCGAGCGCGTCGGCGCACTCACCCAACCGCGCCGCAAACACCGGAGCACAATCCAACAACTCCACCGCCATCCCCACCCACTGCGACCCCTGCCCCGGAAACACCAACGCCACCCGCCCAGCACCCGAGGCAACCCCCGACACCACTCCCCCACCAGGCGCACCCCCAGCCACCACCGACAACCCCGCCAGCAACTCCTCACGGCCCGCACCCACCACCACCGCCCGATGCTCAAACACCGACCGCGACGACACCAACGACCAACCCACATCAGCGAGTTCATGGTCACCAAGGCCGGCGGACCGGGTGGAGAGCCGTTCGGCCTGCCCCCGCAACGCCCCCTCCGACTTCCCCGACACCACCCACGGCACCACACCACCCACAACCCCAACCCGACCCACGCCACCACCAGCCCCAGCCACCGGCTCAGGCGCCTGCTCCAGAACCACGTGCGCATTGGTGCCACTCATACCGAACGACGACACACCCGCCCGGCGCGGCCGCTCCCCGGCCGGCTCCCACGTCTGCTCCTGGGTCAGCAGCTCGACTGCACCCGCCGACCAGTCCACATGCGAGGACGGCGCATCCACATGCAAGGTGCGCGGCAGAACGCCCGCCCGCATCGCCATCACCATCTTGATGACGCCCGCGACACCGGCGGCGGCCTGCGTGTGGCCGATGTTGGACTTCACCGAACCCAGCCACAGCGGCCGGTCCGCCTCCCGCCCCCGCCCATACGTCGCCAGCAGCGCCTGGGCCTCGATCGGGTCACCCAGCCGGGTACCCGTGCCATGGGCCTCCACCACGTCCACCTCGCCCGTGGCCAGGCCCGCATCCTCCAGGGCTGCGCGGATGACGCGCTGCTGGGCCGGGCCGTTGGGAGCGGTGAGGCCGTTGCTCGCACCGTCCTGGTTGGTGGCGGAGCCACGGATCACGGCGAGGACCGGGTGGCCGTTGCGCCGGGCGTCGGAGAGGCGTTCCAGGACGAGGACGCCGGCGCCCTCGCCCCAGCCCGTGCCGTCCGCGGCCTCCGCGAACGCCTTGCAACGGCCGTCCGCCGACAGCCCGCGCTGACGGCTGAACTCCACGAACGTGCCCGGCGTGGCCATCACCGTCACACCGCCGGCCAGCGCCAGCTCGCTCTCGCCACGGCGCAGCGACTGCACCGCCAGGTGCAGGGCCACCAGCGAGGAAGAACACGCCGTGTCCACCGAGACGGCGGGGCCTTCCAGTCCGAAGGCGTAGGCGAGACGGCCGCTGACGACGCTCGCCGCGTTGCCGGTGGCGAGGTGGCCCTCCAGGTCCTCGGCCGAGCCGAGCAGCAGGTTCATGTAGTCGTGGGTGTTGGTGCCGATGAAGGCGCCGGTCCGGGTGCCACGGGCGGAGACCGGGTCGATACCGGCCCGTTCGAACGCCTCCCACGAGATTTCCAGCAGCAGCCGCTGCTGCGGGTCCATGGCCAGCGCCTCGCGCGGCGAGATCCCGAAGAAGCCCGCGTCGAACTCCGAGACGCCGTCTAGGAAGGCGCCTTCGCGGACGGACACCGAGCCCTGCTCTCCGGGATCGGTCCCGAAGAGGGTGGCGGTGTCCCAGCCCCGGTCGGCGGGGAAGCCGGATACCGCGTCCTCACCCGCCAGCACCAGGCGCCACAGGTCCTCGGGCGAGTGGACGCCACCGGCGTAGCGGCAGCTCATGGACACGACGGCGATGGGTTCGTCCTCGGTGAGTGCCGCTTGCGTCCGTGCGGTCCGTACGGCGAGTGCCGCCCCGGCGCCCCGGTCGCCCAGTACCTCGGTACGGAGCTGAGCGGCGAGCGCGGCCGGGGTGGGGTGGTCGAAGACGAGGGTGGCAGGCAGCCGGAGTCCCGTGCGGGCGCCCAGCACGTCCCGGAGTTCGACGGCGGTGAGCGAGTCGAAGCCGAGGTCCTTGAACGCGCGGTCCGGCTGGACGGCGTCGAGGGAGGTGTGTCCCAGGACGGCGGCGGCCTGGGCGCGCACGAGTTCGACGAGCAGCCGGTCGGCCTCGGCCTCCGGCAGACCGGCCAGCTGGTCGGCGAGTCCGGAGCCCACCCCCACCGGACCGGCGCCGTCCTGCTGCCGCCCGTCCACCTCCAACAGGGATTTGGCCTCGGGGAGTTCGGTGAGGAGCGGGCTGGTACGCGAGGAGGTGAACGCAGGCACGAAACGCCCCCAGTCCACATCCGCCACCGTCACCGCCACATCCCCACACCCCACAGCCCGACCCAACGCCGCCACCGCCACCCCCGGCGCCAACAACCCCAGACCACGCCGCCGCAAAAACTCCACCGCACCC
>NZ_JBIAWT010000024.1:0-38011 GCF_042895955.1 Streptomyces sp. NPDC001339 | reverse complement strand
CACGGCGCGTGGCCCGGCCAGCTACAGGCCGAGCCACGCGTCCTGACCTTCGACTTCCTCGTCGACGACCGAGGCATCGCCGGCCTCCCCGACGTGCTCGATCGCTTCCGACGCGCCACCGCCCTACGGCAGGAGGAGGCGCCTCTCGTCATTCAACTCGCCAGCACTCGGCGACTGTTGTGGGGGCGAATAACGCGCCGTGCCCTGCCGGCAGACCGGACATACACCTGGGGCAACCCGACCGGCTCGATCGAGTGGACCTGTGCGGACCCCCGCCGGTACGAAGTCGCCGAGCAGGTAGCCCGCACTGGACTACCGACCCCCGAGCCCGGCCTCGACTGGCACGAGGGTGACCCGCCGCCCGGTGTCGAATGGGACCTCGACTGGGGCGGCACCGCCACCCCCGGCGCAGTCATCGTCGACAACACTGGGGACGCCGACACCTACCCGACGCTGGTCATCACCGGCCCGGTGATCCGGCCGGCGATCACCCACCAGGCCACCGGCGCCGTCCTCGAATACGACCTCACCCTCACGGCCACCGACCGGCTCGTCATCGACACCCGCGACGGCACCGTCATCCTCAACGGCACCGCGCCGCGCGCGAACTCCGCCACCACGCGCAGCTACCCCGAGCAGGCCTTCATCCTGCCCCCTGGCCCCTCGCAGCTGACGTTCCGCGCAGAGGAATTCAACACCTCCGGCGCCCTCACAGTCCTGTGGCGCTCCGCCTGGTGGTGACCCCCAACCAGCAAGGGAGAGACCTGCATGACCGTACGGGCGGCATGGCTGACCAACCGCGGAGACGCCGCGGGCGGACAGACCCGCAATGACTCCCGCATGACGCCGCTGGGAACCATGGCCCCAGCCGCCGAACTCACCACCCAGCACGGCGTGATCCCCGGCGGCAACCCCTTCGCCCTCACCGCCACCGGCGCCATGACCGCAAACCTTGGCACCGGCCGCGCCATCGTGCAGGGAAGCACGATCCAGGGCGCCTACCCGGTCGCCGTCACCGCGGACGAAACCCTCACGTTCGCCGACGGCGACCCCGACAACCCCCGCACCGACCTGGTGGTCCTCCGTGTCTACGACGCCGCCCACGACGCCTCCGGACAGGTCCGCGCCACCGTCGAGATCATCCCCGGCACCCCCGCTGCCGCCCCCGTCCCACCCCCGCTACCGGCAGGGGCGCTGGCCCTGTACCGAGTGGAAGTCGCCGCCCGGGTATCCGCCGGATCCGGAGGCCTCGACTTCCCCGCCGCCACCACCGACGTGCGCCTCTACACCGTCGCCGTCGGCGGCATCATCCCGCAGGCCAACGCCGCGGGCGCCTACCGCGGCCAGTACCGCGACAACGGCAGCGAGCCAGAGCGCTTTGACGGCAGAACCTGGCGCCCCGTGGTCGAACGCCACTACGCGCAGGTGCTCAAGAACGCCGCCTACAACCTGGCCGGCGGCAGCTACGTGGCGGTGCAGTGGGATGCCGCCCGCGTGGAATCCGACGCCGGCATGTGGACGGCATCGCACCGCTCCCGGCTCACCGCACCGGTCCGCGGCCTGTATCTGATCACCGCCCAGCAGACCTGGCCCCAAGGAGCACAAGACGCCCACGCGCGCATCATCCGCAACGGCGGCGCCTCACAGTGGCAGCTCTCGTACGTCGCCGACTCCAGCGGCAGCCAGGGCCATGGCGGCTCGATCGGCGCCTACCTGAGCGCCGGCGACTACATCGAAATGCAGCTGCACACAGCCGCTCGCGTCACCGACATCCCCGGCTCCTACTCCAACCTCTGCCTGATCTGGATCGGCGCATGACCGCCCAGTACCGGGCCCTGTTCTGCGACCTCTCTACGGACCGGGTCCTGGACGCCCTGCCCGTATCGGGTGTCTCCTTCGAGGACTACATCGGCAAGACCGGGACCATGACCGGCACGCTGACCGCACCGGACCGCGCCACCGCCGACCGCATCAAAGCCGCTGTGGTCCCCGGCCGTACCGCCGTGTGGATTTCACGGGACCGTGCGATTTGGTGGGGCGGCATCATCTGGACCACCGCCCTTGGCTCCACCGCCCGCGGGGCGCCGGCGAAAGCCGAGATCCAGGCCGGCACGTTCGACAGCTATCTGGACCACCGGCTACTCACAGCGGATGTCACCGCGACCGACGAGGACCAGTTCGTGATCGCCCGCCGCCTGGTGGACTTCGCGCAATCCACCGACGGCGGCGACATCGGCATCCGTCTGGGCACCGACACCTCCGGGGTGAAGCGGACGCGGAAGTACAGCCACTACGACCTGCCCAAGATCCGCGAGCTTCTCGACAAGCTCGCCGCCGTACAAAACGGCTTCGAGTGGCGCATACGTTGTTACCGCAACGACACCGGTGAACGGATCAAGGAACTCCAGCTCGGCCACCCCCGCATCACCACCAGCCGCGGCCGCGCCGAGACTGTACTCGACTACCCCGGCCCGGTCATGTCGTACAGGCTCCCCTACGACGCCACCACCCGCGCCACCCACTGGCAGTCCCGCGGCGCCACCAACAGCACCACCAACCGGCCGCTCATGTCCACGCCGCTGCACATCACCGGTGCCATCGACGCCGGATGGCCTCGCCTGGACGGCACCAGCGACTACACCACCATCACTGCCAAAACGGCCCTCGACGAGCACGCCACCGCAGACCTCACCGAAGCCTGGACACGCGAGATCGTCCCCGAAATCACGGTGAACCTCGAAGCCGCCCAGCTCACCCCCGCCATCCTTGGCGCCACCATCCGACTGCGCATCGCCGACGTCTGGACCTCCGGCTTCACCACCGGCCGCTATCGCGTCGTCGGCTTCTCCGTACGCGCCCCGGAACGCAGCCAGCCCGAGACCGCCACCCTCACCCTCGACGCCGCCACCCGCGGCGCCATCGGCAACAACGACGGGAGCTGAACCGTGGCAGTGATCCCGCCCGACCTCCTCGACCGCATCCGCCGCCTCGAAGAAGACCTCCGCGAACTCCGCGGCCGGCTCCCCGCACCGCCTGCCGACGAGCCCGCCCCGGACGTGCAAGACGGCAACGCAGGCGACAAACCCGAGACCCCGACCAGATAGGAGCCGCAATGGCCACACCCCTGTCCGCCGACACCCTCGTCACAGCACTGCGCGCCGAGGGCGTCACCGTCGTCGAACACCCCGGCTGGCGCAACCACAACCGCGCCGGCCACGGCCCCTGGGGGCCAGTCCACGGTGTGGTCATCCACCACACCGTCACCCGCGGCACCGACGCCACCGTGGCCATGTGCTGGGACGGATACGACGACCTGCCCGGCCCCCTCTGCCACGGCGTCGTTGACAAGACCGGCACCGTCCACCTCGTCGGCAACGGCCGCGCCAACCACGCCGGCCGCGGCGACAGCGACGTCTTGAGCGCGGTCATCGCCGAGGACTACGACCAGGCCCCACCGCGGCCGACCGAGAACGACACCGACGGCAACGCCCGTTTCTACGGCTTCGAATGCATCAACCTCGGCGACGGTGAAGACCCCTGGCCCGCCGAACAACTCGACGCCATCGAACGCATCGCGGCCGCCATCTGCCGCGCCCACAGCTGGACCACGAAATCCGTGATCGGCCACAAAGAGTGGACGAATACCAAGATCGACCCCAGCTTCGGCATGCCGGACATGCGCGCCCGCATCGCCCACCGCCTCGGCGCCCAGCCAGACGGAAAGGCGGACACGAAGCCTGCCACCAACGCGAACGGTGTCATCTCGGCCGTCAGCGTGGCTCACCTCCGCGAAGCGGCACGCAGGGATCCGCAGGCCGCACAGGGACACACCACCCACAAAACGGAAGTCGAGTACGTCGAACACGCCCTCATCGCTGAAGGGCTGCTCGACGCCACGTGGGGAGACGGTTCTTTCGGCACCAAGACCATCGCCGCGTACGCCGCATGGCAACGTCTCCTCGGCTACACCGGCCGCGACGCCGATGGCATCCCCGGCCACCGCTCCCTGCAAGCCCTCGGCCACCGCTACGACTTCGACGTGACCGACTGAACAGGAGCCTTGCACATGGCAACAGCCAACCTCACAACCTGTCGATTCTGGGCCGCCGCTGCCGAGCGCGCCATCCGAACTTTGGCCCAGACCCTCATCGCCGAACTCGGACTCGACTCCACCGACATCCTCCATGTCCCGTGGGAACGCGGCCTCGCCCTGGCTGGCAGTGCCGCACTCCTCTCCGTCCTCACGTCGATCGCGGCTGCGGGCACGGGCAGCGATGGCCCGGGTATCACGGAGGCCCCGACCGTCGGCGGGAATCCGTGACCGCGGTTCCGTAGCCACCTCGCCTCTCACACCCAGCACAGCGTGTAATCACCGCGCCCCCGCTCCGGCCACCGCGCCGGAGCGGGGGCGGCTCTGTCGTTTTCGGTACGAGAGAGGGCACCGATGCGGCTGAGTTCGGGACAGGGCAGCCCAACAGCGCGCATGATGCCTCAACTTGATATCGCATACCTCTGGGGGGACCTATGCGCACCCGAACCACCACGGCCGTGGCCGCCATGCTCCTGATCAGCCTCGCCGCGTGCTCGGGAAACGACACCGACAAGGAACCCAATACAGCCAAGAGCAAAGCCACCCCAGCCAGCATGAAGCCAGCCACCCCGGCCAAACCGAAAGGCAGCAGCCAGGAGGCAGCTCTGAAACGCGCGGTCGCCGACTACACCACGGCCTACTTCAAGCCCAACGCCGACGCCGCCCACGCCATGCTCTCCAAGAGCTGCCGCGCGAAGGTCGACAAGATCGTCTACGCAGGGGTACTCCGACAAGCAGCCAAAGACTATGGCCAGCACAAGGCCGTGAACATCCACGTCGACCAGCTCGCCGGGAACCTCGCACGCGTCAGCTACGACATCGAAGGTCTCCCGAAGCTGAACCAGACAGCGCAGCCGTGGGCCCGCGAGGGCAGCCAGTGGCATCACGACTCCTGCTGAACCACGTGACGCCCCGGCTCCGGCCACGTGCCGGAGCCGGGGCGCGTTCTTGCGTTCCCGGCATCGCTGGGTAGGGTCCTGATGCGCACGTACGAGCGAGGCCCGCCCCCAACTCACCTGGGGGCGGGCCTCGCGTGTTGGCGCGGGAGGGGTTCAGACCGCGCCGAACTTGCCGCCGGCGGCAGCGTTGATGAATTCGGCGAAAGCAGCCAGGGGGAAGATGAGGGCCGGGCCCTCAGGGGTCTTGCTGTCTCGGACCGGCACGAGGCCAGGCAGGTTCACGGCGACCTCCACGCACTGTTGTCCGCCGTCGGAGTAAGACGACTTCACCCAGGCGGCGCCCGTCAGGTCGGGCGCGAAACGGTCTTCTGTGCTCATGAGGGTGTCCCTTCCATGATCTTCTTAATGGTCTCCCGGGAGTCATCCACGGGAAGAGCGGCGGCAACGATCAGCTCAAACCCCGACTCGAATGCCTGCACGTCGTCTGTGCCCTCGACGAAGTAGCCGCCCCGAATGTTCTCCAGATTGATCACTGTGGGCCACGGCGAGGGAAACCTTACGACGTGGAAGGGGCCCACCATTCCGGGGTGTGCGGGGGCGTCCTTCGGCATGACTTGGATGGTCATGTTCGGCAGATCGGTCATGTCGAGCAAGTGGCGAAGCTGTTCCCGCATCAGTGACGGCTGAGCCGCTGACCTGTAGCTGAGTACGGCCTCGTGGATGACGGCCCACAGCTTGAGGGGGCCGTTCGGGCGGCTGCTGTCGGTGAGGATCGCCTGACGTTTCTTGCGTACCTCGGCGAGTGCGGCCACATCGTCCGGTGCGAGGTGTGGGGCCGTACCGGCGATGATCTCGCGGGCGTACGCGCCGGTCTGGAGGAGTCCGGGGATAAGGCCCTGCGCGTAGATGTGCGTCGACGCGGCGTCCTCTTCGAGCCCGATGTAATCCTTATATCCGTCGGCCACGACGTTCCCGTATGTCGTCCACCAACCGGTCTTGTTGGCGTCCTGGGCGAGCCCTTCAAGGGCTGTGATCACAGCCGAATCGGTCACCTTGTAGTGCGAGAGGAGTCGGGCCACGTCCTTTACGGGCAAGTGCGCCTTGGCGTTTTCGATCCGGCTCAGCTTGCTCGGGTCCCACGCCATGCCTTCCGATACGGCGTCTATCGACACGCCGGCCTCGTTGCGCAGCCTGCGCAGGGTACCGCCGAGCCGCCGTCGACGGACGGTGGGGACGAGACGAACGGTCGCCATCTGTGACCTGCCCTTCGTGTGGGTCAATTCGGGTACGGCGCGGGGTGACTGACCCCCTTTGCGGGGTCATCGGGTGTGTTCACGGGTGAAGTGTGCCCGCATGCGGGGCTGGAGGTCCACAGCACTGGAGTTCTAGTTGTGCGGATTTTAATTCCAAGGTTGCGACCATCACTTCCATGGGTGCATCCTGCCAGTGCGGTGACGAATCGTCGGCCATGAATCATCAACTGACGGTTAATCGCTCGCAGTTGGCGTGCCCCTCTACGTCCCCCGTGCGGACGGACACGTCAATCCACCTATCGCCGTGAGCAGTTGAGGTCGCGATGACAACGAACGCGTACCAGGAGCAGTACCTCACGAACATCAGGACCACGATGGACGCACCCACCCACGTGCTTACCGGGCCGATAAGCGCGGAGGCTCGCGCGATCGCTGACCGCAGTGGTGATCCGGCGCAATGGGACTCGTCCAAGTTCGACGCCTACGCCAATCTCGGAGGTGTCCAGTGAGCGCCGCGGATGTCGTGGTCCCGCCGCGGGAGAAATGGCCCGTCCCCGCGATCGCCGGGCACGCCTGCCCGGTCTGCCACCACGGCTACACCCTGGCCCGTCCCGCGGTCCCCGTCCCCGGCCGCGTCGACATCACCGTCTGTTCCGAGTGCGCCCTCGCCGCTGGTCTCCCGGTGGCCTTGGAGGATCGGTGATGACGACCGAGGCATGCACGGACAGCCAGGCGGCAGCCTGCGCCTACCGCGATCTGCAACTTGCCCTCGCTGACGTAGGTATGGCGTTCCCGGAAATGACGCTCAGCGATACCGCCGACGGCAAACTCCGGATCAACCTCGGCCGCGTCGGTATCAGCACGGCAGCGAAGCTAGCCCGCACTCTGAAGCTGGCGGAGTTGTGAGCGCGGGTGCCTGGTCGCGGCTGCGGGACCGGGGCGAGCAAGCGTGGAACCGCCACGTGAGGTACCGGGAGGTGTACCGGCATCTTGACCGAAGGCGGGCAGAGGCCAAGGCCCGTACCGCGTGGGTGGCAGAGCTGACCGAGGATGAACTGGCGGAGATGCTGCGCGGCCTCAATCAGTGCATCGACGCCATGCAGACAGCGGCCAACGACGTTCCGGACCCGTCGAAGGGCGCCTCCATGACCGACCGGACGGCGGACGACACCCCGCCGACGTAGACCAGGGCGGGGCCGCCGTGGCGTACCTTCCGGCCGCCCCGCCCGCACGACTTCCCCCGACCGGACAAGCCTTGAGCAGGGACAGACGGTGTCCCGCCTGAGCCGACGGGCTCAGCTCTCGCCCCGGTCCGTCCAGCGGGGATTGTCCTCGGCACTCCCCTCACGGATGCCGCGCCATGACGGCAGCGCGGTGAGGGAAACGGGTCCCGCCCGGTGTGCTCTTCCACCGGGCGGGACCCCGGACTCCCCCCCCGGAGAGCTGGTTCCGTCCGCACGCATAGGCCCCGACAGCGGGGCTGGAGAACGCGGCAGCGTGGGGTCCATCGCGCGGAGGGTCTCGCCAGCGTCCACGAAAACAACTGAGAGGAAGAGAAAATGAACGCCATCATCTCTGATCCACTCTTCACCCTGATCGATGCCGGAGCGTTCACCGACGGGCATCTGGCCGCGCTTGCCGCAGGCACAGCAGGCGCGGTGCGGGTCCCGGGCCTACTGAGCCCGCAGGAGTGTGCGGAAGCTGTCAAGGCCGTTGAGGCCCTGCCGGTCGGCACCTACGACCCGGCACGGATGGCAACGGAGATCGCTCGGTTCGGGCCGGCGCTGAACGACTACCGCACTGGCGGGGGCGAGTTGGACGCTGACCGGTACTGGCAGGCCACCGATGAGGCACGTGCCGCCTGGGCGCGCGCAGGTCTGCACTGCGATCCGGTGGCGGTAGCTCTGCAACGCCTGGGGCAGGCGTGGGGAGCGGCGATCGGCCCTGCAACGATTGGTGGCCGCGCCGCGTTCGGAGGGACGTTGAGGGAGATCAACAACGGGGCTCTCATCCACTACGACGAGGTGGTACGCGAGTACCCTGCCGGCCTCTTCGACCAGAAGGTCATCGCACAGCTCGCGTTCAATGTGTGGGTGGCCGTCCCCTCTTTGGGTGGCGAAACCCGGGTGTGGCGGCGGCGCTGGCACCCGACGGACGAAGCTCACCGCCAGGCATACGGCTACCGCCCGGAAGTGGTCGACGGCTACCAGGAACTCCGCCTGGCTCCGCAGCTGGGAGAGGGACTGCTGTTCAATCCGACTCACTTCCATGCCGTCGAACCGAACCCCGGCCGCCGCCGCATCGCGTTCGCGTTCTTCCTCGGCCTGACTTCCACTGGCCATCTCGTCTACTGGAGCTGATTCTGTGTCCGACACCATCGACCACATCGACTACAAGGACGTCGTCCAGGCCGCGGAACGTATCCGAGGCAAGGTGCGACCCGTCACCCTCACCCCCGCTGACCCGGGGGCCTTCGGAGAGGCGGACGTCTGGCTGGTGCTGGAGCACATGCAGCACACCGGCTCGTTCAAGGCTCGTGGCGCGTACAACTTCACCGCCGCCCACCTCGCAAACGGCACTATGCCCAAATCCGGGGTTGTCATCGCCTCCGGCGGAAACGCGGGACTGGCCTGCGCTTGGGCCGCCTCCCAGCACGGCATCCCCGCGACGGTGTTCCTGCCCGAGACCGCACCGCCGGTGAAGGTCAACCGCCTGCGGGCATACGGGGCGACCGTGAATCTCACCGGGAGCGCATACCACCATGCGGCCGAAGCCGCCGCGGCTTACGGCGAGCAGACGGGCGCCCTGCCCTCCCATGCGTACGACAACCCGTACATCGCGGCCGGCGCCGGAACCCTGCTGGAAGAGATCGCCACCCGCACGGACACCCCGCCCGTTGACACGATCGTCGTTGCCGTCGGCGGCGGTGGCCTATTCGCCGGAGTGGCCGCAGCCGCTGCCCAGCACGACATCCGGGTCATCGCTGTGGAGCCGGAGACCTGCCGTGCCCTGAACGCGGCTATCAAGGCCGGGGACGTGGTGGACGTCGACGTGAACTCTGTGGCTGCAGATTCACTAGGGGCGCGCCGCACCTCCCGCATGGCGCTGCACGCGGCCGTGTCCGGTGACGTGCGCTCCGTCCTGGTGACCGACGAGCAGATCATTGCCGCCCGCCAGTTGCTTTGGGATCACCGACGTTTGGCCGTCGAGCACGCCGCGGCAACTGCCGTGGCTGGCCTGACCTCGGGTGCCTACACCCCCGCTCCTGGCGAGTCGGTCGCTGTGGTGCTCTGCGGAGCCAACACCGACCCCGCAGACCTCGGCTGAGCTCCTCGCCCTGCTGGAAGACTGCCTGGGCCCTACCGCAAGCCCGGCGTAGGACCCACCGCAGACTCCGCCCGCCACGCACGCCGCGCGGCGGACGGAGTCGTCCGCGGGATGCACTGGTGGGTGAGCTGGGGGACGCTGGAGGTGTGGCTGATCGGCCGCCCATCGTCGTACACCCGCCGTCCCCCACCGGTGGCAGGCGAGTCACCATCCGGGGTGAAATCCTCGGTCTCGCGTACAGCAGCGTCGACCTTCTTGAATTTCTACGGCGGGCCGGTCTCGATCCCGACACTGTGTCTCTCGAAGATCGCGACTTGATCGAGTGGCGGGGCGGTGATCACACCGTGTGGATGTGATCGGGGCCACCGTCTGCCTAGGTCATGCGCCCGGGGCTGGGTTTCCCGGCGCAGAGATAAAGGCCCCACGCTGAGGAACGACGAACACTGTGCCCTCGTCAGCAAGCACCCGGACAGCTTTACGGGCCGTCATGCGGGCGACGCCGAATTCGTCGGCGAGACGTTGCTCGCCCGGGAGGGGACGCATGGGCTGCCAGTCGCCGCGCTGGATACGGGCGCGCAACACCCCAGCGATCTGCACATATACCGGTACTGGCCCGCCGTGAACGATCTCGTCGTCCGGCCCATAGTCGCTCATGCCTCAGAGGGTAGGGCGCTAGGTTCCACGTTGCTCGGCTCTATACGTATAGTCCCGAGCATGTACGGCTAGAGACTACTGGTATAGCTTCGTCTATAAGGAAGCCCCGGCAACGACGGGCAAGGTCGTCACCGGGGCGGTGTGCCCATCAGCTATGAAGGAGCTGACGAACATGCCCGAGCCTATCGCGCGCGCCTTCGTGCGCCTGTGCTCGCTGCTCTTCCCCGCCCGCGGGAAGCACCGCGCCACCCCCACCTCCACCCCCGCACCGGAACCAGCGCCTACTCCTTCCCCTCAGTCCAGCCGGCCACTGCCGGAGCACAAGAGCCCATACGCCCGCGACGCGGCCGACAACCGAACGTTCCGGGACACCCTCAGCCCGATACGCCCCTACGTCCTCAGCACCCCCAAGAAGCGCCCGGACGACCCGAAGCGCCGGGCACAGGCCGAACGACGCTGGGCCCTCGACATGGCCTTACGCGGCATCGACGTCGGCCCGACGACCATCCACGGCGTACACGTCCGCCCGGGTAGCCGCACGTTGCACGTGGCGGTGAGAGCATGACCGCCTGCTGCCGCTGCGGGCGCGAGACGGCCGCCCCCGTGGCTGTGCGATACATCGAGGGAGCGAGCGGCCCCGGAGTGACGCTCTACGCCTGCCCTGACTGTGCGTCCCACCTCACGCCCGGCCCCCTTCCCACGGAGACCGCACCACCGCGGCGCGGCTGACTCGGCACCCGCACCGGGCCCCGTCCGAAGTACCGGACGGGGCTCCGCTGTTGAGTACCACCGCATTCCCGCGCCGACTTCGTCGGCGGCCCGATTCAACACGCGTGACGAAACATGCTGGGGGACTCCATGCCTGCCGCAACCCACTCCGAAACCTGCCCCGTGTGCACCGGCCCCAAGCGGCCACGCGCTCGCACCGGGCGCCCCGCCGTCTACTGCTCGCGCGCCTGCCAGGCCAAGGCGTACCGCGCCCGCGTCGCCGAGCGCCGCCGCGACCCGTCCACCGCGACGCCGCGAGTGATCAGGCTGCCGAAGCCCACGGGCGACAGCAGCGAGGCGGACCGCATCCTCGAACTGACCACCGCCCTCGCCCACTGCGCCGAGCTCGCCGCCGACGCCATACGCCGCGGCCGGCCGCTACCCGACGGCGAAGACCACCTCGACGGATGCCCCGAAGGCATCGAACGCATCGCAGCCGACTTAGTGGCCACCATCCGCACTGCCGCCATCCAGGCGGCACCGAGCGACGAGGAGACGTCGACCACCACGCCCCCGGACGACAGAACGGCAGCCGCTTCGCCCTCGCCTCACGAGACGCTGAGCATCGAACCGGAAGAGGCCGAGCGAGTCGTCCGGACCGTGGACATGTCCCACGAGTTCGGAGACGGGTACACCCTCGCCCAGCTCGCATCCTCCTTCGAGGGGCAATGGCTGGTGAGGCTGCACGGCGAAACCATCGGCAGCGTGGAACGGGTGGCCACCATCACCGGTCGCAGCGTCCGGGGATGGGAGGCCCGCCACCACGGCATGAAGATCCAGCGACTCGTACGGCACAACTGGGAAAGCCGCGGACTGGCCACGGCCGCCGTCGTCTACGCCCACGCACAGAACTGCCGTAAGCCGCGGCGAAGCGTCAGCCGCCGACGCCCTCTTGCGACGAGCCGCACCGGCAGCGTGTCCAACGCTTCGGGAAAAGAGCTGGTCGGGCACGGGAATCGCGTGACCAACGCATGACCAACAGCACCCAGAAACACCCGGAAAAGGCCAGGTCACAGACAACAACGGGCGAGGCCAAGAGGTGAGGTCCCGAAGGCATTTTGGCTGGTCATAGGATAAAAACAAGAGTGCGCGAGAGGAGAGTTCAACTCCCCCCTCGCGCACTCAGAGAGACCCCTGTTTATCAGGGGTTTTTCTATTTCTCAGGGTCTCGCGTGACCAACCGTGTGACCAACGCATCAGCCGCTTCGGCGCGTGACCAGTGGCCCGGGATCATGCGATCCGAGTGAGCCCGATGCGGCTCGCGCCGCTGGCAGCCAGTCGGCGCGCGTTGTCAGGGCGCCGTCGGCCATACCGCTCCATCGTGTAGCCGGGCGAGTGATGCCGTGCGTTGGCCGAGACCTCAACGGGGTTCTCGCCCGCTTCCAGGTCGTTCGTGATCCGGCTTCCTCGCCAGTCGTGAAGCCGGAAGTCCTCGGGGAGCTTCAGCCGCTCTCGGGTCCGTCGCCAGCGAGCGGAGACCTTCTCCGGATCCTGCGGGCCGCCCGGCGGTGGACCATCCTTGCGGAGGCGGTAGGTGTCCCGCGGGAAGATCAGCCCGTGTTCGACCCAGAGGTCCCCGGCCCGGTCTCGCTCGATCTCCACGCGCTCTACCTGGCGCTTTAGAACGTTCATGAGGGCCTGATCCGCATAGATGACGGGCTTGTCGTCTCCGTCCTTGGTCAGTCTCCGCAGGACGTAGGTGTTGCCCACTTCGACGACGACCCAGTCCAGCTCGATCGCGCAGTCATCCCAGTGGATGAGGTCCTTCATCATTCCGAGCGCTTCACTTCGGCGGGGCCCGTTCGCGGCGTATGTGGTCCACAGCGCGGAGTCTCGGGTGCAGTGGTGAAAATCGCCACATCTACGGCCCCCACAGGGCTTCCAGATATCGGAGAGGAAGTCCGCGGTCTCCTCGTCGGTGAGGGTGGGGAAGTCAGGGACCTGAGCCTTGATCTTCCGCGCGGTCGGTGGGTTGGCTGTCCTCGCGGGGTTCTTTGTGAGGCGGTCCTTTTCGACCGCCGCTTCCAGAGCCTGGAACAGGATGTCGTGGATCTTCCGCACCGAGGATGCGCCGAGTGGCTTGCCGTCGCGCTTCGTGGGGCACGGCGTCCTCTCCAGCATCCTGTACAGGGCATCGAGGTCGTCGTCCGTGACTTCCTGCACCTTCTTGGTGCCAAGGTGCGGCTTGATGTGGAGGCGGATCTTTGGCCCGTACCCAGCCTTAGTGGTCTCCTCCACCTGAACGTTCGATAACCAGCGGTCCAGCCACTCCCCGAGCTTGATGTCAGACCTCGGGGCGACGTTGCCGGCCTCGTAGTCGTTGATCCACTTGCGGAGGGCACGGTCCGCCTTGGTCTTGTTCTCGTACTCCCGTCCGATCCAGTAGCGGACTTTCTTGCCCTGCGCCTTGTCGAAGTGGAGAGGAGTACGGACGCCCCAGGTGTTCGGCCTTCCCTTCCTCGGAATTTCGACCGGGGTACTCCCCAGGCCGTTGCCGCGCTTCGGCGCGGTGCTGCCTTTCGTCGTGGCCATCACTGTCCTCTCTGCGCCGACAGGCCGGGCGGATGCCCGGCCTGTGGTTCTCAGGGGCTCGACAGAACGGCGTGTGATCACGGGATCTGTCGGTCGAGCCAGTCGTCCAAGTCCGCTGGCCGGCAGCGGAGTTGGTTGCCGACTTTCTTGAAGGGGATGCCTTCGCTGCGCCAGTTCCCGTAGACCCAGCTCTTTGGCTTCCGCAGGAACGCGGCCACTTCGTCGATGGACATGAGCTCCTGCCGCGCTGAGCTGCGGGAATCTGCCTTCGTGGTCACGCCTCCCCCTTCTCGTCGTGCGACATGGGCGGCATCTCCGCCATGCGGCGCCCGGCGGGGCGCGCGTGCATGAGGAACTGGAGATGCGTGGCGCCAGGGTCGCTGCCGTACGCCAGCGGGCGCTGTCCGTCCGCCCAGTCCCACGCCACGCTCTGGCTCACCTCGCCCGCCCCGGTCACGCCGCATTGCTCGCGGTCGTAGTCGGTTGGGGGAAGCAGCAGCGCCGAGACGTTCACTCCGAGCACGACGGCGAGGGCGACGAGATCGTCCACATCCACGCGTCGGGCGCCAGCCTCGATGCGGCCGATTGCCAGTTCGGGCATGGGGCGTCCCAGGTCGGTCACGCGCCGGGCGAGCTCTTTCTTGTCCCACCCCTTGGCCTTACGAAGGCGGGTGATGTTACGGCGTACTTGGTCGCCGGAAGGCCCGAGCGGGTTCTTGGTGAGTTTGCGGCCCGTGCCGCCAGTTGGGGCGCTCATACGGCACATCGTTACATCGGAAATGGAAGCCGTGCAATACCTTTTGATGATTTCGAGGACTCGTTCTGCCGGTCCCGGCGAACCCACGGCGGGAGTGCTGGGCGGCCGAGTGCTGCTGGTCCCAGGGCGGACGGGGGTGCCTCAGTGTCTCCGCGTCAGTGCGGCAGGCCGGTTCATGATGCTGGTCAGCGGTCGCTGGGAGTCCAGTCCTGGGCCCATGCCCCGTGCTGTACGAGGTAGCCCAGCGCGAGCGCGGCGTCCTCGATGAACTCTGTGCGCATCACGCCGGGGCGGACGCACCAGACCAGTTCGCCGTCGGCTTCAAGGAGTGCTGCGTGCCGGCTGCGGGGCAGGTCGTGTCGCGTCTCCATGCGCAGGGTGAAAGGGTGCGCGGGGTCCTGGGTGGCCTTGTCTGCCTGGTGCAGTTCGGTCGTGGGCTGGCTTGCCCAGCGCTGCTGCCATCCGTGCTGGGCGAGGTGGCACAGGATCGCGGCGACTTCGTCGACTGCCTCTTTGCGCATGGCCCCGGGGCGGACGTGCCAGACCAGTTCGCCGTCGGTTTCCACAGGAACGGCGTACTTTCCGGACGGCATGTCGTCTTTGAACTCGATACGGACGACAGGAGTGGACAAAGTGACCCCCCAGCGCGGGTCTGGCGCGCATGCGCGCAGATCGGTAGCCCAAAGGGCGATGGCTCGATTGACACTAGCTGGGGGGTATGACAATCCACTACGGCAAAATGCCGAAGGTCGTCAACTTCGGTGCTGTGACTGGTTGTCGCCGCGGTTCCGGGAGAACGCTTCAACGAGGGCCTTGAGTTGGCGTTGCTCCGGTTCGGACAGCTCCTCGTAGTACGCCACGAGGGCGCGCGCGTCGCCGGCCTCGCTCCAGACCTCCGAGATGATGCCCATGAACTGAGCCCCGGCCGCCTCCTGAACGAGCTTCAACGGCAGTTTCAAGCCAGTCGCGAGCGCTCGCAGTCCGGGAAGCTGCGGAGGGATGACGGATTCTTCCTTCTCCAGCTTGTGCAGCCACCCGAACTTCAGTTGCTCGCCGGTCTCCGGATCGGTGCAGCAACTTGCCAAAGACCGCAGGCTTAGGCCGAGTTCGTCGCGCCGCCGCCGTACGAGGTCGGAGAGTGCTGCGTGCTGCTCGTCAGCCATGCTGCGCCTCCTGTCGCCTTGATAAGCACACGTTCTCTCCTTCGGTGAAGGTGTGCCGGCTCGTCTCACCGCCGGGAAAAATGGGTTGTTCTTTCCCTAGACAGATCGTTCACGACTATAGACGAGAGACAGCTATCTCCACCCTCTCTTGTTCTTTTTCGTAGACATGTCGTTCGTGACATGTGAAACTCCCTGTGTTCACATAGAAAAACATACCGATTGGTCAGGTAGACGACAGGGGGTATGCGGAGTGAGGGGTGTGAGCACGGCCGCGGAGTTCATGGGCCCGCCACCGGCGGTTCCGGGAAGATCCGCCGGCCACGTAGAAGCTGCTCAGCAGCTCAGGGAACGACCGGGCGAATGGGCTGTGGTGCGTAGGACGGAGACCTCCGACCAGGCGGGGGCCGCGGCACAAGCGATCCGTGACGGACGGCTGTGCGCCTACCGGCCAACCGGAGCCTTCGAGGCGACGGCGCGCACCGTAGACGGCGAACATCGCGTCTACGCCCGGTACGTGGGTGGTGACCGGTGAGCGCGCCGTATGCGTCCATGAGCACATCCGAACTCGTCGCGCTGCGGGGGCGTCTGGCGAGTTCGTATGTCGAAGCGCACCGCGACGGCGAAGACACCGAAGTCCACACCACGCAGCTCGTTGCCGCTGACTCGGTCCTGACGGCCCGAGAGGCGGTCCACGCGCTCAGCCGGGCACAGCAGGCGGCGCGGTGGGTCGAAGCCCTCGCCGAGCATGCGCCGCACCGTGCCGCGACGTACGCCGCCGAGATCGAACGAGCCGCCGAGGCGGCACTGTCCCACGCTGCGACCTTGCGCCAGCAGTGCGCGGCCGTCACCGTGAAAGGGGAGCAGCAGCGATGATGCACGGCCCCAGCGAGACCACCCCGGCAGTGTTCACCTTCCCGGACACTGGCCAGACCGTACGGACCATCATGATCGACGGCGCCCCGTGGTGGGTCGCCCGTGACGTCCTCGACATCCTCGGCCTGACCAATCCCACCGAAGCCCTGCGCGGCCTGGACGACGACGAGTTCAGCACTGCTGAAGTCATCGATTCGACCGGCCGTCGACAGCCCAACGCCTACATCGTTACCGAGCCGGGGCTCTACTCGCTGATCCTGCGGTCCCGCAAGCCGCAGGCACGCACCTTCAAACGGTGGATCACGCACGAGGTCCTGCCGCAGATCCGCCGCACCGGCACCTACACCGCCCCCGGCGCCGTGCCGACGCTGCCCGACCTGTCCCAGCCGTCTGGAGTGCTCGCGCTCGCCGAGGAATTCGTCCGCACCGCCCGTGCGCTCGTCGTCGCCGACGAGCGAGTCAAGGAAATGGAGCCGAAGGCGGAGGCGCATGACGCCTACATGGCCGCGCACGACTCCGACCGGCTCGTCCGCGAGGTGGCCAAACTCCTCGAAGTCCGTGAGCGGTGGCTGTGGGGCTTCCTCGTCGATGAGGGCCTGATCTTTCCCCGGCACCAGCCATGCGGGAACCGTTTCTACGACGCGTACGCCCAGTACCGGCCGCACTTCCGCCCTACCGAGCACGTCGTCAGCCACACCATCACCGGCCCGTGCTCCCACTACACCTTGCGCGTCACCCCGCGCGGCGTCGGGCTCATCCGCAGGCGACTGCTCGCCGCCGGATACCTCACCGTGAACACCGTAGGCCGAGAGGGGGCGGTGTGATTACTGTCCGGCTCGCCGACGACCGGCGGCGCGTGCTCTTGGAGGCCGACGGCATCGCCGAACTCGTCGTCGATGCCCTCGCTGCCGAGCATGCCGAGGACCCGAAATGGGTCCCGGCGATGCTCGACGAGGTGGCCCGGCGGCGCCGCACCTGGGAAGGACTCGCCAGCCTCGAAGAGACCCGTGAGCTGCCCGAACACGTCGTTAACAGCGCGGCCGCCGCGCTCGACGCGATCCGCGAATCGGTCGTGGCCTCTCTTGGCCAGCCCATCGACTTTGCCCTGTCGGAGAAAGACGCCCGGCGCCTTGCCGCCGACCTCGCCCACCACGCCGACATGACCACGACCGCCCGCGTTCGGAAGAGGGCAGCGCAATGACCCTCCTTCGCACGGAAATCGCCCGCGGACACCGCTACGAACTCGACGGCGAGCCCGTCACCGGCGTCACCACCCTCATCGGCGGCGGTCTGCCCAAACCCGCGCTCGTCCCATGGGCGGCGAAGTCCGCAGCCAGGTACGCGGTGGACCACTGGCGCGCGCTCGCGCCGCTGGTGGCCTCCGGCCAGGCCGAGACCGCGTATGACGAGATCCGCCGCGCCCCCTTCCGTGAACGGAACGCCGCGGCCGTCCGTGGCACCGAAGTCCACCGCTACGCCGAAGCGCTCTCCCGCGGCGAGGACGTGAACGTTCCCGACGAGCTGTACGGCTACGTCTCCGCGTGCGCCGACTTCCTCGACGACTGGGCCGTCCGCCCGCTGCTGACAGAGGCCGTGATCGGCTCCCGCGCCCACTTCTACGCCGGGACGCTCGACATAGTGGCCGCTCTGCCCTTCGGCGAAGTGGCTCTGTTCGACTACAAAACGTCCGCCTCCGGCATCTGGCCGGAGACAGCTCTGCAGGCCGCCGCCTACCGGTACGCAGACTTCTACCTCACCGCCGACGGCACCGAAGCCGACATGGCCGACCTTGCCATCACCGCCGCCATCCTCACCGGTACAGAGATGGGCCTGTCGCCGATGGCCGCCCTGCGTTCCTTCGACCTCATCAAGGGAACGCCGGCGATGCGCGCGAACGCCATGCGCGCCCTCGTCCAGTCCCACGGCCACGCCATCTGGGAAGAGGAGACCACCGCCACCCATGCCGTCGTGTGCGGCAGGCGCGCGGGCGAGACGGAGGTCCACAGCTCGGAATGGACCATCGAACGCGCCCGCGACGCCCAGCTGACCGGCAAAGACAACTGGAAGCGCCAGCCCACGGCGATGCTGCTGGCCCGCGCCACCGCCGAAGCCTGCCGCCTCATTGCATCCGATGTGCTGCACGGCGTCCCGTACGCGGCGGAAGAACTCACCGACGGCGCCACGGGCGAGACCCGCACGGTCCGCCGCCGCAAGGCGACCACGGGCGAGCCTGCCGCCGCCGAGCCGACCCCCGAACACGAGCAAACCCCCGCGGCCGACGAGGAAGCCGCCGAGCACCCCGCCGACGCCCCGTTGTGGACCACGGAGACCGACGACGAGGGGGATGCCCAGTGAACGCCGACGACATCAACATCCGCGTCATAGCCCCTGGTGATGCCGCCCTCGTCGTCCTCGTCGGGCATGACGGCGTAGTCGAGATGAGCGGCAACATGCCCCGGCACATCGTGCCCGGCACCCTGCGGCAGATCGCCGACACCTTCGCCGCCGAGGAAGCGGCTGGCTCGGCAGGGAAGCCAGAGACCGAGGGGGCCACCGATGACGACGGCCACTGACGAACTGCGGTTCTTCTCTTTCGGCGGTGGCTGGCAGTCCACGGCCGCGCTCGTCCTCGCCTCCCGCGGGGAAATCCCGTACCGGCATTTCATCTTCGCCAACGTCGGCGACGACTCCGAGCACCCCGGCACCCTGCGCTATATCGCCGAGCACGCCCGCCCGTTCGCCGAACAACACGGCATCGAGCTGACCGAAGTCGAGCGCATCCGCCGCGACGGCACCACCGAGACACTGTTCAGCCGCCTCACCCGCGAGGGCTCACGATCGCTGCCGATCCCGGTACGGATGTCCAACGGTGCCCCCGGCACCCGCAGCTGTACGGCCGACTTCAAAATCAAGGTCATCGCACGGGAGCTGAAACGGCGCGGCGCGAGCCGCGACAACCCTGCCACGGTCGGCATCGGGATCAGCGTGGACGAGATTGGACGGGCCAACAAGCGCCGCGCCGAGCCATACGAGCGCATCGACTACCCCCTGTTGGACCTGGGCATACGGCGAACCGACTGCGTACGGATCATCCGGTCCGCGGGACTCCCGATGCCGCCCAAGAGTGCCTGTTGGTTCTGCCCGTTTCACCGCCCCTCGGTGTGGGCGGACATGCGGCGTGAGGAACCTGAGCTCTTCCAACGGGCCTGTGACCTCGAAGCGTTGCTGAATGAGCGCCGTGCCGTGTTGGAACGGGACCCGGTGTTCCTGACCCGGTTCAACCGTCCCCTCGAGGACGCAATACCCGATGGCGTGGACGTGCTGCCGTTCGCCGACGAGGACAGCGGCTGTGATTCCGGATGGTGCATGACATGAAACCGCCAGTGCCATACTTCGGCGGCAAGATCCAGCTCGCCCCGTGGCTGGTCTCGCTCATGCCGGCCCATGACCACTACGTCGAACCGTTCGCCGGGTCGCTCGCCGTGATGTTCGCCAAGCCGCCGTCGCGCATGGAGACGGTCAACGACCTCGACGCCGAGTTGGTGACGTTCTGGCGGGTGCTGCGCGACCGGTACGACGACTTCGCCCGCGCGGTCACGCTCACCCCGCACAGCCGTGCCGAGCACATCGCCGCCTATGGCACCGCGTCGCCCGGCGATGACCTCGAACGCGCCCGCCGGGTGTGGGTTCGTCTCACCCAGGGGCGTTCGGCGCGGCTCGACAAGACCGGTTGGCGCTTTCAGATCAAGGCGGGAAGCTCCCCGATGCCCGTGTACCTCGACGGCTACCGCGGGCGCCTCGCCGCCGCGGCGGCCCGGCTTGCCGCGGTGACGCTGGAATGCCGCCCCGCCCTCGATGTCATCGAGGCGTACGGGGCGAACCCCGATGCGCTGCTGTATGTGGACCCGCCCTACCTCGACGAGACCCGCAACGGCCACGGCTACCGCGTCGAAATGCCCGACGAGGACGCACACCGGGCGCTCGCCGCGGCCCTGCGGCGATGCCGAGCCCCGGTGATGCTGTCCGGCTACGACTCGCCCCTGTACGCCGAGCTGTACGAGGGATGGCACCGCTACGCCCTCGCCACCCGCACCGGCAACGCCGCCGAGGGCAACGGTGCCCGCACGGAAGTGGTGTGGGCCAACCGGCCGCTTGTCGCCCAAGCCGAGCTGTTCGAAGTCCCGGCATAGCGCCGCCTGGCCGGAAGGATGGAGAGAAGCAGACCCGTGGGAATCCGCCTGATCGTTGATGTGCTGGACCGCGCGCCGCGGGATCTCACGCACCGTGAGGCGCACGTCCTGGTGGCTCTTGCCGAGGATGCCAACGACGAGACGCGGACCACTTGGAACAGCGTGGAGCGCCCCGAGATGTTGCACCGTACCCGCGTGTCCCGGTCACAGATGTACGTCGTATTGAAGGCGCTCACCGCCAAGGGCGCGTTGGAACGGGTCGCGGCCGGCCAGAAGAACGCCGCCGCGAAGTACCGCATACCCCTGTTCCCGGCCGCGCCTCAGCATCCCGAAAACCGGGACACTGACGCCCCGTCTCAGCGTCTCGATTCTGGGGACACTGACGGCGCTCAGCGTCCCGGAAATGCGGACACTGACACCGCCCCTCAGTGTGCCGAAACCCCGGACACTGAACCAGCTCAGTGTCCCGGAATCCGGGACCTCAGTGTCCCGGAATCCGGGACCCCTACCCCTCTTAACCCCTCATCAACTACACCCTCAGCCAGCCAGCAAGAGGCCCCGCCCGCCGACCGTCACGCGCATGGCATCCCCGACGCCGCGCGCCCGCTCGTCGACCGGCTCACCGCCGCGGGCGTCGTCGTCCGCTGGCCCTTCCACGGCGACCAGTGGTTCCCGGTCCTCGCCCTCATCGAGAAGGCCGGCATCGAGGCCATGACGGACCATGCCGTCAAAGCTGCCGCCCGCACGGATGTCGCGTCCGCCCGCTACTTCCTGCGGGGCTGGAGCGAACTTCCGCCCGCGCCGCCGCCCGGCACCAGCACGCCGCCGCCCCGCGCCACCATCGGCGGGCATCAGCCCTTCCAATGCCCGCCCGCCGACGCCTACGCCAACGACCTCGGATTCTGAGGAGCCCCGCCCCATGGCCGACCCGCAGACCCTCGCCCAGAACAGCCCGTCCCTGCTCGCCCGCCTCATGGCTGGCATCGTCGAGCACTGCCCCGACACCACCACCGGACCAATAGCCGACGAGCCGACCCCGGACGAGCCCGGCCACCCCGAATACCACCGCCGACAGCGCGCCAACTTCGCCCTCAACCGCTGGCGCACCGCCGCCCCACACCGCTACCGCGAGGCCACCGCCACCCACCCCGACGTACTCGCATGGGCCACCCGCGCCACCACCGACAACCGGGACGCCGGATTCCTCGTCCTCACCGGCACCATCGGAAGCGGCAAGACCCACCAGGCCTACGGCGCCCTGCGCCACATCGCCGAGACCGGCCCCCGACGCTTCGAGATGATCGCGACCACCGCACCCGACATGTACGGGCGCCTTCGCCCCGGCGGAAGCACCCACGGCACCGAGCACGAGCTGAAACGGCTCTGCCGCGTCCCGCTGCTGCTGCTCGACGACCTCGGCACCGAGAAACTGTCCGAGTGGACCGAGGAAGCCACCTACCGGCTCATCAATGAGCGCTACAACCAGTGCCTACCGCTCATCGTCACCACGAACTTTCCCGTCCGCGCTGCCCTCGACGACACCGGCCGCCCCACCGGACCCGACCTCGCCAGCCGCCTCGGCGACCGTCTCGTAAGCCGCCTCGCGCAGACCGCCACCCTCGTCCACCTCGACGGCCCCGACCTCCGCCGCCAGCTCAGGAACGCCGCATGAGTGACTGCCAGAACTGCCCCCGCAGCACAAACGGGGAACGATTCATCTGCCGAATCTGCGAAACACGAACGGCAACCGTTCTAGACGAAATACCCGCGCTCTACAGAAAGCTAGAAAGCATCATCGGAATAAAGCCGACTAGCACCGGAAAGAGCGTCGCCGTAGACGCTCCCGCGCCGTGCAACATTGACGCCCTCAACCTCACCGCCACAGGCGGAATCGCCGACATCCTCGTCTCATGGGTGCTCGACTGGTACGACCTCCTCGGCTGGGACCAACCCAAGTGGGGCACCGCCCACGACCGCGTTACTAGCGCAGCCCAGCGGCTTCGTGTGAACCTCCCATGGGCGACCGAACAGCACCTGGCCGCCGGGGACTTCGCCCATGAGATCGCACGGCTTCACAGCCGAGCCCGACGCGTCATCGACGGCGACACCCCGCGCATCCCCCTTGGCCCCTGCCCCTGCGGCGGCGCCATCACCGCCAACCCCGCCGCCCTCGTCGCTGGCTGCCCGGACTGCGGCGAACAATGGCGTGGCCCGCAACTCATCGAACTCGCAGAAACGCAGCGGAACGCAACCCCGGAAACCGCTGCGGCGTAATGGGTTGACAATCCTGAGCCCATGAAAATACCTTCTGATACGAGCGCAATACGTGTCACCGCACAGCGGCATACCGTCCCTTCGCGTGCAGACCAGAATGGGCCGCCTCTACCCCCGAGAGGCGGCCCATTCGCCTTTCCCAAGGGAGGTTTCGTGCGTTGAGCGCCCCCATCCTCGTACGGCCCGACGAAGCCGCCGCCTACAGCCGCCGGCCCGTGCCCACCGTCTACCGGTGGGCACACGAGGGCCGCATCACCCAGCACGGCACCGGCCGCGGCAACATCCGCTACGACCTCCGCGAACTCCCCGCACCCGGCCAGCCGGCACCGCCGAGGAAGGCCACCGCGTGACCACCACGACCACCACCCAGCGCGCCGAGCGGACGCCCGACCCGCGCTACCACCTCAGCCGCCGCGAGTACGAACGCCTCATGCGCCAGATCCCGCGCGGCCAGCACCGCCAGTAAAGGAGCGCGACCGTGGCAGACAGCCTTGAGCGCTACTGGAAGAACGGCGAGGGCGCCGCGAAGATTCGTTGGGGCACCCCCGGAGACTGGACCCGCTGCCACCGCCACCTGACCAAACACGTCGGCGATGACCGCGCCCGCCGCATCTGTAGCCAGTGGCACCACGACCAAACCGGCGTGTGGCCCGGCGACAAACGCAACCCGTGAGGAGGTGACCCGCATGGCGTGGAACACCAGCAGCCGCGCGAAGCGCCTGCCGCCGAATTGGCCCATCCTGCGCGCCACGATCCTCCGCCGCGACAATGGCATCTGCCACGTCTGCGGCAAACACGGCGCCGACCAGGTGGACCACATCACCCCCGGCGACGACCACTCACCAGACAACCTCGCCGCGATCCACTCGGAGCCGTGCCACCGGAAGAAGTCGAGCAGCGAGGGCGGCACGGCCGCCGCGAAGTCCCGAGCCCAGCGTCCCCGCAATCGGCCGGCCGAACCGCACCCCGCAGCGCGTCGCCGACACGCGCCCTGACAGGCCGACGATCATGTCGACGGCGCCGCGTAGGCCACGCGGTCGACATACACCTACGCACTCCCCTTGAAACGCCATCTGACCTGGGCAAACCCTGGGGGAGATCCCCAGGCCCGGTGTCCGATTTTGACCGCACCGTCATAGCAACCCTGGCCATGCGTGCGACTCTGCCCTGTTTTCGCCCGTCCTTCGCCCGTGGTTGGGGGTGGTCGCCATGGCCGGTTTCGATACCGAGCGGGCCAAACCGCGCCCACCCGCGAAGCTCGGCGCCGCCGGGCGCCGACTGTGGCGCGAGGTCATCGAGCGGTACGAGCTGCGCCCCGATGAGGCGCGCATCCTCGCTGATGCCTGCCGGGAGGCCGACATCATCGACCGCCTCGAAGCCGAGCTGGCCGATGCCCCGCTCATGGTCAAGGGCTCCATGGGGCAGCTTGTGGCCTCCCCGCTCGTCTCCGAAGTCCGGCAACACCGTTCGGTTCTCGCGTCGCTGCTGAAGTCGCTGAAGTTGCCCGACGCCTCAGCCGACGCCACGCGCAAACAGAACCTCGTGTCCGAGCAGGCCCGCGCCGCTGCACGTGCGAGGTGGGGGCAGGTGAAGGGGGTGTGACCCTTGCGCGTCACGCTCGCTGGACAACAGGTTCCCCTCGCCCCTGACGGCCTGCCGCTGGGGATGCCCACCGACTACGGGATAGCGACGCTCGGATGGGGCGTCCTGGCATGGGGTGAGACGTTCCTTGCCCAACCGGACGGTGCCGCGGCCGGCGATCCGTGGCGGTGGACTGACACACAAGCGCGCGTCATGGCCTGGTGGTACGCCGTCGATTCCCACGGCGCGTGGCTGTTCCGCCGCGGCCAGGTCGTCATGCCCAAGGGCGCCGGCAAGTCCCCGCTCGCCGGCGCCCTCGCATGTTGCGAGCTGGCCGCGGAAACGGTGTTCGATGGTTTCGACGCTGCGGGCGAAGCCGTCGGCCGTCCACACCCGTCGCCCCATGTGCAGCTCGCCGCAGTCAGCCAGGACCAGACCGACAACACCATGTCGCTCGTCCTCGCCATGCTCCGCGACGGCGATGCCGCACACGCCATACCGGGTCTCGACATCGGCTTGACCCGTGTCCGCACTCGCGCGGGAAAGCTGGAGCCCGTCACCGCTTCCGCGGCCTCCCGCGAGGGCCAGCGGCTCACCGCCGCCATCCTCGACGAGCCGCATTTGTGGTTGCCGACCAACGGCGGCCGACGGCTGGCCGCCACCATCCGCCGCAACCTCGGCAAGATGAACGGCCGCTCGCTGGAGACCACCAACACATGGGTTCCCGGCGAGGACTCCGTAGCCGAGAAGACCAGCGAAGATGCCGCACGCGCCCTGGCTCGCCGCGAACTTGGCGGCCTGATGCGCTACCACCCACAGGCCACCGTCAAGGACCTGTCCGACGAGGCTGAGGTCCGCGCCGCGTTGAAGCGGCTGTACCGGGACGCGCCATGGGTGCGCGTCGACCGCGTGTTGGAAGAGATCTACGACACGTCCACCGACCCCGCCGACTCCCGGCGCTTCTATCTCAACGAAGTCGCCACCGCCGATGACGCACTGTTCGCTCCCAATGAGTGGGATGCGTGCCGCACTGACGCCGAGCTGTCCGACGGGGACACTATCGTCCTCGGCTTCGACGGCTCCATCCGCGACGATGCCACCGCCCTCGTAGCCTGCCGCATCGGCGACCGGCTGTTCGTCCCGCTCGGCATCTGGGAACGCCCCGACGGCCCGGCTGGCAAAGGCTGGGAGATCGACCGCGAAACCGTGGACACCGCCGTCCGCGACGCCTTCGACTGCTACGACGTCGCCGGCCTCTTCGCCGATGTCGAGCACTGGGAAAGCTACGTGGACGCCTGGGGCCGCGACTTCCGCGAAACCGTCCGCGTACGCGCCTCTCCGTCCAACCCGGTCGCCTGGGACATGCGCGGCCGGCTGTATCAATCCACGCTCGGCAACGAGCGCCTCATGCGCGCCGTACACGACACCAAGATCCGTCACACCGGTGACGTGACGCTACGGCGCCACGTCCTCAACGCCCGCCGCAGGCCCAATCGCTACGGCATCAGCTTCGGCAAGGACCGGCGCGGAAGCCGGCGGAAGGTAGACGGCTGGGCCGCCTGCCTGCTCGCCGAGATGGCCCGCTACGACCTGACCATGAGCGGTAAGGGCGCGACCCGCAAGGACCGGCGCGTCATCGTGCTCCGTTGATCAGCAACGCAAGCGAAGAGGGGGTGAGCCGTGACCATCCCCTACGCCGACACCGTCGCCCGCCTCGAACGCAAGCTGACCAGCGGCACCGCCACCCGCGCCCGGCTGGACCACTACTACGAGGGCCGCGTCCGCCTCGCCTCCATCGGCCTGTCGCTGCCGCCGGAGATGCGCCAGCTGTCCACCGTGGTCAACTGGCCGGCGCTGTACGTGGATGCACTCGAAGAGCGGCTGGACGTCGAAGGCTTCCGCCTCGACGGCGCCGCCGACGCTGACGACCGGTTGTGGCAGTGGTGGCAGGCCAACGACCTTGACGAGGAATCCCAGCTCGCCCACCTCGACGCCCTCGTCTACGGCCGCTCCTTCATCACTGTCGGTACCGCCCTCGACGCCGGCGCCCCGCCAGTGATCAGGGTGGAGTCCGCCCGCACCATGGCCGCCGACTTCGACCCCTACACCCGCCGCATCACCGCTGCCCTCCGCGTCCTGGCCGAGGACTCCGAGGACGAGCCGCACGACCGCGCCGACGCCCACCCCGTGACGCCGCCGTACGCCGCCCGCCTCTACCTGCCCGACCGGACGGTGTCGCTGGAGCGCGTCCCGCGCGGGGGCCGGTGGGATGTCACCGGCGAAGACGTGCACCAGCTCGGCCGGCCCCTGGTGGAGATGCTGACCAACCGCGGCCGCGCTGGCGAACGGTCCGGCACGAGCGAGATGCGCGATGTGGTGGCGCTCACCGACGCCGCGTGCCGGACGCTGACCAACATGCAGGGCGCCCAGGAACTCTTGGCCGTCCCCCAGCGGTACGTACTCGGCGCCCGGCAAGAGGACTTCACCGACGCCCGCGGCAACCCGATTCCCGCCTGGGAGGCGTACATCGGCCGCTTCCTGATGCTGGCAAACGAGGACGCCAAAGCTGGCCAGTTCCCCGCCGCCGAACTTCGAAACTTCACCGAGGTCATGAACCTCTACGCCAAGCTCGTGGCCTCGGTGACCGGCCTGCCGCCGTTCTACCTGGGCATGTCCACCGACAACCCCGCGTCGGCGGACGCCATCCGATCCAGCGAAGCGAGGCTGATCAAACGGGCCGAGCGGAAACAACGTGCCTTCGGCGGCGCCTGGGAACGTGTGATGCGGCTCGCCATGCTCGTCGAAGGCATGAATCCCACCCGCGGGGCGGCGATGGAAACCGTCTGGCGTGACGCCGCCACACCCACCGTTGCGGCACGCGCCGACGCCGTGACGAAACTTGTGGCCACCGGAATCCTCCCGGTCGAAGCCGCCTGGGAACAGCTCGGGTACTCCCCGCAGTACCGCGCCCGCCTGCGAGCCATGACTGATACCGACCCCGCTGTCAGATACCTCGCTGCCACAGGCGGCGACACCGCTGACGAGGAGGTGACGGCGGCATGACGCCCGAGGCCTACCGGCGCCGACAGAACACGATCACCGCCGCCCTGCGCGCCGTTCTCTCCCCGCTCGTCCGCTCACTGCGCAGACGCCCCACCGAAACGCAGTGGGCCGCGTTCCTCGACGCCGCGTACCCGGCGATCTACCGGGCGCGCGTCGAGTCGTGGCAGCTCGCCGCCGACTTCTACGCTGCCCAGCGCCGCGCCCAGCTCATCCCCGCACCCGACCAGGAAGCGTCACACCGTGACGCAACACCCTCGCCCATCAGTGAGGAGGATGCGTCACGTGAGGAAACCGGAGACCGGCTGACGGCTGTGGAGGGCGACCGTGACGAAACCGTGGAGGTGCCGCGACGGAACTACCCGCCGCGCGCCGTCGCCGCCGCATACCGGCCGTTGCGCGCCCGGCTCGATGCCCTCGACGAGGACGAGCCGCTCCCCGGCACCGCGGTCGAGTCCGCCGTACGCGTCGCCGAACGCCACGCCCGCGACGCCGGCCGCGAAGCCATCGTCGATGCCGCCCGGCACGACCCCGCCGCCCTCGGCTACGCCCGCCGCGCCCTGTCCGGTAGCCCGTGCGCGTTCTGCCTGATGCTCGTCTCCCGCGGCGCCGTCTACAAAGACGCGTCAGCCGCCCTGCTGCGTGGCGGTGAGAACGAGCCGTATCACGACGGCTGTTCGTGCGTCGCCGTCCCGGTGTTCAACGCCCAGTCGTGGCCCGGCCGCGACGAGGCCGAACGACTCGAACGCGCATGGCGTCAGCACGGCGGAACGCTCGCCGAGTGGCGCCGCCACATCGACGAGCAGCGCCAGCGGCGAACCACGGATGGTGATACGGCCGCCGCTGCATAGCCCCTGTGAACGATCTCGCCACCTTCCCCACGAGGGGACAGGCGTCTCCGCCATGCCCGCATTCCCGCCGGTACCGCAACGGCACCGGCGGGCGCACCCGGAAAGGGAGCGATGCCCGATGTCCGACACCCCCACCGAGACCGCCGTGCCACCGGCCGACAGCACCCCCACAGCACCCACGCCGGCCCCCGCGAACGACACCGACCCAGACGCCGACAGCACCGACGTCCCGTCGGCTGAGCAGCACGACCCCGCCGACGACAGTGACCAGGACGGCGGCGAGGGAGCGGACGAGCTCACCCGGTGGAAGCGCCGCGCCCGCGACTGGGAACGGCGCGCGAAGCGCAACAGCGAACTCGCCACCCGCTATCCCGACCTCGAAGCCCGAGCCAAAGCCCTACAGGACCAGTATGAGGACGCCCTTGGCGCCCGCACGCGGGCTGAAGCCGAACTGTGGCGCGAGCGCGCCGCCCGCGCCCACGGCATCACCGAAGACCTCTTCGAGTTCCTGACCGGCTCGTCCGAAGCCGAAGTCATGGAGCGCGCCGAGCGCATCGCCGCCAAGGTCACCGGCCCCCGCCGCCCCCTTCCCGACCCCACCCAAGGCCGCAGCACGTCTGCGCCCCCGTCGCCTGAGGACGCCCTCAACCAGTACCTGCGCGACCGCCTGAACAGATAGGAGCCCTCGCCCATGCCCGCACCCGGCGTGCTCGCCGACATCGGACAGCTGCCCGTCGAAGTCGTCGCCCCGATCTTCGAAAAGGCACAGGAGCAGTCCCTCATCCTGGGCATGGCGAACTCCATGCCCCTGTCCTACGGACAGACGAACATCCCCGTCATCGCCCAGCGCCCAGAGGCAGGCCCGGTGGGCGAGTCCGAGGCCAAGCCACAGAGCGAGTACCGGTACGAAATGCGGGTGGTCACCCCGCGCAAGTTCGCCACCATCGTCACCGTCTCCGAAGAGTTCATGGAGGCGGACATAGCCGGCCTGTACTCCCAGATTCAGGGAGACCTGTCGTTCGCGATCGCCCGCGCGGTGGACCTGGCCGTTCTCCACGGCCGCGCTGCCACCACCGGTGCCGAACTGTCGGGGGTGGACGGTCAGTTCCTCAACGCCACCACCAACCGCGTCACCCTTGGCACCGCGCTGCCCGATGAGGGCGGTATGGCCAAGGACATCGGCGACGGATACGAACTCGTCATCAACGACGGCCACGACTTCACCGGCTTCGCCGCCGACCCCAGGTTTCGCGCCCGTGCCGTCAACGCGTACGACTCCTTCGGCCGCCCGCTCTTCCAGGCCGCAGGCCCCGACCTGTCGGATGCCACCAACACCCTGATGGGGCTGGCTGTCCGCTACGGCCGCGGTGTATCCGGCCAGATCGGCGCCAGCACAGACACCCTCGTCCGGGCCATTGGCGGGGACTGGAATCAGCTTCGCGTCGGCATCGTCAAGGACCTCAGGCTCGACGTCACGAACCTCGCCGCCGTCACCCTCGGCGGTCAGCTCGTGTCCCTCTTCGAGAACAACCTTGTAGCCCTGCGCGCGGAGATCATTTTCGGATGGGCCATCGGTGACCTCGACGCCTTCGCCGCCTACGAGGACGCCCCCGCCCGCTCGTGAGCGGACAGGGGCGTCGAGCCCAACGGCGGACCGGCGGACGTCGTTCAGCTGCGAGCGGTGGTGGGCGTCAGCCCATCACTACGACCGCGGAGTAGTACTTCTGCGCGGTGTTGAGGCACATGGCTTTCAGCTTCTTCCGCAGCACGGGCGGAGTAGGGTCGCCCCAGGGCTTGTACTGGCACGTTTGCCGCATGTCCTGGAGGAAAACCTTGTCGATGCGCTTCTTGTGGTAGGCGCGGAACACTCTGTCCCCCGCAAACTTCTTGTAATTGCGGTAGCCGAAGTCATGGCGGTAGCAGGCCCAGTAGAAGTTGTAGCCGCCCGGCAGCTTATCCGGCGACTTGGTGCAGCCGTCGGTCTTCCAATTGAACCCGAAGTAATTTGCGCCCTCACGGTAGAGGGCGAGGTAGTCCCACCAGGCTTCCGTCGACTTGGCCCCCGGGCTGGTGAGCGACTCCAGTTTCTTGAGTCGATAGGCCGCGCCGACCCCGGCAACGTCCTGACTGCTGTTCATGGCGGAGGCCTGCTGCACACCGACCGACGGCCCGGTCTTGGCCACGGAGTCCGCAGGCGTCGCCGCGATGGCGGACGCAGCCGTCCCCAGGGTGAGGACGCCAGTCAGGACGACACCTCCGAAGGAGGTCCGCACCTTATTCATGTTTTCTTTCCCCGTTTTCATCTGTTGGTGAAAGCCGTATTACGCATCGGCCAGGAGGAAGATAACGCAGGGGATCGGGCCAAGCGGAGAAATTTCGCCGAAATGAAGCCCTTGCTGTCAAGGGAACGTCAAGGCACGCCATCAGGGCATTGCGAACCAGGTCCGCGATCAACGGATATGTCCAGGTCTGAAAGGCGTGAAAGGGGTAAATCAATAGGAATATTTCATTCCGGATAATTGCTGTGATTTGAGTCACATGATGCGGTCGCGCACTCGATTTCGCAGACCCCGAGATCGAGCGATCCGGGCGTGCTCGGGTCTCTCTCGGATCGGGGCGGCTCTGCTGCTGGGTCTGTGGCGCTTGTCGGCGGATGTCGGTGCCATGGGCTAAGGCGCTGTATCGCTCGTGAGTCGGGGGTAGCCAGCGAATGCTGCGGCTAATGCCGACGAGATGTAAGGAGATGTTTCGTGCGGGTGGTCGCCCTCGTCCATTGGTACGTTCCTTTCCACAATGCTGGATCGGAGACGATGCTCCACACGCTGCTCAGGGCGCTCGTCGATGCCGGCCACGAAGCACACGTGGTCACCACCAGCCAGGAAGAAGGGGAAGCCGAGTACGTCCACCAGGGCGTGACTGTCCACCGTGCCGGATCCCTCGGCACGGTCCCCGAACTCCTCGGCTCCCTCGCCCCGGGCGTCCTGGTCACCCACCACCAGGAAACCCCGCACGCCACCCAGTACGGCCGCACGCGCGGGGTTCCGGTGGTGCAGATCATCCACAACGAGATGCACCACACCCGCGTCTGGCTGCACAAACGCCCCGCCCTAGCGGTTTTCAACACCCTTTGGATAGAACGGGAATTGGCCCGCTACAACGTACCCGGCATCGTCGTGCACCCGCCCATTCACGCCGCCGAACACGCCACCGCGCCTGGCGAGTTGGTGACGCTGGTCAACCTCAACGCCCACAAGGGCGGAAAGATCCTCTATGAACTCGCCGAGAGGATGCCGGACATCAAGTTCGCCGGCGTGATCGGCGGCCACGGCGAACAGGTCATCCGCCGGGACGTGCCGAACGTAGAGATCATCCCGCACACCCCGGACATGCGCGGGAACGTGTGGTCGCGCACGCGGGTGCTGCTCATGCCGAGCGTGTACGAGTCATACGGCATGGCCGCCATCGAAGCCATGTGCTCGGGCATCCCCGTCATCGCCAACCCCACCCCCGGCCTCGTCGAGTCCGTCTCATGGGCCGGAACGTTCGCCGACCGCGCCAACCTCGACGCATGGGTGTCCGCCATTCGCTCGCTCACCCTCCGGGACCGGTGGGCAGCCGCGTCGGCCGCCGCCCGCGAGCGTGTCGCCGAACTCGACCCCCGCCCCGAACTTGCCCGGTGGGTATCGGCCGTCGAGCGACTCGAAGTGGAGGGGCGAGGCCATGGCGTACGCAACCGCCGATGACGTCGGCGCACGGCTCGGCCGGGACCTCGATGACGCCGAACAGCGTCTCGCCGCTGTCCTCCTCGACGACATCGAGGAGCGCCTCCGGGCTCGTATCCCCGACCTCGACGAGCGCGTCAGCGCGGATGAGCACTACCGCGCCCTCGTCGTCTCCGTCGAAGCCGCCGCCGTCGTGCGCGTCCTGCGCAACCCCTCGGGCTTTCGCTCCGAGACGGACGGAAACTACGCCTACACCATCGACACCCGCGCCGCGGCCGGCTTCCTGACCATCCTCGACGAGGAATGGCAACTCCTCGGCGCCGCCCGCGGTGCGTTCACCGCCGTCCCCTACCTCGATCCGATCCGGCACGACCCGCGACACCTGGTGCGCTACCCGCGCGGGACGGGGCCGTACCTGCCGCTGGAGCGCGAATGGTGGCTGCCGTGAGCATGCTCGATACAGGCCCGGACACGATCACCGTCTATCCCCAGGAACAGACCACCGACGACCGCGGCAATACCGTGTGGCGCCCCTCGGCTGTCCCTGTGGTCGTCCGGTGCCGCGTCCAACCGCAAGACACCGACGAGCCGGCCGTAGCCGGACAAGCCACCGTCGCGACCTATCGGGTGATCGCACGGGATGCGCCCCTCGGCCCGTGGGCGCGTGTCGAGTGGCTCGGCGGCGTCTGGGATGTGGTCGGCGAACCCCGCCGTTACAACGGATCACCTGCCACGCGGCACATCGACGCCCTCATCCGCGCCCGCATCACCACGACGTGGCCGACGAGGGGGTGAGTAATGGCGAGCGCCAACACGGCCCTCAGCCGTCGGCTCGCACGGATGCCGGCGGTGAAAGCCGCTGTACGAGCACGGGCCCACCGTATCGCCGCAGCGGCCCGCGCGAACCTCGCCGAGCACCGTGCCGAGGGCGTCGCCCGTATCGAGGTGACGCGTGGCCGTACCGATGTGGTGGTGTCCCTCGTCGATGTTGCCGCGCTGTCCATCGAGTACGGCCGCGACGCCTCCACCAACAGCCGCGGCCGCCGGGGCGGCCCCATGCAAGGGCTCTACATCATGACCCGCGCAGCGCGAGGGGGGTGACGCCGTTGCCTGCCCGGATGCTGCCGTCCGTGGCTGATCTCCTCGTCGGCATCCTGCGCCCCGCCTTCGCAGGCGCGACCGTGGGAACGCTGCTGCCTGAGCCGATGCCGCTGCCGTTCGTCCTTGCCCGCCCGGTCGGTGGGGCTGCGGTGGACATGCGGTTCCTCGCCCGCGCCGTGGTCGATGTGCAGACCTGGGCCGAGTCGGACCGTACGGCCGAAAATCTCGCCGTCGCCGCCCGTACGGCCCTGGTCGTCGCGTGGCGGGCACAAACCGTGGTGCCGGCCGTGGGCTCCATCGGTTTCCTCGCCGAGCGCAAGGCCCCCGTGCTGTTGCCGGACGCGCGCACGCCCGATGGCGTGTACCGCTACCAGGCCACCTACGAACTCACCGTCCGCCCCGCCCCGTAGCCGGCGGCCTCAACCTGTTACCCGAAGCGCCCCGACCCCTTGTCGGGGCGCTTCGTCGTTCCCGAGAGACCTTGGAGGGCACCGCCGTGCCGCTCGACGACAACGCCGTCCTCAACCCCGCCGTGGGCCACTACTACTTCGCCCCCACGACCGGCCAGCCCATCCCCGACGACATCACCAACCCCGCCGCACCGTGGGTCGACCTCGGACACACCAGCCTCGACGACCCGTTTGGCGTCAACAGCGAAGGCGGAGAGACCGAAACGCTCGGTACCTGGCAGAACAAGAACATCCGGAACACCACCAGCGCACGCGTGGAAACCGTGACCTTCGCTCTCCAGCAGTGGGACGAGCACGCCTACCGCGCGTTCTGGGGTGCCAACGCCACCACGATCCAGGCCGCCGGCCGCACGGTCGTGCAGACCCCGAGCATCCCCGAAGAGCTTGAAGGCGCGCTGTTCGTCCTCGTCCGCGACGGCGCGATGGGCATGTTCTTCCACTTTCCGCGGGTGTCCATCGCCCGCGCCGACGACATCGAGTTCGACGCCGAGAAACTGGCCGGCCTGCCCGTGCGAGCCACCGTCCTGGGCATGTCCGGCCAGGACTGGACCTACCAGGTCGGCACTCTCGCCCCGTTCTCCACACCGCCGGGCTCCTGAGCGCCCGCCCCTGTCAGCCGGGCGGCGCGGTCATCACGGACCGCCGCGCCGCCCAGTCTTGCCATGCCCAGCTCACAAGCGTCCGCACGAACCCTGGAGGTCCGTTCCCATGGCCCGCGTCACGCTCGACGAGATCCGCCGCGCTGCCGAGCGGCAGTACGGAGACTTCGACATCGCCCTACCGGACGGCACCACGGCCACGCTGCGCTCCCCGCTGCGCATGAGCGCCGAGGAACGTTCCCTCCTCGGAGACGTCGAATCCCTCGTCGTCGCCGGCGACACTGGCGCCATCACCGAAGCCCTCAAGATCGCTGCCAAGACTCCCGAACAGGCTGCCCGGCTCCTCGACGCCCTCGGCGGAGACCTCGCCACCGCCGCGGTGCTCTTCGAGCAGTGGGCGACGGCGGTGAGCGTGGGGGAACCCTCGCCCTCTGCGAGCTGACCGACGAGTACGGAACGGCGCTGCTCGCCGACTTCCGCCGCTTCTACGGCCTCGACCTGGTCGAAGCACTCTTCGGAAGCCGGCCGGTGGCGCCTTCGCTGCTGCTGGGGCTCGTAGAGGAACTCCCCGATGACTCCGCGCTCGCCGCAGCCATCCGCGGTGGGCCCCACCACCGCGGCTGGACCGTCTCGGCGCACCTGCTCGCCTCGGTCATCGACGCTGTGAACGACGCCGCGTGGATCACCGCGCAGGCCAATTCCCGCAAGCGCATCCGCCGCCCGCGGCGCTTCCCCCGCCCGGCCGCCGACCAGCGGCGCCCGGCCACCGTCGCCGACCTGGCGCGACGTTTCGGTGCTCCCGAACAGGGGGCCGTCATAAGGAGGTGACCCCTCCCGATGGCTGGCCCCGGAGGGCGCGAAGCGGACCGCGTAAGTGTCCGCGTCGTCCCTGATACCTCCCGCTTCGCCGCTGATCTGCGGGACGCGCTGGAGAGAACCGAGCACCGGGCGCGTGTGAAGGTGCCCGTCTTCCCGGACCTGTCGCAATTCAAGGACCGGTTGCGGACTGAGCTGCGCACGCCTATCTATGCCAGGGCGACGGTGCCGGTGGTGCCGTCGCTGAGAGGCTTCGGAGGCCGGCTGCGGACCGAGTTGCGAACCATGGGCGCGCTGCCAGTACCGGTGCAGCCCACGACGAACGCCCTGGCGATCGCGCGGCTTCGCGCTGAACTCGCCCACCTCGCACCACCGATCCTCGTCCCTGTCCGGATCCAAGGAGACCGCCGTTCCAACAACAGTGCCGCCTCGGCACTGGATCGGCTGCGGAGTGTCGCCGCCGGCCTCGGCGGTATGGCGGGAACGTTCGGGAAGATCGCGGCCGCGATCGGGGCGGCCGTTCCCGTTGCGGCTGGTCTGACAGCCGCGCTTCAGGGCATCGCACCGGCCGCGGCGCTCGCCGCCACCGGCATCGTGGGCATCGCCACGGCAACGGCAGCCCTGAAGATCGGCACGCTCGGCGTCGGCGATGCGCTGAAGAACGCGTTCGACCCCAAGAACGCGGCGCAGTTCAACGAGGCGCTGGCCACACTCACGCCGAACGCGAGGGCCTTCGTCCTCGCGCTTCAAGGTGCCCAGCCGCAGTTCACCGCGGTGCGCACCGCCGTCCAGCAGCGGCTGTTCGACGGGCTGGCCTCGCAGATCACGAACGCGGGCGCAGTCGCACTGCCCGTGCTCCGGCGCGGTCTAGTGGGTGCGGCCGGTGCGCTGAATGAGATGGGCCGAGGCGTGCTTCTGGCTGTCCGGCAGCTGTCCTCCAGCGGCCAGTTGGGGCAGGCGCTGGCCGGCGCCAATAGGGGCCTGAGCAATCTGTCCCGGATCCCGGGTCAGTTCGTGACGGGACTGACCCAGATCGCCGCTGCGGCCGGCCCCGTGTTCGGCCAGCTGACCGAGCTGGCCGGCGGTGCGGCCGACCGGCTCGCCGGGAAGCTCTCGAAGGCTTTCGCGTCCGGCCAGCTGACGACGTTCATCACGAACGCGGTGGCGATGGTGCAGCAGCTGCTGACCGTCCTGGGCAACGTCGGCTCGATCGTCAACAGCGTCTTCAGCGCCGCTCAGACCAGCGGCAGCGGGTTTCTCGGCACCCTCCAGACCATCACCGGCGCCATGAAGACGGCATTTGCCAGCCCGGCCGTACAGGGCGGACTCAAGGCCCTGTACGCGACGATGGGGCAACTGGCCCAGACCGCAGCGCCGCTGCTCGGGCAGGCGCTCCGCGTCGTCGGCCAGGTGCTATCGCAACTCGGCCCGCCGGCCCAGACCTTGATCAAGGCGCTGGGCTCTGCCCTTCAACCGGTGATCAAGGCGCTCGGGCCGGTCCTCGCCACCGTTGCCACTGCGGTGGGGAACCTCGTGGTCGCCTTCGCCCCCTTGCTTACCGCCGTGGGCAACATCATCGCGGCGCTTCTGCCCGCAATCCAGCCCGTAGTCGGCGCTCTCGGGCGCGTGTTCAAGTCGCTTACGCCCGTCATTTCGCAGCTTGCGAGCGGCATCGGAACATACCTGGGCCCTGTTCTTTCAGGGCTCGCGTCGGTCATCGCGAAACTGATCAGCGGGTACGCCGACCAGCTCGTCGTGATTTTCAATTCTCTGGCTCCGATCATGCCGGCTCTGGCCAGCGCGATGGGCCAGGTCGGAGCCGCGATCGGCCAGCTCTTCATGGCCGTTGCGCCACTGCTTCCGCAGCTCACCCAGCTCGGTACGCAACTGGCAGCGCAGCTCCTCCCCGCACTCCTCCCGCTCATCCCGCCCATTGCCAGGCTCTCCGCTGCCCTGATCAGCATGGGGGTCGGGGCGATCACGCAATACGCGATCCCTGCGCTTCAGAAGCTGATCACCTTCATCACCGGCCTTCAGCGGTTCCTGGCACCGGCCATCGCCGCCGTGAAATGGGTCGTCAACGGCATCTCGGCCGCCTTCGAGTGGCTCTACGACCACCTGGTCGGCCACAGCGTGATCCCCGACATGGTGCGCGGCATCGTATCCTGGCTCGCCTCCCTGCCCGGCAAGGCACTGTCGGCCATCGCCTCCCTGCCCGGATTCCTCGCCGGTAAGGCGGAGCAAGCCGGCTCGCAGTTCCTCGCAGCCGTACGCGGCGGCCTGGGCCAGGCGGTGGACTGGATCAGCAACGTCCCGTCCATGGCCGTAAACGCCCTGGGCAACATCGGCTCGCTCCTGTGGGACGCCGGCGCAAGCCTCATCCAGGGGTTCGTCGCCGGCATCCAATCCATGATCGGATCCATTCGGTCCACCCTCGGCGACATCACCGACAGCCTGACCTCCTGGAAGGGCCCGCCGACCCGGGACGCACGCATCCTGCGACCGGCCGGACACCTGGTCATGTCGGGATTCATGGACGGCATCACCGACTCCGTCCCCGACCTGCGCGCCCAACTGCGCGGCGTCACAAGCGAGGTTGCCGCCTACCGGCCGACCCTCGCCCCACAGGTCGAGACCGCTGCCACGGCCGTGGCGATGAACAGCGGCGCCCCGAGTGCGCCGGTCGTCTCCATCGACACCTTCGTCGCTCACGAGAGCCAGACCCCGGCCGGCATCGCCCGCGAGCTCGCCTGGCTCGCCAAAGGAAGGGGGTGATCCGGCGTGCGTGCGGCACCTGCCGAAGTCCTCGTGGCGGAGGATGGGCAGATCCAATTCGGCGCCTTCCTCATGGGCGAGGACACCCCCATACACGGTCGACAGCTCACCGGGTGGGACGACCTGCCCGACCTGGACGACGCCTCTGTTCCCATACCTGCATCCCACGGCGCGTGGCCCGGCCAGCTACTGGCCGAGCCACGCGTCCTGACCTTCGACTTCCTCGTCGACGACCGAGGCATCGCCGGCCTCCCCG
>NZ_JBIAWT010000023.1:0-47216 GCF_042895955.1 Streptomyces sp. NPDC001339 | reverse complement strand
CGCACCAAACCCCACACCGCAGCCGCACCCACATCCCCCACACCCTCACCAACCCCCACCCCCACCGCACCCCGCGACACCAACACCAACCGCGAACCAGACCACCGCTCATCCCCCAACCACGACTGAACCAACGCCAGCGAACGGTGCAACACCGCACGCACCGCGTCAGGACCCTCCTCCGCGGTCACCACACACGGCACGAACACCACCTCCGGCGCCGGACCGGACACCCCGGCCAACGCCTCCAGGTCGGGGAAGGAGTCGGCGTACGTGCCCGCGGCCGACAGCGCCGCCCGCAGCCCCAGCGGGTCGTCGCCCAGCACCGCACAGCGCCCGATCGGCGTGGCCGACCCGGCGGACGGCGTGGCATCGTCGGCGACCGGCGTCCAGTCCAGCCGGAACAGGGAGCGGGCGAGCCCCGCCGGCCCCGACAGCGAGGCGAGCGAGGTGTCGGAGATCGGGCGGAGCATCAGCGAGTCGACCGAGACGACCGGTGCGCCGGTCTCGTCGGCGGCGTCGATCGCCACCGCGTCCTCGCCCGTGGGCGTCAGCCGTACGCGCAGCGTGGACTCGCCGCTGGAGTGGAGCCGGATGCCGGACCAGGCGAACGGCAGGCGTGGGCGCCCGGTTGCGGCGCCGTCCGCTCCTTCCCCGCTGTCCCTTCCTTCCTCGCTGTCCCTCAGCGCGCCGAAGCCTGCGGCGTGCAGGGCCGCGTCCAGCAGGGCCGGGTGCAGGCCGAAGCGCCCCGCGTCACCGCGTACGGCCTCCGGCAGCGCGACCTCGGCGAAGACCTCGTCGCCGCGCCGCCAGGCCGTGCGCAGACCCTGGAAGGCCGGGCCGTAGGACACGCCGGTCTCCGTCATACGGGTGTAGAAGTGGTCGGTCACTACGGGCTCGGCGCCGGACGGGGGCCATACGGAAAGGTCGCTGCCGTCCTGCGGTGCCGCCACGGCAAGCACGCCGGTGACGTGGCGGACCCAGGCGGCGTCCTCGTCGTCGCGCTCCTCGGCACGTGAGTGCACCTGGAGCGAGCGTCGGCCGCCGTCGTCGGCCGCGCCCACGGATACCTGTACGGCCACTCCGCCACGCTCGGGCAGTACGAGCGGCGCCTCCAGGGTCAGCTCTTCGACGAGGCCGCAGCCCACCTGGTCACCGGCCCGAACAGCCAACTCCACAAAGACCGTTCCCGGAAGCACAGCCGTGCCGCTCACCACGTGGTCGGCGAGCCAGCCGTGCGAACGGAGGGACAGTCGGCCGGTGAACAGCCAGCCTTCACCGTCGGCCAGCGACACGGCAGCACCCAGCAGCGGGTGTTCGGCCGTACCCAGCCCCAGCCCTTCGGCGTTGGCCGCGTCGACCAGTACGCGGGGCCAGTAGCTCTCGTGCTGGAAGGCGTAGGTGGGGAGGTCGATGCGGCGGGCGCCTACGAAATACGGGGACCAGTCGACCGCCACGCCATGGACGTACGCCTCACCGAGAGAGAGCAGAAAGCGGTCCAAGCCACCCTCATCACGACGCAGAGACCCCAGAGCACGGGCCTCGCCGTAACCCGACGCCTCCAAAGTGTCACCGATGGGCATGGTGAGGACCGGGTGGGCCGACACCTCGATGAACGTACCGAACCCCTCAGCCGCCAACGCCTCGACAGTTTGCTGTAGTTGAACGGTCCGACGGAGGTTGCTGTACCAGTACTCGGCATCCAACTCCTCACCGCCGACCCACTCCCCCGTCACCGTGGAGAAGAAGCCCACCTCGGCAGAGCGCGGGGTGATCGGAGCAAGCACGTCAAGAAGCTCGCCGCGAATGCGCTCGACCTGAACGCTGTGCGAGGCATAGTCGACGGGGACACGGCGAGCACGGACACCATCCGCCTCACAAGCAGCCAGGAGTTCGTCCAGGGCATCGGGCTCACCGGAGACCACCACAGCCGCCGGACCATTCACCGCCGCAACACCAACCCGACCGCCCCAAGCAGCGATCCGCGCCTCCACATCCACCAGCGACGCAGCGACGGAAACCATCCCGCCCTCACCGGCCAGGGCGAGAAGGGCCTTGCTGCGCAGGGTCACCACGCGGGCCGCATCGTCGAGCGAGAGCGCCCCCGCCACCGCAGCCGCCGCGATCTCCCCCTGCGAATGCCCGATCACCGCATCCGGCACCACCCCGTACGAACGCCACAGCTCGGCCAGGGAGACCATCACAGCGAACAGGACAGGCTGGACCACATCCACACGGTCGAGAGAGGGCGCACCCTCCGTACCGCGCAGCACGGACAGCAGATCCCAGTCGGTGTAGGAGGCGAGCGCGTCGGCGCACTCACCCAACCGCTCCGCAAACACCGGAGCACAATCCAACAACTCCACCGCCATCCCCACCCACTGCGACCCCTGCCCCGGAAACACCAACGCCACCCGCCCAGCACCCGAGGCAACCCCCGACACCACTCCCCCACCAGGCGCACCCCCAGCCACCACCGACAACCCCGCCAGCAACTCCTCACGGCCCGCACCCACCACCACCGCCCGATGCTCAAACACCGACCGCGACGACACCAACGACCAACCCACATCAGCGAGTTCGCGGTCACCAAGGCCGGCGGACCGGGTGGAGAGCCGTTCGGCCTGAGCCCGGAGGGCCGCCTCGGAACGTGCGGACAGCACCCAAGGCAGTGCGCCGACACCGTCCTCCGTGTCACGGGCGGCAGGCTGCTCGGCCTGGACAGGGGCCTGCTCCAGGATGGTGTGGGCGTTGGTACCGCTCATGCCGAACGAGGAGACGGCGGCACGGCGGGCGCGGCCGGTCTGTGGCCAGGGGCGCTGGTCACGCAGCAGCTCGACGGTGCCGGAGGACCAGTCGACGTGCGAGGACGGCGCGTCCACGTGCAGGGTGGGCGGCAGCGCGCCCGCCCGCAGGGCCATCACCATCTTGATGACGCCGGCCACGCCCGCCGCGGCCTGCGTGTGGCCGAGGTTGGACTTCACCGAGCCCAGCCACAGCGGGTGGTCCGCGTCGCGTCCCTTGCCGTAGGTGGCCAGCAGGGCCTGGGCCTCGATCGGGTCGCCGAGGGTGGTACCCGTGCCGTGGGCCTCGACCACGTCCACCTCGCCCGTTCCCAGACCGGCGTTCTCCAGCGCGGCACGGATGACGCGCTGCTGGGAGGGGCCGTTGGGAGCGGTCAGGCCGTTGCTGGCGCCGTCCTGGTTGACGGCGGAGCCGCGGACCACGGCCAGGACCGGGTGGCCGTTGCGCAGTGCGTCCGAGAGGCGTTCGACGACGAGCATGCCGGCACCCTCGCCCCAGCCCGTACCGTCGGCGGCCTCCGCGAACGCCTTGCAACGGCCGTCGGCGGCCAGCCCGCGCTGCCGGCTGAAGGCGATGAAGGCGCCGGGGCTGGCCAGTACGGTGGCGCCGCCTGCCAGGGCGAGGTCGCACTCGCCCTGCCGCAGCGACTGCACGGCCAGGTGGAGGGCGACCAGGGAGGAGGAGCAGGCGGTGTCGACGGTGACGGCCGGGCCCTCCAGGCCGAAGGTGTAGGAGAGCCGGCCGGACAGGACACTGGCGGCGCTGCTGGTGGCCAGGTAGCCGTCAAGGACCTCGGCGGAGCGCAGCATGAGGGTGCCGTAGTCCTGGCCGTTGGAGCCGACGAAGACACCGGTGCGGCTGCCGCGCAGGGTGTGCGGGTCGACGCCGGCACGCTCCACGGCCTCCCAGGAGGTCTCCAGGAGGAGGCGCTGCTGGGGGTCCATGGCGAGCGCTTCGCGCGGCGAGATACCGAAGAAGGCCGGGTCGAACTCCGCGGCGCCGTCGAGGAATCCGCCCTCCCGTACGTACGAGGCTCCGGGCCGGTCCGGGTCCTCGTCGTAGAGGGCGTCGTTGTCCCAGCCCCGGTCGGCGGGGAAGGGGCTGATGGCGTCGGTGCCGTCGCAGACGAGGCGCCACAGGTCCTCCGGGGAGCGCACCCCGCCCGCGAAGCGGCAGCCCATGCCGACGACGGCGATCGGCTCCCGGTTCCCGGCTTCGGCCTCCTCAAGCCGGCGCCGGGTGTCCTGAAGATCGGCCGAGACCCGCTTGAGGAAGTAGCGGAGCTTCTCCTCGTTACCCGCCCTCTCCTCGTTCCCGGCCTTCTCCTCGTTGCCCGTCTTCTCCTCGTTCCCCGTCGTCGTCACTTTGTCGCTCCAAGAAGGAAATCAGGGCATTCGGGCATACAGTGCGGGCTCAGATGCTGCTGCTCCGCGCGGTGCGGACTCACGGAATACCGGCTCACGAGATACCGAACTCCTTGCCGATGAAGTCGAAGATCTCGTCGTCGGTCGCCGCGTCGAGCGCGTTGCCGGAGCCGTCCTGGCGCTCGGCGTCCGCCGTGTCACCGGGGGCGCCCCACTTGGCGAGCAGGGCACTCAGGCGGTCGGCGACCTTGGCTCGGTCGGCGTCCTCCGCGGCCACGCCGGTCAATGTGGCATCCAGGCGGTCGAGTTCGTCGAGCAGCGGGTCCAGGCCCGCCGGTCCGTCCGGGGCCAGCTCGGTGTGCAGATGGTCGGCGAGCGCGGCCGGGGTCGGGAAGTCGAAGATCAGCGTCGCGGGGAGGGCCAGGCCGGTCTCGGCTTCGAGGCGGTTGCGCAGTTCGACGGCGGTGAGTGAGGTGAAGCCCGCGTCGCTGAACGACTTGCGGTCGTCGACCGCGTCCGGGGCCGGGTGTCCGAGCACCGCGGCAACGTGGGTCCGTACGGCGGTGAGTACCAGGTGGGCGGCATCGGCGCGGGAGAGCCCGGCCAGCCGCTCGGTGAACGGCTCGGCCGGCACCGCGCTCGGCGCCGTTTCGGAAGCGGGCAGGACCTGGGTCTCGGGGAGGTCGCGGAACAGCGGGAGCGGCCCGGCGGCCGGGCCGCCCTCCAGGTAACGGGACCAGTCGATATCCGCCACCAGCAGCGACTCCGGTCCCGCCGCGGCACCGGCCAGGATCTCGGTGGCCGTCTCCGGGTCCAGGGCGAGGACGCCGGAGCGGCGCATCCGCTCCTGGACCGCGCTGCCGTCGGCGGCCATACCCTCACCGGCCCACGGGCCCCAGGCCAGGGCCACGGCCGGAAGGCCGTCCTGGCGCCGGTGCCGGGCCAGGGCGTCCAGCGCGGCGTTGGCGGCGGCGTAGTTGGCCTGCCCGGCGGCGCCGACGGCGCCGGCCATGGAGGAGAACAGTACGAAGGCGTCCAGGTCGAGGCCGAGTTCGCGGGTGAGGCGGTCGAGTACGACGGCGCCGCCGACCTTGGCCCGCAGGACGTGGGCGAAGCGCTCGGGGGTCATCGCGTCGATCACGCCGTCGTCCAGGACGCCCGCGGCGTGCACCACGCCGGTCAGCGGCCGCTCCGCAGGGATGCCGGCCAGCAGCCGGGCCACCTCGTCGCGGACGGCGATGTCGCAGGCCGCGACGGTGACCCGGGGGCCGAGCTCGGCCACCAGCTCCGCGGCGCCCGGCGACCGGTCGCCGCCGCGGCTGACGAGCAGGACGTGCTCCGCGCCGTCGCGCAGCAGCCGGCGGGCGACATGGCCGCCCAGGGCGCCGGTGCCGCCGGTGACCAGGACGGTGCCGCGCGGGGTCCACGGGGTACGGCCGCCGGCCGCGCGGGCGAGGCGGCGTGCGAGAACACCGGTGGGACGCAGGGCGACCTCGGTCTCGGCGGGGCCGGAGTGTCCGGTGGCGCCGGAGGCCAGTACGGCGCACAGGCGCGCGCCGGTGGCCTCGTCCACGCCCGGGTTCCCTGCCGTGACGGCCGGGAGGTCGACCAGGCCGCCCCAGCGCTGGGGATGCTCCATGGCGACGGTGCGGCCCAGGCCCCAGAACGCGTACCGCAGCGGGTGTGCCAGGCGGTCCGAGCGGCCGGTGGAGACCGCGCCGCGGGTGACGCACCACAGGGGGGCCGCCACGGAGGCGTCGCCCAGCGCCTGGACGAGGGTCGCGGTGTCGGCCAGGCCGGGAACGGCCGCCCCGTCCATGTCCGGTCCGGCGGCCAGGGCGAGCAGCGACAGCACGCCGGCCGGGGTGTCCGTGCCCAGCGCCGCGCCGATCGCGGCGGCCAGCTCCGCCCGGCCGGTGCCGGCGGCGACACGTACGACGGCGGTGTGTGCGCCGTGGCGGGCGAGGGCGGCGGCGGTCGCGACGACGGTCTCCTGCTCCCCCTCGGCCGTGTCGACGGGCAGGGCGAGCAGCCAGGTGCCGCCGAGCGGGGTCCGGGGGTCGGGCACGGCCTTCCAGACCGTGCGGTACCGCCGGGAGTCCGCGGCGTCCCGCTCGCGCCGGGCCTTGCGCCAGGTCGACAGGACGGGCAGAACGGCGCCCAGCGAGTCGCGGTGGGCCTCGTCGGCCTGGAGGGTGGCGCTCAGCGTCTCCAGGTCGCCGCTGTCCACGGCCTGCCAGAAGCTCTCCTCTGCGGGTGAGCCGGCGGCCGTCCGGGGGCGAGGGGTCGGCTCGGGCCAGTAGCGCTTGTGCTGGAAGGGGTAGGTGGGCAGGTCGATCCGGCGGGCGCCGGTACCCGCGTACAGGGCCCGCCAGTCGACACCTACGCCGGCGACATGGAGCCGGGCAAGAGCGGCCAGAGCCGCCTCCTCCTCGGGACGGTCACGACGCAGCGACGGCACCACAACCACCGCCTGCGAACCATCGGTCAGACAGTCACGGACCATGGCCGTCAGCACGGCATCCGGACCCAACTCCAAAAAGACACCGGCACCTGCACGCTCCAGAGCACGGACACCATCCGCGAAACGCACCGCCTCACGCACATGACGCACCCAATAGCCCGGATCGCACAACTCCTCCGCCGTCGCCAACTCACCCGTCACATTGGAAACCACCGGCAACGACGGAGCCCCATACGACAACCCCACCGCCACCTTCCGGAAATCCTCCAACATCCCGTCCATCAACAGCGAATGGAAGGCATGACTCACCCGCAACCGCTTGACCTTCACCCCACGCGCCGCCAACCGCCCGGAAACCTCCAGCACGGCACCCTCACCACCCGAAATCACCACAGAACGCGGCCCGTTCACCGCCGCGACCGAAACCCCCTCAACCCCGTCCAGCTCAGCGCGGACCTCACCCTCCGCAGCCCCCACGGACACCATCGCACCACCGGACGACAACGCCTGCATCAACCCGGCACGGGCCACGACCAGGGCCGCGGCGTCCGGCAGCGACCACACCCCGGCCGCGTACGCCGCGGTCAGCTCTCCGATCGAGTGCCCGGCCAGGAAGTCCGGGTGCACGCCCCAGGACTCCAGGAGCCGGAACAGCGCGACCTCGACGGCGAAGAGCGCGGGCTGGGTGAAGCCGGTCCGGTCCAGGGCCTCGGCGTCCTCGAAGACCACCGCGCGCAGCGGGCGATCCAGGTGGGTGTCCAGCTCGGCGCAGACCGCGTCGAAGGCGTCGGCGTAGACCGGGAACCGCTCGTACAGCTCACGGCCCATGGCGAGGCGTTGGGCGCCCTGTCCGGTGAACAGGAAGGCGGTCGGCGGGGTTTCCGCCGTGGCGCGTACGAGGTGGGGGGCGGACCCGCCTTCGGCCAGCGCGGCGAGGCCGGACAGCAGCTCCTCGCGGCCGGTGCCCACGACCGCCGCGCGGTGCGCGAAGGCGGTACGGGTCGTCGCCAGTGACAGTCCGATGTCCGCCGGGCTCGCCGAGTCCAGCGGGCCGCCGTCGCTCAGCGCCGACAGCAGGTTGTGCGCCTGGTCCCGCAGGGCCTGTTCCGCACGGGCCGAGACCGGCCACACCACTGTACGGGTGTCGCCCTGGGCGGGCGCCGGGGTCCGCTCGGCGGCCGCCGGGGCGGGGGCCTGCTCCACGATGGTGTGGGCGTTGGTGCCGGACAGGCCGAAGGAGGACACCGCGGCGCGCCGGGGGCGACCGCTCGTCTCGGGCCACTGGCGGGCCTCGGTCAGCAGCTCGACGGCGCCTGCCGACCAGTCGACGCGCGAGGACGGCGTGTCGATGTGCAGGCTCTTGGGCAGCACGCCGTGCCGCAGCGCCAGCACCGTCTTGATGACGCCCGCGACACCGGCGGCCGCCTGGGTGTGCCCGAGGTTGGACTTCACCGAGCCCAGCCACAGGGGCCGGCCGTCCTCCCGGGCCTGCCCGTATGTGGCGATGAGGGCCTGGGCCTCGATGGGGTCGCCGAGGCGGGTGCCGGTGCCGTGCGCCTCCACGGCGTCCACGTCGGCGACGGAGAGCCGCGCGCTCTCCAGCGCGGCGCGGATGACGCGCTGCTGGGAGGGGCCGTTGGGCGCGGTCAGCCCGTTGCTGGCGCCGTCCTGGTTGACGGCGGAACCGCGGACGACGGCAAGGACGTCATGGCCGTTGCGTACGGCGTCCGACAGGCGCTCGACCAGCAGCAGGCCGACGCCCTCGCCCCAGCCGGTGCCGTCGGCCTCGTCGGCGAACGCCTTGCAGCGGCCGTCGGCGGCCAACCCGCGCTGGCGGCTGAACTCCACGAAGGTGGCCGGGGTGGACATGACCGAGACTCCGCCGGCCAGGGCGAGGTCGCACTCGCCCTGGCGCAGCGCCTGGGCGGCCAGGTGCAGGGCGACCAGCGAGGAGGAGCAGGCGGTGTCGATGGTCACCGCGGGGCCTTCGAGACCGAAGGTGTAGGAGAGACGGCCGGAGACGACGGCGGCGGCGTTGCCGGTGCCGACGAAGCCCGCGGCGTCCTCCTCGGGGGCGGTGGCCAGCAGCCCCGGGTAATCCTGGCCGTTGGTGCCGGCGAAGACGCCCGTACGGCTGCCGCGCAGTGATCGCGGGTCGATGCCCGCACGCTCGAACGCCTCCCACGCGGTCTCCAGCAGCAGCCGCTGCTGCGGGTCCATCGCCAGGGCCTCACGCGGCGAGATACCGAAGAACTCCGCGTCGAAGTCCGCGGCGCCGTCGAGGAACGCACCCTCGCGGGTGGCGGACGCACCGGGGTTCTCCGGATCGGGGCCGTACAGCGCCGCCAGGTCCCAGCCGCGGTCCGCCGGCAGGTCCGACATGGTGTCGGCCTCGGCGAGCAGCAGGCGCCACAGGTCCTCGGGGGACCGGACGCCGCCCGGGAAGCGGCAGCTCATGGCGACGATGGCGATCGGCTCGTCGGCCGGGGCGGGTGCCATGGGCGCGTCGGCGGCGCGGTCGGTGGCCCGCGCCCCGTCGGCGTCCGGCCCGGCCAGCTCCTGGAGCAGGTGTGCGGCCAGTGCCTCCGGCGTCGGGTAGTCGTAGATGAGGGTGGCGGGCAGGGCGAGCCCGGTGGCCGCGTCCATGCGGTTGCGCAGCTCGACGGCGGTCAGAGAGGTGAACCCGCTGTCTCGGAAGGCGCGTTCGGGGTCGACGGCCGTGGCGTCGGGGTGGCCCAGGACCGCGGCGACATGGGTGCGGACGAGGTCGAGGGCGGCGCGGCGGGCCTCGGGCGCGGACAGCCCGGTGAGGCGCCCGGCAAGGCCCTGCCGGTCGTCGGTACGGTCCGCCCGTACGGCGTCGGCGGCGCGGGCGACGGAGACCGCCTCGGCGAGCTCACCGAACAGCGGGCGGGGGCGCAGGGCCGTCAGCGCGGGCACGTACCCGGACCAGTCGACGTCGGCGACGACCGCGACCGGGTCGGGTCCGGCGGCCGCCTCGGCCAGCGCCTCCAGCGCGGGCTCGGGCGCCAGCGGGACCATGCCGGAGGCCCGCAGCCGGCGTTCGAGGGTCTCGTCCCCGGCCGCCATGCCGCTGCCGGACCAGGGGCCCCAGGCGATGGACACCGCGGGGAGCCCGGCCGCGGCCCGCCGCTGGGCGACGGCGTCCAGCGCGGCGTTGGCCGCGGCGTAGTTGCCCTGCCCGGCCGCGCCGAGGGTGCCTGCCACGGAGGAGAACAGCACGAAGGCGTCCAGGTCCGCGTCCCGGGTCAGCTCGTCCAGGTGGGCGGCGGCCGACGCCTTGGCCCGGACCACGGCCTCGAAGCGCTCGGGCGTGAGGGCATCGAGCACACCGTCGTCGAGGACGCCCGCCGCGTGCACCACGGCGGTCAGCGGCCGGTCGGTGGATATCCCCGCCAGCAGCGACGCCAGGGCGTCGCGGTCCGCCGCGTCACAGGCGGCGACGGTGACTTCGGCGCCCGACTCCCGCAGCTCCGCGGCGAGTTCGGCCGCTCCGGGAGCTTCGGCGCCGCGCCGGCCGGCCAGGATCAGCCGCTCGGCGCCGTTGCGCACCAGCCAGCGGGCGACATGGGCGCCCAGGGCGCCGGTGCCCCCCGTCACCAGAACCGTGCCGCGGGGCTGCCAGCGCGGCACCGCCGCACCGGCCGGGGACGCGTGCTCCGTGCGGGACTGCTCCGTACGGGGCGCACGGCTCAGGCGGCGGGCGAAGGCGCCGGACGACCGCAGGGCGACCTCGTCCTCGTCGCCGGTCAGTGCCGCGACGAGCCGGGTGCCGGCACGCTCGTCGAACGCCTCCGGCAGATCGATCAGGCCGCCCCAGCGCTGCGGATACTCGTGCGCCGCCGCCCGCCCGAGGCCCCACACCTGGGCCTGCGCCGGGTCGACGGCCCGGTCCGAGCGCCCGGTGGACACCGCACCGCGCGTCAGGCACCACAGCGGCGCCATCACCCCGGCGTCACCCAGCGCCTGCACCAGGGCCAGGGTCGCCGCCGCGCCGGCCGCGACCGAGGCGGCCCGCGCGTGCCTGCGCGTGTCCAGGGCGAGCAGCGAGACCACTCCCGCCGCCGACTCGCCTGCCAGCGCGGTACGGACCCGCTCCGCCAGCTCCGCCCGGCCCGCCGTCGCGGCGTCGGCCTTCACGGGGGTGACATGCGCGCCGTACGAGACCAGCGTGCGCACCAGGTCGGCCGCGGCCTCGTCGGCCGTGCCCTCCGGGACCACCAGCAGCCAGCGACCGGAAAGCCGCGGGGTACCGGCGGCGGCCAGCGGGCGCCAGGCGATCCGGTAGTGCCAGGAGTCGATCTTCGAGCGCTCGCTGTGCTTGCGCCGCCACGCGGACAGCGCCGGGCGCACGGCACCGGCCAACTCCTCGTCCAGCTCCAGCGTGGCCGCGAGCTCGGAGAGCTCGGCCCGCTCGACGACCTCCCAGAACCGGGCGTCGACCGAGCCGGCCCCGCCCGTGGCCGGAGCGCTCCGCTCCTTGCCCGGCAGCCAGTAGTGGCGGCGCTGGAACGGGTAGGTGGGCAGGTCGATCCGGCGGGCGCCGGTACCCGCGTACAGGGCCCGCCAGTCGACACGTACACCGGTGACATGCAGCCGGGCAAGAGCAGCCAGAGCCGCCTCCTCCTCGGGACGGTCACGACGCAGCGACGGCACCACAACCACCGCCTGCGAACCCTCGGCCAGACAGTCACCCACCATGGCCGTCAGTACGGCATCCGGGCCCAACTCCAGAAAGACACCGGCACCTGCACGCTCCAGAGCACGGACACCGTCCGCGAAACGCACCGCCTCACGCACATGACGCACCCAATAGCCCGGATCGCACAACTCCTCCGCCGTCGCCAGCTCACCCGTCACATTGGAAACCACCGGCAACGACGGAGCCTCATACGACAGCCCCACCGCCACCTTCCGGAAATCCTCCAACATCCCGTCCATCAATGGGGAATGGAACGCATGACTGACCCGCAACCGCTTGACCTTCACGCCACGCGCCGCGAACCGCCCGGAAACCTCCAGCACGGCACTCTCACCACCCGAAATCACCACGGAACGCGGCCCGTTCACCGCCGCGACCGAAACCCCCTCAACCCCGTCCAGCTCAGCACGGACCTCACCCTCCGCAGCCGCCACAGACACCATCGCACCACCGGACGACAACGCCTGCATCAGCCCGGCACGGGCCACGACCAGCCGGGCCGCGTCGGCCAGGTTCAGCACTCCTGCCACATGCGCGGCCGCCAGCTCACCGATGGAGTGCCCGGCCACGAAGTCGGGACGGACACCCCAGGATTCGGCGAGGCGGAACAGGGCCACCTCGACGGCGAAGAGAGCGGGCTGCGTGTGGCCCGTCCGATCGAGCGCGTCGGCGTCCTCGAAGATCACCTCACGCATCGGCCGTTCCCGGTGAGCGTCCAGCTCCGCGCACACGGCGTCGAAGGCTTCGGCGAAGACCGGGAATCGGCCGTACAACTCCCGGCCCATTCCGAGACGTTGGGACCCCTGTCCGGTGAAGAGAACCGCCAGCTTGCTCTCGCCGCGGACCCGGCCCAGGACGAGGGACGCCCCGGGCAGCTCCGACGCGGCGTCCGAGAGCGCCCGGGCGGCCTCGTCACGGCCGGCGGCGCACACCACCGCGCGACACTCCAGCGAGCCGCGCGTGGTGGCCAGCGAGTAGCCCAGGTCCGCCACGGTCAGTCCGGGGTCGTCCGCGATGCGTCGCGCCAGGCGCCGCGCCTGCTCCCGCAGCGCGTCCTGGGTACGGGCCGAGAACACCAGGGGGACGGGGCCCTGGCCGGTCTCGCCGGACGCGGGCTCCGGACCCTCGGCGCCCGACAGCTCGGCTTCCGGGGCCTGTTCGATGATGGTGTGGGCGTTGGTACCGCTGATGCCGAAGGAGGAGACGGCGGCACGGCGGGGCCGGTCGGCGTCCCGCGGCCAGTCACGTGCTTCGGTCAGCAGCTCGACGGTGCCCGCGGACCAGTCCACGTGCGAGGTCGGTTCGTCGACGTGCAGGGTCTTGGGCAGCGTGCCGTGCCGCATGGCCATCACCATCTTGATGACGCCCGCGACACCGGCGGCGGCCTGGGTGTGGCCGAGGTTGGACTTGACGGAGCCCAGGTGCAGCGGCCGGCCCGAGGGCCGGTCCTGCCCATAGGTGGCGATGAGGGCCTGGGCCTCGATCGGGTCGCCGAGGGTGGTGCCGGTGCCGTGGGCCTCCACCGCGTCCACCTCGCCGGGCGCGAGTCCGGCGCCCGCGAGGGCCTGCCGGATGACACGCTGCTGGGAGGGCCCGTTGGGGGCGGTCAGGCCGTTGCTGGCGCCGTCCTGGTTGACAGCCGAACCGCGTACGAGGGCGAGCACCTGGTGCCCGTGGCGAACGGCGTCGGACAGCCGCTCCACGAGGAGCAGGCCGGCCCCCTCGCCCCAGCCGGTGCCGTCGGCGGCCTCGGCGAACGCCTTGCAGCGGCCGTCGCCCGACAGGCCGCGCTGGCGGCTGAACTCCGCGAACATCCCGGGGTTGGCCATCACCGCGACGCCGCCCGCCAGGGCGAGGTCGCACTCGCCCTGGCGCAGTGACTGCACCGCGAGGTGGAGGGCCACCAGCGAGGAGGAGCAGGCCGTGTCGACCGAGACGGCCGGGCCCTCGAAGCCGAAGGTGTAGGAGAGGCGGCCGGAGACCACACTGGTCGCGTTACCGGTGAGCAGGTGCCCCTCGACGCCCGTCTGGTCGTCGGCGACGCTGTCGCCGTAGCCCTGGTAGGCGGCACCGATGAAAACGCCGGTACGGCTGCCGCGCAGGGTGGCCGGGTCGACGCCGGCGCGCTCGAAGGCCTCCCAGGAGGTCTCCAGCAAAAGGCGCTGCTGCGGGTCCATCGCCAGGGCCTCATGCGGCGAGATCCCGAAGAACTCCGGGTCGAACGCCCCCGCGTCGTAGACGAAGCCGCCCTCGCCCACGGCGTGGGCGCCGAGGTCGTAGAGCGCGTCGGTGTCCCAGCCGCGGTCGGCCGGGAATCCGGCGATGGCGTCACGTCCCTCGGCGACCAGCCGCCACAGGTCCTCGGCGGAGGCCACACCGCCGGGGTAGCGGCAGCTCATGGCGACGATGGCGACCGGATCGCCGTCCAGCGCCGGGGAAACCGCCGGAGCCACGGCGGGTACGGCCGACTCGGCGGCCTCCCCGACGAGTTCACCGTACAGATACGTCGCGAGAGCGGCCGGGGTCGGGTAGTCGAAGACCAGGGTCACGGGCAGCCGCAGTCCGGTGACCGTGTGGAGACGGTTGCGCAGTTCGACGGCGGTGAGCGAGTCGAAGCCGATGTCCTTGAACGCCCGGCCCGGGTCGACGGCCTCGGCAGCCGCATGCCCGAGCACCGCCGCGACATGCGTACGGACCACATCGAGCAGCCGGCTCCTGGCGTCCTCGGCCGTGAGCCCGGCGAGGCGTTCGGCGAGCCCGCCGGCCCCCGCTTCGGACGAGGCCGCCAGGGCACGGCGCACGGGAGCGCGGACCAGGCCGCGCCACAGCGGCGGCAGACCGCCGTTCGCCGCCTGGGACCGCAGCACACCGAGGTCCAGCTGGACGGGGACCACCAGCGCCGAGCCCACGTTGTCGGCGGCGTCGAGTGCGGCGAGGCCGTCCTCGGTCGACAGCGCACCGATCCCCGACCGCACGATCCGCGACAGATCCTGCGCCTCCAACCCACCCGTCATCCCACTGGCCTCAGCCCACTGACCCCACGCCAATGACACTCCCGGCAGACCCAACGACCGCCGATGCGCCGCCACACCGTCCAACGCCGCATTCGCAGCGGCGTAGTTGGCCTGCCCGGCCGCACCCGCCACCCCCGACAACGACGAAAACAGCACAAACCACGCCAGATCCACACCCCGCGTCAACTCATCCAGATGCCGCGCCCCCTCCACCTTCGCCTCCCACACCCGGGACAGGCGCTCGGCGTCCAAGGCGGTCACCACCCCGTCATCCACCACCCCCGCCGTATGCACCACTCCCGTCAGCGGATGCCCGTCCGGAATGGCCGCCAGCACCTCGGCCAGCGCCTCACGGTCCGCCACATCACACGCCACCACCCGTGCCTTCGCACCCAAGGATGCGAGGTCGGCCACCAGCTCGGCCGCCCCCGCCGCCTGCGGACCACGACGGCTCAGCAACACGAGATGCCGCACCCCGCGCACCGCCGCCAGATGCCGGGCCACCGCCGCGCCGAGTGTGCCGGTACCGCCCGTCACCACCACCGTCCCCGTCCGCTCCAGATCACGCGGCAGCATCAGCACATTCTTCCCCACATGCCGCGCCTGACTGATGAACCGGAACGCCTCCGGCGCCCGCCGCACATCCCATGCCCGCACCGGCAACCCCGCCAGCACACCCTCCTCCAACAGCCCCACCACCCGCCGCAGAATCTCCCCCAACCGCTCCGGCGACGGATCCCCCAGATCGAACGAGCAGTACCCCACCCCGCCATACACCCGCGCCACCTCATCCGGATCCCGCAGATCCGCCTTCCCCATCTCCACAAACCGCCCGCCCGCCGTCACCAACCCCAACGACGCCTCCACGAACTCCCCCGCCAGAGAGTTCAGCACCACATCCACCCCACGCCCCCCGGTCCCCGCCCGGAAGGCCTCCGCAAAACCCGTATCCCGCGACGACTCAATATGCGCATCATCCAGCCCCAGCCCACGCAAGGTCTCCCACTTGCCCGCACTGGCAGTCGCAAACACCTCCGCCCCCGCCCACCGCGCCAACTGCACCGCAGCCATCCCCACCCCACCCGCACCCGCATGCACCAGCACCGACCCATCCCCCACCAGCCCGCCCAGATCGAACAACCCATAAAACGCCGTCACATACGCCACCGGCACCGACGCCGCCCGCGCCCACGACCACCCCCGCGGCACCCCCACCACCAACCGCGCATCCGTCACCGCCACCGGCCCTACCGCACCCCCGAACAACCCCAACACCCGATCCCCCACCGACACCCCCACAACCCCCGGCCCCACCTCAACCACCACACCCGCGGCCTCCGACCCCATCACCGCACCCGCATCCGGATACATCCCCAACGCGATCAGCACATCCCGGAAATTCACCCCCGCCGCACGCACGGCAACCCGCACCTCACCCACGCCCAACTCACGAGTCCCGGAATCGTCCGGCAGCAGCGCGAGGTCGTCCACGGACCCGCCGCCGGTCGTACCCAGCCGCCACCCCATCTGCCCGTCGGAACCGGCGAGTTCGCCGGGCACGGCCGGGGCCGCAAGAGCCGTGGCCGCCGCGCGCACCAGACGCGGCGCGACCAACTTGCCGTCCCTGACGGCCAGTTGAGTCTCATCCGTACGCAGCGCGGCCAGCAGAGCGTCCACGGGGAGGGGGTGCTCCTCGAGGTCCACCAGCACAAAGCGTCCCGGGTGCTCGGACTGCGCCGACCGCACCAGGCCCCACACCCCGGCCGCACCCCGGCCCCGCACATCCTCGCCCTCGGCGGAGACCGCTCCTTCGGTCACCACGACCAGCCGGGCGTGCTCGGTGCGCTGCGCGGCCAGCCATGCCTGGACGAGTTCCAGGACGCGGTGCACAGCCTCGGGACCGTCCGTCCCCTCGTCGGCGCAGGGCGCGAAGACGATATCGACGTCCCCGTCCACCGTGTCGACCCCGGCCACCCGTCGTATGCCTTCCGCGCCCAGCGCCTCGGCGGCGCGGGAGCCGTCCGTGCCGAGCACGGCACAGCGCTGCGGGGACACACCGTCCTCGGCCGCCGCCACCTGCATCCACTTCAGGGCGTAGAGCGACTCCATACCGGTCGGCTGCGCGGCCGTGCGGAGGGCGGCGGAGACCGGGCGCAGTACGAGGGAGTCGACGGTGGCGAGCGGGGCGCCCGCAGCATCGAACACGGCGACCGCGACGGCGTTCTCACCGGCCAGGGACAGCTTCACGCGCAGTGCGGACGCACCGGTCGCGTGCAGCCGTACGCCGCTCCACGAGAACGGCATACCGCCGGACGCACCGCCGTCGCCCTCACCCGTCTCGCCGCCGTCTCCGCCCACGCCGAGGCCGAGCGGGTGCAGCGCGGCGTCCAGCAGTGCGGGGTGCAGTCCGTACACGTCCGCCTGCGCGGCGAACTCCTCCGGGAGCCGCACCTCGGCGAAGAGTTCCGCCCCGTGCCGCCAGACCCGTTCCAGCCCCTGGAACGCATCGCCGTAGACGAATCCCAGGCCCGCAAGACGCTCGTACAGGCCGGAGAAGTCCACCGGTTCGGCGTCGGCCGGGGGCCACTGGCCCAGGCCGTCCGCCGACATGGCGGCGCCGGGCGCCAGCACACCCGAGGCGTGCCGGGTCCACTCCTCCGCGCCGTCCTCGTCATGCGAGAACACCTCGACCTCGCGCCGGCCGGAGCCGTCGGCGGGCCCGACAGCCACCTGCACCGCCACACCGCCACGCTCCGGCAGCACCAGCGGCGCCTCCAGCGTCAACTCCTCCACCACATCACAGGCCGTCTCATCCCCGGCCCGCACCGCCAGCTCCAACAACGCCGTCCCCGGCACCAACACCTGCCCGGCCAGCGCATGCCCCGACAGCCACGGATGCGACGCCAACGACAACCGCCCCGTCAGCAGCACCCCGCCATCGCCCGCGAGGCGCACCACCGCACCCACCAGCGGGTGGCCTGCCGCGCCCAGCCCGACCGACGCCACATCGCCCGCGGAGCCGGTCAGCGGCGGCCAGTAGCGCTGCCGCTGGAAGGGGTAGGTGGGCAGGTCGATCCGGCGAGCGCCGGTGCCCGTGAAGAACGCGTCCCAGTCGACGCGTACACCCGTGACGTGCAGCTGAGCGAGAGCGGTCACCGCCGCCGACTCCTCCGCACGGTCCCGGCGCAGGGACGGGACCAACACGGCGGCCGAGTCGCCCGACAGACAGTCCCGGGCCATCGCCGTCAGTACGCCGTCCGGACCCAACTCAAGGAAGGCCCCGACGCCTTCACGATCCAGCGTACGGATACCGTCGGCAAAGCAGACCGCCTCACGAACATGACGAACCCAGTAGTCGGGGTCGCACAGCTCCTCCGCCGTCGCCAGCTCACCCGTGACATTGGAGACCACTGACAGGGACGGGACCTCGTACGACAGACCGGAGGCGATGCGGCGGAAGTCCTCCAGCATCCCGTCCATCAACGGCGAATGGAACGCGTGACTCACACGGAGGCGCTTGGTCTTCACACCACGAGCCGCGAAGCGGTCGGCAAGCTCCAGTACGGCCGACTCGTCGCCCGAAATCACCACGGAATTCGGACCGTTGACGGCTGCGATCGACACACTCGTGACGCCGTCCAGCTCGGCGCGGACCTCGTCCTCCGCCACCGCCAGCGACACCATCGCACCACCGGACGGCAACGCCTGCATCAACCGCCCACGAGCCGCCACCAACCGCGCCGCATCCGCCAACCCGAACACCCCGGCCACATGCGCCGCCACCAACTCACCCACCGAATGCCCGGCCACAAAGTCCGGCCGCACACCCCACGACTCGGCGAGACGGAACAACGCCACCTCAACGGCGAACAGCGCAGGCTGTGTGAACTCCGTCCGGCCCAACGCCTCCGCGTCCTCGAACACCACCTCACGCAACGGCCGCCCCAAGTGGACGTCCAGCTCCGCACACACCGCGTCAAAGGCATCCGCATAGGCCGGGAACCTCTCGTACAACTCCCGCCCCATGCCGACTCGCTGCGCACCCTGCCCGGTGAACAACACCGCCAGCGGCACCTCATCCCCGGCAACCCCCGAAACCACACCACCAGCCACCGCACCCTCAGCCACCGCCGACAACCCGGACACCAACTCATCCCGCCCGGAACCGACCACCACCACCCGATGATCCAACGCCGCCCGCGACACCGCCAACGACCAACCCACATCCACCGCCGACACATCACCCCCAGCAACCCACGACACCACCCGCCGCGCCTGCTCCCGCAACGCACCCGCACCCGCGGCCGACACCACCCACGGCACCACCACACCCTCACCGACCCGAGCCGGAACCGGAACCGGGGCCGCGTCGTCCGCAGCCCCGGAAACCTCCGGCGCCTGCTCCACGATCACATGCGCATTGGTACCGCTCACGCCGAAGGCCGAGACACCGGCCCGCCGCGGGCGCCCGTCCACCGACGGCCACTCCCGCGCCTCCGTCAGCAGCTCCACCGCGCCCGCCGACCAGTCCACTTCGGTGGACGGCCGGTCGACGTGCAGGGTCTTGGGGAGGATGCCATGCCGCATCGCCATGACCATCTTGATGATGCCGCCGACACCGGACGCCGACTGGGTGTGGCCGATGTTGGACTTGAAGGCGCCCAGCCACAGCGGGCGGTCGGCGGGGCGGTCCTGGCCGTAGGTGGCAAGCAGGGCCTGGGCCTCGATGGGGTCGCCGAGGCGGGTGCCGGTGCCGTGCGCCTCCACCGCGTCCACATCGGCCGTGGTCAGGCCGGACCTGGCGAGTGAGGCGCGGATGACGCGCTGCTGGGAGGGCCCGTTGGGCGCGGTGAGGCCGTTGCTGGCACCGTCCTGGTTGACGGCCGAACCACGGATCACCGCCAGGACCTGGTGGCCGTTGCGGCGGGCATCCGACAGACGCTCCAGCAGGAGCAGGCCGACGCCCTCGCCCCAGCCGGTGCCGTCCGCGGCCTCCGCGAACGCCTTGCAACGGCCGTCGGAGGCCAGGCCCCGCTGACGGCTGAACTCGGCGAAGGCCATGGGGCTGACCATGACGGTGACACCGCCCGCGACGGCGAGGGTGCACTCGCGCCGGCGCAGGGCCTGGCACGCCCAGTGCAGGGCGACCAGGGAGGACGAGCAGGCCGTGTCCACGGTGACGGCCGGACCCTCCAGGCCGTAGGTGTAGGACAGCCGGCCGGACATCACACTCGGGGCCTCGCCGGTGAGGAGGTAGCCCTCGGCGCCTGCCGCGGCGCCCTGCATCCGTACGCCGTAGCCGGAGGAGTTGGCGCCGATGAAGACGCCGGTGCGGCTGCCGCGCAGGGAGTGGGGGTCGATGCCGGCCCGTTCGAAGGTCTCCCAGGAGGTCTCCAGCAGGAGCCGCTGCTGCGGGTCCATGGCGAGGGCCTCGCGCGGGGAGATACCGAACAGGGCGGGGTCGAAGTCGGCGACGTCGTAGAGGAATCCGCCCTCGATGGTGTGGCCGGCCGCGCCGTCGGCCCCGTACAGCTTGTCCACGTCCCAGCCGCGGTCCCGGGGGAAGGTGTCCATGGCGTCGACGCCGTCGGCGACCAGCCGCCACAGGTCCTCGGGCGAGCGGACGCCGCCCGGGAAGCGGCAGCCCATCGCCACGACGGCGACCGGCTCCTGGTCCTGTGCCTCCGCCTCGTGGAGGCGTTGCCGGGTCTGGTGCAGATCAGCCGTGACCCGCTTGAGGTACTCAAGGAGCTTGTCTTGATCCGACATCAGAACCTCATCCGTTCGTTCGGCGGTGCTCTGCGGCCGGCCGGCGGGCCGGCCGCTTTCCGATCCAGGTGGTTACGGGCGGTTGGTTACGGGCGGTTGGTCACGGGCGATGGATTACGGGGCGGGGCGGGGCGGGACAGGGGTAGTGGGGTGGTGGGGTGGTGGGGTGGTGGGCGACCGTGGGTCAGTCGAGGCCGAGCTCGTTCTCGATGAAGGACAAGACCTCCTCGGCGGAAGCGGACTCCAGCTGGGAGCTGACCGCCGAGCCGCTGTCGGCGGCGGGGACGGGGGCGGGGGCGGGGGCGGTGTCGTCTCCCCAGGTACTCAGCAGGGACTTCAGGCGCATCTCCACCCTCATACGGAGGTTCTCGTCGTCCGGTCCGGCGGCCATCGCGGCCTCCAGGCGGTCGAGTTCGTCGATGACGGAGGCGCCGCCCGCACCGTCGGGCACCAGCTGTTCGACGAGGTGACGGGCGAGGGCGCCGACCGTGGGGCGGTCGAAGACCAGGGTCGCCGGCAACCGCAGCCCGGTGGCCTCCCGGAGGCGGTTGCGGAGCTCGACGGCGGTGAGGGAGTCGAAGCCCAGGTCGCGGAACGGGCGGTTGCCGCTGACGGCCTCCGGGTCGGGGTAGCCGAGGACGGCGGCCGCCTCGGTCCGTACGAGGTCGGTGACAGCGCGGGTGCGCTCGGCCTCGGGCAGGGCGGCGACACGGTCGCGGAAGGCGGCGGGTGCCCTGACGACGCTCGCCTCGCCCGCCTGCTCGGCTGCCGCCAACACCCGCTGGACCTGCGGGAGTCCCTCGAGCAGGGGCCGGCGCCGGGCAGCGGTGAAGGCCGGGGCGAAGCGCTCCCAGTCGACATCGGCGACGGCGAGGAAGGGCTCGTCGCAGGTGAGGGCGCGGTGCAGGGCGGCGACGGCCGACTCGGGGGCCATCGGGCGCAGTCCGCGCCGGCGCAGCTGCTCCTCGCCCTCACCGTCGGCCATACCGCCGCCGGCCCACAGGCCCCAGGCGACCGAGGTGGCCGTGCGGCCGCGGGCCCGGCGCTGTTCGGCGAGCGCGTCGAGGTGGGCGTTGGCGGCGGCGTAGGCGCCCTGGCCCGCGCTGCCCCACACTCCGGAGTTGGAGGAGAACAGAACGAAGGCGTCCAGGTCGCCGCCGGGCAGGTCCGCACGCAGCTCCTCGAAGAGCTCGTCGAGGTGGGCGGCACCGGCCACCTTGGCCGCGGCGACCTCCGCGTACTCCTGCAAGGTGGCCTCGGCGAGCGGAGTGGCCTGCGGCAGGCCGGCCGCGTGGAAGACGGCGTGGGGCAGCCGTCCGTCGGCGTGCAGCTTGCCGAGGAGGCCGGCCAGGCTCGTGCGGTCGGCGGCGTCGCATGCGGCGATGGTGACCTCGCAGCCCAGCGCGGCCAGTTCGGCGCGCAGTTCCGTGGCGCCGGGGGCGTCGGGTCCGCGGCGGCTGGTCAGAACGAGGTGTGCGGCGCCGTCGCGGGCCAGCCAGCGCGCCACGTGGGCGCCGAGGGAGCCGGTGCCGCCGGTGACCAGGACGGTGCCGCGGGGCTTCCAGGGGGCGCGGCCCGCCCCACGGGGGTGCTCGCCCGTGCCGCTGTCGGCGGCCACCAGGCGCCGGCCGAGCGTGCCGTGGACGCGGACGGCGATCTGGTCCTCGCCGTCGCCGGAGGCCAGGGCGGCGGCCAGGCGGTCGGCGGCGCGCCCGTCGAAGTCCTGGGGCAGATCGGCCAACCCGCCCCAGATGTCCGGGTATTCGAGGCCGATGACCCGGCCCAGGCCCCAGATCTGGGCCTGCACCGGGTCCGCCGGTGCGTCACCGGGGCCGGTGGCGACAGCGCCGCGGGTCAGCAGCCACAGCGGGGCCTGGAGGTCCGCGTCGCCCAGCGCCAGGCTCAGCGCGGTGGTGGCAGCGGCCCCCAGTGGCACCAGCGGGTGCTCGGGGTGCGGGCGCCGGGTCAGGGCGAGCAGCGACAGGACACCGTCGACCGGGCCGTCCCCGGCAGCGGTACGCAGCAGCCCGGCCACCGCGGCGCGGTCCACCGCGGTGTCGGGGACGGTGGTGCGTACGAGGTCCGCGCCGCGCTCGGCGAGGGCGGTGAGCACCGCGTCCGCGGTCTCGGCCACATCGGGGTCCTCGGGGAGGAGGGCGAGCCAGCGTCCGGTGAGGACCGGAACTCCCTGGTCGCCCAGCGGCTTCCAGGCGATGCGGTACGACCAGGAATCCAGCGTGCTCTCCTCGCGGCGCTGCCGGCGCCAGGAGGAGAGGGCGGGGAGCACGGAGTGCAGCGGTGCGTCACCGGTGACGTCCAGGGTCTGGACGAGTGCGTCGAGGTCGTTGCGGTCGACCGCCTCCCAGAACGCGGTGTCCGCCGCGCCGGGCGCGGCTCCGCCGACGGGAGCGGTGTCGGCGGGGGCCTGCCGCGCGTCCAGCCAGTAGCGCTGCCGCTGGAACGGGTAGGTCGGCAGCGGCACCCGGCGCGGCGCGGCGTCGGCGAAGACCGCGGACCAGTCGACGTCCACACCGTTGACGAACGCCTCGGCCAGCGAGGCGAGGAACCGCTCGGGCCCGCCCTCGTCGCGGCGCAGCGAGCCGACGACGGCGCCTTCGGTGCCGGTCTCCTCCAGGGTGTCCTGGATGCTCATGGCGAGGACGGGGTGGGCGCTGCACTCGATGAAGGCGTCGAAGCCCTCCTCGGCCAGGCGGCGGGTGGTGTCCGCGAACCGCACCGTGCTGCGGAGGTTGGTGTACCAGTACTCGGCGTCGAGGGCGGCGGTGTCCAGGAGCTCGCCGGTGACGGTGGAGTGGAAGGCCACCTCGGCGGAGCGGGGCGTGATCGGCGCCAGGGCCTCCGACAGCTCCGTGCGGAGGCGCTCGACCTGGACGTGGTGCGAGGCGTAGTCGACGGGGACGCGGCGGGCGCGGACGCCGTCCGTCTCGCAGGCGGCCAGGAGTTCGTCCAGGGCGCCGGGTTCGCCGGAGACCACCACGGCGGCCGGGCCGTTCACGGCGGCGACACCGATCCGGCCGTCCCAGGCGGTGATGCGGGTCTCCACATCGGCCAGGGGTGCGGCGACAGAGACCATGCCCCCCTCACCCGCCAGGGCGAGAAGGGCCTTGCTGCGCAACGCCACCACACGGGCCGCATCCTCCAACGAGAGCGCACCCGCCACCACAGCCGCCGCGATCTCCCCCTGGGAGTGCCCGATCACCGCGTCCGGCTTCACCCCGTACGAACGCCACAGCTCGGCCAGGGAGACCATCACGGCGAACAGGGCGGGCTGGACCACGTCCACGCGGTCGAGGGAGGGCGCACCCTCCGTACCGCGCAGCACGGACAGCAGATCCCAGTCGGTGTAGGGGGCGAGCGCGTCGGCGCACTCGCCCATCCGCGCCGCGAAGGCCGGAGAGGATTCCAGCAGTTCCAATGCCATTCCCACCCACTGCGACCCTTGCCCGGGGAACACGAATGCGACCTTGCCGTGGCAGCGGGCGGCACCTCGTACGACGCCGGGGCCGCTGCTGCCCTGTGCCAGGGCGGCCAGACAGCCGTCGAACCTCTCCCGGTCCCGTGCGATCACAACCGCCCGCCGATCGAACGTACTGCGGGTGGTGGCCAGCGAGTACCCCACATCTGTGGCGTGGACCCCCTGCTCACCCCTTAGGTGGGCGCGCAGCCGCTGCGCCTGTGCGCGCAGGGCGTCCTCGGTGCGGGCGGTGAGGACCCAGGGGACCACCGCGCCGGCGGTGCCGTCGGCCGGTGTGCCGGGGGTCGCGGCGGTGCCGTCCTCCGCAGGGGGTGCCTGCTCCAGGATGGTGTGCACATTGGTGCCGGACAGGCCGAAGGAGGAGACCGCGGCCCGGCGCGGCGCGCCGGTCTCGGGCCAGTCGCGGGCCTCGGTGAGCAGTTGTACGGCGCCGGAGGCCCAGTCGACATGCGAGCTGGGCCGGTCGACGTGGAGGGTCTTGGGCAGCACGCCGTGCCGCAGGGCCAGCACGGTCTTGATGACGCCGGCGACACCGGAGGCGGCCTGGGTGTGGCCGATGTTGGACTTCACCGAGCCCAGCCACAGCGGCCGGTCCGCGTCCCGGTCCCGGCCGTAGGTGGCGAGCAGGGCCTGGGCCTCGATGGGGTCGCCGAGGCGGGTGCCGGTGCCGTGCGCCTCCACCGCGTCGATGTCGCCGGGCTCCAGCCGGGCGTTGGCCAGGGCCTGGCGGATGACGCGCTGCTGGGAGGGGCCGTTGGGGGCGCTGAGGCCGTTGCTGGCGCCGTCCTGGTTGACGGCGGAGCCACGGATCACCGCCAGCACCTCATGGCCGTTGCGCCGGGCGTCGGACAGCCGCTCCACGAGGAGCAGGCTGACGCCCTCGGCCATGCCCATGCCGTCGGCGGCGTCGGCGAACGCCTTGCACCGGCCGTCGGCGGCCAGCGCCCGCTGGCGGCTGAAGGCCACGAACGAGGCGGGGGTGGACATCAGAGCCACGCCGCCGGCCAGGGCGAGGTCGCACTCTCCCTGCCGCAGCGACTGGATGGCCAGGTGGAGGGCGACCAGGGAGGAGGAGCAGGCGGTGTCGACGGTGACGGCCGGGCCCTCCAGGCCGAAGGTGTAGGAGAGCCGGCCGGAGACCACACTGGCGGCACCGCCGGTGAGCAGATGGCCTTCGGCGCCTTCGGGCTGGGGCACGCCCATGCCGTAGTCCTGGTAGTTGGTGCCGACGAAGACGCCCGTGCGGCTGCCGCGCAGGGAGCGGGGGGCGACGCCGGCGCGTTCCATCGTCTCCCAGGAGGTCTCCAGCAGCAGCCGCTGCTGGGGATCCATGGCCAGCGCCTCGCGCGGGGAGATCCCGAAGAAGCCCGGGTCGAAGTGGGCCGCGTCGTGCAGGAAGCCGCCCTCGCGGACGTAGCTGGTGCCCGGGTGGTCGGGGTCGGGGTCGAAGAGCGCGGCCAGGTCCCAGCCACGGTCCGTGGGGAAGCCGGTGATGGCGTCGCCGCCCTCGGCGAGGAGCTGCCACAGGTACTCGGGCGACTGCACGCCGCCGGGGTAGCGGCAGCCCATGGCGACGATGGCGATGGGCTCGTCGTCGGCGACGGTGACCACGGTGGCGGCCCGGTCCGCGCCGGGGGCGGTGCCGAACGCGTCGTCGTGCAGCCGGCGGGCCAGTCCGGTGGCGGTGGGGTGGTCGAACACGACGGTGGCGGGGAGCCGCAGGCCGGTGGCGGAGTTGAGGCGGTTGCGCAGTTCGACGGCGGTCAGCGAGTCGAAACCCAGCTCGCGCAGGGCCCGCTCGGGGGCGACCGCCTCCGGCCCGTCGTGGCCGAGCACGGCCGCCGCATGGGTGCGTACGAGGTCCAGCAGGGCCCGCAGCCGGTCGGCCTCGGACAGTGCGGACAGCCTGCCGTGCAGCTCGCCCGACGCCTCGGGGGCCGGTGTGCCGGCGGCTGAGGCGGCGGCCTCCAGGGCGCGGCGGGCCTCGGGGACGCCGGCCAGCAGCGGGCGGGGCCGGGCGGCGCAGAACACCGGCGCGAAGCGGGCCCAGTCGACATCGGCCAGGGCGAGGAAGGTCTCGTCGTCGACGAGGGCCTGGCCCAGGCCGGACAGGGCCAGATCCGGGTCGAGGAACGGCAGGCCCTGCCGGATCAGGCGCTCGGCGTCGACGTCCTGGTTCTGCTTGCTGTCGTCGTAGGGGTTGACGGCGTTCCACACGCCCCAGGCCAGCGACGTGGCCCGCAGGCCTCGGGCGCGGCGGCGGACGGCGAGCGCGTCGAGGTGCGCGTTGGCGGCGGCGTAGGCGGCGTGGTCTCCGCTGCCCCACACCCCGGCGATGGAGGAGAACAGGACGAACGCGTCCAGGTCGCGGTCGAGTACGGCATCCAGGTTGCGGGCCCCGGCCACCTTCGCCCGCGCCACGCCGGCGAACTCCGCCAGGTCCGTACGGTCGATGGCGGCCAGCTCGATCAGCGCGGCCGCGTGGAAGACCGCGCGGATGTCGTGACCATCGGCCTCCAGGCGGCCGATGAGCGCTTCCAGGTCGGCGCGGTCGGCGACATCGCATGCCTCGAACGTCACCGGCACCCCCACGCCGGCGAGGTCGGCAGCGGCCTCGTCGGCACCGGGGGCGGCGGCGCCCCGGCGGCTGACGAGCACGATGTGCCCGGCTCCGGCGGCGGCCAGCCAGCGGGCGATACGCGGCCCCAGCGCACCGGTGCCACCGGTGACCAGCACCGTGCCCCGGCACGTCCACTCCCGGTCCGCGCCGCCCGTACGGGGCGACCGCTCCAGCCGCTGGGCCAGCACCCCGGCCGGGCGGACGGCGAGCTGGTCCTCGTCACCGCCGGCGGCCAGGCGCCCGGCGACCAGCGCGGCGGTGCGCTCGTCCAGGTCCTGCGGCAGATCGACCAACCCGCCCCACAGCTGCGGGTATTCGAGGCCGATGACCCGGCCCAGGCCCCAGACCTGAGCCTGCTCCGGACTGGGCGCGGCGTCGTGCGCACCCGCCGCCACACCGCCCTGGGTGAGCAGCCACAGCGGGGCGCCGAACTCCGCATCGCCCATGGCCTGGGCCAGCAGCAGGGTGCCCGCGACACCGGCGGGCAACTCCGGGTACAGCGGATGCGGCTGCTCGGCGAGCGCCAGCAGTGAGACCACGCCCTTGGGGGCTGCCGCCTCCGTACGGAGCCGCTCGGCGACGGCGGCACGGCAGGTCTCGGCACCGGTGAGCTCGATCAGCACCGGGTCCGCGCCCTGGGTGGCGAGCGCGTCGCGGACCGCCGTCACGGCAGGATGCGCGCCCGCGCCCTCGGGAACGACGACCGCCCAGGTGCCGGTCAGGCGGTGCCCGCCGGTGACGGACAGGGGTTTCCAAGTGGCACGGTAGCGCCAGGAGTCGAGGGTGTGCTGCTCCTTGCGGCAGCTCCGCCACCGGGTGAGCGCGGGCAGCAGCTCGCTCAGCGTGGCCTCGGCGTCCACATCGAGCGTGTCGGCCAACGCCTGGAGGTCGGCGCTGTCGACGACCTCCCAGAAGCGGGCATCCACCGGATCGGCCGGGCCGCTCTCGGGGGCTGCGGTGCCGGGCTCCAGCCAGAAGTGCTTCTGCTGGAAGGCGTAGGTGGGGAGGTCGATGCGGCGGGCGCCGGTGAACAGCGGGGACCAGTCGACCGCCACGCCGTGGACATACGCCTCGCCGAGAGAGAGCAGGAAGCGGTCCATGCCACCCTCGTCACGACGCAGAGACCCCAAGGCGCGGGCATGGGGAACATCCGCGGCTTCCAGGGCGTCGCCGATGGACGTGGTGAGGACCGGGTGAGCCGACGCCTCGATGAACGTGCCAAAGCCTTCAGCTGCCAATGCCTCGACGGTTTGCTGTAGTTGAACGGTCTGACGGAGGTTGCTGTACCAGTACTCGGCATCCAACTCCTCACCGCCGACCCACTCCCCCGTCACCGTGGAGAAGAAGCCCACCTCAGCAGAGCGCGGGGTGATCGGAGCCAGCACCTCCAGCAGCTCCGCACGGATACGCTCCACCTGAACGCTGTGCGAGGCATAGTCGACGGGGACACGGCGAGCACGGACACCATCCGCCTCACAGGCGGCAAGAAGCTCGTCCAGGGCATCGGGCTCACCGGAGACCACCACAGCCGCCGGACCATTCACCGCCGCAACACCAACTCGGCCGCCCCAAGCAGTGATCCGCGCCTCCACATCCACCAGGGGCGCAGCGACGGAAACCATCCCACCCTCACCAACCAGGGCAAGGAGAGCCTTGCTGCGCAACGCCACCACACGGGCCGCATCCTCCAACGAGAGCGCACCCGCCACCGCAGCCGCCGCGATCTCCCCCTGCGAATGCCCGATCACCGCATCCGGCTTCACCCCGTACGAGCGCCACAGCTCGGCCAGGGAGACCATCACGGCGAACAAGACAGGCTGGACCACGTCCACGCGGTCGAGGGAGGGCGCACCCTCCGTACCGCGCAGCACGGACAGCAGATCCCAGTCGGTGTAGGGGGCGAGCGCGTCGGCGCACTCACCCAACCGCTCCGCAAACACCGGAGCACAATCCAACAACTCCACCGCCATCCCCACCCACTGCGACCCCTGCCCCGGAAACACCAACGCCACCTTGCCCGACCCACCAGAAGCCACCCCGGACACCACCCCAGCATCCGGCGCACCCCCAGCCACCGCCGACAACCGGGCCAGCAACTCCTCACGGCCCGCACCGACCACCACCGCCCGATGCTCAAACACCGACCGCGACGACACCAACGACCAACCCACATCAACCGGCTCAACAACACCCCCAAGACCACCCTCAAGACCAGCCACATGGGCAGCCAACCGCCCCGCCTGCCCCCGCAACGCCCCCTCCGACTTCCCCGACACCACCCACGGCACCACACCACCCACAGCCGGAACGCGATCCGCCCCGTCACCGGCCTCGGCTTCCGGCTCGGGCGCCTGCTCCAGGACGACATGGGCGTTGGTCCCCGAGATACCGAAGGACGAGACAGCGGAACGCCGGGCACGCTCGGCCTCCGGCCACTCACGGGACTCCGTCAGCAGCTCCACCGCACCCGCCGACCAGTCCACATGCGAGGACGGCGCATCCACATGCAAGGTGCGCGGCAGAACGCCCACCCGCATCGCCATCACCATCTTGATGACGCCGCCCACACCCGCCGCGGCCTGCGTATGCCCGATGTTGGACTTCAACGAGCCTAGCCACAGCGGGCGTTCGGGCTCGCGCTCGCTTCCGTAGGTGGCCAGCAAGGCCTGGGCCTCGATCGGGTCGCCGAGAGTCGTGCCCGTGCCATGGGCTTCGACAGCGTCCACATCCGCCGCCGACAGCCGCGCGTTGGCCAGAGCCTGACGGATGACACGCTGCTGGGAAGGGCCGTTGGGGGCGCTGAGGCCGCTGCTGGCGCCGTCCTGGTTGACGGCGGAGCCGCGGACCACGGCCAGGACCGGGTGGCCGTTGCGCAGTGCGTCCGAGAGGCGTTCGACGACGAGCATGCCGGCACCCTCGCCCCAGCCCGTGCCGTCGGCGGCCTCCGCGAACGCCTTGCAACGGCCATCGGCGGCCAGACCCCGCTGGCGGCTGAACTCCACGAACATATCGGGGTTGATCATGACGGCGACGCCGCCGACGAGAGCGAGTTCGCTCTCGCCCTGGCGCAGCGACTGCATGGCCAGGTGGAGGGCGACCAGGGAGGAGGAGCAGGCGGTGTCGACGGTGACGGCCGGGCCCTCCAGGCCGAAGGTGTAGGAGAGCCGGCCGGAGACGACGCTGGTGGCGTTGCCCGTCATCAGGTGGCCCTCGACGGCCTTGAGCTCCTCACCGCCGTCGGCGCCGTAGCCCTGGTAGGCAGCGCCGACGAAGACGCCGGTGCGGCTGCCGCGCAGGGTGGTGGGGTCGATACCGGCGTGTTCGACGGCCTCCCAGGAGGTCTGGAGGAGCAGCCGCTGCTGGGGGTCCATGGCCAGCGCCTCGCGGGGGGAGATCCCGAAGAATCCGGGGTCGAACTCGCCCGCGTCATAGAGGAATCCGCCCTCCTGTACGTACGAGGTCCCGGAGGAGCCGGGGTCGTCGTCGTAGAGGGCCGAGACATCCCAGCCCCGGTTGTCGGGGAAGTGGGAGACGGCGTCGCCGCCGGAGGCGACCAGGCCCCACAGATCCTGGGGGGAGGCCACCCCGCCGGGGTAGCGGCAGCCCATGCCGATGATCGCGATGGGCTCCTGGCCCGCTTCCTCGACCTCGCGGATGCGGCGGCGTGCGCGCCGCAGGTCGGCGGTCACCTTCTTGAGGTAGTCGCGGAGCTTGTCGTCATTGTTCATGGCTGCTGCTCTTCACTCCGTCGGTGTGGCCGTCGGGTTGGCGGGGGGGGCGGGGCTTTCGGCTGGGGTGGGGCAGAAGCGGGTGTCCGGTCAGGACAGCCCCAGCTCCTTGTCGATGAGCGCGAACATCTCGTCGTCGGTGGCCGTCTCGAGCTCGGCGTCGCTCTCGTCGTCCGGTCCGTCGGCGGTGTGCTGCTCCCGCCACTTGGCGAGGAGCGATTCGAGGCGTGCCGTGATGCGGCCGCTGTTCCCCTTGTCCGGCTGGTGGCCGGCCAGGGATCGCTCCAGCCGGTCGAGTTCGGTGAGGAGAGCGGTGTCGGTGCCGGGTTCGTCGGTGGACAGTTCGGTGCGCAGGTACTCGGACAGGGCCGCGGACGAGGGGTGGTCGAAGATGAGCGTGGTGGGCAGCCGGAGTCCGGTGGCGGTGCTCAGCCGGTTGCGGAGCTCCACCGCGGTCAGCGAGTCGAAGCCCAGGTCCAGGAAGCCGCGGTCGGGGCCGATCTCGGCGAGGGAGTCGTGTCCGAGGACGGCGGCGACATGGTCGCGTACGTGCTCCAGGAGGACGGCGGCGCGCTCGGCGGCCGGGGTGGCCGTGAGCAGCCGGGCCAGTGCGGGGCCGGTGTCCGGTGCGGCCGGCGCGGCGGCGCCTGCCGTGCGGCGGGACGGGGCCTGGGCGCGTACCAGGCCGCCGAACAGCGGGGGTACGGCGGGCTGGTGGCGCAGCGCGGCGAGGTCGAGCCGGACGGGCAGCAGCAGGGCGTCGCCGCGGTCCACGGCGGTGTCGAAGACGGCCAGGCCGTCGGCGGCGGTGAACGGGGTGACGGCGGCGCGGTCCATCCGGTCGCGTTCGGCGGTGCCCAGGGCGCCGGTCATGCCCCCGGTGCCGGTCCACGGGCCCCAGGCCAGCGAGGTGGCGGGCAGACCGGCCGCCTGGCGGTGCTGGGCCAGGGCGTCGAGGTAGGCGTTGGCGGCCGCGTAGTTGCCCTGGCCGGGGCTGCCGAGGGTGGCCGAGGTGGAGGAGAACAGCACGAATGCCGTCAGGTCGTGGTGGCGGGTGAGGTCGTGCAGGGTGCGGGCGGCGTCCAGCTTGGGGCGCAGCACCGTGTCGAGGCGGTCGGGGGTCAGGGAGGTCACGGCGCCGTCGTCGAGCACGCCCGCGGTGTGGACCACGCCGGTCAGGGGAGCGTCTGCGGGCAGCGCGGCGAGCAGGGCGGCCAAGGCGTCGCGGTCGGCGGTGTCACCGGCCGCGACGGTGACCCGGCAGCCCAGTGCGGTGAGTTCGGCGTGCAGTTCCGCGGCGCCGGGGGCGTCGGAGCCGCTGCGGCTGACCAGCAGAAGGTGGCGTACGCCGTGCCCGGTGGCCAGGTGGCGGGCGACCAGGGAGCCGAGGGCGCCGGTGCCGCCGGTGACCAGGACGGTGCCGTGCGGGCCGAAGCGGGGCGGCATGGTGAGGACGACCTTGCCGGTGTGCTTGGCCTGGCTGACGAAGCGGAACGCCTCGGGGGCGCGGCGCACGTCCCAGGTGCGGACCGGCAGCGGGCGCAGGGCGCCGGTCTCGAAGAGGGCGAGGACCTCGGTGAACAGCCGCTGGATGTGGTCCGGGCCGGCGTCGACGAGGTCGAACGCGCGGTAGTCGACGCCCTGGTGGGCGGTGGCGACGTGGTCGGCGTCGCGGATGTCGGTCTTGCCCATCTCCAGGAAGCGGCCGCCGCGGGACAGCAGGTCGAGGGAGGCGTCGACGAACTCCCGGGCCAGGGCGTTGAGCACCACGTCGACGCCGTCGCCTCCGGTGTGCTCCAGGAACGTGTCGCGGAAGTCGAGGGTCCGCGAGGAGGCGATGTGGTCATCGTCCAGGCCCAGTGAGCGCAGGGTCGCCCACTTGCCGGGGCCGGCGGTGGCGTACACCTCGGCGCCGAGGTGGCGGGCGAGCTGGACGGCGGCCATGCCGACACCGCCGGCGCCCGCGTGCACCAGGACGGACTGCCCGGCGCGCAGGCCGGCCAGCTCCACCAGCCCGTAGTAGGCGGTGAGGAAGACGATGGGCGCGGACGCGGCCTCGGTGAACGTCCATTCGGCGGGCTTCTTGACGAGCATCCGCCGGTCGGCGACGGCCTGCGGGCCGAAGGCGCCGGGGATCAGGCCCATGACCGCGTCGCCGGGTGCCAGCCCGGCCACGTCGGGGCCGACCTCGGTGACCACACCGGCGGCCTCGATGCCCATGACCGCGTCGCCGGGGTACATGCCCAGGGCGATGAGCACGTCGCGGAAGTTCATTCCGGCGGCCCGTACCTCGACGCGTACCTCACCGGGGGCCAGGGGCGCTGTGGCCCTAGGGGCGTCGACGAGGGCGAGGGCGTCCAGGGAGCCGGCGGCGGAGGTGTCCAGGCGCCAGGCGGCCCCGCCGGGCGGGGTGCCCAGCCGTCCGTCGGTGCCGGCCCGGGCGATGCGGGGGGTGCGGACGGTGCCGGCTCGCACGGCGGCCTGGGGTTCTCCGGTACCGGCGGCGCGGGCGGCCGCGGCGGCCGAATCGGGGTGCTCGTCGAGGTCGACGAGGACGAACCGGTCGGGATTCTCGAACTGCGCGGAGCGTACGAGGCCCCAGACGGGGGCGGACAGCGGGTCGGGCACCCGGTCGCCGTCGTCCGCGGCGACGGCACCGCGGGTCGTCAGGACGAGCCGGGCGGCATCCAGCCGGGGGTCGTCGAGCCATGTCTTCACCAGGTGCAGCGCCCGGTGGGCGGGGGCGTACGGGCCGTCGTCGGCGTCGTCCACCGGGCCGGTGAGAGAGGCGAAGACCAGCGCGGGCGCGGCCCCGTCCCCCTCGTCCAGGGCGGCGGCGAGCGCGGCCGGGTCGGGGTGCGAGGTGACCGTGGCGCCGGTGGACTTGAGGGCGGCGGCCAACTGGAACGGGTCGTCGCCGACGACCGCGTACGGGCCGGACGGCGGCTCGGCCACGGCGGCCGGGGTCCACTCCAGGCGGTACAGCGCGTCCTGCCCGGCGGGCGGCCGCCCGGCCGCCGCGGGGCGCAGCACCAGGCGTTCCACGGTGGCCACCGGGGCCCCGGTCTCGTCGGCAGCCAGCACGGACACGGCGTCCCGGCCCGCCGGGGTCAGCCGCACCCGCAGCGTGGTGGCGCCGCCGGCGTGCAGCCGTACACCGGTCCAGGCGAAGGGCAGCCGGGCGCCGGTGCCGACGTCGGCGGTGGCGGCCAGGCCGTGCAGCGCGGAGTCCAGGAGGGCCGGGTGGAGGCCGAAGTCGGCCGCCTGTGCCCGGTGTTCGCCGTCGAGGGCGGCCTCGGCGTACACGGTGTCGCCGTGCCGCCAGACGGCGCGCAGGCCGCGGAAGGCGGACCCGTAGGCGAATCCGGCGTCGGCCAGGCCGGCGTAGAAGCCGTCGGCGGGGACGGGTTCGGCGCCGGCGGGCGGCCAGGCGGCCAGGTCCTCCTCGACGGGCTCCGGGGCCGCGGGGGCCAGGAGCCCGGTCGCGTGCCGGGTCCAGGTCTCCGGGCCGCCGTCCTCGTCGCCGTCCTCGGGACGGGCGTACACGGTCAGGGTGCGCCGCCCCTCCTCGTCGGCGGCACCGACGGACACCTGGACGGATGCCGCGGCGCCTTCGGTGAGGGCGAGCGGGGTCTCGACGGTGAGTTCGGTGACCTCGGGGCAGCCCACCTGGTCCCCGGCGCGGACGGCGAGTTCGACGAACGCGGTGCCGGGCAGGAGGACGGTGCCGAGCACGGTGTGGTCGGCGAGCCAGGTGTGCGCGGAGCGCGCGATCCGGCCCGTGAGCACGGCGGTGTCCTGCCCCGCGGGCCGCAGCACCGCGCCCAGCAGCGGGTGGCGGGCCGCGGCCAGCCCGGCCGCGGTGACGTCGGCGGCCGCCGTACGGGAGGGCCGCGGCCAGTAGCGCTTGCGCTGGAAGGCGTAGGTGGGCAGGTCCACGTGGGGTCGGGCGGCGGTGTGCGGGTGGGCGGCGGTCCAGTCGACGGTCACGCCGTGGACGTGCAGCGTGGCCAGAGCGGTGAGGAAGGCCGCGGGTTCGGGGCGGTCGGCGCGCAGGGCCGGAACCGCCACGGCGGTGTTCCCTTCGGTGAGGCAGTCGCGGCCCATGGAGGTCAGCACGCCGTCCGGGCCGAGCTCCAGGAAGGCCCGGACGCCCCGCTGTTCGAGGCAGTGCATACCGTCCGCGAAGCGGACCGTCTCGCGGACGTGCCGTACCCAGTAGCCGGGGTCGCAGAGCTCCTCGGCGGTGGCCAGTCCGCCGGTGACGTGGGAGACGACCGGGACGGCCGGGGCGTGGTAGGTGAGCCCCTCGGCCACTCGGCGGAAGTCCGCCAGCATGGCGTCCATGTGCGGGGAGTGGAAGGCGTGGCTGACGCGCAGCCGCTTGGTCTTCACCCCGCGGGCCGCGAACCGCTCGGCGATCTCCACGGCCGTGCTCGCATCGCCGGAAACGACGACCGAGCGCGGCCCGTTGACCGCAGCGACCGAGACACCGCGCACACCGTCCAGCTCGGACAGGACCTCGTCCTCGGCGGCCGCCAGCGAGATCATGGCGCCGCCGGACGGCAGGGCCTGCATCAGCCGGCCGCGGGCGGCGACCAGTTCGGCCGCGTCGGCCAGGGACAGCACCCCGGCGACGTGGGCTGCGGCGAGCTCGCCGATGGAGTGGCCGGCGAGGTAGTCGGCGCGTATGCCCCAGTGCTCGGCCAGCCGGTAGAGGGCCACCTCGACGGCGAACAGCGCGGGCTGGGTGAGGGCCGTGTCGTCCAGCAGGGCCGCGTCCGCCGAGCCGGGCTCGGCGCGGAGCACGTCCAGCAGCGGCCGGTCCAGGTGGACGTCGAGGTGGGCGCACACGGCGTCCAGGGCCTCGGCGAACACCGGCTGATGGCCGTACAGCTCGCGGCCCATGGCCGGGCGCTGGGAGCCCTGGCCGCTGAAGAGCACCGCCGTCGGGCCGGCGGGCGCCGGCTGTCCGGTCACCACGCCGGGCGCGGTGCGGTCCTCGGCGAGCGCTTCCAGGGCGCGGGCGAAGCCTTCGCGGTCCTCGGCCAGGACGACGGCCCGGTGGTCCAGGGCGGCACGTCCGGTGGCCAGGGCGGCGCCGATGTCCGCGGGCCGCGGCCCGTCGGCGTCGGTCACGTACGGGAGGAGGGCGCGGGCCTGGGCGCGCAGTGCGGCGGAGTTCTTGGCGGAGACCGGCCAGGGCAGCGGAGCCGGGGAGGCGTCCGGGGTGGCGGGCGCGGCGGTCCGCGGGGCGGGCGCGGCCGGCGGCTCCTCCAGGATGGCGTGGGCGTTGGTGCCGCTGATGCCGAAGGAGGAGACGGCGGCGCGGCGCGGCCGGTCCGCGTCCCGAGGCCAGTCCCTGGCCTCCGTCAGCAGCCCGACGGCCCCCGCCGACCAGTCCACATGCGAGGTCGGCCGGTCCACGTGCAGGGTCTTGGGCAGCACGCCGTGCCGCATCGCCATCACCATCTTGATGACACCGGCGACGCCTGCGGCGGCCTGGGTGTGGCCGATGTTGGACTTGACCGAGCCCAGCCACAGCGGCCGGCCCGCGTCCCGGTCCCGGCCGTAGGTGGCCAGCAGGGCCTGGACCTCGATCGGGTCGCCGAGGGTGGTGCCCGTGCCATGGGCCTCGACCGCGTCCACGTCCGCCGCCGACAGCCGGGCACCCGCGAGGGCCTGCCGGATGACGCGCTGCTGGGAGGGGCCGTTGGGGGCGGTCAGGCCGTTGCTGGCCCCGTCCTGGTTGACGGCGGTACCACGGACCACGGCCAGCACCGGGTGGCCGTTGCGTACGGCGTCCGACAGACGCTCGACCAGCAGCATGCCGGCGCCCTCCGCCCAGCCCGTGCCGTCCGCGGCCTCGGCGAACGCCTTGCAGCGGCCGTCGGGTGCCAGCCCGCGCTGGCGGCTGAACTCCACGAACGCGCCCGGCGTGGACAGCACCGTCACCCCGCCCGCCAGCGCCAGGTCGCACTCCCCCTGGCGCAGCGACTGGGCGGCCAGATGCAGCGCGACCAGCGAGGACGAGCAGGCGGTGTCCACGGACACGGCCGGGCCCTCCAGGCCGAAGGTGTAGGCCAGCCGGCCGGAGAGCACGCTGGTGGCGTTGCCGGTGAGCAGGTGCCCCTCGACACCGTCCCGCGCGGTGCGCATCAGCGCCGCGTAGTCCTGGCCATTGGTCCCGGCGAACACGCCGGTGCGGCTGCCGCGCACCGAGTCCGGGGCGATTCCGGCCCGTTCGAACGCCTCCCACGAGATTTCCAGCAGCAGCCGCTGCTGCGGGTCCATCGCCAGGGCCTCACGCGGCGAGATGCCGAAGAGGCCCGCGTCGAAGTCGGCGACGGCCTCGATGAAACCGCCTTCGCGGGCGTAGCTGGTGCCCAGCGTGCCCGGGTCGGGATCGTAGAGCGCCTCCAGGTCCCAGCCGCGGTCGGCGGGGAACGGCGAGATACCGTCGCCGCCCGTGGCGACCAGCCGCCACAGCTCCTCGGGGCTGCCCACGCCGCCCGGGTAGCGGCAGCTCATACCGACGATCGCGATCGGCTCGGCGTCGTCAGCGGTCCGCGTGGCGCCCTCGGCGGGGCGCTCCGGCAGCGTCTCGTCCGCCTGGCCGCCCAGCGCCTCGGCGAGCAGATGGCCGGCCAGCACGGCGGGCGTCGGGTAGTCGAAGACCAGCGTGGCGGGCAGCGCCAGGCCGGTGGCGGCCTGCAGCCCGTTGCGCAGCTCCACCGCCATCAGCGAGTCGAACCCCAGCTCCTTGAAGGGCCGTTGGCCCTCGACGGCATCGGCACCCGCGTGCCCGAGCACCGCGGCGGCCTGTTCCCGTACGAGGTCCAGGACGGCACGGCGCCGCTCGGCCGCGCCCGGGGTGGCGACCAGCCCGGCGAACCGCGCCGACGGGCCGCCCGCGCCGGAGGCCGCGGAGGTGCCCGGCGCGGCGTCGGCCAGCGCGGCGCGCACCTGCGGCAGTTCGTCCAGCAGCGGGCGCGGGCGGGCCGCGGTGTAGGCGGGCGCGAACCGCTGCCAGTCCATGTCGGCCACGGTCACCGAGGTCTCGTCCGCGGCCATCGCCCGCAGCAGCGCCGTCACCCCCAGCTCAGGGTCGAGCGGACGCAGGCCACGGCGGCGCAGCCGCGCGTCGGCCACGTCGTCGGCGGACATCCCGGCCCCGGCCCACGGGCCCCAGGACACGGCGGTGGCGGGCAGGCCCCGGGACCTGCGGTGCTCGGCGAGGGCGTCCAGGTAGGCATTGGCGGCCGCGTAGGCGCCCTGCCGGCCGCTGCCCCACACACCGGCGATGGAGGAGAACAGCACGAACGCGTCCAGCGGGGTGTCCGCCAGCGCCGCGTGCAGATGGGCGGCGCCGGCCACCTTGGCGCGCATCACCTCGGCGAAGTCCTCGGCGGTGGCGTCCGGCAGCGCGGTGAACCGCCCGAACCCGGCAGCGTGGATCACCGTACGGAGCGGGAACTCCTCGGGCACCTCGGCCAGCAGCCGGTCGACTGCCGTGCGTTCGCCCACGTCGCAGGAGGCGAGCGTGACCCGCGCTCCGGACTCCTCCAGTTCCGCCACCAGTTCGGCCGCGCCCGGGGCGTCGGGGCCGCCGCGGCTGGTGAGCAGCAGATGCCCGGCGCCCTCACGGGCCAGCCGGCGGGCGACCGCCGCGCCGAGCGCCCCGGTGCCGCCGGTGATCAGTACGGTGCCGTGCGGACGCTCCGTACGGACGGGGGTGGCGTCCGCCGGGGCGGGCACCAGCCTGCGCACGAAGACACCGGAGGCGCGGATCGCCCACTCGTCCTCGTCGGCAGTGCCTTCGGCCCCGCTCGCGACGATGTCGCGGCCGAGCACGCCCAGCAGACGTTCAGCGGCGCGCACGTCGGTCCGCTCCGGGAGGTCGACCAGCCCGATACGGCGGCCGGTCAGCTCCAGCCCCGCCACCCGGCCCAGGCCCCAGATCTGCGCCTGTACGGGGGCGGTGAGCGCGTCGGACCGCCCGGTGGACACCGCGCCGCGCGTGAGACACCACAGCGGGGCCACCGACCCGACGTCCTCCAGGGCCTGTACGAGCGCCAGCGTGGCGGCCAGCCCCGCCGAGGGGGCCGGGGCCACGTCCGGCTCGGTTCCCAGCGCCAGCAGTGAGAGCACGCCCGCGACAGCGCCGTCACCGGACGCGTCCCGCAGCCGCCCGGCCAGCGCCGCACGGTCCGCGCCCCCTTCCACCCGGACGACCGAGGCACCGTGCTCCCCGAGGGCATGCAGCAGCGGACCGGCCCACTCGGCACCGGCCCACCGCCCCGCACCCGCCTCGGCCGGGAGCACGACCAGCCAGGTGCCGTCCACGATCCCGTCCGCGGCCGAGGCGGCGGGCACGGTCACCGGCCGCCAGGCCGCCCGGTAGCGCCAGGAATCGATCGTCGACTGCTCACCGCGCTGCCGGTGCCAGCCGGCCAGGGCCGGCTGCACGGCCGCGACCAGCCCCTCGTCCAGCTCCAGCGCCGCCGCCAGTCCGGCGAGGTCGGCACGCTCCACCGCCTCCCAGAACCGGGCGTCGCCGCCGACGGCCCCGCGCTCGTCCCGGGCGGAACCGGGATCGCCCGCCAGCCAGTAACGCTGGTGCTGGAAGGGGTAGGTGGGCAGGTCGACACGGCGGGCACGGGGGAAGAACGGGGCCCAGTCGACCGCCACGCCGGAGGTGTGCAGCTGGGCGAGGGCGACGAGGACCGCCTGCTCCTCGGGGCGGTCACGGCGCAGAGAGGGGATCAGTGCGGCATCGGAGCCGGCGGGGAGACAGTCGCGGGCCATGGCCGTGAGGACGCCATCAGGCCCCAACTCCAGGAAGATCTCCACGCCTTCGCGCTCCAGGGAGCGGATGCCGTCGGCGAAACGGACCGCCTCACGGACGTGGCGGACCCAGTAGTCGGGGTCGCGGAGATCGTCGGCAGTGGCGAGTTCGCCGGTGACATTGGAGACCACTGGCAGGGACGGGGCCTCGTACGACAACCCCGCCGCCACCCGACGGAAGTCCTCCAGCATCCCGTCCATCAACGGCGAATGGAACGCGTGACTGACGCGGAGACGCTTGGTCTTCACACCACGAGCCGCGAAGCGCTCGGCGAGCTCCATTACAGCCGTCTCGTCACCCGACATCACCACCGAGCGTGGGCCGTTGACGGCCGCTATGGAGACCTTTTCGAAGCCCTCCAGCTCGGCACGGACCTCATCCTCCGCCGCGGCCAGGGACACCATCGCCCCACCGGACGGCAGGGCCTGCATCAGACGACCGCGAGCGGCCACCAGCCGGGCGGCATCCGCCAGGTTCAACACCCCGGCCACATGCGCCGCCACCAACTCACCGATCGAATGCCCGGCCACGAAGTCCGGCCGCACACCCCAGGACTCGGCCAGGCGGAACAGCGCCACCTCGACCGCGAACAGCGCGGGCTGCGTGAACTCCGTACGGTCCAGCGCCTCCGCATCCCCGAACACCACCTCACGCAGCGGCCGCCCCAGGTGGGCGTCGAGTTCCACGCACACGGCATCGAAGGCGTCCGCGAAGGCAGGGAACCGCTCGTACAACTCCCGGCCCATGCCCAGGCGCTGTGCCCCCTGCCCGGTGAACAACACGGCGGCGCGGCCACCTCGTACGCTCCCCCGCAGCACGTTCGGCGCGGGAGTGCCCTCGGCGAGTGCCATGAGGCCGCTCAGGAGGGTGTCCCGGTCGGTGGCCAGTACGGCGGCGCGGTGGTCGAGGGCAGCACGCGCGGTGACCAGGGTGTAGCCGAGGTCGGTGACCGTGAGGCCGGGCTCCGCCTCGGCGTGGGCGGCCAGTCGCCGGGCCTGTTCGCGTAGGGCCTCGGCGCTCTTGGCGGAGAGCACGACCGGGAGCGACGGACCCGCCGGGCGATCGGCGTCCCCGTCGGCCTCGTCGGCCGTTGCGGCCCCGTCGGCCGTGGCGGGTGCCTGCTCCAGGATCAGATGGGCGTTGGTGCCGCTGACGCCGAAGGAGGAGACGCCCGCGCGGCGGGGCCGGCCGGTGGTGGGCCAGTCACGGTTCCCGGTGAGCAGTTCGACGGCGCCGACCGACCAGTCCACGTGCGAGGAAGGCGTGTCGACATGCAGTGTCCTGGGCAGCACACCGTGCCGCATGGCCATCACCATCTTGATGACGCCCGCAACACCCGAGGCCGACTGGGCGTGGCCGATGTTGGACTTGAGGGAGCCCAGCCACAGCGGCTGGCCGCCGTCCCGCTCCTGGCCGTAGGTGGTCAGCAGCGCCTGGGCCTCGATGGGGTCACCGAGGCGGGTACCGGTGCCGTGGGCCTCGACCGCGTCCACCTCGGCCGCCGTCAGCCGGGCGTTGGCCAGGGCCTGGCGGATGACGCGCTGCTGGGAAGGGCCGTTGGGGGCGCTGAGGCCGTTGCTGGCCCCGTCCTGGTTGACGGCGGAGCCGCGGACGACGGCGAGGATCTCGTGGCCGTTGCGCTCGGCGTCCGAGAGCCGCTCCAGCAGGACGACGCCGACTCCCTCGGACCAGCCGGTGCCGTCGGCGGCGTCGGCGAACGCCTTGCAGCGGCCGTCGGCGGCCAGCCCGCGCTGCCTGCTGAACTCGATGAACGCGGCCGGGTGCGCCATCACCGTCACACCACCGGCGAGCGCCATGGAGCACTCCCCCTGGCGCAGCGCCTGGGCGGCCAGGTGGAGGGCGACCAGCGAGGAGGAGCAGGCGGTGTCGACGGTGACGGCCGGGCCCTCCAGGCCGAAGGTGTACGACAGGCGGCCGGAGACCACGGCAGGGGCACTGCCGGTGAGGAAGTAGCCCTCGGATCCGTCGGGGATCTCGGTCAGCCCGGCTCCGTAACCGGAGGAGGTCGCTCCGACGAAGACGCCGGTGCGGCTGCCGCGCAGCGCTGCGGGAGTGATCCCGGCGCGTTCGAAGACCTCCCAGGTGGTCTCCAGCAGCAGCCGCTGCTGCGGGTCCATCGCCAGGGCCTCACGCGGCGAGATGCCGAAGAACGCGGCGTCGAAGTCGCCCGCGGCGGGCACGAAGCCGCCCTCGCGGGCGTAGCTGGTGCCTTGGTTGTCCGGGTCGGGGTCGTACAGCGCGTCCAGGTCCCAGCCGCGGTCGGTGGGGAAGGGGGTGATCCCGTCGGCGCCGGTGACGGCCAGCCGCCACAGGTCCTCGGGACTGCGGACGTCGCCGGGGTAGCGGCAGCCCATGGCGACGATGGCGATGGGCTCGTCGGCGACAGCGGCGGTCACCGGGGCGACGGCGGGGTCCCCGGCGGTGGTGCCGAGCGCTTCGTGGCGGATGTGGTCGGCGAGCGCCCGCGGGGTGGGGTGGTCGAAGACGAGGGTGGCGGGCAGCGGCAGCCCGGCCGCCGTCGAGAGCAGATTGCGCATCTCCACGGCGGTGAGCGAGTCGAAGCCCAGATCGCGGAAGGCTCGGTCGGGGTCGACGGCACCGGCGGAGCCATGGCCGAGCACGGCGGCCGCCTGTTCCCGTACGAACTCCAGGACCGCGGGGGCGGCCTCGGCCTCCGGCAGTCCGGCCAGCTTCCGTGCCAGGGCGGAGGGTTCGCCGTTCCCGGACGGCCCCGTGGCCTGCGGGGCGGTCGCGGTGCGGCCGGCGTCGAGCGCATCGCGGACCTCGGGGAGGTCCTCGATGAGCGGGCGGCGGCGGGCGGCCGTGAAGCCTGGGGCGAACCGCGCCCAGTCCACGGCGGCCACGGCGAGGCAGGTCTCGTCCGCGTCCAGGGCCTGCCACAGCACGGTGGTGGCCTGCTCCGGGTCCAGCTCGTGCATACCGCGGCGGCGCAGGTGGGCGCGGGCCTCAGGGCCGTCGGCCATACCGCTGCCGGCCCAGGCGCCCCAGGCCACGGAGGTGGCGGTCAGGCCCTGGGCGCGGCGGCGGGCGGCGAGCGCGTCGAGGTGGGAGTTGGCGGCGGCGTAGGCGCCCTGGCCGGCGCTGCCCCATATGGCGGCGCCGGAGGAGAAGAGGACGAAGGCGTCGAGCGTCTCCCTGCCGTTCTCGCCGTCGCCGGTGATGCCGCCGTCGAGAAGGTCGTGGAGGTGGTCGGCACCCCGGGTCTTCGCGTCCAGGACGCGGCCGAGCTCTTCGGGGGTGGTGTCGGCCAGCGGGGTGGCCTGCGGGAGTCCGGCGGCGTGGAACACCGCGCGTACCGGGCCGCCGCCGTCCTGCGCCCGTACGCCGTCCAGTAGTTCGGCCACCTGTGCGCGGTCGGCCATATCGCAGGCCGCGACGGTCACCTGGGCGCCGAGTGCGGTGAGTTCGTCGCGCAGCTCCGTGGCTCCGGGCGCATCGGCGCCGCGCCGGCTGGTGAGGATCAGGTGCTCGGCACCGTTGCGGGCCAGCCAGCGCGCCACATGCGCGCCCAGGGCCCCGGTGCCGCCGGTCACCAGGACGGTGCCGCGAGGCGTCCACCGCCCGGCCTTGGAAGTCCTGGCCTCGGAGGTTCCGGCCTCGGGAGTCCCAGCCCCGGAAGTTCCGGCCTCGTATGGGGCGTGGGTCAGGCGCCGGACGAACGCGCCGGTCGGGCGCAGCGCCACCTGGTCCTCGCCATCGGCGGAGGCCAGCACGGCGGTCAGGCGCCGGGCCGTACGCCCGTCGAGCGCGGCATCGGCAACGGCATCGGCATCGGCATCGGGTGACACGGGCAGGTCGAGCAGCCCGCCCCACCGCTCGGGGTGCTCCAGCCCTACCACCCGGCCCAGGCCCCACACCTGGGCCTGTACCGGCTCGGGCGGGGCCTGGTGGGCCCCGGCCGCCACCGCGCCCCGGGTGAGCAGCCACAGCGGAGTGTCGAATCCGGCGTCGCCCAGGGCCTGGACCAGCGCGAGGGTGGCGGCGACGGGGAACGGGGCCTGCCCAGCCGCCTCGGCCCCCTCAACCCCCTCAGCCTCATCGGCCCTCTCTGCTCCCTCAGCCTTCTCCTCCGCACCGCCGCACGGCGCCAGCGCAAGCAGCGAGAGCACGCCATCGGGCGCAGCCCCTGCCGCCGTCAGACGCTCGTGGAGCACTGTGCGGCTGCAGTCGGCGCGGGAGATCTCCAGGACGGCCGGAGGCTCCGCGCCGTCGTGCCGCAGCGCGTCCAGAACGGAGACGACGGCGGGATCACCTGCGTGCTCCTGAGGCACCACGGCCAGCCAGCGGCCGTCGAGGCGGGCATCCGTGGAGACGGAGTGCGGCTTCCAGGTCACGCGGTAGCGCAGCGAGTCGAGTACCGCCTGCTCGTCCTGGCGGCGCCGCCACTCGGCCAGCACGGGCAGCGCCGCGCCCAGCGCCTCGCGAGCGTCCTCGGCGTCCACACCCAGCGTGGCCGCCAGCGTCTCCAGGTCCTCGCGCTGGACAGCCTCCCAGAACCGCGACCCCACGGGGTCGGCGATGCCGGGCCCCTGGTCTTGCGCGGCACGGGTCACCGGTACGTCGAGCCAGTAGCGCTGGTGCTCGAAGGCGTACGTGGGCAGGTCGACCTGGCGGGCACCGGGGAAGAACGGGGCCCAGTCGACCGCCACGCCGGAGGTGTGCAGCTGAGCGAGGGCGACGAGGACCGCCTGCTCCTCGGGGCGATCACGACGCAAGGACGGGACCAGCACGGCATCGGAGTCGGCCGCCAGACACTCACGCGCCATGGCCGTCAGTACGCCATCCGGACCCAACTCCAGGAAGGCCCCGACGCCTTCACGCTCCAGCGTGCGGACGCCGTCGGCGAAACGCACCGCCTCACGGACATGACGGACCCAATAGTCGGGCGAGCACAACTCCTCGGCACTGGCGAGTTCGCCGGTGACGTTGGAGACCACCGGCAGGGACGGCGCCTCGTACGACAGCCCCGCCGCCACCTGACGGAAGTCCTCCAGCATCCCGTCCATCAACGGCGAATGAAACGCATGACTAACCCGCAGCCGCTTGGTCTTCACACCACGAGCCACGAAGCGGTCGGCAACCTCCAGCACAGCCGCCTCATCACCCGAAATCACCACAGAATTCGGGCCGTTGACGGCTGCGATCGACACCTCCGCACGGCCCTCCAGCTCGGCACGGACCTCGTCCTCCGAGGCGGCCAGGGACACCATCGCCCCACCGGACGGCAACGCCTGCATCAGACGACCGCGAGCGGCCACCAACCGCGCCACATCCGCCAGGTTCAACACCCCGGCCACATGAGCCGCCACCAACTCACCCACCGAATGCCCGGCCACAAAGTCCGGCCGCACACCCCACGACTCGACGAGACGGAACAACGCCACCTCCACCGCGAACAGCGCGGGCTGCGTGAACTCCGTCCGATCCAGCGCCTCCGTGTCCTCGAACACCACCTCACGCAACGGCCGCTCGAGATGCGCATCCAGCTCCGCACACACCTCATCAAAGGCCTCCGCAAAAACCGGGAAACGGGCATACAACTCCCGCCCCATCCCCACCCGCTGCGCACCCTGACCAGTGAACAACACCGCCAACACACCCGAACCCACCACCCGGCCCCTCACCACCTGAGCCGCCACCGTCCCCGCCGCCAGAGCCTCAAGCCCCACCACAAAATCCTCCGCACCAGACCCCCACACCACCGCCCGCTCACCAAAACCCGCCCGCGACACCGCCAACGACAACCCCACATCCGCCACACACACCCCACCACCAGCCACACACGACAACAACCCACGCGCCTGCCCCCGCAACGCCCCCACCGACTTCGCCGACACCACCCACGGCAACAACACCCCCTCACACACCCCAGCCCCCTCCGCCACCCCGGAACCCTCCACCTCCACAGCCAGCTCCGGCTGAGGAGCCTCCTCCAGGACCACGTGCGCGTTGGTGCCGCTCACACCGAAGGAGGAGACGCCCGCGCGCCGAGGAGCTCCCGTGCGCGGCCACTCCCGGCTCTCGGTCAGCAACTCGACGGCACCGGCCGACCAGTCCACATGCGAGGACGGCGCGTCCACGTGCAGCGTCCTGGGCAGCACGCCGTGCCGCATCGCCATCACCATCTTGATGACGCCCGCGACACCCGCCGCCGCCTGGGTGTGACCGAGGTTGGACTTGACGGACCCCAGCCACAGCGGGCGGGCGGCGTCCCGTGCCTGCCCGTACGTGGCCAGCAGCGCCTGGGCCTCGATGGGGTCACCGAGGGTGGTGCCGGTGCCGTGGGCCTCGACCGCATCGATCTGCTCGGCGGACAGCCGGGCGTTGCCCAGTGCGGCGCGGATGACGCGCTGCTGGGAGGGGCCGTTGGGGGCGGTGAGCCCACTGCTGGCACCGTCCTGGTTGACGGCAGAGCCACGGACCACCGCGAGGACCCGGTGACCGTTGCGCCGGGCGTCGGCCAGCCGCTCCAGCAGGAGCAGCCCTACGCCCTCGCCCCAGCCGGTGCCGTCCGCGGCCTCCGCGAACGGCTTGCAGCGGCCGTCGCGCGCGAGCCCGCCCTGGCGGCTGAACTCGGTGAAGGTGCCCGGGGTCGCCATGACCGTCACACCGCCGGCGAGGGCCAGTCCGCACTCGCCGAGCCGCAGGGCCTGGCTCGCCAGGTGCAGGGCGACCAGCGACGAGGAGCAGGCGGTGTCGATGGTGACGGCCGGCCCCTCCAGGCCGAGGGTGTACGAGATGCGGCCCGACGCCACGCTGCCCGCACTGCCGTTGCCGAGATAGCCCTCGAACTCCTGGAAGACGTCGGGTGCCAGGAGCAGCCGAGCCGCGTAGTCCTGGTACATCACCCCGGCGAAGACGCCGACCCTGCTGCCGCGTACGGAGTGCGGGTCGATGCCGCCGCGCTCGAACGCCTCCCACGACGCCTCCAGCAGCAGGCGCTGCTGCGGGTCCATGGCCAGGGCCTCACGCGGCGAGATCCCGAAGAAGGCGGGGTCGAACTGGGCGGCGTCGTAGAGGAATCCGCCTTCACCGGTGTGACTGGCCCCGCCGTCGCGTGCGTCCGGGTCGTACAGCGCCTCCGTGTCCCAGCCACGATCGGCAGGGAAGCCGGAGACCGCGTCCCGGCCCTCCGCGACCAGCTCCCACAGGTCCTCCGGCGACCGGACACCGCCGGGGAAACGGCAGCTCATGCCGACGATGGCGAGGGGCTCGTGCTCCTTGTCCTCCGCTTCCTGGAGGCGGCGGCGCGCCTCGCGCAGGTCCGCGGTGGCGCGCTTGAGGTAGTCGAGAAGCTTCTTTTCGTCAGTCATCCCAGGTCTTTTCCTCGTAGCACTCGGTAACCGTGTGTGTCTCGCTTCACGACAAACCGAGTTCGTCGTCGAGGAGTTCGAAGAGTTCGTCAGCGGTCGCGGACTCCAAGCCGGCGTCGTCGTCCGCGGCGGCGGGGCCGGAGGATCCGGCGCCGCGGGTCCACTGCGCCAGCAGGCCGCGCAGCCGTTCGGTGATCCGGGCGCGCTCGGTCTCGTCCGGGTCCGTGCGGGAGAGGGTCTCGCCGAGCTTGTCCAGCTCCGCGTGGACGGGCAGCACCACCGGGGCGCCCTCCACGGCCACTTCGGCACGCAGGTGCGCGGCCAGCGCGGTCGGCGTGGGGTAGTCGAAGACCAGCGTGGCGGGCAGCCGCAGGCCGGTGGCCGCGTTGAGGCGGTTGCGCAGTTCCACCGCGGTCAGGGAGTCGAAGCCCGACTCCAGGAAGCCGCGCCCCGGATCCACCGCGCCGCCCGACGCATGGCCCAACACCGCGGCGACATGGCTGCGTACCAGGTCGAGGGCGAGGCGCTCCTGCTCCTGCGCGGAGCGGCCCGCCATACGCTGTGCCAGCGAGGGGCCGGCAGCCGCCCCACCACCGTCGCGCACGGTGCGGCGGACGGGCGTACGGATCAGACTGCGCAGCAGGGGCGGCAGGTTCCCGGAGGCCGCCTGGACGCGCCAGGCCGCGGTGTCCAGCCGTACGGGCATCAGCAACGGGCTGTCCGCCATGCCGGTGGCCGTGTCGAAGAGCCGCAGGCCCTGCTCCGTGGTCATCGCGCGGACGCCGGAGCGGCCCAGGCGGGCGATGTCCCCATCGTCCAGGTGCGCAGTGAGCGAACTACGGGTCTCCCACAGGCCCCAGGCCAGGGAGTGGGCGGGCAGCCCCTGCGCCCGGCGGTACTGCGCCAGCCCGTCCAGAAAAGCATTGGCCGCCGCGTAGTTGCCCTGACCCGCACCACCCATCGTGGAAGCAAAAGAGGAGAAGAGAACGAAGGCGGACAGATCCAGCCCCAGCTCCCGCGTCAACTCATG
>NZ_JBIAWT010000022.1:0-51580 GCF_042895955.1 Streptomyces sp. NPDC001339 | reverse complement strand
CCGTATGAGGGCGCGATCCGTGCCACACCACATTGGTCACCGATCACCGGGTGCAGCTGATCCACTGGCAACCCGTCAAGGAGACACGGCCTAGGTGCGTGACACCAGACCTATCCGCACCCCATAGCCGTCCGGGCCGTCGGGCACCTGGTCCTGCTCGTGTCCGATCAGCTCACAGCCCGGGCAGCGCACCGTCGTGGTGACGTACGCGAACCGGTCCCCGCCCTGCTCCTCGTCCCATTCCGCAAGCCGGGTACCGCAGTGGTCACACACCGTCCGCTGGTATGCCGCGAAAGCGAGAGCCTTGGCCCGGTCGGTCTCGGTCCAGCGCCCGTCACCTGCGCCGAGAAACTGCGAGTGCGGGATGCCCCACCGGTCGCACAGCTCCAACTCAGTGCGGAGCTGTGCGTCCGTGATCAGCCTTTTCCCAGCTCCACGGTGGAGGTGCGCACGATCTGCTGAGCCTGCCACGCCGCCGCGAACAGAGCATTCGACTCCGCTACCGGCCACGAGTCGAGCAGGTCCTGCGCATCCTGCTCGCTCATGCCCTCTACCGTGTTGCCCGCATCGTCGCGTTCGATGTGCGCGGCCGCGATCAGCGCCGCCGGGAACGTCTCCGGATTCCACGCATCGCCGTCCTCAGCCTGCTCTTCCGTCGGCGGGAACCGCTTGATCAGCCCATCCAGTACCGGCCGGGGCAGCGCCTTGAACGTCAGCGTCAGCGACGCATCGTCGAACGCTTCCTGGGCTATGGCGAGTTCGTTCTGTGCCCGCTCGGTCTCCGGGCTCGTCGACTGTTCGGCCTCGGCATCTGCGATCCGGCACTGGGCCACGTTCAGCTTCGCCTGATCCAGACGCTTTTTCGCTGCCAGGTCGTCGCAGATCCGAAGGACCTGCTCCGGCAGTTGGCGGGCACGCAGCCGAGCCAGTTTGTTCACCCAATGCGCGTCACGGGCCACAGCACTGACCGGCGGAGCAGAGGAGGTCTTGGTTTCCGTGGGCACTGGCATCACTTCTCGTTCTTCGGCGCCACGGCGGCAGGGACAGCCGCGTCCTGCGTCGGCTTCTCCGTGATCGAGAAGTTCACGGTGAACTTGGCGGCCTCGTTGTCCGTCGAGTAGTTCGGCGAACGCGAACCGATCCGCACAGGGAAGACATCCATGGATCGGGAGCTGGGAACATCGCCCTTGCGGAGGAAGACGACCCAGCCGGTGTCGTCCTTCTTCAGCAGCTGCTCGATCTCATCCGACACCTTGTCCTCGTAGAAGCCGAGGGACGAGTCGTCTGCCTGGTCTGTGCCGGGGATCTTCGACTCGAACGTCGAGCCCAGATCTGGGGTCTCGATGGCCTGATTCGACAGAGTCCAGCCATCGATCGCCGCGATCGCATCCGTGAGATCAGTACCGGCAGTCAACTCAGCACGGGTAGGGACATGGCCGCTGTCGGCGACGCTCTGGAGCCACAGGACGCGGGTTACTCCGCGCCGGGAGAACTTCTTTACCTGCAAGGTCTGCTGTCCGATTCCGGGACGGCAGCCCACACTTCGGGAGGCCCCGTCCCTCGACGATGTGTCGGGGAACCGGCCCACACCACAAGGTGGTTGGGCGTCCGCGCGGGCCTCCGCGGTGAGGATGCAGAACTCAGCCCAGACAGCAGCGAGCCGTTGTCTGCACGTAGATCACCATACTGCCGTCGACGTCGCTGTCACCGTCGCCAAGAAGTGGCACCACAGATACACGAAGGGCGACGGAATCTGATGGCGTACCTCGACGGCTGTGGCACGACACCACAGCGATCCGGCAGACTTGCCACATGGGGGTTCTCATCGGCAGTTGGAGATGGCGGCACGCGTTCTGGAAGAGGCCAGTGACCTAGTCCCCGTCGACGTCACCTGCGTGCTTGAGAACCCGCCGGACATGCAACCTCACGTCGAGCTTTCCACCCCCCCCACCAGCTCACCTGGGCAGACCAGCGTTCCGCCGTCGACCACATCGCCGCCATCCTGGGTACTGTTCCCACCATTCATCAGGTCCTCGCTGACCGGCACGGCGCATCGGTGAGAGGCATTCGCGACGGTGTAGAAATCATCGTCACGACAAATGCCGCAGTCCCGGGCATACTGCTTGAGCGCACTGCAACGACCGCAGACATCATCGCCGTACTGCGCGCCATCATCCCGTGGGCAGACAGCGTCGAAGAACACCTGCAAGAGCTGACCGTTCGCGCCGCTTCTACTCGGCACAGCATCCACGTCATGGTGGCAACTGAGGAGGCCGCGGAGCTGGTGCACTTCGGACCGGTACCCGAGGACAGCCGGGGGCGTCACAGGCGAGCCCTGCTGCCCACTGGGCATCCCCTCACAATCGACGTGATCCGCGCATGACGAGCAGCAGCTGGAGAAGATGCGCAAGCTGGAACGGGAACGCCCCTCCCCGGAGATGACGAAGCTCCGCCGGCAGATGGAGGATCTGCTCGAAATGGCACGCAGCGCGGAAGCGCGGTAGCACGCCCGGCAGGCGTGAACGCGGACGCTCCGCTGAAGGCAGGGGCGTCCGCGCTGTCGGGCCCGGGCGGTCTACGGCACCGTCGCCCCGACACCCTCGGAGACCAGGTCAGTCCCAAGACCGCCGTCAGGACCGCCGGATCTCTAGGTCCTCACGGATATGGGCTCCTCGCAAGCTGTAGATGTGACGGATCGCCGAGGCCGGCAGGCGGTGGTCTCGCCGCCGGTGGCCAGAACCGCATTCATACGCGCCTTCCGGATCGGATGACGCGATGAGCGTCAGACCGGTCCGTGCCTGGCACTCCGCGCACGCCAAAGAGACCTTTGACCAGGTCATTTCGGAGTCGTTTGCGAACCACACGGTTCCGTCTACAAGGACCGACACGGTGCCGTCGTCGATGCTGCTTGCTGCGGCAGTCTTCTGGATGGCCAACGCCTGGTCTGCGAGCATTGGGCTGACCGTGCCCGCGGCGAGCGGCTGCTCAGGGGTGGATCCGGGCGGCACTACTCGTGCGGCCAAGCCGTTGGCAGTGAGGACGGCGGCCGCTAGTTCCAGCATCGCGCGGCGCTCGTCGGCCGCGTCCTTTTCCGGAGCAAGCTGGATGCGCTCAAGGAGAGCACGCGCAGGGATGATTCCCGCTTCGGCCAGGCGCTCCACCGTTGCGGTCAGTCGCTCCCATCGGTGCGGACGGCCAACGATTTCAAGGGCAGCCGAGAATTTCGCGAGATGCACTCGGGATCCGTCGGGCTCGCTCAGCCCTTCCTGACGGACGGCATCGAGCAGGGCAACGGTCAAGAGGCGTTCGATGGCTGGCGCATACGCCTGGGCGGGCTCGCGGGCCCATACCTCGGGGGCGTGATGCTGGTGCCACAGGATCAGCCCCTGTGCCCAGCAAACGCACCCGTGCCAGTCATCAGAAAAGGTCGTTGGAAATCCGGCGGCCTCAGCCATCTCTTCCCGCCTCGCGAGACGCATCATCTCGGTAGGCACAACGACCCTGCGTTCGGATTCCGATTCCGGCCCCAGGAGCTGCACCTCATAGCCCGGTGGCGGGCCGTCGACGACGGTCTTCTTCTCATCGTCGAAACGCCACGCGCTGGCCAGCACCACGGCCAGTTGCCCGTCATGCTGGCCAGCCGTGATGCGCATCAGCGCGCCCCGGTTCAGCGCCCCGCGCACCCTGTCGAGCTCAGTCTTAGCTGCTCGCAGCGCCCATTCGGTCAGGAGATCCACCGCTGGGTCCGGCAGGCCTCTGGCGACGCCCCGGGGCATTCCCCACGGTCCCCCCGGGGGCCAGGTGCGCGTCAGCCACACCCATGTTGCGATGTGCGGACGGTCCGTCTCGACCGACAACGGGTCGATGTCCGTTGCGGCTGCCAGTTGCGGCCCGACAACGTCCGCGGCCAGTTCCCGAACGTGCGCTGGCCCCTGATCCAGGTGCCACATTACGTGGCCCAGGTCGGCATCTGGCCCGAGCGCGGCGAGCACAATAGCGAGGGTGCCCCGAATTCCCGCAAAATCCCAAGTGTCGCGTATGGGCTGATCAGCCGCAGTTAGCGCCTCCGCCCTTGCGTACGCCTGATCCCAGCCGATCATCTGCTCCCACCCTCTTCCATCCGCCCACGCTATCCTCCGGGCTGCTCAGCCACAAAGGGATGTGTGATTGACCGACCTGAGGGCCGGCTTCCGCCAGATACGACGTGGCGATGGAGACTGCGCTCGCCGATCCAGCCGCGACCGCGGATATACCGTGCGGGACTTGAGGGATCCCAACCTGGGATCCGCTTCCATGGATGACCTGATCGACACCGTCCTACGACAACTGCGCAGTGATCCCCGAGCCGATGACCAGATCGCCAACCGGAAGCGACGCGGCCAACAGGGCGGACGCCCACCGGCCTTCGACCGCGATGCCTACAAACTCCGCAACACCGTGGAAAGGTGCATCAACTGCCTCAAGCAGTGGCGTGGCCTGGCCACACGCTACGAGAAGACCGCCACCGTCTACCGGGCCGGACTCCTCATCGCAGGCATCTTCCTCTGGTCCGCACGATGATCCAAAAGAAAGACCTAGCAGGCAGTGACGGACAGCTCGTACCGCTGCACCACTGTCACGACCCCATCATCCGAATCTGCCGACTCCACGCCATCGTCGACCAACAGTTCCCGCGCCCACACATCCATGCCCGGAACATCGACCGAGTGCAGCCACCCGCCCTCGGCCGTCCGGCCCAGGAACGCCTGACGGACTCTGTCCGCGAGCCACTCGGCCTGATCTGCCCGCGCTGCGACAACCGTCACCTGGTAGATGAGATAGCCGTCCTCCGACTTATCTGCCAGCGGCGCCCCGTCAACAGGACCTCCCTGGGGATAGAGCACCGTGTACGGCAGCGGTGCAGGATTTCCCCGGACGAGCGGCAGTCGCCCACGACCACACGGCTTACCCGTCGCCGTGGCCAGCATCACCTGCACGGATTCGGTGACTGGGCCTCGGTCGATCACAGCTCGCCTCCGGCAAAATAGGCAGCCGCCGGCCCTTCGATACTGAGCACCCCGTACCGGCACAGGCCGAGCGCATCCCACTCCATTACCCCCGGCGTGGTGAGGATCGACAGACTGCGCTCCCCATCCTCATCCAGCACCTCGGCCACGACGACAGCCCGGGCAAGCAATCCACGCTCGTGCTCGGCGAGTACACCAGCCAGCGCGTCCTCCAGGGAGTTGTTCATGTCGTTCACAGCTCCTCCGAGACCGCCTGGCCTAGCTCGCGTACCAACAGCGGACCGAAGGCGCCGATCGCAGGACCCAAGTGCGGGAACGGACGCTGGGCATAGTGACGACCCAAAGAATCAACCCCCACGAACCCGAACTCCAACCGGCGACCCTGCGGCGCATCCGTCCCGACCTCGGCGACGATCACCTGCCCAGCTCGGTGCACGTCGGCCTGCCACGACGCCCGATACCGTCCGGTGATCACCCGCGGCCCAGGGCGACCGGATGTGTTGCGCCGCACCTGGATCACCAAGGCCTTCGCGCTGTGCTGCATCGCCGTCTCGGCTGCGGCCACCGCACCCTTCCCACCACGTTCCAAAGCCGCCGCCAACTGGGACGGGTGTAGGAAGCTGCCGCCGCTCACCGCGCAACCGGCTTCCGGTTGTGCTCCTCCAGCCACACCGTGCGCAGCACCGGAAGCGACGACACCTCACCCTGCGCGCTCACCCGGTACGTACGGCCCACAGCCTGCTCATCACGGGCCTCCACGACCAGTACCGTGTCGTTTTCCCACACCTCCGCGGCGTCGAGCGGAAGCAACAGCCGGTAGCCGGCACGCACTTCCTCGACCCACGCGCCGTCCTGCCCCGAGCCTCCGCTGCGGATCCGCTCCTGACGCGCGTACAAGCCACCCATGCCCTCGTACACGACCGTCGGCGGTACCGGAATCAGGTCGCCGGTCTCCGGGTCCAGCATGTCTTCGCCGCTGCCCCGGGAGATCTCCACCTTGTCCAGCATGAGATGCCGTTGCGCAAACCGGGCAATCGCCGACTGGTCAAGCACCCGCAGCCCACTCCCTGAGCTGCGCCAGCACCCCACGGGTCAGCTCACCAGGCTCGCCGTCAAGATCGTCGCGATCCAGCACGGCCTCGTCGAGCCGCCGCCAGTCGACGGCATCCAGGAAACCGATCACCACATGCCGAACGTCAGCAGGCTCCACCACGACCTCGGCCATGCCGTCGAACTCCAGGCCACGCCACCCCTGCTGCACATACAGCGTGACCTCAGGCCCCTCATCGACGGTCTGCGTGATCCGATACGCCTCCACAGCAGAGGCGACATCATGACCGCCGATCTCGATGACCGCGTCATCGCCCGGAGCCGCAACGATACGGACACGGTGAAAGTCTTGGCACGTGGTGCTCATGACCCCGACCCTAAGTGCGCGAAGAACAAGACCAACGGGCCGACGAGCCCAGAGCACGCTCTCGGGGCATGCGCGTTTGGCTGCCGTAGCGTGACCAGAGTTCATCCATCCGAGCTGCTGGCTGCTTACTCGGAAACCCGCTCCGCCCACCCGCGGCGGAGCGGGAAGATCCATCGCCCACTCGCCTTGCCAGGGCGCACCTCGAAGCCAATTCGCGCCAGCCAGCGTGGCCAAGGCGGTACCCAGACCGGTTCAATTGCACGCGGTGAGTTCTTCGATGCGGGTGGCGAAATCGATGTCGGGCGGCGGCAGCTCTACATCGTCTAGGACGGTGTGGTGGCCACAGACGCTGCCCGCTTGTCAGGAGTTCCCGACGAGCCTGGAGGCACTGGCCGAGTAGGCTGCGATCCATGTACGAGGTCAGGTAAGGGCGCTTTGCATCTGGTCGGCGAGGGTGCGGTCGGGCCAGGACAGTGGGCTGAACGGGCCGAAGTCGAGGTCCGGTTCGGTTTTGAGGCTTTGGATTGTCCGGGTCATGGCGCGGGAGAGGGTTCCGGCCCAGGCGTGGAAGGTGCCGATCGTCAGCCTCCCTGTTTCTTCTCCGCGTAGGGCCCGCCAGATTCTCAGCAGCATCAGGGAGGTCAGGGGCCTGGGCTCGATGGTGAGGTCGATGGGCGTGGGGGGTTGGTGCGGGTTGTCGTCGGGGTAGTCCAGTTCGGCTGCCTGGTGGGCCCAGTGGCGGGCCTGGCGGAGTTCGCCGCGGATGGTGTGGAGCAGACAGAGGCATTCGGCGGAGGCGGGTTTGCCTGCGCCGGCGGAGAACTGCCAGAGGAATTCGGCTTGCTCGTCGCGGTCGGCGAGGTGGAGCAGGCAGGCGAAGACGAGGGCGTTGTCGGCGTCGATCTGGTGGTTGGTGGCGAGGTTGGTGATGTGTTCGACGGCGTGGGGGCCGCGGATGGCCCAGGAGGAGAGTGTCCGCAGTTCGCGGGCGGCCTGCTCGCGCCGGGAAGGATCTGGTCGGCCTGTGATCAGTCCGAGGGAGGCTGGGCCGAGTGCGGGCTGGGGGAAGCCGCCGCTGGCGGTGCCGCGCCGTACTGCGGCGACGTAGTCGTAGGCCAGTCGGCTGCGGGAAGCCCACTCGTGGTCCTCCTCGTCGATGTCGTCGATGAGGGGGACCACGCGGGCGTCGTCCAGGAGGTCGTCCAGGGTGCGCGGCGGCTGCATGGTGGTGTGCTCCTCATTCTTCGTTGCGGTCGGTGTCCAGGGGGATTCCGAGGTCTTGTGCGAGCCGTTGGCGGGCGTGCAGGCGGTGGGAGCGCACGGTGGCGTCGGTGATCCCCATGATGCGTGCGGTTTGGGCGGTGGTGTAGGAGAGGACGTAGTGGAGGACGACGACGTCGAACTGTCGTCCGGGCAGGCGGGCGATGGCCGGGTACAGGCCGGCGCTGCTCTCCATGGCGGCGAACTCGTCGCGGCTGTCCTCCAGTACCGCGCGGCGTACGCGGGCGAATGCGGCTGTCTCAGGGAGGGCCGGCTCGCGGCCTTCGCAGAGGAGGACCTCGGAGACGGCTTCCTTCAGGTGGGCCCAGGCGCTGGCGGCGGAGTTGGCTTCCTCCATCAGCCGGTCCCAGCCGTGCAGCAGGCTGAGGAAAACCATGTGCACGACCTGGCCGGCCATGCGCTCGTCGCCGAGCTGGAGTTGCGCGTAGTGGAGGTAGGCACGCCGGTACTGGCGGTGGAAAGCCCAGTAGGCCACCGGGATTTTCACGGGGGTCCGCTCCCCCACGAAGTGTTCCTCGTTCACGACCACTCCTCCTGACAGGCCTGGATCGCCTCAGAGCCGGCCGGGTTCGGAGCGGGAGTGCTGCGCCCTCGCTCGGTCAGTGACGCGATCCCGACCATGACGCCCGCCGCGAGTCCGCGCCGTGCCAGGCGCGCCGCGTCCGGGACGAAAACACGTGCGGCGGTGGCCACGGCCAGCCCGCCGATCAGCAGATCAAGCACGATTCCTCCTTTCACATCGAGGTGGCACCCCGCTGACGCCCCGATCGCCAACTCGCTTACGTGCCAAGGACTTCGCCGTCCTCTGGGGATCAGCTAATCGTTTGGGAGGGTCCAAACGTGGAGTCCGCTTCGAAGAAAGATCAGCGCACCGTGATCGATCGCGTACCGGGTGTGGCCTGACCAGCGCGTTCCTGATCGCGTGTGAGCAGGGCCACATCTTCTATGCGGGCGCACGCGGCGTTTGTCGATGCAGCCGCACTCCACCTCCAACACGCCGACCATTGCCACCCTTTTGGGGATGGTGGTCTGAGCCCGCGAGACGGGACGCTGGCCGCGCGTCCGCGTGGTTCGCAAGGAACGCCGACGCCACGCACGGGGCCCGCCGCTGCTGCTCGTCGGGCAACTCGCGTCCCGACCGTCGCCGACACAAGCCTCGGAGAACGGACCGCTGCCGCAGGTCTCCTGGCCTGATCCTCGCCGTGATGACCGTGATCTCCGGGGCGACGGTGATCCGGCCATCACCATGCCGTCGACAGTCGGGAGCTGATCGAGAAAGCGTGCCGTTGAGGCAGACACTGGTGGTGGGTCGCGTTATCGCCCCCCACCACCAGTTGCAGGTGCCGGTCAGCGCAACCGGGGATTGAGGGCCTGCAGGTGGGCCTTGAACGTCGGGTCGGGCTGGTTCGCTGCGAACACCGCCGTCTCGGTGTTCAAGTAGCCCCAATCACCCTTCCTGCCCCCGCTGCACACCATCAGCGTCAGAGTCCTCGCGGGAGCGTGGATCTTGGTGACCTCGTGGTAGATGTCCAGCGGTAGGTGGTTCTGTCCGCCGGCCTCGTGTATCTGGGTCTCTGTACGGACCTTGCCGTCGACGAGCTGGTACCGCTGCTCGGTGTAGCCGCCCATGAGGATGTGTGCGTGAAACTCCCAGGGGTGGTTATGAGGTGCCGGTGTTTGCCCGGCCCGCAGGTCCGGAGCCATCCATAGGTTGATCTTGATGGTGCGGTCTTTTTCCCGGCGCAGTACGAGCTCCGCCTTATATCCGGCTCCATCCAGTCCCGGTATCAGGAGCCAGCTGTGCTCGTCGGTGAAGCTCTCCCAGGTGAGCTTCTCCTCCGGCGTGTGCTCGATCAGGCCGTGCACCGCCTTGTCGTACATCTCCTCGTCCACGATCAATCCGGGAATGATCTCCACACGTTTCATATTCCTTCCCCTCTTCTGTGGAATTGCATGTTTTGCGTTGAGGTGCGATCTCTATGTCGTCGCCGAGGGCGTGGCCTTCGTCGGCTACAAAGAACGTGAGGAGGTAGCCGCCCATCTACTGACGCGTGGTCGTTATGCGTATGCGCGGATCTGTGAATGGTCAACGCGGTTCAGGTCGAGCGAGGCGAGGAGGCCGTAGTGATCCGAGTTTGGTCCGGGATCGACGCGCTGGTAGTCGGTGATCGTCGGGATCAAGGCGGGCGTGACGTGCGTCTGGTCGACGCGCAGCAGGCCGTGCTTGCCGGTGTGGGCGCGGAGTGTGGGGTCCTCGCGGAGGTCGGCGAGGTGCGCGGCAACGTCGGTGAACTCGCCGTCGCGGAGAGTCTCACCCACGATCCGGTTTCCCCGCCAGGGCTCGTTGGGGCTCTTGCGCTGGTGGCAGCGTGAGGTGCGGTTGTAGGGCTGGACGAGGGACCAGTCGATCTCCTGGTCGCCGAGTGGCATGTGGTTGATGTCTCCGCCGACCAGGGCGATGCCGCCGTACCGGTAGGCCCGCGCGCACAGTAACTGGGCTTCCTGTGCCGCTACCTGTGCGGAGTATGGCGTCAGGTGAGTGCTGATCGCGACCAGCGGAGCCGGCAGCGGGCGGTCCAAGCCCAGTGGTATGAACTGGGGTGCGCAATAGCCGTGGTGCAATTCCAGGCTGTACTTGGTCTCGACATCGACCAGTTGTAGATGTTCTGGATCCCAGGCGACTGCGGTGTTCAGGTTCCGGCTAGGCGCGACCGTGAGGCGCAGAGCAAGAGCATTCTCTGCTGCCTTGGCGGCGTCGGGGTCAGAGAGGAAGTCCACTTCCTGTAGCAGGACGAGCTGTGGGGCGACGGAGCGGATTTGCTCGACGATGCCGTCCCACCGTCCATCCTTGTCGGCTCCATACTGGACGTTTTGACTCATAACAGTCAACACAGGTATATCTCCTTATCTAGTGGGGTGAGTGGAACGAAAGCGCGGACAGAGGGGCCTCGGTAGGCGTGGTGCTTTTGCGGCCGGGGCAGATCACGGACTGGGCACGGAACCTCTCCCCTGCGCACTGACTGGCAACCCGATACATACTCTGCGCCGAATCTGCGAACGCTACTTCGCCGACGATCTGTATGGGACGGAAGCTGATCACGGTCTGTCCCACGTGCCAGGCTTGATCGCTGTGAACGCGGCTTCGATGTCGTCGAGCTCAGCGAGGAGTCGTCGGATAGTGACCTGCCGTTCGGCCCAGTGACGCCTCAGATCAGTCTCTGCCGGCCCGGGTAGCCGATACTCGGTTGTGGTGGCGCCATACAGGCTGAACAGCAGATACAGCAAAGTCACGCGGACGCAGGCCCGTACGTCGGCATAGGGCATTCGCGGGTTTTCCACGAGATAGGCGCCTACCAGGCGGATGGCTCTCTGCCGCCAGTGCGGGCTGTTCGCCACAGTGCGCGGATCGAACGCGATGCGCCCCAATTCCCAGGCAGCCAGGCAGGTCTCTCCTCGGAAGTCCAGGACCGCAGTGATCACGTCGCCCTGGGCGAGGAGGTTGGTGCGGGTGAAGTCGGCATGTCCGGCCTGAGATACAAGCCGGGCAGGCAGGCCACTGCGGAGATGAGGCACGTGAGTTTGCAGGTCATCTCGGCGCTGCTCCAGCTCCTCGCGCAGCTGCGAAAGCCGCGGGTCGTGTTGTTCGGCGGCACGTGCCAGGGCCGCCTCGGTCGCCGCGAGCGCACTGTCCAAAGGCGCGGTCCGCCATTTGGTTGGCCGGATGCACCGTGGCGGTGGATACGAGGCCAAGGCGAAGTGCATGCGTCCGAGGAGCAGTCCGATGTGCTGGGCGCGCGGCACAGTCATCGGTGCGTCCGCGACATGGCCGGGCATTTCATCGGTGACCAGCCAGGCGGTGCCCTCGACGACAGTGAGAAGCTCTCCGTCCTGGTTGGACCAGACCTTCGGGGTGGGCACATGGGCGGTGCGACAGAACTCCGAGATGGCCCATGCGGTACTGGCCTGTTGCAGGTCGGCGGACGTGCGGTACTGCTTGACGAAAATCCGGCGAGAATCGGACAAGGTGACGAGCCGGTTGATGGTCTCGGTGCCCATCGGCACGAGTTCAACGCAGGCCACATCAACGCCGTACCGGTCGGATAGCACCTTGGAGAGGAACTCGTCGCCGCGTACGGCCTCTTCATCCTGCACCGGGGCCACCACCCGCAAATGCGCCGAATGCGCTCGGTTCGGTCATCATGGGCAACTGGCGTAGGTACGCGGTGCTCGGGATGTTCATGGGGAACCTTTCGCTTCATAAGAGATCGCGGGAGTCCTCAGAGTCTTTCGGGGCGGTACGGAGCCCACATGGCTTGGACCGTCGACCGGCAGAAGAAGTCGCAACGGCCGTGCCTGCGATGCGACAGCCGAGGCACCAGCAAGGGCGCTCCCGCAGGGGCGGATACTCAGCCACCGAGGGCCACTTGTACGCCTGTCGGGTGGTAGCTGCTGTACCTGACGAGTTGTCTAGGGCCAGCCGACGCCCTGGGCCACGAGCCAAGCCAGGCCGAGCCATGCACCGCCGAACACTACGAGGACCAGGAGCAGGAGTACGACCGTCGCAGCGCGCATTGACGGGTCCGGTTCAGGAGGCTCCGGTGGAACGTGACCGTGCACATGCTCCGCACGCAGGCAATCAGGACAGTGGGGATGGTGAGCCATCGCATAGTCACCTCCCCACGCCGTGAATGGCCAACCACCCCTCGTCGAGTGCTCGACCCTCCTCAGCAGTGCGCGATCTCGAGGTACGTAAGAGGCTGTAACTGCTGGAGTCTCGGTTGGTGATCACTGGTCTCCTTCGGGCGATGGTCATGCTGGGAGCGGAGCAAGTGTTCATCGGCCTCTCCCCGGCGGCGCACTCTGTCCCGGCCGCGCCGCGAGGGCCGGGAATACCGGTGGAACACCATCTGCTCCTGAGCCTCGCACCCACGGAAGGCGAAGAATCGGGGCAGCGGCAGATCCACAGCGCGTCCTCACCCCGGGCTACCGCAGCACGGCAGGCTCGCCGCGCAGGCGCAAGGCCTCGCCCATGGGCCGTGACTCGGCGAGAACACCGAACACCCAAGCGCGCGTGATGAGGTGCGGATCATTCTGGGCCTCCCACTTCACGCGAAGGGCCTTGATCCGCTCCCGTGTGCTGTGATGGGAGAGCCCGTGGGTGCTGTGCTGCGCGATCTCCGCGTAGCCAGCTCCGCCGGCCAACAACCACAAAATGTCGATCTCGGCGGCGTCGGCTCCTGTCAGCGGACGGCTTCGTTCGGGGCGAGGTAGCTGTTCTCTGACGTAGCAGCGGTGGATGAGGGCGGCCCTGTTGTGTACGCCGAGTTTGTGCAGAGCGTGTCTGACCTGCGCATCGACGGTGCCCTTGGCCAGGCGCAGGGTGTCGGCTATCTCGGAGCTGGTCAGACCGAGGGCGACTTTTCCAGCGACTCGGGCTTCGGCAGGTGTGAGACATTCGATCGGTGTCGGAGCCGTGGGCATCAGGTGAACCTTTCAGGGCGTACGAGACCAGGGGCAGGTGGCTGGACGCGGGCTGGTGCCGCGGAAAGAGTGGTTTGGGGTCAGGCTTGGGTGAGCCAGCGTTCCCGTTCCGCGTCCGGGACGATGGCACGCTGGCGGTCGACTTCCACCTGCGCGAGGTGGGCGTAGTGCGCCACCACGTCCGGTCCGAAGGCGTCCTGGGCAATGGGACTGTTGCGGAACGCGGCCAGGGCCTCCTCCAGCGTCAGCGGAATGGGTGGCGCGTCGGTCGCCTGATGCGCGTTGCCGGTCTGGACGGGCGGGAGCGACGGCATGTGGTCGAGGCCGTGGTTGATCGCGGCCAGGACGGCGGACATCGCCAGGTACGGGTTCGCGTCAGCGCCCGGTACCCGCACCTCCAGGTGCAGGCCGCTGCCGTGGCCGACGACCCGTACCGCGCACGTGCGGTTATCGTATCCCCACGTCATGCGGGTCGGGGCAAAGGAGCCCATCGCATACCGCCGGTAGGAGTTGGTGTTCGGGGCGTACAGCGGTGCGAGCTGCGGCAGGGCCAGCATGAGTCCGGCGACGGCATGGCGGCCGGTGTCGGACAGGTCGCCCTCCGAAGTCGCGAATGCCGGGTTGCCGGCACGCCACAGAGAGACGTGCAGGTGCAGGCCGCTGGCCACGCCCGTCTGTGGGGCGGCCATGTATGTCGCGGTCAGATGGGCGCGGCTGGCGAGGGTACGGACTGCGTGTTTGAACAGCACGTGGGTGTCGCACGCCTCCAGGGCGGGCCCGTAGGGGAACGTGACCTCCACCTGGCCCGGCCCAGACTCGGTCTTGATGGCCTCCACTGGGGAGCCGGCGCCGGCCACAGCGGACTGCAGGCGGCGTATGAACCGGTCAAGGACAGGCGGGTGATCAAGCGCATAGTCCAAGTTCACGGCGCTCACCGGCCTCAGGCCGCCCTCCCCGGGCTGCTGAGGGCCGATGAAACGGCCTTCGTACAGGAGGAATTCGCTCTCCAGCCCGGCCTGGACGTGCAGCCCGTGGGCGGCGAGGCGGCCGATCTGCGTGCGCAGCATCTGCCGCGGAGCCACCGCGAGGGGCAGATCCTGGGAGGTGAGGGCGTGGCCGAAGACCACCACCGTCCGCGGCAGCCACGGCACCAGCCGCAGTGTGCTCAAGTCCGGCGCGACCGTCAGATCGGCGTAGCCGGTCTCCCAAGAGGTGAGCGCGAAGCCGTCGATCGGATTCATGTCGACGTCGGTGGCCAGCAGGTACGCGCATATCTCGGTGTCGCCGCCGACCACACGTTCCAAGAAATGCTGGGCTCCGTACTGCTTCCCTTTCAGTCGGCCCTGTAAGTCAGGCACAGCCAGGATCACGGTGTCGATCAAGCCGTTGCCGACCGCGGTACGCAAACCACCGAGGTTCAGCCAGCCGTCTCGCTGTGGAAGATCCTTCGCCGCTGCGCTCCCTGCGCGAGGGGACTGGGCGGAAAGTCGGGGAACCTGGCCGAGCGGGGAGTGGGGGAGAGGCATCAGATGACCTGCCTTTCCAGGTCTTCCAGATCGCGGTCGACCGGTGCGGTGGGCACGGTGTAGGTGCGCTTGGCGAACCACCACCACAAGGTGGAGACGCTCAGCACGGCGACGAGCGCGATCGGCGCGTAGTTGAAGGTGCCAGCGGTGATCGGGTAGTGCTGCGGCAGGCAGAACAGGATCGTCACGAACGCCACCCACACCACGGCCACCACACCGACCGGGACTCCCCAGCGGCCCAGATTCCACGGCCCCGCCGTGAACCGGCGCCGGTTTTTGATCCGCAGAAAGATCGGGATGGCATAGGCGGGAGTAATCCCGATCACGTTGATCGCTGTTACCGCTCCGTACGCGGTGGGGCTGTACAAGGACGGCAGGACGAGCACTGCGGCGGCAGTGACCGAGAGCCACACAGCCGCCCGCGGGGTGCCGTTTTTCACCCGCTGCCAGTGCTGCCAGCCGGGCAGCGCCCGGTCACGGGAGAACGCGAAGATCATCCGAGAGGCGGCGGCAGTCCCGGCGTTTCCGCAGAATAGCTGCGCGACCACCACGAGCAGCAGCAGCGCCTTCGCGGCCCCCGCACCGAGCGCATCTTGGAAGATCTGCGCCGGTGGCACCGCGGCGCCCTGAACGGCGGTGTAGTCCTGGATGGCGAAGGTGAGCCCGGCTAGTAGCACGAATCCCGCTCCCCACGACCACACGATCGCCCGCAGGATGCCCCTTGGCGCGGCGACCTGGGCGTTGGTGGTCTCCTCCGACAGGTGCGCGGAAGCGTCGTATCCGGAGAACGTGTACTGGGCCAACAGCAGACCGATAAGCGCGACGTACCACGTCGAGCCGAAGCCGGTGTCGTTGACGAACTCCGTGAAAACGAACGACGCCGATTGGTGATGAGAGGGAACCAGGGCTAAAGCGCCGACGATGACGGCGACGCCGGCCAGGTGCCACCACACGCTCACTACGTTCAGGACGCTGACCAGACGCACGCCCTGGAGGTTGAGCACGGCGTGCAGCAGCAGAACCGCAAGGAAGATCACGAAGGTGTAGGTAGGGCTTGCCGCGAAGCCGAACTGCAAGTTGAGGAAGGCGGCGACGAACTGGGCGCAGCCGTAGTCGATGCCAGCGATGGCGCCCACGAGGCCGAGCAGGTTGAGCCAGCCGGTATACCAGCCCCACCGCCGCCCTCCGAGCTTGTGCGCCATGAAGTACAGGGCGCCGCTGGTGGGATACGCGGAGGTGACCTCGGCCAGGCCGGCGCCGACGAACAGCACCATGAACCCGACCGCCACCCAGCCCCACATCATGACCGCGGGGCCACCGGTCGCCATGCCGAAGCCGTACATGGTCATGCACCCCGACAGGATGCTGATCACTGTGAAGCTGGCCCCCGCGTTCCCGAACGCGGTCATCCGACGAGCCAGCTGCTGCTTGTAGCCCAACTCCCGCAGCACCAGGTCATCAGACCTGGAACCAGGAGAGCGGTGGGACGAGCGAGACACGAGAAGACCTCCAAACAGAGAAACGGACCCGGTTGGGCTGGTGCATGTCAACCAGATGGGTATGCGGGCGGGCGCTCTGCAGGGCCACGACGTGGGGCGCGTCTCCTGGCGGACTCCGCCTCGGCACGGGCCCGCAAGAACAGCGACTTGGCGGCATCCGGCTGGTCCCCGTAGTCATGCACCGACGCCCACGGCTCCCTGGCTGCATACGGGCCCATCGCAGCGAACACCGCAGCCGCCTCATTCAGCTTGTGCCCCGCCCACAGAGCACACGCGAGATGACTCAGATCGGATACCGAACGTACAGCCGGACCTGTGCGGCGGAACCAGTGGTGGTACGCCTTGAGGGAGTAGCCGATGGTGGGCTCCTCAGCCCACTGAAGCCGCCACGTCGCCGGTCGATGTCCCCCACCTTGCCGTCGGCACTGAGCAGCCAGCACATACAGCGGCAACAGCAGCAGCGACGAACCCTCGCGCGCCCACGACGCCACCCACCGGCTGAAGTCCATCGCCTCCGCGAGCGCCCCAGCCTCCGCCACCTGCCGAGCCAGAAGGAACTGGATCATCCGGTGGTACGCCTCTCGGCTACCGGGCTCACGCCGGTTGACCTCATACAGCAACCCCCACGGGCCCATCGGCAACATCGGCTCCGGAGCCCGCACACGATGCGCCCGCCACACCTGCCGCACATCGACCTGAGCCAGCGTGAGCAGACACAGCCACGGCACAGGATCACGCCACTCACGACGAGTCGCCGCCATCGCCGCGCCCCTCGCCCGCTGCTCCAAACTCCCAGCAGCACCGTGCCGTTGACGGTGCGATCGCAGCGCCCGCTCCACCGACACCCGGGCCAGCATCACCTGCCCGTCGTAGCTGTCCGGCTCCTCAGCCAGCCACGCCTCCGTCACATCGGAGCCAGCCGCCATGATGCCGAGCACCTGCGTTCGAAAACTCCGCAACGGCCAGTTCGAACCCGTCTCGGCCAAGAGGTCACGCATGGCTATCCACCGGCCGACCTGCAACTGCTTCATGGCTGAATGCAGATCACCATCAGTGCCTGCAGGGTGATAGATCGGCTCCATCAGGAATTGGCCGTCTCTGCTGGCCCCCGCCGTTCCTGCCGTGTCTTGCGAAGCGCGCTGCGTAACGCATCGGGCTGAGTCAGGGTACGTGGCGTGGGCGGATAGACATTCCAGTGAAGTCCAGGAGGAGCTGTGGCGGAGGCCGGTGGGACTACGACGTGGCACCGCTGACCGAGAGGTACCGTCTCGGGCTCCTCCCACGAGTCGGCAGTCCCCACGGGCACGAGGAAGTACAGCCGCGGCTCCGGCCCCCCACTGTCCAGGATCACTGGACCAACCGGATCACGGCCTTCTCTGAGGATCTCGATTGCGCGTCGCCCTACTGCCTCGGGCACTCGTATGGCATCCCACCACGCGCCAGCAGGGCAGAGTTCAACCTCGTGGCCGATGGGCATCCACCGTGGCGGGAGAGTGCGGGTTGCCGGATTTGCTTCGGACATGGGAGTGGTCTCCTCACAACAACGTGTGAGGAGACCATGTCACCCTGCAACCGCAGTGCGCGGACAGATTGTGCGCGGGAATCTCCGCTCACATCTCTTGACAGCGCCTCAGGTTGCGCTAAGTCCAGCCCAACTTCCGAAGGCTGACAGCTCGTTGGAAGGATGAGAGTCCATCCGCAACAAGGCAGCAGTCGTCTCTCGCACCGACGGGTGGAACCGTGTGTGATTGGGAGCGATCTTGCGGGCGTGCCGGAGATCGCTGAACGCGCCGGCCCGGTCGCCGGACGCCAGCTTCGCAGAGGCGACATCGATGAAGTGGTGGCTTGACCGCTCCCCAACGGTGGTCGCAGGAGGGGTCCACTCACCTCCAGACGTGGGTGCCCATTCGGCGAGTCGGGCCAGGGCTTGCTCCGTATCTCCCGTATCGATCATCGCGTGCACGTCGTGAATGCGGATGTTCGTCGGCCCGAATGACGTCTCGTAGGCAAGCGAGTCACGGTTCCCGGCCATCCGGGCCACCTCCTCGGCCTCTCGGAGGTATTCGTTCGCCCGGTCTGGTTTGTTCTCGCGAGCTTCCAGCACTGCGAGCTTCAGAACCAGTGCGCCATCAACCGCGAGCGCATCGTTGGTGAACGAGCGTTCTGGCTGAAGCCTCTCAAGTTCTCCCCGCAAACCTAGAAGCTTACGGCGAGCCGACGTATATGCCCCCTGGCGCAGCATGGCGCCGGCCACCAAGTATCCGCCGGTGATCTGCATCAAAGGATCACCGGACCGCCTTGCGGCCCAATTTACGCACCCCAAAGCGGTGTTCGACAGGTCGTGGTGCCCCAACTTATGGGCCAGCGAATTCACTGCCCGATATGCGCGAGCAAGGTGCCAGAAGGCCCTGCTTTGATCCTCGACGTGCCCTTCCAGCGCCACGTGGGTCAGCTCTGTGATGATCGCCGGCAGGAGGGGGCCCATGGGGGCGTAGCGCGCATCGCGCCGCAGGGCCGAGATCTGGTCGACCTCGGAGACAAGCACCGGGAGCGGCCTCGGGCTGATTTCCATTTCGTCGGGACTGTCGTAGCAGAGTAGGACGCGGCGCAGCTCGGGAACTACTGCATGCACACCGTCTTCAGCTTCAGGTTCGCCATAGTACGGCTGACCGGTCAGAACCTCTGGGCCGAAGCGCAGAGCCTTGGCGAGCGCCAAGATCAGCGACGGTGAGGCTTTCCGCTTACCGGACTCAAGTTTCTGTACGTAGCTCGGAGAAATCGCAACCTTCTGTGCTAGTTGTCCGGTAGACAGCTTCCGTGTCCTTCGGGCTACACGGAGACGGTCTCCTAGCGTCACGGGTTCGGTCATCGGCGGATCGGTCCCTTCGCGATGAAGCACTTGGTTCAGAGTACGGACTTGTTCCTGCCCTGCGAACGGGAGTGCCAAGTGTTAATGCCTTGGCCAGCTCGGCGTGCCTGTCTGGAAGGGGGGCTGGCCTCGCGCGGCGCGAAGTTCATCGCTGGACCAAAGGGCCATTTAGGTATGAATGATGGCAATTAGGGCGAGGGGCTAGTGAAGCCCAGATCGGGATGTCAAGGGGTACGGAGGCGATACCTGCGGACAGTCTGTCCGTGCATGTTGCTCACGGAGTGCCATCTTGCTCTTGCGTCCAGTCGAATCAAAGCAACAAGCGCCCCTCGTGGCCGCAGCTCGCAAGTGCATCGCGCTGGCTGCCCGGTGTCCAAGCAGCAGAGCTGCGGTGAGCGACTGATGACGTATGCGCCCCCCTGTTGGCCCTAACTCCACAGAACAAGGAGACTGCCGTCTTGGTGACGCTGAAGGCCGGTCAAATGTTTACGGGAAGCCCCAGGCGATGTAAACACTGCAATTGCCTACTGAGTCGCTACAACGACGAGCAGTATTGCGCGGAATGCAGCCGCGAAAATCGGGCACTGTCGCGAAATCATTCCAACGTACCCGCCCACGTGTGGGAGTTACCGGAAGTGCAACATGCATTAATCCACCGTGAATTCGGGCTCATGTGTCGCCTAATTCGCCGATTCGGGGGGCTTCGGCAGGAGGACGTTGCGGTGGCCACCGGTTTGAGCCAGGCTTTCTTGTCGTACCTTGAATCTGATACCCGAAGGCTGACCAATATCGACAAGATCATTCAGCTGCTTGACGGACTGCAAGCTCCTCCAGAGCTTACCGGGCCAATGCTGAGACCTTCCAATGCCCAAAGTGCCCAGCATGGTTGACAGTGTTCACAGCTACAGGTGATTGAGAGAGGGACGTGTCAAGTCACTGTCACGTGACCCAGCCGGAATTGTGGAGATCAGGGCTCCGAGGGAGGCGAGGTTGCTGGTATTGAGACGCTCGCGTCGGCACAGGTTCGCATCACCGCGGTGATATCACGCTTGTTATGTGCCTCTCGCCGCGAAGGCGGGCACTCTAGTCGTCGTACGGCCTCCGAGTGAGCCGTTGCCTGAGCCGGACATCCGCCCTTCGCCCCCAGGAGAGGACCTCTTTCCTGGGAGGGAGGAAACGCTAGCTGGCTTGGCGACGTCTTCTTCCAACAACCCCAAGGAGGGCTTGGAATGCGCACACATGTGCCGTCCAACGAAGTCACAGCCGAAGGCTATGCGCCGATCTACCACGACACGAGGAACCGCCTGGAGGCAGTCTTCGGTGCCCGTGACAGTCAGCACTGGCCGGATGGTGAACAGACCTGCTCCAACTGCTACAGCGTCGCCCCGGCGGTCGTAGAGAAGTAGCAGCACCACCGTTGTTCCACGGGCTGGCCGCAGCGCACTGTGCTGTGGCCAGCCCTCCCAGCAACTCGTGCAGACCGAGATCACGAACGGGAGTGAAGGTGGAGAAGAAGACGCTGGTGGCCGATGCCGGCTCGATCGTGAACAAGTGCCTCGCGGCGAAACCGGATATGGACGATGACCTCCGCAAGCGGCTGGCACTGCTGGAGGAATACGACATGGGATTCCTGCTGCTGGGACTGAGCCCGCGCCGACTGCTCCGCGATGGCCGCCTCTTCGACAACGAGCAGGCTCTACCGCTGCTGCTCTGGTTCGGGCAGTGGGACAAGCACTGCCGCTACTGGGCCAGCGAGGTCATGAGGCAGTGGCTGGTGTTCAACCCCTCTGAGGGCGACTTCGAAGGCGTTCCAGATGAGAAGGCGATCAAGTTCCGCGACTACTTCTTCGAGAAGTACGCAGTCCCGCTCATCGAGGAGTTCCGGCAGTACGTCGCCCTGACCATGCTCTACCCCGCCGAGCACAACGCGCCGTCCGGGCCCGTTGACATGGTGTGGCACTCGTTCATGCTCAACACTGAGCAGTACGAGGGCTTTAGTCGCCGCATCTGGGTTGGCGCTGAGCACGTGCCGCCGGAGGTTCCGGAGGAGGACTACGCCACCATGCCGAGCGTCAAGGGTTAGCGTTGCGGACCCTGCTGGACATGGATGCTGCCGCGGCCAGGTTCCACGAGGACGGATACGTAATCCTGCGATCCGTCGTTGCCGGGGACCTGGTGCGGCAGCTTCGCGACGTGATTGAACGTCGATATCGGGATCCGGCTACTCACACGGCGGAGCCGGAGCTGGACCTGTTACGGGGCGGCGTGAGCCTGATGCGTATGTTCGAGTACCACCAGGTGTTCCGCGACGTGATGACTTTGTCTCCCGTCATTGACCTGGTGGAGGTACTCCTGGGGACCGACTGCCATGTGGTTGCACAAAACGCGTTGCGGACACCGACAGGGAAGGGCATCGTCAACTGGCACATTGACGGGGAGCTGTTCAATCCGTTGCTCGCGCATCTACGGCACATCCCGAAGGATGCACTGCCGTTGCCGTGCTTCAGCCTCAACGCGATGGTCTTGCTCAGCGACGCACTCACCGAGGAGTACGGACCCACTCAGGTCGTTGCGGGCAGCCATCTGTCAGGGAGAAGACCTCCCCGCAGCCAGACGCTCCCCGACGGGGATCGGGCAACGACGCTGTTCGCCCGTGCGGGGGATGTGTACCTCGTGAACAATCAGACCTGGCACCGCGGTGCACAGAACCGTTCCAGCCACGCCCGCTACCTCCTGACCACCACCTACGGGCGGCGGTTCGTCAGCCAGCGGTTCTACCCATTCCTCAATTACCGCATGCCAGAGCATGTTCTGGACGGGGCCTCGGAACGTCTACTGCGTCTCTTGGGCCAGCACGACAAGGGGCCTTTTGGCTGAAATACGCCTGCCAGCTCTGTGCCCGCTGGTGCCGGGGTGGTGTGGCGATCTTCGTAATGCTCAGCGCCGCACCGCAGTTGCCTCTAGATTGGGTTTCTATGCATGCCGCCACCTCTGTACGACCGGACTGGAGCAGTTTGCCCGTCCGGGTGCGCGCCTACGCTGAGGAGCAACTCGGCGCCGGCGTCACCAAGGCGATGACATGCGGCGCAGGCTACACACCGGGCCTTGCGTGCCGACTCCAGCTGGCCGACGGGCGGCGCGCATTTCTGAAGGGCATCGGTGGCGACCACCCGTTCGCGCCGCAGTACCGGTCCGAGGTGGAGATCACGCCCCTGATTCCCGAAGGCGTCGGGCCTAAGGTGCTGTGGTCTACGGCCCCCGAAGAGGGGACAGACTGGTGGCTGCTGTGCCTGGAGGACCTGCCCGGAGGGAACCCCGCTCTCGCCCCCGGATCCGCCGACACAGCAGCAGTGATCGAAGCCGTCGAGAAAGCGGTCAAGGCGCTGACGCCTGCTCCTCTGGCCGATGCCGAACCGATCACCAAGCGTGTCGGTTCTTGGCTGACTGGCTGGGCCAATCTTGCTGCCGGTCCCACGCAGGACCTCGACCCTTGGGCCGTGCGAAACCTTGACCGCCTAGTTTCGACCGAGCCCTTGTGGCAGGCCGCAGCGGGCGGAGAGACATTCATCCACTGGGATCTCCGCCCGGACAACTTCGTCATGCGCGCCGATGGCACCGCAGTCATCATCGACTGGTCCTATCCGCATAAGGGCGCCCCGTGGATTGACCCCGTCCTCCTCATCCCGCAGCTCATCATGGCCGGACACACGCCCAGCGAGGCCGAGAAGGCCGTAGCCCACCTGCCGATGCCTTCACCAGACGTGCTGACGTCTTTCGCCATCGCACTGTGCGGCTACTGGGAAATCAGTGCCCGGCGCACCAACCCGCCGGGCGTGCCGTTCCTGCGCGAGCACCAGGCCCGCGCGGCATCTATTGCGCGAGCGTGGATCGCTCACCGAACGCGCTGGGCCTGACGGCCCCATCACCTCATGTCTTGGGCCGCCCCACGTCGGGCTGGCCCATGCCCACAGTCATTCCAGACAATCGAGGAGACCCGTGATGTCCGTTCATCACCGCGACCAAGCTGGAGCCGAGTCCGTGTTCGTCCCAGCCGGCACGACGTGCGGTGATGCCGTGACAACAGCAAATCTCACCACGCACGGCCCGAACGCCGTGGTCGTCGTGCGGACCTCCGACGGTGCCCTCAAGGACCTCAGCTGGGCGCCAGACGAGGACACGAACGTCGAGCCGGTACGCATGTCGAGCCCCGACGGGCTTGCTGTGCTGCGGCACTCCACCGCTCACGTCCTCGCTCAAGCCGTACAGGATCTCTTCCCCCACGCGAGGCTTGGCATCGGCCCGGCCATCACCGACGGCTTCTACTACGACTTCGCCACAGACATCCCCTTCAACGCCGACGACCTGGAGCGCATCGAACTGCGCATGCGCGAGATCATCAAGGCTGGACAGTTTTTCCAGCGGCGAGTTGTCGCCTCGGTTGAAGCCGCCAAGTCAGAGTTGGCGGGTGAGCCGTACAAGCTGGAGCTCGTCGACCTCAAAGGCAGTGCGGATATCGACACCAGCGAGGTGATGGAGGTCGGTGAGGGGCAGCTCACCATCTACGACAACCTCGACGCCAAGAGCGGCAAGGTGTGCTGGTCCGACCTGTGCCGCGGCCCGCATCTGCCGTCCACCCGGCTCATCCCTGCCTTCAAGCTCACGCGGAACGCTGCTGCCTACTGGCGTGGCAACGAGGCGAACCCTCAGCTCCAGCGGATCTACGGAACGGCCTGGCCCACCCGCGACGCGTTGAACGAGCATCTGTTCCGGCTTGAGGAGGCTGCGAAGCGGGATCACCGTCGCATCGGCGAGGAGCTGGATCTGTTCGCGTTCAGTGAGGAGATCGGCAAGGGGCTCCCCTTGTGGCTTCCGAACGGAACGGTCATCCGCGATGAGCTGGAGAACTGGGCGCGGGAGCAAGAGCGGGCACTGGGCTATCAACGAGTCTCCACCCCACACCTGTCCAAGGACGCCCTGTACTACCTGTCCGGGCACCTGCCCTACTACACCGACGACTTGTACTCGCCCATCGAGATCGAGGGAGAGACGTACTACCTACGGCCGATGAACTGCCCGCACCACCACATGGTGTACCGGGCCAGGCCACACAGCTACCGCGACCTCCCCTACAAGATCGCCGAATACGGCACCGTGTACCGCTTCGAGCGCAGCGGCCAGCTCTACGGGCTCATGCGGGCCCGCGGCTTCACCCAAAACGACGCCCACATCTACTGCACGCTGGACCAGGCCAAGGACCAGTTCCTTGAGGTCATGCAGATGCACGCGGACTACTACCGCACCCTGGGCATCACCGACTTCTACATGGTCCTCGCCCTTCGCGACCCCGCGAATACCAGCAAGTACCACGACGACGAGCAAATGTGGCAGGACGCCGAGCGCATCACCCGGGAAGCCATGGAAGAGTCCGGCATCCCCTACGTGGAAGACCCCGGCGGCGCAGCCCACTATGGGCCCAAGGTCGACTTCATGTTCAAGACGGTAACCGGCAAGCCCTATGCCGCCTCCACGAACCAAGTCGACCTCTACACCCCACGCCGCTTCAACCTCACCTACACCGCAAAGGACGGCACTGAACAGCCCGTCGCGGTCATCCACCGCGCACCGCTCGGCTCCCACGAACGGTTCGTCGGCTTCCTCACCGAACACTTCGGCGGCGCCTTCCCCATCTGGCTCGCCCCGGAACAAGCCCGCGTCATCCCCGTCATGCCCGATCTCCTTGACTACGCCCACAGCGTTCGAGAGGCACTGTTCGAGGCCGGCCTGCGGGTCGATGTCGACAGCAGCGACGCCCGACTGAACGCGAAGATCCGTAAGGCTGTGACGAGGAAGATCCCCCTGATCCTCGTCGTAGGCCGCCGCGAAGCCGAGAGCAGCAGTGTCACGGTCCGCTACCGCTCCGGCGAAGAACAGACGCTTTCCTTGCCCGCATTCATTGAGCAGGCAGCCGAGCTGGTGCGAACCAAGAGCTTGGAGAGCGCCGGATAATTCCGGTCCAACTAAGCCTTGACAGTTTGTCGGCTGGCCGAGCCACAGCATCCACCCTGATGGCCCGGCCAGTCCGCACTGATTCCAGCTTTCGGGGACTGGTACGCCTTCCCACACAGGCGACGGGATCCTAATTGCGATCCGGTCAGCCAGCGAGCTTGGCGCCATTCAATAGATGCCCTATGCGGCAGGCGAGAAGTCGTACACCGCGAAGTCGGTGACCGGGCGGTACCCGATCCGCTGGTAGAGACCGTTGCTGGTGGGGTTGGCCAGGTCCGCGAACAGCAGGACCTCCGCCGCGCCTGCGGTCAGCGCGGCACGGGTCACCTCGACCGTCGCTGCACCCGCGTAACCGCGGCCGCGCAGATGCGCCGGGGTGTAGGCAGGGGCCACCCGGATCTGGCCGGCGACCATCGGGGTCACGCCCGCCATGGAGACAGGGGTACCGTCCGCGTTCTCCCAAAACGTGACGCGTCCGGAGGCGATGCGTGTGTCGGCCCAGGAGCCGGGGTCAGCGGGGCCAACCGCTCCGATGGCGTCGACGAACTCGCGGTACCAGGTAATGAGGTGCTCACGGTCGCGCTCGCAGGCGACTCGCCCCCGTCCCTCTGGGAGCGGCTCAGGTGCCATGAGCGTGCCGAGGCGATACAGGCGCTCACGCTCGTGGAGCGTCGGCGTCGCGCCTGTGTGCTGCTCCCATGCCTCGGCGAAAGCAGTGGCGGTGTCGTGGTCCGCGGTGACACCGGGTAGGAGGGGACTGAGGCCGGCCAGATGGGCGGCGAGGGAATCGGCCTCGTCGGCGGTGAGCGGGGTCAAAATCAGACGGCGGGGCGGGGTGCGGAAGAAGGCCGCGTTCACCTCGCCCGCTCGCTCCAGCCAGCCGAAGGTAGGGGATTCGGCGCCGTACGCGTCAGCCCCACGCGTACGCAGTGCCTCGGTCACGGTCAGCGCGATGGTGTGCAGAGCGGGCCGCGAGCGCAAGAAGTCTCCGGCTCGGGCCAGAAAGTCGTCGAGATCTTCGGTGAGGTGCCAGTCATCCGGGCGCATGCCTCATAATCCCGCGTGCTGCCGGCGCGCGCCCGCAGTTTTCCGGTGGATCGGACGTCCGCTCCCACACCCACGGCTCAAAGGAAGGGCAGAGCATTCACTGACGCCGTCATTCTTCGCGGTCGGCACCAGGACCTCGCACGGCTTCCACTTCCGCAGCACGTCCGGCACGGGAACCGTGCCTGACGGTGAACAGCCGCGCCCGCGGTCGTCACATCCCGCAAGATCGCCCAGAAGATCTGGCGGCCGCACGATGATCACCTCAACGGGAGCCCGTAAATCGCGTGAACAGGTTCATATAGGCTATTTGCCCGTCATCCGCATCGATCTGGGGAGTTCTCTGTGACCGTAGCGACCGCTGGGTCCGAACCGGCTGTCCCACCCGTCGACGAGACGTCCGGAGAAGAGAGTTTCTGGGACGAGAGGGCGTCGTCCGGTAATGAGGTCGCGACGGGTGCTGTGGACGACCTGGTCGTGCGGGATGCCCGCGAGTTCGGGGCGTACGCGCGGACCGGCGGCTGGTCGTTCGCGCTGAAGGTCGCGCGTAGCGTGCGGCCCGGCGGGCAGGCTGCGGGGGACACTCCGAAAGTCTCCGCGAAGGAGTTCGCCGAGCTGGCCGGGTGCTCGCCGGAGCGCGTAATGCGGTTCTACAAGGCGTGGGACATGGCCGCCGACGACGGTGTTGTCCCGCAGTTCGAGGCGCTGGCCCCCGGTGAGGACATCGAGCTGCCGGATGCCGAAATGTGGCTCTCGTACTACAGCTCCCGCAACAGCGCCACATCCGTCCGCGGCACCGCGATCACTGCTGCGGCCGAGGCCGAGGGGATCCGGCCGACCAAGGCCCTGGAGGTCGCGGAGAACCCCACCGCGCTGCGTGCCGCGATCCTCGCCGACCCCTCTACAGCCGAGGCCGCCCGGGCCGCACTGCTGGACCGGCTCAAGGAGGACCCGGCCCTGCAGGCCGAGCTGGCCCGCGACGTCCTCCGGACCGACGGGCTGAAGAAGGCGGTGGCCACCGAGAGCCGGGCGGCCGACCGGATCGGATACGTGCGCCAGATCGCGGAGAACGGCCAGATCAAAACCCCGGCCGGACAGACCATCGACGCCCCCGTCGAACTCCGTGCGGAGGCCGAGCGGCACCTGTCCCTCCTCGATGAACTGGACGATGACGAAGAGGCCGGTGAGTGGGTCACCGAGGCATACGACACGGTCAAGGGCCTCGTGGTCCAGGCCGTCGAGGCCGACCCCGAACTGCGCGTCCAGGAACGCCGCACCAAGTTCTACAGCAGTCTGCAGAAGGCGACGAAGGTGTTTGAGGAGCTGACCTTCGACGACGCCGATGACATCTACGAGGACGACATGGTCCACCGGCTGGAAGAGCTCCAGCAGGCCATCGCCACCTGCATCACCGCCCTCCGCAAGGCGGCCCCCGAACGCTGAGCGGCCGCTTTGTACCCGACGGTCGGGCACAGAATAGGCCGTGCGTTAGAGTCTCCTTGCGGTGGATGTGGACCAACGCTCGGGCCCCTGATCGCGCTCGCTGGCCACGGGCCCACACAACAGACGAGCCTGGCACGAACCATTGCGTGTCAGCACACAGTTCGTGCCGATGCTCGCTGACCGAGCTACCTTGCGGCTCCGCCACGTCGGTAGCCGGACCACAAACGTCCACCGCATCGACCCAGCACACCGTCGACCACACTGACCAGTTCAGCCTCACGGCCCGCCAGAGCATTACGAACCGCCTGGCTCAGCTGACCGCTGAATCCAGGCTCGATGGCATCGACGTGCCGAGCCAGCCACTTCCCGCCCCCAAGCCAGCACCCATTCACTGTCAACATGAGCTCTGCTGTCCGCCGGGCCAGTTCTGTGACAACGAAGAGCCGCTCCCCGCGGTCGTCGCATCCTGCGAGATCATCCAGAAGGTCGGTGATGGCGTATCGCCGGTCCTCAAGTTCCTCGGATCTCGCCTTCGGGGCTCCCTCAGCTACGAGGGTGGGCCTCCGCGGCGATCTCGCCACCGACCCCGTCCCGGTCGAAGAGGAGCACGCCGGCGGCACACATCCACAGCAACGGCGAGCGGCGCTTGCTGATCTCTCGCTCAACAAACCCCCGCCAGGACTCCTCAGTGTGAACAAATAGCTCTACCGGCCACTGGCCATGCTGGAGGCTCTCCCGGTACGGAGCCGGCTCTCCCCTCAGCAACACCACGATGTCCAGATCGGACATCGCCGTACGGCGTTCAGTGACGGCGCTGCCTCCCAGAAAGGCAGCGCGGGCAGCAGGAAGATGCTCATCGACAACAGCGCGTGCAGCGGCAACCGGATCCATGGAGCCACTATCGGGACCTCGAACTCACCGGGCTACGCCCGGCGCCCCGGGGCATCCCGCAGATCGAGGTCACCTTCGACATCGACGACAACGGCGTCCTGCGAGTCTCAGCCAAAGACCCGGACACGGGCCGGCAAGAGAACATCACCATCCGCAACAGCGTGAAACACGATGCGAGCGACATCGCACGCCTGATCCGCGAGACGGAAATGCACGCGGAGGCAGACCTCCAGCGCCTCAAGGCCCTGGGAGACAACCTCATGCAGCAGATCGGCCGGGCCGGGCAGCTGCTGAACGTCCCCCTCGCCGACCGGCAGCCAACAGCTGCCACGGTACCGGCGCTCACCGAGCTCGGATCCGACAGAGCATAGCGCGCAGGCTGGGGCGCCAAGCCATCCATATGCCGAGATGCACATCCTGCTGCGGAGGTCACCTCAGCCGGTACGTGCGCCGTCTCGCGGACATGGCTGTCGGCCGTCGCCCCGTGGCGAACGAGTTACGGCTGCGGCGTTTCCGTTGCGGCGATAGCGGATGCCCGCGGGCGACGTTCACCGAGCAGATCGACGGGCTGACCTTCCGTTACGGGCACCGCAGTTCCGGCCTCCAGGCAGTCCTGCGCCACATCGCGCTGCTGGCCGGCCCTGACCGCCACGGTGGTGTCGGCGACCGCTCACGGGATGGCCGATCCGTCTCCATGCGTGCCAGAAGGAGGAGCCGGTCCTCGTAGGGTTCCCCTATGGACATTGGTGTTGCGGTTCTGTTCGTCGTGATTGGCGCTGGCGTGCTTTTCGATGTCGGCGGGTTCATAAGGCGCAGGTGCGAGCGGGTGCAGATCAAAGCAGCCGATATGCGCCGCGAGATGCAATGGAGCCACGGGCGGCTTGAGACTCCGTATGTACCGGTGTGGAACGCACGGCCCGCGTTCATTCGTGCCCTTGGGCTTCCCATCTTGGTCGTGGGAGGCCTGCTCCTCCTGCTGCATCTCGGCTAGCCACGTCTCCGGCAAGGGGCCACGGTGACGAACATGGCCGAGGCGCCTCATTGTGAATGGCCTCTGCCATTCGTTCCCTTCAGGAAGAGGACCCCCTGGCTTGGCTCGACTTGTCCGTGGCCGCAGCCGTGGAAATTTTTCAGTCCCAAATGAAGTGTGGGTGCCATTTGGAAGTAAAGAAGCCCCTTGGAGGGGCTTCTTTACGTTCCCAGACGAGGTTAGTGCGCCTTCGCGTATGCCTCGCGAATATCAGCTGGTACGCGTCCGCGCTCGCTGACAGCGTATCCCTGCTCCTTCGCCCAGGCCCTGATTGCGGCAGTATCCTCGGTACGGGCGCTCGTCTTGCGGGACCTGCGGGTCGTCGCGGTCTTGCGGCCGGCCTTCACGAAGGGGCCGAGGGCCTCAAGCAGCTGGTCGTAGCTGTCCGGGCCTAGATCGATCTCGTAGGCGACGCCGTCGAGAGAGAAGGTATGGGTTGCGGCTTCCTCAGACTCTTCGCCCGTGAGGTCGTCCGTGTAGATGGTGACAATTTTCTGTGCCATGTGAAGAGTCTAAGGCCAGCTGTCGTCTGCCATATCCGGCAGTTCTGTGCTCGCCACGCTCAAACGACCATGGGTAGTGCGGAGCGTGCAGCCCTTCGCGAAATTCACGCACGGCGGGCACGATCCGGTGAGTGTGAAGGCGCTTCGAGAGCTCCTTCAGCCAGCCCAAAGCGCGCATCGAACCGACCTATTTCTCCATAATTCGGCGCTGTAATTTGCAGCGTCGAGGTCGTCAGCCGGCCGAGCTGGCCTCAGCGAGTCGGCAGGAGCACACGGCTTTGTCTCTCGGCGCTCCCTTTCTCGAACGAGGCCTCCACAGGGCAGCGGCCAGGTCCGATTGACCGGACCGAAGCTCACCTTGCCCTCCACCGGAACGCTCGTCTCCGCGAAGAGAAGGCTCCGACTTCTCTCACCGCTGAGGTCGTGCGCAAAGCTGCACCCTCCATGAGTAGGTTCCCGCCTCCAGGTCTGGGTGCTGATGAGGTCACTTCATACCGGTCACTCACCGGGTTCGGCAGGTAGGAGGGAGCCTAATTCGGGTGACCCATAGGTCAGGAATACGAGGTCGCCGTCGCTGCTGTTGTCCCAGATATCGCGGTCGAACGTCACGGGGACTGAGGCCGTGGATGGCTGATCCAAGTAGCTCTCGACGGACGTCGCGCCGTCGGAACGTCCGAAGGACACACGGGCGTCGTAACGCGGAAGGGTGAGGCTGTAGATACCGGGGCGCCCGTCGTCTGGGGTTAGGCAGCGGCCTGAGAGGAGGTTGTTCGTGAGCTTGGTGGCAAGGTCTGATGGAGTGATGTCTCCGACCAGGTCTGGCGGGGGCTTGATGGTGATGTCTTGGTTGGGGGCGCCGAGGTCATCGGTGGTGACGGGCTGGTTGTTGATGTCGTTGATCTGGGTTCGAATGCCGGCGATCTCGCTGGCGATGGCTTCGTCGCTGCGGTTCGCGGCGAGGACGAGGTCTTCGATGACCTTCTCGACGGTGCCGAGGACGGGGGCAGCTCCGCCGAGGATGTTGGTGAAGTCGTCGTAGTCCTCCTTGATGCCCCTGTAGACCTGCTCCTCGACGGTGTCTTCGTAGAAATAGTTGCTGATCTGGAGGCGCTCGTAGGCGGCGCCGATGCGGTCGATACGGCCGATGCGCTGCTCGACGCGCATTAGGTTCCAGGGCATGTCGTAATTGATGAGGCGACCTGACGTCTGCAGGTTGAGGCCCTCGCTCATCGAGTCGGTGCCGATCAAGACCTCGACATCGCGGTTGCGGAATCGGGTCTTGATCTCGGCCTTGGTGACCGGGACCCACTCCCTGTTTACGGGGTCGTATATCTCGCCGCCGCGGCCGGAGTAGCACCCGAGCCTGTGGTAGCCAGCGGCCAGGAGGCGCTCGCGGACGTAGTCCATGGTGTCGGCGTACTGAGTGAAGACCACCGAGGAGTCGTACGTCTTGAACGACTCGGCCAGGTCCTCGACGAGCTTCTTGGCCTTGGTGTCCTCGCCGGATATGTCGCCCAGGTCGTTGAGGAAGGAGCGGAGCTCGACGATCTCTTCCTTGAGTCGGTCGGCACTGACATCGAAGGTCTCAGGGTCGAAGAGAGAGTTCTCCAGGTCGGCGCCGTCGTCGTCGGTGAGGAGATCGGCGAGGCTCTTGCCCTGCTCAAGTACATCGAGGCGGCGTTGCAGGGACCGCTTAATCGCTTCGAAGGAGGAGGTCAGCCGGCGCCGGTAGACGGTCATAATGAAGCCGAGGGCCCTGGTGGACTTGTCGGACTTGTAAGCGTTGTAGTGGCGGCGGATGTACTCCTCGATGCGCTCATACAGCTTCCGTTCGTTCGGCGTCAGGCGGATGAACTCGTCCGTGACGTGCCGATACGGGATGACGACCGAGGCCGGGATGATGCCTGCCGCCTGGTAGGCCCGCATGGTCTTGCGGGTGTTGCGGAAGACCCGATCGCGCATCGGAGTGTGGCGGCGAGCCCACCTATCCATCCAATCGGAGGTGGCATTGGGGAACTGTGCCCTGAGGTCAGGCGAGGGCGGATTGCCGGCCATCCCGGTCACCGTGAACGCGTCGGCCCATCCGAGTGCGTCGTTGACCTGCTCCTCCAGCTCGTAGTCGCGTTCGGCGAGCGGGTCGGAGAAGTAGTCCTCCAGCATGTCGCAGATGAGTTTCCAGCTGCACCTCTCGGGCGGGTCTCCGAGGTAGGTGAAGTATTGCGTGAAGAAGAACGCCTGCTCTCCCCACTTGCCCGGCAGCCCGAGGAGCTCGATGAGGTCCCATGCCTCGTGGGGATGCATCTGCATCGGGGTCGCTGAAGCGAGGTAGAGCGCACGCCACAGGTCGCGCTTCTTCATCTCCTGCAGCAGCGCGAGCAGAGAGTTGGGAGTATCGGTCGCCTTGGAGCCGCGGCGGCGAGCGTGATGGGCCTCATCGACGAGGACGACATCCCACGGTCCGGCTTCAAGGATCTCGGTACGGCGAGTGCGGCGGCGAGCGAGGTGGGAGGAGGCGAGCACGATCGGGAAGGCCGACCACGGGTTCACCTTCGGACCGGTCGCGATGGGCTGGTCGAACCGGTCGACGAAGCCGCCCTTGTGATAGCGGGCAACGTCGAGGTTCATCTTCTCGTGGAGCTCCTCCTGCCACTGCTTCATCACCGACGCAGGCACCAGCAGCAGCGCCTTCTTCGCCCGGCCGGAGGTAAAGAGCTCGCGTAGTACCATGCCTGCCTCAACGGTCTTGCCGAGACCGACCTCGTCGGCGAAGAGATAGCCGCGCGGGTACGTCGACACCACCCGGTCGATCACCTCGGCCTGGTGCGGCAGCGGCTGAGCCCACGCCGTACCCACGCCGGTCCACGCGGACGCCTTCGGCGCATCGCGAAGAGCGATCAGCTCGTCCCAGGCCGCCTGGATTTCGGGGCTCACGTCGACAGGCAGTGCCTCGTGATCGGCCTCTCCGTGCCTCGGCCGCGGTAAGAGCGTGTCGAAGGGGAACGGCGGAGCGTCGGGGGCATGCTCAATCAAGTGCTCGCGGACCGCGGTGGGCAAGTCAATGATGGCCCAACCCTGGTCGGGGTTGGAGCGCCAGTGCCGCTCGAAGGCTCGCTCCTTGGACTTGCCATGGTCTTCCCAGGACTCGGTACGCCAGGAGCGATAGGCGTCGAAGGTCTCGTGGTTCTTCACCCATGCGGTCACCGAGGCGTTGTTGGAGCCGCTGAATGCGACCTTGTGGCCGTAACAGTCTGTGAAGATGCCGTACTTGGTGTGGAAATAGCGGCCCGACTCCTGGTGGGTGAGCAAGTGGCCGTGCTTGTCGACCGGGATGCCGACTCGAATGTGGAGCCGGTCGTTGGCGACCATCCAGGCCAGCACGCTGAGGTGCTCGCTCTGCACGATCTTCGTGCCCTCTAGACCAGGGTCAGCCAGTAGACGCTCGGCGACCACATCGTCGAGCGGAGTGCCGGAGAGTACCGCCTCGACGTCCCTCTTGCCGAGTTGGGCACCAGCGATGAGTCTCATCACGCCGCCACTGGCGATGAAGTACGCAGTGCCCTGCGCGGCAAACTGCAACTCTGCCCCGGACCAGTAGCCGACCGCGCGGTCGTAGGCTACTGCCCTGGAAAGCAGGGGCTCGTAGAACGTCTCGAACGGTGCATCGTCGGGCGAGTACATCGCCTTCAGCGTCACACTGCGGAATGAGTCCTCAGCCGTGGCCGGGTCGTGGTTGAAGAGGCCATCCTGCGTCGGCGCCGCGGACTTGGCGGCGCCGGGAAACAACGTATCGCCGTGCTCGGTCAACCTCACTCCATCTAGAAGAGAGCGACTGTTTCGTTGATCTGGGTTACAGGGAGTTCGTCGGCTGGGAGCTGGACACTATCGAAGTAAAGTGTGCACAGCGTGTCGAGAAGCCCCGCTTCGGGGTAGATCCACGCGCCCTTTGACTTCTTGCGGGGGATAGCGTTAATCAGGCCCTGAATGGTGGAGATGAACGCGCCGTCACTGGTGTATCCATGCCGATCGAGGAAACGCTTTGCAGCTTGCATCCCGTCAACCTTGGCGATGTAAAGCATCGTGTCGATGGCATCGATCAGGTGCTCAAACTTAGCTGCCCCTGGGCGGACTCCGGGAGCATCGCCTTCGTTTCCCCTCCGGATCCGCTCCTCAGGTGTCAGCAACTCCACAGTTCCAGCCTTTTTCTTGAGCACCTTGGCTCTTGTCAGGTGGTCGATGTCGAGTCCGCCAACGGCTAGAGCAAGCAGCCGAGCAGCATCGAAGTCGGCTTCTCGCGCCTTGAAGATGTCCCAGGCCATAAGTACGAAGTCGGTGAGGCTATCGACTTGGACCACTTCGCCTACGAGGCGTCGACGTCGGAGTTCGACGATCTCCTCACGTGCGATATTCAGAGCTTCCTCTGGCCTCAGGAGCCGGTCGGCTCCATTCTCGTCGGGTATCGACGAGTAGACGGGCCAGTTCCGTGAGATGACAGACAGTGCGGGGCCGTAGGTAGCGAGCATGAGGTCGACACCTTCGATACCGTCTTCTGCGAAGCGGAATGACGCGTTACGTGCTTCTGTGCGAACCTCGTGCGCTACGTCTTCGAGATACCGCTTCCCTCCATCATCGACCTGGTCCCGCTTACGGCAGACCAGCATGATCGTGGACTCTGCGGCGTTCTTGTTGGCCTGGTGGCTGCTTGTCTCAGGCTCAGTAGCGACAGGCCATGACGTCTCAACTGTGAAACCCGCTGCGATCAACGCCGAGCCCAACGCATCCCATGCCCGAGCGTTCTTGTTGGTGAACATCACCGTGAGTACGCCGTCGTCGGATAAGATCCTGCGGCCCTCAGTGAAGATCGCGGCCATCTTCGCCTCGTAGTCGAGGTCAGCGATCACCTTCTTACGGCGCCCGAGTGCTGCAAACCGTGCACCATTGGTGACAGCCTCGTTTTCGAGGTCGGTGTTTTCCTCTTCGAAGAGCTCCGGCGACACAACCCCGAGGGTTTCCCGCTCCCAAGCGTAGAAGAAGTTGGAGAGCTCGGAGTACATGACGTTGGCGTAGTACGGCGGATCCATGCAGATGTGCTGGATGGATCCGTCAGGTACGGAAGGGATGTCGGCCGCGGGGCCGGCGGTGACCTGCACCGCGCGATCCAGGCGTGCACCGGGCGCGCTGCTACCAGTCTCTTCGAGTAGACGTGCGATCTCGTGGTAAGCGTCGATCAGCTGGTTCAAACACCACGGCAGCAGTTCTCCTGGTCCCGGAAACTCAACAAAGGTCCACTTGAACGCGAAGTTGTGTTTCTCGAAGACGGCGCGAGTCGACTGGCGGTTCACGTTCCAAGACGTTTGTCGCGCATTGTAGTTCAGTGCCTTTCCCTGCATCAGCGCAAGCTCTGTGAGGATGTCATTCGAGAGGCTCTCATCGAGCTCAGCCCTCGCTTCTGCTGCAACCTTCCGGAACGCTTGTACGAAGGCAGCATGGGTGAGGAGCTGGCGAGGGGAAAAGAAGTCGGCCCATTTATTGATGCCGTACATCCGATGACCGCGGTCGTAGTTCGACACCTCGGGAATGGGGGTCGAGGGAATGATGTGAGTGGCTTCCCAGAGGGCAATGTTCTCCGCCACCACTCGCTCAGCCTTATCGAGTGCCTCAAGATCGGCATCGGTCGGCGACCGGAAGGTTCGTCCAGTGGAGGTCTTGACGACAACTGCATAGAGAACCTGAGTCATGCGGCCGGCCTTAGCCTCGGCCTTGATGTAGTCGCCATCAACGACAAGATCGTCGTACGGGCTGATTGCGCGGCCGCCCGCAAAGAGACCTTTATCGGCATCAAAGTCGATATCTGAGCCATGCACGACTTCAAATCTCGGCGTCTGCAACTCGACTCCGCCGAGTTCAGTGAGCATCCGCACTGCGGCTGATTTTGGCCCCTTCCGAAGCCACCAATCCGGCATAAGCGGCACGATTCGGCCAGTACGGGGGCAAGCCACCGCATGGGCGTAGAGGTAGTTCGTAACCGTCTCCCTGCCAGACCTCGGGAAGTACTCAAGGAGCTTGGCCGTGGCGTCGTCTACGATCCGCTGACCCCACTTGCGCAGGACTGGAGTTAGCGCCGTGCCGTGTTTGGCTGGGATCGTTAGGCTTGCGTTCAGGATCGACACGGCCACGCTGTTGAGGTCGTTCGCGTAGGTCGGTAGACCCAAGCGCAGTGCGGTCCAAGGGATGGAGCCTCCCCCAGCGGTTACATCAGCGATGGCAGGCAGGTGGCCCCAGGTGTCGATGAGAACGTCGTGTAACTCTCGGATCTCCTGCTCGCCAACACTGTTCTTGAACGCTGGGCGATAGGTGTAAGGGTTGTCCTTGAGTTTGACACCCACGGCCTTGGCGGCATCGCTAGTTCGTTTCGCCAGCACTGGGTCTCCCCAAATACCGACGAGGCGGTTGAACCAGTCGCGATATGCCCGTTCGGTTTGCAGCCCGCTGATCGTAGGGTGCCGCTCCGCGAGTTCGTTGCTCCAGGCCGGCAGGATGCCCGCCAGAACTGTGGCCGCCGAGGCGACGATAGGGCGACGAGCCCACCACTGATGGAGGGTCTTGAGTTTCGGGAACTGCCCTGGGATCGGGGCAGCTTCGCGTCGTGACTCGATGCTCAGAGCTGCCACCGGCAGCCAATTTTCAGCCAGTACCTTGGGCCGCGTTGTCACGGGTGCTTGCCTTCAGTCGTCGGAGAGGAGGGTGCGGAGAGCCTTGCGGGCGCGGTTGGCGTCGACGCCGATGCACTTGGAGTACCAGTAGTAGGTCTCCTCGGTGCTCATGGCGTTGATGCCGGCAACGAGTGCGCGGACGCGCTCATGCTTGGCGATGGGCTGGGTAGCCAGGAGGATCAGGGCCAGGCGCAGGCCGTCGGGTTCGGTGAGCCGTATGGGTGCCTTGCGGTTGAAGGCCAGCACGCTGTGCTGATGGCCCGATCGCTTCACTGCAGCGAAGAGGGCGTCGACAACCCGGCCCGTCTGCCGCGGTGTGAGGGTGACGAGTGCCGTTGCGAGGGCGGAGCCGACCTCGCCATAAGTCTCCTCGACGGTGAGGCCGTAGGTCTCACCGCGGCCGGGCTTCACGATGAGACGGAAGCCGCGGACGCCGGCGACGGCAGCGAGCCGTCGACTTGGGACAGAGGTCGCGCGCTGGGACATGGTCACTTGGTCACCTCTGCCGTCATCGTTGTGCTCTTGATGCCGAGCTTCTTGATCACATCGTGGATCTGCGCGAACTGCGGGTCGTCGACGTCGAGTGCAGGGTTGAACCGGAAGGTGAGGGTGACGTCACCGACCACCTTCGTGGCGGCGGTGAGCGCCTTCTTGGCGTGGCCGTAGGCCACCTGGAACTCAGCGCGCTCGGCGGTGCCTTGGAATTGGATGCCGCCTCCGGTGAGCCCCTTGTACTCGGCGCGGATGGTGGAGCGAACCGTGATGGTCTGCCTCTGCAACATGCCGAGCGAGGCGACGGCGAGGTCGAGGTCGCTCGTGCCAGACGCGGCATCCGCGCTCACCTTCAACGTGAGAGTCGAGATGGTGCGGATCGTGTAGTCGGAAACGGCGTCGAGCAGGCTCTGCATGGCCGCGCCGCCAGGTCCGCTCGCGGAGAAGGTCTTGGAGGTGACAGTACGGGTGGGGACCTCGACGCGGATCTCGTCGGCGGTGTTGCGGGGCAGGATGTGGAGGGTGTCGAGGCCCTTATCCTTGATCGCCGAGGGTGAGAGCGCCCGGACACCGGCTGCAGGTTCGGTGTCGGTGACGACGAACCAGCCGTACTCGCTGGACTGGACGGCGGTGGCCAGCAGGTCGAGGACGTCGGTCTTGGAGGGCTCGCCGCCGCAGGCGGCCTCGAGGCGGGCGCGGAGGTCGGCGCCGGTGAGCTGGTCGCTTGTGAGCACGGAGCGGAGGTCAGTCTGGGTGGGTTTACGGACCAGCAGGCCGCGCTTCTGCGCCTCGGCCATCATCATGACCTCGGTGTCGACGCTGAAGGTGATCGACATTCCGGCCTGGTTGTTGGCCGTGTAAGCCTTGCCTCTGGCGGAGTCGTAGTACACCCAGTTGTCGTGGTTGACGCCGTTGACGATCGCGTCGCGGAGCAGGGAGGTGTTGCGGACGATGGAGACCTTGTGGTCGGACCAGAAGTAGTCGGCTATCGCTGCCGTGCTTGTGGCCTCCTTGTTGGCCCAAGTGCGGTTGCGGAGGAAGGAGGCCGTGAACGGGCTGGTGCGGATCTTTTCTTCGTCGGTCAGCAGGGTGATGACGGCGGAGGTGGCATTCTTCGGGTCTCCCTGGGCCCGGGCGGCGAGCTCACCGTGGCGCAGGTAGCCGGTGGTCTTCTCATCGGCTGGGTAGTAGATGTGCTTGAAGCACCGGGTGACTGCGATCCGTGCCTGGAGGCGGGCCTCCTTGTCGTAGGCCTCGACCTTCTTGCGGACCTCCTCGCTGAACTGGCCCAGTCGGTGGGTATCCGCGGCGAGGTTGTTGGAGGCGATCAGAGCACGTGCTCGGTCCTTGAGCGCAGGGACCTGGTCGGCGTCGGCAAGGGCGAAGACCAGGGAGTTGCGGTACTTGCGCGGCGTGCCGACCGAGCCGGCTTTGTCGAGCATCTCCACAATCTGTGCCGGCGGCTGGTCGGCGTGACGCGGATCGACGGTGACGACATCGTGGTCGAGCACGACCACCCGTAGCGCGTCCTTGTCTGGGATCTCGACAGGGCCTGACGGGAAATGGATCGCGGTGACGCCGCCGTCGTTGGCGAACGCCTTATGCACCAGGCTGTCGACTTCTGCGGCGACCGCAGTGTTGGCGACGTTGCGCTTCTCGGTCTCGATAATGGCGTTGACGTTGGGCTCAATGTTGAAGCGCCAGCGAGCACCGTCGTACGACAGATGCCAGAAGACCTTCTCCGACTCGGTCAGCGCCTTCTCGAAGATGGTGGCGTCCTCGCCGGGGCACAAAGTGCCGACCAGCCAGTCGTTGCGGCCCGCCCCTGCAGTGGAGACCATCTCCAGGGAGTGGGTGAACACTGTGCGAGCCACGCGGGTGGCGTAGGCAGGCTTGCCGGGGAAGACGTCAGCGTCAACGACAGCCGCGTGGGATGCCTTGGAAGCGAAGTCCCCCTTGGCCACGCTCGCGTACTCGGCGCGGCCGAGGCCGTCAGTGAGGTGGTTGAGGACCGGCTCGTTGGAGTAGTCGATATCGCCGACGTTGATGATCACTGTGTCGTCGTTGTTGGCGTAGATATTGGCCACGACTTCGGCCAGGAGTTTCAGGGCGCCGCGGGCGCGCTGAAACTCGGTGATGTTGCCCAGGCGCTTGTCGAGGACGCGGACCAGCTCGGGGTGGAACGGGTAGGTTTTGGCTACCAAGTTACCGTAGGAAGCCGGGTGCTCGGCGCCGCCAGCGAGTTGCTCGGTCTTGGCGAGCTGTACGTATAAGTCCCGGTAGGCATCCCCAGCTGCCCTGGCGGCATCCTCGTCGACGGAGGCGAAGATGCGCTTCTTGAGGATTTCTCCGATCTCGTTGTCATCGGCCGGCGTGATCACCGCGCTCGGCCGGACCGCACGGGCCAGCACGTCACCAGTCTCCTGGGCGGCCTTGACCGAGACTGCATTGGCGGCGTCGGCCTTCTCCTTCTCCTCACCGGTCAGCTCGCTGATCTCGGTGGTCTCTGCGCCGAACGCGTTGGTGGTCGCGGCCAGGGTGATGATGACCGAGACCTTGTTGGTCGGGTCGGAAGCGACCTCGAAGAGGTTGCCGAGGAAGACGGGCATCGCACCAGCCATGCGGCGTACGTCCTCGCTGCCGGAGGAGGCCACTGCACGCAGGTGCTTGGCTATCTCGTCGACGATCACCACCGTCGGCTTGCCGCAGAAGGCGGCCTTGATCGTGGCGGTGCCTGGAGCGGTGCGTTGCGTGTCGTTCGCCTCCATCACTGCGAACGCGTCGTCGCTGATTTGCGCGGCCATCTCGCCCCACATCGTGTAGGTGCGATGGCCGTTGGTCTCGACACCCCGGGTGGGGTCGAGGGCATCGCCGACCAGGGCCGCGATTTGGACCGGGCCGTCGGGAAGCAGAGCCGGGTCCAGGAATTCGGCGATGTTGGACGGCCGGGCGCCCTTGGCGAGATGGTAGACGGCGGTCAGGCCGTGAGTCTTACCGCCACCGAACGAGGTCGTGGGGCGAAGAACACCGTTCTCCCCTGCGACGCCCTTCGCTCCGCTCAGGCGGCCGAAGGTCTTGGTGAGCAGCGTTTTAAGGCCGCTCGTGGGGTAGGTCTGCGCGAAGAACGCTTCCGCGTCGCCGTACACCGGATAGTGCTCCGCGTCGCGGACCACCTTGTCCAGCTGTGCTGCGAAGTGATTGTCCGCTAACCCGCCTTCAAGTACGTCCTCCCGCGGAACGCACACTTTCCGTAAAGCCTCCAGGCTCGACGCTGCCATGCCTCTCCTGCCCCCAGACGTCGTGCGCGCGGCACCCCTCTTGTGAATCATGTGATTGTAAGTCACCGACGATGGGTGCCATGTGGTTTCGTGACGCACGTGACGGCACGGCAGGCAAGTTGGCCGTCGAAGGCCCTTGCCTGGATCATCACGAATGCGTCGGAGTCGGGCCGATGAGCCCGAGGCGGTGGGATCGCAGGTGTCAAAGCATGCCGGACCTGAAGCGATATCACTGTTGTGATGTGCGAAGCACCACGGATGGTGACACAGTTGGCGGGTTCCTACTGGCAACAACTGCATGCTCGCTTGCTATCGCTGGTAGCGAGGAGCTATGTCGCTGCCTGCCTGTCTGAATCCCCGTTGAGGGCGGGCAGGGCTGTTCCTTTCGGGCCCCGATCTCTTTGCCGGTCTCTGGTGGGCTACCCCCGCCGACGCGGCGGGATACTTCGGCGTCCTTCTTCCGCTTGGAGTCGAGGAGGGAGTTCTCCCCCCCCCGCCGCCGTGGGGGGCTTGGAGGCTGAGGCTGACATTTCCCGCCGTTGCGGGTGCGCTGCTGTCGATCGGCCGGTCCCGGACTCACGTGGGAGGCTCGATGTCGGAAATTGAGTCTCGGAATGCTGGCGCGCTCGTCGGCTGCTGTCAGCGTCGTGGACGGGCTACGAGGGGAACGGCGCTGAGGCTGGACTCTTCGAGAAGAACGTCGTCGGGCACTCTTTGATGGTCGAGTTGGGCGATGCTGCGCTCTAACGCAGCGACGTTCGCGGAGTTGTCGATGGTCGCGATGCCGTTCACGGTGACCTTCAACGGGTCGGAGAGGAGCGCGGTGATCCTCTCGTGCAGGACCTCGGCAACGACGGCGCGGGCGGAGCCGAGACGCTGATACCGCTGGGTGAGGTCCGCAAGGGCAATGTCTGAGCCGAGCTGGGCTCGGAGCCAGTGCAGGATCTCGCTGTTCACTGAATGCTCCTGTCAAGGAAGCGGCGGGGAGCTGGGTGCTCCCCGCCGCGGCGGCTACTCCTGGGCGGCCTTCGCCTTCCGGGGAGGCATACTCGGCCGTGTGATGGTCTGGGGTGCGCCCCGCCAGCACGTCGGGTTGGTGATCTGCTCGCTGACCGCCGGATCGGTGACCTCGGTCCCGGCCGGGAGAACGACAGAAACACGCTCTACTGGGTCGAGGACGTGCACCGTCGCTGCGAGAACCCCGAGCGGCTTCGGTGCTGCGCTCACAGCACCCTCGCGGTGATGTGGCAGTCCGGCGAGTACAGGACCGGCATCGCGGCCGCGGCACCCTTGGTCCAGATCTGCACGGGGTCATCCTCAACATCGCGGGTGATGACGATGCCCGGGGCATCCTCACGCTCGATCTGCGGGTTCGTGCCCCGAGACAGGGCCAGCGACTCGGTGGTGGTGCCGTACTGGGTCTGGCCCCACTTCGCCCGGTCCGGCGGCAGCATGATCCACCGGTCCTCCGGCAGCACGCGCTTGGACACGTCGTCCTGCCACACCTGCGCCTTGTAGAAGGTCACCGGGGGCAGGCCGTAGTTGCCGCGCACCGAGTTGACCTGCTGCGGGTTCAGCGTCGCCGTCGGAGTCTGACCGCCGGCCGGGGTGCCGTAGTACGCGGCCCTGTAGGCCCCGTTCGATGCGAGATGGGACCACGCCTTGCGGGAGGTGAGGACCATCTCCGGGGCAGGGGCGCCGATCGAGTCGAGGTAGTCGATCCACCGCAGCTCGTCCGCGATCGGGTCCGCGTCCGGATCGGACCAGGGCTTCGGCGCGGTCGGCATGTTTGCGGCCGGCACCCCGTAGTCGACCTCGACCGCCAGCCCGTTCTCTCCGGCCAGGGTGAACTTGCCGTCCAGCAGGACATCACCGGCGGCGAGTTCCAGGCGGGAGCGGATGGCTTCGACGTGCCGCTCCACGTCGTCGTAGAGCAACTCGACCAGGCGGTCCTCATCTGCGCCGCGGGAAGCATCGAGGAGGAGCTGCTCCATCTCGCCGACGAGCAACTTTTGACCGAGCGCAGGCAGCGTGCCTTCGGTCTGGGTGGATTCGGCCTGCCGCTTCGCGAACGGCACGCTCGTGTCGTACGCGCGGTAGGAGGCGGCGTTTACGCGGCGCTTGTTCTGCCGAATGCGCCACTTCACGTCCTGCACCCGGGTCTCGGCGAATACCGTCTTGGTGAGCAGGAAGTCGTCCGGGCTTGGGATGGTGCGGGCGTAGACCGTGAGGTCGGCGACGGAAACGTTCTTCAGGAGGTCGGCGACGCTCATGCGCTCACCGCCCCGAGGAAGCGGATCTGTGCGCCGGCCGGGTTCGGGGCGATCTTGGCCGGGTCAAGGCCGCCGGGGATCTTCCCCGTGTTCACGGTGCCGTGCCAGAACAGCGCCGCCGGGACCTTGGTGACGCCGGGCGTAAACGGGGCCTCTGCGTACACGAGGCCGGCCAGCACTTCGCGGCCGTCCTTCGCCTCCGGGTCGTATGCCCCGTACAGGCCCGAGTCGGTGATCCGGCCGACCGGGACACCGGAGCGGACGTAGCCATGCGGCTGGGCGGCTGTCGGCTCGACGTAGTGGGCGTTCTTGGTGAGGGTGGTCAGGTCGAGGGTGATGGTCTCTGTGGAGTCGGTGCCGTGCCGGGAGGCGAGCCAGTCCCGGTTGGCGGTGACCGTCACAGAGGTGGTGTACGGCTGAAGACTCAACGCCGCGATCTCCTGGGTGTGCGGGTGGTCGCGCATTCACCGGGGTGGTGGAGCGGTCCACGAGATGCGGGGCGTGGTCCCCAAGACCGTTGAAAGTGCGGGATGGATTACGGCGCGGGAGGGAGGAGTCCCCGTCGGCGGGCCATCTCCAGCCCCGCGGCGCCGGGCTGCGAGCGGTTCCCGGTCGGGCGCGGGGGCGGCGCAGAGGCGGGGGCGCCGCCGGGGGCGGCCAGCACCCTGTCGCTGCCTGCCACTGTGCTGAACAGCTCGGGGCGTCGGCTCTTCAGTGCCTCGGCCGCCTCTCTGACCGCGGCCTCGTCGGCATCCTCGTCGACGCGCAGCAGCGCCAGCGCATCGTCCAGGTCCGTGCCGGTCGCACCGACACCGGCCAGCAGCGCGCGGCGAGAGGCCTCCCGCTCTCTTGCTGCTGCGGCCGTCTCACGGGCGGCGAGTGACTGTTCGCGGGCACTGAGTTCCTGCTCGCGCCGCTGCGCCTCGCTCAGCTGCTGCTCCGCGGCCTGGCGCTGGGCGCGCACGAATTCCTCCAGCTCACCGAGGTTGGGAAAGCCCAGCTTGTCCACCACGCCGCGCACCGCCGCCCTGCCGCCCTGGTCCTTCTCCCGCGCCATCAGCGCACTGAGCTGCTTCTGGCTGAGGGAGACCTGGGGTTCCTCATTGGACGGATCCTCGGCGGACGCGCCGAGCACCGGGTGGATCGGACGCCCGTCACGGCGGTAACCGAGCACGGCAGACGGGTCAGGCAGACTGCGGGTCATCAAGTGGTGCTGCTCCCACGACGGCCCCGCGCCGTGATCGAGTCTACGCACGCCAACGTTACGCTCTCACCGAGTGCACGTCGGTAGATGCCGGATACACCTGGCATGATCATCTTCGAGAGGTGAGGAGGGCTCTGTGACTGAATCGACGGATTCCGTGGGTTTACCGCGGTCGAAGAAGTCGAGCAGGGGGCGGGCACTGTGGTGGGCGGCCGGCAGTAGCGTCCTGGCCGCCGCGGCTGGTGTGACCGCGTGGGTGTGGCGGCCGTGGGTGGACCACAGCCCGTTCACCGCCTACGAGGTGAGCGTGGCACCGGGGAAGTACGCCAGCCCGGGCTCGAAGCCCGGCTCGTGCGTGCCACACGCCTCGGAAGAAGAGATCGCCCTCTTCGATGGGGACGGCAAGAAGATCGCCCAGGCACGCCAGTCCCGGGAAGGAGAGCTGCTCGCCTCGGAGTTCGGGGACTTCGCCGGGGACTGCCTGGTCGTCACGCGCATCGACAACGTCCCCGGCGGCGAAGACACCTACGTGTACCAGTGGGGCGGCGGCACCAAGCGGCGCATGACAGAAGAAGAGCTACGCCGACCGGTTGCCGAGCAGCGTGAGAGCTTCAAGAACCTGAAGAAGACGTAGCTCGCGCCTCCTGATCTCGACTCGTAGCCGCGTCTCGGGCCGTGATCCGCGCGACCTCCCCGCGGGCGTCCTCGATGGGGTAGCCGGCATCTTGCAGCATGCGGATGCCGGTCTCCAGCGAGAACACTCCGGCCCCCACCCCCTTGACCACCTCATCCAGGATGGCCTGCCGGTCGGTCGGCATGTGCGGGCCGAACACCAGCCGGGCCGGCAGGGTCTCGCCCAGTGGCCACCCGTCAGCGCGTCCGGCCTGGTGCAGCCGCTGCACCATCTTCAGCAGCAGCGCGTACTTGTGGGCACGGGCCAGCCGCATCGAATCGACCAGCGAGTCCAGCGGACCAAGGCTGATCTGGAGGGCGTAGCCGCTGGGCACGTCGGTGGGGTCGACCGTGCCCAGGCTGACGGCCGGCAGTCGGGCGTTGATCGCTGCCCGGTCCCGGATCTCCTCCACCCGCGCCCGCAGCTCTGCCAGCTGACTGGAGGTGTCCAGCACATCCATGCGCCCGCCGTCGGCGAGCTGGAAGATCGTGCCAGGCTGCACTGCCAGCGGCTTCGGCCGACCGGTCACCCGGTCCAGCTCCGCCCGTGCCCCCGCAAGACCGATGATGGGCGCTCCGGTCGTGGCCGAGGCGCGCGCCGAGTCTGTGTCCGTTTCTGCCAGCTCATCCAGGGCCTGCATCACCTTTGCCAGCACCGATTGCCCGAAGTGCTCCCCGTCGTCGACCGTGTTGCTGATGTGGACCAGCGGTATGAAGTCGATCACCAAGTCCAGCCGGTCGAGGACCTGTCCGTCCGGCCGGGTACGGAACCGGGCCTTTTCCAGGGGGAGTTCATCGAGTGTCTGGCCGTGACGCAGATCGTCGATGGACCATTCGGCGTCAGAGAGGTAGCACGTGAGATGCGAAGGACGCTCTGGCGCCCACGGGTAGCGGCGCGTGGCCTCGCGGCCGCCGCGGGCTGAGGCAATGGGGCCGAGCTCGAAGGTGATCCGCCGCACCCGGGGTTTGACCCCCTTACGGGGGTCCTCCGGTATTTCCCAGGCCAGGTGAACTCTCGTTGGGTAGTCGCCCGGGTCGGCATCATCACCCATCACCGGGAAGTAGAAGCCCGGATCGTACGTGCGCAGCGTTACCCGGCCCTTGGCCGGATCCCACGCCAACAGATATACCGCGTCCCCCAGCAGGACCGCCTTGCGCTCTGCTGCTTGCATCCGCAGCGGCAGCAGCTCGGCCTCCGCCCACTCGCGCAGCCGCTGTTGGATCTCCGCCGCAGCCACGGCCTTGGGGGTAGCGTCCTCGTCGCCGACATGCTCAGCGCCGGGCACGATGATCTGCTGGGACTTCCCCAGCAGATGCGCGAGCGCCGTATCAACGAACGTCGACGGATCACCGAACTCCCGCCGTTCGGCGGCTGCCTCGTTTCCGGTCAGCGCGGCCAGTTCCCCGGCCTGGTTCGAGTCGTAGGCGGCCAGCAGTTTGTAGGCGGCCAGACGGCGGATCGAATCTTCAGGCAGCCAGCTGGCCTGGACCTCCGGGGCCAACGCACGGTGCGGGCGACCGTCGACGATGGAGGCCATGACGGGCTTGTAGTTCAGCCACGACCAGGCATCGGTCAGCAGAGCACGCACACCCACAGCAGCAAGAGCCAATCGTCGGCCCCGCGCCGACTCTCAGCCTAGGCGTGCGGGAGGCAAAGTCCGTGTGACTGTGGCCAAGCCCATCGCCTCGGCGACCACATGACGACGTGGCCCCTCTACGAGGGCAGGTCCCAGATCGTCACGGAGATCTTGATCATGTGAGCCGTGGATGGAGCGGACACAACCCGGACGTAGGCGATGCGCCCTTCGCCAGTCTGTACGCAAAGACGTCGCCCCTTCACCAGCCCGTCGACTTGCATGGTGGCATTCTTCTGAAGCGACTTAGCGCATTCTGCCTCCGTGGCCTCTGAGGGCGAAGATGGAAGAGGCGCCAAGGTGTGAGCCGCCAGCGGGCCGAAAAACGTGGCGGAGGCAGCCGTGCCATCCCCGGCCGAGATCAGGTTCAGGTCTGCCCCCTTGATTGTCTCCTCCACGAGGGGTCTCGATGCGTCCAGCTCAATGTCTTCGCCGTACGCGCTCGTATGGACCTCAATCTCCCCCGGTCCAAACATGATCTTGGATGTCTCGCCCGCCTCCTCGCCGCTCTTGGCCGCGGAGGCACCAGTGGGGGTGCTGGAGGTGGTGCTGTCCTCATCGGTTGGGGCATCCCGCCCGCTAACGAGCAACGTCACAAGAATGCCGATGACCGGAATGACGATGCCCACCACCCACCAAGCCCAACGCGGTTGTCCTGGACCGCTCCTGCCTGACGCGGATGTGGAGGATGCCCGGGTCTGATCACGATCATGGTCTAGCGTCATTTGGGTCCCCCGACGAAGGCATCATGGGTGCTATCGGCTGAACACCCTACGAGGCGCCCTGGATCCGCTGCCACCGGATCCTACAGAACGGAGGTGCGAAAGTCCCTCATCGGCGGCCGGCGAGACGGCCGTCGCTATACGTCGTCGTCTCAATCGATGCCCGCTGTGGGTCCGCGAGTTGGGTCAGCGCGTGCACGGCTGCGTCCATCCGGTCCGGGCTGTCCATGCCAGCGACCCATGTCACCATCTGCTGCTCCAGCACCGGCCATTCGCCAACGTGGTGGACTCGACCCTGCTCGTAGAGCTGGGCGATGGGCTCGGCCCTAAGTCTCTTGCCATGCTTGGCGGTCACAGGCAGCACGGCCGGCATCAGCATGTTCTCGGTGCGCTGCTCGCGCTGGAGTTCCTGCCATGCCTGCTGAAGGATCTGGCGGGACATGTCGCCGCCGTAGTTGCTCTCCACCACGATCGCGTCCGCGCGCAGATCGATTGCCAGCAGGCACGCTTCGCGCCCCCACGCATCGGCGCCGCGGTTGCCGGAGCGGTCGTCGAGGACGTACAGGTGGCCGTTGCGATCGGATGCCGCTGCGACGATGCCGGTCTCGTCGCCGACTGCGGACTCCCCGCCCGCCGGGTCGACGGCGACGACGATGCGGGCGAGATCGATGCCGCGGAGCTGAGCGGCGCTGATGCGGTTGTTGGTGATCCATGGCCACTGCCACACGCCACCGTCCTGCGGGCGCGGCTGCTGCATGTACAGGCTCCACCACACGCGTTCACCGACGGAGCGGCGGATCTCTGCGAGTGCATCGGCGTCGTACCGCTCCGGCCACAGGGCTGCGCCGACTGGCCGGCCCAGAGCGTCGTTCTCGAATAGTGCGAGGGCGGGCAGGTCGATGACGGTCCAGCGGTCGCCTTCCTCGGCGAGGACACGTCCGGCGAGGTCGTCCTCGTCCCAGCGGGTCTGGATAAGGATGACCGAGCCGCCCGGTTCGATGCGGGTCAGGAGGACGGCCTGCCACCACTCCCACAGCCGTTTCCGCATGGTGGGCGAAGAGGCTTCAGCCGCGTCCTTGATCGGGTCGTCAACGACCGCTAGGTGAGCGCCTTTGCCAGTGAGGCCGCCGCCGACACCGGCCATGACGGCGCCGCCCTCGGTGCCGGCCAGGTCGAAACGGTTCGCCGCACTGGAGCCGGGACGCAGGCTGACGCCGATCTGCGGCCCGTAGGTGAGGATCGCGTCGCGGATCCATCGTCCGTGATCATCAGCTAGGTCGGAGGAGTAGGAGGCGATCATCACCCGGTGCTCCGGGCGGCGCCGCAGGTACCACAGTGGTGCCCAGCGGGCGGCGCGGCGGCTTTTGCCGTGCCGGGGCGGCATCGTCAGCAGCAGCCGGGTCGGCTTCCCGGCGGCGACCTGCTCGAAGGCAGCGTCGATGAGCCCCAGGTGCGGGGCCTGCATCTCCCGCCCGTCGGTGAGGACGGAGGCCATCGCGCCGGGTGAACGGTCCATCGCCAGCTCGCGCTCGATACGTACGAGCCGCGCACGAAGCTCGGGGGTGGAGGCTGCGGCTATCTCCCGACGGCGCTGCGCGGGAAGCGACCGGTAGATCTGGAGGACCGCGGCCTCGTCAGCCCTGGCCACCCTCGCCGCCGGCGAGGTTGATCAGTCGCTCCAGCTCCTCCAGGCCCGCGGTCTCGACCTGGACAGCGCCGCCGTCCGGTCCGGACAGCTCCGTACGGACAGGGCGATCCAGGCCGAGCAGGCGGCTGCTGCGTTCGATGATCCGAACGGCCCGGTCGACGGCTTGGTAGTCGCCGTTGCGGATCGCGGCACGGTAGACGCCAAAGAAGAGTCGCTCCAGTCGCTCCACCATGAGCTGCCGCAACTCGTCGGAGCTCTCGTCGAGGGCGGTGCTGCGTTCGGCGAGGGCCTTGGAGACGTCCTTGCAGGCGAGCTCGATGAGCCGTTTGTCACCGGGGGGCTCCTGGCCGCGCTTGTATTTGTCGATGCCGTACCCCTGGGGGTAGGCGATGCCGTCGGAGTTGATGGCCGGGTCGGCGGCGAGCTTGCGTCCGATCGTCAGCCAGTCCACCCCGGCTAGCTTCAGATCGATCGCATCGGCGCGACGTTGGGTGATGGCAGCCCGAGTGGCCCGGTTGGGGCGGCCCATGACACAACTCCCTGGCCCCGCGCCTCCAACCATGATCCATGACTCAAAGGCGGTCATCTATCTGAAGCCAGCCTCGGCGCAGGCCGGCCAGAGACCGTCTTCAACCGCTGGACCACGGCATGCGTATCCCGCGTGGCAGCACCGCCGCCCAACTGGCCCAGTTTCGTCCTACCGGAGCACCTGGTACGAGCGACTGTGGCCCGGAGTGTGGGTGACGATCCCCTGACGCTCCATTGCCCGTAGGTGGTAGGCCACCGTCGAAGCACTCAGCCTGACCTCGTCCGCTATCTCCCGTATGGACGGCGGATAGCCAGCAGAGTCGCTCAGCTCGCGGATCGCGCGGGCTATCCGCACCTGAGGGTGGGCAACGTAGCTGGTGGTCATGACCCGGCCTTTTCTGGATCCCATGCCTGCCGCTTCAGCGCCATACGGGCAGCTGGCGCCCGGCCCGGGATGCTTGCCCAGTACGGGTGGGTGGCGATGTGTACGGACAGCCGCTGCAGCGTGCGCCGTAGGACCGTGGTCTGGGCGGGATTCTCTGTCGTGGCGAGCTGCTGGTACGCGGCATACCACTCGCGCTGGGCTTGCAGGAGGTCGTCGGGGAAGGAGTAAGACGTCACAATAGAGATTCCACCATATGTTCGAATTGCGGTGCATCTCACGAACGGGTGAATGTGATGTCGACTGTGACTGAGCGCCACGGTTGACGGATGAGCGTTCTAGTTGGCGAGCTTGGGCACTTCAGTTGGCGGGGCTTGGAGTCTCACGGTGGCGCCATACGTCATAGAGATCCCAGTAGTACGGCGAGTCCTGGTCGGTCGAATTGAGACCGCGCAGCACCTCGTCGCCGCGCGGGTCGTCGCGCAGGGCCAGGCGGACCGCCGCTGTGACCCGTACGGCCTCCTCCTCGTCGTGGAGGCATGCGGCAAGGGCGTTCGAAGGGGCGGGGGAGTCCGTGGGGGCCTCGGCGAGCGCCCGACAGGCCTGCACACGCACGACGGCGTTCGCGTCCTGAGTGCGCTCTATGGCGGCGGCGAGTGCCTCGGGGTCTCCCCACGCGACCGGCCCGTGCAGGCCGGAGACCGCCCATTTCCGTACCTCGCTGTCGTGGTGCCGGGTGAGCGTCGGCAGCAACTGCTTGGCCCGGGGATCGAGGGCATCGACCAGTCCGGCGGTGAGCGCCCGCATCACCCGTGGATCCTCCTCCCGCGCCACCCAGGGAAGGATGAGGTCGACGAGCGGCCTGTCGAAGGACTCGTCGTCGCTCTCGTCGAGCACAATGGCCAGGCGGAGCACTTCCGCACCGAAGCACCGCTGCAACGCATCCGGACGGTCCCGCAGGGCGGCCGCCGCGTCCCAGACGGTGGGGTCGTTGCGCTGTTGGAGCGTATATGTGGTGGCCCACCACACCTCGTGGTCGACGTCCGGCTCGGCCAGGGCGCGGTCCATCAGCTCGGCGAATGACGGCGTGATCCCGTATCTGGGCTCCAGCTCGGTGAGGATCGCGGTGTGCCCGTTCCGGACCGTCAGGCCGCCGAGCGACAGTTCTTCGCAGACGGTCTCGGACTCGTGCCGCACCGTCCTGCGCCCGACCGACGTCGACGTACCGCTCCTGCGGCGCAGTTCGGCCTCGGTGCCCCTCATGTGCCAGTACCGGGCCAGCTCCAGAGCGTCGCGCCCCTCGGCGTCCTTGGGCCACAGATGTGCCCCACGATGGGTGAGCGCGGCCGTGATGTCGCAGGCGCCGAGGTCGATCGCGCGCAGCAGGGGTGTACGGCCGTCAGGAGCGATGCGGTTCAGCCAGGCCGACGACATCAAGGCTTCGGCAACCGGCAGGTCGAAGGCATCCACCGCCAGGCACAGCGCGGGTGTGCCATGCTCGTCGACGGCATCGGGGTCGGCCCCTGTCTCCAGCAGTGCCTCGACGGCCTCCGCGTCCCCCCTGCGTACGGCCGCGATGAGTGGCTTCTCGCCCACGTGTCCTGTTCCTCCCGCTGTCACGCCGCATCGCCGACCCGCCGAGCAGCATTCGCAGTCTTCGGATCGCTCCGTATGGGCCCTTAACCCCCGGTTTGCGGACAGACGATCTTAACGGGAGGGGGAGGGCACCGGGCTGGGCAGTAGGCCGCCGCGCCCTGACAAGGCCACGGGCGACGAACCAACCCTCCGAGCCAGTGACGGTGTACCGCATCAGTGCAGCGATCTGAGCGCCCGAGTCGGCGAAGCCCGCCAACTCCGGCGCTCAGTCACATCGACCGACGGGTGATCATGTCGACTCCTGCAGTAGTCACCCCCTGCGATGGCCGCTGTCCCGCCGCATACCGCAACTAGGCCGTGTCTCCTTGACGGGTTGCCAGTGGATCAGCTGCACCCGGTGATCGGTGACCAATGTGGTGTGGCACGGATCGCGCCCTCATACGGG
>NZ_JBIAWT010000021.1:0-52525 GCF_042895955.1 Streptomyces sp. NPDC001339 | reverse complement strand
GAGGAGCACCTGGAACTGCTGGACCTGATGCTCGCCGGTGACGCCGAGAAGGCCGAACAGTGCATGGCCAAGCACCTGGGCCACGTCCGCTCCCTGTGGGCCGGCAGCAGCAGCTCCTCATAGCACCGCGCTATGCCCAAGTAGGAGTTCCGCGGAAGCGGACCGCTGATGCACGATGACGTATGCGTCGTATGCAATGTCACACCTCATCCATGGCTCCTCATGCGCAACTTCTCGCTCCCCGCGGCTCCCCGCGGCTCCCCGCGGCTTCCCGTGTCTCGCCGCGCTCCGCCGTGCCTCGCTGTGAAAGGGCCCCATGAACCCCGCGTACGCCACTACCGACCACGTCTTCACCGTCCCGCTGGACCACCGCCGTCCCGACGGCCCGACTCTCCAGGTCTTCGCGCGCGAGGTCGTCGACCCGGCTCACGCCGATGACCAACTGCCCTGGCTGCTCTACTTGCAGGGCGGCCCCGGCGGCAAGGCGCCGCGCCCCTCGGCAGGTTCGCCGGGATGGCTGCCCCAGGCGCTGAAGACCCACCGGGTGCTGCTCCTCGACCAGCGCGGCACCGGACGCTCCACCCCGCTCACCGCGCGCACGGCCTCCCGGTTCGCCTCCGCCTCTCAGCTGGCCGCACATCTGGCCCACTTCCGTGCCGACGCGATCGTGGCCGACGCCGAACTGATACGCCGGCAACTATGTGACGACGAACCCTGGGAGACACTCGGCCAGAGCTACGGCGGCTTCATCACCCTCACCTATCTCTCCCAGGCCCCCGACGGCCTGCGAGCCTGCTACGTCACCGGCGGCCTGCCCGGACTCTCCGCGACCGCCGACGACGTGTACGCCCGCACCTACCCCCGCGTGCGTGACCGGGTCCTCGACTTCTACGCCCGCTACCCCGACGACGCCCCTCGCCTCCGCGAGATCGCCGATCTCCTTGCATCCGAGGACATCCGCCTGCCCGGCGGCGATCGCCTCACCACCCGCCGTCTGCGCACCCTCGGCCTCGTCCTCGGCATGGGCGACGGTTTCGAGCGCATCCACTGGCTGCTCGACGAATCCCTGGAGGCGGATGGCGAATTGACCGACACCTTCCTTCGCCAGGTCGAGTCCCTGACCGGCTTCACCGACAACCCGCTGTTCGCCGTCATGCAGGAGACCCTGTACGGGCAGGGGGCCGGTCCGACCGGCTGGGCGGCCGCCCGGGCTCTGACCACGTTCCCCGAGTTCGCCGAAGAGGCGGACCCCCTCCTCCTCACCGGGGAAATGATGTACCCCTGGATGTTCCGGGAGATTGCGGGCCTGCGCCCCTTCGAGGACGCCGCGGACCTCCTGGCCCAGCGCACTGACTGGAGCCCGCTCTACGACCCCCAACGCCTCGCCGCCAACCAGGTACCCCTCGCCGCGGCCGTCTACCACGACGACATCTACGTCGACGCGGAACTCTCCCTGCGCACCGCCCGCGAGGTCGGCGCCACTCACGTCTGGGTCACCAATGAATGGGAGCACGACGGCATCACCGCCTCGAACGGCCGCGTCCTCGCCCGCCTGATGGACCTGGCTACGGGCCGAGCCTAGGGCCTGTCCCAACGGACCGCCGGACCGGCCCTGAGCCGATCACCCTCCGTCCGCGCCCCAAGCCATCCCCTCCGATGCCCCAAGCCGTCCCCTCCGATCCGACGGGAGTGACATGCCTGCCCTGTCCGTCTCGCCGAGCCGCCTGCGCCGTTGTGCCGCGGCACTCACCCTCGCCGCATGCCTCGCCGCCCCCACGACGGCGAACGCGGCCGCCACGCCTTCAGCCCACCGGCCTCCTTCTCCCGCCGCCGCTTGTGCGCTGCCCGGGAAGACGGGCTGGACCGACGAAGGCCACGACACCGACCGTGCCCGGTTCCAGCCCACCACCGGAACCCGGCGGGTCCTGACGCTGTTCGTGGACTTTCCCGATGCCCGGGCCACCGGCGGCACGGACGAGTACGCGGCTCAACTCGCCCCGGCCGCCGACTGGATGCGCACGGCCAGCTACGGTCGCACCCGCCTCGCGCTCACCTCCCTGCACCGCTGGATCCGCATGCCGGCGGCTTCGGACGCGTACGGCTTCGAGCGCGGTCTCACTTTCGAGGCACATGAGAAGTACGTACGCGACGCCATCACCGCTGCCGACCCGTACGCGGACTTCTCCCGCTACGACATGGTCTACGTCGTCCCCACCAAGACGGCTTCCGCGATCTCGTTCTCCCCGACCTACCTCTACGACCCCGCCACTCCCGGCGTGCATGCCGACGGCACCCGCATCAAGTGGTCCGTGACCTTCGGCCAGGACCTGTGGCGCTGGGGCCCCAAGGTCGCCGCCCACGAGACCGGCCACACCTTCGGCCTGCCCGACCTGTACTCGTTCACCGCCCCCACCCACCAGTACGTCGGTGGCTGGGACGTCATGGGCAACATCGCCGGCCCCGCGCCCCAGTACCTGGGCTGGCACTCCTGGAAACTCGGCTGGACCCGCGATGCCCAAGTCACCTGCCTGGCCGCCCCCGGGCGCCGCACCGTGCGCCTGGCCCCGGTGGAACGGCGCCCTGGCACCAAGATCGCCGTACTGCGCACCGGCGCGACAACGGCGTACGTCGCGGAGTCCCGCCGGGCCGAGGGCAACGACCGGGATGCGTGCTCGGCCGGCGTCCTCATCTACAAGGTCGACTCCGCCACCCCGACCGGCGAGGGACCGGTCCGGGTCATGAACGGCCACCCGGCCGCCCGCCCGTCACCCGACCTCCACCCCCAGAAGACGGCGCTACGTGCCGACCGCCCGCATGCCACCGGCTGCACCGGACTCGACCTGGCGGCGTACCGACCGGGCCAGACCTTCACGGACCCGGACAGCGGCGTCCATATCGACATTCTCGCGGGTGACGCAACGGGGGATGTAGTGCGGCTTGGTCTTTCCTAGCAGGCCTTGAGGGCGGGACTGTCCGGGCACGGACGCACACACCACCGGGCGAGTGGCAGCGCGCGCTCAGCGGGCCGACGGCCCCGTAGGTGCCGAGCCGTTCGCGGTACGGGCGTGAAGGGCCGCGAAGTGGTCGAGGAACAGGCCGTGAACGAACATGTAGCCGCCGCCGACCCGGCGGAGCAGGATGCGGTCGCTCGCGTACTGCAGGAATCGCACCCACCTCAGCGGGATACGACCCCGTAGCGCCAGCATCACCCGCAGGGTGTAGTGGTGCAGCCAGGCGCGTCCTCCGGTGTGCAACGCCGTCAGAACGAACACGGAACCGCCGCACGTCAGCCCGTCGATCACACCGAACAGCAACGTCATCCGTGCGCCGAACGCCACTCCTGCCAGGATGCCGATGGCCGTTCCTCCGGGCAGGCCGACGGCGACGGCGTTCACCAGGGAGCGGCGCATGCCTTCGTTCGGAGTGATGCGGGCCTCTCGTAGCTGCGGCGACACCCCGCCGACCACCACGTAGAAGGTGATCGGCAAGGCCATGAAGAAGGCCGCGAAGATCACGGTGGTGGCCGGGCCCCACACGTGCATGATCGTCCCGACGATGGCGGAGAGCGCCACTCCCCAGGGCAGGGCCGAGCGCAGTTGCCGGCCGGCGTTCTGCCGCAGGGAGTGCAGTGACCAGGAGATGGTCTCGGCTGGACGGATCGCTCTGTCGAAGGCGAAGACGCAGACCAGCGCTCCGATCGCGGCACCCGTGAGCCAGCCCGTCGAGATGCCCGCCACATGGACGTCGTTCCCCAGGCCGAAGAGTCTGGCGCCGAGGGCGTTGGCATGGTCGATTGCGTACCCGGTGGGCAGAGCCATCGCCACCCCCAGGAGAAGGGGGGAGAAGCATGCCGTCAGGATCCTCAACAGCGGGCTCGACAACCACGCGGGCTGCATCCACTCCACGTGGAACACGGTCTGGTCGTCCTGGCTCATCTGATGCGCGAGCTCACCGAGCCAGCGGACGACGCGTGCGTCATCGTAGGCACGGCCGGTCGGCCGGCGGCGCAGCGTGTGCTGGATATAGCTGTCGATGAGGTGTGAACGTCGGTCCACGACCCGGCCTGCGGCCTCCAGCTCCGCTGCGGACAAGCCCCGGTAGACCAGGGAGGCCACATTCAGCAGCAGCAGCGGAGAGGAGTGACAGCAGCTGATCGTCGTGCTCGATAGCCGTGTGCAGCCCTGCGAGCTGGCCGCCGGCGCCGGCGAGGTGGTTGAGCACCTGGTTTTGCGTCAAGTCCTGGATCAGAACCGCCCTGTTCAGGCGGAGCCGTGAGCCGATGGCGTCGTAGTCCGCGACCCGCGAGCAGACGACGATTTGCAGGGGGCCGTTCGCGCCGAGGAAGTCATTGATCGCCTTGACGCAGTCGCCCCGGCGGTCGGCTCTGACCTCGTCGAGACCGTCCAGAAGGGGCAGGATCATCTCCTCGCGGAGCCACTGCCGGGCCAGCTTCCGCGGAACGGTGTACCGGCGATGCAGTTCGTCCTCCAGCCACTGGTCGAGCGGGCTTTCGGACTTCCCCCAGGAGGAGAGGTTGAAGACGACGGGCATGGGCTGTTCGTCGTCGGACCGGGCCCTCCGCAGCAGCTCCGCCGCCATCTCCAGCAGTAACGTCGTCTTGCCGGACCCGGGCATGCCCAGGACCAGCAGGGAGCCTCCGGACCGGTCGAAGACATCGATGGCGGACGTTCCCGGCGGAAGGGCACGCGGCCGGTCCGGATCGTCGTACACCACTACGTTCCACGGGTGCTCGACAGCGTCCGAGCGAGCCTCCAGACCGAGTTCGAGCCTCGTCACCGCCTCCAGTGACTGGCTCAGGACCCCGTCGATCCAAAAGGCCCACTGACGCTGGAGCATCAGTCTGCGGTGCTGCTGCGGAACCGGGTCGTCGGGTGCCGCTGCCTCCTCTTCCTGCGGCTCGATCCATGCCTGCCACGCCGCGACGCCGAGACACAGCAGCGTGGTGATGGCGAAGGCGGCCCAGGCGAGCGTGGAATTCTTCACCAGCCAGTCCGGCAGATGATCGGGCACGAGCCCGGTGGCAATCCCCGAGCTGGCACTGGCGCAGGCCAGCGCAATCGCCACGGCAACCCTTGCCCTGCGCGCGGCCATGACCGGTTTACCTGACGTCCGACATGTCGACATCCCCCAGAAGACGAAGCCACGGTGCCGAGGAGCGGAGAGGCGTGAGTGCCTCTGAGTGCCTTCCGGTACCGACGTGCAGACTTCTACTCTTGTATTGCCTATCGCTGCGCTTACAGAGCGTCAATTCACCTGAAGGTGTGATGCCCTGGCCTTGCACGCGCGACTGCAGCCGTGTCGATCTGGGGGTGTTTGGGGGCGTTACTTGCCCTCCCAGGGGTTGCCGGGGGCTCTGATCAACATTTCGGGATGACGAGCGTGATCGGTGCTCGGTGAGCTGGGGCCAGCGGTCCGAAGTTGTCGTGGAAGCGCACGGGGCCGACCGGAGCGGCCTGGGACCTCTGTGGCGGCAGAGCCGCCAGTACGCCTGGAACGGCGCCCCCCGGGTGTGGCTGACCGTGCTGGATCTGGCCCGCCGGACATACCTGATCAAGCCACCGACGAAGCGCTGACGTACCGCCCCGGTCACCGAGGGATGCCGCTGCCGTGACCCACCTCGTGCTGGAGGATCCGGAGGAGGCGCCGCTACCAGCGCACCAGTGCCTCGGCGCGGCCGCCCCGGTGCCCTCGGCGGGCCCGACACTCCCTCTGGATCAATGGCTTCCGTCGGTCTGCGCGCTCGGCTTTCCCTGGCGAGCCTGACGCGTACAAGCCGGAGGCATCGGGCGCATCCGCGCGGATTTCCCATGCCGTAGCGTGGTCGAGCATGTGTGTCTGCTGGGAGGGGGCGACGTGATGGAGCTTCGGCAGCTGAGGTACTTCGTCGCGGTGGCCGAGGAGTTGCATTTCGGGCGGGCGGCCGAGCGGTTGATGATTGTGCAGTCGGCTGTGAGCCAGCAGATCGGCCGTCTTGAGCGGGAGCTGGGGGTCGAGCTGTTCGACCGTTCGCCGCGTCGGGTGCGGTTGACCGACGCCGGGGTGGCGTTCTTGCCGGAAGCTCGTGCGGTACTGGGGGCCGAGCTGCGGGCGCTGGCGGTGATCGGGGATTTCGTCGCCGCGCGCGAGACCGTGCTGCGCGTGGGCACGAGCCGGGGGATGGGGGATCGGCTGGAGTACGTCCTGGAGGCGCTGAAGCGGCGAGCGCCGCAGGTGCGGGTGGAGCTGAGATCGGAGGGGACAGAGGAGCGTCTGCGGCGGGTGGCTGATCGGGAATGGGATGCGGCGTTTGTCCGTGGGGAGGTGGCGGCGCCTGACCAGGTGCGGCAGATCCCGGTGTGGCGGGACGAACTGGTGGTTGCCGTCTCGGCCCGCCACCCGCTGGCTACGGGAGCCCGCGTGGAGCTTGCGCAGCTCGCCGAGCTGCCGCTGTACCTGACGTCCCGCCGGAACAACCTGCCGTTGGTGGATCTGGTGGTGGGCGCGTGCCGGGATGCCGGTTTCGAGCCGGTTCCCGGGCCTCCGCACAGCTCTCTGCAGGACACTCTGGCGGCGCTGGGCGCGGGGGCCGCCGGTTGGACGGTGGTGTACGCGGCGCACGCCCGTCAGTTGCTCGGCACGCGGGTCGCCTTCCTCCCGGTGATGTCGCCGGGGCTCTGGCTGCCGACGGTGCTGGCGGTGAATGCCGCGGCGGCAGCCGAGCGGCAGCGCCACCTGGTCGAGGCATGCCGGGAGGCCGGGCGCGTCGATCACGATTCGTGATCGACGCATTCTCGGAACGCTTCTGGATCGCCGGTGTCGGCCGCAGTGGAATGGATCCATGCCGCCCCGTCGCCATCGTGGTCGAGGGGGCCGCGTTCACACACCAGTCTCGTAACGGGAGCACACCTATGCCCATCGTCACCGTCCAGCAGGGACCGCGCGATATCGAGCTCAAGCGGGAGCTTGTGGCACGTATCACCGACGCGTTCGTCGACACGTACAAGATCCCGGCGGACACCGTCCAGGTGTGGATCCAGGAGTTCCCACCGGACAACTGGGGTGCGGCGGGCACGCTCCGGGCCGACCGGTAGAGGGGGCGGACTCATGGCGAACCATGTGGCGATGAACCTCGGGGAACGGCTGCGGCGGCCGGCCGTGATGCGGTCGCTCCACCTCGGCGCGGTGAAGGTGACCTACGTGCCCGACGGTGCGGTGGAGCTCAACGCCCGTGCCTGGCTGCCGGGGAGTACGCAGGAGGACTGGGACGCACACCCGGAGTACCTGGACGACCGCGGGAACCTCACCGGCGGCATCGGAGCCCTGCTGGTGGAGCGGGAGGGCCGTGCGTTGTTGATCGACGCGGGATTCGGACCGCACGCGATTCCGGCACAGCCGGGCAACCCGCGCGGAGCCATCCATGGGGGTGCGTTGCTGGACAACCTGGCCGCGATCGGCCGCTCGCCCACACAGATCGAGGCGGTGGCCCTCACCCATCTGCATCTGGACCACATCGGCTGGGCCTGGAGCCCGGTCCCCGGCGGCAGCCGGCTCCCGTTCGACGACTGCCCGTACCTGGTCGCCGAGCCTGAGTGGGAGCACCGCCATCTGCTGAAGGAGCGCGGGGTCACCGACGAGATCCTCCAGGTCATGGCGCCCCGGGTGCGTACGGTGACCGACGGGGAGGAGGTCTTCCCCGGCGTGCGGATGGTTGTCACGAGCGGCCACACTGCCGGGCACGCCTCCTACGTCATCAGCTCAGGGAACGAGAGGCTGATGGTGTTCGGGGATGCGATGCACTCACCGATCCAAGTGGATCATCCGCGGTGGTCGGCTGCCGCCGACCTCGACGCCGACCGGGCGGCAGAGCAACGTCGCCTACTGGTAAGGGAGTTGGCCAAGCCGGGAACGATCGGCTTCGGTGTCCACTTCGCCGATGTGGTGTTCGGCCGGGTCCACCTGGACGGTGCGGGGCCCGCCTGGCGTCCGGTCGTGTGACCGCGGCGGTTGCCCGTACGAACAAGGGGTGCCCGCGCCCGGGGCTCGGCGGCCAGCCGACATCCCTCCCGACGACTGGCCGCCTGAGCTGCACCGTACCGACCAGGTTCGCCCCGCCGGTCACGCCTCGGCGGGGCCTACGGCACGAGCACGACGGAGTTGATCGGTGTCATGTTGTACGGCGCGGATTCGCCCACACCACGCATCACGATGGAGCAGCCGCCACCGCCGTCGTACCCGTAGCAGAACTGGAATCCGGCGCCGCCCGTCTGGTTGTTGACGACGACCCGGTCGCCGGTGACGTTCGACAGGTTGTGGGCGCCGTAGCTGTAGAAGATGTTCTTGCTCAGGATGCTGCCGTTCGTCTCGCGGATGCAGACCGCTCCGGACGGACACGGCGTCGCCGCAGTAGCGCTGGGAGCCGTGGCGAGCCCGAGAGCCCCCAAGGCGAGAGACAGACCTGCGGCGGATGCGGCAATCTTGCGCATTTTTCCCCCATTATCTTGATGTCCTGAATTAGGCCACCTCGCATCCGAAAGTATCCTGTGCCAACGAGGCTCACCAGAGGGCCGGTACAAGTCGCGGGTGCCCTTCCGCTTCCACGTACTCACCGAAGCGGGATGCACCCGGACTCACCGAAGCGGGATGCATCCGGACCTTCGCCGACAAGAAGCCCGACAAGAAGCCCGGCAAGAACGCCGACGGTGCCGGAACGGGTGCCGGAGCGGTCTAGATTTGGTCACCGGGGGATGTCGAAAGGCGCTGGACGGTTCCGACTCCTTGTCGAGCCGCCCCTCCCAGGGCGGAACCCGATACGAGGAGTCAGAACATGAAGTACCTCCTGATCATGCAGGTCGACCAGGAGATCCTGGATGCCCTCTCGGAGGACGAGCGGAAGCTCATCATGGAAGGCCACGGTGAGTTCATGAAGACCGTGCAGGACTCGGGGGAATTCATCCTCACTCAGGCACTCGCCGACCCGGCGAACTCGACCGTCGTCACCGGCACCGGCGGCGAGCCTGCCGTCACTGACGGGCCGTTCATCGAGGCCAAGGAGTTCATGGGCGGCTTCTACCTGATCGACTGCGAGAGCACACAGCGTGCGATCGACATCGCCAAGCTCATCCCGGACACTCGCATCAAGGGCCTGTCGATCGAGATCCGTCCGGTGATGTTCTCGTCCGGGGCCGATCTGTGAGCGGCCGTCCGTGAGCGGTGGGTCGGCGAGCGGTGGGTCCGTGAACGGTAAGTCTGTGCGCGGTGGTTCCGTGAGTGGTGAGTCTGTGCGCCGTGGTTCCGTGAGCGGCGGGATCGAGGACCTGTTGCGCAGCCTGGCGCCGCAGGTCCTCGGCGCGCTCGCCCGCAGGTACAGGCAGTTCGAAGCCTGCGAGGACGCTGTGCAGGAGGCGCTGCTCGCGGCGTCGGTGCAGTGGCCTCAGGAGGGTGTGCCCAGCAGGCCGGCGGGCTGGCTGGTCACGGTCGCCGGCCGGAGGCTGACCGACCACTGGCGCAGTGAGGCGGCCCGGCGGGAGCGCGAGCTTACCGTCAGCATGCAGCCGCCGCCGGACGACGATGCCTCCCGGCACGTCGACGACACGCTGAGCCTGCTGTTCCTGTGCTGCCACCCGAAGCTGTCGGCGACCTCGCAGGTGGCGCTGACGCTCCGGGCGGTCGGCGGCCTGACCACGGGCCAGATCGCGCACGCGTTCCTGGTGCCGGATGCCACTATGGCGCAGCGGATCAGCCGGGCGAAGCAGACGGTCAGGGGCGCCGGCTTCCCGGACGGTCCCGAGCGGCTGCCGGCGGTGCTGCAGGTGCTGTATCTGATCTTCAACGAGGGCTACACCGCCACCTCCGGGCCCGACCTGCAACGGGTCGAGCTGGCCGCTGAGGCCATCCGGCTCGCCCGCGAGGTGCACCGGCTGCTGCCCGACGACGGCGAGGCCGCCGGGCTGCTCGCGCTGATGCTGCTCACCGACGCCCGGCGGGGGACACGGAGTGCGGACGGCGTGCTGGTGCCGCTCGCCGAGCAGGACCGCAGCCTCTGGGACCGCGCGCGGATCGAGGAGGGCGTCGCGCTGGTCTCCGGTGCCCTGTCCAAGGGGCCGCCCGGGCCGTACCTGCTGCAGGCCACGATCGCCGCGGTCCACGCCGAGGCGCCGTCCACCGAGGAGACGGACTGGAGCGAGGTGCTGATCCTCTACAAGATCCTGGACCGGACCGCGCCGAACCCGATGGTCACCCTGAACCGCGCGATCGCGACCGCGATGGTGCACGGCCCGGCCGAGGGGCTGGCCCTGCTCGCCACGCTCGACGGCGACAAGCGGGTTGCCGGCCACTACCGGCTTCACGCAGTGCGCGGGCACCTGCTCGACCTGGCCGGTGAGCACGACCAGGCCCGCGAGCACTACCGGTGGGCCGCACGGCTCACGTTGAGCCTGCCGGAGCGGGAGTACCTGCTGCGCAGGGCTTCGCCACGGTGAGCCCAACGGCAGTGGTGACTTGCGCGTCGTTCTCGGTGAACTGCGCCCGGAGCGCGGCCTGTTGCGGTGCCGGGAACCGGGAGGCGGCCAATGGCATGACGTCGTTCTGACTCGACATCATCTACGGCCCGCGCCCCGCTCGACGTCGTGGTGCAGCATCAGTGTCCGCCGCTGGGGGGCTTGCAGCCCGTGCCGTCGGGATAGCCGCCGAAGGCATTCGCCTCGATGAAGTGGGGGTTGACCTTCCCTTCTACACACAGAGGTGAGGCGTTGATGGCGAAGCCGACGCTGGGCTCGACCTTGTAGGTCTCCACTTGTGCGGCGGGGTAGCCGAGGGCGGTGAGTGCGCGGCGGGCGGTGTCCGGGTCGATGTCGTTGTGTGTGCGCAGGGGTTCGAGTGCGTTCTTGATGCGCTGGACGGCGGCGATTCCGTCGCAGCGACGCTGGCCGTGGAGGGGGAGAGGCTCCCTGAAGCCGTGGTTTTCGGCGTAATGGTCGGCGGGGGGTGCGGCCGGTCCCGGAGTCTCTGCGGTCGCCTGTGGGTTCGGGGTGGGGGTTTCGCCGGGGCAGGGGAAGTCCACCGGGACGCTCGGCCTGCTCGGCTTCGCCGACGCGGCCCGCGAGGGGGCGCCAGTCGCGGTGTCGGTCCCGGGCCGCTGGGTTCCGCATCCGGCAGCGAGCAGGGACAGCGCCGCTATGGGCAGTATCCCGATCCGAACTCCGGCTCTCTTGATCAATGACATGCACTGATCTTGGCCGCATGACCGACAACACGGCAAATGAGCCTCGATCCCGGCTGAAAAGGCGAAGATCCGGGCCACCGCCACACCGGCGGACAGCAGACTGGCTCGGACCTCCGCTAGCTGCTGCGATACGCGGACGGCAGCATGCGTGCGGACTGCTCGGCTGCTGCCACGCCACCAGGCCGGCGGTGTACAGGCGACGGCGGCCGGGAAAGCGGGATTTCATCGGCATTTCAACGCCTCCATGACACTTGGAGGCCATGCGTCGAACGGTCAGTTGCACATCCGCAACGTGCCCACCCGGCTCCTGCTTCCTCGAACGCGACGGGCTGGTCGGCCGCACTGGTGTGGTGCTCGTTGTCGTTCCCCTGGGAGGGTGTGTTCATGGCCCAGCTGATGGTCCTCTTCATCGGCATCGCGGTGGTCTTCTCGGTGATTGCCTTCAAGGGCGGAAATCCCGCGGTAGGTGTCCTGTTCGCCGTAGTGGCAGCTGCCCCGCTCCTGTACCTCGGATACTTCTTGACGAACAGGCGTCGGGCCGGTGGGACGTCCTTCCAGGATCTGCGGCCGTACGAGCGCAGGCGGCGAAAGCTGTTGCTGCGGGTGACCGCGGTGGCCATGGTGGCGGCGCTCGGGTATGGCGTGTACTGGGTGATGTTCGAGCCGAAGGCCAGCGACACGATGCCAGGTCGCGTCTCCGACTTTGCCACCGGCTGCGGCGACGGCATAGCCCGCAAGTACTTCCCGCAGGCGGCAGACCGCAGCGCCACAGGTCCGCACCCGATAGCGATGTTCACGATCAGTGAGTCCGGCTCCCCACGGCAGATGATCCCGGCCTCCGGCACGGCGGACCACTGGAGCGGCAACCACCTCGATCCACACCTCGTCCAGCTCATCGCCTGCCTGGACTCCCCCGACGAGGGAGAATTCCTGACCGACTGCAAGTTCACGACGGACACCATCAAGCTGTACCGCGGTGTGTACGACGTCACCGTCTACGAGGCCAGGACGGGCAAGAAGATCGCAAGCGAGCGGCTGCACGGCAGCGTGAAGCCCGACTGTCCGGGACTGGTCTACCTCAAGAAGGGGACCGACAAGCTCCACACCGAGCCCGAATTCCCCGACTACCAGGCTGTGCTGCGCAAGTACGTCGAAAGCTGATCTCACACAAGACCCCTGAGAGCTACCCGCCGGCCTTCCTCTCCGAGCCTCGGTCATCTGGCTCAAGGACCTCACACGGACCGCCCATTGAGAGCGACTCACTACGCGCCCTAGTACCCCGCATCCGGATCCACGCGGTTCGCCAGGGGTTCGCCGCGCAGGTATGCCCTGAGGTGCTCAAGGAAAAGTGCCGCGTGCGCGCGATCCGAGCCTGGACACCGGAACGACACGTGCGGGGTGAGCCGCACGCGTGGATGTGCGCGGAGCCAGTGCCCGAGTGGCAGTCGTTCCGGGCTGACGACGTCCAGGGAAGCGCGGGCCACGATGCCCTGGGCGAGCGCTCGCCGCAGCGCATCGTGGTCGATCAGACCGCCTCGGGCGACGTTGACCACGTGCACTCCGCGCCGCATGAGGTGGAAGGCGCTGTCGTCGATCATTCCGGCGGTGGCCGGGGTCAGCGGAGCGGTGAGCACCAGGTGGTCGGCATCGCGTACCAACTCTCCTAGGGAACCGGCCATTTCGACGTTCGGCAGAGGAGCCGGGGCGGCCGTGCGCCGCAGCGCGCGGACCGAGGCGCCGACGCAGGCCAGCAGTGCGGCGACACTGGAACCGATGCTGCCCAGACCCAGCAGACCCACGCGTCGGCCTTGCAGCGTGCCGACGCACCGCGGCTCGGCGGGCTTCCGCGGGGTCTCCCACGACCACGCCTCTGGAAACCGCTTTTCGAAAGCCAGCAAACTGGCCAGTACCCATTCGGCGATGGCGAACCCGTCGGCGCCCGACGAGTTCGTGACAATCCGGCCATCACGAGTGAGCCGGTGCAGGTCGAGCCGCTCCATGCCGGTTCCGTACGTGTGGATCCAGCGCACATGACTGCGTTCGACGGTTTCATAGAGGGCGGGTCCGGTGGCACGCCAGCCGGAGATGTACAGAACGTCGCCGGACAATCCGGCTCGCGGCGGTGTGTCCGGCGGTATGTCGACCAGTTCGACACGCTCATGAAGGTCCGTGGGCAAACTCAGGCCGTCGGCGACCCCGCGGTGGCGCAGAACACGCGTTTTTGGCATGGAACTCTTTCCTCTGTGATCACTGGGAACTATTGCCGGAAACAGCTGTACCGATCACCGAGGTCTCTTGCACTGCCATGTTCAGGTCCCTAACATCGGCTCGCATGACCGCTGACAGGCACAATGCAGAGGTGATCGATTTTCTCACGAACTTCGGTGCGGCAGAGGTGCCGGAGATCCTGCGGTACTGTCGGATCGATTATCGCGACCTGGGGCCGATGCTCAAGAGGGCGCTGGGGCAGGGTTCGGTCCTACGTGAGGGCTCGCGCTATCGCGTTCCCGAAGTTCAGGTGGAAGCCGCCGCCCGGCAGTTGGCCGGACGGGTCTTCCATCCGCATGAAGCCCTCCGCGCCCGCTCTCCCCTGGTGGAGGAGTGGTTGCGGAGTCTTCACGTGCTCGCCCGGTCGCGACCGGGCGAGCACGATGAATGGCATCAGTGGCATGTCACCCTCCGGACATCGCTGCTCCGCGCGCTCTACCTGCAGTACCGAGGCGATGCGCGAGGAAAGGACGTGGTTCTGCTGGGCGACTCGGACCTGACGAGTCTGGCCATCTGTATGGTCGGGGGATACGGGCGACTGCGCGTCCTGGAGCGCGATCCAGAAGTGATCGATTTCCTCGCGCAGGCGCTGGACCGCCTGGCCGCCAAAGATGTCGAGGTGTGTCCTCTCGATGCCCGCGATCCCTTGCCCGACGAGCTTCGGGAAAGCGCGGACACCGTGATGTGCGACCCGTCGCGGCGCCTGTACCGGGCATTCTTCGCGCGAGGAGTCGAACTTCTCCGGCCCAGTGGTGTTTTCTACACTTTCGTCGATCCAAGTCACGGTGAAGCGGCAGGTCAGTTCATTCTGCAGCGGGACGCACTCGCAGCGGGATGGATCATCACCGACTCCGTACCGCTGTTCAACGAATACCAACGCCATCCAGGAGTCCCGAGTGCGGAGTTCGAGAGCTGTTACCCCACTCCGGAGAGCGCGGACGACGACATTTCGTTCACCGAAACGATGGTCCGGTTCATTCGAAGTCCCCAGGAAGCGGAAGAGGAATTCATTCGGAGAACGGTTCACGATCGTCCGTAGCCGGCCAGAACTCCGGTTCGGGCAGTGAGTCGAACCAGCGGTCGGCTTCGGCCGCACTGGTCAGACGGACCACCACGAGCTCAGGGTGGCGCGCCAGGCGGGCGGCGACGTCCGCCCGGTGCGACGCGTGGTGGGACAGGGCGAAGCGTGCCGGGTGCTTGGGGTCGAACAGCAGGGAGCGCCACCGCTCCCGGTTCCCGTTCCACAGTGTCCGGCGGGTGATCAGCCGAACCAGCGACCGGCCGACAACCCGTCGCATCACCGTGGTGTAGGGCATGTCGACCCAGACCAGCCGGTTGGCGCGCTCCCACAGAAGGTCACCAAGGTAGCCGTCGTACTGGTCCTCGCAGACCCACCGGCCCTGGTGCGCGAACGCGTGGACGTCCGCCTCGAATTCGGGTCGTTTCACCCAGCCGGGACCGTGGAAGAGGGCGTCCAGTTCGTGGTGTGGGAGCCCGTACCTCGTCGCGAGCGCGGCCGCCATGGTGGTCTTGCCGGCCCCGCACACCCCGGCGACCAGCACCCGCGGCCCCTGCGGCGTCATCGGCCGCTGCTCCAGTCGCCGAGGATGTCGACGACGCGCAGCGCGCTCGGTTCGTCGGCGACGGCGATGCGTACCGCGGCGGGCAGGCTCGGCAGTCCGGACATGTCGCGCGTGATGAACCCGTGCCGCAGAAGGCGCGAAGTGGCCGCACGTGCCTGCGCCGGGTCCGGCACGTCGAAGGCGACGAAGTTCCCCCCGCTCTCCCGAGCCCGCCAGCCGGGTACGGCCGATTCGACCAGGCGGGCGAAGCGCTCCCGCAGGTGCCGGATCTCGTCCCGGATGGCCTGGAAGTACTCGTCGTGTCGCAGCGCGGCGCGCAACAGGGCCATGGCGATCCCGGACACCGCTGCCTCGGGGTCGAGGTCGAAGACGCGGTTCACCGTCCGAGGGTGACCGACGACGGCGGCGATACGGGCGCCCGACAGGCCGTACCCCTTGGAGAAGCCGTTGACACGGAGGACGTGCGGTTGCCCGGCGACGCCCCGCACGAGCTCCTCACCGCCGTGGGTGAATGCCAGATAGGCGGTGTCCAGCACCAGCAGGCTGCCGTGTTCCCCTACGCCCCGGGCCAGGTCCGTCAGCTCCTGGGCGTCGTGGACCTGGCCGGTGTAGCTGTGGGGCTGGGTGACCACGACGATGGCGCGCGGGCCCTTGCGCAATGCGGTCAACAGGTCGGCCAGGCGGAACCCGCCGCTGTCGGGATCCGGCGCGACGTGGTCGATCGTCTGCTTGCCGATATGGGCGAACTTCGCCCAGCCGCCGAAGTTCGGTGTGTGGATGACGATGCGGGCCAGGGGGAAGGAGCGCACGATGAGGTCGAGAGCCGGGTCGCTGCCGGCGGTGAGGACCAGCGAGCCGGGGTCGACACCGAGGTGTTCCGCGACCAGGGCGTAGGTCTCCCGGTACACCGGATACGTCATGATCTCGACCGGGTCCAGGCCCTGGAGCGTCTCGGTGTGGAACTCGGCCGCACGCGGGTGCAGCAGTCCGCAGCTCCTGAGGTTGACCTCGTTCTCCAGGCGTGACCGGTCGTTTCGGAACATTCCCGTGCCAGGCTTGCCGAACGGCCATGGCTGGGGGGCGGTGGGCCTGGTGCTGACGTCAGAAGACACGACTACTCCGGGGTGATGGACCAGCGTGGGGGCCGATTGCCTGCGGCTATTGCCGTTCGCCGGCCACGGCGTGCAGCAGCTGGCTGACGGCGATGGTGCCGTAGGAACCAGAGGGGAGGAAGAACGCCAGGGTGCAGCACCACCGTCCTTCGAAGCACTCGTCGGGCTTGACGTCGGCGATGCGTACCTGCAGCTGCACCACTACCGGCCGCGGTGCTAGGTAGGACACCATCCCGCCGTTCCGCCACCGGTATGTGCGACAGCGGAGCCGCCGGCCCGCCTGCGCGACCTGGAGAGCGGCTGACTGCGCACGAGGGAAGACGTACGGGATCCCTTCCCGTTCCTCCTCGAGTACGTCGTCGCCGGCCACCTCGCGGAGGAGAGCGCGTACTTCGGCGTTCCACACGTCCGAGGCGTGTGCGGACTGGAAGAAGGCGATCCGGCGCGGGTCGAGTGCGTCGAAGAACTCCCTGGCGGTTCCGGTGAACGCGGAGCACGTGCGGGCTTCGGGTGACCGGGACGCGCGGAGCAGCTCGAAGGCCCGCTCGTAGTCACCCTCGAGCAGGGCGCCGCCGAGCAGGTGTGTCTGCCGGGGGCCGTCGGGAACGCCAAAGCGTTGCGTGTCGTAGTAGTTGATGGCGAAGAGACTGCGTCGGCCGTGCGAACCGGCCAGATGCCGGGCGTGCTCGGCTTCGAGGTCGCGGACCATGATGCGGAAACTGTTGCCGTCCAGGTCCCCGGCGGAGAGCGGCCGCATGCCGTAGCCGTGGTGCCGCAGTTGGAGGAAGCGTCCGTGCGAGCCCGGCGCCCCGGCAGCATGGACCTGGTTGAACTCCTCCAGGGCGCGCGAGTCGAGGGGCCCGGAGATGGTGAGGAACTGCTCGGTGATCGCGTCCTCGTCCTTGAGCCCTGCGTAGCCGATATTCGCGGACGGCTGACCGTGAAAGCGGGCAATGAGATCGACGGCCTCGAACGTGGTGTAGCCGGCCTTCCGTAGCCGTAGCTGCTGATGAGTGGCCACCTCGGAATCCACTGCGGGTAGCACGCTGGATTCCGCCACCAAGAATTCGGATGGGATGCGCTTAAGTACGGGCATATGCACGCCTTTCGCAACTGATGCGCGTGACATTGCTCGCGGCGTCGACTCGCAGCGCGAAACTGGTGGAGGCCATGGCATCTTCAGAAATGCGGGCGGCCGACGTACCGCCGCCGACACTATGGGGCAATCACAGGCGGTATGACAAGACCGCATTGTCCCGGCGGAGTGTTGACGTAAAAGGTGCCCTTGACAGTATTTTGCCGCCTCGGGTCCACTGAAGAAATGTAGCCCGACTTCCTCCTGAACGAGCGCACATGTCTGCTCCGTCGTGAGCAAGGGAGTGATCAATGGGGCGCGAGGTTCGTGATCCTGGTGGCGCGAAGCGCGAGCGCATACGTCGCCCCGTCTTCGCGGTGGCGTTGCACGACGGTTTCTATGGAACGGGAACGGGTGCCGGACACAGCAACCGTGCGTTTGTGCGCACGCTCGCCGGATTACTCGATCACCGTGTGCGCCTCGTGATCCTGCCCATCCGGCTGAGCCCCGGGGATTACGGTTACGACAGGCAGTGGCACCAGGACATGCGTGGACTGATCGACCGGCGCGGCGGCGAGGTTCGTCCGCTCGACAACGGCACGAAGGGAAGCAATTGGGGAGGCCTGACCGCCTTCCGAATCTTGTCGAATCACCTGCTTTCGGTGCTTGCCGAGGATGTCGTGCCGGGTGCGGAGCACGTCGCAGTGGTCGCGTTCGACGTTCCGTTCATGGGCTTTGCCACGCAGTTGCCGCCCGGCCTGCTCAGCAGCGTCGCTCTCGTGCCACGGGCGAGCCGGCGCCTGCACGACCCCGGCGATCACGAACTCATCCACTGGGAGGAACACGGAATGCACGCGGTGGCCGCCGGGGGTGGGCGGATCGCGGCAACGTCGGCGTACATGCGCCGTCACCTGTGCGCGGAGTACGGGGTTCCGCCGGAGGCGTTGGTGGACCTCACCAACGGGCTCGTCAGCACGGACCTCCTGTTCGGTCCGGAGGTTCCCGAGCTGGACCCGGTGTGCGCCCGAAGCGGATTCCTGTTCGCGATGGGGCGTGCGGTGGCGCACAAGGGCTTTGAGGATCTGCTCGACGCGCTGGCGATCCTCCGCGCCGAGGCCGTGCGGCTGCCACCGCTGGTGCTCGCGCCCGTCAGGTTCAACTCGATGGCCTCCGCCCACACCTACCAACAGCGGCTCAGGGCCCAGGGCAGCGCGCTCGGCCTCCAGGTGCAGTGGATGGAGCGGTTCAGCCACCGTGTCCGGAACATCCTGGCCCATCCCGGTGTGCGCGCGGTGATCGTCCCGTCGCGCGTCGAACCGTTCGGTCGCGTCCCACTGGAGGCATTCGCGGCCGGTGCCGCCCCGGTCGTGGCGACCCGCGCGGGAGGACTGGCCGAACAGGTCGTGGAAGGCGTCACCGGATATACGGCGAATCCGGCGGATCCCGAGAGCCTGGCAGGCGCTGTGCGCCGAGCCCTCTCGGTGACCGACGAGCAGCGCGGCAGGCTGCGTGCTCGCGGAAGAGAACTGCTCACCAGCCGCTTCGACTACGAACGAGCCATCAGGAATTTCGTGCGGCAGATCGCACCCTGGGCGCTCTGCCGCTGACCGGTGTCCTGGGCGTCGGCACCGCCGCGGGACCGGCCGTCATGTCCCCAGCCGACAGGAGGAGACGCGCATGACGCACGTGCCAGTGGAGAAGACCGGCGAGGCGCGGCTGCGCGCGTCGCTGTCGAAGTGGTCGCTCGCGCTGCGGCGTGCGCCGGAGAGCAAACGACCCGACGACCCTCGGTACATCAGCTACGACCGGATACGGCTGCAGGACGGACGGGTGATCGGCCGGAAGAAGGTCATTCTCATGTCAGGTGGCTGCTCGGTGCCCACCTGCACGATGTGTCCCTTCACGAACGAGAACAACTACGGGCTCCAGGCCCGGCCCGAGGCGTTGGTGGACCAGGTCGCCAGGGTGCTCGCGCGTACCCCTGACGAGCCGGACTACGAGGTGCTCGCCCTCTACAACGACGGCTCGTTCTTCGCGCCGCGCGAGATCCCCCGTGATGTGCAGGTCGTCATCGCGCGGCGGGTCGCCGCCGCGGGGGTACGCATGCTCGTGGTCGAGTCGCTGCCGCAGTTCGTCACACTCAAGAGCCTCAGGCCGTTCGTGGCGGCCCTGGGCGACGTGGAGTTGGAGGTCGGGATCGGGCTGCAGTCCTCCGACGACCTGGTCCGCGAGACGCTCGTGAACACACGGGTCTCCCGGGCGGCGTTCGAACGCGCGGTCGTCGCCATGCGGCAGCTCGGAGTGCGGCCGAAGATCTATCTCATGATCAAGCCGCCCCTCCTCACAGAAGCCGAGGCGATCACGGACGTGGTGGAGTCCGTCGACTACGTCCGCGCGCTGGGCATCGAAGGAGTGACACTGTGTCCCACGCGAGTCTCCCGGGACACCGTGGCCTGGCAGTTGTGGAACGCCGGCCACTACCAGCCACCGAACCTGTGGACCGTGGTGGAGGCGGTCCGCCGCGCCCACGAGGCGGCGGCCGTCCGTGTGGCCTGTATCAACCTTCGCGGTACGGACTTCGAGTCCGTCTTCCCCGACAGCTGCCCCGAGTGTGCCGACCGGATTGTCGACGGCTTGGTCCGCTACAGCGAGACGGGCGACCTGTCGGATCTACCGCGCTCGTGTGCCTGCCGCCCGGCGCTGGAGCCGGTGGCGCTGGACCGCCCCGCGATCGTCGACCGCAGCCTGGAGCTTCTCGCTCCCCTGGCGCCGTCGCAGCCGTGACGAACTCCGCCCGGATACTGCTGCCCGGCCTGGTGCCGAACCTTCGCGACGTGGGGGAGCTGACCACCCGGGACGGGGGCCTGCTGCGCTCGCGCAGGCTGCTCCGAACCTCCGCCTTGGCGCAGCTGTCCGCTCCGGCCGTCGAGGCGCTGGCCGGCCTCGTAGGACCGGCGCTCTATGTGGATCTGCGCACGGACGCGGAGATCGCCCAGGACGGTGCGCCGACGGAGCTGATCCGCCAGGGGTGGTCATGGGAGCGCCTGCCCCTGATGGACAAGCTCGTGAGCGACACCGATGCCACGGCAGGGGCGTCCTTGCGCAGATACCGGCGCCATCTCTCCGTCTACCTGGCTACAGCCCGGCGCCTCGTGCCACTGCTGGGCGAACGGACCGTGGTCGTGGGCTGCACCCTGGGGAGGGACCGCACCGGGCTGATGGTGGCTCTGCTCCTGCGATGGCTGAGGGTGAGGCGAGCGGACATCATCGAGGACTTCACCCTCAGCAACCAGTGCCTGCAGGCAGGATGGCACCTTCTTCCGCCGCACTGGACAAGCTCGGCACACGCGAGGGCGCCTGTGCACGGGTGGGTGTGCGCAAGCGTTCTGGAAACGTTGGACGGGCTGGAGCGGGGCCCCGGAGCCGTGCCGACACCCCGGATGCCAGTGGAACACCTCGTCCGTGAGCGCGGCTGATTACCCGCCAGGGGCGTCTTCGCCCGCGCCCGTGACTCCGACGACGAGGATTCTCCGAGCGGCTGCTTTCTGCCATGGGGGAGGAACCCGTTGACACTGCATGACAGCGCTGACTAAATGGTTCTTTACGCTCCGCTGTAATGCGTGCATATCAATTCGCGCAACCACGTCATCCCGGACCTCAGCAGCCCCACCCGCGTGATCGGCTCAGGGATAAAGGTCGGACATGATAGTACTCGGACTGAACGGTTGGACGGAGTCGACGCATGACCCGGCGGCCGCCCTTGTGGTGGATGGAAAAGTCGTCGCATTCGTAGAAGAGGAACGGCTCAATCGCATGAGGCATGCTCGCCTCATGGTCCCGGCCCGCGCCACCGAATGGGTGTTGAAGCAGGCCGGAATCAGCTTGGACGACGTGGACGCCCTCGCATATGGCTGGGATCTGCCGGCTTTCTACCGCGGGCGCGGTCTGGGCTGGCCGTTCTCCGACGCGGATTTCATCCGCCGCGTCACCGGACAGGAGCCCCGCCGCTTTCCCCGGCTCCATTGGATCCGGCACCACGAAGCGCACGCGGCATCCGTCTACTTCTGGACGGGGCTGGAATCCGCCGCCGTTCTCGTCGCGGACGGGCGCGGTGAGGACAGCTCCATCACCGTGTATCACGGGCAGCGAAGAACCCTCGAACCGATACGGTCGTGGCCGGTCGCCGACTCGCTGGGCATTCTCTATGCCGAGGCTTCGGCGCACTGCGGATTCGGCACCCTCGACGGCGGCAAGACCATGGGCCTGGCCTCGTACGGCAGCCCGGGGGACCCCCTCATGACGTGGCAGGACGGGGAGATCGTCAGGCCCGTGCCCTGCCGAGAGCTCGCGCGCGACGTCCACCGTGAGTGGCGGGCGTACTTCGCCGACCGCTTCGGACCGGGGGTGCGCGAACCGGCGAGGTTCGACGCGGTGCGGTCGCGGCGAACCACCCGGGACGTCCCCGCATCCAGGCTCAAGCCCCACGTGGCGGCTGCCGCTCAGGCCACCGCCGAGCACCTGATGGAATCCCTCGCCCGATTCGCTGTCGAGGCCACGGGGGAGAGCTCCTTGTGCGTCGCGGGAGGCGTCGGCCTCAACTGCGTCGCCAACGGGCGCCTGGTCGACGCGGGCCATGACGTGCACCTCCTTCCCGCCTCCGACGACGCCGGAGTGGCACTCGGCGCCGCGTTCACGGTCGCCGCGGAGCACGGGGAGCCCATCGGGCACGACGGCAGCGCCGATCTCGGCCCGGGCTACAGCGCGGCGCAGGTGGCCGACTACCTCGACTTCGTGGGACTGGACGCGCGGGAGGTGGCCGACCCCGCTGAGGCCGCGCTGGCCAGGCTCCTGCAAGGACAGGTCATCGGCTGGTTCCAAGGGCGTTCCGAGGTCGGTCCGAGGGCACTCGGCCACCGGAGCATCCTCAGCCTGCCGGCCGAGCGCGGGCAGCACGACCGGGTCAACGCCCTCAAAGGCCGTGAGCACTGGCGGCCCTTCGCCCCCTCACTGCTGTCCGAGGAGAGCCCCCACCTCTTCGGCCGACAGCTGGTATCGCCGTACATGCTGACGAGCTTCACCATGACCGACACCGCGATCGCCGAATTCCCCGCCGTCGCGCATGTGGACGGGACCGCGCGGCCGCAGACCGTCTCACCGGGGCAAGGCCCCTTCGGCCGGCTCCTGCACCGGGTCAAGGAGGAACGAGGCCATGGAGTGCTGCTGAACACCTCCTTCAACGGGCCCGGCGAGCCCGTTGTCTGCACCCCCGAGGACGCGGTCCGGTCCTTTCACAGCATGCCGCTGGACGCGCTCGTCATCGAGAACTTCCTGCTGACAAAGGCAGGGCGGCCCCGATGACCGACCTTCGCCGCCGGCCGGTCGGTGCCGCACCGATGTCGTCCTTCGTCGCCTCACTCCGCCCGCGGCCCAGGCCCGACCTGCCCGTCAAGCCCGACGGTCTGACGTGGGAGCAGGAACGCCGCTGGCGACAGGAGCGGCTTGCCGGAGCTCTGCGGATCTTCGCCCGGCTGGGCTACGAGGAGCATCTGACCGGGCATATCAGCGTGCGTGACCCGGAACTGCCCGATCACCTCTGGCTGAACCCACTCGGCCGGGCCTTCGGGCGGATCCGCGTCTCCGACCTGATCCTGGTGGCACCGCGAGGACAGGTGGTGCATGGCGACGGAAGGGCCAGCCTCACGGCCCACACGATCCACCGTCACATTCTCGCGGACCGTCCGGCCACCATGGCCGTCGCTCATGCCCACTCCGTGTACGGCAAGGCCCTCGCCGTCACCGGGGAACCACTGCACCCCATCACCCAGGATTCGTGCATGTTCTACGAGGACAACGTGGTCGTACCGTTCGAGGGAATCGCCCGCGGTCCGGAGGAAGGCGCCCGGATCGCCCGTTGCCTCGGGAGCCACCGGGTGGCCGTGCTCGCCAACCACGGTCTGCTGACCACCGGCGGCAGCGTCGAGGAAGCGGCCGCGCTGTACGTCGTCGCCGAGCGGGCAGCGAAGACACAGATTCTGGCGGCCGCGGCCGGCCCACTGACCCTGATCGACCCGGAACTCGCGAGAGCCAACCACGATCAGGCGCGAGGGGACGGATCGACCCTGTTCCTCAATCTCTGGGAAGAGATCGTCAACGACCAGCCGGACCTGCTGCTGTGACCTCGCCGTCCGCGGCGGAGAGCAGGCGGCCGGATGTCACCGTCAGGAAGGGGAGCACGCTCATGACCTGGCCCCCGCGCGTATCCATGCCCGCAGCCACCGCCGCCGCGTTCAGCGACTCCTCCGCCGCCTGGCGCCTGTCCGACCTGGAACGCGTCGACATTCAGCGCGAGGCATGGGCGCACTCCTGCGACCGCGCGCCTGGTCTGGCGGCTGTCATGGCGGACGCGGCCGAGGCCGTCCACGACCATGGCGCGGTCGTCGTGGAGGGCGTCCCCCCAAGGGACAACACGCTCGTCCTGGCCGGCCACCCCCTGGGCACCGCGGACCCCGAGTACAACGGGCCGGCGCCGGGGACCCTGGTCCACGACCTGGTGGCCGGCGGCGGCCGAGGCCTGCCCGATCCCCTGCACACGGACGCATCCTTCCTGGCGCGTCCCCAGGCGTACATAGCGATGATCTGTGTCCGTCCCAGTCCCGCCGGCGACGGCCGTACGCTGCTTGCTCGCGCCGTCGATGTGGCGGACATCCTCGCGGACCGGGGTGGGCACCTGCGCCTGCTGGCCGACCCCTGTTTCCCGTTCGCGGTACCGCCCATGCCCGACCCCCGCCCGGACGACCCCGTCGTGCGGCTCGGCAGCGTTCTGGTGACGGATTCCGGGGACGCGCGGGCGCGCTACCGGCCCACTCGGGTCGCCCCAGGGCTGCGCCTGGCCCCCGACGCCGTCGACGACGAGCATCTCGCGGCCCTGCGTTCCTTCGAGAACGCCCTCGAACAGGAGCGCATCGACCGTTCCGTTCTGCTGCGGTCCGGAGAGCTTCTGCTGTTGGACAACCGGCGGGTGCTGCACGGTCGGTCCCCGGTGGGCCCGGCCGGCCACACCCGGCACCTCAAGCGTGTGAAGCTGGCCGCGGCATGAGGGACAGCCGGCCCTCGTGCGACGACCGTCTCCCCGGCACCGCGGCCGCCCCGGGCTGGTGGATGACGCCGGTCGCGGTGCTGCGCCAAGCCGGCTACCCCATGGAGCTCCTGGACCCACTGGTCGATCACGACATCGCCGACGCGGCGACGGGACTGCTCGACCTCGAGTCAGATGTCGCGCGGCTGGCGCGTCCGTTGTGCGAGCACCTCGCCCGATCCAGGGTGGCGGGGCGCCACGCGGCGCGCCGTCGGGTGCGGGGGCTGCGCCGGCTTTCCCGTGGAGACCTCCTGCTCTTCGAGCGGGCCGGACCGGAGGCGCTCTCGGCAGCGCACGCCTACGAGCAGGCGGTGGGCCGTCTCGCGCTGCGCCGGACGGCGTTCCGCCGCCGCTTCGACGACCGGATGCGCGCCGCCCGCCACGCGGTCGTCGAGACATTCGCCGACGAGAGCCTCAGAGAGGTTCTCCTGCTGTCGAACGGCGCCCACTACCAGACCTTCACGCGCAGGCTCGACGCCTTTCCGGACGAACTGAGGCACCATGAGCGCCGTCTGACCGACACCCTGACGCTGTATCTCCAGCGGGTGACCACCAAGAACGAGAGCTATGCGCACTTCGGCCCGCTCAGTGTGGGACGCGTGGACGCACAGCCCGCGGTTCGCTGGCGGAAGGGCCCGTTGGAGCGCCGGACGTCCTTCGCCTATTGGGCCGCTGAGGAACTGGCCGCGGCCATGGCCTCCCGGACCGAACTACGGCTGCGTCTGCGGCCCCACCGTCATCCGTGGGCCTCGCTGGTGGAGAACAGGATCCGCGTGCTCATCGACCCTCGCGACCACGGCCGAGCGGTCTCCGAGCCGGCCGCTTGGCTGTGGGCGCAGTGTGACGGCAGCCGCACCGTGGCAGAACTGCGGGAAGCGTGGGCCGAAAGGTACGGAGCCGACACCGGAGCCGACACCGGAAGTGCGGCGGAACCCTACGAGAGCACGCTGGCTCAGCTCGTGGACTCCGGCTTCCTGCTGACCGGCTTCGAGATCCCCTACGGCGACCCCCATCCCCTCAGACTCCTGCTCCGGCGGCTCGACGAGTGGCCGGCCGATCGCGGCCACAAGGCGCAGCGCACCGAAATCGCCTCGCTCGAAGCGGATTGCGCCCGTTTCGCGGACGAGCCGCCGGGCGGACGGCCGCGCCTGCTGTCCGACATCAAGAACCGATTCGAGGCCCTGACCGGTGTACCGGCCGATCGGGCGCCGGGCCAGTTCTACGCGGACCGGACGGTGCTGCGCGAGTACGCCCACGGTGAGGTGCGTGATCTGCGGATCGGGTGTGATCTGGCCGACTTCATCACCGGCGAACTGTCCATGGCGTACGAGATCGGGCTCGCCGGCCCACGTGCCCGCATGAGGCTGGAGACCGACCTCTTCGTCGACTGGCTGACCGGCCGCTTCGGTGCCGAGGTACCCGTGCCGCTGAAGAGTATGTACGCCGCCTTCCGTCAGGACTCCACCGGCCTGTCCGCGGCCTGCGCCGCGGTGGACTCCCGGGTCGCCCAGCTCGAATCATGGATCCACGAGCAGCTGATGGAGGGAAGCGAGCCGGGGTGCCGGGAGGTGGTGATCGGCCGGGAGCGGATGAGTTCGGTCCTGCGCTGCCTTCCTGACGGCCCGGCAGCCGTCCTCAACCCCGACATCCAGTTCGCCGCCTCCGGACCGGAGGCGCTCAACGCCGGGGACTTCCTCGCGGTCATAGGTGACTTCCACGCCTTGCGTGAGCTGCTGACCAAGACCACGTTCGCCTCCCTCATCGAGGAAGCCGCACCGGAGGTCACCGCACAGACATACGCGGGCTACCTGGGGCTGTTGGAGGACGACGAGATCCTGGTGGACCAGTCGCGCGACGCCAAACTCGTCCGGCTGCCCTTTCCCTGTCACGACCTGGACGTGGTGGGCCGCCCCGGCGCACACCTGACGCGGGGCCGGGTGCTTCACCCCGACGGACTGTACGTCCTGGTACGCGACGGGCGCCCGGAGCTGCGCTCCCGGACTCTCCCGCAGCGGCTCCGGCTGACCGCCCCTCCGATCAGCACCTACAGCCTCGCGCACGACCCACTGGCGCTGTTCTCGTTCCCTCGCCGCTACGGAGGCCCGATGATGCCGCTCCTCCGCGCCCACGAGCCTCGCATGCGATGCGGACGGGTCGTACTGCGTCGCGAGTCGTGGTTGGTGTCGGCCGACCGGCTACGGGAGCAGTGGCCCGGCGGCGGGCCGGCGCCGGCCGGGCAAGCGGCCGAGTACGTGACGGCCCAGCGGATCCGACGTGAGCTCGGCATGCCGCGACATGTCTTCGTCGTCATTCCCGGTGAGCCGAAGCCGATCTACGTCGACTGGGAGGCGCCGCTGCTCGTGCGACAGGTCTTCCGCCTCGCCCAACAGGCGGGTGGGGAGCTGAGGTTCTCGGAGATGCTACCGGGCCCGGACCACCGGTGGCTGGTGATCGACGGCAGGCGCTACACGAGTGAACTGCGCTGTGCGCTCTTCTCTCCCGCGCCGGGGGTCTCCGGAGAGGCCCGCTGACCTGATCCCGTCGGCCATCCGCCCCACCGCCACCGTGAAGGGAGAACACGCCCGTGCGAGTCATTCGCTGGCCGCGCCCAGGGGCGGTCGAGGTACTGGAAGCCGAGGCCGATCAGCCGGCCCCCGGACCGGATGAGGTGGCCGTCGATGTGAGGGTCAGCGTGATGAGTCCCGGCACCGAACGCGCGCGGTTCCTCGGTCTGCCGACCGCCCAGGTCACGTACCCCCATGTGGCCGGCTACCTGGCCGCGGGGACGGTCAGGGGCGACGCCCCGGGAATGACCGCCGGCACGCGGGTCGCGGTACGCGGTGCCCGGCACAAGAGCATCGCGGTCGCCGCCGTCGCGTCGGTGCGTCCGATCCCTGACGGTGTCGCCTTCGCGGACGCGGCGCTGTGGAAGCTGGCGCTCACCGCGATGCACGGCCTGGCGCAGGGTGGCCACCGGAGCGACGAACCCCTGACCGTGGTCGGGGCCGGACTGCTCGGGGCGACAACCCGTCGGCTCGCCGCCGCTCGTGGCTGCGCCGGCCGCGTGGCGGTGGCCGCGACGCGGGAGAAGGAGTGGACCACCACGGCGGAGAAGGGCACGAGGTTCGTCGTCGCCGGGCACGCCACGGCATCGGTGCCGCGGGCTCCGCTCGTCGTCGACGCCACGGGCACGGCAGAGGGACTGAGGACCGCGATGGCCATGGCGGCCGACGGGGGGCGGGTGGTGCTCCTCGGCTCACCGCGTGTGGAGCTCGCCTCGTTCCCCTTCGCCGAGGTCTATGACCGCGGCCTGCGGGTGACCGGTGCCCACATCGACACCCTCCACACCGGAGCGGAACCCGCGCTCACCGAGGAGTTCTTCACCATGCTGGCCGAGGGCCGCTTCAGCGCGCACGACCTCCTGACACCGTGGGCGGTGGAAGACGCTCCGCTGGCCTACCGGCGGCTGGCGGAGGACCGGTCCTTCGTGGGAGCCGCCTTCCACTGGCAGGGCTCGCCCGCCCGGCGTGAGCCGCCGCCGAGGGCGGTCGCCGCCCCCCGTCGAACCGGCGCGGACCCGGTGCGGTTCGCGCTTCTCGGCTGCGGTGAGGTCGGCGTCCGGGACGCCGAAGCCACTGTCGCCGCGGCCGGGGCACGGCTCACCGTCTGCTGTGACCCGGTCGCGAAGCTGGCGGAGGACGTCTCGCACCGCTGGGGCTGCGCGGCCGTGCCCACCGCTGACGAGGCGCTCGGGCATCCCGATGTCGACGCTGTCCTCATCGCCACCCCGCACCACACACACGAGGCGCTGGCGGTGGCGGCGTTGCGGGCCGGCAAACACGTCCTGCTGGAGAAGCCGCTGTCCGTGGACCTGGCATCGGCACAGCGCATCGCCGAGGCCGCCGAGCGTGCCCGCACCGTGACGGGCGTGCTCTTCCAACTGCGCTGGGACGAAAGGCTCCGGCGGGCGCGTGCCGCCATCGACGAGGGGCGCCTCGGTGCCCCTCTGGGCGCCCACACCGCGTACTTGGTGGACAAGCCGCCCTCCTACTTCCACGGAGGCTACAGCCATCGCTCGCCATCCTCGTGGCGGATGTCGAAGACCCTGGCGGGCGGCGGATTCCTCCTCATGAATCTCATCCACCACATCGACGCGGTCCGGTCGCTCCTGGGTACCGAAGCCGATCGCGTGTACGCGGAGACCGTCCTGTCGCGGATGGCTCCCGAACTCGATGACTCCGTCACCGTGGTGGTGCGCTTCGGTGGAGCCATCGCCACATTCGTCGGCGGTGCCAGCGTAGTGGGCGGCGGAGGCCAGAGCCTGATGTTGTGGGGAGAGGCCGGGCAGGTGCGGATCCTGCCGGAGCTGTCGGTATCGTCCCTGAGTCCCCCTGTCGCCGGCCGGGCGTCGGCGCGCCACCGCCCGATGCCTGATGAGGCACCGACGCGCCACAGCGCCCGCACCCGTACCGTCGGCGCCTTCGCCACGGCGGTGCGTGACGGCGTGCCGCCGGAGAGCACCGTGGGCGACGCGCTGGCAGCCCAGGCGATCGTCGAGGCGGCGTACGAGTCGGCACGCCGCGGTCGTGCCGTCCGCCCCGCCTCGCTGATGACCGGACGGCCGGCATGAGTACCCGACTGCTGCTCCGCTGCCCGCCCGGCACCGCCTTCTCCGGTCCGGCGGATGTGCCGCCGGACCACGTCTGTTTCGCGGACTGGGGAGCCGGGGAGTGCGTTCGCTGGGCTCGCGGCTACCCGTCCCGCGCCGGCGACCGGACGGCGGTGGAGAGACGAGCGGCCGAGGAATGGGCGCAGACCGCGCAAGCGGCAGCGGACGAAGCCCGAACGCTGGCCGGCGCGGGGTCCATCATGGTGTGGGGCGACGGGACGCTGGCCATGCTGATCCGCATGGCACTGCGGGGCAGCACCGCCCCGCACACCCGCTCCCCAGCGGTCGTCGTGGACACCACGGGTAGCGCGGACGCGCTCGCCCAGGCGCTACGGCTGGTCATCCGCGAGGGAAGTGTGCTGCTGGCGGCGCCCCCGCTGCAGCCGGATGCCGTCGTCCGCACCTACGAGGACCTCCATCGCCGCAGTCTCACCGTGAAAGTCGTCCCGTGGGCGGAGCCGCCCTCGCGAGCGCCCTGGCACCTCGTCGACTGGGCACTGGACCACCTCGCCCGTGCGACACCGGAGTCACCCCCGATCCCGGCGCCGTGGCACCGCGTCGGTGCCGGAGGGATCGCCATACCCGTATCGGCGTCCGACGCACCACATACGACACGGCCTCAGGGCGCCTGACCGACCGTGAAACGGGCGTATCCGCTCGTCGCGCCGACTGCGCGAGGACGCCGCAGAAGGGCATGGACGGCTTCGGTCTGCGATGGCGCGTGCTTCAACGCGACCATGACGCCCGGTGGAACCCCGCGCAGGAAGTCACGGATGACGTCGAGGCCGCCGCGACCGCCCAGTTGCGCGACAGCCGGCTGGTAGTCGCCCTCGGGGGCATGGGGGACCACGGGGTTGTGCGGATCCTGGTACGGCAGATTGGCGACGACGAGGTCGTACGTGCCTCGGGGGAGGCCCGATGCGACAGCGAACCGCACATCGAGGTGGAGACGTACGGCATTCTCACGGGCCACGCCGATCGCGTCGGGCGAGATGTCCGACCCGGTCACGATCACATCGGGGCGTTCGGCCTTGATCGCCAATGCGATGGCGCCGCAGCCGGTTCCCACGTCGTGGATCCGTGCTCCCTCGGGCAAGGCGAGCGCTGCCTCTACCAGAGTCCCGCTTTCCTCCCTCGGCACAATCGCCCTGTGGTCGATGTAGAGGCTGAGGTGCCGAAACTGACAGCGTCGAACGATGTACTCCACTGGTTCACGTGCCGCGCGACGGTCGAACCAGCCGGTGAGCAGGTCCACGACCGTAGGAGCGAGACTGCGGCGACCGTACTCCGGACCCTCGTCACGAGTGAGCCGCAAGGCCGCCGCGATGAGCCGTTCGGCATCGGAGTGGGGGTCGGGGCATCCCGCCGCCGTGAGTACGCCGATCGCCCGACGTAGTTCGTCATGGACGGTCGTGGGGATGTTCTCACTCATGGCCAAGCTCCGGTTGGGGTGCTTCTCCGCCGGTGAGCACGCTGGTGACATGCCGTGTGACGGTGAGGTCGGATACGACCACATGTGCTCCGGCGGCTCGGAGCTCATCCTCCGTGAACTCTCCGGTGGCCACGGCCATGACGCGAACCCCCTGGGCCAGGCCGGCCGTTACGTCGTGCGGCGTGTCACCGACGAGAACAGCTGATGCGGGGGGACAGGCAGCACGGCGAAGGGCGAGCGCCACGAGTGCGGAGCGGTTATCGTGCTCGTCTCCGTATGCTCCGGAAACGAGATCCAGATAGGGGGCCAATCCGAGTGCCGCGAGTTTGACCTCGGCCGTTCCGCGGATGTTGCCGGTGACCACGGTCTGCCTGATGCCCTTCACCTTGTGCACGGCCTCCAGAGCGGCAGCGGCACCGGGGAGTGCGCGACTGCGGTTCCGCAGTATGTCGCGGTGGCGGCGGTGGCATTCGGCCAGGGCTTTGGCGAAGACCTCAAAGTCCTCGTGCGTGGTGGCCAGCCCGTGGAGTTTCGCTGTCTCACGAAAAATCACGCGTTCGGTGAGGCCGTCCACCCGAACGTGCCGCTTCATGTCCATACCAGTGGCCTTGCGGAAAGCATCAGCGGACAGTTCTCGACCGTAGCCTCGGGTGTCGAGTAGTGTGCGGTCGATGTCCCACAGAACGAGTCGTGTTGTCACTCCGACCTCTTCGATGCTGAGCCTCAACCCTGTCGGATGACTTACGACTTGGTCCAGGCGTCGGGAATCGGGCCGTCCTCCAGCCTGACCTTTCCGTGGCTCTCCTCGTTGATATCGCCCTCGAGCTCAGTCAGCAGCCGCCGGTCCAGGAGCGCTTCGGTGGGTTCTTTCGCGAGCTCAGCCCACTGCCGTCGTGGCACCTGCTCATGCGCGAACCTGCGACCGACGCTCCCCAGGCACCACCGGCACGCCGCAGGGCCCATCGCAGAGTCGATGTGGCGGCGCAGATCATCGGCGAAGTCGTCGTCGCGAATCTCCAGGCCGTCCCCCGAATCCTCGGGCTTCGCGTGCCGCAACCTATGGATGAAGTAGCTCTGGGGACAGCGGTAGAAATACCCCTCGTGCACGGTATGACAGCGCCATACGTGAGCGATCTGGCACGTATGGAAGATGCGGTCGATGAGATTTCCGTCCTCGGTTCCCAGTTCCGAATACGACTCGCGAAATACCGGACTGAGTCGCACGGAGAGGTTGGTGTTGTGGTCCCGGGCGCGACGACGGAAGTCTTCCAGTCGATCATTGGGGATCACATTGCTCGGATACACCGATATCTCAATTTCATCCACCATGGACCATACCTCGTCCTTGGCGGAGTGAAGAAGCGATCCATTGGTGCAGAGCACGACCCTTTGTGCGATGGAAGATTCACGGATGGCGTGAATGATCTCCGTCAGCTGAGAGTGGAGCAGTGGTTCTCCGCCGAGAATCTTGACGAATTCGCAATGGTAGCACCTGGCCATCCTGGACAGGTCGTGGAAGACGCGCTCAGGGTCGGCGAACCATGGTGGCATGATCGGCGACAGATGACTGCATGACCGGCAGCGGAGGTTGCAGTGCAGAACAGCGTTGACCTCGCAGCCCCGGGGGTTGTATATCCTGCGGTCACTGAGTCCAGTTGTGGCCATGACTTACTCCAGTGTGGGTTTCACGGTTATGTCGGCTTCGGTTCTTTTCCGTCCTCGTGACGTGTCGTGAAGTAACGGGCCACCTGCTCATGCAGCCGTTTCTTGGGTGTGCCCCATTTCCAGCATCCTCCTCCGGTGAGGGCTATATCGACGCACGGATCGAAATCGTGGTCAGTGAGTATCGAGTAACGCTTTCCGTATCCACGATCGGCGGTTTCCCCGTGCCAAAGGTGCATCAGTTCCCCTTCCACGTATCCGATGCGGCCGTCTATCGCCGAAGACCATTTACGGGCCCACGTCAGAAAGTGGTCGAGCTGCGCGCGGCTTCGTGGGTGGCACCGCGCCGCGGCCTCGATCTCCCCGATCGCGGCCGTGGCGGACTCACGCGTGCCGCCACCCATGATCGACGCATCGTAGAAGCCGTGCTCGAGCAGCAGATCCAAGCGCCCGACCCATGCGTAACCGCAGTGGATCGGGACGGGGTCGTGACCGATTCGCCACGTACGGATCTCTTCCGGAGATAATTCCCGTCTGGCGTACCGAGCGGCGAACGAGGGGCGGGTGGCGACACGAGGTGTTGCCGCCGGCAGGCGAGCGTCCCCTGCGGCCTGCCCTTCGTACGCCGATGAGAAGGGTTGGACGAGAAGTGACTCGTCGAGCTTCGCGAGCGACTGGCCGGCCCAGTCGGGGTTGTGCAGGAGCACGTCGCAGTCCAGCCAGGCCACGGCCTGACATGTTGCCGGAATCGCCTCCAGAGCCACATTGAGGAGCCGTTCCTTCTGCCACATGACATCCCCGCCGTCGAGGTGGATGAGGATGTCGGCGTCGTCACCGTCAAGGTCGAACCGCCCCGTCGTGGAATGTTCAACGGTGACCAGCGGAACCTGCAGATTCTTTCGGAACAGGTGATAGTTATCTCGTCGCGATCGATAGCCGATGGGGTTGAAGTAGCTGGTTATCGCCCACACCGGCGAACCTGCTGTTGATGGCATCAGTTCGTCCCCTACGATGCGGGCTGAGGCGAAGTGGTTGACGGGAGTTGCGGTGTTTCACCAAGAAAGATGAAGGCCTGGTGTTCGTTGTTGCTGAGGAAGCGCTGGAATCGGAGCCCGGGGTTGGCCAGTTGGAACTCCGCGAAGGCCTTTCGCTCACCGCGTTCGGGATCACCGTTGTAGAGGAACCAGTCATCGAACACGATGAGCGTGCCAGGCCGGAGGAAGCTTTTTATGAAGCTGAGGACGGGAACCGTGGAGGCGTACAGGTCACAGTCGATGTATATGACGGCTGCGTGCTGCGGTCCGAGTTTGGCGGCGAGTTCCGGAGTCAGGGTGCTGTCATAGAACCCTTTCACGATCCGGTATTTCTCTTCCGGTATTCTGTGGCGCTTGCACAATCTCCTGAAATCTTCCTCGCTTGTGCACATCTGGCCGCGATACCACAGATCACCGTGCACATCTACGCCTGTGACGTCAGGTAATCCTTCGAAGGAGTCGAAGGCGACGTAGGTGAAGTCATGGAGTGGGCTGAACGCGTCGTAGGCGATGCGAAACGTCCTCGCGCCGTGACAGCCGAACTCGAAGTAGTAACCGCTGGTGATCCCGTTGACTTCACAGTGTCGCGCTGCCGCCAGGAGCGTGTTCCGGCGGAGAGTCCAGATGGACTGCGCGTATGTGTTGCGCACCCAGCGGTTCCGAACCCAGGCCGAAGTGAAGGGGAGACGCAGGACCTTTCGCTCACCCCACAGCTCGAATTTCCGCATATAGCGACGTTCGGCGTGCGAACCCACTCGCATCTCTGTCCTCACTTCGCGTGGACGGCGGTCCAGGTACCGGGCTCAGTCCTGCGGTAGGCCTCGAAGAGCTCGAGAATCTGAAATGCCTGCTCAAGTGAACCGCGGTCCGGAGCGGCGCCGTTCATGATGCACTTGCAGAAGTACACGATCTCGTCGACGTAACCCAGATAGAACAGGTTTTTGTTGTAAAGCTGGCCATACGAGTACTCCGGCTCCCAGCGCAGCGGTGCGTTTTCGGTCGGCACGAGGAAGGAGCCGACGCGGCCGGATTCCCGGGCCGGCGTAGGCCGGTAATATGTCACCGTGGTGCCGTTCTCGATGACGATATTTGCGTTGTTTCCGATCACCTCGGTTCTGTCCACTGGACTTCCGGGCGATGCTCCGGCCGCAAGATGCAGTGCACCCACCGCACCCGAACGGAATCGTATCGCGGTGACACTGGCACCGGTGTTCGCTTCCCATTCGTGGCTTATCCGGTCGATGGGACCCATCAGATGGAAAAGTACAGCTGCTGGGTGAAATATGCAGTCGAGAAACCAGTTCATCGCCACGAGACTGGTGCGCTGCTCGAACGCCGGCATCGAGAGAGGATAGCGGATGAATATCGATGACGGATCTCCGAACTCTGGTGAGGAGATGATTTCTTTCACCCTGCGCATCACCGGAGAGAAGACCATTTTTGTTCCGGTCACCACGATGCGGTTGGCCCGCTGTGACAACTCCGCGAGTTTCGCTACCTCCGCAGTGGAGCTTGCGGTGGGTTTTTCCATCCATACGTGAGCTCCGGTCGACAAGCAGTCGAGCGCCAGGTCCAGTGCTTGGACACGGCCATCCGTGTCGTACGAGGTCACGATGAACACCGCAGTCGGCTTTTCGCGTTCCAGCATCACCCTATGGTCACTGTAGTGCCGAGCGGCACCGAATATACGCGCGTATTGAGCTGCCCGGTCGGCATCGAGATCGCAGACGGCACAGAGGTCGACCGGCGCGTATTGAAATGCCGGATAAATGTTCCTGTAAGAATGCCCGCCGGCACCTATGAACGCACACCGGAGGCGCTTTTCATATTCGAACTGGTACAGGATGCGGGCGGTGTCGGTCTCGGTCACAATCCCCTCCGATCGATTGCTCATCCGGATATCTCGAGCGTCTTGCGGACAGTCGTTACGACATGTTCGACCTCCTGGTCGGTGAGGTAAGGATGTATCGGCAGTGAAATCACTTCTTCGGTGAGCCGTTTCGCCCGCCCAAGGGTGGCCAGTCGGTGCGGGTACTGCTTGATGAATGACAGCTCGTGCAGCACGTAGGGATAATGCACGAGTGTTTCGATATCAGCTGCTCGCAGAGCAGCTGCCAGGTCGTCCCGTCGAGGCGTGCGGATCACATACTTGTGGTATATGTTTTCGCGCAACTCGCCGTGGTGCGGCACACTGCATCGACAATCAGCGAAGGCCGCCGAGTACGTTGCCGCGATCGCACGGCGCCGTCTCAGCCACCGTTCTTCATATGCGAGCTTCACCGCGATGACCGAAGCTGTAAGAGAGGACATCTGGGAGTTGTGGCCGAGGCGGACGAAGTCGCCTCGAGAAAATCCCCATCGCCTGAGTTGCTCAACCTGATCGGCTATGTCAGGATCATCTGTCAGCACCACCCCACCCGTTCCTGGAGCTGGAATCACCTTCATCGGGTCAAAGCTATGACAGCTGACCGCGCCCACTGAGCCGCTGCGCCGTCCGGAAACCGCAGCACCGAATGACTGAGCAGCATCCTCAATAAGAATAATTCCGTGTTCCCGGGTGAATTTCTCTACGGGGTCAGGTGTGGTCATGCGCCCGTAGAGCTGAACGGCGACAAGCGCTTTGGTGCGTTCCCTCAGGGCTTCAGCGGCCAATTCAAGATCGATGGTGTAGTTGTCGTCTATATCGACGAAGACGGGTACCGCGCCAGCCCGAACGATAGCGTCGACAGTTGCGACAAACGATAGATCGGTGACGAGTACCTCGTCGCCTTCGCCGACACCCGAAGCGACAAGCGCGAAATACAGTGCATCGGTTCCGGAATTCACCACCCGTCCGTATCGGCGCCCAGCGAATTCGGCCAGTGTGCGTTCCAGCTGATATACGGGCTCTCCGTTCAGCGGTTGCCCGGAGCGCAATACCGACTCAAGGGCCGCCAGTAGTTCCGGGCCGATTTCGTCGAATTCTCGATCCGCGCCGGAGAACGGCACGTGCAAGGACTTGGTCATCGGCATTCGCTCTCTGTCGAGGAAGTGCCACAACGAAGTGCTCATCCTGGGTCGTACGGATAGTTGTAGCATCAATGCTCTCGCCGTCGTAGAGAAAAATTCGCCACGTCCGAGTTGATGTTTGATCGAGAGAGGAGCCCTACCAGATCGGGCGGTGGTGGCAGATTCCATCCCTTCCCCTCCGGTCATCTCCTGGATACGCTGATCTTGGTACTCTGGTTGTAGTTCGCCGTTCCTGCTCGTCAGAAGTATTTTTGCCGAATGCAGTGATTTGGTTCCCATCATGGCGGGATTTCGTCGGCAGTGCGGTACTCGTGGCGCACTGCCTGCCGGTGGCGGGGCTGGTGGCTTCGGCCAAGAGCATCTCAGTGTTCGGACAGTGTGCGATCGGTAGAGATTCCGCGTTCGGAACAAACTGCTGGCAACGGCGATTTCCTGCCAGGAATGACAGGACCAGGGAAGGCCGCTTCCAGCGGTCCCCTTTTCTGCCGAAGCAGCGGGAGTCGGCCGCCCGGCGGGCGATCGGGTCCCGAGGGCGGGACAGGCGGGGATCGAGGGACGTCCGGTTATCCCTCCTGGCGGACCCGGGGAACCCCGTAGCCCGGGCCGCACTCAAGAAGCTTGCTCGGGCGGCGTCACATCGGTCGGTCGCCGGCGATGTTCCCCGGCTGTCAGTGGAACCGCACCTGGTACTCCGGCGCATGGGCCTGCTGGAACAGAAGGCGCAGCGCGATGAGACCGCCGTCGGAGAACGCCGTGTAGAGGTGTTTCTGTTCGCTGGTGGGGCGTGGGAGGTAGTCGTGGTCGAACAGGGCGCGCTGCTGAGCGCCGGCCTGTCACGTACTCCGGCGGGCCCTGGAGAGGAGTCTCCCCTCGGCCTGGTGATGAGGCCGAACTCGTCGACTGGGGAGAGCGAGCGCTGTGTGCCTCGCCATGGTCGTCAAAGCCGCCGAAGAGTTCCGCAGATGTCTGGCAGGCGGCCGGCGTCGGTCCGTCTCCCGGGACGCCCAGCGAGCCAGAAATCACCCGGGCGGTGACGAGGCGACAGGGGTTCAATCGCTCTGGTGGTGGCTGGTTGCGGTCACTACGGTGCCGCGGGTGGCCAACTCATGCACCGCGCTCTCGCGGCACTACGAGCTCACCATGACCTCGACTGCTTGAAGATGGAGGAGCGGAGATACGCCGGGCCCTCGCCGGTCACGGCGTCTGCGTGCTGAGTGACGCCTACATGGATCCATCGGGTCTGGCCCCTCGCCCGCACTCTGGTCGCGCCGTGCCGCGCCTCGTCCCGACCCGACCCGAACTCCTTCCCTCCGCACCCCGACAGCCTGTACGCCCAGGTCGTCACCGGCGCGATCCCCCGTACGGCAGACGGCACGCCCGGCCCGACATCACCCAGTGGCATACCGACCTGTCCTCACCGTGATCAATCTCGGCGGCACTTTCCGTTCCGCGACTACTCACACCCCGTCCACCGCGCCGACCACGACATCACGCGGACCAACCAACGCCTGCCTGACCCGATGAATCCTCCGTACCTGGCCAGGGCTCGCCCTCCCCCCCCCGCACCGAGATCGCTTCACACCCCAGGTGCGGGCCGCACAGCGATCCCGTTCCGTTCAAGCAGCGCCGCCGTCACCCCGTCTCCTGACACCAGCTCCCCGGCGAACGACCCGTCGTAGACCACACCCCGTCCGCACGACGGACTGCGCGGCATCAACAGCGCCTCCGTGCAGCCTCCATGCCGCGCCGCCGCGAGCGCGCGCCGCGCTCCGTCCACGAACTCGGCTGTCACGTCACGCCCGGTGTCCTCAACGACCCGGGCCGTCCCGTCGAGCACGTCGTGCCCGTCGCCGCCCACCAGCTCCGCGGGCCGCCGAGGCGTCGCGAGCCCGCCCGCCACCTCTGGACAGAAGGAGACGACTTCGCGACCCGCCACTGCCTCCGCGATCTCCGAAGACGCCTTGTGACGCCCGTCGAACCGGCACGGCACCCCGCGCAGACACGCGCTGACCAGGATTGCTTCCATGCTGCCAGGCTAACCACAGCTGTCACTGCGGACCGGTCACCAGTGCCCATGAACGTCCGGATCACCCGGACAGTGCTCATGATTCGCCGACCGCGCTCACGGAGTCCCGGTCCTGCCGGACTGTCTGGGATCCGCAGCTTCACGAGGCACTGGTTTCTGAGTATGCACAGGAATCCGTGCCTCATGAGCAGTGAGGCTGTCGGTGCCCGATGAGCACTGCCACTGTCACCTCTGCGGAGCGAGGCTCGTACTGCACCGGCCGCGACGGCTGCCGACTGCGACGGCTGCCGGCTGCGCCATCTCTGCCTCGTCGTCGGCCACCGTATCGATGGGAGAATCGGGTCATGACGACCGGAGCTGGTGATTTCGAGCTGACCATGGAAGAGCTGCGCGTCGTGGCGCGCTATGTGGTGGAGAGTGCTCAGGAAGTTCTTCCGGTGTTCGAGGGGGCTGTTCCCGGTGATCCTCGGCCTCGCGCAGCCGTTGACGCTGCCTGGGAGTTCGTGAACGGGGCGCGGAGGAGCACGTTGCAACGCGTGACCGCATTGGACGCGCACCGGGCTGCGAAGGAAGCACCCACCGAAACCACACGCCTTGCTGCGCGCGCTGCCGGCGATGCCGCAGCTGCCGCGTACCTGCACCCCCTCGCGAGGGCTACCCAGGTAGGTCACATCCTGCGCGGGGTGGTATGTGCAGCGCGCGTGGCCGAGTTGTGCGCAGGCGATGTACCCGAGGTCGGGGACAAGCTCATCGAGCGGGCTCGGCGACGTGCCACGCCGGTCCTGATCGATGTTCTTGGCCGGTATCCGCTCGCGCCGACAGGCAGGGGCCGCGTTGCCCACCTCATGAGCACCTTGGACGCTTCCCTGCGCGCATCGCGCTGAGCAATCCCGCCTGGAACGTCACCGATGCTCGTGATCATCCGGATGCGCTCGGACAGTGCTCATGATCCGCTGTCATTGCCAGGGTCTGTCCGACGGATCACGGCAGGGTCCTTGAGTCCCGGCAGGCGGGTATATGGGAGGTCCTCGGCCATACGGCCGAGGACCAGGTCCGGGATCAGCCCCGCTGGTAGTGCTCCCAGATCTTGACGGTCGCGTTGTCCTTGATGTCGGCCCGGACTACGACGTCACCGCGTTTGGCGGCCTCCTTGAGCTGGGTGAGGGTGCGCGGTGCGGTGCCGTAGCCCTCCTTGTTGACGGTGAGATGATGGCCGTCGCCTATGTGAAGGGCGCCGAACACCTTCGTCTGCTTGGTGAGGCAGAGCTGGGACACCTCGGTGTGCGGGACGTCTTTGGATCCGTCGATCTTCTCCGTGACGGTCAGTTTCCCCGCCTTGTACTTCAGCACGCCCTCTACAGGGCCGGTGAAGAGGATCTTGCTGCTCTTCCGGCACGCGTCGGCAGAAGATTTCCCGGCGGCCGGTTGTCCTGCGGAACGGCTGGAGGACGGTGATGTCGCGTGACCGGCCGTCGCCGTCAGGCCGACGACGGCGACGGCGGCCAGAGACGTCGAGGCGATACGCCGCACCTGACGGTGTTTCCCGTCGGTGGTGACAGAAGGCATGTCAACTCCTGAAAAAACAGAGGTGGTTCTGCAGGACGGGAGTCAACGTACTTGCCGCGATTGACTTTGTTTGCACAGTCTTGCCTCGGTGGGCCATCACTCCGATCTCGGCCGTGTAACGGGTTCGTCGTCTGTGAGCGGTTGTGGTGGAACGGCCGGCAGCCACGCTCGTCAACGGTCCCTTGGACAGGGCCTGACGGAGTCGCGGATCCTGGAAAGCTGACCGGCGGTTCTCACCGGTCGTGGGTGAGTTTGTGGGGCTCGGTGAACAATCCGGCCGCGTTCAGCAGGACGTCGGATGTCCCCGTGGCTCTGTACGTGACGAAGAACAGTGCACTTGCTGTGGCTGATAGGAAGGTTCCTCCACGAGCGGGTCTGCCCGGGGCATGTTCGAGTGCCGGGGAAACGGTTCCGGGGATACGTGGGAACCCTTGGACTTACCTGATGCCTGCAGGCATGGAGCTGAGCTTGGTAGTCGCTGTTTGTCAGCCGTAACAACGAGCGTTCGTGCCGGGCCGGCCGTCCTACGGGACGACCAGTATGCGGCCCAGCTGTGCACGGCTCTCCAGCAGTCGATGCGCCTCGGCCGTCTCGGCCAGCGGCAGCCGGGCGTGGACCGCTGTGCGTAGCAACCCCTGGGCCGCGTACTCGGTAAGTTCAGCCAGGTCCTTCGCGGCGCGTGCGGCGTCGGCCGCATGCGCGGCCAGGAGGGAGAACCCCATGACGGACCTCAGGGCGAACAGACCGGTGACAGGGATGCTGCCGAGCTCGCCGCTCGCGGCTCCGTAAGTCACCAGCCGTCCGTACGGGGCCAGTACGTCCAGGCTGCGGCTCAGGATGTCACCGCCGGCTGCGTCGAGGACGACGTCCACGCCGCCGGGTGCGACCGTGCGGACCTGCTCCGGCCAGTCCTCATCGGTGTAGTTGACGCCGATGTCGGCGCCGTGAGCGCGAGCGAAGTCCAGCTTGGCAGCTGTGCTGGCTGCGGCGATGACCGTACCCGCACCGAGTACCTTCGCGAGCTGCACGGCCAGGTGGCCGATGGCGCCCGCGGCGGAGTGAACCAGTACGGTCTCGCCGTGCGCCAGCCGCCCGGCACGCAGCACGCCCAGAGCCACCGGTGCCACCATCGGCAGTGCGCTGGCCGTGCCCGCGTCGAGCCCGTCAGGTACCGGGACGAGCCCTCGCGCGTCCGCGAGGATGAGGTCGCAGAACGCGTCCTCGGAGGCCGTGGCGGCCCGCTGCCCGATCAGGGACGGATCCGTGTCCGGCCCGACCGCCTCGACCGTGCCCACCACATCGCCGGTGAGGGGCCTCGGTAAGGGCCGCGGATAGAGCTCGGTCTGAGCCATGCCGCGCCGGAGCTGGGTGTCCACGAAGTTGGCGCCGATCGCCTCGGCCCGGATGAGCACCTGCCCCGCCTCTGGGACGGGAACGGGGACTTCTTCCAGGCTGAGGACCTCGGGGCCACCGTGGGAGTGGTAGCGGATTCGTCGCATGGCAGATCTCCTTGAACACGATGGCGCCCTAAACTGGACTGGCGGTCCAATTCAACCGTACTGGACCGTCGGTCCAGTTGTCTACGGATCGTGGTCCTGGATGAGGAGAGAGACCTGATGGCGGAAGTCCGTCGTGAACGCGCCGACGCGGCACGCAATCGGCACGCGATCCTGAAGGCCACCGAGCGCCTCCTCTCCGAACACCCTCCGGAGCAGGTCTCGATGGAGCGCATCGCTGCCGCGGCCGGGGTCGGGAAGGGCACAGTGTTCCACCGCTTCGGCAGCCGCGCGGGCCTGATGCGAGAGCTGATGCTGGAGCGAGCCCACGCCCTGCGCGAATCGGTCACGGACGGCCCCCCGCCGCTGGGCCCGGGAGCCCCGCCCGGGCAGCGACTGCTGGCCTTCCTCGACGCGGTCGTGGACATGGTCGGCCGTAACAAGGGCCTCCTGGCCGCTCTCGGCCAGGAGGCGACAGCCTCCCGCGACACACAGGAGGACTCACGCGAACAGCACTCGGTCTACGGGTTCTGGCACGGCCACATCAGCGCGCTGATCATCCAGGAACGCCCTGACCTGGACGCCGAGTTGCTGGCCCATGTCCTGCTTGGCGCTCTGCAGAACGGACCGATCGTGCACCTGCTGGGGCAGGGAGAGGCTCAACGGCTTGCGGCGTCGCTGCGGCTGCTGGTCACCGGCATGTTGGAGGCGTAACGGCTCGCTGGGGGCAGTGCCGCCTCACGGTCGAAGACCGGCCATCTCCCACTCGGATGTCACTCATGCCCGTGTCAGCAGGCATCACCTGTTAATGCCGCTGTCCCGGGCTCCTCGAAGCCCTGGGCCAGGACACCTTGTTGAGCATCGAACCGATGAGGGCCGAGGACCGGAAGCGGCATCAGCCACCGCGCCACCCCCGCCCCGACTCAGCCAGCCTTGGCGGGTTCCTCGGCCCGCTGCCCGCGTGGACGCGAGGCGGTAGGAGTCGGTGCCGGTCTCGATGATGGTGCCGTTGTAGGTCAGCCGGTCGACGATGGCCGTGCAGAGCCGAGGGTCCGTGAACGTCTTTGTCCAGCCGTCTGGGGCTGACACTTGTTCCCTCACAGGAGTTGCCGCTGCCACCTGGCCGTATCTTCCTCCTGGGTCCTCGTTGATTCTCGCGGTGACGCCACGGTTTTGAAGGTGTCACCTTGACCGTTCAGGTGCGAGGAAGGTGTGCCGGTGGCCGAGGCGAGACTGCAGGTCATCGCGGGCGGGGCCGTCCCGCAGGAGCCGCTGGCGACGGATCCGTGGCAGTTCCAGACCGCGTGCGTCGACGCATTCGTTGCCTCGTGGCGGGCCCGCGGGTTCAGTCCAGTGACCATCGACAACGACATCGGACAGCTGGAGCGGCCCCTCAAAGCCCTGGGCCGGCCCGCGTGGGAGGTGACGCCCGAGGACATCGACCGCGTGGTCGGCAACCTCGCGCTCCAGGGCCGCAAGACGTCCACCCGGCGCGAGTATGTGCAGATCTTCAAGGGCTTCCACCGGTTCCTGCAGGCCCGCAAGGCGGCCGAGATCGAGGCCGTGCTCGGCGTCCGGCTGGTTTGCCCGATCGACGAGTTCAACGCCTGCCGTCACGTCGGCGACGATTCCCCGGCCCTGCTGCCGCCGCCGACGCCGGAGCGGGTGAGTGAGTTCTTCGACTTCATGAAGCAGCGGATCGCGACCGCGAGGAAGTACGGCCCGGCCGCACGGGACTACGCGATGTTCCGGACGCTGTATCACGCCGGCCTCCGCTCCGAGGAGGCATCGCTGCTGGAGAAGCCGGACCTGCACTTTTCCCGCGGCCCATTCGGCAAACTCCACGTCCGCTTCGGAAAGGGCGCCCATACTTCTGGGCCGCGGCCGCGATAGGTGCCCATGCTGGATGGCCTCGACCTGGTGCTGCGATGGTTCCTGGAGGACGTGCGGCCCAAGTTTCCCGACTCGCCGGTGCTGTTCGCCGACGAGTCCGGCGGCCCCCTGCATCGCGGGACCATCCGCAACCGCCTGCGCTATCTGATGGAACTCGAAGGCCGCCCGGCGGCCGACTGGTTCAGCCCGCATGCCCTGAGAAGAGCATGCGCGACCCACAACTACGAACGCGGCGTCGATCTCGTGGCGATCCAGCAGATGCTCGGTCACTGGACGGTCAGCTCGACAATGCGATATGTCCGGCCGTCGGCGACGTTCATCAAGGACGCCTATCAGCGTGCGGTCTCCAGCACTCTGGCCGAGCTGAGCGGGAAGGACACCACGGCGTGAAGATCCAATGGGGGCTGCGGATGGCCGCCGCCGAGCGCGAGGTGTGGACCGGCACCGAACTGCGGCGACTGCTGGCCGAGAAGGCCGGCCTGGAGCTGTCCTCGGCGTCGGTGTGCGCCCTGTCCGCCAAGGAACCCTCGCAGGTGAAGATGACCACGCTGGCCGCGTTGTGCACCGCGCTGGAGTGCACCCCCAACGACTTGATCGAGGTCGACACCACCCCCGTCGAGAGGCCGATCGCACCCCCTCGCCCGGTCGCCGACCTGCCGCAGGCCGCCTCGGCCCGGGGCCGGTCGATGCCGCCCCTGTGACGGTGGGCCACGATGGGCAAGAAACAACGGGACTGCGTCACTTGCGGTGCCCTCGTGGGATATCTCGACCGACTCCACTGCTGGCTGTGCTGGCGCCGGATGAAGGAACAGGCGGCCAAGGCGCCGTGTCCCTCGTGCGGACGCGACCGAGTCCTGCAGAGCGACACAGGTCGCTGCACGATCTGCTCGCCTGTCTGCGAACAGTGCGGACATCCGGTCAGGTCACCGCAGAACAAGCTGTGCCGCGAGTGTCGGCGCAGGCCGGGCAGCTGGCCGGCCAGCGGACCTGTCCGCGCTGCGGCAAGCTGGGCTTTCTGCGCGAGACGACCGGCGAGCAGGGCAAGGACGACTGGTCGCTCGTCGACGTCCACGACATCGAAGCCTTCCTCACGACACTGCCCAAGGCTCGAAAACGACGGCTGACCGTGCTGCGGCAGTTCTTCCGCTTCGCGCGGTTCCACAAGCTGGCGCTGATCGATCCGACCCACGGCCTGGTCGCCCAGCAGACCAACGGCTTCCGCGACAACACCCTCACCCTCGACCAGCAGCGTCACCTCTTTCGCAGATGGGTCACCGGCGAGCACGTCCACCCGCACGAGGCACTGGTGGGAATGCTCGCCCTGCTTCACGGGGCATCCAGCTCGGAGGCCCGCCTGCTGCAGATCAGCGACGTGGACCGCGTCACCCAGACGGTCAGGCTCGGCAAGCGCCCTCATCCCGTTCCACTGGACCCCGCCTCCTGGACGGTGCTGCAACGGTGCCTGAACCACCGTGGGGCATGACGGACCAACAACCCGCATGTCATAGTCACCAAAGGAACAAAGGCCGGGCGAAGCCCGGCCTCAACCGCCTATCTCTCCCACGTCCTTGACGACCGCGGTTTCCCACCCCGGATGATCCGCAGCACCCGCCTCGTCGACCTCGTGAACACCATGGACCCCAAGCTCGTCGCAGCCGCCTTCGGCATGGATCCGCAAGCTGTCTTGATCTATCTCGGCGATCACGTCGACGAAGGCCGACTGCCGGGCAGGGAGTGAAAAGCCCAGCATCCATCGTGACTACCGAAGGCAGAGAACTCCGGGAGCCCGGTCCTCGAAGATCTCGAGCAGCCAGTCAAAGACCGTCGTTCCGCGCTTCTCACGCGCGTCGGCCAGTTCGGCACTGAAAGCAGGGCGGTTCGTGGGGTGGCAGCGAGAGAGGAGGATCTCCAGCTGGCGAGCCGTCTCCGCATAGCCCAGATGCTCGCGAGACACCTGGTGATCCCGCCACTCAACCTCGTAGTCATCGTCGTCTGGAGTCCCGAAACCACCGCTGAGGCAGTCGGCGAAGGCATCGAGGTTCTTGCCGAAGTAGCCGTCGGGACCGTTGATCGCTTCACCGATGACTCGCCAGAAGTCCTCGAGTGTCCTGATCTGGGCGCCTTCCAGTACATATTTCGCTGTCACAACCTGCAGGATACGTGCGGCTTCCCGACATGCTCTCTGATCTTGAACCTGTGCTGTTCAGGCGCTGCCTCGCACGGGTTCGCCGGAACATGTGCGCTTTGCTGGGCGCCCTGTTGCTCGTGATGATCAAGGACCGGCCTTGCCGTTCGCTGACCAGCTCGTAGAAGTCGTCGGCCTGGGCTGCGGTGAGCTGGCGCAGGGCAAAGCCCGAAGGGCGGCACCACACCGGCGTGCGCATCTGGAAGGTGATCTTCTCCGGCGGGCAGTCGTTCTTGTCCGTGCGTTTGCCCTGGTCCAGGGAAGCGTGGGTCTTGACCAGATCGCCGTCGCGGAAGACCTGGACCAAGGTGGCCGTGGAGCGGACATCCACGCGTCGGCCGATGAGCTTCCAGGGCACCGAGTAGTAGGGTGCGGCCGACTTTGATGTGGATGTCCGGGCCGACGGTCGCGGTCGACCAGCGGGCCGGCACGAACGGCGCATCCGGCAGTGGCAGCAGGGCCTTGGCCTCGACGGCCTGGAAGACCGACAGCGGGCTGGCGCCACCCAGCGGCCGGCACTTCCGTTTTCCGGCGACGGTTCTGGCCCAGGTGAGGGCCTCGGCCCGCATGTGGTCGAGGGAGGTGAACTGGCGCCCGTTCCAAAATGAGTCGCGGATGTAGGGCATGGGTCGCTCGCCCCGCGGTTTGTCCTTCGGATGCAGGGATCTGGCTGGGTCGGCCAATGTCCCGTAGTAGGTGGCGAGTTCGGCGTACGCCTTGTTGATTTTCGGGTCGTAGAGGTCGGGCTTGTCCACGGCCGTTCGCAGGTTGTCCGGCACCAGCCTGCGCGGGACCCCGCCGAAGAAGCGGAAGGCTTCGGCCCATGCGCGTTGGTCCATGTGCAGCACGGGCCGCACGAACATGCGCCGTGAACAGGGCAGCGCCATCACAAACGTCCAGACTCGGTGCCGTTTTCCGGTGCCGGGGTTGATCCACTGGCCCATGAACCCGTAGTCGACCTGGGCTTCGGAGCCTGGCTCCACGTCGTCCCGCAGCACGGTGACCTGCGGCTTGTTCGTTTCGTCCGGCAGGTTCGCGTGCACCCAGCGGCGGAAGGCCGTCAGGGATGCCTTCAGCTTGTGCTCGTCCCGAAGTCGTTGGTGGATCGTGGTGACCGTGGTCGTCGGCAGCAGGCTCTTGACGTATTCGCGGTGCTGCTCGATCTCCGGCCAGGTCAGCTGGTTCGGGCGCCGTGAGGCAAGCTCTGGCAACCAGCTCTTGATCAGCTTGGCCCAGTCCTCTTCGGTCATCGGCGGCCCGCCCGGGTTGATCCCGGCCTCTTCCGCCGGCCGCAGATCCTTCCTGATCGTCTTGCGATCCAACCCCAGCGAGGCTCCGACCTGGCTCTTCGACCGGCCCGCGTACCAATGGATGTAGATTTCGGTGATGTCGACCACGGCGAACTTTCTCCTTGCCGTCCGGTGTGTCCGTCGACCCTCGGCCCGTGGCATCGAGGGGCACGAGCGGCTCCGATATGGCCAGGACCCTCAACCGGACACCGGCATTCCCATGGGAACCAGGAGGAACCAGGGCGCAGCGGTGCTTGATCCTCAAACCACCTGAAACGGGAACGTTGGTGAACGAGCACTGACCGGCCTTCGGCCGGTCAGTGCAGGCAGACAGCGGGGATTGCCCGCATGGTGGACGGCTTGCAGTTTGCTCAGACCAGGGTGGAGATGCAAAACGGGTGGCCTGCGGGATCCAGCAGGACCCGCCACCGGTCGGGGGCCGGCTGGTATTCGGGCTTGACGGCCCCCAGAGCGAGCAGGCGAGCCTCAGCGGCGTCCAAGTCGTCGACGCCGAGTTCTATATGGGCCTGCTTTCCCTGGGAAGGGTCCGGCCAGGTGGGACGGCGATAGTCGGCGAGCCGGTTGAAGCCCAGTCCCGCCGCACCGTCTTGACCGAGCAGAACGAAGTCATCGGTGGAGAAGACGACCGGCAGGCCGAGGGCGTCTCCGTAGAAGCGGGCCAGTTCGGCGGGGTCGGGGCAGTCGAACGTGACAGCTGAGTAGCGGAACGTGGAGGCTGACGTGGCTTCATCTTTCATGGGCCGGACGCTACTAGGGAAATAGGACAGACTGAGTCCTAAGTCTGTGGGTGCGATCGGCGTGCTCGCTCACCTGTTGACCGCCGTCCCCATGGGGAATTACCCCGACACCGAGGTGGGGAATTACGCCGACACAGTCACGCGGTTCGTGGGGAATTACGCCGTCGTCCACACAAGGTGATCACGCATCGGCCGGACGTGCTGAAGGTCGCCGGTTCCCTGGTCACCAACCAGGTCCGTGCCTACGACTGCTGCGCATGTTCGGACGTGAGGGGCGCCCGACTCCGCTGGGTGCGGCGTTCGCGGAGTACGGGCGGATCGCCAAGACCGAGCATCTGCTGTGCGGGGTCGACCCGGTCGACGGCACCTACCGGAGGCAGATGAACCGGCAGTTCACCGTCCAGGACTCCCGCCGCAAGCTGGCCCGGGACGTGTGTGCCACGGCAAGCGCGGCACTATCCGCCAGGCGTACCGGGACGGCATGGAGGGCCAGTTCGGCTCGCTCGGCCTGGTCCTCAACGCCATCGCGCTCTGGACGACCCGTTACATCGACGCTGCCGTCGCCCAGCTCCGGGCCGGGAGCCACGAGATCCGCGCGGAGGACATCACCCGGCTCTGCCCACTCAAGCACCGCAACCTGAACCTGCTCGGCCGCTACAGCTCACCGCCTCGACCCTGGCCGCCGGCGCCCTGCGCCCGCTGCGCGACCTGGACGCGCCCGAGCTGGACGAGGACGACGAAGGCGTGGACTGAACGCCCACATCGGGTGACGCGGGCATATCAGGTGGCCGGGTGTTCGGAAATCGCAAGCGCCGGTAGGGGAGCTGATGTCAGGCTGCCTGGTATGTCTAACTAAGTGGTCAACGCTCGAACTCCTTCGGGGTTGGCCCCGGAGCAGGACTTGTGGTGAGACCGGTGCGGGTGTCTTGGTTGCAGAGCGAGGCTGCTGCCTGGGGACGGCCGTCGTGTCAGCGCCGCCGCTATTGCTGCCGGTCCCAGTCGCTGATTGCCCAGTAAGGGGCGTCGTTGACGGCAGCCAACAGTCCGTGGCGGGCCTCGGGTTCAACCTGGTACGGCTCCTGCCGTCCACCTGCCGGTTCCGGTGGGCGTGGATGCGGAACGGTCGTTCACGCCGTGGCTACTGCTGCTTCCACTGCTCCTTGGTGATCTCGTACCGTACGCCTCCATGCTCGGAGCCCTCGATCATCTCCATGTCGGAGGGGGTGGGGATGGTGTCCGCGAGCGTCATTTCGAGCTTCTCCATGATGTTGCGCGAACCGTGGTTCACGGACATCGTCGCAGCCCAGACCATGCGCACACCGAGCTCTGTGAACGCCTTGCCCAGCAGGGCCCGCGAGCCCTCGGTGGCATAACCCTTGCCCCAAGCCGCCTGACGCAGCCGGTAGCCGAGTTCGGCTTCGTCCAGCGGGCCTTCCGGCTCGGGACGCAGGTGGAACCAGCCGATGAACGCGCCGCTGTCCTTCTCGTGTGCGGCGAATAGTCCGAGGTCGCCGCCCCACTTCTCGTAGCCGGCGAGGATTTTCGGCAGGTCGCGCTCGCGGACGAGCTCCGGCGCGGTCGGATTGCCGCCGGTCAGGTAGCGCATCACCGCCGGGTCGCTGTCCAGCTCGATCAGCAGGTCCGCGTCATCGGCAGTGAAGCGGCGCAGGGCCAGGCGCTCGGTCTCCAGGTAGGTGTCCACGAGTCGATCATGCCTGAGGCAAGTCGGGCGGCCCAACGGTTTTCCTCGGCAACTCGGGGGCTCTGCCCTGACGTCGCAGGATATAGAGACGGGTACGCCCTGGTGCCGGCCCGTTCCCCGTTGCCTCGAAGAATCGGTCGCTTTCCTCCCATGCCCCTCGCCTCCGCCGTGCCCGTCATGCTGACCGCCTCTGAACGCCACTGGCTGAAAAAGATGGCCTACGGCCACAAGACCCCGCATCAGGCCCGGCAGCGGGCAACCATCGTGCTCTTGGCTACCCGAGGGCGTCCCAACGCCCGAATAGCCATGCAGACGCGGCTGCACGTGGACACGGTGCGCACCTGGCGGGGCCGCTTCGCTGCCGGAGGACTGCCTGTCCCGGCTGACCGCAAGCGGTCGGGCCGGCCGGTCTCGTTCACTGCGCTGCAGGTTGCCGAGGTCAAGGCGCTGGCCTGTCAGTTACCCGCCGGGACCGGCGCGCCGCTGTCGCGCTGGTCGTGTCCGGAGCTGGCCCGGGAGGTGGTCGCCCAGTCCATCGCCGGGTCGATCTCCACTTCCGCTGTGTGGCGCTGGCTCAGGCAGGACGCGCTCAAGCCCTGGCAGTACCGGTCCTGGATCTTCGTGCGCGGCCTGCCTTCCGGCCCAAGGCCGCACGCGTGCTGGATCTGTACGCCCGCACCTTCGATGACGTTCCGCTGGGCGAGGACGAGTACGTGATCTCTGCGGATGACAAGACTTCCCTCCAAGCGCGTTGCCGCTGCCACCCGACACTGGTACCCGGGCCATGCGCGTGAACCACGAATACGACCGCGGTGGCGCGGTGGCCTACCTGGCCGCCTACGACGTCCATCGCGCCCGTGTCTTTGGCCGCTGCGAACCCACAACGGGCATCAGGCCTTTTATGAACCTGGTCACCCAGGTCATGACCACCGAGCCCTACCCCAGTGCCAGACGCGTCTTCTGGATCGTCGACAACGGCTCCTCCCACCGAGGGAAGAAGGCCACAGATCGCCTGACCAGGGCGTTTCCTCACGCGGTCGTGGTTCACACCCCGGTGCACGCCTCCTGGACGAACCAGATCGAGGTCTTCTTCTCCATCGTCTCTCCAGCGCAAGGTCGTCTCACCCAACGACTTCACGGACCTCAGCGAAGTCCGGGACCGGCTCCGAGCCTTCGAAGACCGCTACAACGCCACGGCACAGCCATTCCCGTGGAGGTTTACCACCTCCGACTTGAACGATCTGCTGACCAGGCTCGACCGACACACACTCGATCGGCAGGAAGAATCCTCCGCCCGTCTCACCGCACGATCACCCCCGAAGGACTTCGAGCGCCGACCACTAAGCCTTGATTGGTGCGGCCGACCTGGCGGCCTGCTCGATCTTCGCGCAGTGGGCTGCACGGGCTTCCTCGTCGATCTGCTTCTCGTGTTCGGCGCGCAGCCCGGTTCGGCCGTCGAGGCTCTCGCGCAGGATGTCGGCGTGTCCGGCGTGCCGGATGGTTTCGCCGAGGACATGGATGATGATGGCGAACAGGTTTGTGTCGGCATGAGGTTCCGGCCACCACGGCACGTGGCCGGGGGCGTCGAGGGGAAGCTCGTTGATCGTCGTGTCCGAGTGTTCCCACGTGCGCCGGTAGAACGCGATGATCTGATCGCGGGTCTCGTCCTCGGTCGCCCACAGATCGCTGCCGTTGGAGTCCTGCCACCGGGGCAGCGGTTCCGGGGAAGGGCGGTCGAAGACCTCGCCGAAGTACCTGGCTTCGACGGTGGCCAGGTGTTTGACCAGGCCGAGGAGGTTGGTCCCGGTCGCTGTCAAAGGTCGGCGGGCGTCGTATTCGGACAAGCCGTCGAGTTTCCAGAGCAGCGCCTTGCGGTCCTGTCGCAGTCTCCCGTGCAGGTTGTTTTTCGCGAATTCATCGATCATGCGGTATGAGCCTGCCATGGGCTGCTCGTGGTCTCAAGATCCGGTACGTGGTCCGCAACGACTGGCAGAGCCGAGGCCTGGCCATGGCCGCCGTTGTTGACGCTCACGGACAGCACTGCCTCGGGGCGAAGAGCGGGCGCCGCCGCCGATTGTCGTGCACCGTTCGACGATGCGGGTTATCGACGGAATGCACCGACTGAGGGTGGCACTGATACGGGGCTGTTCAAAGATCGCGGTCCGCTTCTTCGAGGGTTCCGAGGCCGATGCCTTCGTACTGGCCGTGGAGTCGAACGTCGGGCACGGACTGCCGCTGACGCTGGCCGAGCGGACGGCTGCTGCCGCGCGCATCGTCCTGCCCCACCCCCAGTGGTCGGACCGCGCCATCGCTTCGACGACCGGCCTGTCGGCCACAACCCCCTGGGGCATATCTTCCGTACCCGTTCCGACACCGAGGTCGTCCTCCACGCCTACTGGAGTGGGGCGACGCCTTCGTCGGCCGGCTCAACGGCATGTGCGCCTTCGCCGTCTGGGACCAGCGCCACGAGCGCCTGCTGCTGGTACGAGACCGCTTGGGCATCAAGCCGCTCTACTACTACTCGCTGGACGGGGGAGTGGTCTTCGGGTCGGAGCCCAAGGCGGTCCTGGCCAATCCCAAGATCTACGCCGGCGTCGACCGGACCGGCCTGGCCGAACTGCTGATCTTCCCCGGCCCACGGACCACTGGGGAGGGCATCTGCTGCGGAATGCGCGAGCTGCGGCCGGGCCACGTCTTCGAACTCACCCGCGAAGGCGGCGTCGAGCGGCGCTGCTGGCAGTTGGCCAGCGCTCCGCACACCGGCACCGGGCAGGAGACCATCTGCACCGTCCGGGAATATCTGGACGACATCACTGCACGCCGGCTCATCTCCGATGTCCCGCTGTGCTCCCTGCTGTCCGGCGGGGTCGACTCCAGTGCCATGACCGCCCTGGCGGCCAAGAACCTGTGTGCCTCCACTGGTCAGACCCGGGACAGTTTCGCTGTCGACTTCGTCGACAGTGACAAGATCACCAGCAGCAGTACCCCGGAAGTCACCTGGTGGTCATCCCTCGACGCACCCTTCGCGCGCGAGGTCGCCGACCACGTGCAGTGCCATCACACTCCCATCGTGCTGAGCAATGACCTGCTCATCGAATACGAGGACATCGGTCTGCACGCCCGCGACCTGCCCGGCTGGGGAGATTTCGACACCTCCCTGTACCTGCTGTTCAAGGGTGTACGGGAACGTTCCGCTGTCGCCCTGTCGGGAGAGTCGGCCGACGAGGTGTTCGGCGGCTGCTACTACTTCCAGGGCCCCCAGGCCCTGCACCACGGCGGGTTCCCCTGGCTGCGCGAGGGCATGGCCTTCGCCGAGGCGTATGTCGGTGTCGCTGTGGAACCGGGTGTGGACGAGTTCCGTGCCGGTCGTCCCGCATGCGGGGCACGTGCCGTTGCGTGTGCCGCGCAGC
>NZ_JBIAWT010000020.1:0-61055 GCF_042895955.1 Streptomyces sp. NPDC001339 | reverse complement strand
CTGCTGTTCCCCCGCATCGACCCCTCCGCCGTGCCGGCCGTGGTCGACGGCGAACGCAGCCTCGGCGAGGACGACTTCATGAGCGGAGCCACCCCCGCCTGGGCGTTCCTGCAGACGACAACCAGCAGCAACTCTCTGACCAGCTGATTCGGCCTCAGCCCACGAAAGTCCGCCCCAGCGATGCGTGCACGCGGTATGCGGCGTGCGGAGGTACGGGAGCCGTCCGGCCGGCCTCAGCCCCCACCGGACATCAGCCCCAGGTCCGGCCAGGCGAAACCCCCACCGCCAGCAACCACGCCTCTCTCTTCAAAGCCCCAGGCCCGCGGCGGAGTAACCGGCGGCAGCCGGGTGCCGCACCGCTGCGGCCGGCGCGTCGTTGAGCACGGCGTGATCCCACCCAGTCCCGAGCACAGCCGGAAATGCTCGCGCCACCTGGCGGCCGTCCCGCCCACCTGCCATCTGTGCGCCTGCGCTTCCGTCCCCGTCCCGGCAGCTCCCGGAGTGACCGTCGTCCTGCATCCGGCAGTTGGCCCGCCCCGACCCGTCGGTCTGTGCGAGCCCTGCTCCTCCGGACGGCCCGCCCCCGACTGCCCCGACATGGGGGCCGCCGATGTGGCGTGGAGGGTCCTTACCCGCGACGTCGAGCGCCTGCAGCAGGAGTACGTGAGCGGGCAGTGGCTCCCGTACCCGGAGGAGATGCGGTTCGCTGAGGGTCTCGCCCGCATCCCGTGGGGACAGGCCACGATGGAGGCGGCGATGCGCCTCCGGCCCGTCGGTCGTCTCGGTCTGCTGCTCGAAAACGCGATCTTCGTCTTGCGCTATGTCGAGGGGCGTGACCCGGCGCTGTTGCGGTTCCGTCAGCTGGTCGACGTGCTCGCCGACGACGCCGAGAAGGCGGCTGCTGCACGGGATACCGGATCAGGTCATTCCGTTTTGGGCAACAGGAAACTCGGCTGATCCCGTTGTCTGCCGGACCGGCCCTGCGCTGCCATGGGTCCATGGCCTTCTACAGCGAGACGGAGAAGCGGCTGCGGATCCTGGACCGGCAGCGCCGGGCTCTGGACGTCCGGCGGGACGCGGTGACCGAGACGGCGGTGGACCTGGTGCTGCACCACAGACAAGAGCTGGGGCCCACTGCGCGGCGGGCGGGCCTGACCGTGCACGCGCTGCGGCAGGCGGTGCACGCACACCCGGAGATCGCCCCGATCCTGCTGGGCACCCCGGAGGACCGGCGCGCGGGACTGTAGGCGCCCCGGCCGGGCGTGCTGCGCTTCCGGCCGGCGGGCCGCGCGCGGTAGCCTGGCAGGGACGTCAGGGGTCGTGGGCCCCTGGAAGACGTGGGGCCAGGTGACCTGGGGCATTACCGGGAGCCTGGCCTGGCGCATGTCTGGGCCCGGGGTCAGCGCACCTCGACGGGGAAGTCGATGACCCGCTCACCGAGGATGGCCCGGTACCGGGGATCGCCCAGCTTCTCGGCGCGCACCGCGCCGGCCACGATGTCCGCGACCCACAGCAGCGGCTCGGCGGCCCCGGGCAGGTGGTCCAGGCGGAAGCGGGCGTCTTTCGGCAGGGCGTACCGGGCCTGCTGGACGGTGGCGACGTCGCGGGCGTTGAGGACCGGGTCGCGGGCCTCCATGAACAGGTGCTCCACCCCGAACCAGTGCAGCTCGCAGACCAGCAGGTTCAGGCAGTGGGCGCGGGCGCGCTCCTGTCGGCGCGGTCTGACGGGGGCTCCGATGGCGACGACGTGCAGCCCGTCGAGGGCGGCCACGGCGCGGGCCAGCTCGGCGCGCTGGGTCCGGTCGGCCTTGGTCCAGTGCACCTTCGTGGAGGAGTGGCGGGCCTGCAGGCGCAGCATCTCCTTGCGTACGTGTTCCTGGACGTCGTCCGGGATGAGGGCCGCGGCGATGATGTAGAAGCCGGTGTCGTCGTGCTCGTGGAAGGACTCGTCCGACCAGGCCGTGCTCGTGCTCATTCGTCCTCGTCGGGGTCGGGCCCGTAGCGGCGGGCCCAGCGTTCCTTGAGCACCTCGAAGCCGGCGCCGGAGGCGCCGCGGTGCAGCTGCGTGATGGCGTCGACCAGCTCCTGGTGCCCGTCGAGGGAAACGACCTCGGGCAGGGTGGCGTTGCGGGTCTCGGCGAACATCGCGTGGACGTCGTCACGCTCGATCGCCCTGGTCAGAGCTGCGGGCCAGCGCGCCGGGGTGTAGGCGGGCCGGGGGAAGATGCGCTTGTTGAGCTTGTCCTGGAAGGCGTACTCGCTGCGGTCGGCCCGCTCCTGCAGGTCCTCGACGGCGGCGAGGCGCAGCGCGAGGGCGCGGATCTCGGCGGCGTGGGCCTCGACCCACTGCCGCTGGGCGCGCTGGTTGGCCCGGCTGTCGCGCTCCCTCTCCACCCGCTCGCTCTGCGTGCGCCCGGGGTTGGCGTCGGAGGCGTTCCCGCACAGCCGCAGGTAGCGGCGCTCTGCCGCCTGCCTGCTCTTGACCTCCAAGGCCGGGGCGATCCGGGCCCAGGTCGCGTTCTTCTTCCGGGCCGCCTCGATCAGGTGTCCCTCGGCCACGGTGAAGTCGTCGCGCAGCTTGCGGATGACCAGCAGCGCCGCGAGCAGGTCGGTGGGGGACAGGCTCGTGAAGTCGGAGACGTACGCCCGCTCGATCACCTCGTCGAGCCGCTCGGCCACGTCGGCGACCTTTCCGCCGGGCCAGTACACCGACTCGAAGCCGTAGTCCTCCTCGTCGACGCTCGACAGGTGCGACCAGGCGGCGGCCCGCTCGCGCTCGGCCGGGGGCCCGTCGTCCGGTCCGTTGCCCGGGGGTGTCGTCCTCATGGCGACACACGATGTCATCGCCGGGACGACGCTTGGGAGTTGGGGCGGGGATGCCGCCCGTCCGGGTGACGCCTTGAGATCGCGCTCGACGGCTGGGAAGCTGCCGTGATCCGTACGAAGCGACCGGAAGGACCGGACGATGCCGGTGCAGGGTGCGTGTCCAAACTGCGGCGCCCGCCGCGAGATCAAGGACAAGGACAGGCCGTGTAAGTGCGGGGCCTGGCAGAAGCGTTAGGCCCGCTGGGCGGTCCGGGCAGAGAGATCGTTTCCCGCCGCGCGGGACCCTGAGCATGTGAGGGCCCCGCGGCGGCCGGCGGTGGCGTACGACGGCATCACGTACTCATTGCCGTCAGCCCTGGGAGGCCCTGATGGAGCCACCGAACCACCTGCCGCCCGACGACCCGAGCAGCCAGTCCATGATCCTGGGCCCCGCCGGACCGGCATTCGTCGACGTCACGTTCTCCACCCTGAAGTTCTGGTCGGTGTACCGATCGGCCCTGCTGACGAACACGGACGGCACCCCGCCCGTACAGAACCGCCCACCGGACGCGAGCCTCTGACCACAACCCCGTTGCTTCACGGCGCGCACGGATCTGCACCACGACGATGCCGTTTCGCGCCGGGGAGTGACGGGCAGCGGGGTCCCGGGGGCGGCGAAGCCCCCGGGTACCACGCGCCCCGGCCACAGGACTGTGCCCCGGCCCGTTGGGTCAGAGCAGCCGCTCGACTCGCTCCACCAGGTCCGGCCGCTCACGCTCGGACGCAGCCTTGACCCGCTCCAGCATCTCCAGGTCGACCAGCTCCTCCACCCCGGCGCGGACAAGAGCGACAAGCTGATCGGGTCCGAGAGCCTCGACCTGGACGGTGGCGCTCATGTGGTCGCCGCGACGGTCGGTCCGCTTCTGCGGCGCGGTGGCCAGCCCGTACTCGGTGATCTGCTGTTCGGTGACGGCAAGCTGCTTCACGGTCGGCAGGGTGCCGCCCATCTCCTCGATGAACTGGGCGACGTCCTCGGCGGCGGCGTCGAGAATGCTCAGCCCGCTCGGATCGCGGTCGCCGATCCTGAGCACGGTGGTGGGGACCTCTCGGTGGGCGATGCGCAGGGCAGCGGCGTGCTTCGCGCACACCGACTCGAACCCGCCGGATCCGTACACCGCGACCCCGAGCGGCTCGGTGACGCGGGAGATCATCGGCATCATGCCCTGGGCCTCGACCCATACCTCGACCACACGGGGCTGCCCCTGATCGAGCGGCCGGGCGTACGAGCGGGCGGAAGCCTTCACCGTGTCCCACCAGTCCTCGGGGTCGCGGTAGCCGGCGGGCAGGCCCAGGACCTCGGCGCGGTCGTCGCGGATGTCGCCCATGGGGATCAGCCGGGCGCGGCGGGCCCGGTTGAGGGTCTCCTGCAGCCGGTCGTACGCCTGCTCTTTCTTGGGGTACTCAAAGCGGCCCACCAGCCGGTAGAACACCTGTCTCGCCGTGAGCGGCAGGTAGGCGCGGTACTCGTCCAGGACCTGGCGGATCTGCTCGACCAGGAGCAGCTTCTCCGGCCGGGGCGACCAGGGCGCGAACCCGCGCGGGCGGGTGCGGCGGTAGGTGCGGCCCGAGACAGTGTTACGGCCGGCCGTGCTCATGGCTCCATCGTGGCACCGGAGCGCCCCGCCGAGGGTCCACGGCCCTCCGACCTGGGCGACGGGCCCGGATGGCAGCGCTCCCGGGGCACGGGCCAACGGCCCAGCCTCGTGTTCGTAGGGAGCGTTTTCGTGATCCGGCTGACGGGCGGAGATCGCAGCCCCGACAATGGTCCGCTATCCCGTCGACCGACTCCAAAGGGGGAACACCCGTGCTCATCAGGCTGTTCGGCTTCAAGGGCACGATGAAGATCGCCGCCGTGTTCGTGCTCGGCGCCATGCTCTACGGCTGCGTGAAGGGCTGACCGAAAGCGGGCGAGGGCCAGAGGGTTCTACTGTGCCGCCATGAGGATTCCCGGCAAGAAGACCAAGGAACTGTCCGAGGACCTGCAGACGATGGATGCGGGCCTGACCGTGGCCGCTGACCTGATCGCCGACAACGCTGCGAAGAGCCTGCGCGAGGGCCGCTGGACGGACCTGGTCGCCGACCTGGCCGAAGCCAGCCGCCGGACTCAGATCAGCCTGCACGAAGCAGTCGAAAAGTCGCTCGCCGAAGGGGAGACCTTCGAGACCCTGGCCAACGCCTCCCACCTGTCGCCCGAATACCTGCAGGAGGCGTACGAGCAGTTCAACCGTGAGATGTGGGCACAGGCCGGCCCCGGCAAGGACGGCCGGGAGCCCTGGCGGGTGCTGGGCTGATGTCCCCGCGATCCTGACCGTGCGGCACCCACGGCCGTACGGATCGGGGCCGGTACAGTCGAAAGGGCGCCCGCAGCCAGCTCCAATGGCTGCGGGCGCCCTTCGTCGTGCGGCACGGGGTCAGCGCTCGACGACGTCCTTGTCGAGGTCGCGGTGGACCAGGTCGACGCTCAGGCGGCGGATGGTGAACTCCTTGGCGGCGTCAGCCAGTCCGTACGCGGCGGCCTGCTCGACGTCCCCGGCGACGACGGCGCGCAGGGCCATCGCCGTGGTAGCTGCCCTGTGGCGTCCGCCGGCGCACTGCGTGACGACGATGACCGGCGCGGCCGTGGGCCCGGCGAGGTAGCCCTGGACCTGCAGCGCGGTCGCGGCGAGGACCTGCCGCACGCCCGGGGTGTCCATCACGGTGTCGCGCACGACCTGGTCGTGGGCGGTGAGCTGGCGCAGGTCGGCGCGGACGTGCGGGTCGCGGAAGTGCTTGCGCAGGTCGAGCGCGATGGTGGCCCTGGTAAGGACGTCGGCGTGCTCGCCCTCGACGTCGTCGTGCAGGCGGCCGATGGACACCACGGTGACGTCGGCCGGGGCCTGGGCGACGACTCGGTCCCGCCGGGAGTCCCAGCCGGTGCAGTGCTCGCGCACCTCGCCGTCCCGGCCGCGTACGGTGATCTGCCACGACGGCCAGCCGGTACGCGGACCGCGGTCGATGGCGAGAACCTCGTACTCGCTGCCGTGCTCGCCGTGGTCATAGCGGCCTCCGACGCGGCGGGGGCCCACCTGCAGAGCAACGAACTCCTGCCACGTCATGTCGAAGCCCTCCTCGCGGCCTCCGAGCAGCTCGCCGGGGATGCTGTTCTCGCACTCCCCGCACTGGCTGAAGGCGGTGGAGTGGACGGTGCCGCAGCTGGCGCAGGTCCAGGACGGACGCTGGCAGGCGTGGCACGCGTCGTAGTGCGGCGGGTTGTCCTCTCCGCATGGGCATCCCCACGCGCGGCCGGCGCGTTTGGCGGTGGCGAGGTCGGTCTCGTACGTCATGCGGTACCCCCTGTGGTCTGCGATTCGATGGACGACGCGGTGACCACGGTGCCGTCGTCGAGGAGGACGGATCCGTGCGCGACGTAGTCGTGCTTGCGCTCGTGGCGGTACTGCAGGGTGCCGGTGGCGTCGAGCAGCGCGGCGAGGGCCTCGTCCAGCGACCCGTCCGGGGTCAGGACCACGTGCAGGCGGGGAGTGCCGTGCTCGTCGTACATGTGAACGCTCTCGGCCCACCGTGTCCAGCTCTGCCGGGACCACGGGATGAGGGTGCGGATCCGGCGGCTGAGCTCGGTGGCCGGGTGGGTGCACGGCTTCTCGATGTGCGGCCGGTCCGCGTAGAGGTGGCTGCCCGAAATCAGGGTGCCGTTCCATGTCCCGTGGACCTGGGCGTATCCGTAAGCGTTGGTGCGCTCGTGGGTGATCGGCGCCTTGAGGACCGTACCGATCCGGTCCAGGGGGCCCACCTCGTCGGTGTAGGGGAGACCCGTTTGGACCAGCAGGCGGACACCCTCCGGGAGGGCTGTGTGGAGCCCGGCGCGTAGCCCGGCGACGTCCCCAACGTGGTCCAGGAGGTCGGCCGCGGCGTCGAACAGCTCGGGGAGCTGGTGCAGGTGCGGCTTCATCGGGTGCCCGCCTCCGTGAATCCGAGGGTCTGGGCGGCCAGCTCGGTACGGCGCTCGTGCGCCTGGTCGAGGTTGTCGCGCAGCTGTTGGGCGCGGGCCGCGGGGTCGTAGTCGAGGGGCTCGACCGTGGGGTGGCCGGCGGCGAGGACCTGCTCGTATGCCCAGCGGTCTTCCTGGCGGATCCGGCCCTCGACCTTGGTCGTGGCGACGGCTCGTTCCTCCCACATGTCGATGGCGATGCGTGCGTCGGCCACAGCAACGACGTAGGCGGGGTCTGAGGAACATCGGTGTCAGATCGTGCGCTAAGCCTTCGTCGGCCCTGGTGGGCGGCCGGCGGGCCGTCGGCAACGGGGCCGGTCTGAAGTCATCTCCCAGATAACACCCCAATATCTGCGGTAGCGTGATTCGTCACCTGCGGTGACGTTCTCCGGCCGCTACGTGAAGCGGCCCTGTTATCTGCGGCAAGGGGGAAGCGGTGTCCAGCGTCGTGCAGCTGCCGATCGGGAAGGCGCTGACCGTCCGGGCGGCGGCCGACGTGTTCCTCGACTCGCTCGGCAACCCGAACACGGTCCGGAACTACGGGATCGGGGTCGGCAAGACCGCCGAGCGGATCGGCGAGGGCCGGCCGCTGGCCTCGGTCGCGGACGACGAGATCGGCGAGGCCCTCGAACTGCTCTGGGGCACCGCCGCGGTCAACACTTGGAACTCCCGTCGGGCCGGGGTGCTGTCCTGGCTCGGCTGGTGCCGCGAGCGCGGCTACGAGGGCCCGGCGGTCCCGGCCTGGGCGAAGCGGCTGGCGGTGCCGGAATCCGAGACCCCGGCCCGCTCGAAGATGGCGATCGACCGGCTGATCGCCCGGCGCGAGGTGCACCTGCGGGAGAAGACGCTGTGGCGGATGCTCTACGAGACCTCCGGGCGGGCGGATGAGATCCTCGGCGTCAACATCGAGGATCTGGACTTCGCCGGGCGCCGCTGCCCGGTTAAGGCCAAGGGTGCCCGGACCAAGGCCCGCCGCCGCGGCCAGGCCCGCGAGGACTATGTGCTGGAGACCGTGTACTGGGACGCCGGCACCGCCCGGCTCCTGCCCCGGCTGCTGAAGGGCCGCACCCGCGGGCCGGTGTTCGTCACCCACCGCAAGCCCGGCCCCGGCAAGGTCGTCAGCTCGCGCGACGTCTGCCCGGACACCGGGTTCGCCCGACTGTCGTACGGGCAGGCACGCGCCCTGCTGGACGAGCACACGGCCGTACGCGGGCCGGGCACCGGCTGGGACCTGCACGAGTACCGCCACTCCTCCCTGACCCACCTCGGCGAACAGGGCGCCTCCCTGCTGATGCTGATGGCGAAGTCCAGGCACAAGAAGCCGGAGAACGTCCGCCGCTACTTCAAGCCGTCCCCGGAGGCAATCGCCGAGCTCACCAGCCTCCTCGCACCTCGCACCGGCACCCGGCGCTGAAGACCACGATGACTCCGATGCCAGGGCCATCCCTGCATGCCAGGTCGTCAGGCGTTCGACTCTCTCTCCCACCGCTCCAGCACGCCCCGTTTTGCCTCGTCGAATATCGCGGCGAGCAGGACGATGCCCGATTGGTCTCGGTAGGTGTACCGCAGCGGTGGCTCCTCGTCGGACCACAGACGCTCCGCCGCCTGTAGCGCCCGGCCCCAGGCCGTGATGAGGGAGGGATCCTGGATGATCTCCTCTTGGCCTTCAGGGCCGGGAACGGTAGCCCGCCAGAGTCCCAGGGATGACAGGTCGAAATTCACATCGCGCACCCCGGGCGGAGGCGGTGGGGCCGGGTCGGTTGCGAGATCATCGAAGTTGGTCGCCTCCACAAAGTGCCTGACGAAATCGTGGCCGTCGTCAAGAGACGTGGTTTCGGCCCTCAGGAGATCTGGCTGGAACGCGCGTCGGCGGACAAGATCGTCCATACGGCCACGGACCACATCTTCGGCTTCTTGGCGGCTTGCTCCGTTGGCCTCCTCAGCTTCGATCTCGGCCTTGAGCTGGTAAAGCCGTTGGTTGTTCCACTGGAGCACGATCCCGTGGTTGTCCACGAGCGCCTCGAAGGTCTGGTCGGCCGCTTGCTGTTCATCAGCCGGCAGGGAAGGCCGTGCCGCGGGATGGCGGGTGAGCATCAGGGAGGCCAGGTAGTCCTCAAACCGTTTGGCCTTCAAGCGCGGCTCCCCCCGCATCACGCTGCGGACGCCGAGACGGACCTGCCGCTCGCGTAGCGCCCTGCTCTCGACCAGGTCTCGGAGATTCGAGTCCATGGCCTCGACGAAGTGCTCCGACAGGGAGAGATAGGACTGGAAGACCATTGCAAGCACCGCGATCCGCTTCGCCTTTAGGTCATGAAGCAGGCTGGTGGTGACCGCACCGAAGTCGTCGATCATGGAGGCCAGGCGGCGGAAGCGGTAGATGTCGGCAGGAAATGCCGCATCCTCTGCGAACCGGTGGAAGACGTCGCGTGGCTCCATCGCGGGATCCAGCCCACAAGCCTGGACCACGGCCCTCAGGTACTGGTCGATCTCGGCTTGCATCTCCAGGATGCGGTCACGAACAGGGTTAGAGGTCGCTCGGCCCGCGGGTTTCTCGTTCAGCCCCTTCACCGTCTGCCTCAGTTGCGGGGGCTGCGGCAACCCTGCCTCGTCCTTGGGCCAGGAGGCCAGCAACGGGTTCTCTGAAGCCCATCGTCGGCGGGCGTCCACCCAGGCCCGAGCAGCGACCCACTCGTCCTCGACGTCCTCCGCGTCCCCGCCCAGGTACCCCGCGACAGCCACGGTGACCTCGCGGCTGCTCAGCTCTGGCCCGGTGAACACCGTCCCGATGGTCGGTCGGGCGAAGGAGATCGCCTTCTCGATCTCGGCGAGGCTGGGGTTCCCGGCTGCCTCCTTCAAGTCCCGCATCCGCTGGATCAGATCACGCACCGGACCGGGCTCTGCCTTGATCGGTGCCCGAGACCCCTCTCCCCGGCGGGCGCCGTTGCCGCTCGGTGTTCCCATGCCTTCCCCTCCCGTTTGCTGTCGGCCCATCAGCTCATGGCTGCTGACTGCCCGTTCCAGACAATCCCCAGACAGCCAGACCGTCATATCGCCCCTGGCCACGGGCCACACTGACGTCGTGCCACTTGGCACGTCTCCCACACCTGCAGGTGCGCCCGCTGCTCCTTGGATTGGCCTCCCGGGCAGCGGGCGCGGGGCAGCCAGTCAGAAAGGACGCCCGATGTCCAACATTCCCACGGAACCACGTACTGCGCCGGAAGTTGCCGAGCCAGCGGCTTGTGCGGACTGTGCAGCCCGCGCCGCGAAGCGAGCGCGGAGGCGCCGACGCCTCCGTGTCTGTGGCCAGAGTGCCGCAGGGGCATTTGCAGTCATCGCCGCCGCTGGCACTGTGGCTGCTCTCGTCATGGGACTTCCGCTCTACGCCGGTCCGCTCGCAGCGCTCGCCGCTGCGGGGATCTCGTCGGCGGTGGCTATGCGGTCCTCGCATTAGCCAGCCTTGCTGACACCGACTGCACGCCGGGTGACGAGACATCGTCACCCGGCGTACTTCATGCCCTTCTCGTCGTCGGTGGCGTCCGGGTCACGCAGGGGCCGCAGCCCGCCGGGCAGGTCGGGGAGCTGGAAGGAGTACCGGCCGAGCATGTTGACGTGGTGCCGGACGAACGGGGAGAGGCGCGCGACGTCCTCGTCGCGGACGTCGAAGCCGTCGGTGCGGAGCTGGGTGACGGCGGCGTCCATGTACCGGGTGTTGAAGAGGACCAGGGCGTTAAGGACGAGGCCGAGGGCGCCGATCTGGTCCTCCATGCCGTCCTGGTAGCGCTGGTAGAGCTGTCCGGCCCGGCCGTGGAAGATCTTCCGGGCGAGCGCGTGACGGCCTTCCTGGAGGTTGGCCTGCACCTTGATCTGGCGGCGGTAGCCGGGCTCGTCGGCCAGGCGCAGGATGTGCAGGGTCTTGGAGATCCGCCCGTAGTGGGCGATCGCGTCGCCGAGCGGGGTGGGACGGCCGTCGCGCGAGAGCATGCGGATGACGTCGTAGGCACGGACAGCGCCGGTGTGGATGGAGCCGATGATCCGCAGGACGTCCTCCCAGTGGCGCGCGATCCGGGCGAGGTCGATCCGGCCGCGGGCCGCGTCCTGGAAGGCGCCGTAGTCGGCCGTGCGGTCGATGCGCCACATCTTCTGGTCCGGCAGGTCGGCGAGCTGCGGGGCGTACGCGAACCCGGCGAGGGTGAGCAGGCCGAAGACGATGTCGCTGTACGAGGCGGTGTCGGTGACGATCATCTCCGGGCGCTTGCCGCCGTCACGGTCGTAGAGGACATCCAGCACGTACAGGGAGTCGCGCGGGGTACCGGCCACGACCTTCCCGCCAAGCCCGGCGGCCTGGTCGTTGATCATGTTGAGCCAGGTGGCGCCGCCCCGGCGTCCGAAGTACCTCGGGTTCGGCCGCGCGTACACGCTCGGCACCGGGACGACGAACCTCATCCCGTCGACCGAGGCGACCAGGCCGCCGCCCCACGCGCTCGCGAGGCCGATGGACGCCTGGTGCTCGATCAGGGTCGCGTTCGCGGCCCGCCATCCGGCCGGCCCCACGGCGTTCCGGCCCAGGCCGCGTGCCGGGGCGCGTGGGCGGCCGGCGGGCCGTCGCCCCGGGGCGCACCATCTGGGGTCTCAGATACACGAGGCACTTCCAACTCCCCCAGAACCCGTACGGCCCCGATTGCCTGCCCGGCAACCGGGGCCGCTGTGTTGCCCGCCCTCAGCAACGACCCCGTACGACACCGAAGTCACGCCGCCCTGGAGCCAGCCGGGGCGGCGTTCTCGTTCCCCGATTCACCCGTGCCGTGCGTCGATCCCGCACGCCCAGACGAAGGAGATCCCCGTGACCGCTTCCCAGCCCGGCCCCTTGATGGCCAAGCCCTCCGCCGATTCCTCCGGAGCGAGCCCGCGGCGGCGCCGGATAAAGGTGCTGCTGTGGCGGGCGGCGCTCGGGGCGGCCTCCGCCGTGGGCGCCGCCCTCGCGACGATCGGCGTGGACCGGCTCAATGCCCTGTTCTGACGCTCCCGGCGTTCCTGGGGGTGTCCGCTTTCGATGTGACCGTCCGCCCCATGAACAGGACAAAGATCCGCCTGCCCCGCTGGCTCCGCCCGGACTTCACCGCGCCCCACTGGATAGAGCTATACGCCTGGCTGCTCGCCGGCCTGGTCGTCGACCTCGCCGTCCGCAGTGGCGGAGACGGCTTCGACCCCGGGTCCGTCTGGCACATGGGCGTCGGGCTCCTGGCCATCGCGGCGGTCCGCACCGGGCTGCTGCGGTGGCTCGCCGTCTTCAAGCGGGACTGAACCGGCCGTCCTGCGGGCGGGCCACCGGGCCGTACGCGACAATCGGCGCGTGCCGGAGTTCCCCTCGATCACTGCCCTGGACAGCCTCCTCGACGACCTGGTCGTCGGCGAGGCTCGGCGCCGTCAGCTGGGCATGGTCCGCGGGGAGCTGCAGCGGGCCCTGGTGCGGGGGTCGCTGCCCATCACGGCACGCGGAAGTCTGCGGCGGCTCCTCGAGGGGGAGGCGCTCACCGCGTACAAGCGGCTCGCCGAGTCGGGCGAACTGCGGGCCCGCCGGGTGGGCGGCGGCTATCCGCGCACCTCGGAGGCGACCAACGAAGCGCGGGCGCAGTGCCTGGACCTGCTGCGCGCGGCGTACGGGCTGCCCGCGCTGCAGCTCGGCGCCGGCGGACGAGTGCCGCCCCAGCCCACCCCCGACTTCAGCGAGCTCGCGGCCCTGCGCCGCCAGCTCGACCAGGACCTCGGCGAGGCGCTCTCGCCGGGCCGGACCCGGCTCACCGCGGTGCTCGCCCTGGTCCTGGACGCCGCGCCGCGCGCCGGGGAACTGGTGGCGATGCGCCTGACCGACATCGCCCCCGACAACTCGGCGGTGTACGTCGACCGGCGCCCGCAGCACGGGGGAGGGGAGGCGGACGGCGACTGGTTCGAGCTGTCGCCCATCGGCCGGGCCGCCGTCGAGCGGTGGCTTCCGCTGCGCGCGCAGCTCGTCGAACGCGCCCACGGCACCTCGAAGTTGTGGGTGAGCCTGCACCCCAACCACGACGGCGTCCTGCACGGCGAGGGGCAGGCGATCCTCCGCCCGCCCGGGATGCCGCTGGAGGAGAAGGGCCTGATCCTCAGCTACGGCTCCGGCCGCAGCCGGTACGGCCTGACCGGGCTGCTCCCGGCGAAGCTGGAGGCGCTGCGGCGTGCAGTCCTCGACCACGCGCCGCCCGTCACCCGTGGGGATGCTCCCTCGCTCGCCCCGGCCGAGTAGTTCTCTTCTTCCTTTGTTGCTGCTGACCTGGTCTTTTGCCGCGCGAGGCGCCGGGGCGCCCCGAAGGGCCTGTTATTACGGTGAGCGGGTCACTTGCGGACGATCTAAACGACGTCGTTTACTGACCCTATGGCAAAGAAGCGCATCACCCTGCACCTTGAGGTCCGGCAGGCGGGGCGTCTGCGGGCGTTGATAAAGAAGCACCGGAATGCCGAAACGCAGTTCGTCGAGGAACTCGTGGCCGAAAGGGCGGAGGACCTGACGGCGGAGGAGGGGTCGAGGGAGTGGGAGAGGGCGGTCGCGCGGCTTCGGCGGCAGGCCCGCATAGAGGCGGCGGTGGTGCGGCCCGAGCGGTGGCCCTCGCTCGACGTGCTGATGGGCCAGGCCCTGGCGGCGCGGCTGCAGCTGCCGGACACGGCGGGCCCGTGGCGACCGCTGAGCCGGGCCGAACAGACCCGGCTGTCACTGTCGGGGCGGTGGCCGGCCTGCCTGTCCGGGTGCGAACTCGGCACGCGGGAGCGGGCGTTCACGCTCGATGACGACCAGGTGCTGCAGCTGCGCACGGCGGCCTGGCGCATCTCCGAGCCGGTGCTCAACGAGATGGAGGCGAAGAACCTGATCGGCCCGCAGCGGGACCTGAGCGAAGAGGCCCGCGCCGAGCGCGAGCAGCTGGCCGCGAAGCTGTTCCCGTCCAGCCGGATCGCACGTCAGGCGGTCGAGGACCACTTCCCGATCCCCCTGGTGGCGGAGCCCGCGGCGTGACGCGAAGCCGGAAACATTTAACGACGTCGTTTACTATTTCCGGCTTCGCGCGCGCGTATCTATACGAGCGACTTTCGGCCGCAATTCCCCTTTCCGGGAATGTTTGAAAAAGCGGCGGAAAGGGTTTATGACTGCTACGGTTTCAATTCCCTCGACGTTCGGGAGGTATGAGTGAGCAGCACGACCACGGCGGCGGCAGCGGAGGCGGAGATCCCGGCCTGCCGTACGGAGCCGGAGGCGGCCCCGGCCGCGCCAAAGGTGTACGGCTGGGGGCAGGCGCCGGCGCATCTGCGGACGCAGACGCAGCTGGCCGCTGAGCGGCTGAAGCTGGCTCCGGGGCAGAAGCCGGTCGCGTACCTGTACATCCAGCGGCACGGTCAGTTCGATCTGTACGACCCGGCCGACGCGGTGAAGATGAAGCCGCTGGGGTCGTCGACCAAGGCGCAGATGACTGCGCGGCGTACCTGCCCGGAGTGCGGCAAGGTCCGCAAGTACCCGGTGCGCAAGCGGTGTTCGGTCTGCCAAACCAAGGCGTATGAGGCGCAGCGTCGTCGTGAGGCGCGGACGTGCTGGGACTGCCGGACAGTGCGGGAGCGTCCGCTGCCGGCGGCGCACCACCGGTGTCCGGACTGCCGTCGCAAGCAGCTCGACAAGCAGCGCGAGCAGGCGGTCGCCTGGGTCGAGGATGTCACCGTGTGCGCTGGGGAGGGCTGCACGGTGAAGCTGCTGACGAAGAAGGAGGCCCGCTCCCACCAGAAGCAGCAGGGGCTGCAGCGGGGCTGGTGGAGCAGGGCCTCTCACTGGCCGCGCCGGTGCGCGCCGTGCACGGAGGCGGAGGAGCAGCGGCAGGCCGAGCAGCGGGCCCAGTGGGAGGCGGAGGACCAGGCACGTCGCGAGGCGGAGCGCCAGGCGGCGCAGGCCCGGGTGCGGTGGGCGGCCGAAGCGCTCGCCGACCCGGACGTCCTGGTGCTCGACACCGAAACGACCGGACTGGACGATGACGCGCGGATCGTCGAGATCGCGGTGCTGTCGTCCAGCGGCGAGGTCCTGCTGGACACGCTGCTGAACCCCGGCGTGCCGATCCCGGTCGACGCGTCGCAGATTCACGGCATCACGGATTCCGACGTCGCCTCGGCGGACCGGTTCTCGGACGTCCTCGCGCGGCTCGCCGCACTGCTCAACGGCAAGCGGGTGCTGATCTACAACAAGTGGTACGACGTCGGCGTGCTGCGGCACGAACTGACGCTGCACTTCCTCGACTGCAGCCCGGTCGAGGCGACCGAGGAGGAGGCGGCGGCCTGGGCGCGGGAGCAGGCGGCGGCCTGGCTGGGCGCGCTGGACGTCGAGGACGTGATGATCCCGTACAGCGACTGGGTGGGGGACTTCTCCGAGTACCACGGCAACAACAGGTGGCAGCCGCTCGACGGCGGGCACCGGGCCGCGGACGACTGCCGTGCGGTGCTGGACTGCCTGCGGGCGATGGGGCGCAGCTACGAGACGGCGGCTGTCGGCGGCGGCCTGGACGAAGGGGAGGTCGGCTGATGCCGCAGATTCGGCTCATGGGCTCGGACAGCGCCGACGTGCAGCGCACGGCCGACGCGGTCGTGCGGGCGCTCAAGGCGTGGCCGGAGACCCGGGTGGGTGACGTCTCGAGCCCGGTGCCCAACCGGCGCGGGAGCGGCTGCCGCATCTACATCGAGGTCCTGGCGGACGTCGCGACCGACGGGGTCGAGGTGGCCGTCGAGCGGGACGACCAGCCGCAGCAGTCCGTACGTCGAGAGCTGCCCTCCGGGCGCGGCCGTCGGCTGACGCAGTAGCGCCCACCCCCACCCCCGACACCGAAGGACCGCGATGCCTGAGACCACCACTCGACCCGAACCCCGCACCACCGCGCTCTCACTGATCAGGACGACCGCCCTGGATGAGGTCGCCCGCCGCGAGCACAGCGGGGACGCACCGCCCCCGGCCAACTGGGAGATGTACAACGGCCTGACGGCCACTCTGGGGAACTGGCACGCCGCCGACACCCTGCGCGAGGACTCGCTGCTGCTGACCGAGTGGCTGGCGGTCGAATTCTGTGGCTACCTCTTCCAGCAGCTCAATCAGGACCGGGCCCGGCTCGACCGCTGGCTGCGCGACTTCGGCGACCAGGTGTGCCAGAGCCAGCAGCACGAGCATCCGGCCGGCCCCACGGCGATGGAGATCATGTCGGTCGTCGCCGGTGACGTGGCCGCCCACCCGGAGGGGCCCGCCGGAGCGGAGCGCCTCGCCGGAATCGGGCTGTCCTACCTTTGGTATCTCCGAGAGGACCACGAGGTGGAGGACGCACGGGAGATGGCCTTGACGTTCGCCCTGTGGGCGGGCCAGCAGTTGGCCGCGCTGATGCACCACGACGCCGAGCGCATCAGGTCCTGCATGGACGCGCGCGACTGCTGAGCAGGTCAGACGGCCGGGGGAGGAGCGCCGAGCACGCCCCTCTCGCGCAGCCGGGCGAGGTGCTCCAGTCCGCCGGGCCGATACAGCGAGGTCGCCTCGACGTCGGCCTCGGCTGCGCGGATCCGGCGGGCGGTGCCCGTGGGCTGGGCGGCGGCGGGGGCCTGGGACTGCGGGCCGTGGCCCAGTGGCCGGCGTGCGGTGCTCATAGCGGCTGATCGTACGGATTCCGCCCGGGTACGGGCGAGTTGGACGTCTGGGGCCCTCATTCGGGGCCCGTTTCTATAAGAGGTCTGGGAGAGCGCAGGTCAGGGCCGGTTATCCGGCGATCCGGTCGGCGGCCTGATCGAGGGCCGTGGCGTCGTCGAGCGAGGCGTTGTAGCGCGCGGCCCGCTCCGGTGACCAGTGCCGACGCCGGTAGGCGAACAGGCTGACCAGCGTGACGAAGCGGAAGTTGCCGCGCTGCTCGACGGCCAGGTGCCCGCCCTCGATGAGCTGCCCGACGGCGTACGGGCGCACGCACAGCAGGGACGCGGCCACCGGCACAGGGACGGTCATCTCCTCCCACGCCCCCGACCACAGCGGCTCGCCCTCCGGCTCCACCTCGTCCATAACCTCCCCCTTCTCGTCGGTGCGGCGCGTGCCGCCAAGGTTCAGCGTCGGTTCGGTGCGTTGTTCAAGAAGTCCATGCGCTGCTGCGCGGCGAGCAGCTGCCGGGGGTCCAGCGAAGGAAGCTGTCGCAGCAGGTTGATCAGCTCCGGGCCGGTGCTTCGTCCCTCGGCCGGATCGGTGATCTGCTCCCAGCAGTAGTGGGCGCTGCGGGCCGCGTCGAGGACCTCGACGGCGTCCGGCGACTGGTGGGCCAGGCGGGTGCGGGCCGCCGCGATCCACAGCTGCGTGGCGAGCAGGTTGTTGCCGGACATCTTGGCGAGGTCCGCGCGGATCTCGGTCCACTGCGTGGCCTGCGGGGAGCTGATCCCGTACTTCTGCAGGGCGTACTGCTCCCACGCAACGGCCATCTGTGCGGCCTCCCGGTGGTTCCCGGCCTGGGCCGCCGCGGCGATGTACGGGCGGGGGTCCTGCTCCTGCTGAGCCACGACCGGCTGCTGCTGGACCGGGACGGGCTGCTGGCGAACCGGCGCCGGAGCAGCCGGGGCGGGGGCGGCCTGCTGGACCGGCGGGGCCTGGGCCGGAACGTGCTGAGCGGGAGCAGCGTACGGGGCCTGCGGCTGCGGCTGCGGCTGCGGCTGCGGTCGAGCCTGGGGCGCCGTCTGCTGGGGGACTGGGCCCGGCGGGGGCTGCGGGTGGTAGGCGGACCGCGCCGGGTGGTGCGTCTCCTCGACCCGCTGGTGGGTGGCGGACGGCAGGTAGTGGGCGAGGGCCTGGTCCTCGTCCCACTGCTCGTCGGCCTGGGGCGCCGGGGCGGGCGGCTCGGGCTGGCGCCGGCGGGGCAGGAAGCTGGTGTCCCCGGCGAGGAGGCGCTGCACGTTCGTCATCGGGCGCCGCGGCTCGGCCGGGCGCTCAATCTCCGGCGTGGACGGCAGGACCACGGCGCCCGGCGGGAGCGGCGCGGCGGCGATCGTGAAGGCGTGCAGCCGGGAGTTGGCGGGCCGGTCGGGGTTACGACGCAGCTGGTCGATCCAGGCCCGGGTGTAGGGGCTGACGCCCCCGTCACCGGGGAAGCCGGGCGGGGCGATGACCCCGTACGCGTCGACGGAGGGGGAGGCGGGCAGCGTGCCGTACTCCTGCACCAGCTCCCAGGCCCCCTTGTCGGCCGCGACGTCGAACATGACGGTGGTCAGGCCGGCCGGACGGTGGCGCAGCTCGGTGCCGAGCCATTCCCAGGGCAGTGCCGTGTAGCGGGTGGTGGCGGTCGTGGTGCCCGGCAGGGCGAGATAGAGCTGCCGGCCTCGGCGGTCCACGGTCAGGCGGCCGGAGAGGTAGATGAGCAGCGGGCCCGGGGTGGCGGCGGCGGCGCGCAGCCGCATCAGCAAGGCGTTCTGGTCGCGGGCGCCGTCGAGGTACGTGGTGTCGGTCGGGGCGTCGCTGCCGAGCAGGGCGGGCACGGGAACGATCGACAGGGCGGCGAGGTTGGCGCCAGGCTCGACCTGGACGCTGCGGCGGCTCGCGGCGACGTCTCCGGCGATCAGTAGTACGTGCCCCCGCTGCTGCTGTTCCGCCCCGTTGATCTGCATGTCAGCACCGTACTCACACGCGAAAAACCCCGGCGGACACTTTTCGCCGGGGTTCTTCGGGTTGGTGCAGCTCTGTCACATGCCGATGTCGGTCTCGTCGGTGCGCTCGGCGTACAGCTCGGTGACGGTGTTCAGGCCCCAGCTGTCGGGGTTGCGCTCGATCCGCTCGGCCAGATCGGGCCCAACTTCCTGCAGGATGCGCGTGGAGCGTTCCTCGACGAACCGCTGGAACTCCGCTTCCTTCGCCGGGTCGTTGCTGGTGAGCGGGTCCCATCCGCCCTGCTCGACGGGGCGCTGCTGCCAGTACTCGCCCATGGCGTGGGAGCGGGCTGCCTCGCGGGCCTGCTCGGCAGGGCTGACCGGCTCGATCGGCCGGGCCGGGATGATGCCGGCGGCCTCGGCGGCGGGCACGATCATCTCGTCCCACTGGCAGGCCGCGTACTCGGCGTCCTGGCCGGAGCCCTCGATGTAGCGCTGGCGCTGGGTTTCGCCGTACCCGGCAGCATCCACGTCCTGCTCGTACGCGGCCAGCTGACCCTCGTAGGTCTCCGGCTCGGCGGTGGACACGGTGACCGGTGCCCACAGGTCGTCGGCCGTGGGCTGCGGCTTCTCGCCGTTGTGCTTCTCGCCGTTCACAGGTCGATCTCCACTTCGTCGTCGATGTCCTTGTCTTGCGCGGTCTCGGGCGGCGGGGTCGCCTCGAAGGAGCGGGTGTGGGAGGCGTGGTCGAGGGCGCGCTCGGCGGTCCTGCGGGCCGCCGAGCCGCCGTGTTCCGCTGCGGCGTCCTTGATGTCGTCGGCGCTGAGCCCGCCCGCGCCGATCAGGTGCTTGGCGTGCTGGGCGGCCAGTTCGTACGAGACGACGCTGCCCTGGTTGATCTGCTCGCCCTTCTCGCCGGCCCGCTGTAATGCGCTGGCCTGCTGGTCGAGGGAGGTGAGGACGGGCAGCACGGCGGCGGTTGCCTGCTCGCGATTGGCGGCGTCCGGGTCGGTCGGGGTGCTGGCGGTGTCGCTCATCGGTGTTCTTCCTTCCGGAGTAGGGGAGTTGGGGGTCACAGGTCGATGTCGAAGTCGTCGTCGACCTCGGGTGCCGGCGGCTGTGGTGCCGGGGGGTCGTGCTGCTGTTCGGGCGGCCAGAGGGTGCCGGTGGGCCCGTGGACGGTGACCTCCTGGGGGTGGACCTCGGCCTGGACGTGGCCGCGGTAGACCAGCGCGCCACCGGGCAAGAACTGCAGGCTGGGGTGGGTCCGTACGTCGTCGGCCGGGCGCAGCGCGTCCTCGGCGGCGAGCGGGGTGGGATCGACGGTGCGTCCGTCGATGGCCAGCCCCCGCTCGCTGACCTCGACGGTGTGGCCCTGCCACTGCCTGACGAGCCGCCCCTGGGGCGCGGTGGGCTTCACCGGGTCGTCTCCTCGCGCTCGGCGGCGGTCAGCTCGACGGGCGCTTCGTGCCCGGCGGCCTTGAGCAGCGCGGCCACGTTCAGCTCGTCGCCAGCGGCGATGGTGCGGCTGTCGCGGGCCTCGTTCGCGGTGACCAGGGCCTCGACGGTCTTGCTGATGGCCTCGACCCGGGCGACCTCGGTGCGGTGCTCCCACTGCTTCTCGGCGATGCGGGTCCGGCCCTCGACCAGGGCGACGGCGACCTCCGTGCGGCTCTGCGTCTCCAGCAGGGCCCGCTCGTGGCACATCTCGCGCTCCAGGCGCCGGTCGCCGCGCCACAGCGGGGCGCACACCGCGTAGACGGCGGCGGTGCCCAGCAGCCACATGAGGGTGCGCAGCGGCCAGATCGAGGTCCAGGCGGTGATGCCGAGCAGTACGGACACCCCGCCGGCCGCGAAGGCGATCGAGGTGGTCTCTTTGTCGCCGTTGGGCTTGGCGGCAGAGATGGTCCCGGCGGCGCCCGCGAGGAGGGTGAGCAGTCCGCAGATCCACAGGGGCTGGGTGGAGCCGTCGGGCAGCTGCTCGTGCCATCCCCACGCCAGTGCGGTCGCCGCGGTGGTGACCAGGCCGGGCGCGATCCGGCCGAAGTGCTCCCACAGCACCCGGGCCGCGCTCTTCACGGGCGGGAGCGGCTCGACGTTCGGTACGTACGGGGCGGTGATCTGGTGCTCACGGCTGATGAGGTACTCAGTCGCGTCGAACGGCACGGGCTCGTGGCTCACAGGTCCATCTCCATCTCGGGCTCGGGGGAAGGGATTTCGGGCGAGGGGTCAGGAGTGCCTGGGGCTGGCTCCTTGTCGCTGGCCATCTCCGGCTCGCGCTCGGCGTGCCGGATGCGCTCGTGGTCGGCGATGACCGGCTGCAGCGCCTGTTCGGCGTGGTCGACCAGGGCGCCGGGCGCGAGGCCCGGGTGCCGGCCGTAGTTGCGCATGTCGAATCCGGCCGCATCGAGGTGGTCGAGGGCGGCGGTGTGCAGGACCTGCTCGCCGGTGTAGGCGGCAGTGCCGCCCATCCCGGCCTGCTCCAGCTCGGCCAGGACCTGCTCGCTGGGCTGGGCCCCGGGCTGGCGCTGGGCCTCCCACGCCACGGTCAGCGCGTCGATCGGCGCGTGCCGCTCGTCGAGCGTGACCATCGCCTGGTAGACCGCCGCGAGTTCGGGGTGGGAGAAGTCGTTCTTCTGCAGCCAGCCGGTGACCTCGGCCAGCTGGCCCGGCTGGTAGAGCAGCGAGGCGACGGTCTCCGCCTCGGCCTGCAGGTCGGTGCGGGCCCGCCCGGTACGCGGCACCGGAGTCACCGACTGCTCGGGCTTGGTGTCGAGCAGGTTGCGCACCACTTCGGGCGCCGCTTTCCAGGCGGCGTCCAGCGCGGCGAGACGCTGCCCGGTCTTGTCGGCGTGCTCCAGCGCCTGGCGGGCCTGGTCGACCTCGGCCTGCCGGGCGGTCTCCCGCAGCTGCTCGCCGGCGTGCTCGACGCTGCGGTGGATCGCCGCCTCGAGCGTCATCCCGCCATACAGCGGCGCGGTGCGCGGGTCGGGGCAGGAACTGGCGAGTTGGGCGAGCCGGGACGGGGTGAGCAGCTGGCGGATGCCCTGCTCCTCGATCCCGGCCACGGCCGCCGTGACCGTGGCCGGGACCTCGTTGGGGGAGACCTTGGAGAAGTCAATGCCGTGGAGGGTCTGCCACAGGGCGGCATGGTCCGGGCGGCTGAACGCCCCCGGCGGTATCCAGCGCATCGAGGCCAGCGCCTCGGGACGGAACAATGCCGCCCCGAGCAGCGCTTCCTCCGCCTTGCGGGTGAGCCCCTTCACCGGGCCACCCCCGGCTCGTACCGGGTGAGCGGCGCGGCCTTGGCCAGGTACAGCGGGTGGCGCGGGTGCCCGTCCTTCGTCAGCCCCAGCGCCCACAGGCGGGCGCCGTTGCCGGTGAGCAGCTGCTCGACGGCGGCGGCCCGGGAGAAGACCCGGCCCCAGATGCCCCAGCCCACGACGACGTCGCCCGCCTCCTGGGCGAGTAACTGCAGCAGCTCGTCGTTGTGCTCGCCGACGGTCGCGGCGAGCGCGGCCGGGCTGTGCGTGTCGAGGATGTACGGCGACTTCGACCGGACCGCGAAGGCGTTGGCGAGGACCAGCCCGCCGTGCCCCTCGCGCCGGGCGAAGCCGACCAGGCGGCGCAGCGTCGCATCGTCCTGGTAGGCGGTCGCCTCGGACGGGTTGAGCAGCACGAACACCGCGTGCGTGCCCGCCTCCCAGGTGCGGGTCAGGGCATAGCGGTGGGTGTAGCGGGCGCCGAACACCGCGGTGCCGGCCGGGCTCTGCTGCAGGGTGAGGCCGCGGGCGGCGGCCCATACGGCGATCTGCTCGGGCAGCATCACGGCGTCACCTCCACCGCGTCGGCCAGCTCGGCGAGCACGCGCGCGTGGCACGGCTCGCCCTCGGCGCACCAGCAGCCCAGCCGCTGACCCTTGAGCTTGGGGAGTTCCCGGGCGACCAGATCGGAGTGCTGGTCGAGCCACTTGCGGTACTTGTCGACGACCGTCTCGGCGTTGCCGTGCTTGCCGACGACGTACGGGTTGGCGAGCAGATGCCCGGCCAGCGTCCAGCCGCCCCGGTACATCGGCCGGCCGACGTAGACGACGCCTTCGATCTCCGGGTCGTCGCGGCGGCCCTTGAGGCACACCACGGTCGTCGGGCCGACGGCGGCCGGGGCCGCGGGCGTCTCCTCGACGGCGGCGCGCTGCTCCTGGTGCTCCTCGTCGAAGAGGTCGAGGCCCAGCTGCAGCCCGCCCTTCATCTCCGGGTCGAACACCTTCCTCGGCGTCACCGGTCTCCCTCCATGACCAGGGCGTGGGCGTGCAGCGGGTAGAGGGCGAGGTCTGCGGGCCGGGCGCGGCGGCTGATCCGTCGGGGCCGGGGCCGCGGGCAGCAGCACGGCGGCGACCACAGGGGCGGGATGACGGTGGCGACCTGTCCGCAGGTGCGGCAGTCGGCGACCTGGAAGGTGCCGGTCACTCGGCTAGCGAGGGTCTGCAGGGCGGTCTTCATCAGTCCGCCTCCGACTCGTCGAGCAGTCGGACCGCGGTGAGGTCGTCGAGCTGCAGGCGGACCTTCTCGACCAGCTCGGCGGGCGGGGTCCACAGCTGCAGGGCGCCCTTCCAGGGCACCGGGAGCGGCAGCGGGGTGACGTCGTCGAGGACCCAGTGGTGGTGGCCGCTATGCGACCAGGCGGTGCATTCGCCGTCGTCCTCGTGGACGTCGGTGATCCGGGCCACGGCGATGACGGCTCCGAGGTCGAGCTGCAGACCGCGCACGATGGCGGCCATCGGCGCGTGCCGGTTGGCGGCGCGGTCGATGCTCTTGGAACTGTGGAGGAGGAGGGTGCCCCGGTACGGCGTCGTCCAGGTGCGGTTCTCGACGCTCTTGTCGGCGTACGCGATGGCGGCAGCCCAGGGCTGGCGGACGGTCAGGGCGCGGATCACCGGCCCACCCCCGCCCACCAGTCGCCGACCAGCTCGGCGGCGAGGTCCTCGCTGATGGCGAGGGCGAGGGCGATCTCGGCGGTGGTGCGGCCGGCGGCGTTCATCTCGCCCGCCATCCGGGTCCAGGCGATCCGGCGTTTGGCGGGCGGGACGTAGCTGCTGCCCGGCTCGACGGCCAGCTCCGGTTCGTCGTCCTCGGTCTCGACGGCGACGCCCAGGGCGAGCAGCAGGTCGCGGGCGTCGTCGGCGTCCGTGGCGAGCGCGGTGACCTTCTTGGCGAGGTCGCGGTCGGCGGTCAGGTGGAGGGGCATCACACCAGCCCCTTGAAGGAGCGCCAGATGCCGATGAGCACGATGACGGTGATGACGGAGCCGATGAGGGCGCCCTTGGTGGTGGAGGTGAGGACCTTGCTCAGGGTCAGCGGCACCTTCCAGGCGATGCCGCCGACGGTGAGGATGTAGGCGAGCAGCCCGGCCCCCGCGATGTCGAAGAGGTCGGCGCCTCCGTGCATGGCCACGATCGCGACCAGGGCGGCGGCGAGGCTGGCGACCAGGGCGGTGAGACGCTCGGCGGTGAAGGAGCCGGTGGGGGCGAGCTTCATCGGGTCACCGCCGTACGCGGCGTAGGCACGGGGATCTCGACGTTCGCCAGCTCGACGGCCTGCAGGCAGGCGCGCATGTGCTCGGCGGCGGTTTCGGGGTGGCGCCCGTACTCGTAGGCCCATTCGGCGACCGCGCGGGACGCGCCGTCGGGGCCGAGCCGGTCGGCGGTCTCGTGGATCAGCGCGCGGGTCCGGTCCGGGTCCGTGGCGAACTCGGTGGCCGGGGCCTGGGAGACGAACAGGATCGTGGCGAGCGTCGTGGTGACGCGCGAGGTGGAACGCACAGCAGCCTCCGGGGAGAGGAAGAGAAGGGGGCCCTGCTCGCCCCGGGCGGGGTTCGTGACTCAGCCGCCCGGGGTGAGGTGCAGGGGGTGATCAGCCGTTGCTCTGGCGGGCGCGCTCGGCGGCGGCGCGGGCGGCGGCCTCGGCGGCCTCCTGGGCGCGGCGCAGGGCGTCGCTCGCGGCGGGGTCCTGGATGACGGCGGTGGCGCCGATCGCGGCGAGCACGGCGGTCAGCCGACCAGCAGCGCGGCGCGCGAGTGCGGACGCACGGGCTGCGGGGAGTCCTGCCGGCCGTCCCGCTCGTGCGGGGTCGGGCGCATCGGCAGCGGGGGCCGGTCGACCTCACCGAGCACCAGGCAGCGGCAGTTCTCGATGCCGTTGCGGGTGACGACGGTCTGGAAGTCGCGGCAGTCGCGGCAGCGGGGGCCGATCAGTCCGGTGACGGCGAGCCGGGGGCCGACGATCAGCGCCAGCGCGGGGTTGCCCTCCGGCGACAGGCGCAGTGCGGCCTTGTCGTCCACCTTGATGTCGGTGGCGGGGATGAGGCTGAGAGACTGGTTCACGAGGATCCCTCCATGTCAGGGGTGTTCCGATCCGGGAGGCGTGCGACCGCCTGTCCGGGCTGCAGCCGGGACCTGCAAGTCCCGGTTGAGAGAGGGGCTTTGGGGCCTGCAAGCCCCGGGGCCCCTCTCGCGTTATCCAATGTAGTTAATGCCTCCATTGACGTCAATGCCTCTAACGGATACGTTGTTGATGTCCGCCCGACTGAACTGGAGGTATTAGAGGTGACACTGTTGGCGCCAACAGCAAGGCCAGAGGAGGAAGTACTGGTGTCACCGTCCCCCGAGACCCCCGAGGGCAAGGCGCCCCGCAAGAAGGCGTCACCGGCGCAGCGGAAGCTCAACGCCTACGTCGCCCCGGAGGTCCAGGAAGCCATCAAGCGAGCCCACTACTGGACGTCGAACAGGCCGCGCCCCGGGGGGTATCGGACCTTCTCCGCGCTGGTGGAGGACGTACTGCGTGCGAAGGCGGAGGAACTGCAGGCCGCCTTCAACGACGGGCAGCCGTTCGATCCCATCCCTGACGGAGACACGCTCCAGCAGGGCCGGCCACTGGGGCAGTAGACCGCGACGACAGAGGAGTTTTCCTGCATGAGCCACCCCCAGGGAATGGCCTCCGGTCCACCAGTGACCACGGCCGCCCTCAACCCGATCGACTGGTCTGGCACGGCCGACCGCATCGTGACGGATACGCCCGCGTGGGCTCTGGCCGTAACCGCCGGCGCCGTGCTCATCACCGTGCTGGTCGTGGGCTTCCTGACGCTGTCGCGGGCCTCGAAGCGCCGGGCCGCGAGGGAGCAGCACCACCGCGAGGCCCTTGAACTCGCGCGTAAGGAGGGGAAGCCGCTTCCGCCGGAGCCCCTGCACATGGACCCCAAGCCGCTGCTCGGCGGCATCGCGGTCAGCCTGTACGGCCTGTGGGGTTTCGCCACGGGGACGCTCGACCTGCCGATCATCTTCGCGGTCGGCTTCGTGTCGATGTTCGACATCCTGGAGCTGCGGCTGTTCTCCACGATGTACAAGACGGCCGACCCGAGCCGGGGCTGGACGCCTCAGCTGCGCCTGATGCGGGCGACGGCCTGGGGCTTCGTCACGGCGTCGGCCATCGCGAATATCGTGCACGCGCCGAACGTGTGGGCGGCGCCGTTCATGGCGGCGATGCCCGTCGGTGCGGCCTGGGTGATCGAGCTGCCGCTCAAGAGCGCGCTCGCCGGGGCTGAGCCGGAGGAGGAGAAGAAGCGTCCCGAGGGGACGAAGCCGGGCCCGTTCCGGCTGCTCGCGCTGCTGTGGCGCCGTCTGTGGGCGTTCTTCTTCCGCAAGGCCAGCCTCGACGTCAACGACCGTGCGGACGAGATGGTCCGCAGGGCGCGCGCCCGGGATGCGGCGGATGCCTCGTACGAACTGCGCAAGGCGCTCAAGAAGAAGGACCAGCTGGAGGAGGCTCTCGGCGGCGCCGCCGTGCCGCGGGGCCGGGGCAAGGCGTCACCGGAGCAGAAGGCGCTGGACGCACTGAACACGGCGCTGGAGAACAAGATCCGGCCGAAGGCGCAGACCGCGCTGGAGCTTGCGGAGACCCAGGACCCGGAGCAGGGGCTACAACTCATGCAGCGGATGGCCTGGCTGACCCGGGCCGACGATGTGGCACTGCTGGACTACGGGCCGGACAGCACCGCGATGGAGCTGCTCGAGCAGCTGAACATCGCCGCGAACGCCGACTTCATCAAGTCCGCGAAGCGGGCCAAGGACGCAGAGGGCCGCGCGGCGGAGGCGGAGCAGGCCCGCAAGGATGCCGAAGCCGCCGTGGAAGAGGCTCAGGCCAAGCTGGCTGAGCTGGCCGAACGGATGGAGGGCTCCCGGGAGGAAGCGGAGAAGACCGCCGCGGCGGTGTCCGCCGAGATCGAGGCAGAGCAGCGCAAGCTCACGGGCCTGCGCGAGGAACGGCAGAGGCTGGAGAGCAGCGAGGCTTCGGCCGGCCAGCTCTACCAGCGCACCTCGAAGGAACTGGAGGAGATCCGCGGCCAGCTGACCGACGCTCAGGAGCAGGCCCGTGAGGCCCGTGAGCAGCTCGTACGTATGGAGGGCGAGCAGCACACCCTGACCGAGCGTCTGCAGGACCTGGCGGATGAGCGGGACAAGCTGGCCCAGGCCGCGTCCGACGCGGGGGAGAAGGCCCGTGAGGAGCGGGACAAGGCGCTGCGCCTGGAGGAGCGCCTCGCCGCGCTCGAAGCCCTGCAGGGCGCGGGGGTTCCGGCGAAGACGTCGAAGCCGCCCCGGATCGACGCCCGGATCAACGGCGGTGCACGCGGCGCCGCGGGGGAGACCCGCCAGCGCATCCGTGAGCTGCTGGAGTCCATGGACCCGCAGGAGCGTGAGCGGGCTGCGGCTACCTCCCGCCGGGAGCTGGCCCGGGTGCTCATCGCCACGTTCTCGCTCGACCTGGGCGAGGACGCCGTACGTGGCCACCTCAAGAACATCGAGGAGGAGGACGCCCTGCAGCAGTCCGAGGGCGGTGGGGACGTGCCCGCGCCGCGCAGCGAGGACGACCAGGCCGACGCCAACGAACACGCAAGGGCCACGGCGTGATCACCCGTCCACAGGCAGGAGCCTGCCTCTCGGAAATCGCCGGAAACTATCCACAGGCCCGCGCCTTCAAGCTGCTTGAAGCGGTGACCACCGCAGGCGGTGAAGGCACCGGACATCGAGTCGCGCCCGCGACAAAGGTGTCCGGTCTGGCGGGCAATCTGCCCTCGTCTTCCCGCCCCGCGGGAAGCTGCGGCACAAGTCGCAGCAGGTCAGTAACGATGGGCGATAACCATGCGGCGATTGTCAGTCCAGGGACGTATACCAACTGGAGTGGCCCCGGTGCTTGAAGAGCTTGGCGGCTACAGCACCGGGGCCCCGACGAAGGAGACCTTCGTGAACGACAGAGTAAGGGACAGCAGCACGACCACCACCGACGAGACCGCGACCGACGCCACCACGGGCATCCCGGTCTGCACGACCACCACGCGGATGCCCGGCCTTCCGCCCACGGGCACGATGACCGAGTGGCCGCCGAAGGACGCGCAGGTCTTCGACCCGATGCGCACCCCCGCCCCGCTCTCGCGTATCGAGCAGCAGCTGCGGGGCCGCCCGGCCCGCTACACCGCGCTCGGCGCCGCCGTGCCCGCCACCTTCCTCGCGGCCGGTGAGACGCCCGCCGACACGTCCGGTCCGGGCTTCGGTGAGGTCCTTGGCGTCATGGGCAAGATCGGCGGTACGGCCGTCGAGGCCATCGGCGCCGGCTTCGCCGCGCAGCCGCTGCTGGCCAGCGCCATGACGCTCGGACTCGCCGCCGCGGGCTACATGAAGGTGAAGGAAGGCGCCGTCCTCGGCGGCCTGGCCGGCGGGGAGAGCGACGGCTTCGCCCCGCCCCGGGCGATCCGCAAGAACGTCAGCCGCCGGGCCCTGGTGAAGAAGAAGACGCGCAAGACGCTGCGCCCGTCACTGGAGCACATTCCGGCCCGTCAGATCCCCACCACGGAGGTCGGCTTCCGGCTCGGCAAGGACCGCAAGACCGGCATCGAGATCTGGTCGTCGGTCGAGGACAGCACGGTCACCATCGCGCCGATGGGCGCGGGCAAGACCGCGCTGCTGGGCAACTTCATCATCGACGCCCCGGGTTCGGTGGTGGCCACCAGCACCAAGGTCGACATCGTGCGGCTGACCGCAGAGGCCCGCCAGCAGACCGGTGGCCGCACCTGGATCTTCAACCCGATGCGGCTGGGGGAGGAGAAGTTCCCCTCGAACCTGCTGTGGGACCCGGTCATCGGCTGCAAGGACCCCGTGGTCGCCATCCGCCGGGCCAAGTACCTGCTCGACGGCTCAGACATCACCTCAGGCATGGAGAACCGCAACTTCTGGAACAACCAGTCGTTCAAGGTCCTCAAGTCCTTCCTGTGGGCGGCCGACATGGCGGGCCTGAGCCTGCTGGACGTGGCCCGCTGGTCGAAGAAGCCGATGGAGACCCCGGCCAGCAAGATTTTCGAGGAGTACGCGGAGTACGCCCCTGCGGGCTGGGCGGACGACCTGAACCAGAGCCAGGCCGCCGCATCCCCGGACAGCCGCTCCAAGACGACGACCCTGGACAACGTCTTCCTGACCCTGTCGACCACCTTCGAGTGCCTCTCCCTGCCGGTCATCGCGCAGTCGGTCGCCGACGCGCACCGCCCGGACGTACCGCAGTTCAACGTCCTGGAGTTCATCGAATCCGGCGTCGACACCGTGTACATCCTGGGCGAGGACACCGGCGCCGGCGGCATCGGCCCGCTGTTCACCACGCTCACTGGTGAGATCTACGAGGCCGCGCGCCGCAGGGCCCCGGCCCAGGACGGCGAGCGCAACGACCCGCCGGTGACCTTCGTCCCCGACGAAGCCGCGCTGATCTGCCCGATCCCGCTGGAGAAGTGGACGGCCGACAGCCGCGGCCTGGGCATCGTCGTCCACTCCGCGTTCCAGTCCCGGGGACAGATCCGCGACCGGTGGGGCCACAACGGCGCCGCGACCATCTGGGACAACTGCACCGCGCTGGTCCTCGGCGGCCTCAAGGGCGACGACCACCTGGAGTCGATGAGCAAGCTCACCGGCACGAAGCGCGTCAGGGAAGAGACCGGCGCCAAGGGGCCGGGCCCGAACGGGACGACGACCACCAGCAGCAGCTACCGGTACGTCAAGGAACCGACGATGTCGCCCTCGGACATCATGTACCTGAAGCCGGGCGAGGTCCTGATCTTCCGCCGTCACCTCGACGGCCCGATCGTGGCCCGCTACACGGCGGCCTGGGAACGCAAGGACATCAAGCAGCTGGCGAAGAACAACAAGAAGGCAGCCCGCGAAGCGTTCAAGGCCCGCCAGCGCAAGGCCAAGGTCGCAGTGCCCGCCCCGGCGACGTGGACCATGCCACCCGCCGCGCCCCCTGTGGCCCCGGCCAGCAGCCCGTGGACGATGCCCGCCGCTCCGACAGCCGCCCCGGCACCGCCCGCGATGCCGCCCACCGCCCCGGCGGCGAGCGCATGGACGGCGCCGGCGGCCCCGGCGAGCGCCTGGACCACACCGATGGAGCCGGTCGTCGAGGAGCCGTGGGCCCCCGCGCCCCCGGCCACCAGCCCGTGGACCTCCGCCCCGGCGGTCAGCGGCTGGGCGGCGGGCGGTCTCCCCGGCCCCCGCGAGCACCTGCGGATCGTGCCCGGCGAGACCGTCGACTCCGTCCCGCAGCCGGAGCCGAGCGAGCCCGCGCCGATTCCGGCGGCCCCGGCCTCGACGCCGACGGTCCACCTGGAAGAGGAGATCCCGCAGCAGCCCGCCGCGGCGACGGACACGAATGAGAGCACCGACGCGCAGGACACCCCGCCGCGCCGGGCCCGGAACTTCGGAGCGTTCTAAATGGCCATCACCCCGGAGAAGATGCTCACCGGCCTGGTCGGGGACGTCGCCGTCCTGGACAACCGGGTCAAGGAGCTGGAGGGCAAGGACCCGTCCAGCTCGATCACGGGCATCCATGAGGCGCTCGCCGACATCATGGAAAAGATCGCGAAGCTCGAAGAGAAGGCCCCGGAGGAGCAGGCCCCGCCCACCCCGAACTGGGCCACGGCCGACCAGGAGCGGGCCCGTGAGCTGTGGGACTGGCTCATCAAGTGGTGCCGGGAAACGCTGTACCCGATGTACGCGAGCGAGCACTGGCGGCCCTGCTGGTACGAACACCCCCAGCTGCGCATCCAGCTGACCTGGCTGGCCCACTTCCACGACTGGGCGTACGAGCCCAAGGCACCGCCGACCCGGGCCGCAGAATGGCACGCGCGCTGGTGGCCCTTCATCAGGGACAACATCCTGAGCCCCACCGTTCTGAACTCCGAGCTCTTCAGGTGCGGCCACAAGGTCACCGACCGGAAGATGCTCCACGAAGTCCCCATCGGCGCGGACGAAGCAGCGTTCGAGGACGGCGGCCTGGACGACTACGTGAAGGAGTTCGTCGAGCGGCGGCCGAAGAAGGAGCCCAAGGAGAAGAAGGGCGACTGACCGCCCGGCCGAACGATGAAGGGGGAGTCACCCAAATTTGGGTGACTCCCCCTCGGCGTGCACGGACCGGTCAGCGCGTCGCCAGCTCCTCCTCGGCAGCCTCGGCAAGCGAGCGCGTCGCCTCGACGATCGTCTTGAGCGTCTCCGTGCTCGCGAGCTGCAGCAGGCCCGTCTCCACGAACCCCTCGCTCATCCCCGCCAGCTGACTCGCCGCGACCGCCACCTGCGCCACGCGCGGATCGACAGCGTCGTCCTCCTGCTCATCGCCCCCGGACCCGGCGCCGGCGGTCTCGGCCTCCGGCTCCTGGTGCTCCTCGTCGCCGCCCTGGTCCGGGGCCTGGTCACCCAAATTTGGGTGAGTCTCCGGCTCGGCCTCCGCCTCCGGGGCCGCGTCCGGGGCCGCCTCCGGCTCCGTGGCCGGGGGCTCGGTGTCCTTCGGCGTCTTCGTCTTCGCAGCGCTCTTGGCCTGCTGCTTCTGCCGGACGCGTTCCTCGCGCACCTCGAGCAGGCTCTCCCCGGTGAGCGCGGGCCGCTCGGCCGGCTTGTCCACGGCGGCCTGGGCGCGCTGGACCCAGGACTCCAGGTCGGCGGCGGTCACCTTCACCTTGTTCTCAGCCGCCCACGTCCGCATCCCCAGGTAGTTGCGGGCGACCTCCTCCTCGCCGCCGTACTCCGCCACGACCGGCAGCAGCGCCTGAACATGGGAGGAGGGCGTCGACAACGGCTTCGCCGTCTGCTGCGTGGCAATCGCTCGCTTGAGTGGCCACTGCTGGATCGACCGGTTGACTTCGGACTCGGACTCCCCGAAGACCTCCTCGCAGTACTCCGGCCACGTCCGGGTTCCGTCCGCGCCGCGGAACCTCTTACCGCGGCGCACCGACTCCGCGGCCATCCACTTGATCCAGTCGGCCTTGTCCGCGTTGGTGTACGCGGCCTCGCAGTAGGAGAGTTCGACCAGTTCCTCATCCGTCATCGGACCCTGGACGTCCAGGTCCTCGGGCTCGGGGATGAGGTCCGGGGTGAACGGCTGCGGCCGGTACGCCTGCAGCTCGCGCACCACGGGCACGACCGGTGAGGTCTCCGGCTCGGCTTCACGGCTGGCCGGCACCACGGCCGCCGCGGCGGGTGTCACCTCCGGGCCCTCGGCGGGCGCCTCGCCCTCCGGGCCGTTCCCGCCTCCGGCCTTCGCCTGCCGCCTTGCCTCAGCCGCCGCAGCACGCTGCGCCCGGATCTCCGCCCGACTCGGACTCACTGGCCGCCCTCCTGCTTGCCGACGGGCAGCAGCCCGCGCTTCTTCATCTCCGTCACCAGCGCGCCGAACGCCGTCTTGGACGCCCCCTCGACCGGAGCGCCGATGGAGTCGGCGAAGCGCTCGTGGCGCGGGATGACCGTGGTGAACACCTCGTACCCCTCCTTGGTCATCTCCTCGCGGTAGTAGCCCGTGGACGACGCGTTGGCCACGGTGCGGTTCAGCAGCACCCAGGTCGGCGGCATCACCCGCGTGGCCCGCAAGGGCGCGCTGCGGCGCAGGATGTCCATGAACGGGGTGGCGTCCTCGGGGTCGACAATCCGCTCCCAGTCGCCGCTCGTCGGTGACATGTGCAGGATCACCAGGTCGGCGACGCGGAGCACGGAGTCGGCGATGTGCGGGTGGTTCTCGCTGTGCCCGCAGTCCACCATCGCGATTTTCTTCCCGGTCGGCGGCACAAAGTCCTTGTGAAACTGGGCCGACGCCTTCAAGTGCACGGGGAAGGAGAAGCCGCCCTTGGCGGGCTTGCTCCAGCTCCAGAACTGCTTGCTGTGGTCGGCGTCGTACCCCTCGACCTCGTACCCCTCCTCGTCCTCCACCAGGGCGTGCGACAACCATCCGGTGTCGGTGGTCTTGGCCATGGTGCGGGGGGACATGTTCGCGATGAGCATGGCGCGAGCCTATGGGCACAGCGGAGATCCATGCACCAAAGCACCCGGACACGCGTGTGGCCCGCCCCGGAGGGCGGGCCACGACGGTGCAGATTCCGACTATGAACCAGTCGGCGGACCGAAGAGAGGACGTTCCTCGTCGGTCGAGCGGGCCCAGTTGATTGTTCGCTTCACGCCGCCGGCGTACCACTCGGATACGTCGTGCCACCGGTACTCGAAGATGCAGTCCTCGGCGTCGAGCCACGCCTGGCTGACGGGCAGATCGGGGTAGGTCGCGACCTCTCGGGAGAACGGCGCGTACTGCCGCTCACCGAGTAGCCACCGGGTGGTATCGATGATCCCCTCCATCCCGATGGGAATCCCCGTAGGTGAACACCAAGCCGCCCGGACATCCACAGGGTCCGCTGGCTGCGAAGCGATTGCGTCGTCGCGCAGCTGCTCGAGTTCCTGGCGCGTGCGGACGATGGTCTCGGGCAGGTCCCGGGCCGGCGCAGCGGCAGGCTCCTGGGCTGCGGGGGTCGGGGTTGTGGCGCCCTTCCAGCCCGGGGGATAGGCCGCCGGGTTCCTCCACCACGCGTTGTCAGTCATGACGGCACCGTAGCCAGGTGCTCTGACACGGATCCAGAGCAGCACGTTGTTGTCGTACGCGTCCGTGGCTTCATCGCGGCGGCTCCCGTTCTGGCATCACATGTCGATGTCGTGATCGAAGTCCGGTGCCGGGGGCGCGGGGGCCGGGGGCTCCGGTGCCGGTTCGGGCGCGGCCGGGGCAGGCTCCGGTGCGGCGGCCGGCTCGGGTGCGCCGGGGGCCGTGGGCTCGGTCTCGTGGTCGGCGGTGGCCAGGTCCCGGCCGATGCGCGCGTACTCGTCCTCGTAGTCGAAAGCCCGGTCCAGGCGCTCGCGCTCCTGTTCCTCCGAGAGTTCCGGCTGCACGGGCTGCTGCTGCTCGCGCTCGGCGCGCTCGGCGGCCCGCTCGGCGAGGATCTGCTGTGCCTCCCGGGCCTGCTCCATGGCCAGCAGCAGCTCGTCCTGGGTCGAGGGCTGCGGCGACGGAGCCGTGGTCGTGGCAGTGTCCGCAGTCTCCGGCTCGGGCTCCATCGTGGGGCTACGGCGCTCCAGCTCGACGCGCGCGAGGTCGGCCTCGTCGCGTACGGGCTGCGTCTCCTCGGACCAGCGCTCCCGGGTCTCGTGGATCTCCCGCAGCTGCTGGGCGCGCTCGCCCATCGTCTCGGCGATGCCCTGCGAGGTCTCCGCCCGGTCCATCGTGTCGCGGACCAGGTCCGACGGGTCGATGTTGGCCTGGAGCGTAGGCACCTGACTGAGTGCCATGGCCTGCTGGAGGGCCTGCCACTGCGGACTGCCGGAAGCCTTGTTGACCGCGTGCAGGGCGTCGACGACCTTCGTCTCGTGCTCGGCGGCCTCCTTCGCCGCCATGCTCTCGGCGTTGATCCGCAGCTGCGTGGCCTGGTCGGCGAACTTCCGCTCGGCGGTGTATGCGGCCTGCATCTCGTCGCCGACGTACGGCGGCGCCCACGACTCCTCGCGCTCGGCCCGCTCGACCATCTGCTGCAGCGTCTCGTCGGACGCGCGGGCGATGTCGGCCTCCCGCTCGTCGACCCCCAGCGCCCAGCGCGCACGCTCCCAGTCGGCGTACGCCTCGACCGATCCCTTCGGCGGGGCCTGGCCGATCGCGTTGGTCTCGTGGTCGTAGCCGTGCGCCTCGCGGTAGCGCTCGACGCGGCCGGCCTTCTGCTCCCAGTCGGCGCGAGCGATCGGGTCCTCGGGCACCGGGCCCAGCCGGTCGATGGCCCACGCGGGCTGGTCCTCGGCGACCCGGTGGCCCAGCCGCTCGGTGCGCTCGTCCATCTCGACGGCCCACTCCTGCATCATCCGGCCCAGGTCGCCGTCGAGCTGCGGCGTGCGCGCGGTGTAGGAGTCCAGGGCCTCCCGGCGGGCCGCGTGCTCGGCGTCCTGCCGCGCACGGACCTCGCTGTCCTGCCCGGCGTGCAGGACCTCCACGCCCTGGCTGAACGCCTCCTGCTGCCGCATCAGCTCGGCGAAGTGCGGGTTGTCCTCCGGCGCCGACGCCGTCTCGGCCTCCGGCGCGGGGGTGTCGACCAGCTGCTCGACCTCGGCGTCCGCCATCTCCTCGGCGGCCTTGAGGACGGCGGCCAGCTGCGCCTCCTGCTGGGCCAGTGCTTCCTCCCCGGTCCCGGCCTGCAGGGTCTCCACGCCCATCTGCGTGGCGAGGGACTGCTTCATCAGCTCGGTGTGCGTCTCGGACGGAGCCGCGGCCTCGGCCAGCTCCCGCATCCGCTCCGGGTCCACCGGCGCCTGGGCGGCGCCGATCGCGTCGTCGACCTTGCGGGCCTGCTCGGCGACCGCTTCGCGCTGCTCGGCCTCCTCGGCCTTCCGCTCGTCGCGCTGGATCAGGTTGAACGACTTCTTCAACCGGTCGTGCAGCACCTTACTGACGTCCTCGGCGGTCTCCAGCTCCCGCGAGCGCACGGTGCGCACCAGCAGGTCCTCGACGTCGACGCCCTGCTCCTCGACGTACTGGGCCAGCCGCATCAGCGTGCCGTACGCCTCGCTGCCCGCGGCCCGCTCGTAGTCGGCCTCGCCCATCGTCTGCAGCAGCACCGTGCCGTACCGCTTGGCGGCGTCCTGCTCCTTGACCCCCGACCACACCGGCTCGAGCACGGCGAGGTTCTCGCGCCGCTCCAGCTCGGCCTCGATCACCTTCGTCGCGGTCGGCTCCAGGCCGGTGCGCTGCAGGATGGAATCCAGCTTCGCGAGGTGGTGCGGGACGTCCTCGCGCTTGAGGTTCTGCTCCGCCCGGTGCGTGATGACCCACGCGTGGTTGTCGGCCTCACCGCGGGTGAGCATGACGTACAGCGCCTCGCGGTTGGTGGACTCATCCACCAGTGAGTGGCACACCCCTACGGTGCGGCCCTGCGCACCGTAGACCGTGGCCGCGTACGCCAGCTCGACGTGCTCGGTGACGTAGGAGGCGGGCAAGTGCATCCGGGCGCCGTCTCCCAGCTGCACCATGAGCGCGCCGTTGTCGCTGATGCCGGTCACCGTCGCCACGACCCGGTTGGTCGCGAAATCCTGCCCGTTGTCGGCTGTGATCCGCCGGTTGTTGCGGCGCATCTGGATCTTGTCGCCGACCCCGGCCTTGGTCTCGATGCCGCCGTACTCTTCGCGGACGGTGCGCAGCACGACGCCATGCTCGGAGACCTCGCCGGCGAGCACCAGGTCCGCGCGGACCTTGGCGGAGAGTTCGGCGACCTGCTTGTTGTCGGAGGCGATGAGCAGCGGGTTCTTCTTCGCGAAGTGGTCGGTCATCCATGCCCGGTAGGCGCGGTTGGTCATCTCCTCGGCTTCACCGCCGTCGAACCGCCCGTGCAGCTCGTACGCGGCGAGGCAGTCGCTGTCGCCCTTGCGCAGCTGCAGCGAGGCGTCTGCCTCCCACTGCCGGGTCTTCTTCTCACCAGTCGCCGGGTCGGTGTCGCGGAAACGCCTCACCTGGTCGAGGACATGCACGCCGGGAGCGTCCTCGACCCACTGGGCGAACATGCCGCCCGCGCCCACGGACGTCAGCTGGTGGTGGTCACCGGCCGGGATCATCTTGGCGCCGCTGGCCTCGACCAGTGCGCGCACGGCGTCCATGTCCGCGTTGTTGGTCATGCCGCTCTCGTCGACGATGACCAACGCGCCCTTCGGGATGCGATAGCGCTCAGCGTCGTCGACCTGCTTGCCCTCGGCCATCGCCTTGTTCTTGACCAGCAGGATGCTGATGTTGCTGACGTTGTCGATGCCCTCGTCGCGCAGCACCTGGGCGGCGCGTTCGCCGCTGGCGAGGCCGATGACCTGGCGGCCTTCGTGGGACTCCCAGACCTCGGTGAGGGCCGCCATGGTGAAGGACTTGCCCGCGCCGGCCGGGCCGACCAACAGGTCGACCTTGCGGCCGGACGTGGCGGCTTCCCTCACGAACGCCGCCTGCTTGCCCTTGAGCCCGCGGCGCTCGATAACCTCCTCGACCAGCTCGGCCGGGACTGTCGGGGCGCCCTTCTTGCCCGCGAATTCGGCCAGCCGCTCCTCGACCTTGAGGTGTTCCTCGGTGGCGTACCGGTCGAAGGTCTTCGGGTTCGGGTCGTACTTGAAGGTGCCGTCGGTGCGCTGCAGCTCGGGGGCGATCTCGACCAGGGCGGGCGCCTTGGTGCAGATCACGCCGTTGTCGGCGGTGGGGGACAGGGCGTCGTCGGCGAGCTGGTTGAGCAGGTCGCGGACCTGGTCTCGCTCCAGGCCCCCGAGGGTGTCGGGCAGCTGCCGGTTGAGTTCGACGATGAGGTCGGGGCGCGTCCAGGTCGGCTTCTGCTCCTGCACCGCGGCGATCGCGCGCTGCTGGATGACCTCGGCGTCCCACTCCTTGGCGGGGCGGTGCAGGTCGTGGACGGCCGACTCGTGGGCGATCCGGTCGGGGACCTCGGCGAGCGACTCGCGGAAGCGGGTCTTGTTGGCGTCCTCCCAGCGCTGCAGCAGGGTCTCCCTGCTCACCGCGTCGTGCTTCTTGCCCTTGCGCTGCCGCAGGCTGACGTCCTCGCTGATCCGGGCCAGCGTGTACGGGGAGGGGGCGACGCCGTACTTCTCCTCGAACGCCTTGCTGATGTCGGCGACCTCGGCGGTGATCGCGACCCGGCGGCTGCTGAAGGAGTCGCGCAGGTCCTGGTCGATGCCGACGATTTCGCGGGCCTTGCCGTCCGGGCGCATCTCCACCCGCCAGCCCATCACCCGCTCCAGCTCCTGCTCGGCGACGCGCTCGGCGAGGTGCCCGGCGGCCTGCTTGTGCCGGAAGAGGCCGGTGCCATCCAGCGCCCGCCACACCTCACGCTCGCGGCCGGTGACCGGGTCGGTCTCACGGCACAGCACCTTGTTCAGGACCGGAGCGTGGACGTGCAGCTGCGGGTCGTCCTGCCTCGACGTGTGCTGAGCGAACGCGCCGACGATGAACTTGTCGGTCTTGACGTACTCGCCGCTGGTGCGGCCGTCGATCTTCTGCCCGTGGTGGCCCTTACGGGTGTACCCGGCCTCTTCCTGCATGTGCTCGATTCCGGCCTGCACCCCGGACTTCCAGCAGTCCCACAGCTGGTCGGCCTGCTTGCTGAACCGCTCGGCCGTCTCCAGGTCGCCGGCCTCGCGCGCCTCGGCGGCCTTCACCTGCAGCGAGGCGTGCGCCACCGACCAGCTCTTCGGCGCGGAGAACGTCAAGTCGTAGTAGTGCGTCGCGGAGGGGGCTTCCTTGCGGGTCTGGATCTCGATGGCCTTGACCCGCTCGGGGCTCAGCACCCCGCCCGGGGCGCGGCCCTCGGCCGCGGCGAGGTTCTTCTCCAGCCGCTTCTCGTACGCCTTCTCGTAGTTGCGCGGCGCGTCCCCAAGCCGGCACTCCTTGCGGATCTTCTTCTCCGCCTTGGCGTACGCCTCGCTGTCCTTCGGGTGCTCGATCGCCTCGATCCGGGCGTACATCTCGTCCCGCTTCCGCGGGTCGATGAAGTCCGTGTACAGGTCCGTGAAGACGTCGTTGTCGATCGTTCCGGACAGCCCCAGGTCCGCGATGCCGTCGCCGAGCCAGTAGCCGGGCGGCTCGCCCTGCAGCTCGATGGAGCGCAGGTAGTAATGCTCGGCACCGGCACTGACCTCCTTGGTCAGGTAGCCGGGATCTGAGCCTGCACTGATCGACAACATCGCGACTCAGGGTAAGCGGTTTTCAAGATCATCGGTAGCCATCGGATCGTGATGCATTGGTGTGGGGATTGATGTAGTGAGAAGTTGGATTACGGTCTGTAGATGGTCGGGATGATCAAGGGGAAATTCGGGGTCCGATGACCTAGGGCTGAAGAGGGTCGGAATCGGAGGTTCCATGGCGAGTGTGAGGCGGTCCAAGAGACCTTCTCGGCGGGGCTCCGGCCCCTGCCTGGGGGCCTCGGCCGGTACAGCGGCGCGCGCGGTTTGCACCGAAATGCGCCGGTCGGCGGATGGCGGCCCGCGCCCCGCGGCGGGCTGCGTTCGGGCGGGAGCGCCCACCGGGCTTTCGTCGCGGCAAACGGGAAGGCGGTGGCCACGGCCGCGCCCGTGCGCTACGGTCGGCGGCGACGACATCGACCCCCCGCGCGGCTTCCGCTCGGGGGGTCGACTGTTACCAGGACCCGGTGGGGATTCGGCCCGCCCCACCCCCGGTCACCGCGCCCGGCCGGCGGCCGGGCGGCGTCCCCACGGACCGCCGGATCGTGTACGGCGCGTGACCGCGCGGGCGGTCACCATCCCCACCCCCGCAGCGCCCCGCGCTGGGGACCATCACCACGCGCGGCGCCGTGGTGACCGTGGTGATGGTGACGGCGGCGGCCGGAGTCACCACCAACCCCGTGGGGATGGCGCGCGTGGTCACCAAGTCGATTTGGTGACGGTGGCGGGAGCGGGGCGCTGGGGATCACCACGGGCCTGGTGGGGACGGCGGCGGTGAGCATCACCAGCCGCGCCCGGGGCGGCCGGGCTGGGGACTGGTGACGGGTGGCGCGGGGATCTGCTGCGCCGAGATCGCTCACCAGGAGACGGTCACCAACGACTGCGGCCCCGGGCGCCGCCCGGGGCCGGTGGGGACGGGGCCTGTCACCAGAGGGCGTCCTGGTGGGCGCCGCCGGGGTGGCCCGCCGCGAGCGCGGCGGCGATGGCGGCCTCGATCTCGTCGGGTCCGGTGGCGGCGGCGATGGCGGCCTGGACCGCCCGCGCCCGGCCCGCCGCGCCCCTTACGTCGGTCAGCGCGTGCCCGGAAAGGTGCCTCCGAGCTGCGGCGTCGCGGTTGTTGTCGCCCCTGGATCCGGCGAGCCAGTGGGCGGGGTTCTGGCACGGCGGCTCATCACATCGGTGGCGCACGACCAGCCCGCCGGCGAGCGCGTCGGCGCCGTGGGCGAGCCGGTATCCGTACAGGTGCGCGGGGACGACGCGGCTGGTCTGGGTGGTGTGGGACCCGGCGCGGAAGGTGCCGTGGCCGGTGTCGGTGAGCCCGGACCGCCACCACCAGCAGGCATCCGGGCCGAGCCGCAGGACGTGGCTCCAGTACCGCCTCACCGTCTCCTCGTCACCAAGCAGGACCGCCCACGGCACTGGTGACGACCGTGGGGACGGGAGGGTCCGACCGTTACCAGGGGCGGTGATCTCACCACGGCCGTCGGGCTGGGGACCGTGGTGAGGAAAGAGCCCGTCCCCAAGCCCGGACGTCACCGGATCACCAGACCGGCGGGGCCCGGACGGCTCGCCGTGGGGATGGTGTCGGGTCCGGCGTGCACCATCCGGGCCTGGGGCCACGGCTCCTCCTTCACCACCTCGCCGTCGCTGTACGTGATGGTGACGGTGGTGTCCCCAGCCTCGGGGTCGTACGTGGCGCTGGTGAAGAACCGCCACCCCTCACCATCCCCGTAGATCCACACCCAGCCGCCGGTGAGCACGTACGCGAGGTCCTTCACCCTCACGTCGCGCACCTCGGGCTCCCAGCCGCCGGCCACCGGGCCGGGGGCGCCGGGCTCCTCGGCGTCATCGAGGTCGTCCTCGTCGCCGTCGTCGTCCTGCGGGAACTCGGCGGTCGCCTCGAAATCGGGTTCGCCGTCGCCGTGGTAGATGATCACGGCCCCGTTCTCGTCGACCTCGCTGAACGAGGGCAGGTCCTGATCGTCGTTCTCGTCGCCGGTGCCGAAGGTGCGCAGCCCGCACGCCGGGCAGCGGAACAGGTCCTCGCCCTCCACGGTGATCCGCTCCGTGACCGTCGAGCAGTCCGCGCACGGCGGCGGTGTGACGGACGTCACGGGCGGCTCCCGTCGTCGGCGGGCGGCTCGACGGCGGCGGCGCCGCCCGCGAGCCCGGTGCCCCGGCAGTGCCCGCACGTCCCGTCCTCGTCGGGGTGCGCGTTGCGGAAGGTGTCCAGCTCGCCGCGCACCAGGCTGGTCACCCAGTCGAGCTGGCCGGGCTCGATCGGGACCTGGTGCTGCTCGCCGGTCGTCGCGTTGATGACCGTGACCGTCAGCAGCGGGGTTCCCTCCGGGTCGGTCGGGTATCCGTCGGCGAGCTCGGCGAGCGCCTGGGCGAACTCGGCGGCGGCCGTGGTGGTCTCGGTGCTCATGCGGTGGTCTCCGTCCGCTGGGTGATCTCCTCGTCGAGCAGGTACGCCTGGCCCCACGGGTTGGGCTCCTCGACGGGGCGGCCGTGGGCGATGTCGCGCAGCCGTTCGCGGCGGCGGTCCTGGACGTAGCCGCGGCACTGCAGGGCGTCGTGCTGGCTGGTGGGCCAGTTGGAGGCGGTCGCGCACCATCCGCAGTGCGGGGTGCGGGTGAGCCGTCGTCGGACGGCGAGGGCGAGCAGGGTGGTGGCGGCGCCGAGCAGCGCGCCGAGCGCGAGCATCATCACTTCGGGTCTCCGTTCGTGGTCGGGAGTGCGTGCTGCTGCAGGAAGGCGCCGGCGTTGGCGGCGGCCTCCTCCTTGGTGTCGTACGTGACGTCCTCGCCCGCGTCGGCGCCGGTGCCGTCGGCGCCCTGGCCGATCCACCACCAGCCGCCCTCGGCGCCGTGCCACGACAGGTCGGCGGTGCCGCCGAACGCCTCGATCGTGGTCCGGGCCTCCTGGCCCCCGGGCGGGGCGGCCATGGCGCTGACCGCGTCGGGCCACTTCTTGCGCGCGCCCTGGCGGGTGATCGCCCATGCGTCGCCCAGCTGCGGGTAACCCGCGCCGCGGATGCCGGCGGCGGCCACGGTCCGGTCGGCCAGCACGGCGGCGGCCGTACGGATCTCCCGCAGCGCCCGCAGCCGGGCGAGCTGCCAGTCCCCGGCGTCCCGCACCACCAAGTGCGCGTCCTCGGGGGCGTCGGCCGGGAGGTCGCGGACGCGGGTGGAGAGCTGGTCGGCGAGCGCGTCGGCGAGGACGTCGACCTCGTCGCGGAGTTTCGCGGTCTGCTGGCTGTCGGGGTCGGTCCAGGCCGGATCGCGCAGCTGCTCGACGTCGGCGGCGAATGCGTCGGTGTAGAAGTCACTTCCCATACTGACAACTTAGTTACCCAATGGCCTCGTGACAACCTAGTTACCGGCATTGGCATATGCCGTTCTGGGGCTCGCTGCCGCTGCCGAAAGTCACCCAAATTTGGGTGACGGGCGCACCCAAGGGCCTGTTATTACCGCGCGATCTTGGGCGGGGCCACGCGGCACGGCTGATCTGCGGCGGTGTAGCTGTACGGGCACCGGGGCGGGCAGATATGACAGGGGACGTCATAGGCGAGGCAAGGTGGGTGGGGGTGAGCAGCGTGTGGCCGTGGGACCGGTCTCCGGTCGGCACGCGGCGGGCCTGGCGCAAGCGCGAGGAACTGCGGCTGCGGGTGAGCGGGCAGTGGGGCCCGGAGTGGTGGGAGGTCCTGCCCGGCTTCGCCGCGGTGCTCGTGATCGTCGGGTTACCGGTCGCCGTGCTCGGCTGGCTGTGGGCGCGGGTCGGATGGTGGGCGCCGCTGCTCGCGGCGGCGGCGATGGCGTACGGAGTGCGGGCCGCGGTGCGCCGGCGCCGGGCCCTGGCCGTCGAGCGGCAACGGCTAGCCGTGCGGTTTGGCCTGGAGCAGGTCGACGCGGCCGACGACCGCCGGTTTCGGACCATCGTCGGCAGGCTGCTGCTGCGCGACGGCTGGACGAACGTGCGCGGGGTGCTGATCCGGCCGGGCATCGTGCACCTGGTCGGCGACGGCCACGGTCGCCAGCTCGGGGTCGCCTTCGAGCGCGGAGTCGAGCGCACCGGGCAGGCAAGCGGGGGCCGGGCGGCGCTGCGCCCGGTCGGCGGGAGCCTGCCGCTGCCGGAAGGGGCCACCGGGCCGCGGGCGCTGTTCCTCGTGGTCAGCAGCGGCGCCTTCGCCCGGGAACGTGTGGTGTGGGCCGCGCGCAACGACATCCGTCTCGTCGACCGCGCGATGCTGCAGCGGTGGGCCGGCGGCGAGCACCTGGCGGTGCTCCTCGGCCTCGGCCTGGACGACGTCCGCTCCGACGCGTCGTAGCCGCGGAGGCATGAAAGAGGGCCCGGGGATCCGGGCCCTCGGCGTTGCGGTCGTACGGTCAGCCGCTGTGCGGAGGGAGCCGCTGCTCGGCCAGCTGCCCGACGGCGCTGACGCGGGCGGCGTCCCAACCGGGCTGCGGCGCAAGTCCCTCGAGCATGTTGCGCAGCTTCTTCGCCTCGACGACGGTGACGCCGTGCAGCTCGGTGCGCCCGCGCGGGGCGGGGACCTTCGCGCCGTGCACGGCCAGGATCGGGCGGACCGGCACACCCAGCGCCTTCGCGGCCTGCTGCGCCTCCCACACTGCGGTCTCCAACGTCTTCGTCTGGTCGTACCGGCCGTACCGGAGCAGCCCGCCGTTGATGACGATGCGGGACTTCTTCGACCGCCAGTTCTTGCTGTCCACCAGGGCCACCCCGAACAAGCCGACAACCAGGTGATCGAGGTTGGCGCGGCTTCCGGGTACGGCCCGGTCGTGCAGGACGGCGTAACCGCGCCGGGTCATCGGAGCGAGCAACCGAGCGGTCGCCTCCTCGCCGGCCGCGCCGACGGCCCAGCTGTTGTGCTGGCGCCGGTAGGTCTGGCGGATGCCGTAGGCGAGGACGGCCACGGCGGCCAGCGCGCCGACCACCCACCCCATCAGCGTGCCGGCGGCGGCGCCGATGACGGCAGCAGCTCCGGCGGTCAGCGGCAGCGTGGCCTTGGCGCGGCGGTGTTGCTCGATCCGCTCGGCGGTGCGGGCTAACTCGCCGACGCGGCGGGCGCTGGCTCCGGCTCCGGTACGACGTCCTGGTGCGATGGCCATGAAGTCCCCTCCCTGGGCTGCCTGTTCGGCCTGTAACGGGACCGTAGCGCTGCGCACTGACATGGCATCAGTGCGCCGTCGCCCGGCCCGGCGACGGCGCACGGTCAGGTCCGGCGCCGGAACGGGTCGGCGATCTCGCCGTGCAGGATGCCGTGGACGATGGCGGCGACCTCCTTGGCGCCCTCGGCCGTGTGCGGTGCGTAGATCGAGTGGACGCTGCCTGCCCCAACCTGCTGGTTGACGGTGAGGTCCCAGCCGCCGTCCGTGTAGATGCTGACCGCGAGCCCGGTGCGGCCGTCCAGTCCCCAGGTCGGGCCGCCGGCCACCGGCTCGGCTCCCACGCCGTTGCGTGCGCCCGTGATGGTCAGCCCCAGCTTGGTGAGTTCGGTGCTGAGGGCCCGGGTCAGCTGGTTCACCTCCTCGTAGGTCCTCTTGTTGCGGTGGCTGCGGTACTTGCTGCTCGTTGCCTCAGCGGCGGCCATGACCAGCCAGCTCAGGCCCTGGGATTGGTCGGTGCGGTCGTGGCCGTGCTTCTCGGCGGTGTCGAGCAGGTCGTCGAGGAACGCGGCGGCCTCGGTGACCAGGCTGGGCGCGTACAGCCCGCGGTGGCTGTCGTAGATCTTCTGGATGCGGTCGCGGGATGCGTTCGAGGCGGTCATGCGGGGGTCTCTTCCTTCTCGGAGGGGGCGGGCGGGTTGAACGGGCTCATCCAGGCGCCGCCGGACCAGTTCCAGCCGGTGCTCGTGTAGTGCATGACCTGGTAGGGCTGGCTGCGGTCGATGCCGGGCCGGTCCGGGTAGGTGGGGTAGCTGATGTGGGAGCAGGGGAATTCGGTGGCGTCGCCGAGCAGGGCGGTGGCCTTCTCGTACGTGGCGTCGTCGAGGTGGCCCTCGACCGCGAGGCTGCAGATGATGACGTCAGCGCCGATCGTGCCGTCGTCGAGGCGCTCCATCTCCACGCTGGCGTCGAGGAAGGGCGCGTATCCGGCGTCCTGCAGGACTTCGAACGTGTCCCGGATGACCGGCCACGGCACGGTGTTCCAGGGGTTGGTGATGGTCAGCCCGTTGCCGGTGTGCTCGCGCTCGATGCGGGGCCAGTCCAGGGGGTCCCAGATCCTGCCCAGGGTCAGGCTCGGCATCTCGTCGTCGACCAGGTGGCCGTCGAACTCGGTGCGCATCCACTCGCGCACCGGGCTGCTGTCGCCGAAGCGGTAGCGGCGCTCGCCGACCGGGACCATGTCCTCCATCACCGCGTCGTACAGCTCGGTCTCGTCGTCGGGCCATCGCGACCAGTAGGCGGCCTCGCGCTGTTCCTCGGTGGCGGCCTGGACGACGGCGTCGGCCAGGCACGGCTCGCAGTTGTCCAGGTGGCGGATGTGCTCTGCGGCGGCGTTGGCCTGGGCGCCGTTCGCGGGGTTGGTGAGGATCCCGACGCGGTCGCCCTCGACCCACACGACCTTCGCGCGGTAGTCGTCGCCGGGCGGGAGCTGCACCATGTCACCGACCTGGAAGTGGCCGGGCTGCTCCCAGGCGGGGAGCGCGGGCTGTTGCGGGACGGCCGGCGCGGGCGTCGCCGTGCGGCGGCGAAGCAGTCGGCGGATGTTCACGGTTGGTCCTCCTGGTGCTCGTAGGCGTCGGTGATCAGGTCGGGCCAGCGGGCGTGGCCCCGGCACTCCAGGCGGTGGCGGAGCATCGCGGCGGCGTCGGCCCGGGGCACACGCAGGACGAAGTCCTCCAGGGCGCGGGCGATGACGTCGCCCGTGGTGATCCGCAGCGGGTGGACGATGTGCAGGTCGGTGATGGGCTCGGCGAGGCGGGCGCGGACCGCCGTGGTGATGGCGTGGTCTGCGGCGGCCTGCAGCTGGCGGCGGTAGTGCTCATCGCCGCGGCGCTGTCCTTCGGCCTCCTTGCGCTGCTGCCGTTTGCGGTCGAGCCGCATGAGCAGCGGGGGCAGGAGCACGGCCACCAGGCTCGCGGCCAGCGCGATGCCCATGAACCAGGTCGCGCCCGCAAAGATCGTGTCGACGACGGAGTTGAACACGGTGCTTCCCCCCTCGGTCCCGTCAGATCAGGGCGGCGAGGACGGCGGCCACGGCGAGGCACCCCACGCCGACCAGGATGGAGTCGACCGCGTACTGGACCCGGCCGAACTTGCGGCGGGCGGCGGCCTGCAGGACCTGGACCTCGTCGAGGCGGTGCCCGTCGGCGAGGCGGGTCTGCAGCTCGGTGTCGTCCAGGCGGTGCCACATCGGCCAGCCGGTGCCGGCGAGGCTGGGCCGGACTGCGAGGAGCAGCAGCACGGTTGCCGTGACCAGGGCGGTGGCGCCGACGACTCCGGCGACCACGGCCGCGGCGGGCAGGTCCAGCTGGGGCGCGGCGGAACCGATGCCGGCGAGGGCGGCCCCGGTGAGGGCCAGTAACAGGCTCGCCTTGCTGTCGGCCCTGCCCAGCTCGCTGCGGAGCATGGCGGCGGCGTCGGCTGCGCCCTGCGTTGCGGGGCGGACGGGCTGCGGCTCGGTGGTGGTCATCGGCGGTTACTCCTTCTCGGTGGTGGTGCGGGGCTGCACGGGCGGGCGGACCACTCGGCCGTCGGCGATGTCCGGGCGGGTGCGCGGGACGTGGGTGGCTTGCGGCGCGTGCCCGTCTTCGGGCTCGAAGATCTCGGTTGCGTTGATGCCGTACTGGTTGACGGCCTCGCGGTAGTGCTGGAAGCCCTCGTGGCCGTAGAAGTGGCCGATGGGCTGGCGGCAGGTGACGCACAGGGCGTCATCGGGGGCCGTCAGCTCGTCGAACATCTCGATGGCGTCGGCCAGCGCGCCCTCGGGTGCCTCGAAGCGGCCGGCGACACCGTCGAGCAGCTCCTGGGCGGTGCCCATGTGCCGGTCGCTGACGGCGGCGAGGGCCTGGCCGACGACTCCGAGCAGGGCGGCGGTCTCGGCGGTCACGCTGGCGAGGTGGGTGTGCAGGGCCTCCAATGCGGCCCGGGTCCACTGCAGTTCCTCATGCGAGGGCTCCAGCCCGCCGCTCTCGACGTCGATGCCGAAGCGCCCGCCCTTCGCGGAGGGTGCCGGCCGCAGCGGGCGGCCCTGGGAGTCGAGCGGGGTCCGGGCCGGGGGCCGTGCGCCGCGCTCGGCGATGGGCAGGGGGACGACGGCGGCGACGCGTTCTCCGTTGCGGGTGACGTAGGTGATGGCGCCGCGGTCCTTGGCGCGGGAGATGACGGTGGCGATGTCGTCGCGCACCTTGCGGATCGGGTGCTCGTACTCAACTGCTGTCATGTACCAATGGTACCGCGTTACGTGTACCAAAGGTACGCATTCGTGGAACTGGCTGAAGAAACCCGCAGCCTGGCCGGATCGGGTGGGGGAGACCGGGGTGTCTCCCACGGGCGACGGCTGTCCCGCGCGGCTCGGGTGTGCTCCTCGGCGGGTCCGGCCACAACGCGGCGACAGCCTTGGGCGGTGGGACGACACGCTCCTCAGCCGCGACGAAACGGGCACCGACGCGGAGCGACCACACCGGCCGCCATCGGAGCGCGGCAGCAGGGCGCTCCCCCTCAGCCACGGCCGGCGGCGCGGTCTCCTCACGCGCCTGCCATCCGCGACGGCGGGAGTACGGCGAGCGGCCCAACTCCGTCCGGGCAGACGGCGAACTGTGCCCCAGTCCTCCCCCCTCCCCTCCCGTAGCCAGCCTTCTTTTGCAGCCCGAAGCAGCTGCAGCCGCGCACGCTGCAGGCCACGGAGAATTACGGATCTTGGGCGTGCTCGCCCGGCGCTGCACCAGCGCTCGGCAGCACTCATGCGGCCTCGCGTGCGGCACGTCGAGGGCGGGGAGGGCGCCCGGTCCGGTGATGTCGACTGCGATTCCTTACGCGTGCGCGCGCGTAGAGGACGCTCAAAACTCGCAAAATTCGGCTCGCGCTGCGATGCGCGGACCAGTTTTTCCGCAGGTCCGGGCGCTGCGGACCAGCGGACCAGCCGGGTTGGTCCGCGCGGACCAAGGTGGTCCCGGACCAGCGGACCGCGTGGTCCGGGACCGTCTGGGGACCGTGGTCCGCACAGACCAGCGTGGTCCGGGACCAGGACCAGCAGCACGCTGTCTCCCGTGGGAGACAGCTGTCCGAGGGTGTGACCGTGATCGCCGCTGTGTGCGGTCGTGAGGATCCCGGACGCCCACCGGGGCTCGGAGCGCGCGAAAGACCGCGTGCGGGCCGCACAGGGGCTCTCTCGGGGCGTTTCCTGTGGTCAGGAGGGGTGCCGAGTCACATCCGGCAGCGCGATGGGTGGGTAGCAATGGGGCGGGGATCGGCGCGGGCGCCGCGCGCCCCGTAGGTACTGATCCAAGATCCTAGATCCAGGCACGGAGCCCTCCGGGATGACTACGGGAGGACTCCCGGAATGTGCTTCGACCAGGGGTTTCCCGGCCACGCCCCCGGTGCTGGCCTGCGACTGGACGGACGGCGGTCGCGGAGACGGGGCTGCTGTCGGTATCGGTGGCGAGTCGAGCATTCCGGCGGATGGAACCCTCCCGGAGGAGTACGGGAGGACGCACGGAACGGCTGTGTCTGAGCCGGGACCAATTGGTCCCGCACCGTAGTTAGAGAGGGCCCACCGGCGGCGCTGATCTGTGACCCGGGCTCGTACGACGGTGGCTCGGCAGGCGAGCAAGTTATCGCGAGAGTGCTACTTCCCACGGGAAGTAGCACTCTCGCTTGTTCCCGGACCGAGGGCGGTCCGGGAACAAGGGCCTATGTCATGTCCCCCGTGGGGGACGGCGGGCCGCCGACGGCGATGCGGGCACCGACCAGCCGCCCGGCCTGGGCCGCTTCGCGCAGGGCTTTCAGGCGGGCCTTGGGCTCTGGTGGCAGGTGGGGGAGTCCGACCTCGCCGACGTACAGAACGCCCCAGCCGTAGCGGGCCACGGCGGCGAGCCAGCCGTCGGGGATGACGACGGCGCCGCCGTAGAACTGGGCCCCGTCCGGCTCCAGGACCAGCAGCCCGTCCTCGCCAGCGGGCCCGTGGCCGAGCAGCAGCACGGCGATCCACTCCTCGGCAGGCCGGGGTGCCTGGCGGACGCGGGAGATCAGGGTGAAGCCTGCGGCGAGCAGCTTGGCCGTCACCGCGTCGGTGAGGTCGGTGTCCGGGCCCCTGAACTCGTAGACCGTGCCCGCGGTTTGGGCGATGAGCACAGGCAGAGCGGCGCCACCGTGGTCGAGGACGTCGAGGACCAGGTGCATGGTCTCCTCGGCGGCCGTGGTGAGGGAGCCGGTCAGCGGCAGCACGGCGGAGGGAGCGCAGGTGGCATGGACGTGCTCGGTGCGCGTCTGCTTCCCGTCGGTGCGGACCTGCAGGTTGACCGTGCCGTCGAGCCGCTGGCCGCAGCTGGTGCAGAGCGCCCTGGTCAGGGGGCGCGCGCTCTCCCGGGCGGCGGCTTCGTCCCCGATGACGGCCCGGACCTCGTCGCTGATGTGGAGTTCAGGCACCGGGCTGCTCCTGGTCGTGCTCGTCGCGTAGGGCGCCGACGTGCTCCTGGTGGACGTAGCCGCGCGGGTCAGCGTCCCACCGGGAGTCGGCGGCCGGCACGGGCCCGCGCCCGGTGCCGTGGGCGCGGTCGTGTTCAAGCAGGCGGCGGGCGGTCGCCTCGGCGTCCTGCTCACTCTCCTCGGCGGGCTCGACCTCGGCGAGGGCCGACACGGCCCGGTCGGCGAGAGCGGCCCGGTGCACCAGGTAGGCGCGCTGACGGACCTGGTCGTCCGGGTGGACGGTCCGTTCGATGTCCAGGCCCTCGACGGCCGCGGTCGCGCGCAGCAGGGCGAGGTGGTCAATGGGGGAGATCGTGCTCATCGGGTCCTTCCGGAACAGGGCCGGGCCGGAGTCAGCTCCAATGACTCCGGCCGCGGCGGGTGTACGGGTGTGGGTCAATCCTGCTCGGTGTCGTCGTCGGCGGTCAGTGCGTTGCGCAGTTCGCCGACGGCGGTGTGGGACATCGAGGCCAGCGCGCCCAGGTCGCGGTCGGTGCGGTCGCCGGACCAGGCCAGCACGCGGGCCAGGGAGGTGCGGCGGCGGCCCCGGGCCTCCTTGAGCAGCCCTTCGAGCCGGGCGACCTCGGCTCCCTCGCGGTGCAGCAGGTCCTCGACGGCCCGGTGTTCGGCCGCGCGGCGGTGCTGCAGCTGCTCGGTCAGCCCGGTGACGGCGAGGTTCTCGACCACGGCGGCGGCCTGCAGGCGGGCTGCGAACTGGGTGAGCCGGTCGTCGCTCTGGCCGGCCAGGGCCCCGTACTCCTTGGTGGCGGCGGCCACCGCGCGCTGCCCGGCCTCGGTGCCCAGCCACTGCTCGGCGGACACCTGGGTGCGCCCGCCGGCTGCCTTGGTGCGGTAGGCGTACAGCGCGGCGCGGTTACCGAAGAAGGAGTTGCCGCCCCAACCGGCGTCGTAGATCTCGCTGTCGTGGGTGCTGAGGTAGCCCGCTACGCCCCCGTAGCCGGCCTTCGGCTTGTACGCGGCGATGCGGTCCAGCTCGGCGTCGCTGGCCGTGGCGAGGTCGGCGGGGATCAGCTCGGGGTAGCGCTCCAGGAATTCCGCAGCCTCATGGCGCCAGTCGGACACCGGGTGGATGACCGGCTCGGGCCAGGTGACGGTGCCGCGCTCGATCCTCGGCTCGGTCGCCTTCTCGAAGTCGCCCCAGGCGGCGCTGGCGGCGGCCGACCACTCCAGGTCGCCGCGCGGGCCGACGCGGTGGATGGTGTCCATCATCCGCTGGACGATGGGCAGCGCGGCGGTGGCGACCTCGTACAGCTCGTCGGCGGTGAAGAAGCTCCACTCGTGGCCGTGTTCGCGGGTGTAGCCGCTGTGGTCGATGAGCCGGATCGCCACGTCGTTCGGCGGGGCGATCTCGTCGTTGCTGTAGCGCCGCAGGTGGCCGGGGAGCTGCTCGCGCAGCCACTCCTCGGGCTTGGTGTAGTCGGTGTCCCCGAACCACACTTCGCCGGTGCGCAGGTCGATGGCGAACCACTGGTGGTAGCGGGTCCCGGCTCCGGCCCGGCCGCTCTCCTCGTGGCACCAGACCTCGGCGGCCGGCGGCGGGGTCAGGGTCACGCCGGTGAACGCGTCCTCGGGGTGGAAGCCGTCGCGTACGCGCGCGGTCCGTACGACGGGCTTCTCGGTCTCGGTAGCGGCCATCTGGGCTGCTCCTCTCATCGGGGTACAGCCATCGTCCCGCCCAACTCCCCAGCTTGGAAGGTGGTTTCCAGACATGCCGCATCTTTGGCAAGTGGTTTCCAGCCGAAGCGATCACGTAATAACAGGCCCTTTGGACGGCGCCCGCCCAAAGATCGACAGGAAGACCGCGGCTGCGCCCGGGGAGTCAGGCCGTGGCGAGACGGCGCAGGAGACGGGTTCGGGCGGCGTGGTGGTCAGCGCGGCCGTCGTCGGTGCGGGGGAACACGCGGTGGGGCTGGCGGGGCAGCGTCGTGATGGTGAGAGCGGCCTGCTCCTGGTGGACCTGGACGCCGGTGCGGGTGCCGGCCTTCGCCGCGTACATCCGCTCCTCCTCCCGCTGCCACCAGTGCCACAACTCGATCTCGACGGCGTACCAGCGGGCCCGTGCGGCTCCTCGGCCGTGGACGCCCAGGGCCTTGGCCGCGGGGACCAGGGCGCCCTCGCGGAGCCGGTAGAAGGGGGCGCTGGCGCGTTCGGCGGCGAGGGCCTGGCGGACGGCGTGCTGGGCGGTGCCGCGACCGGGGAGCAGGTGGCCCTGGGCCGTGCGGCAGCGGGCTCCGGGTCGGGCCTGGCAGGCCGGGCATTCGTGGTGGACGACCCGTACCGCGCGCGTGGCGACCATCAGGTCCCGCATTCGGGAGAGGTGCCGGGCTACCGTACGGGCGGTGTATCCGGTGCGCTCGGCGATCTCCGTGATGCTCAGCGGACGGTGGGCGTGCTCGACCAGCTGCTGGTAGGTCCGCCCGGCGTGGTGCCCGAGTCCTCCCGCGTATCCCAGCGAGGCCCGGCCGTAGGAGAAGAGATCAGCCCGACCTGCAGAAAGACGCTCCTGGAGGCGGGCAATCAGGGATTCCCGCACCTTCTTAGTGGGGGGCGGGGTTCTTTGTGTCCCACCCCTGACGCCAAGGGCATCGGAGTCGTATCCGGGGTGCTTCGGGGTGATCGGGAGCAGCTCGTGGGTACCGGCCGGGCCGTCGCTCTCACGGTCGGTGAGCCAGCAGTCGAGGCTGAGGCGGTCCTGGGCGCGGTGCATGGTGCTGCGGCCGTAGCCGGTGGCCAGCGCAGCGCGGCGGACGTCGAGGGCCAGGACCAGGGAGCCGGAGCGCAGCGCGAGCAGGCAGCGCACGTCCAGGGCGGCGCGGTCGGCCGGGCCAGACTCGGTCGTCCAGCGCTCGGGCCACGCGTCGGCGGCGGCCTGGATCTGCTCGACGACCTCGACGACGTGGGCCAGCTGCTCGGACCACTTGGCGGACTCCTCGGTCAGCGGCAGGGTCGACGCGTACGCGACGCAGCGCTCCCACTGCCTCTTGAGCTTCTTGCGGGCGTCCTTGAGGTCCAGGACGACGCGCAGCGAGCCGCTGGTGGTGTCGACGCCGGCGTTCGTGCAGGCGTGCAGCAGTCCGCCCTCGCGGTGCCGGGTGTCCTTGAGCAGGGCGGCGACCATCGGCCAGTTCCAGCGGCGCAGCGCGAGCCGGGTGAGGACGGAGGCCAGCACTTCGCTCACCTGGTCGTCGGCCGGGCGGCGGGTCAGCAGCCGGTGCGTCACGTCGTCGAGCAGCGTGTTCGCCGTGCCGGGCAGGCGGTGGCCCTCGTCGCCGTCGGTGAGGACCTCGACCAGCGGCTCGCCGACCGGGCGCAGCTTCACGTTGGCCCGCGCGGGTACGGCGTCGATGATGAGCAGCAGGCGCGTGAACGCCTCGGAGTCGTTGCGGCAGGTGGCCGGGGCGAGCAGCTCGGCGGCCCGGCGCGGGTCCTCGGGGGTCTGCAACTGGCTGCGGGTGCCGGAGCGGTGCAGGGCGCCGATCGGGCGGATCGCGCCGGTCTTGGCGTTGTTCAGCGGGCTCTTGTCGAGGGTCGGCAGACGCTTGGCCGCGGTCTCGTTGATCGCTTCGACCAGCAGCGCGTCAAGCCGGTCGGCGCAGGCGATCCAGACGTGCCGGCCGCGCTCGGACCCGGAGGCGGCGACCACGTAGGTCAGCCCGGCCTCCTCAAGCCAACGGGTCAGCGTGGCGAGGTCGACCAGGGTGTCGCCGCGCTTGCTGTCGAGGTCGAAGCACACCCACTGGAAGCGGTGCTCGGCGTCCGTGAGCAGCACCGCCCACGGCCCGCTCGGCGCCACGGCGGGCCGGGCCGCCCGGACGTACTCGTGGGTCCATTTGCCATCGCCAGAGAGGGTGTCCACCCGGATGGAGTCACGCGGGGACAGCGTCAGGAACAGGTCCTGGAAGTCCACCCGCGGGAAGAAGTCGGGGGGGAGAACACCGGTGTACGGGTTGGCGATTCGAGCAGATGTCGGGCTGTACTCACCCGACTCCAGAGACACTCCGGCGGCGGGTGCGAGCTGTCCGGCATCGCAGCTGTCCGCTACGATGGGAAGCACTCCTAGCGCTATATGAACGACGGAAGCCCCTCTCGCCGTGAGGCGGAAGGTCTCCTGAACGCTTTAGGGCTGGTTACTCCTGAACCGTCGAAAGATGGTCCAGGGGGTGTGCTTCACCTCCGTTTCTTCTGCAGATCGGATCGGGCGGGAACCCGTTCTTCACTGCGGTTGGGTGGCGGTGGCTGACTTGGCGGTCAGCCGTGGGTGGGGTGTGTTGTTTTGGTTGAAATGCGGGGCTCAGCACGCTGGGGAGTGATGCTGGGTCCCATCCGAATGGGCGCCGCCCCGGTTGGATAGGCCGGGGCTTTTTGGCGCGTCCGGATTTCTTGCGGTGGTGCTACCCCGTGAGGGGGAGCGGCTTCTGCTCGTTGAGTTCGGCCGCCCAGGTTGGGCGGCCGTTCTCGTCTACGGGCATCTGCCGCAGCAACTCGTTGACCAGGCCGGCGAATGACATTCCGATGGAGTCTGCTGCCTTGATGGCCTTCGCGGCCTGCTCGGGTAGCACCACCACACCGGTCCGCCAGTTCTGGCCGGATGACGGGTCGTAGGCCACGCGCCGGTAGGGCTGCGCCTTGCCGCGCACAGATCCCGATCCTTTGCTGGTACGTGCCATGGAGTAGATCTTTCCATACGGATCAAGGACTTCACTACAGAGTTGCGGGCGTGTCGCGGATTTTCTCGTGAGGCGGATGTTTCTTCCCGCTCTGCTGACCCGCCAGAGTGACAGCCAATGAGGGCGGTTCGGCCGATTTCGAGTTGAGGGTGGCCCGTCGTGGCGACACGGCGCACGGTCAACTGCCGTACGGCGACATCACCTGATTCGGTCACCCGGCACCCTCCTCAACTCGCGATCGCAGCCTTTCACTAGCCATATATACGGATCGACCCTCGAAATCGTTACAGGTTCGGGGACACCAGTTTTCGCAGCTCAGGTGTTGTCCCCCGTGGCGGCATGGCGAGTTGGGGTGGTGTCCCGCAGGGCGGAACTCGGGCGTCAAAGCGGGGTGTCTCCCGGGAGACGGCTGTCCGGTGCTGAGCGGGGCATCGTTCGTATCGTCACGCTGAGGGGAACGTCGTCGCCCGGATTCTGTTACACCCCGCCCGTAACCGGTCGGTCCTTGACCTGGAGGAGCAGCAGGTCGTAGACCGGGCCGCCCGGCTCGTTGTGGTACGGGCCCGCGTGCTTGTAGCCGAGACGGTCGTACAGGCCGCGTCCGGCGGTGTTGTCCGGGCGGACCAGGAGCGAGGACCACTCCGGGGCGATGGCCTTGAGCAGCTCGGCGTGCAGGCGGAGGCCGACCCCCTGGGACTGCCGGGCGGGGGTGACGGCAAGTTCGCACAGTCCCATGAGGCGGCCCTCACGGACGTGTTCGGGGATCTGGGGGAGAAGGTCGCCATACCAGTACTCGGGCGTGCAGGGGAAGGCGTACCCGAAGCCCACCATGGAGCCGCTCGCGTAGGCGGCGACCAGCGTGAACCCTTCGTACTTGAGGTGTCCGAGGACCTGGCGGCGCAGGGCGGGCACGGACAGGCCGTCGGTGGAAGCGCCGGGTGTGTCGACGAGTTCGGGGTGCGCGTCAGCCCAGATGTCGGCGATCGTGTCGAGCAGCGGCGGGACCTGGCCGGGGCCGTAGGTGCGGATCACGACGTCTGTGCGGGTGCTGGGGGTCACGCCCGTCCTCCTCCGGTGGCGGTGGTGGTGCGGTACTCCTCGATCCAGTCGGCGACCGCGGGGACGCGGTTGTGCCGCTGCAGCGCGCCCGCGACGTTGTGCAGCGATTGCAGCAGCCGGTCGGAGCGCACCTCGGGGAGGAATGCGAGGACCCTGCCCGCAGCCTCGGCCGCGGCCTCCGGCTCGGGACGGTCCCTCACCGCATGTTGGATGGCGACGTCGGCGGTGTACAAGGCCCGGTTTCTGGCGAACGCATCACCGTGCAGCAGTACGGCCTGCTCGGCGCCGGACGCGGCACGCTCGTGCTGTCCGAGGTCCGCGCGGGCGAGGCATTCGAGCCCGGCCAGCTCGCCGGGCGCGTAGAAGCCCAGCCATGGCGGGTCGTTGTCGCAGGGGCCTTTGGCGTAGAGATGGTGGGCGCGGACGATCGCCTGGTCGGTCGCGCTGGCGTCGCCCATCAGTGCCCAGCCGCCGGCCTCGCGCATGTGGAACAGGCTCAGCAGGCGCGGCGAGGCGAGGCTGCGGGCGACGGTCTGCGCGCCCTGCGCGGCGGCAACCGCCTCGCGCGGCCGTCCCTGGGCCTTGGCCAGCAGGCTCAGACAGCCGAACGCATGCGCCTCCAGCTCCGGATCGTCCGCCATCCGTGCGGCGGCCAGGGCCTCGCCGTACAGCGAGTGGGCATCTCCCGGGCGGCCGGAGTCATAACTCAGCCACCCGGCCGCGATCGACAGCGCGCCGACCGCCGAGCGCAGCTTCGTCTCCGTCTTCGAGCTGTACGTGCCGGTCTGCAGCCACTGGTAGGCGGTGTGCAGCGCCTGGGAGGCTGCCTGGCGCACCGTCGCCGAGCCGTGGTCGTGGTCCTTCTCGTACAGGGTGGCCACAGCCTTGGTGACAGCACGCACTTGGGTCGCGCCGATCCTCCCCGGGGCCTTCTCGTCGGTGCCGAGCGGAATCCCCAGGACGACGCCTGCCCCGTCGAACAGGAAGTCGCGCCGTTCCACCGGATCACTCTCCTCCACCGGCCCGTACGTCGCGACGGCCGCAGTCGGGACGGTGTGGAAGCCCAGTTGGGCCATGCTGCGGCCGGTCATCCGGGTCAGGATCCGCCGGTACACGCCACGGGGACAACCGACCTCCCCGTCCTCCCAGGCCGCCACTAACCGGGCCTGGCACCCGACGGGCTCGCCCATCTCCTTGCCGGCCTTGCGTACCGCGGCGGCGAACTCCATACGGCTCATCTGGAATTCGTCGACGCGCACCTGGCGCAGCACGGTGTTGGGGATGGCGCTGCGGCGGTCGGCCATGCCGGGCTCCGGAGTCCGCGAGGTTGGAGAGGGTGCGGCGACCGTACCGCCCCCCTCCGTCCCATGCCCGGACTTGGCCAGGGTTCACCCGTCCTGGACCGACTTACATCGTTCTTGCATCGGGCTGGCGTCGCTCCCACTCGGCCGCTGCTGCTTGCGTGGACGGTGACGTGACGACTAATCAGGGAGGCGGCCGTGGCGAAGTCCTCCGCCAACGGAGCGGCCAAGAGAACCAGGAAGCCCACCCCAACGTGGGATGAGCTGGCTGCCGAGACCGACAGCAAGCGAGCGCACTGGGTCCGGGGCCGCAATCACACCGAGTTCGTGGCATGCGGCGAGGACTGGCAAGCGGTGTCCGTGAAGCCCCTGCAGCTGGGCCTCGACGCGCTCGCCGCGATGCGCGTCGGCACCCGCCGCGGCTACCTGATCGTGGCCGACCACTTGCGCGGCATGCTGTACGTGATGGTGCCGACCGGCACCGGCGAGACGTTCGCCGGTATCCCGGGTGTGCGGGTCCTCGGCCGTGGCCACCAGCTGCTCATGCCGCGCACCCCGCAGGACAGCAGCGTGGCGGCCGACTGGGTCGGCACCCCACGCGACCTCGACACCCCGGTGCTCGTCGACCCCGACCAGCTGGCCGCGCGCCTGCAGGAACTGGCGCCCTCGTACGAAGAGGCGATGGCGTCGTGAACGACACCCCAGTACAGACCTCCGGCACGGTGCTGTGCGACCCCGACGGCTCGCTCACCCGGGATCTCCCCCTCGACCGGGAACCGGTCATGCTGCTGGCCACCGCGGTGATCACACTGCCCACGACCGGGGACACGCCTGCGCCGAAAGACTGCGAGCAGATCGCCCGGCTGCTGGCCGGGCACGCACGCCTCGTCGCTGACGAAGTACGGGCGCTGTGTGCCCAGCTGCCGCGCCTGAGCCCGCTGCGCCCACTCACCGAAACCGTGCTCGGCGAGGCCCGCCGGCGCCTGTCGGTGGATCCCCGCCCCACCCTCGCCTCCGCGCAGAACCGCGCCCGGGTCGTTCGCATCCTGTACGAGCGTCTCGACCGGCTCCAGGGCCTCCCGCCTTCCTGACCATCCCTCCCCGAGACGCCCGATGCTCCGCCCCCGTGGGCTCGGGCGCACGGGAGTCCCCGGCAGGTGGGCCGCTCCGCAACCGGCCTGCCGGGGACTCCCGATCAGCCGCCATGCGCCGCGCTCAGCCCGGTGCCCCGGCGGGGTTCCCATCCACTGCCATTGGAGGCGTACGTGAGCACCACAGCCGTGAGCACATCGCCCGAACCCGTTCCTCCCGTCCCGGACGCCGGCGAGGTGTTCGCCTTCGCCGCCCGCGAGATCGCTGCCGCTGCTGTCGACCTGTGGCCGCGCGCCGACATCGACCTCGGCGACCACGTCCCGAGCGTCACCGGCTACGTGCGCCGGATCCGCGTGGACGGGCGCACTCTGTATGCCAAGTACGCCTTCCTCGGGGTGTCGCTGGTCTCGCTGCTGCGGGGCGCCTGCGGGCCCTGGCCGGATGTCCGGGCCGCGCAGCAGGCGTACGTGCAGCGTCCCGGCGCGCTGATGGATCGGGAGGCCGCGCAGCTGCGGCTCCTGGCCCAGCAGGACTCTCCCCGGGTCTGCGCCGTGGCCGGACTGGCGCGAGGGGTGCTGTTCACCGAGTCGGTGACCGGCCCGACCCTGGCCGACCTGCTCCTGCAGCGTCCGCACGATGCGGCCGATCTCCTCGCTGGCACGTTCGGCGAACTGCGGCGGCTTCACCACCCGTCCGCGGCCCGGCTGCTCGGCCCGGCCCGGGTCATCGGGGAGCGCAGCATCCGGGGGACCTTCAAGCGCAAATTCAACGGACTGAGCGGCCCCACCTACGTGGAACGGCTCGGGGCCGAACGGTGCGCGCCCGACGACCGCGCCCTGGTCGTCGGGCTGCTGCGCGATGTCGTGGTCCGGCTGCACCGGCTCCAGGCCACGGGGCTGCCCCAGCAGGCGAGCCGGAGGGTGCTGGCGTACGGGGATCTCAAGCCGGAGCACGTGGTCTTCCCCCAAGGAACATCCGGTCAGGCGGTGTTCATCGACCCCGGCCTGCTGCTCGCCCCGCCCGCGGTGGATGCCGCCAAGCTGATCAGCCGGACCGTGCTGCTGCTGGCCGCTGCCCGACCCGGCGCCGATACGGGCCAGCAGGCCATGCGCGGTGTCGGCGCCTTCGCCGCGGCGCGGACGGACGTCCTGCCCGCCCGGGTCCGCCGCTCGTGGCTGCGGGAGCTGCTGGTGCTGTGGCTGATGGACAGCGTCAACATCCTCACCACGTACCTGTCCGCGCCCGGCGCGCTGCCGCTGCCCGCTCGGGGCAGCGCTCTCGTCGGCCGGGCCGTCGACCTGTGCCGGATGACCGACCAGCTCAGCTCGGAGCTGGCGGCCGGCGTCGATGCGCGCGCCGTGTGGGAGAGCGCGCTTGGCCGGGCTCAGGCGGTCGCCGCGTGAGGCCGGGGCCGGTGGGCGCGGTCGGTGTCGTCGGTGCCGGAGCCGTCGGCCAGACCATCGCGGCCACGCTGGTGGCCTCCGGCATCTGCGATCGCCTGCTCGTCGTCTCGCGCACTGTCGAGCAGGCGGCGGCGCTGGCCGCTGACCTCGACGACATGCGCCAGACCACCGGATCGACCGTGCACCCCGAAGCCCGACGTGTGGCGAACCTGATCGGCTGCCACGCCGTGGTCGTCGCCGTGCGGACCGCGTTCACCAACACCCGTTCCGCCGACGTACGGATGGGCGGCGCGATGGCCAACGCCCCCGCCATCCGTGCTCTGGCCACGGCCCTGCGCGGCTACCAGGGGACCGTGCTCGTGGTCACCAACCCGGTCGACCTGATGACTCGGCTGTTCGCCGAGACCTCCGGCTGCCCGCGCGTGTACGGGATCGGCTCGAACCTCGACTCCGCCCGCTACCGGCTCACCCTGGCCCACCTGCTCGACGTGCCCGCAACCGCCGTGCACGGCCACGTCATCGGCGAACACGGGGACGGCGCGGTGGTGTGCGCCTCGTCGACCACCGTCAACGGCACGCCTGCCGCCGTCCCCCTGACGGAGGTACGCGCAGAACTGTGTACCCGCCCCGGCCGGATCAGCGCGGGCGTCGGCCGCACCCGCTCCGGACCCGCCGGCGCCGTGCTGTCCGCCCTGCGCAAGACCCTCGGCCTGGTCGACGGCACCGAGGAACTGACCTGCGAACACCGAGGCGACTGGCTCGGAATTCCGTTGCGCTTCAGCGCCGGTCAGCCCATAGCGTGCCTGCCTGCCCTCGACGCGGGCGAAGACGCGCAACTGGCCGCGACCGTCACCAAACTCCGTGGCGCCTACCAGGCGTTACGCCGTCCTGCCCCATCTTCGACCCGACTGGAGACGACGTGAGTACCCCCACCGCCACCCGGCTGCACGCCGCGGACGCGAGCGTGACTGTCCTGAGCAACACCCCCTCCGTCACCGACTGGGCCCGCCGATACTTCGGGTCCTGGTGGAACGCGTTCGAGGTCCCCGCGAGCAGCGTCTGCGCCGGACCGCTCGTCACGGCCGACCTCGACGACAAGGCGTACGCCGACCTCAACGCGCTGGTGACCGCCTGCCCCCACGACGAAGTCACCTACGCCAAGGCCCGGCTGCTGCTCGCCCGGGACAGCACGGGCACCATCACCGGTGTTTCGCCCGGAGAGGGACTCGCCTACCGCTCCGAGCAGCTCGGCGGCCACGTCACCATCGCCGGACGTACGTCCGAGCAGCTGGCCCTGGCCACGGCCCGGATCGCCCGGGAGATGATCCGGGCGGCACTGCTGCGGGACGGCTGGACGCTCCTGCACGCATCCGCCGTCGTCTGCGACGACCAGGCCCTGCTCGCCTTCGGCTCCAAGGGAGCGGGCAAGACCACCACGGCGCTGCTGCTGGCCAGCCGCGGCGCGCGGCTCCTCGCCAACGACCGGGTGTTCGTCAAGGTGGTCGGCGATGAGCTGCGCGTCCTGCCGTGGCCGTCGGCGGCGGCCGTCGGGCTCGGGCTGCTCGATGCCCTGGGCCTGTACGACGTCGTGCGCGAGCGGCTCCAGGCGGGCGAACAGCTCCACCCCACGCAGCACCAGGACGTCACCGACGCGCTCCTGGCCGGTCGGCGCGAGCCGCTGTGGGAGCCGGGCGGCAAGCGGGAGAGGAAGGTCCAGGTGTTCCCCGACCAGTTCCACACCTGGTTCGGCATGGAACTGGCGACCGGCGGACGCGCGGCAGCGCTGCTGTTCCCCCGCATCGACCCCTCCGCCGTGCCGGCCGTGGTCGACGGCGAACGCAGCCTCGGCGAGGACGACTTCATGAGCGGAGCCACAGAGGACCGCTACCCGGACCACTTCGGCCTCGCGCCCGGCATCAACGGCGCCGGCGACGACCTGGCCCGTGCCACCGTCGCCGACCGGCTGGCCGCGCTTTCGCACCACCAGGTCGTACTCGGCCACGACGTCCAAGCCAACGCCGACTTCCTCGCCAAGCTCGCGGGCGTCCAGTGAGCGTCCAGTCCCACGGCCGATAGCGGGCCAAACTGACCCCGGGAGCGTCGTCCAGCGCCATCCCCGTGGGCCTGGGCGACGGGCGTCTCGGACCTGCCCCGGGGGTGGGGGGGGGGGGGTGGGGGGGCCCCCCCCCCCCCGGGGGGGGGGGGCCCCGGCGCCCCCCCCCCCCCGCCGGGCACGCGTGTGTGGCGGCCCCCCCGCACCTGGCCCCCCCCCGCG
>NZ_JBIAWT010000019.1:0-79551 GCF_042895955.1 Streptomyces sp. NPDC001339 | reverse complement strand
TCTTGATGGGCTTCCTCGCCCCGCACTGGGGTGGACACCGAATCGCCCTGACGGCGATTCGGCTACCTCTGCCCTGCTCCGCAGGAGTCCGATTCTCCCCCGCAAGCGGGCGGTACCCCCACCCCGCCCTGAAGGACGGGGCATCCTCGGAGGAATCAGGTGAACCGCTGAGGACGGCGGCCTGCCCGAGGACGGCGGGCCACCGTCCTCAGACGGGGAGCGACGGGACTTCCGGCACAGGCCCCAGGCCCTGTCGTCACACTCCCGCCTGCCCCGCGACTTCGGGCGAACGACGGGAGTTTGACGACAGGCCCTAGCCCAGTTCGAGGCTGGTCACGGCGTAGGTGCGCGGCTGGTCCTCCGACGGCGCCGGTCCGGTGTACATCCGCACGGTGTGCGACGTGGGGACCAGGCCACGGGCGGTGGCCAGGGAGTGGGCCGCGCGCCGGGGCTCGGGGATGTCGAGGAAGACCTCGGCGGCCGGGTCGACGGTCGCGGTGAGGGCGTCGAAGAGCGCCTCGGCGGCCTGGGGGGTGTCGGCGAAGAGCGGGCCGATGCGGTGGCCGGTGTGGGCCGGGCGGATCACTCCGTAACCGGCGATCTCACCGTTGCGGACGTAGGCGCGGGCGGTGTGCCCGGCGGCCGTCAGCCAGCGGGTGACGAAGCCGCTCCGGTCGGCGGGGAAGCAGCGCCGGTCGTAGCCGGCGAGGGCGTCGAGGTGGGCGCCGGTGACCGGGACGACCTCCGGCGGCGGCGGTGTGCCCGGGCGGGCGGGGCGGCCGCCGTAGCGGAGGGTGTCGTAGGCGGGGGTGAACCCGGCGCGCTTGTACGTCGCCTGCTGCGCGGGGACCGCGTCCAGGCCGACGGTGCGGGCGCCGGCGTGCGGGAAGGCGGCGCGCCAGGTGGCCAGGCCCAGGCCCTGGCCGCGGTGGTCGGGGTGGACCAGGTAGTAGCCGAGGAAGGCGTACTCGGCCGAGTAGTTGACGATCGACAGGGACGAGAGCGTGGTGTCGCCGCGGCGTCCCAGGAAGAAGCCCGCCGGATCGGTGGGGTGGAAGCTGGCGGTGTCGTCGCGGCCGGGGTTCCACTGCTCGTCAGTGGCCCAGCGCACCACCTTCTGCCAGTCGTGCGACGTGGCGGTGGTGACGGTGAACGTGTCGGCCGCGCCGGGCTCGCGGTGCGCTTCGGGGTGTACTTCGGAGTGCGCTTCGGGGTGCTGAGGCATGCCGGTGGTCGTCCTTTCTGTGGGGCAGGGTTCGGGGTGAGGGGGCGGTGCGGAGACGCCTCAGATCAGGTCCATGGCGGCGAGTTCGTCGGGACGGCCGTAGCTGACCGGTCCCTGGAAGCGGCGACGGGCGGTGACGAACCACCACACCGTGGCGATGAGAAGGACCACGGCCAGGGCAAGGGGTGCGTAGTTGAACGAGGCGGGGGTGATCGGGGAGGCCTGGGGCAGCATGAACAGCACATTGCTGACCAGGATCCAGGTCACCGCGATCGCCGCGACGGGCTTGCCGAAGCGGCCGAGGTTCCACGGTCCGGCCTGGAAGTCGTCGAGCCGCAGCCGGAGGAAGATCGGGACGCCGTAGGCGAGGAACAGTCCGACGACGTTGACGCTCACCACCGCGGTGAAGGCGGTGTGGGACCACCAGCCGGGGAGCACCAGCACCAAGGGGCAGGCCGCGGCGAGCCAGACCGCCTTGACGGGCGTACGGGTGCGCGCGGACACCGAATGCCACCAACGGGAGCCGGGCATCGCGCCGTCCCGCGAGAACGCGAAGATCTGCCGGGTATTGCTGGTCATGTTGGCGAGGCCGCAGAACAGCATGGCGCCGATGACGATCAACAGCAGGAACTTCGCGGTGCTTTGGCCGAGGGCGTCGATAAGAATCTGTACCGGCGGGGCCTCGGCGCCGGCGGCGTTGCCGTAGTCCCGGATTGCGTACACCAGGGCGAGCATCAGGATCAGCCCGGTGACCGCGGAGCAGCTGATGGCCCGCATGATGCCCTTGGGCGCGTTGACCGTCGCCTTCACCGTTTCCTCGGACATGTGGAAACTGCCGTCGAATCCGGTGAACGTCCAGCTGGTGACGAGCAGGCCCAGCATTCCGCCGTAGACAGCGTGGGTGAAGCCGGTGTTGTTGACGAAGTGCGTGAGATAGGAGGGCGATTGGTGGTGTTCGGGGACAAAGGTGAGTGCGCCGACAATCACCACCATGCCGATCAGCAGCCACCACACGGAAATCCGGTTCACCAGGGCGACCAGCCATACGGTGTAGGTGTTCAGCAGCGCCTGCACGAGGAGGATGCCGGCGGTGATGCAGACGGTCAGTTGCGGTGTGGGCTCGTAGGACGGCCACTGCATGGCGATGAACGCCTGGATGAAGGTGGCGGCGGCGAAGTTGGTGGCCGCGGTGCCGCCGACCTGGCCGACGAAGTTCAGCCAGCCGGTGTACCAGGACCAGGCGCCCTTGTGCCGCTTGGCCAGCTTGCCGGCCGAGAAGTAGAGCGCGCCGCTGGTCGGGTAGGCGGAGGCGATCTCGCCCATCGCGGCGCCGACGAACAGCACCATGAGCGACACTCCGATCCAGCCGAAGATCAGGATCCGGGGGCCGCCGGCGTTCATTCCGAAACCGAAGGAGGAGAATATCCCGGATATGATGTTGATGATGGTGAAGGAAATGGCGAAATTGTCGAACGCGCGGAATCTACGGGTGAGTTTCCGCGGATAACCCATGGCGTGCAGCGTGGCATCGTCATCGAGGGTGCCGGGGTCCGCCGGCCGGGGGGATTTCGAGCGAAGGAGCGAGGTACGCTCGGACACGAACCGCAACCTTTCTGAGGGGTGTCGGGGGCAGTTGACGGGTGAGCGGATCGGGGGATCAGGGGATCGGGGGAATTCCGCGGATACGGCTCGCCGGTCGACCGCGCTTTCTCAGGTGGAATGCGGCACCGGAAGTCCGCAGGAGCGCCGGGCTTTGGTCAGTTGCTCCTCGGGGTCACCGAAGGCGCTCCAGGGCATCCGCGAGGCGTACGGACCCATGGCCGTGAACACTTCCCGCGCCTCGAATTCACGTTTCGCCAGGAAGAGCGCATGCGCCAGATACGCCAGGTCCAGGACCGGCGTGAAGCGGTAATCGGTCACCCGCGGAAACCAGTTGTGGTACACGCCCATGGCTGCGCTGACCCACTGGGGCTGCTCCCAGGTCCGGTTGGCGAGCAGGTCCGAGGGGTTGTAGTCCTCGACCAGCGCCACCAGCGGCAGCAGCCTGAGCGGTGAGCCGGCCGGGGCGCGCTGACTGAGGAACGCGGCGACGTCCCAGCTGGCGCTGGAGGAACCGCCGTAGCGGGTGAAGAAGAACGACAGGAAGCGGTGGTGCGCCTCGCGGTGCCAGGCGTCCAGCCGGAGGATGTGGGCGAAGAGGTACCACGGACCGGTCGGCGCGGTCAGCAGGCCCTGGGGCGCGGGGTCCTGGGGGCGGTCCAGCCGGGCGAGCGCGAGCTGGGCCACCCACGGGGTGGGGTCCTCGGGCGACTCCTTCGAGGCCCGCTCACACGCCGTCCGCGCTATCCGCGTCAGCGCCCGCTGCCGCTGGTCACCGGCGTCGGCCATGCGCAGCGCGCGGAGCATCGCCACCCGGGCCCACAGCAGCGCCGCCTCCGGTCCGGGCTCTTCGTCCAGCCAGCGCTCGGCCAGGTCGGAGTCGGCGGCCACGGACGCCAGCACGAGGGAGCGGTGGGCCCGCAGTTCGAAGTCCCCCCGGGTTTCCCACAGCACCTCGTGAGCGCTGAAGTAGCGACCGGCCCTGACGTCGACGCAGGCGCTGGCCAGCGCCCGGTCATCGGCCGCCGGACTCCATACGTACTGCCCCTCGAAAGCGTCGGCCGCCATGGTCCCCTCCCGGTCACGAAGGTGTCATCCCCCACACCGCATTCCAGCCGCGCCGAATTCAGCTGGCCCCCTGCCGCCGGTCATGCGGCGGGGAGCCACACCCTACTCATCATCAACTCCCCGCGAAAACATCCGTCTGGAATATCTGGTTCCGCACCTTTCGCCGCGATGCGAGGGAAGGGGGAAGGAGCGAAGGGAGACAATACTTCGGCCGATCTTCCGGAGGCGACCGCAGGCCACCCCTCGGGACCGCAGGGCATTTGCGTGGCATATTCATACGTTCCGCGGACCCCTCAACCGGAAACCTTCGGTCGATTACCCTTCCGATTCCGCCAATGTGACCCGGAACCGGCGACCGCGGAACCAGAATCCGGTCCTACCGGGACCAGCCGGAGCGGCCGTGACGGGCCGGGCGTCCGCGCGGGACCGCCGGTCCGGCAGCCGCCGTCCGTACCGCGCGAGCCGACCCGCACGGACACAACGCACCCATCGGCCGGGCGAGTTGGCACCGCGCATACATGGATTGAGCTGAAGAGCAACCGAAATTCGCGGAAGCTACTTTCCGGAAGCGCGCGATCACATGTAGCGTTCGTCCGGACCGGAGGCCGTGACCTCGCACCACGTCACGGCCGAGTACGGGCATGGGCGCGAGCGCTCTGACGACACGCACGGAGCGATCGCCCCCGCTAGGGCGTACCCGCACCACGAATGCCGGTTCGCCGCGACACCTGTGCACCGGACCGCGCCGCGACTGCCGCACCGCGCCTCAGCACCGTCGAACGTCGAGCACCGCCATGTCTGTCCGTACACGCCTGCTTTGCAAGAGGAATGGGCCCAGATCATGTTTATGAACTCCTCGACGACCCCGCTTGCGTTGCTACCGGACGCCGACCTGGGCCACCCGGTACCGGCCGGGTCCGGCGAAGGGCCACCCCTGGCGGTCGACCGGCTCCCCGACGGCACGTGGCAACTGACCCTGCACGACCTGGAACCCGTATCGGTGCACCGGCTGCCCTCCGACGAGGTCCACATCATCCTGGCGCCGCCGCGCGACGAGCCGCCGGGCTTCCCCGAGCCGGCGGCCGCCCAGGCCCGGCCGCAGCCGATCCAGATCGACAACGCGGCCCGGATCGTCCTCATCAGAGGCCGGAAACTCGGCCTGCCAAGGCTGGAATTCGACCTGCTCGCCCACCTCGTGCTCCACCCCCAGCGCGCCTTCACCCGGGAGCAGCTGATGGCCGCGGTCTGGCCCAGCTGCCAGTCCAGCACCCGCACTGTCGACGTCCATATCGCCCGGCTGCGGCGGCGCCTGGGGCCGGGGCTGCGCGACTCGATCAACACGGTGTTCGGGATCGGGTACAAGTACCAGCCGCTCCCCTAGGCGACGCCCGCGGCGGGCCGGTGGCCGGCGGCCGACGGGCGGCAGACGACAGGCGGCGGGGCCGGTGGCCGGCGGATTCGGCCACCGGCCCCGCCGCGTCTCATTCCTTGATCCGCCGAGGCTGCCCGTCGACACGGCCGGCCCGGCACAAGGAGCTGGTACAGACCAGTAATTGACTGCTCGTCATGTGGTTCCCCGCGACGATCCACCCGACAAGATCCGGCCAAAGTTGGCGCGCCGGTCACACTCTCCCTCCGCACGGGCATTGCCTTTCATTGACACCGACTTGGCCATGCCTTTACCTTCGGTGCTGTTGGCATCGGCGCAGGTCAGCGCCCGTATGCCGGGATCTTTCCCACTCTCTTCCCGGAGGTTCCCATGGAACAGCTCATCAAGAAGATGGCCCAGGACGACGTCTGGCAGAACTGGCTCGCCGCCAACTCCGCGCAGCAGGCGGCGAAGAACGGCTGCATCAGCGCGTCCCCCAAGGCCGGCTGCATCAGCGCCACGCCCAAGGCCGGCTGTATCTCCTGACCGCCGTACACACCGAGGGCCCGGGTGCGACCGATCCGCCGCACCCGGGCCCCGCGCTCCGAACCCCGACGAGGAAGCCATGGACGCCATGGATGGCATGGACGGTCAGCCGACCGCCGAGATCATCGAGCAGATCCGCGATATACCGATCTACCGTGAATCGGTGGCGAGGGGCCACTTCCCGGTACTCGACAAGCCGGAGATCGCCCGCGGTTTCCCCGACAACTGGATGACGCCCCGGCTGGCCGCGGCGCTGGCGGCCGGCGAAGCGGAGTTCGTGCTCTCCACCGGCACCCACCACGCCCGGATGCAGATCATCCGGCCCCCGTACTTCCTGCTGCACTCCTACTACCGGCTGTGGCGCGAACACCCCGATATCGCCCAGACCTGGGAGTCCGGCTGCCGACGCGTCTCTCTGACGACGGTGCTGGCGACCGAGCATGTCGCCCGGGTCAACGCCGCGCGCCGCGGTGTCCCGCCGAAGCCGGTGCCCGCGCTCGACGACCGGTGGCTCGACGACCGCACCTGCTATCTCAACCTGCGGCTCGATCCGGCGCGGTGGGAGCGCGACGAGGTGGTGCGGATGCTCGCCGAGATCGAGTCCGCCCGGCAGGCACATACGCGCGGCTGGTACCACCTCGACTGCTCCGGCTACCACCTCGCGCATCTGGTGCGTCAGGTCGGCGAAGGGGGACTGTGGGATGATTTCCCGCCGCCCGCCAGCATCATCCACGCTTACGAATACACCCCGGTCAACGTCCGGCGCTATCTGCGTCAGCACTTCGTCTGCCCGATCATCGACCTGTTCGGCAGCACCGAACTCGGCTACCTCTACTACAGCGACCGTCGTGGCACTTACTGGCCGTACCTCGACAAGATGAGCGTGGAACTTCATCCGGTCGCCCCCGGAAGCACACTCTACGAACTCATCGTCTCCAGCGTGCGCAATCCTTATATGCCCTTGATCCGGTACCGCTCGGGTGACTGCGTACGGACCGTGGACGGCACACCGGATCCGGCGCGGATCAGCCAATTCTGTGGACGGTACAAGGAATTGCTCAGCACTCCGAACGGACCGGTGGCACAGGGCGACCTCGACCGCTGCATCGGCGAGGAGTCACCGCATGTCTTTATTTACCAGTTGCGGATGACCGGCGATTCCGCGGCACAGCTGGCATATACGACATTCAGCGGTGAGCCGGTGGACGTCACCCAGGCCTCGGCACTGCAGGAAAGAATCAGTGAACTGACCGGGCGGAAATGTCGTCTAGAGCACCGTAGGCATATCCCCATTGGGCGGTCCGGGAAGTACGCCTGGCTCGTCCACGAGGACGCATGAAATCCTCCCGCACCCGCCCCCACCTGCACAGGAGAACCATGGACCGCGGCCCGCGGATATCCGCCGACGCCCTCAGGGAACTGCTCGGTGACGCGCTGTACACCGAAGTGGTGGACCACTTCGACGCCAAGAGCGCGGACCTGTCACGGGAATTCGTGACGCGCCAGGTGACCGAGTGCCTGCGCTACCTCTATCTCGTCTCCCGGTACCACGACCGGCTCGCCGGACTTTTCCTCCCGGTCGAGCAGGAGATCGACGAGATCTGGCACTACCTCATTCTGCAGACCCGGGAGTACCGGGCGCTGTGTGAAGAGCGGCTGCCGGGGCGGTTCTTCATCGAGCATCGCAGCATCGCGTACGAGGCGTATCAGCAGGAACCAGGTCGCGAACAGGTAATTGAAGAGGCACTGCGCTGGATTCCGTTGTACTGTCGGGAATTCGGCCCGTTCGACGAGGGCGCACTGCCGCATTGGACGATCGTGCGCTTCCTCCATCAGCAGATGGGGCTGCCGCTGGGAGACATCGCGGCACTGCAGCCCGTGGCGAAGACATAGCAGTCACTGTCGGCTCGATCGGAAAGGCACCATGACGGCTGGGAACAGCACGCCGGCTCCGCGCGACATACCGGAGCAGCGGCGCATTCTGGGAGTTCTGGTCTTCTCCCAGATTCTCGCCGGTGCGGGGCTGGCCGCGGGAATCACCGTCGGCGCCCTGCTCGCCGAGGAGATGCTCGGCTCGACCGGGCTGGCCGGCCTGCCCAGCGCGCTGTTCACCACCGGGTCGGCGCTCGGCGCCTTCGCCATCGGCCGGCTCTGCCGCCGCTGGGGCCGGCGCCCCGGGCTCGCGCTCGGGTACGCCGCCGGGGCGCTCGGCAGCCTCGGGGTGGTGGCTGCCGCCGCCGTCGGCAGTGCTCCGCTGCTGTTCCTGGGCCTGCTGATCTACGGTGCCGGCACCGCGACGAACCTGATGGCACGCTACGCGGGAGCCGATCTGGCCTCCCCCGCGCGGCGCGGGCGCGCGGTGAGCACGGTGCTCTTCGCCACCACCCTCGGAGCGGTGACCGGCCCCAATCTGGTGACTCTCACCGGGGAGTTCGCGCACTCCTGGGGCATCCCCCGGCTCGCCGGGCCGTTCCTGCTGGCCGTGGTGGCGTTCGGCGCGGCCGCGGTGGCGCTGGCCGTACTGCTGCGGCCCGACCCGCTGCGGCTGGCCGAGACGCTGGCCCGCACCGAGCCGCCGCCCGGCGAGGCCGACGGCACCGCCGCCGGCACCCTCCGCCGGCCGCTGGACCGTACGCGGCGCCGGGCGGTCATCGGCGGCACCACGGTCATGATCCTCACCCAGCTCGTGATGATCGCCGTGATGACGATGACGCCCGTCCATATGCTGGCCCACGGCCAGGACACCCAGGCCGCCGGGCTGGTCATCGCCCTGCACGTGGGAGCGATGTTCCTGCCGTCGCCGCTCACCGGGCTGCTGGTCGACCGGGTCGGAAGACGGCGGGTCGCCGGGGCCTCCGGCCCGCTGCTGCTGGCCGCCGGGGTGCTCGCCGCGGTGGCGCCGGCGCACTCCGTTCCTACGCTCGCCACAGCGCTCGTACTGCTGGGCCTCGGCTGGAACTTCGGGCTGGTCAGCGGCACCGCCATGGTCACCGAAGCGCTTCCGCCGGACCGCCGCGCCGCGGCGCAGGGGTGGGTGGACGTCGGCATCGCGATCGCCGGCGCCACCGGAGGCATGGCCTCTGGCCTGGTCGTCGCGCTGGGCGGCTTCCCCGTGCTGGCGCTGGCCGGCGGGGCCCTTTCGCTGGCGGTCGTCCCGGTGGTCGTGTGGTCGGCCCGCCGGCCGCCCCGTACCGAAGACAAGACCCGCACGGCACCGCGCACGGAAGCGGAGCACGTATGAGCACCTACCCACGCATGAGCCCATGCGGGAGCGGCAGCGCACATCCTCCTTGCCCTCGGGCCATACTCCGGAAAATAATGACACCAGGCGTCATTTCTTGTTATCAGACTGGAAACCTGGATGCGGCAGGCTGGGGAGCGGCCGTAGCACCAGTGACGACCGTCGGGGGGCAGGCATGAGGAAGGGCACCGGAATACCGGCGCCGCGCCTGTGGCGCACCATGCTGACCGTGCTCGCCGTCGCTCTCACGCTGCTGCTGGGCGGTACGGCGACGGCCGCCGGCGCGAATGCCGCGCTCTCCGCCGCGAAGTCCTCCCACAGCCTGCCGGCGACCAAGCCCAGTTACGACTCCAAAGAAGAGAAGACCAAGCGCGAGAAGCGCGACTCCGAGCGCGGGCAGCCTCGCGGTGGCGCCCGGACCGTAGGCTCCTGCGGGAGCGACGCCCCCGCGCAGCGGCCGTCCCGCACGGAACCGCCCGATGCCGCGACGGCGTCCGGCCACCCTGCGGCGGGCAGCATTCCCCGGGCCGAGTCCAGACCGGCCCAACTCCCCATCCTGCACTGCGTCTTCCGCTGCTGAGCACGGCCGTGGTGGTCAACCCCACGCAGCCGCGCTTCGCACGTGTCCGTCACCCCCGCGGTGACCTCTCATCAGCAGGAGACCTCTCATGGAGCCCTTCATCCAGCATGCCCGGACCCTGACAGCCCGTATCGCCGACCAGCGCGAAGAACAGGAAACCTACGGCCGACTCGCGGCCGGCCAGTCTCCGCTCGCCCTCTTCATCACCTGCTCCGACTCCCGCGTCGTACCGTCCCTGATCACCGGGGCACGCCCGGGTGAACTGTTCGAACTGCGGACGGCCGGCAACGCGCTGCCCGTCTACCAGGAGGACATGGCGGCCTGTGCACAAGCCGCCACCATCGAGTACGCGATGCGCGTGCTGCGGGTGGCCGACATCGTGGTGTGCGGTCACTCGCACTGCGGCGCGGTCGGCGCCAAGATCCGCGGCGAGGACCTGACCGGCGCACCCGCGGTACGCGACTGGCTGGCGCAGCAGCTCTCCGACGAACTGCCCAAGGACGACGAACCGACGGTCTCGGCCGCGGTCCAGCAGCACGTGCGCGAACAGCTCGACCGGCTGCGCGGCTACCCCTGCGTGCGGGAACGGCTGGCCGCCGGCGAGGTGAAGCTGCACGGCTGGTTCTACGAAGTGCACACCGGTCTGGTGGCAGCACATCACCCGGCCTCCGACCTGTTCCTCCCGCTGTAAGGGCGCACGTGCACCTCATGAACCGATTCACCACCTTCCGGGCGGACTTCGCCGCCTCTCTCGTCGTCTTCCTCGTGGCCGTCCCCCTGTGCGTGGGGGTGGCCGTCGCCTCCGGCGTACCGGCCGAGCTGGGCCTCGTCACCGGCATCGTCGGCGGGCTGCTGACCGGCCTGCTCCCCGGCAGCAGCCTCCAGGTCAGCGGCCCGGCCGCGGGCCTCACCGTGCTGGTCTTCGAAGCGGTCAAGGAGTACGGCGTCGGCGGCCTCGGTGCGCTGGTGCTGGCCGCCGGAGCCCTGCAACTCGCCATGGGCGCCCTGAAGCTGGGGCGCTGGTTCCGGGCGATCTCGGTCGCCGTCGTCCAGGGCATGCTGGCCGGTATCGGCCTGGTGCTGATCGCCGGGCAGCTCTACGCCCTCGCGGACGCCAAGGCACCGGGCAGCGGGCTGGCCAATATCGGCGCGCTGCCGGGCCTGGTCACCGACACCGTCCGGTCCACCTCCGCGCTGTCGGCGCTCGCCGTCGGTGCCGGCACCATCGCCGTACTGGTGCTGTGGCCCCGCTGGCAGCGCGCCGCCAGGATCCTGCCCGCACCGCTCGCCGCGGTGGCGCTCGCCACCGCCGCGGTCTGGGCGTTCTCCCTGCCGGTCGCCCGCATCGAGGTCAGCGGACTGCTGGACGCGATCCAGCCGCCGGGCCTCGCCGATCTCGGCAACCTCGTCGAGGTCGAGGTGATCGGCACGGTCCTCGCCTTCACCCTGATCGCGTCCGCCGAGTCCCTCTTCAGCGCCGCGGCGGTGGACCGGCTGCACAACGGGCCGCGGACCGACTACGACAAGGAGCTGATGGCCCAGGGCGCGGGCAATGCCGTCTGCGGTGTGCTGGGCGCGCTGCCGATGACCGCGGTGATCGTACGCAGCGCCGCCAATGTCCAGGCGGGCGCGAGGACCAAGGCGTCGCGGGTGCTGCACGGCGTCTGGCTGCTGGTGTTCGCGGCGGCGTTCCCCGCCGCACTGGGCGTGGTTCCGGTGGCGGCGCTCGCGGGCATCCTCGTCCACGCCGGCTGGAAGCTGATCCCGCGGCGTGAGCTGGTACCGCTGTGGCGTGAACACCGCGGCGAGGCCGTGGTGCTGTCGGTCACCGCGATCGCCATCGTCGCGGTCGGCATGTTCGAAGGTGTCCTCATCGGCCTGCTGATGGCCGTGGCGAAGACCGCCTGGGAGACCTCGCACGTCCACCTCGAGATCCACACCCCGGACGACGAGGAGGAGCCGGTGCTGGTCCGTGCCGTCGGCAACGCCACCTTCCTGCGGCTGCCGAAGCTCCTCGACCAGCTCGACACCCTGCCCGCCGAGCGCGATGTGGAGCTCGATCTGAGCGGGCTGCGCCACCTCGACCACGCCTGTGGTGCGGCGCTGACGAGTTGGGCCGAGCAGCACCGCCGCAGCCGGCGGACGGTGGAGCTGGTGTCCTGATCCTCGTCCGCCGGACGAACGACGCCCCGTCCCTGCCGCGGCAGGGGCGGGGCGTTTCGTCCGTCAGCTCGCTGCCGCACGCGTGCGTACCGCGGCCGCCCACGCATCGAGCAGCTGCTCGTACTCGTCCTGTTCCTCGGGCCACAGGGGTCGGCCGCGACGAACGGCCGCGATCATGAAGGCGCGTATCGCCTCGTTCGCCTCATCAGGTGTGACAGGGCTGGCCATGGGGCAAACGTTACCGCCCACCACTGACAGCGTCCCCGTGATCCAGCGGTGTCACGCGATCGGCCCATCACCGGGCGGCCGCCAGGGGCCGTGTACGCGGGGCGCTGCTAAGCGGGCGCTGCTAAGCGGGGTGCTGCTGGAGCATCACCAGCGAGACCTCCGTGGCCTTGACGCAGGCCCATATGGGCACCCCGTCGGTCAGGCCGAGTTCGACGGCGGCCGAGGGGGTGATCTCGGCAACCAGGTCGGGGGCGTGCGGCGAGGTGATGAGGACCCGCAGCCGGCTGCCGGACGAGGTGATCTCCCGTACGGTGCCTGGCCAGACATTGCGGGGGCTGCCCGCCGGCCTGTCGAGGTGTACGGACACCGCCTCGGGGGCGATGATCGCCAGCGCTCGCGTGCCGTCCGGGAGCCGGTCGGCGGCGATGAGACGGCCGCCGCCGGCGAGGGCGAGACCGTCGCCGGTGGCGGTGACCGGCCAGGCGTTCCGGCCCAGCATCCGGGCGACCCAGGGAGAGCGCGGATGGCGGGTGACCTCGGCGGGCGGGGCGTCCTGGAGGGCGCGTCCGCCGTCGAGGACGAGGACGCGGTCGGCGAGCGAGACCGCCTCGACGGGGTCGTGGGTGACGAGCAGACAGACGCCGCCGAAGCCGGCGAGGTGGCCGCGCAGGGTGTGGCGGACGTGCGCGCGGGTGGTCTGGTCGAGGGCGGCGAGCGGCTCGTCGAGGAGGAGCAGACGGGGGCGGGCCGCCAACGCCCGGGCCAGTGCGACGCGTTGGGCCTGACCGCCGGAGAGGTGGGCGGGCCTGCAGTGTGCGAGGTGGCCGACGCCGAGCCGGTCGAGCCACTGCCGCGCGACGCGGCGGGCCTCGGCGCGCGGGGTGCCATGGGCGCGCAGCCCGTACGCGGTGTTGGACAGGGCGCTCAGGTGCGGGAAGAGCGCGCCGTCCTGGGGGACCCAGGCGACACCGCGGCGGTGCGGGGGCAGCGCGGTGACGTCGGTGTCGCCGAGGCGCAGGGTGGCGTGGGCGCGCGGGGTGAGGCCGAGGAGGGAACGGAGCAGGGTGGTCTTACCGGCTCCGTTGGGACCGACGACGGCGATGGTGGTGCCCGGTTCGGCGTCCAGGGTGAGCTGGTTGAATCCGGTGACGTCGGCGTGCAGCGGCCAGTGCTCCGGCGGCGGAGCGGCTGCGGTGGCGGACGCGGGCTGCTCGGTGCCGGCGGCTGTGCCGGTGACGGGCCCGGTGGCGGGCGAGGCCGGGAAACCGGTCCCGTCGGCGGGGTCGGTGGCGGATGGTGCGCTGCGGGCCGCGCGGCCGACGGTGGCCCCGGTGGTGGTGCCGGTCCAGCGGCCGCGCAGGCAGAGCAGCACGGCCATGGCGATGACGAGCAGCAGCAGCGAGACCGAGGTGGCGGCCTCCGGGGAGTCCTGGAGCAGCAGATAGACCTGGAGCGGCAGGGTCTGGGTGGTGCCGGGCAGGTTGCCGGCGAAGGTGATGGTCGCGCCGAATTCACCGAGGGCGCGAGCCCAGGTCAGCGCGGCGCCGGCGGCCAGGCCGGGGGCGACCATGGGGAGGGTGACGGTGCAGAAGACCCGTACGGGCGAGGCACCGAGGGAGGCCGCCGTCTCCTCGTAACGGGGACGGAGTCCGGCCAGGGTGCCCTCCAGGCTGATGACGAGGAACGGCATCGCGACGAAGGTGGCGGCGAGGACCGCGCCCGACGTGTGGAACGGCAGCACGATGCCGAAGGTGTCCTCCAGCCAGGGGCCGAGCAGCCCGCGGCGGCCGAAGCCGAGGAGCAGGGCGACACCGCCGACGGTCGGCGGCAGCACCATCGGCAGCAGCACCAGCGAACGGACCAGCGCCTTGCCGGGGAAGTCGACCCGGGCCAGCAGCCAGGCGAGCGGCACCCCGAACAGCAGCGAGAGCCCCAGCGCCCAGAGGGACACCAGCAGCGAGAGGCTGAGCGAGGTGGTGACGCCCGGGCTGCCGAGATGGCTGCCGAGGGCACCCCAGTCGGTGCGGGCGAGGATGCCGATGAGCGGCATCAGCAGGAACCCGACGGCGACCAGCGCGGGGACGGCCAGCACGGCGGGCGTACGGGTTCCGGGGGCGCGCCGCCTGCCGGCCCGGGGCGCGGCGGGGGTGCGGAGGCGTCTCATCGGGTTCCTGGGCGTTTCCTGGTCGTGCTCCCGGCTCTGTGCATACGGCCGCGCCTACGGCTTCTGGAAGCCCGCGCGCTGCAGGATCCCTTGCGCCTCGGGCGTGCTCAGCCACTTCACGAACGCGGCGGCCGCCTCGGCGTGCGGAGCGGACTTCAGGGGCGCGGCGGGATAGGACGCGACGGCGTTCTGGGCGTCGGGGATGTCGATCGCGTCGGTCTTCTTCGGCGCGGCGGCCGCGTCCGTCTTGTAGACCAGTCCGGCGTCCACCTCGCCGAGCGCGACCTTGCTGAGCACGGCGCGGACGTTGGGCTCCAGGGAGAGCGGCTGGACGCGGAGCTTCTGGGCGTCCAGGATCTGCCTGCTGTAGCGGCCGACCGGGACCGCGGGGGCGGCGAGGGCGACCTTCACCCGCTTGAGGTCGGTGAGGTCCTTGAGGCTCGTGATCTTCTTCGGGTTGCCCTCGCCGACCGCGATGACCAGGCGGTTCTTGGCGATGACGGTCGGCGTGCCGACGTCCGCCCTCAGCTTGTCCATGGTCTTGGTGTCGGCGGTGACCAGGGCGTCGGCGGGGGCGCCCTGGGTGACCTGGGCGGCGAGTTCCTGGGAACCGGCGAAGGAGAAGTTCACCTTCGTCCCCGGATGCTCCTTCTCGTAGGCCGCGCCGGCCTTCTTGAAGACATCGGTCAGCGACGAGGCTGCCAGCACGGTGAGCTCCGTCGCGGCGGCACCGCCGTCGGACTTCTGGGCACCACCGGCCTTCGTGCCGTCGTCCTTGCCGCAGGCGGCGAGCGGGAGGAGGAGGGCGGCGGTGACGAGCGCGGCGGCGCCACGGCGCACGGTACGGAACTGGGGCATGTGGGGCATGGACGGGACTCCTTGCGGCCTCGGGGGGAGCGGGACGGGCGTTCAGGTGCGGACGGTCACGTGCGGTCGATGTGCACGCTGGTGGACTTCACACGGGCGGTGGCCTGCATACCGACCTCCAGTCCCAGTTCTTCCACCGCTTCCCGGGTCAGCAGGGAGACCAGGCGGTGCGGTCCGGCCTGGATCTCGACCTGGGCGGCGACATCGCCGAGGGTGACGGCGGTGACGATGCCCGGGAAGGCATTGCGCGCGGAGGTGTACGAGGCGTCGTCCTCGCCGGTGCCGTGCTGCGCCAGTTCGATCGAGAAGGCGGCCAGATCGCGCCCGTCGATGAGGCGGCGGCCGCTGTCGTCGCGATGGGTCGCGACCTTGCCGGCGTCCGCCCAGCGGCGGGCGGTGTCCGGGCTCACGCCCAGCAGCCGCGCCGCCTGGCCGATCGTGTAGGAGTGCATATGCGTCAAGATAGGCAGCCAAAGCTGGCATGTGCAATGCAGAAGGCGAAGTTCCCCAGCACATGCCAGGGCAGCGGGAGGAAGGGGCGAAGCGCGGGAGGAAGGGGCGCAGCGCGGCCGGAACCGCCACACGCCCCTATCGGTGGTCAGCCGCTGAGGTGGCGGCCGAGGAATTCCAGGACGCGCTGCCAGGCCTCTCCCGCGACCTGGGGCCGGTAGTTCGGCCGGTTCACGGCGAAGAAGGCGTGTCCGGCGCCCTCGTAGGTATGGAAGGCATGGACCTTGCCGTGCTTGCGCAGTTCGTTCTGGAGCTCCGCCGTCTCGGCCGGGGACGGGTGCTGGTCCTCCGCACCGAAGAGGCCCAGCAGGGGGCAGCCGAGGTCCTTGGCCAGGTACAGGATCGGTTCGACGGCGAGCGGGGAGTCCTCGGGCGGGCGGCGGGCGACATAGGCCCCGTAGCAGTCCACGGCGGCCTGCAGATCCAGGCTGCAGGCCGCGAGGAAGGACTGACGGCCGCCCGAGCAGTAGCCGATCGTGCCCACGCGCCGGTTGGACGAGCTGAGTCCGCGCAGATAGCGGGCGGCGCCGGCGACGTCCCCGATCAGCCGGTCGTCGGGGACGCCGCCCCGCGCTCGGGCCACCGCGGCGGCCTCGTCCGGGTCCGCGCCGGGGGCTTCGCGGCTGTAGAGGTTGGGGCAGACCGCGGCGAATCCCTCGGCGGCGAACCTGCGGGTGATCTCCTTGGTGCCGGTGTCGTAGCCGGGCGTGTGGTGGATGACCACCACCCCTCCTACGGGCCCGGGGACCAGCGGCCGCGCGGAGTACGCCTCGATGAGGTCGCCGCGGTGACCGGTGAGGGTGACGGTCTCTGCCAGGAGTGCGTCGTACATGGTCGTGCCTGCCCTTTTCTTCCCTTGCCTGCCCCTTGCCTGCCCTTGCGCTCCTTGTCTTCCCTCATCTCCGGCGGCGGCCCCGGTGACCGCCGGAATCGCCCCGCCGGGAGGGCCTCCGTCACCCTCCCGGCCCTCACTCCGCCGTCCGTGGACCGGTACCGGACGGATCGCCAACTCGTCGGTGGAGCAAGGGGTTTGGGAAAAGAAGTCGCCGTCCGAGTCCTGACGCCAGGTCACACGATCTTACCAATGTGAGGCTTTTCCGCGTTGCGATGCATTTATCCCGATGTGAATCTGGTATCCCATCGCCAAAAGGAGTTGATCGCATGGTTACGGATCGCACTGCGCCGGCCGAGGCCGGTGCCCTGGCCGCCGAGGTCGAGGAGCTGCTGGAACCCGCGGAGGCGGACGGCGTCTTCCGCGACACCCGCGAATGTGGAGGCGGGCTGCTGCTGGGCGCGCTCCTCCTGATCTCGCCGCCGACCCCTCGGCCCAAGACTGACACTCGTTAAGGGGAAAAGCGTTGGCTGAACAGACGCAGGGAGCTGTCCCATTGAGCGCTGTGATCGCCGATGCCGCAACCGGGGTCGCCCTCGCCCTGCGGGGTGAGGGCGGCCCTTACGCGTTGTCGGGCGTGCTGCGGCAGGAGGACACCCTGACCCCGGCCGCCGTCCGGGTGCTCGGCGCCGACGCGCTCGCGCCGTACGCCATGGAGCACCTGGCGGCGCCCTTCGGCGCGGACGACGAAGCGGTAGTCCGGCAGGCGCTCGCCGCCTTTCCGCCGAAAGCGGATGCCTCGGAGGTCTCCGTGTGGAGCTACCGGGGCCTGGTCGAGGCCTCCCACACGTTCCTGCCCGGAGCCGGACGGCAGTGGCCGGCGGTACCCGAAGCCGACACCGGCTGGGTCGGGAGCGAGCCCTGGCCGAAGCTGTCGCACCAGGTGTCGCAGCTGGCCGCGCTCGCGCTGCCGGGGCTGGCGCCCGGCCTCGCCGAGCAGCTGGCCGCCCGAACCGACGACCTGGCCCGCGGTTTCGTCCGGGCGGTCCGCCGCCGGGACTGGCCGCAGGCGGCCGGACTGGGCCGCTGGCTGGCCCGGCTGCCCGACGTACCGCGGACCCTGGGTCTGGACAGCGGGCTGGCGTTCGTCCGTCAGCTGGGTGGCGCCGACCCGCGGGTGACGCTGCACATCGTGGCCGCCCAGCGCTTCCACGGGCGGGGCTGGTGAGCGCCGGCCACGGCGACCCCGGGCTGCTGGACCACCTCGTCCGCGGCAGCCTGGGGTGGCTGGAGGGGGCGCGCGAGTCCTTCCGCCTGCCCCCGGACGTGACGACCGACGCCGACCCCAACCTCACCCTCAAACCACTCGGCGAGCTGGCCGAACTGACCCAGCTGATCGGTGTGCTGCACCCGCGCGACGAGATCCGGCTGACCGCCCGGGGGCTGTTCGGGTTCGCCTGGAACGAGACCCGGGACGGTGAGCTGTTCACGGAGCTGATCCGCGGGGAGCCGTTCGCCACCTATCCGGTGGAGCTCTACGGGACCTTCGCCCAGGCCGGGCTGCGCCACGCCGAGGTCGACGATCTGCTGCGGACCACCACCCGGCTGCGCGGCTGGCGGGTGGCCCGCGAGGACCACACCCGTACGCTCGGCGTGCTCAACGCGGAGCGGCGGATCGGGCTGCGGCAGCACGCCGACTTCGCCACCGTACTGGAGCTGACCGGTCTCGGCCGGCTGCCGGAGCCGTGGGCACTGGACCGCAAGGCGGTCTACGGCGTGACCCACGATGTCTTCCACCTCACCGACTGGGGGCGCAACCGCCGGCGGATGTCCCCCGAACTCGCCGGCTACCTGCGGCTGTGGCTCCCCGCCTGGCTGGAGAACTGGCTGGAGGAGCAGCTGTGGGACCTGGTGGGTGAGCTGCTGGCCGTGACGGCCTGTCTGCCGAAGGCGCCGTACGATCCGGTGGCCTGGCAGCGACTGGCGGATATGCAGGCGGCCGATGGAAGCGTGCCGGAGACGGGCACGGCGCCCGCCTCGGGCGACCCCGGTGAGGCCTTCACCGCCTGCTACCACTCCACCCTGGTGACCGCGTTCGCCGCCACGCTCGCCCGGATCGCCGCCGACGAGGCCGGGACCGGCCCGACGGGCGGGAACCCGGCGCTGGTGGGCGGGCGGACGCCCGGCGAAAGCGAGCGTGCCCCGTGACCGCGACGGCCGCGTCCCCCGCCCTGCTGCACGGTGTCGGCGACCGGGCCCTGACCTGGCTCGACGACCACCGTGAGTACTTCCGGCTGGCCCCCGACGACTTCGTCGACAACAGCACGGTCGTCGAACGGCTCAAGCCCATCGGGGAACTGGCGCTCAATATGCGGGTGCTGTTCCGGGAGGGGGTGGCCGGCTCCCGGCAGCAGGCCCGCGCCGGGCAGCTGCTGGACTTCACCTGGCGGGAGCTGCTCGACGGCGGCAACGTACTGGCCCGGCTCCAGCACGACGAGCCGCTGTCGCCCGTTCCCCTGGAGGTCTATGCGACCTTCCACGAGCTGGGCCACCGCCATCCGGGGCTGGAGGCGGCGGTACGGACCGGCCGGCGCACCCTCACCTGGACGGCGCTGGAGATGGTGCCCAACCGGCGGCTCGGGGTGCTCAACGCGGAGCGCAAGCTGGGCCTGGTGCCCAGCGGCGACTTCGACGAGGCGGTGGCCCGCACCTGGCTGGGGCAGCTGCCCGAGCCGTGGACGGTGCAGCTGCACATCGGCTACGACCTCACCCACACTGTCTTCCACCTCACCAACTGGGGCGAGTTCCCCGAGCGGATCCCGCCGGCCGTCGCCGACTACCTCACGCGCTATCTGCCGGCGTGGACGGACGACTGGGCGGACCTGGAGCACTGGGACCTGCTGGGCGAACTTCTCGTCGTCGACGCCTGTCTGCCGCGGCCCACCCTGGACGCGGGGCTGTGGGAGCGGTACGCCGCCGCGCAGTCCCCTTCCGGTGCGATGCCCATCCAGCGCGGGATGCCGCGGGGCGATCCGGCGCGCGTCTTCGACCTGGTCCACCACCCCACCCTGGTCGCCGCGTTCGCCTCCGCGATGGCCACCTCCCGGGCGATGTCCGCCGCGCGATGAGCGCGGCACGCGGCACCGCGCTCGCCGACCGCCTCGCGGACGCGGTGGCCCGTATCGACGCCCCGGACGTCGTGGTCGCCGTCACCCGGCGCGGTGTGCGGACCGTGCTCACCGGGGGCTCCGCGCTCTCGCCACCGACACCGCGCCACGCCCTGCGCTACGAACTGGGCTCACTCTCCAAGACCTTCACCGTGCTGCTGCTGGCCGAGCTGGCCAGGGCCGGGGCGCTCGCCCTGGACGACCCGCTCTCCGCCCACCTGCCGCCGGACCTGCCACTGCCGCATCCGCACTCGCACCGGATCACCCTGTGGCATCTGGCCACCCACACCTCGGGGCTGCCGCGGATCCCCGCCGACCTGGTCGCCGGTGCGCTGCTGCGTCCGTACGACAACGCGTACGCCGCCTACGACACCGAGCGGCTGCTGCGCGCCTTCGCCCGCACCCGGCCCCGGAACCGGCCGGGCACGCGCTGGCGGTACTCCAACTTCGGAGTGGCACTGCTCGGCCCGGCCATGTCCCACGCCGCGGGCGCCGGCTACCCCGCGCTGCTCAGGGAGCGGGTGCTGGGCCCGCTCCGGCTGACCGGCACGACCCTGGGGCCGGGGGCCACCGGTACCGACGCCGTCGGCCACCGGACGAACGGGGTGACGCCGGTGGCCAGCGCCGACATGGGCGCCTTCGCCGCCTCCGGCGCGGTCCGGTCCACCCCCGGCGATCTGCTCGGCTACCTGGAGGCGCACCTCTCCCCCGAGGACTCGCCGCTGTCCGGGCCGCTGCGGGACGTGCAGGTGCCGCTGCTGCGCCGCGGCTTGCGGCACCGGCACACCCACACCCTGACGTGGTATCAACACCCGGCTCCGCACGGACCGTTGCTGTTCCACCTGGGTGCGACATTCGGGCAGCAGGCGTTCCTCGGCTACCACCCGGCGACGCACACCGGGCTGGTCGCCCTGGCGACCCGGCGCGGCCACAGCTGCCGTCTGACCGGCACCGCCTACGACCTGCTGTACGCGCTGGCCGGCGAGCCGGCGCTCTGAAACCGGGGCGGGCGTTGCCTGTTGGGGCACTGGGGCCCGTTCCATGGGTGAGGGCAGTACGCCTAGATCTCGCCCGCCGCGATCCGGGCGAGGATCGTTTCGGGGCGCTCCGCGCAGGACCGCCGGAAGGCCTCCTCGTAGGCCCGGTCGCCGATCGCCGCGCGGGCCCGCCGTTCGCACTCCTCGCGGACCGCGCGCAGTTCGGGTACACCACGCTGCGGATATCCGACGGTGCGCCAGACGGCCTTGCCCATGCCGTAGACCCGGGCGGCCGCCGCGCCCTGGCCCTGGGCGGCCAGCGCGGCGGCGAGCAGGTCCAGGCCGAGCCCGGTGCCGAAGCTGTCACCGGTGCCCGGTTTGGCGGCGAGCATCGCGCGGGCGTGCTGCGCCGCTTCCTCAGGACGCCCTTGGTACAGCGAGATCAAGGAGAGCTGGTAGTCGACGTAGGAGCGGAACCACGGGCTGCCGCGGCGCACACAGGCCCGGCGCAGTGCGGTCGCACCGGCCCGCGACTCGGTGAGCCGGCCCAGGGCGGTGAGCGCGAACACCCGCAGGAGGTGGCAGCGCAGCCGGCCCGGGGTGGCGTACGGGTCGCCCGGTGTGCGGCCGAGTGCCTCTTCCGCGAGGGTGCGGGCGGTCAGCGGGCGGCCTGCCATCAGGTGGGTGGAGCCGATGAGGTACGAGGCGTCGAGCGCCGCCTCCGCCCTGCCGCCCGCGCGCGCCGCGTCCGCGCACTGCCGGCCCAGTGCGCCCGCGGTCGCCAGGTCGTCCTGGTAGAGGGCGATGATGCCGAGCACCCACAGCGCCCGGATGCGGGCCGGTCCCGGTGTGCGGTGTGCCGCGACGGCACGGATCAGGTAGCCGTGGGCCTCCTGCGGGCGGCCGTCGCAGCTCCAGACGAATCCGATGGACGCGCTCAGCTCCAGGGCCCGCTCCGGGTCGGCGGTCAGGAGGTGGTCCAGGGCGGCGCACAGGTCGACGTGGGCGTCGGTGACCTTGGTGTGCCAGGCGGGGTGTTCGGGTCCCTGGAAGCCGTCCACGGCACGGTGCGCGAAGGAGACGAAGTGCGCGGCGTGCCGGTCCGCCAGGTCCGCGGTCTCGCCCAGTTCGCCGAGCCACATCCGGCCGTACTCGCGCAGCGTGTCGAGCATCCGCCACCGGGCACCCTCGCGGCTGAGGACGGACTGGGCGGCCAGACCGGCGAGTACGGTGCGGATGTCCCGCTCGGCGAGCGGGCCGCCGGCACAGACCGCCGCCACGGCCTCCGTGTCGAAGGTGCCGCGGAAGACGGAGAGCCGGGCCCACAGCAGCCGTTCCAGCGGCGCGCACAGTTCATGGCTCCAGCCGATGGCGCAGCGCAGTGTCCGGTGCCGTGGGGGGAAGGCCGGCCGGTCTCCGTCGAGGGTGTCGAAGCGGGAGGTGAGCCGTTCGGCGACGCTCTCGACGGAGCCGGCCGCCAGCTGGGCGCCGGCCAGCTCCAGGGCGAGCGGGATGCCTTCGAGGCGGCGGCAGATGGTGGCGGCGGCCGCCGCGTACCGGGCGTCGGTGAGCCGCAGTCCGGGGGCGGCGGCGCGGGCCCGGTCGGCGAGCAGGGCGAGTGCGTCGTTCTCGCCCGTGCACGGCAGCGGGCCGACCTCCGTGACCCGCTCGCCGGCCAGGTCCAGCGGCTGCCTGCTGGTGACGAGCACGGTCAGGTGGGGAGCTGTGGTCAGCAGGTCGCCGAGCAGGTCACGGCAGGCGTCGACCAGATGCTCGCAGGAGTCCAGCACCAGCAGCAGCCGTTTGCCGGCGAGCCACGCACAGAGCGCCGCGACCGGTGCGCGCGTGGTGTGATCGGCGAGCCCGGCGGCGTCGCAGACCGTGGCGGGCAGCAGCTCGTCCCCGCGCAACGGCCACAGGGCGGCCCAGGCCACGCCGTCGGGGAACCAGGGTGCCGCGGCCCGTGCGGCCCGTTGGGCGAGGCGGGTCTTCCCCACGCCACCGGGTCCGGTCAGGGTGATCAGCCGGTGCTTCGCCAACTCCCGCCCGATTCGGCGTAATTCGATCCGTCGGCCGACAAAGCTGGTCGACTCCTCGGGAATGTCGCTCACCACGCGCCCAGTCTGCCCCAGCCGGCGGGCCGGGTGGCGTGGGGTGGCGCAGGTGAGCGGGGCGCGAAGTTGACGCCGGGTGGTGGGGCTGCTGTGGTCAGGTGTGGTCAGGGCGTCACGATGGGGAAGGCGGGGTCGGGGGTGGTGAGGAGGCCGAGGAGCTGGTGCAGCGCTCCGGCGGCCTCGTCGGCCCGCGCGGCCCCGTCCGGGCTCCGGCCGGCGAGCACCTCGACCAGCTGGGGTTTGGTGAGGGTGAGCGTCAGGTCCGGGCCGCGGCCGTCGGGTGCGGCGGGGGCGCCGGGTGAACTGAGGTGGGTCAGCGCGCCGTTGGAGAGTGTCAGCCGCCAGGTCCGGTCCTCGTCGGGGAGGTAGAGGTCGAGAGTGAGCGCCGTGGACCAGGCGCGGGGGCCGTCGACGCGGATGGCGAGCGAGTCGAGGAGCTGGTCGACGGTGAGCGCCCGGTCCAGCTCGGGGCTGGTGCTGTTCGGCCGTGCGTCGGCGAGGGTGCCGCACAGTTCCCTCGCGCCGGTGAGGTAGAAGTTGCGCCAGGTGCCGTTCTCGCAGCCGTAGCCCAGCCGCTCGTAGACGAGGGCGAGTTCGCGCCGTGCGCGGACGTTCTCCGGGTCGGCGAAGACGGCGTGGCCGAGGAGGGTGGCGGCGAACCGGAGATCGCCGTCGGCGGCGTACTGCTTGCCCGCGTCGACGGTGGCGTCGATGCCGCCCAGGGTGTGCACATAGCGCTTGGCCTGTTCGGCGGGCGGGTGCTCCCACAGGTGGGCGGGGTTGCCGTCGAACCAGCCGAGGTAGCGCTGGTAGATGCCCTTGACGTTGTGGCTGAGCGAGCCGTAATAGCCGTGGTTGGCCCATACCTGGTCGAGGCCCGGCGGGAGCCGCAGTTCCTCGGCGATCTCGGCTCCGGTGAGGCCCTCGTTGAGCAGCCGCAGGGTCTGGTCGTGCAGATAGGCGTACAGGTCGCGCTGGTCGGCCAGCAGGGCCCGGATGCGCTCGCGGCCCCAGGTCGGCCAGTGGTGGGAGGCGAAGGCGACCTCCGCCTCGTCGCCGAAGAGGGCCAGCGCCTCGCCCAGGTAGCGGGACCAGGCACGGGTGTCGCGGACGACGGCGCCGCGCAGCGTCAGGACGTTGTGCATGGTGTGGGTGGCGTTCTCGGCCAGGCAGAGCGCCCGGTGCGCCGGGAACCAGAAGTTCATCTCGGCGGGCGCCTCGGTGCCCGGGGTGAGCTGGAAGACGATGGGTACGCCGTCGAGGATCTCCTCCTGGCCGGTGCGGGTGATGTCCACGGTCGGCGGGATCAGGCTCACGGTGCCGGTGGAGTGGGTGGCGCCCAGGCCGCAGCCGATCTGGCCGTCCGGCCCTTTGGGCAGCTCGGTGCCGTACATGTAGACGGCGCGTCGCCGCATCGCGGTGCCCGCGTAGACGTTCTCGCCGACCGCGTGGTCCAGGAAACCGGCGGGGGCGAGCACCGGTACGGGGTGGTGGCCGGGCGGCAGGACGCCGCGGGCGCCGCCGAAGTGGTCCACATGCGAGTGGGTGTAGATCAGGCCGGTGACCGGCCGGTCGCCGCGGTACTGACGGTAGAGCTCCAGGGCCGCGGCGGCGGTCTCCACGGACATCAGCGGATCGATGACGATCACGCCATGGTCGCCCTCGACCAGCGTCATATTGGACAGGTCCAGGCCACGGGCCTGGTAGATGCCGTCGGTGACCTCGTACAGACCCTGCCGGCTCACCAGCCGGCCCTGGCGCCAGAGGCCCTGGTGCGCGGTGTCGGGGCAGTTCTGGGCCAGGAAGCCGTACGCCTCGGCGTCCCAGACGACCCGGCCGTCGTCCGTGGTGACCTCGGGCGGATCGAGCGGGGCGATGAAGCCACGGTCGGCGTCGGCGAAGTCTTCGTGATCATCCACGGGCAGATCGGTCACGGGACGCCACCTCTCCGGGGCGGTCGGCCGGAGCCATACCCCTTGTAACCGATTTAACCCCAATTAGGGAGGTATCGGGAGGTGGCCGAATGCGTCCCCGTCACCGACGTCGGCCGGGACGGAGGGGCGCGCCCGCAGGGTCGCGGCGAGCGCCCCCGGCGAGACCGCAGCCGCCGGCCCGCTCGCCACACCAGGCCGGCGAGCGGGCCGGCGCCGTGTCGCACTCCCCCGCCACGGGGAGCACACGTCACGTGGTGGTCGTGCGGCGGCTCCTGGCGGCCACGGCGACACACAGGGCGCCCAGCAGGAACGTCAGGGCACCGATGACGACGTTGTTCCAGACGACACCGGCGTCCGGGCCGCTGCCGACGATCCATGGCGAGATGACCAGCCAGGCACCGATCGCGCACATCGCGCCACTCAGGCCGTACATCCGCTCAGGGGCCACGGTGAAACCGACCGCCATCAGGGCGATCGCGACACCGAGGATGAGGTTGTGGGTCATGAGCGCGGGCTGAGAGGCCGAGAAGTGGACGATCCACGGAGAAGCGGCGCAGTACAGGCCGACCAGGAACACCGGTCCGTCGACGAGTACCACGTCACGTCCGCCGAGAACCCGCTCGTACCGAGCCTGCATCTCAGATGCGTCGGGGTGACCTGCGAGATCTCCCCTGTGGTGTGAGACGTCGGCCATGCGACTCGCCTCCTTCGTTCGCAAGTCCGGCCGTGCTCGCGCGGCATCGGGCCACGCAATCTTTATTTTGCACTTATGCCGCCTTTATGGATAGATGAGGCGAAAGTGGATTGTGCGGCGTTCCGGCCACACCCCGGCTCACCTGCGGTCCAGCCGCCGACCCAGCCCCAGGTTCCAGCGTCCGCCCCGGCCGCTCAGCTCGGTCACGGTCAGCGGCGCCACATCCAGACGCCAGAACGCAACCGCCGGAACGCTCAGCGCACACACCGCCGCGGCCCGTACGACATCCGGCTCGACCACCGCCAGCACCCGGCCCGGCTCCCGGGCCGCAGCGGTCAGCCAGTCGCCGATCCGGTCGCACAGCCGCCGCAGCGACTCCCCGCCGTGCCCGTCGAAGTCCGGGTCGGAGAGCCAGGCGGAGACCGCCGCCGGTTCGGCACCGGCGACCTCGTCCAGGGTCCGGCCGCGCCAGCCGCCCATCGCACAGCCCGCCAGCTCCGGCGCGGACCGGGCGGACAGTCCGAGCTCCACGGCGGTGTCCCGACACCGGACGGAGGGCGAGACGAGAACCCGGTCGGCGGCCGGCAGCGATCCGGCGACGGCCCGGACGCGGCGCAACCCCGCCTCACTCAACGGGCCGTCGTCATCGAAGCGCACCTCGCGCTGCGCCTCACCCGCGGCCGGTGAGACCAACATCACCCGAGTTGTCATGCCCACTCCCTCACTCTGCGCCGTTCACCAACCGACCGTACGTACAGGGGAGTTGTCCGGACGGCGCGCCCTGCCCTGCGCCTCTCCGCCCCCTCCACGGCCTTGGCCCGGGGAACGGTGCGCGGTACCTTCCCGATGATATTGACGACGACATGACGGAAGCCGGTGGGATCCCGGCGCGGTCGCGCCACTGTATGTCCGGTTTTGACCAGCCCAGCGGGGCCGGGGCCGGATAAGCCAGACCCGGCATGTCGCCCCGTACTCCACCGAACAGGGACGCGAGTTCCCCTCACAGGAGGTTCTGCCATGGCTCAGACCATCGCACCCCCGGCCGCCGGCGCCGCCCCCGCTCCGCTCCCCCTCAAGACGATCGCCCCGTGGGCACTGTTCGTCGGCGTCCTGATGCTGGTTCTGCTCTACTTCGTCGGCGCCGAACAGGGCGCCACCTCACTGCTGTCCGGTACGGACGTCCACGAGTGGGTACACGACGGGCGCCACCTGCTCGGCTTCCCCTGCCACTGATCGGACGCCGCACCATGAACTCCGTCACCGTCAGAAACCTCCTGCTGCGCGGGATGCTCGCCGGTCTGGCCGCCGGCCTCCCGGCCCTCGTCACCGCCTATCTGCTCGGCGAACCGCATGTGGACGCCGCCATCGCGTTCGAGGAGGCCCACAGCCACAGCCACGGGGGCGAGGTGGAGGCCGTCAGCCGCGCCATGCAGTCCACCGCGGGGCTGGCCACCGGCATCCTGGTCTACGGCGTGGCGCTGGGCGGCATCGCCGCGCTGGTCTTCTGCTTCCTGCTGGGGCGGATCGGCCGGTTCAGCACCCGGGCCACGGCCGCGCTGCTCGCCGCGGGGGCGCTGCTGGTCTACCTCGTACCGTTCCTGAAGTACCCGGCCAACCCGCCGGCCGTCGGCGATCCCGACACCATCGGCCAACGGACGGCCCTGTACTTCCTGATGATGCTGCTCGGCATCCTGCTGGCCGTCGGCGCGACGATCCTCGGCCGACGACTCGCTCCCAAGCTGGGCAACTGGTACGCCACGGTGGCGGGCGGCGCCGCGTTCGTGGTCGCCGTCGGGATCGCGTACGCCTTCCTGCCGGCCTACGACAATGTGCCGCACGGGTTCCCCGGCGCGGTGCTCTGGCAGTTCCGACTGTCGACGCTCGCCGTCCAGCTGGTGCTGTGGACCGCCTTCGGGCTGGTCTTCGGCCATCTGGCGGAGCGCGTCGTCCCGGCACACCAGGAGGCGGCACCCGCGGTCGAGGAAGCGGCACCCGTCGCGTCCTGACCAAGGTGCCGCCAGGGGACGGGCGCCACACACAGGGAGCACCACGCAAAGAGCACCACACAGAGGGAAGAGCCCGCGGTCGTGCGCCGCGGGCTCTTCTCCTTGCCGCGCGACCGGGCGCGCCTCATCAGACGGTGCTGAACCGCAACTCCGGGCGTCCCCACATGACCTTCGGCGGCGACGGCGCGACCGTCCCCACCCGCTCGGCGCCCAAGCACCGGTAGAACTCCTCGGCCGGGGGATGAGAGACCACGCGTACGTCCGTCAGGCCGGCCTCCCTGGCCTGGCCGATCATGTGCTCGACGAGGAGCCGGCCGATGCCCCTTCCCTGCGCGCTGTCCGCCACGAAGGCCAGGTCCAACTCCGGTGGTTCCAGCACCAGCGCGTAGAAGCCCAGCAGCTCCCCGACCGCGTCGATGGCCACGAAAACCCGGTGCCGGGCAATGTAGTCGGCGGTGATTCGGTAATCGGAGATGATCGAGGCGTATTTCCCCCGGTAAGCGCCGGATTCCCCTCCCCCGTCCGGTGTCACGTCCTGCGGCCCCGCGCCCCTATGGCCCCGTGTCCCTATGGCCCCACGTCCTATGTGCCCGCGTGCCGCCCCAGGTAGATGACGAGTGCCAGGAAGACCAGCACCAGATGGGTGACGACGATGGAGAGCAGCACCTGTCGCCACCGGCTGCGCCGGGGTGTGCGGGGCGTGACGCGTATCGCGCCCGGCAGCCGCGCCAGCTGGGCCCCGGGCCGGACGGCGGTGGTACGGGTCCGCCGGACACCGCAGCGCGGGGAGCCGCGGCGGCGGACGCCGGCCTCGGGGCAGCCTCGGCCGTGTCCGCGGACCACGCGGAGCGTTCCCCGCCCGGGAGGCCGGCCCCGGCACGGCCCGGAGGGCGAGGGTATGCAGGTGCGCGAACGGACCGCCCGCCAGGGCGGCGGCCCCTTCCGCCTCGGTACGCCGGTCATCCACGATCACCCTGCCCCGGCCGCCGGACCGGCGACAGCGCCCACGCCTGTTCTCCGCGTTCCGGCCGAGCGGCCCTCGCGTCGACTGCAACTGTAATGCCTTCCCCAAGGCCGGTGCCGGGGACCGGTCCGGCAGGCACCGGTCCGGTGGGGACGGGTCCGGCGGCGGGACGAAGCTCCCCGCGCGGCGGAGCTGACGGCGTGTCGACAGGTGGCCGCTGCAAGCACCTTCGCCATTGGGTCAGCCCGTGTGGCGAGCGGTGGTGATCGACCATAGCTTCGGCCTCATGGCGCTACGACAGATGACATACATGGGCTGCGTCGCGGCGGTGCTGACCGGCGGACTGGGCGCGGCCACTCCGAGCGACGCCACGGAACGGCCGGACGCCACGGGACGGCTGGTCGTCCGCTCCGGCGAATCCATTCAGCGGGCGGTGGACGCGGCACGGCCGGGCGACACCATCAAGATCAAACCTGGTGAGTACCGGGAGAGCGTGGTGATCGACAAATCCGGGCTGCACCTGGTCGGATCCGGGAAGGTGGTGATCAGACCGCCCGGAAACCGGGCGCAGAACGCCTGCGGTGCACAGAGCGGCAGCGGCATCTGCGTCGTCGGTCGCAAGGACCACCCGCTCCGTGACGTCACCCTCCGCGGGCTGACCGTCGAGGGCTTCCCGCGCAACGGCATCTGGGCGTCCGACACCGAGCGGCTCTCCGTCATCGATGTGGCCGCGCGGAAGAACGGTGTGTGGGGCATCGCCCAGCAGAAGTCCACCCGCGGTGTGATCAAGGGCAACGATGTCACCGAGAACGGCGACGCCGGCGTCTTCGTGGCCAACACGGTCACCGAGGAGGGCGGCGCCCCGGACCTCGGGGGCACCCGGATCGAGCACAACCGTATGTGGAACAACCGGATCGGCCTGACGGTCCGCCGGGTCAGGAATCTCTCGGTCGCCCACAACAGCATGACCGGGAACTGCGCCGGCCTCTTCATCGTCGGCGACGAGTCCCGCCCCCGGGCCGGCGAGCTGACCGTACGCGACAACGACATCTCCCGGAACAACAAGCAGTGCCCCGCCACCAAACGCCTGCCGGCCCTCCAGGGCTCCGGCATCGTCCTCACGGGCACCGAAAAGGCGCGGGTGTTGAACAACCGGATCCAGGGCAACGTGGGCAGGTCCCCGCTCTCCGGCGGTGTCGTCGTCTTCCAGAGCTTCGTCAAGGCGCTCAGCGAGAACAACGACGTCTTCGACAACACGCTGGCGGACAACGAGCCGGCCGACCTGGTCAACGCGGACGCCAAGGGCAAGGGGAACCGGTTCAGCCGCAACTACTGCCGGACCTCCAAGCCGGCCGGTCTGTGCGGCAAGTCCTAGGCAGCCCCGGACAGTTGGCCCCGGAGAGTCGGAGAGACGGGATGACCACCGTAAGTTCCACCCCTCAGCCGGCCATGCGGCTGCGCGAGATCGTCTTCGGAGCCGCATGCGCGGCGGCCGTGCGGGCCGCGGCGCGGCTCGGGGTCGCCGATGCCCTCGGCGACCGGCCCGCCACGGCCGAGGAGCTGGCCGCCGCGGTGCGCACCGAGCCGGGACCGCTGAAGCGGCTGCTGCGCGCGCTGTCCTGCTACGGGATCTTCGCGGAGACCGACGACGGACGGTACGTCCATACCGAGATGTCCCGGTTGCTGCGAGAGGACGCGCCCAACAGCCTGCGGTACATCTCTCTGTGGTGCACCGAGCCGTGGACCTGGGAGGCCTGGCCCCGGCTCGACGAGGCGGTGCGTTCGGGGCGCGAGGTCTTCAACGGTCTCTACGGCAAGGGCTTCTTCGACTATCTCCATGAGGACGCGGCGGAGTCCGCCGAGGTCTTCGACCGTGCCATGACCACGTCGAGCCGGCAGTCCGCCGACGACATCGCGGGGCTGCTCGACCTCACCGGGGCGTCGTCCGTGGCGGACATCGGCGGCGGCCAGGGGCACGTCCTGGCCGGCCTGCTGGAGAAGTACCCCGCCCTGGAGGGCACGCTGCTCGACCTGCCCACGGTCGTGGCGAACCCGGACCCCCGGCTGCGGGACGGCGGGACGCTCGCCTCACGGGTGCGGCTGGTGCCCGGCGACTGCCGCGACGACATCCCCGTCCGGGCCGATGTCTACATCATCAAGAACATCCTGGAGTGGGACGACGAGAGCACCCGCCGGACGCTGGCCAATGTCATCCGGGCCGCCCGCCCGGGCGCCCGCGTCGTGATCATCGAGAACCTGGTCGACGACAGCCCCTCGATGAAGTTCACCACCGCCATGGACCTGCTGCTGCTCCTGAACGTCGGCGGCGCCAAGCACACCAAGGAGAGCCTGGTCAGCCGGATGACCCAGGCCGGGCTGGAGGTCGGCGAGATCCTGGTGGTCAACCCGTATCTGCACGCCTTCGAATGCACCGTCCCGGCGTGAGGCGGTCCGGTCATGAGGAAGCCCGTGCACGGAGGGCCGCCCGGTGAGGAGGCTCCTCCTGGCCGGGCGGCCGCGTGCGCGTCAACCGTCGCGCTCCCAGCGGTAGAACTCGTGGGCCATGGCGTCCTTGGGGCTGCGCCAGGTGTCCGGGTCGTACGCGCTGACGTAGGCGGACAGCTTCTCGCTCACCGCGCGGAACTCGGGGTGCCCGGTGACCTTGGCGATCTCCGGTCCCGGGGGCCGGTCGGACTCGATGAGGTGCAGATACACCTCACCGAACTGGAAGAGGGTCCGTCGCGAGACGCCGACCAGGTGCGGCAGCTCCGTACGGTCGGAGGCCGAGAAGACCTCGGCGATGTCCGGAGCCGAGCCGGGTTTCATACGGGCGACGATCAGAGCGTGGTGCATCGGGGGGTTCCCTTCGTTGCCGCCGGCGGGCGGTCCGCTGCCGCCGGCGGGCGGTCCGGCCGCGGTCCGGCGGGGCGTCAGCTGACGGGGGTGGTGCGCAGCTCGCGGTCCCGCTGTTCGATCTTGTCCCGGATGAGCTCCATCTGGATCCGGGAGTTGCGGTTGATGAGGTCGGTCATGCCCTTGTCGTCGACCGGGGCCTGCGGCTTCATGGCGAAGTCCTGCGTCCAGTGCATGGACGTGCCGCCGGGGATCTCGGTGTACCGCCAGTGGATGTCCATGTGCTCGAACGGGCCGGTCTCCACCCGGCGGGCACGGACACTGCGGTTCCGGCGGTCGACCACGCGCTCGGAGACCCAGCTCCAGACGGTTCCGTTGTCGTCCGGGTGCATCGTCAGCCGGAAGGTGGTCTTGTCGCCTTCGCGGGACAGCACTTCGACCGAGGCGTACTCGCTGAACAGCTGCGGCCAGTCCTCGATGTCGTTGGTGATGTCCCAGACGAGGTCGAGCGGCGCGGCGATGGTGATGTCGTTCTCGGTGTGGCCGGGCATATCAGGCTCCTGTCGTAGGCACCGCCGCCTTTTCGGCGCCGGCGTATTCGGTGGTGACGAGGTCGGGTCCGGTGTTGACGAGAGCGAGGAAGTCACGCGGGGTCTTGCAGCGCTCCGCGTCGGTCGGCATCGGGCGGCCCTGCCGGTTCTCCAGCTCGCCCACGATGCCGAGCAGGCCGAGCGAGTCGAGGCCGAACTCGGCGAAGGGCGTATCGGCGCGGTTGGCCAGGTCCTGCGGGTCGATGGTGAGGCCGGCGGCCGACTTCATCAGCGCCGCCAGCTCGTCGAGCGTCAGTTGAGCGGTCATCACGGGATCTCCTTCTCACGAGGGGGACGTGGGGCCGTGCCGCAGCACCATCGCCGCGTTGGAGCCCATCAGTCCCCGGCTCAGCACCAGCGCCGTGCGCAGTTCGCCGGGGCGGGCCCGGCCGGTCACCACGTCGATGTCGTGGCACACATCGACGACGTTGGGGGTGGGCGGCACCACGCCGTGCTCCATGGCGAGCACCGCGGCCGCGATGTCCAGGACGGGGGCGCCGCAGTACGCCCGGCCGGTGCCGGTCTTGGGCGCGGTGACCGGGACCCGCGCGGCGTGCCGGCCCAGGGCGTCCATGAGGGCCAGTGCCTCGGCCCGGTCGGCGGAGGGGACGCCGAGGGCATCGGCGAACACCACGTCGATCTCCTCCGGTTCGCACCGGGAGTCCTCCAGCGCCCCGCGGATGGCGTGGGCGAGCCCGTCGCGGGACTCCTGCCACAGCGAGGCACCGGTGAACGTCGCGGCGTGCCCGGACAGTACGGCCCGGACGGGAGCGCCGCGCCGCACGGCCGCGGCGGCCTCCTCGACGACCAGCATCGCGCCGCCCTCGGCGGGCACGAATCCGCAGGCGGCGCCGGTGAACGGACGGTAGGCGCGGTGCGGGTCGTCGACCACGCTCAGATCCTCGTAACCGAGCTGGCAGACGATCGAGTAGGGGGCCAGCGGTGCCTCGGCGGCGCCCACGACGACGGCGTCGGTGCCGCGCCGTATGGTGCGGCAGGCGTGCGCCAGGGCGTCCAGGCCGCCCGCCTCGTCGCTGGCCACGACGCCGCAGGGGCCCTTGAATCCGCCGCGGATGGAGATCTGTCCGGTGCTGGCCGCGTAGAACCAGGCGATGGACTGGTACGGGCCGACATGGCGGGAGCCCTGGCCCCAGAGCCGTTGCAGCTCGCGCTGGCCGAACTCGCCGCCGCCGGAGCCGGCGGCCGTGACGACGCCCACCGCGAACGGCGAGTCGTTGTAGTCGGCACGGCCGAGCCGGGCGTCGTCCAGCGCGAGGTTGGCCGCCGCCATGGCGAAGTGGGTGAACCGGTCGGTCTGGACGAGGTAGCGCTCCTCGATCAGATCCCCCGGGTGGAAGTCGCGGACCTCACCGGCGACCTTGAGCGGCAGGTGCTCGCAGCCTTCGCGGGTCACCCGGTCCAGGACGCTGATGCCCTCCATGGTCGCTTTCCAGAAGGCGTCGGTGTTCACGCCGTTGGGGGCGATCACTCCGATGCCGGTGACGACCGAGCGCCGTTCTGCCGGGGAGTTCATCGTGCCCTCCCGCCTTGTCGGGTCAGGACGACCGCTGACTGGAATCCGCCGAATCCGCTGCCGACCGAGAGCACCGAACGCATCGGCACCTCCCGTGCCGTCCTCGGCACGTAGTCGAGGTCGCACTCCGGGTCCGGGGTCTCGTAGTTGGCCGTGGGCGGCACGACCTGGTGGGTCAGGGCCAGCACACAGGCGACGATCTCGATGGCGCCGATCGCGCCGAGCGAGTGGCCCACCATGGATTTGATGGAGCTCATCGGCACGTTGTGGGCGTGGTTGCCCAACGACCGCTTGACCGCGGCCGTCTCGTGCCGGTCGTTCTGCTGGGTTCCGGAGCCGTGTGCGTTGACGTAGTCGACCTGGGTGGGGTCGAGCCGGGCATGGGCGAGGGCGTTGTTGATCGCCTCGGCCATCTCCAGGCCCTCCTGGGTGAGCCCGGTCATGTGGTAGGCGTTGCCGAAGGTGGCGTAGCCGCGGATCTCGCAGTGGATGGTCGCGCCGCGGGCGCGGGCGTGTTCCAGTTCCTCCAGGACGACGACGGCGCCGCCCTCGCCCATGACGAACCCGTCGCGGTGGGCGTCGAAGGGGCGGGAGGCGTGGGCGGGGTCGTCGTTGTTCGCGGAGGTCGCCTTGATGGCGTCGAAGCAGGCCACGGTGATCGGAGAGATCGGCGAGTCCGACGCTCCCGCGACACAGACGTCCACCCGGCCCTCCTCGATCGAGTGGAAGGCGTAGCCGATGGCGTCGAGGCCGGAGGTGCAGCCCGTGGAGACGGTCTGCACCGGGCCGTGGGCACCGACCTGTTCGGCCACCGCGGAGGCGAGCGAACTGGGGGAGAACGCCCGCTCCAGGTAGCGGCCGGCCGGGCGGTGGTCGACGTCCCACCGCTCGCCGTGGTCGCTGACGGCGACATAGTCGTGTTCGAGGCGCGTGGTGCCACCGACCGCGGTGCCCAGCGACACCCCGATGCGCCAGGGGTCCTCCTGGCCGGTGTCCAGTCCGGCGTCGCGCAGCGCCTCGTCCGCGGCGACCATGGCGAACTGGATGTACCGGTCGGAGCGGGCGATCTTGTCCTGGGACAGCCCGTGCTCCGAGGGATCGAAGTCGCACTCGGCGGCGATACGTGAGCGGAAACCCTCCGGGTCGAAGAGGGTGATGCCACGGGTCGCCGTCCGGCCGGCGGACAGCAGGTCCCAGAAGGCCGGTACTCCCACACCGCCGGGCGCGACGATCCCGATCCCGGTGACCGCCACGCGGCGGGTCATGACACCGGCTCCGTACGTTCGGGAGGCGCGGCCGGGGTGCTCTCCTCCGTGGCCTCGGTGTCGACATGGCCCAGCTCGGGGCGCGGGGCCAGCGGGCCGAGGTGGAAGACCATCCGGGCCTCCACGTCCCCCACGTTGCGGAAGCGGTGGCGCATGTACGGCGGGATCATCAGCCCCTGGTCCGGGCGCAGCGGGTACGTCTCCCCGTCCAGGTCCACTTCGAGCGAGCCCTGGACGACGTAGACGAACTCCTCGGAGTACGGGTGGTAGTGCTCGCCGATGCGCTCACCGGGCTGGACGAGTGCCATGCCCATGAAGCCGCTCGTGGCGCCCACCACGCCGGGGGTCAGCATGGCGCGCAGGTCGCCTCCGCGCCGGCGGTTGGGCTTGGTCTCGCTGAGGTCCACGATGCGTGGGCGGTGCGTGGTCATGGCTGATTCCTCCAGTGGCGTGCGGCCGGCGGTTGAGCGGGCGGGGGTGGGTGACGTGCTGGTGAGTGCGGACGCGCGGTCAGGCGTCGGCGGCCCGGCGGTCGGTGATCAGGGTCATGTCGGAGCGGGCGAGGAGGCTCGCGAGCTCGCGGTCGGTGGACAGACCGCCGGCCACCTCGGGGTCGAGGAGCCGCCGCAGGACGGCCGTCTTGCGGGGGCCGCGCGCGCCGAGCGCCAGGTGGGGGTCGGTGTCGAGGGGGATCTTCAGGTCGATGAGCCGGACGACGATGTCGTCGCGCTGGAAGACGGTGCTGCCCACTACGGGACATGACGGGTCGTCGGCGGTCAGCTCGTCCTGGCGGGCCAGCATCCGGGCCAGCGCCATACCGCAGCCTTCTCTGACGGGGTAGAGCAGCGCGTGCCGCCGTACGCCCTCGGGCGCCGCGCCGTGCACATGGTGGACGGCGGGCAGGGCCGCTCGGGTGAAGAACACCCGGGCGGAGTTGGGGTCGCTGAGGTCGCGGTCCTGCTCCAGGTACGGGTTGATGGCCTCCTCCACGGCCCGGACCTCGGGCTGCCGGGAGATGTGGCGCAGCGCGGCGACCAGGTCGCCCTGCACCTCGACGGCCCGTACGACGCGGTTGCCGTGCATGAACAGGGTGGTGCGGCGCAGCCTGGTGACCTCGTCGACCCGGGCCTCCGGAGAGGAGTAGCCGGCGAGGATCTCGGCGACCTTCTCCTCGCTGCCGGGCTTGACGGTGAAGGTCAGGGCGTGCCGGACCACACCGTCGCCGACGCGCGGGCCGGCCTGCAGCCGGCCTTTGGGGGGATCGGGCGCGAGGGTGGCGTTGGAGGTCTCGCGCAGGACGCTGAAGCGCAGCGAGCGGGTGTCGCGGACGCAGGAGTGCAGCGGCTGGACCATCTTGACGTGTTCCTCACTGTTGACCCAGGCGAGGAAGGGCGGGGCGCTCTCCCATTCGCTGGTGATGAGCCACTGGGAGGGGTTCTCGATGGACTGGCACAGCTGGTCGGTGATGTGCCCGGGAACGGACGCGACCTGGTTGCGCAGGTGCTCGTAGGCTTCCAGGAAGCGCTGCTGGGCTCCGTCGTGGAGTTCCAGGAGCAGGACGACCCTGAGCCGGGAGCCGTCGAAGGCTGACTGGGATATTCGTTCCGACAGCGTGGTCATCATCTACGCATCTCCTTCGGGGCCCGAGGGGCGCTCCAGTGGTGCGTCGTCAGTTCCGGTGCGGTCCGGGTGACGGAGCCGGGTGGTGGGGCGGCCGGGCCGGTGAGCCGGTGGGGGCGCGTTCCCGGAATCGATCGTGGGGGCCGCCCGCCGGTGGCGCGAGATCTGTGAGCCATGCAGGTGAACCGTGATCGAACACGGCCGGATCAGGGCATTCGTGATCCATCTGCCCTCACTGCGCCCCAGGACCTGTCGTCACCCTCCCGCTCCCGTCGTCCGCCCGGCGGGAGGGTGACGACGGGGCCCGGCTGGATTGGAACTGGAGACGCCATGCAACCCACCGCCGAAGACCACGTTCCGGTACTCGTCGTCGGCGGGTCCCTCGTGGGCCTGTCCGCCTCGCTGTTCCTGGGACGTCTGGGCGTGCGGCACCTGCTGGTCGAGAAGCACCCGGACACCTCCCACCATCCGCGGGGGCGGGGGAACAACGTCCGCACGATGGAGCTGTACCGGGTCGCCGGGGCGGAACGGCGGATCCGCGCGGCGGCGTCGGTGCTGGCGGACAACCACGGCATCCTGCAGGCGCGTTCGCTCACCGGCGACGACCAGGAGTGGCTGTTCAAGGAGATCGACCCGGGTGGCGCGCTGGCCCGGATCAGCCCGTCCGGGTGGTGCCTGTGCAGCCAGAACGACCTGGAGCCGGTCCTGCTGCGCTGTACCCGCGAACTCGGCGGTGACCTGCGGTTCTCCACCGAGCTGGTCTCCTTCGAACAGGACGCCCGGGGCGTGCGGGCACTCCTGGAGGACCGGCGGACCGGCGAGCGGTCGGCCGTACGGGCGGACTACCTCGTCGCGGCCGACGGCCCCCGCAGCCCGGTCCGCGAGCGGCTCGGCATCGGCCAGGCCGGGCCGGGCGACCTGTTCCACAACGTGAGCATCACCTTCCGCGCCCCTCAACTGGCCGAGGTGGTGGGCGAACGCCGCTTCATCGCCTGCTACTTGACCCATCCCGAAGCCGACGGCGCGCTGCTGCCGGTGGACAACGAGCAGGACTGGGTCTTCCACGCGCCCTGGCACCCCGAACAGGGCGAGACCCTGGAGGACTTCACGGACGAGCGGTGCATCGGCCATATCCGCCGGGCGACCGGCGTACCGGACATGGCCGTGGAGATCACCGGCAAGGCGCCGTGGCACGCCGCCGAGCGGGTCGCGGAGCGCTATGCGGCCGGCCGGGTCTTCCTCGTCGGCGACGCGGCCCACGAGATGTCCCCCACGGGGGCGTTCGGCTCCAACACCGGCATCCAGGACGCCCACAACCTCGCCTGGAAGCTCGCGGCGGTGCTGGACGGTTCGGCGGACCCCGGACTGCTGGCGACCTACGAGGCGGAGCGGCAGCCGGTGGCCCGCGAGACCAGCGCCCGCGCCTCGGCCCGCTCCGCCGAGCACAGCCATCCCGGGTACGTCCCGGGGCCCGGCGCGGGCGGCGGCCGGCAGCGCGGCATCCTCAACGTCGCCCTCGGCTACTGCTACCCGTCCGGTGCGGTCGTCGGCGCCGACCCCGGCCTGCCGGTGGTACCCGAACAGCTGCGGCTGACGGGCGAGCCGGGCACCCGCGCCCCGCACATGTGGCTGCGCGACCGGGACGGTCAGCGCCGCTCGACCCTCGACCTCTACGAGACCTCGTTCGTCCTGCTGAGCGGCTCGGAGGGCGAGATGTGGCGTACCGCCGCCAAGGGCGCCGTACAGCGCTTCTCGGTACGTCTGGACTGCTGGCTGGTCGGCACCGGTCCGGACGACGACCTGGTCCCCGAGGAGGGCGCCGACTGGGCCGCGCGGCACGGCACGACGCCCGAGGGCGCGGTGCTGGTGCGGCCCGACGGCTATGTGGCGTGGCGGGCGGAGGGCCGGGTGATCGACCCGGAGGCGGCACTCACGGAGGTCTTCGAGGCGCTGCTCTGCCGGGACTGACGCGGCCGGGAACACATCTTCTGCCCGTCACCAGCGCAGGGGCATCTGCGGGCGGTAGCGGCCGCATCCCGCAACCCAGGGACCGAATTCCGGTTGAGTCGGCATGGACGTCAGGAAAGCCGCCGTGCACCCCTTTCAGCGTGTCTCCCTCCCCTCCCCCGCCCAGCCGTCGCGGCTGCCGGCACCCTCGGCCTGGCGCCCGGCCCACGAACAGACGCCGATCTTCGACCAGTTGCTGAAGGAGTGGCGCGCGGGCGAGCTGCGTCCGCCCGCGCACCCCGGCCGGTGAGCCCGCCGCGCTCCCGGCGGGCCCTCCGGCCCGAGCCATGGGGGTCCCCCGCTCATGGGGGTCCCCCCGCTCGAGCGGAGCCGAGAGTGGGGGAGAAGCCGAAAGTGCGGGAGGGCGTCACGCCACGACGATGTCCGCGGCCTGCGCCGCCTCCCTGGATGCGCGGTCCGCGTCCGGGCGGCGGGCCGCACCGGCCGTGGCCTCCTGGGTGGTGACCCCGCGATCGGTGGCCCGGCAGGCCATGGCCTCGTCCGCCACGGTCTCGAAGGCACCGGTCAGCCCGGTCATCCGCAGCAGCCGGGCGACGCTCCCGCCGGCGATGACACCGGTCAGCCGGAGCCGGCCACCGCGCTGCCGCGTCCGGTAGCGGGCGCGGCTGAGCAGGGACAGTCCGGCGCAGTCGAGGAAGGTCACCGCCCGCAGGTCGATGACGAGATCGACGCCCTGGGCTCCGGTGATGTCGTCCAGTCGGCCGGACAGCACCGAAACGGCGAGAATGTCCAGGTCACCGCGGAGTTCGAGCACGGTCACGCCGCCCGCGGCACGGCAGGGACCCACGAGTCTCGGGTAGTACTGACCTTTGTCCATCGGCCCCGACCCACTTTCCTGCCGAGGCGCGGGACTGGGCCACGCGATCCCCGGCGGCCGTAGTTGACTACGGCTTACCCACGGACCGCCGCCGCGAGTCGCCGGGCCCGCCACATCCACAGGTTGGCCGAAAGTCGCCCCTTGCCTCTGGGGGCGATGCGCCTCTTCCGATGGAACCAACCCCCTCACATAACCCTCTTCACGGCAAAAGGCCCTGTCCGAACCGCCGGCAAGAGTGAGGTGTGTCCTGAAGTCGCCCGACCCGGCAGCCGAGCCGCCCGCCGGCGCCGCCACAGATCCCGCCCAGCGCGCCGTACGGAGTCCGCACGGGCGGGCCGGCGGGCCGGTATCCCGGCTTCCGCAGCTGCTGGAGGCGATGGCCGCGGTCGGTTCCGACCACGACCTGCCCCGCGCCCTGGCCCGTATCGCCGAGACCACCGCCTCCCTCACCGGAGCGCGCCACGCCGCCATCGCCCTGTACCCGAGGGACGGCGAGCGGACCGGCGAGGTGATCACCCATGACGGCTCCCCCGCGCCCGAGGGCCGGCCGGCCGCGGGGGTCACCATGGACGTGCCCATCACCTTCCACGGAGAGGCCTGCGGCGTTCTCCGACTCGCCGGGAAGCGGGACGGCGAGAGGTTCGGGGAAGAGGATCTGCACCTGGTACAGGTGCTGGCCACGGAGGCCGGCATCGTGACGGGCAACGCCCGGATGCGGGCCGCCGCCCGACAGCGCACCCGCTGGATCGACGGCGCCGCCTCCGTCACCACGGCGCTCCTGGCCGGGCCCGAGGCCCATTCGACGACCGCGAACGCCCTCACCGTCGTCGCGGAGAAGGGCCGCGAGCTGGCCGAGGCGGCCACCGCGGCGGTGCTGCTGCCGCACGCCGAGGGCGGGATGGAGGTGGTGGCGATCTCCACCGAGCTGCCCGAGGCGGTACGCGCCGAGGCGTACCGCGGCCGGATCCCGCCGGAGAGCCCCGTCCTCCACCAGATCAACGCCGGACACGCGGTCTTCACCGACGACTTCTCCACCGACCCTCGCGCGATCTCCCCGCTGTCCCGCCACTACGGCCCGACGATGCTGCTGCCGCTGAGCAGCAACGGCCGGGTACTGGGCGCCCTGGCTCTGGGCCGGATGTCCGGCGGCCGCCGCTTCAGCCCGACCGAACGCACCCTGGGCACGCAGTTCGCCGCGCAGGCGGCGCTGGCGCTGGTCCTCGCCGACCGGCACCGCAACCGCCGGCGGCTCGCGGTGTACGAGGACCGCGACCGGATCGCCCGCGACCTCCACGACCTGGTCATCCAGCGGCTCTTCGCCACGGGGATGCTGCTGCAGAGCGCCGAGCGCAAAGAGGTGGCACCGGAGGTACGGGAGGGCGTCAGCCGGGCGGTCGACGAGCTGGACGCGACCATCCAGGAGATCAGGACGGCGATCATCGCGCTGCAGCAGGGCCCGCCGGAGACACCGCCCGGCCTGCGCACCCGCGTCCTGCACGAGGCCGGCACGGCGGCCGAGGCGCTCGGCGCCCGTCCCTCCGTGCAGTTCGTCGGCCCGGTGGACGCCCGCGTCGACGACGAGACCGCCCGGGGGCTGCTGACCGCCCTCCGCAGAGCGCTGGCGTCGGTGGCTCCTGCGCCGGCGTCACCGCCGTCGCCGTCGACCGGGCCGGCGCCTTCAGCTTCGGTTTCGACTTCGGCTTCGGTTTCGGTTTCGACTTCGGCTTCGGCTTCGGCTTCGGCTTCGGCGGACCACCGGACGGGGGTCCGTACCGAGATCGTCGTGGACGCCGCCACCACCCTCCCGGACGGCCACCCCGCCGTACGTCTGACGGTCGCCCGCCCGGACACCGCCGACGAGCCCCTGACCTGGGAACACCCTCTTTAAGGCCGGTCCCGGCCTTGAGGGCCGGCCTCGGCAGTCCTGTCGTAAGTCCTGTCGTACGCCCCCACGGGTGACCGTACGGGAATCTCTTGACCTCAATATTGGTTGAGGTCCTAGGTTCCTTGTGTGTCGCCGATCACGCACGGCGATCCCGTGACGATCCCGACGACAGGAGGCCACCATGGACATGGAAGTCACCGCCTGGCATTCGCTGCACAGCACGATGAGGGCGGAGCAGGACCGGCGGCGCTTCTCCCGCGCCACGCTGCGCCGGATCATGGCATTCGCCCGGCCGCACCGACGGCATCTGGTGTGGTTCCTCCTCCTGAGCACGGTCACGGCGATGCTCGCCGTGGCGACCCCGCTGCTCGCCGGGCGGGTGGTGGACGCGATCGTGGGCGGCGGCTCGGGCGCGCTCGTCGTCGGGCTGTCCGGGCTGATCGCGGTGATCGCGGTCGCGGAGGCCGGGCTGGGGCTGCTGACCCGGTGGCTGTCGGCGAGCATCGGGGAAGGGCTGATCCTGGATCTGCGGAGGACCGTCTACGACCACGTCCAGCGGATGCCGATCGCGTTCTTCACCCGCACCCGCACCGGAGCGCTGGTCAGCCGGCTGAACAACGATGTCATCGGCGCCCAGCGGGCGTTCAGCGACACCCTGTCCGGGGTCGTCAGCAACATCGTCACGCTGCTGCTCACGCTCGGAGTGATGCTCACCCTGTCCTGGCAGGTCACGCTGATCGCGCTGGTGCTGCTGCCGGTCTTCGTCCTGCCGGCCCGCCGGGTCGGACGGCGGCTGGCGCAGCTCCGCCGGGAGGGCGCCGACCACAACGCGGCCATGGGCACCCAGATGACCGAGCGGTTCTCCGCACCCGGCGCCACCCTCGTCAAGCTGATGGGCCGCCCGTCCCGCGAATCCGCGGAGTTCGCCGCCCGGGCCCGCCGGGTGCGGGACATCGGGGTCCGCTCGGCGATGGTCCAGACGTACTTCGTCACCGCGCTCACCCTGGTCTCCGCGCTGGCGCTGGCCGTGGTCTACGGCCTGGGCGGCTTCCTCGCCCTGCGCGGGCAGCTGGAAGCCGGCGCGATCGTCTCCCTCGCCCTGCTGCTCACCCGGCTCTACGCACCGCTGACCGCGCTGTCCGGGGCGCACATCGAGGTGATGAGCGCACTGGTCAGCTTCGAGCGGGTCTTCGAGGTGCTCGACCTCGAACCGCTGATCACCGAGAAGCCGGACGCCCGCGCGGTGCCCGACGGCCCGGTGTCGGTGGAGTTCGACTCCGTACGCTTCGGCTACCCGTCCGCCGACAAGGTCTCACTGGCCTCCCTGGAGGAGGTCGCCACCCTCGACACGCGTGGCGGCGAGGAGGTACTGCACGGCATCTCCTTCCGCGCCGAACCCGGCCAGATGGTCGCCCTGGTCGGCTCGTCGGGCGCGGGCAAGTCGACCGTCGCGCAGCTGCTGCCGCGGCTGTACGACGCCGACGCGGGGGCCGTACGGCTCTCGGGCGTCGACGTCCGCGAGCTGACCGCCGCCTCCCTGCGCGACGCCCTCGGCATGGTCACCCAGGACGGGCACCTCTTCCACGACTCGATCCGCGAGAACCTGCTGCTGGCCAACCCGGAGGCGACCGAGGAGGAGCTCTGGGCCGCCCTGCGCCGGGCCCGCCTGGACGGGCTGATCACCGGGCTGCCGGACGGCCTGGACACCGTGGTCGGCGAGCGCGGCTACCGCCTCTCGGGCGGAGAGCGGCAGCGGCTGACCATCGCCCGGCTGCTGCTCGCCCACCCCCGGGTGGTGATCCTGGACGAGGCCACCGCCCACCTGGACAACACCTCCGAGGCGGCGGTGCAGGAGGCGCTCACCGAGGCCCTGGAAGGCCGTACGGCCCTGGTCATCGCGCACCGGCTGTCGACCGTACGGGCCGCGGATCTGATCCTGGTCGTCGAGGACGGACGGATCGTCGAGCGGGGGACGCACGAGACGCTTCTGGCGGCCGACGGGCGGTACGCGGAGCTGTACCGGACGCAGTTCACGGACTCGGAGAACCGGCGGGAGTCCGGGGCCGTACCTGAGACCGGGGCGGTACCGGAGGTCGGGGTCGGGGCCGGGGCCGGGGCCGTACCGGATTCCGGTCCGGCGCCGGCGCTGGTGAACTGACCGCGACCGGACCGAACAGGCCCGGCACCTCACCGTCGCACAACGCGACCGCACCAAACAGGCCCCCGCGCCTTGGCGGGGGCCTCCCGCATGCCGAAGACTGAAGAGATGACGCAGCGCGCGGAACACGCCATGGTCATGGACCGCCTCGCCATCGACGATCTGATCACGGGCTACGCCATCGCCGTGGACGACGGCGACTGGCCGGGCTACCGGGCCCTGTTCGCCCCGGACGGCCGGGCCGACTACCGCTCCGCAGGCGGTATCGAAGGCAGTATCGAGGAGATCGCGACCTGGCTCGCCGAGATGCTGCGGCACTTCTCGATCCGGCAGCACTTGATCGTCAACCGCCGGATCACCCTGTCCCGGCGGGACGGCGGCGCACCCGGCGATACCGCGACGGTCCAGGCCGACTACCTCAATCCGATGCGGCTCGCCGGCTCCGAGGACGATGCCGCGGGCGGCCCCACCGCCCCCAACTACACCTGCGCGGGCCGCTACGAGTTCACCGCCCGCCGTACCTGGGAGGGCTGGCGGCTGACCAGGGTCGTGGTGCACGAGAAGTGGCGGCAGGTACGGTCCCCGGGCGGCTGACCGCCGTCCTGGGCGGCTGACGACCGTCCCGGCCGACGGCCCGTTCCGGCCGTCCGGCCACGCCCTCTTCCCCCAGCCGGTCCCGCCGCGCAGACTGACCGTCCACTGATCGACCACTGATCGTCCGGCCGGCCGGAACCGGCCCCGGGGAGGCCCTGGGAGGCCCTATGGACAGCTCGCCCGTTCCCCGGGCGCGATGGCTCGCCTCCCCCTGGGGACGCGGCGCCGCCGGGGTGCTCGCCGGGGCGGTGCCGGCCCTCGCCTTCCCCGCTCCGTCGTGGTGGTGGCTGGCGTTCCTCGCCCTGGTGCCCTGGCTGCTGCTGGTCCGGTCGGCACCGACGTACCGGCGGGCGGCGCTGGACGGCTGGCTCGGCGGCACCGGGTTCATACTCGCCGTGCACCACTGGCTCCTGCCGAACCTCCATGTGTTCATCCTGGTGCTCGCCCTGCTGCTGGGTGCGCTGTGGGCACCCTGGGGGCTGCTGGTGCGGGCGCTGCTGGGCGGCGCGCCGTCCGCCGGGAGGTGCGCCGCCGCGCTGGTGCTGGTCCCGTCGGGCTGGCTGATGGTCGAACTGGTCCGTTCCTGGGAGTACTTGGGCGGGCCGTGGGGGCTGCTGGGCGCGAGCCAGTGGCAGGTTCCGCCCGCGCTGCGGCTGGCCTCGGTCGGCGGGGTGTGGCTGGTCAGCCTGCTGATCGTGGCGGTGAACACCGCGCTGGCCGAGCTGATCGCCTGCCCGCCGGCGCGGCTGCCCGCCGTCGCCGGGCTGCTGGTGTGCGCACTGGCCGCCACCGTGGTGTGGTTCTGGGCGCCGGTCCCCCGCCCCGCCGGTACGGTGCGGATCGCGGTCGTCCAGCCGGGCCTCACCGGCACCCCGACGGAGCGGCTCGCCCGCAGCGAGGAACTGACCCGGTCGGTCGCGGGCCGTGGAGTCCGGCTGGTCGTCTGGGGCGAGAGCAGCCTCTACCGGGACCCGGCCGACCATCCGGCCCTCGCCGCCCGGCTGGCCGCGCTGTCCCGGCGGACGGGAGCCATGCTGCTGGTCAACGCCGACGCGGCGCGGGGCGGCGGACCGGGCATCTACAAGAGCGCCGAGCTGATCGGTCCGGCCGGGCCGACCGGTGACCGCTACGCCAAGATGCGGCTGGTCCCCTTCGGCGAGTACATACCGCTGCGGTCCGTACTGGGCTGGGCCACGAAGGTGGGCAAAGCGGCCACGACCGACCGCATACGCGGCCCCCACCCGGTGGTGATGCCGGTCGCCGCCGCGGGCGGACTGCGCATCGGCCCGCTGGTGTGCTTCGAGAGCGCCTTCCCCGATATGAGCCGCCATCTGGCGCGCCGCGGTGCGCAGGTGGTGGTCGCCCAGTCGTCGACCTCGACGTTCCAGGAAAGCTGGGCGCCCGCGCAGCACGCCTCCCTGGGGGCGCTGCGGGCCGCGGAGACCTGGCGTCCGATGGTGCACGCCACGCTCACCGGCGTCAGTGCCGTGTACGGGCCCCGGGGCGAACGGCTGGGTGAACGGCTCGGCACCGACCGCAGCGCCGTCGCCGTCTACGACCTGCCGCTCGCCGCGGGCACCAGCCCGTATACCCGGTTCGGTGACTGGGCGGTCTACGGGGCGGTGGGCGCGCTGGTGCTCTCCGGCGCGTACGCCGGTGTCCGCGCGCTCGGCCGGCGGCCCGCGGGAGACGGTGGACTCGGCGGCGGACTCGGCGAGCGGCCTGTGTCATCGCGGTCATCGCGTCGGTGACCACGCGTTCGCACCGCTCATGGGTGCGCGGCGCGTCCTGGGCGGACGGCCGCCGGCCGGCCCGTACGTCGTCGAGGAACGCCGGCACGAGGGGAACGCCGGCACGAGAGGAACGCCGGCACGATCTGCTCGATACCGCGCTGCCCGGCGGTTCTCACGGCATCTGGCCTGCCGCACCGTCGATCCGCAGCTGGAGCTGGTCGATCGCGTCCCGGAGGCTCTGGCGGTATTCGCCGTCCGCGAGCGCACTGACCGATGCCCGGGCCCGCCGGAGCTGGGCGTGTGCGTCCGCCGGCCGGTCGAGGGCGGCGTAGTCGGCGGCGATGTTGAGGTGCAGCGAGGGGAAGAAGGCCCGGAGTGCGACGAGGGGGTGGCGGGGTCCGGGGCCGGGGTCGGGGTCGAGGTCGGGGCCTCCGGCGACGCCCGGCTGCCTCGGGCCGGTTCCGCAGCCGTCGGGCCGCTCGGTGACAAAGTGCTCGGCCGCCTCCAGGGCCCTGAGGTCCCAGTCGAGCTCGTCCCGCGGATCGTCCTGGGTGTCGGCCATGTAATGGGCGAGGGCGCAGCGGTGGAAGGCGTCGCCCTGAGGCCCGATCTCGTGCCACAGCTCCGACAGACGGTTACGTGCCTCTTCCCGGTCTCCGGCACGGTGCAGCATGATCGCTTGGCCGATCCGGGTCAGCACACAGTTCTCCGGCGTCGCCTCCCGCAGCTTGTCCGTCACCGCGCACTCCCCGTATTCGCTGGCCACCGTCCGTGCCGTTTCCTCGACGCTAACCGCCGTGGAAGACCTTCGCGCGGTGTACGCGACGCGCCGGGTGGTACCGGCCGCGCGGCGGCCCGGGACAGGTCCGGTGCCCTGGGCCGCCGGGTGGGGCCGGTGGCTCAGCCCAGGTCGGGGATGCGCCAGTCGATCGGGGCGTGGCCCTGGGCGGCGACCGCCTCGTTGATCTGGGTGAAGGGGCGGGAGCCGAAGAACTTCTTCGCCGACAGCGGGGAGGGGTGCGCGCCCTGCACCACGGCATGCCGCTCCTGGTCGATCAGCGGCAGCTTCTTCTTGGCGTAGTTTCCCCAGAGGACGAAGACCGCCGGATCGGGCCGGGAGGCCACGGCGCGGATCACCGCGTCCGTCACCTTCTCCCACCCCTTGCCCTTGTGCGAGTTGGGCTCGGCCTCGCGGACCGTCAGGACGGCGTTCAGCAGCAGCACACCCTGCTGGGCCCAGGGCATCAGATAGCCGTTGTCCGGAACCGGGTGGCCCAGCTCCTCCAGCATCTCCTTGTAGATGTTCCGCAGCGACGGCGGCGTCTTCACACCGGGCCGCACCGAGAAGCACAGGCCGTGCCCCTGCCCCGCGCCGTGGTAGGGGTCCTGGCCGAGGATGAGCACCTTCACCTGGTCGTACGGCGTCGCCTCCAGCGCCGCGAAGACCTGCTCACGGGGCGGGTAGACCGGGCCCTGGGCCCGCTCCTGCTCGACGAAGTCGGTGAGCTCCTTGAAATAGGGCTTCTCCAGCTCCTCGGCGAGTACCCGGCGCCAGGACTCGGGCAGCATGTCGGTCACCACGTCAGCATCCTCCGGTGTGCGTTGCGTTCTCCCTCACAAAACCTACCGGCGACCACTGACAACGCCGACCACGGGCCGTGGGGACGCCGGGAGGGGCCTCGCGACGTGCCGGAGGGGGGCGGGCCCCCGCCGCTGCGGCTCTCTCTCTCCCCCCCCCGCGCGCCTCGAACCGCAGCGCCTCAGACCGCAGCGCCGCAGCCCCCGGCCCTCAGACCCCGGCCCCTCAGACCCCGGCGTTGAGGAACAGGCCGCCGTCGACGACGAGCGTCTGCCCGGTGATCCAGCCCGAGGCCTCGGAGAGCAGGAAGGCCGCGGCCCCTCCGATGTCCTCCGGCACGCCCAGCCGCGCCATCGGGTAGCCGGCCGCCGCCTCCTCCTCGCGGTTCTCGTAGAGCGCGGCCGCGAACTTGGTCTTGATCACCGCGGGCGCGATGGTGTTGACCCGCACCACCGGCGCGAACTCGTGCGCGAGCTGGAGCGTCAGGTTCACCATCGCGGCCTTGCTCATCCCGTACGCGCCGATGAAGGGCGAGGCGCTGAGGCCGGCGATCGAGGCGATGTTGACGATCGCGCCGCCGTTGTCCTTCTGCCAGGCGTGCCAGGTGCGCTGCGCGAAGCCGAGCGCCGAGACGACGTTGATCTCGAAGACCTTGCGCACGGCATTGAGGTCCAGGTCGGCGATCGGGCCGAACACCGGGTTCGTACCGGCGTTGTTGACGAGGTAGTCGATCCGCCCGAAGGCCGCCACCGCACGCTCGACGGCGGCGGCCTGGTGCGCCTCGTCGTGCGCCTTTCCGGGGACGCCGACCACCCGGTCCGCGCCCAGCTTCTCGACGGCCTCCTTGAGGGTGTCCTCGTTACGGCCGGTGATGACGACCCGGTCGCCGCGGGCGACCAGGGCCTGGGCGATGCCGTAGCCGATGCCGCGGCTGGCTCCGGTGACCAGCGCCACCTTGCCGGAGAGCGCGGGGAGCCCGCTGTCCCGCTCGGTCATGTCTCGTCCTCCTGGGTTCGGTGGGGGCGGTCAGCTGAGCGGGCCGCCGGCGACGTACATGACCTGGCCGGAGACGAATCCCGCCGCATCGCCCGTGAAGAAGGCGATCGCGTTGGCGATGTCCTCCGGCCGGCCGACGCGCTGCACCGGGATCTGGGTGGCGGCCGCGGCCTGGAACTCCTCGAAGCCCATGCCGACCCGCTCGGCGGTGGCAGCGGTCATGTCGGTGACGATGAAGCCCGGAGCGACGGCGTTCGCGGTGACGCCGAACTTGCCGAGCTCGATGGCGAGGGTCTTGGTGAAGCCCTGCAGACCGGCCTTGGCGGCCGAGTAGTTGGCCTGGCCCCGGTTGCCGAGCGCAGAGCTGGAGGAGAGGTTGACGATCCGGCCGAACGCGGCGTCGACCATGTGCTTCTGGCAGGCGCGGGACATCAGGAACGCACCCCGCAGATGCACGTTCATGACCGTGTCCCAGTCGCTCTCGCTCATCTTGAAGAGCAGGTTGTCGCGGAGCACACCGGCGTTGTTGACGAGGACGGTCGGCGCACCCAGCTCGCTCACGACCCGCTCGACGGCCGCCTCCACCTGCTCGGCGTCCGAGACGTCACAGCCGACCGCGACGGCCTTGCCGCCGGCCGCGGTGATCTTCTCGACGGTGCCCTTGCAGGCCGCCTCGTCGAGGTCGAGTACGGCGACGGCACGGCCCTCGGCGGCCAGACGTACGGCGGTGGCCGCGCCGATGCCGCGGGCCGCGCCCGTCACGATGGCGACGCGCTGCTCGGTGGTGGACATGCGGGTTCTCCTCACCTTCGAAATCTTCGAAACCTCGGCACTCGGCGGCTCGGCAGCTCGGCGACCCGGCGAACGTGCGAACCTGCGACTCGACAAGCGGTCCGCCGCAGCGGACCCGTGGGTGAGCAACCGCTTAGTAGCCTGAGCAGGGCTGACGCTAGAAGCCCGGCACGGCGCTGTCAACGCCCCACCACCACGCGGTCGCCGATACCAGCCCGCCTTGTGTCACCGTCACCCGCCCGCCTTTCCGGCACCGTCACCGACCCGCCTTCTTGTCGGCGTCACCAGGCCGCCGTCTTATTGACCAGCGGATCCGGGCGACACCCCGTAACCTCTGGCCACATTCCCGACACGGAGCCCAGGCGCACCACCGCTGGAGGACAGCACCTTGGACAGCAACACCGCCATGAACTCCACGAATTCCACGAATTCCATGAACTCCACTGACTTTCCCCGGCAATTCGCTCGCACCCGCCGCTTCTCCCTCGGAGTCCCCCGGCAGTTCGCCCTCTCCCCCGACGGCCACCGTGTGCTCTTCGTCCGTACGGGTTCGGGCACCGACCCCGTAGGCCGGCTCTGGCAGTACGAGGACGGTACGGAACGGCTGTTGGCCGATCCGGGGCTCCTGATAGCGGGCCCGGCCGAAGCGGTCCCCGAGGAGGAACGGCTGCGCCGGGAACGGGCCCGCGAGCACTCGGTGGGGGTGGTGTCGTACGCGGCCGACGCGGCCGCCCGGCTGGTGGCGTTCGCGCTGTCCGGGGCCCTCTGGGCGGTGCGTACGGAGGGCGGTACACCGTTCTCCGTGCCGGCGGCCGGTCCGGTGGTCGACCCCCGGCCCTCCCCCGACGGCCGGCACATCGCCTACGTGAGCCGCCGTTCGCTCCATGTCGTCGACCTGGCCGGCGGCGACCGGCAGCTGGCGCGGGCGGAAGGGCCGGAGATCTCCTACGGGCTGGCCGAATATGTGGCGGCCGAGTCGATGCACCGGACGCGCGGCTACTGGTGGGCGCCGGACAGCCGCCGGCTCCTGGTGGCCAGGGTCGACACCGGCCCGGTGGAACGGCGTTACCTCAGCGATCCGGCCGACCCGGCGAAGCCGCCGCGGACCCTCGCGTATCCGGCGGCCGGTACGCCCAATGCCGAGGTCACCGTGCACCTGCTCTCCCTGGAAGGTGAACGGGTGGAGGTGGTATGGGACCACAGGGCCTACGAGTACCTCGTCGACGCGGGCTGGGACGCGCACGGTCCGTTCCTCGCCGTGCAGAGCCGGGACCAGCGCACGGTGCGGACGCTGGCGGTCGATCCGGCGACCGGGGCCACCGAGGTGCGGCACGAGCAGACCGACGAGGCGTGGGTGGAGCTGGTGCCCGGCACCCCGGCTCGTACGGCGTCCGGCGCGCTGGTGCTCCCGGAGGACGGCGACGGCACCCGGTATCTGACCGTCGGCGGCCGGCGGGTCACCCCGGAGGGGCTGCACCTGCGGGCGGTCCTGGGGGTCGAGGGCGAACGGGTGCTGTTCACGGCGAGCGAGGACCCGTTGGAGACCCATGTGTGGCGCCATGAGCCCGGCCACGGCGTCCACCGGCTGAGCCGGGGCCCCGGCAGGTTCACCGGCGTGGGACGGGGCGGCACCGTCGTCCTGGAGGGGATGACGCCTCGGGGGGCCGAGGTGTCCCTGGTACGGGACGCACCGGAGGCCGGGCGCGAGCCGTACCAGGCCTCCGGGGTCATCGCCTCGCTCGCCGAGGAGCCGGCGGTCACCCCGCAACCGGTCCATCTCACGCTCGGCGAACGGAAGCTGCGCGGCGCCCTCTTCCTGCCCTCATGGCATCAGGAGGGCGCGGCGAAGCTGCCGGTGCTGCTCGATCCGTACGGCGGGCCCGCCATGCAGCTGGTGGGGCGGGCGCGCAGCTGGTTCGCCTGTGTGTCGCAGTGGTTCGCCGAGCAGGGCTTCGCGGTACTGGTCGTCGACGGGCGCGGGACGCCCGGGCGCGGCCCGGACTGGGAGAAGGCCGTGTACGGCGACCAGCTCACCCCGGCGCTGGAGGACCAGGTGGACGGCCTCCGGGCGGCGGGGGCGCGCTTCGGTGACCTCGACCTGACGCGGGTGGCGATCCGTGGCTGGTCGTTCGGCGGGTTCCTGGCGGCGGCCGCGGTGCTGCACCGTCCCGACGTCTTCCACGCGGCGGTCGCCGGCGCCCCGCCCACGGACCAGCGGCTGTACGACACCCATTGGAAGGAGCGGTATCTGGGCCACCCTCAGGAGCGGCCGGAGAACTACGAGCGCTCCTCCCTGACCGGCCAGGGCCATCTGCTGAGCCGCCCGCTGCTGCTCGTCCACGGGCTCGCGGACGACAACGTGGCGGCCGCGCACACCCTGCGGTTCTCGGCGGAGCTGCTCGCCGCGGGCAAGCCGCACAGTGTGCTGCCGCTCCCGGGCGCCACCCACTCACCTGCCGATGCCACCGTCAACGAACAACTTCTCTTCTTCCAGCGGGACTTCCTGCTGAAGGCCCTCGGGGGCTGAACGCGCGGATCAGCTGCCCCACGGCAGCGGACAGCGGCCACGGTCGGCGGCAGCGGTAGCGGTAGCTGGTCGGTGGCAGCGGTCAACGGCCGCGGTGGGGGCGCCGCCAGCTGTTCAGGACGTCATCGGTGGAAGTGACGGTGGCGACCAGGGCCAGCGTGTGGCGGACCATCGCCGGGGTGTAGTCGGCCGGCACCCCGGCGATGGCGTCCGCGGGCACCACGGCCGTGTAACCGAGGTTGACCGCGTCGAAGACCGCGTTGGGGATCGCCACGTTCGCCGACACCCCGGTGACGACCAGTGTCCGGCACCCGAAGTTGCGCAGCAGCGCGTCCACACCGGTGCCGGCGACCGGCGAGAGGCCGTGCAGCCGGCGCACCACCAGGTCGTCCTCGGTCACCGGTATCGGCTCCGCGATGCGTACCGCGGTGGACCCGATGACCTGCTGGACGGGCAGCCGCTCGGCGGCCTTGAACAGGCGGGCGTTGCGGCTCGCGCCGCGGCCGTCCGGACGGCGTTCGGCGACCGCGTGCAGCACCTGGACGCCGGCGTCGTGCGCGGCCGCCACCAGGCGGGCGATGTTCGCCAGTGCCCCCGATCTGCGGGCCGTCGCCGCCAGTTCGGGCAACGCGCTGTCCGGGCCGACCACACCGCGCTGGCACTCGACGGTGAGCAGCACCGTCGAGGCGGGGTCCAGTTGCTCACCGAGCCGTGCGGTGTCCGGTGCCATGGTGTGCGCCCCTCTCCGTGACGTCGTCCTCAAGGCGGGCGAGGGTAGCGGGCATTGCGTTCCACCAGGAAGGGACCGCATCCTTTCTGACACTCAGTCAGGACCGGAGGCGATGACGGATGGCCGAGACCGAGAGGGCCGACGCGGAGATGACCGACGCGGAGACGACCGACGCTGAGATGACCGGCACACAGCGGCGCGGGCGCCGGATCATGATGACCCGGGGCGAACTGGACACCTTCCTCGCCGAACAGCGCACCTGCCGGGTCGCGACGGCCGGCGGCGACGGCGCGCCCCACGTCGGGGCGCTGTGGTTCGTCTGGGACGGAGCGGCGCTGTGGCTGTATTCGCTCATCCGCAGCAAGCGGTGGGCCCAGCTGCGCGAAGACCCGCGGATAGCGGTGGTCGTCGACGACGGGCACGAGTACGGCGAGCTGCGCGGGGCCGAGCTGGCGGGCCGCGCGGAGTGCGTCGGCGAGGCGCCGCGCACCGGTGAGCAGTACGCCGGACTGGACGCCCCGGAGCGGATGTTCGCGCGGAAGTACTTCGGGACGACCGTGATGCCGCACGACGGGCGCCACGCCTGGCTACGGCTCAGACCGGAGACCGTCGTCTCATGGGACTTCGGCAAGATGCCCGAGTTTCCCCATGTTCCAGATATTCCAGGGTGAGCGACCAGGGCGGAGCGGCGCTCCGAACCCGCGCTCCGACCGCGTTGTCCCACGCTCCGACCGCGTTGTCAGTGGTCTCTGCGACAGTGGTGTCAGCCTGTTCCGCACCCGCGCGTGGTGTCAGCCCGTTCCCGCCCGCGCAGGGTGCACGAGCGGGACGGCCCGGCCGTACGGCCGGGCCGGGCGCCGACGAGAACCAAGGAGATCCGGTGACCGTGCTCTTCCCCGCACTGCGCGACGCGTCGACCGCACCCGCGCTGCGTTTCGGCGACCGCGCCCTGAGCTACCGCCAGTTGGCGTCGGTGGCCGGTGCGCTGGCCGAACGGATCGCCGGCGAGACCCGGATCGCGGTCTGGGCGACGCCCACGATGGAGACCTCGGTCGCGGTGGTGGCCGCGCTGCTCGCCGGAGTGGCCGCCGTACCGGTGAATCCGAAGATCGGTGAGAGCGAGCTGGCCCACATCGTGGGGGACAGCACGCCCTCGGTCGTCCTGACGGAGCCGGGGGCCGAGCTGCCGGGCTCCCTCGCGGACCTGCCCCGTATCGATGTCACGGCCGCCGGGCCGCCCGAGGGGACCGAACCGCCTCCGCTGCCGTACGAACCGGGCGACGAGACACCGGCCCTGATCGTCTACACCTCCGGCACCACGGGCCCGCCCAAGGGTGTGGTCCTCCCCCGCCGCGCCCTCACCCACACCCTCGACGCCCTCCAGGACGCCTGGAACTGGACCGCCGACGACGTCCTCGTCCACGCTCTCCCGCTGTTCCACGTCCACGGTCTGATCCTCGGCGTCCTCGGGCCGCTGCGACGCGGCGGCAGCGTGCACCACCTGGGCCGCTTCAGCACCGACGCGGTCACCCGGGAGCTGTCGGCGGACGGCACGATGCTGTTCGGCGTACCGACGATGTACCACCGGCTGGCCGCCGCGGCCGGCCACGATCCGGCGCTGGCCAAGGCGCTGGGCGGGGCCCGGTTGCTGGTCTCCGGGTCGGCCGCGCTGCCGCTGACGGATCATGAACGCATCACCGCGGCCTGCGGACGGCGGGTGATCGAGCGGTACGGCATGACGGAGACGCTGATGAACACCAGCGTGCGGGCGGACGGCCCGGATGCCGTGGGGACGGTCGGGGTACCGCTGCCGGGGGTACAGGTCCGGCTGGTCGACGATGAGGGGCGGACGATCGGGACGAGTGACGGCGAGACCGTGGGCGAGATCCAGGTCCGCGGTCCGAACCTCTTCGCCGAGTATCTGAACCGCCCCGATGCCACCGCCGCGGCCTTCGACGGCGCATGGTTCCGCACGGGCGATATGGCGATCCGTGACGCGTCGGGGAACTACCGCATCGTCGGCCGCAAGGCCACGGATCTGATCAAGAGCGGGGGTTACAAGATCGGCGCGGGCGAGATCGAGAATGCGCTGCTGGCCCACCCCGGAGTCGCCGAGGCAGCGGTGACCGGTGTCCCGGACGAGGACCTCGGCGAGCGGATCGTCGCCTGGGTCGTGCCGGAGACCGGCCCGGACGCCGGCCCGCCACCGTCCGGGGAGGAGCTCGCCGACCATGTCGCCCGGCAGCTCGCACCCCATAAGCGCCCACGTACGGTGCACTTCCTGGACGCCCTGCCACGCAACGACATGGGCAAGGTCATGAAACGGCAGCTCCGCGCGTGATCGTGAGGCCGGGGCCGGGGTGCCGGGCCAGGGCGCCGGGACGGCCGGCCGACTGGCTGGAGTGGCCGCCATGAGCGATTGTCCCGGCCCTTGGACGGTGTCACCGGTGCTGCTCGGGGTGGGTGGCGGCAGCGGCGACTGGGTGCCGGTCACCGCGGGTGAGTCGGAAGCCGCGGTCTTCCGCAGCGCGGACGGCACCCGGTATGCCAAGTGCGTGGCCGCCGCGGACGCGGCCGGCCTCAAGGCCGAGCGCGACCGGGTCGCGTGGCTGAGCGGTCGGGGCGTCCCCGGGCCACGTGTCCTCGACTGGCACTCCGGCAATGCGGGCGCCTGTCTGGTAACCGCCGCTGTCGTCGGCGTGGCCGCCGACCAGGTGTCCGCCGCGGACCTGCGAGCCTACTGGGACCGCATCGCGGACGCGGTGCGCCGACTGCACGAAGTGCCCGTACGGCAGTGCCCGTTCCGCCGGGACGTGGACGGGATGGTCGCCCGGGCACGCGACGTCGTGGCCCGTGGCGCGACGAACCCGGAGTTCCTCCCCGCCGAGCAGCAGCACACGCCGCCCACGGAGTTGCTGGCCCGCCTCCTCCCGCAGGTCGCGCGACGACGGGACCAGGAGGCCGCCGACACGGTTGTCTGCCACGGCGACCTGTGCCTGCCCAACATCGTCCTCGACCCACGCACCCTGGACGTGTCGGGCTTCATCGACCTGGGCCGCCTCGGTCTGGCCGACCGCTACGCCGACCTGGCACTGCTGCTCACCAACGCCCGGGAGACATGGCCGGACGAGGAGCAGGCACAGGCCGCGGACGCGGCGTTCGCCGAGAGATACGGCATCACCCTCGACCACGATCGGCTGCGCTTCTACCTCCATCTCGACCCGCTCACCTGGGGTTAGGGCTTGTCCGATGGGTCAGGGCCGGGTCCGGGGCGCCTGGCACGGCCCTTCTGGCCTGGCCCGTCGGACAAGCCGTGGGGAAGCAGGCGAGAGATTCGGCCGGCCGCCGTCCTCATTCGTACCGGCGGGCCTCCCCCACTCCCGTCGCCGCGGCGACCGCGTCGGCCATGGGAACGATGTCGTCGTCGGAGAGCCCGGAGACGGTGATGCGGATACCGGGCGGGGAGTTCAGGCGGAAGCGGGCACCGGGGGCGACCGCCCAGCCGGCGTGCAGGAGCCGGGCCACCGCGCCGGTCTCGTCCAGGACCGGCACCCAGACGTTCATCCCGCTGCGGCCCCGCGCCCGCACTCCGCGCTCGGACAGTGCGTGTATCAGCGCGTCGCGCCGTCGTCCGTACGCTCCGGCCACCTTCTCCGGGTCGACCGCGGAGGTACGCCACAGATGGGCGACCGTGTCCTGAAGCAGATGGCTGATCCAGCCGGGGCCGAGGCGCTGCCGGCCCCGCACCCGGTCGACGGTCACCGGGTCGCCGGTCAGCACCGCGAGGCGCAGGTCCGGGCCGTAGGCCTTGGCGGTCGACCGGACCAGGGCCCAGTGGTCGGTGGCGCCGGAGAGGGGGTGGAGCGGCAGGTCGACGATGCCATGGCCGTGGTCGTCCTCGATGAGCAGGGTGCCGGGGTGGCCGGACAGGAGCGTACGGAGCTGTGCCGCGCGGGCGCGGCTGACGGCGGCCCCGGTCGGGTTCTGCGCCCGGTCGGTGATGACGACGGCGCGGGCGCCGTCCTGGAGCGCGCGGGCCAACTGCTCGGCCAGCGGGCCCTCGTCGTCCACGCCGACCGGGGCCGGGCGCAGTCCGAGCGCGGGAATGAGATCCAGCAGACTGCCCCATCCCGGGTCCTCCACGGCCACGGTGTCCCCGGGGCGCAGATGGGCGGCCAGTACGCGCTCTATCGCGTCCAGTGAACCGCTGGTGACGGCGATCGGCCCTTCCGCGACACCGTCGGCCGCGAAGGCCGAACGGGCCAGAGCCGCCAGGTCATCGTCGACGGCCGGTGCGCCGTAGAGCACAGGCCGCCGCGCGCTGCGCGCCGCGGCCTCGGCCAGCGCCCGCTCGAGCGGGGGCAGCAGGGACGCATCGGGGTTGCCGCTGGAGGCATCCAGGACACCCGGCGGCACGTCCACCGCCATCGCCTCGCGCGAGGTGCTCGCCGGACGGGAGCGTACGCGGCTGCCTCGCCGGCCCGCCGTTTCGATCACTCCCCGATCTCGGAGCGTGCGGTACGCGGCCGCGACCGTATTGGGATTGACCTCGAGATAGACGGCCAACTCCCGGAGTGGGGGCAGGACTTCGCCCGGTTGGAGCTCGCCCGCACCGACGGCTCGCTCGACACTGGCGGCAATCTCCGATGCGCGCCGCCCTTCGATCCGATACTCTCCTAGCACAAAACCAATTATGCACTAGTGCAATGGAGATCGCAATGGCTGCCCGAGCCGAGTCGTACGCGGCGACCGCCCGCACCACGCCCACCCGCGCCCGCGAACGCGCCGCCTACGACCACGAAACCGTGCACGCGATCCTCGACACGGCCTACGTCTGCCATCTGGGCTTCGTCCGCGACGGTTCCCCGGTCGTCCTGCCGACGCTCTACGGCCGTGTCGGCGACCGCCTCTACCTGCACGGCTCGACCGGGTCCCGCCCGCTGCGGATGGCCGGAGACGCGTCGGACCCCGGCCTGGAGGTCTGCGTCACGGTCACCCATGTCGACGGCCTCGTCCTGGCCCGGTCCGCGTTCCACCACTCCGTCAACTACCGCTGCGTGGTGGTGCACGGCACGGCATATCAGGTGACCGACCAGGAGGAGAAGAAGGCCGCTCTCGACGCGCTCGTCGATCACGTCCTGCCCGGACGCGCCGCGGACTCCCGCCCCGGCAACGCCAAGGAACTGGCCGCCACCGCCGTACTCCGGCTCGACCTGCGCGAGGTCTCCGCCAAGATCCGTACCGGCGGGCCCAACGACGAGCCGGAGGACCTCGCCCTGCCGTACTGGAGCGGCGTCCTTCCCGTGGCACCGGTGTACGGCGCCCCCATACCGTCCGACGACCTCGCGCCCGGCACCCCCGAGCCCGCGTACCTCTCCGTCCACTGAGGAGCCACCGTGCTGATCCACCCCTGGGACGCCCCGTCCGACGACACCGAGTGGCAACACTGGCTCGCGGCCCACGACTTCGGCCAGCTCGCCGCGAACGGCCTGCCCGGAGAACCGCCGAGGGTGCAGCCGCTGCACTTCGCCTACGACCCGGCCCGCGGTGAGGCCGTCACCCATCTCGCCCGCCCCAACCCCCTCTGGGAGGCGCTGGCCGTCTCACCGACGGTGCTGCTGAGCGTGGTGGACGACTACACCTTCATCCCCGGCCCCTGGCAGGCGAACGAGGACCAGCCGCCCGAGCACGGCGTGCCCACCAGCTTCTACGCCGCCGTTCAACTGACCTGCACCGCCCATGTCGTGGACGATCCGGAGGCCAAGGCGGACCTGCTGCGGCGGCAGATGAGCCACTTCCAGCCGAACGGCGGCTCGGCCCCGGTGGCCGCGGGCCAGGCTCCGTACGGGCGGCTGCTGTCCGGCATCCGCGGACTGCGCCTCGAAGTACGGGACGTACACGCGAAGTTCAAGTACGGGGGCAAACGGGGCGAGACCGTCCAGCACCGCATATCGGAACGCCTCGCTGAACGGAACGGCCCCGGTGACGCGGCAGCCCGCGCCCACCAACAGCGCCGTCTGGCGGCGAACGCGGCCGTTCCAGGCAGCGCCGCCCCCGCCGCCCCGGCCCCCGCCACCCGGGTCAGTCCCGTCCGGAGCGCTCCCCGTCCAGCCGGGCGGTGAGCCGGGGGATATCGACGGACGCCCGGCGCAGGACCTCGACGGCGCGGGATTCGGGGTCATCCACGAGCGCCGCGAGCAGATCGAGGCAGCCCGCGCGGCGGGCGTAACGGGCGTGCGCGTGGTCCAAGGCCCCGTCCATGGCCGCGGCCGCGGCCGGCGACCATCCCGGGGCGCTGCCCTCGGTGACCACCGGGACGGCGCCGGAGTCCTCGACGGTGCCGTGCCACTGGAGTCCGTAACCGATGCTGCGCTGGACGAGGTAGCCCAGCAGCCGCGCGATCTGGGGCCCGCCATCGAAGACCTCGCGTACCGCGGGGTCCGATTCCAGGAGACCGTGCAGCAGATGGGCGGTGTCGACCTGCCGGTCACCGTCGCGGGTCGCCCGCCTGCGCGCAGCGGAAACCACCGACGCGAGCTCGACGGTGAGCTGTGCGCCGGTCTCCTCCTGGGCGGGGCCGTCGGCACCGCTGTGGGCAGTACGGTTTTGCACAGCCTCCACCCCACCAGCCCGTGAGCGCTGGAACATCCCCGGCGCGAAGCATTTACGCATCCGACGCTGGTTGGGGATGCGTGCGGGGGATCTCCTCCTTACGGAGGAGACGGGGTGGAGGCTCTGTGCGGGAATGGTGAAGATCAGACATCGTCGCGGCGGGCCCGACAGGACCGGGCCCCCTCAGTCCTCCCCAGTCCCCCTCAGTCCTCTTCGGCGAGGATCAGATAGAGCTCCTTGCGGGCCCTGTTGACCACCGCCATGGCCTTCTCCCGCTGTTCGGGCGTGCCGGTGGCCCACACCTGGTGGAACGCCTCGACCATACCGCTGCCCGCCTTGCGGATTTCGTTCATCGCCTCCCAGTCGAATCCGCGGCCGGCGTCCGCCCAAGGAGCATCCGCGCCGCTGTCGGCCTCGGCGCGCCCGGCGTCGGTCAGCGAGAACAGCTTCTTGCCGCCCTCGCTGGCACTGGCGATGAGCCCCTCGTCCTCCAGGAGCTGCAGCGTCGGATACACCGAGCCGGGGCTCGGCTTCCACGCCCCGCCACTGCGCTCGGCGATCTCCTGGATCATCTCGTAGCCGTGCATCGGCCGGTCCTTGAGCAGCGCCAGTATCGAGGCACGCACATCACCCCGGCGCGCCCGGCCGCGCGGCCCGCCGCGCCCCCGGCCGCCACCGAAGGGCGGGCCTCCGAACGGAGGGCCGAACGGGCCGAAGGGCGAACGCCGCCGCTCCCCGCCCCCCGCGAAGCCGCCCCGGCCGCCCTGACGCCATGGCCCGCACTGCTCGTACCGATGCTCACGCCCATGCTCATGTCCCTGTCCTGGTGAACGCATGAGGCACTCTCCTTCTCTCACTCATTGACTGATCGCGATCCTTTCGCGATGTCTCAACGATATATCGAGACCGTTCGTCGGAGCAAGGCCTCGACCGCAATCCGCATGTCCCGTCTCCGACGATCTGGTCCCCGTCTCACGTCATCTGGTCCGATTCGCTTGCGGTCTCAGGTGGTCTGGTTCGGGTGCGGCGCAGCCCCGTGGGACAGGTAGGGTGACGGACCCATGGAGCAGCTGCCCGAGAACGTGGACCTTGACATTCTGGAGAACCGGACCATCCTCGCGCTCAAGGCGATCCGTGAATCACTCGGCTGCACGCTTCACGAGGCGGTCGATGTCTACGCCCAGCGATACGAGGAGCTCCGTCGCGACCGCCCGGACGACTTCCACCTCAGCAGGGAACCGAACCAGATCGGTTGAGATGAGGGCCGGCATCCAGCTGCCCAGGACCGGATCAACCGAGGTCCTCGGCGTGCCTGCGTCGCACCTGATCTGGTCGCCCCAGGTCACAGGTCCGGGCCGGGACCAGATCGTTTGAGACGGGACACCGCAGGCGGCCGGCGCGCGAGCATCCGTGTCCAATTCCTCGGGATTGGCCTTGGCCTGCGGCGTTGCGGCGCCTCTACGCTCGCGGCCATGAGGATTCGCATCGTCGACGCCTTCAGTGCGCGTCCGTTCGCCGGCAACCCCGCGGGAGTCGTTCTCCTCGACTCCGGCACGTTCCCCGACACGGCCTGGCTCCAGCAGGTCGCCACCGAGGTCAACCTCTCCGAGACCGCCTTCGCGCACCCCCTGCCCGAGGGCGGCGACGCCGACTGGGCGCTGCGCTGGCTCACCCCGTCCGCCGAGGTGAACATGTGCGGGCACGCCACATTGGCCACCGCGCACGTCCTGCACACCACCGGGACGGCCACCGGAACGGTCCGCTTCGCCACCCGCAGCGGGGTGCTGATCACAGCCGTCGGCGACGACGGGGCGATCACCATGGACTTCCCGACCGCGCCGCTGACGCCCGTGGAGGTGCCGCCGGCCGTCGCGGCCGCGCTGGACACCGAGATCCTCTCGGCGCACGACACCGGCCCCCATGTCGGCGAACTACTCGTCGAGCTGGCCGACGAGAGGTCCGTGCGCACCCTGTCCCCGGATCTCAAGGCGCTGGCCGGGCCCGGCGGCCGCGGCGTGATCGCCACAGCCCGCGCCGAGCACCCCGACGGCGGCTACGACTTCGTCTCGCGCTGCTTCTTCCCGGCGGTGGGTATCGACGAGGACCCCGTAACGGGCAGCGCACACACGGCGCTCGCCCCCTTCTGGTCGCCGCGGCTGGGCCGTGACGCACTCGTCGGCCGGCAGGGCGCGGACCGTACCGGCTTCGTACGGACAGAACTGCGCGGCGACCGTACGTTGCTGACCGGCTCGGCGGTCACCGTGATCGATGGCGAACTGCTGGCCACGAGCTGAAATCTTGCGACCCTCACCTCGTGGGCAGCCACCCCACCCGCCCCGCCAGCAGGGCGTAACCGACGAACGCGACGATGTCGATGACGGCGTGGGCGGCGACCAGCGGGCCGACCCGGCCCCACCGCCGATACAGCAGAACGAAGATCGCGCCCATCACCATGTTGCCGAAGAAGCCGCCGATGCCCTGGTAGAGGTGGTACACACCGCGCAGCACCGAACTGGCCGCGAGCGCCGCCGTCGGCGTCCAGCCCAACTGTCCCAGTCTGCGCAGCAGATACCCGACGACGATGACCTCCTCCAGGACGGCGTTCTGCACCGCGGAGGCGATCAGCACCGGGATCTTCCACCACACCTCGGGCAGCGCCTCGGGGACGACCGTCAGATTGGCTCCGGCCGCCCGCGCGCCCAGATAGAGCAGCAGGCCGCTGCCGCCCATGACCGCCGCGAGCCCCACGCCACGGCTCAGGTCGAAGCCGGGACGCCGCCGGTCGAAACCGATCGTCGGGAGTCCGGCCCCCCGCTGCCCGGCCGGCGCCTCGCGCAGCAGCAGATGTGCCACCAGTGCCACTGGCACCAGCGCGGTCGCGATCCCGAACAGCTGCCAGGCGAGGTCCAGCCACGGCCGGCCGGGCGCATGGGAGGCGTTGAGCGTCGCCGCCTGGTCCTTGAGGCCGCCGGGCCTGGTCACCGACCCGACGAAGCTGATCAGCGCCGACACCGCGCTGGCGCCTACCGACAGGGCCAGCACGATCAGCGTCTCGCTCCGCACCAGGCTCCGGAAGGACTTCCCCGCCGTCCCCGGGCCCGCCCCGGTTCCAGGGCCTCGTCCCGGAAGGTCCGGATCGGCCAGGGGACTCGTATCCGACTGCACACTTCCTCCAGTTCCGCGCTACCGCCTCTTCGCCACCACCGCCCCGCCAGGGTCCCGGCAACAGCGACGAAGACCGCGCACGACAGGCCGGGGACGGGCGCCGTCCGCAGAGCGCCCGCTCCCCTCCCCCTCGCCACCCCGACAGCGATGCCCCGGCAGACGGCGAAGCGCCACCGCACGGGGACGACACAGCTTGCCCGACGACTCCGCGGCGCAGCGCACAGGGGCCCGGTCCAGGGCGCTTCTGACGGATCTCCGTGGGAGAAGGCGCGGCGCGGAGGTCCGTCAGATACGCCCCAAGCCCGCTACGCCCCCTCCGCCGCCTGCTCCCGCGGCCCCGGTACGGCCGACCGCCGGCCGACGGCCCAGGCGACCGGCCAGGTGTGGACCGGCCGCCCGGTGTGCATCAGCTCGCTGTAGCGCCGGGTCATCGCGGCGAGCGCGGTGTCCCGGTCCAGGCCCTGGCTGCGCGCGTGGTGGAACGCGGTGGCCTGCCACGAGGCACCGTTCACCCGGCGGCGGCAGCGCTCCTCGATGATGGCCAGATAGTGGTCCCGGTCGGCCGGTTCCACACCCCATGCGTCCAGTCCGCGAGCGGCCAGCGGCAGGAGTTCCCGACGCACCAGCCGTACGGCCGGGATCTCGGTGAGCGCGCCGCTGTTCCGGCCGGACCGGGGCCAGCTCAAGGTCGCGTCGATGCCGTGCCGGCAGGCGGTGTCGAAATTGCGGGCGGCGGCGGTGAACGGAAGCCGTGTCCACAGGGGGCGCGGCTCTTCGGCCAGGGCCCGTACCAGGCCGTAGTAGAAGGCGGTGTTGGCGATGACATCGGTGACGGTGGGGCCGGCCGGCAGCACCCGGTTCTCGACCCTGAGGTGCGCGACGCCGTCGGCGACCGCGTAGACGGGGCGGTTCCAGCGGTAGACCGTGCCGTTGTGCAGCGCCAGTTCGGCCAGGTCCGGCACACCGCCCTCGTCGAGGACCCGGAGCGGCTCCTGCGGGCCGCACAGCGGCAGCAGCGGCGGGAAGTAGCGCAGGTTCTCCTCGAAGAGGTCGTACGCCGAATCGATCCACCGTTCGCCGAACCAGGTACGGGGGCGTACGCCCTGGGCCTGCAGCTCGGGTGCGCGGGTGTCGGTGGCCTGCTGGAAGACCGGTGGCCGCGACTCCCGCCACAGCTCACGGCCGAACAGGAACGGCGAGTTGGCCCCGACCGCGATCTGTACCGCGGCGATGGCCTGGGCCGCGTTCCAGACGGCGGCGAAGCGGCCGGGGGTCACCTGGAGGTGCAGCTGGACGGAGGTGCAGGCGGCCTCCGGAGCGATCGACGGCGACCGGGCGGCCAGATGCTCGACGCCTTGGATGTCGAGCGCGAAGTCCTCGCCGCGGGCCGCTCGCATCTGTTCGTCGAGCAGCGCGTAGCGGTCGTTCGCGGAGATGCTGGCGGCGGTGAGATCGGTGGCGTGCAGGGTCGGCAGAATGCCGATCATCACGATTCTGGCGGCGACCTCGCGGGCCTTCCGTTCGGCGTAGCCGAGTCCGGTGCGGAGTTCTTCGGCGAGCTGGTCCAGGACGCGTCCGGACAATTGGTGCGGAAGAATGTTGACTTCCAGATTGCACTGGGCAAGTTCGGTCTGGAAATCACCGCTGGCGATGCGTTCGAGAACTTGGGAGTTCATCATGCGGGGCAGCCCGTCGGCACCGACGAGATTGAGTTCGATCTCCAGGCCCATGAGATTCCTGGGCCGGTCGAACCGCTTCTCCGCCAGGAGCCTCCGTAACGCCTCGAGACACTCGTGAAGCTTTCTTCGGTAACGCTCCCGGTCCGCCAGGTCGGTCTCGCCCGCGGCGACCTTCTCCCCCATCGAAGGGTCCCTCCTCCAGTGAACGGCCTGCGACCACGGGCTGCACGCCGGGGCTCGCGCTACGGTCGATGATGCCCCGGCAATCTGATCGATAACGCCTCGGGAGCAGGCCGGTACCGATAGGCTCGAAGTGATACCGGCACCGGCATCCTCCGAGGGCATATCTCGGTGGCGAGGGCCGTGCGCATTTCCGTCCGAGAAACACCGGCGTGATCCGGCCTACCGCACCGGCGACGAATTACGAGGCGGCCCGGCGAAAGTCCTGCACAAAGCGGCATAAAACGCCTCGGGCAAGGGTCCGGATTCCGCCTTGCCGGAAATCTGCAGGACGAGTAGCTGAAACACTTTCAGAACATACGTCGTATAAACTCCGGTAACGAGGCAGAGAGTTGACGCCCGGCGTCGCGGAGTTCCCACCGGCGCCGGGCGGGCCCTGGGCCCGGTCGCCGCCTTCCCGCCGCCTGCCCGGGGCAGGCCCGCAGCGCCCCACACAGCAGGCGGGAACGCGACGACAGGGCCCAGGGCTTGCGCCGGCAGCCCCGTCGTCCACCCGAAGGGCGGGCCCCGCGGCGTCCGGCGCAGGCCCTGAGCCCCACGCCGGCCATGTGCTCTGGCCCCGCCCGGACGCAGACAACGCTGTCTGCGCCTCCACGCTCCACCGTGTCTCCGAAGTGAGAGGCAACCCACCATGCCGCTGCACCCTGCCCCCGCCCCCGCGCCCGCCCTGCGCAGCGTTCTCGCCGCCCTCGGCTCGCCCGGCGCCCTCCGCGCCGCCCCCGTATCCGCGCTGCGCACCCACCAGGGTCCGCTCAGCCCCGATCACCCGCTGCCTCTCCACGTGTGGGACGACGTCAGCCAGGCCGACGGGACGCCGCACACCCGGCCGGCCGGCTGGAGCTTCCTGGTCCGGGGCGGCGAAGGGGCGGTGGCCACCGCCGACGCGATACCCACCCCGGACGGCTGGGCGTTCGCCCGCTTCTGCGGCGGCCCCTACGTGGCCGCGACCGAGCAGGCCCTGGTGCAGGCCGAGGCGCTCACCACGCCGTACCAGCCGCGGCTGCTCTCCGTACCCGAGCTGTACATGCTCACCCTGTGGCTGCACAACGACCTCGCCGCCGATGGCGCCGAAGGGCTGCCCGACCCCGCTGACCTCCTGATTCCGCTGGCCCCCGCCCCTCCGGGGATCGCCGCGCACCGTCCGCACCGGGTCGCCGACCTGCTCCCCCGGCTCACCCTGCGCCTCACCCCCGCCCCGCTGCTGCGCGAACCCGCCTGACCGGTGCCGCGCCGCGCCACGCGCCGGCGCGCGCCGTCCCGCAAGAGCGTGCCCCGCGAGCCCTGCCGGCCGCGGGGCGCTCTGCCGTGCTCACCCACGCGGGCTAGCCCACCGATACCACTCCCAACCCCCGTGGGGAGGAGCACAATTGGAAGCAACCGCCCGCACGGGTGATGCGTCGATACCGAGTGAGTACCGCTGCTGCGAAATCCCTGCGGAATCCGGTCCGTAGGGCAACACTGGAACCGACCACTGGAACGGGGGAGCGGCCATGACCACCTCATCGAGCACGTCGCGCCGCACATCGATTACCACACCGCAGCGAAAGACAACTTCCATGTGTCAGCACCAACCACCCTGCCCGTCCGCAGACTCCAGCGACCGGGAGGCCGCACACCTTGTGGCGCACCACCCCGAGCAGGGCTGGAGCCTGCTCTGCAATGGCGTCCTGCTCTTCGAGGACACCGGTGAACTGCTGCCTGACGGGCAGGTCATCGCCCCGCACCGGGACCGGATCACCGCAGCGGCCTGACCCGCGCCCGGCACGTACCACCAGGGCCCCCGGCAGAACTGCCGAGGGCCCTTGCTGTTGCCCGGACGGACCGATGACGATCAGCCGGACCGGTCGACGATCAGCTGTCGTACTCGTCCAGCGGCGGGCAGGAGCAGACGAGGTTCCGGTCACCGAAGGCCCCGTCGATCCGGCGCACCGGCGGCCAGTACTTCTCCGCCGCGACGACACCGGCCGGGAAGACCGCCTCCTCGCGGCTGTACGGGTGGGTCCACTCGCCGCCGAGCGCACCCGCGGTGTGCGGGGCGTTGCGCAGCGGATTGTCGTCCTTGTCCCACTCCCCCGAGCCGACCTTCTCGATCTCCGCGCGGATGGCGATCATCGCGTCGCAGAACCGGTCCAGCTCGCCGAGGTCCTCGCTCTCGGTCGGCTCGATCATCAGCGTGCCGGCCACGGGGAAGGACATCGTCGGCGCGTGGAAGCCGTAGTCGATGAGCCGCTTGGCGACGTCGTCGATGCTCACACCGGTCGCCTTGGTGAGCGGCCGGACGTCGATGATGCACTCGTGCGCGACCAGGCCGCCGGGACCGGTGTAGAGCACCGGGTAGTGCGGCTCCAGGCGCTTGGCGATGTAGTTGGCGCTGAGGACCGCGACCTGGGTGGCGCGCTTGAGGCCCTCGCCGCCCATCAGGCGGAGATACGCCCAGGAGATCGGCAGGATGCCGGCCGAGCCCCAGGGGGCCGCGGAGATGGGCCCGACGCCCGTCTCCGGGCCGGCGGTGGGCTGCAGCGGGTGGTTGGGCAGGTACGGCGCCAGGTGGGCGCGTACGGCGACCGGGCCGACGCCGGGGCCGCCGCCACCGTGCGGGATGCAGAAGGTCTTGTGCAGGTTGAGGTGCGAGACATCGCCGCCGAACACGCCGGGTTCGGCGAGGCCGACCAGTGCGTTGAGGTTGGCGCCGTCCACGTAGACCTGGCCGCCGGCTTCGTGCACCGCCGCGCAGATCTGGGTGATGTGCTCCTCGAACACACCGTGCGTGGACGGGTAGGTGACCATGAGGACCGCGAGTTCGTCACGGTGCTTTTCGATCTTGGCGTGCAGGTCGTCGGCGTCGACCTCCCCGTCCTCGCCGGTCTTGACGACGACGACCTTCATCCCGGCCATGACGGCGCTGGCGGCGTTGGTGCCGTGCGCCGAGGACGGGATCAGGCAGACCGTGCGCTGCTCGTCGCCGTTGGCGCGGTGGTAGGCGCGTACGGCCAGCAGGCCGGCCAGCTCGCCCTGCGATCCGGCGTTCGGCTGGAGGGAGACCTTGTCGTAACCGGTGATGACAGCCAGCCGCTCCTCCAGCTCCCGGATCAGCGTGAGGTAGCCCTCCGCCTGCTCGGCCGGCGCGAAGGGGTGCAGCTGGCCGAAGGCGGGCCAGGTGACCGGCTCCATCTCGGTGGTGGCGTTGAGCTTCATCGTGCAGGAGCCGAGCGGGATCATGCCGCGGTCCAGCGCGTAGTCCTTGTCCGCGAGGGAGCGCAGGTAGCGGAGCATCGCGGTCTCGGAGCGGTGCCGGTGGAAGACCGGGTGGGTGAGGTACTCGTCGGTGCGCAGCAGCGTTTCCGGCAGCGTGTCGGCGGCGGTGGCGTCCAGCCGCTCGATGTCGCCCGTCACGCCGAAGGCGCCCCAGACGCCGGTCAGCTGCGCGCGTCCGGTGGTCTCGTCGCAGGCGATACCGACCAGGTCGGCGTCGATCTGCCACAGGTTGATCCCGGCCTCGCGGGCGGCGGCAACGACCTCGGCGGACCGGCCGGGAACCCGGGCGGTCAGCGTGTCGAAGTACGCGCCATGGACAATCTCCACGCCGCCGGCCCGCAGGCCCTCGGCGAGGACGGTGGCGTAGCGGTGGGTACGGCGGGCGATGGTCCGCAGGCCGTCGGGGCCGTGGTGGACGGCGTACATCCCGGCCATGACGGCGAGCAGCACCTGCGCCGTGCAGATGTTGCTGGTGGCCTTCTCGCGGCGGATGTGCTGTTCGCGGGTCTGCAGCGCGAGGCGGTAGGCCTTGGTGCCGTCGGCGTCGACGGAGACTCCCACCAGGCGGCCGGGCAGGCTGCGGGCGAACTGTTCACGGACGGCCATGAAGCCGGCGTGCGGCCCGCCGAAGCCCATCGGGACGCCGAAGCGCTGGCTGGTGCCGACGGCGATGTCCGCGCCGAGTTCACCGGGCGAGGTGAGCAGCGTGAGGGCGAGCAGGTCGGCGGCGACGGTGACGACGGCGCCCAGCTCATGAGCCTGCTCGATGAGCGCCCGGGGGTCACGGACCGCCCCGGAGGCGCCCGGGTACTGGAGCAGCACGCCGAAGACACCGCGCTCGGCGATCTCGGCGGGGATTCCCTCGCTCAGGTCCGCGACGACGACCTCGACGCCGGTCGGCTCGGCACGGGTCCGGATCACGGCGATGGTCTGCGGCAGACAGTCGGCGTCCACCAGGAAGACGCCCTGCTTGACCTTGCCGATCCGGCGGGAGAGGGCCATCGCCTCGGCGGCGGCGGTGCCCTCGTCCAGCAGCGAGGCACCGGAGGTGCGCAGTCCGGTCAGGTCGGCGACCATGGTCTGGAAGTTCAGCAGCGCCTCCAGACGCCCCTGCGATATCTCCGGCTGGTAGGGCGTGTACGCGGTGTACCAGGCGGGGTTCTCCATGACGTTGCGGAGGATCACCGGCGGGGTGAACGTGCCGTAGTAGCCCAGGCCGATCATGGACGTGAGCACCTGGTTGTGCTCCGCGAGGCCACGCAGCTCCTGGAGGACCTCGGCCTCGGTACGGGCCTCGGGGAGGCCGAGCGCCTCCGTGCTCTTGATCACATCGGGGACCGCGGTGGCGGTGAGCTCGTCCAGCGAACCGAAGCCGACCTGCGCGAGCATCTTGGCCTGCGCCTCGCGGTCGGGGCCGATGTGCCGCTGTTCGAAGGGGATACCGCGTTCCAGCTCGGTCAGGGAGGTGCGAGGGGTGGTCATCTGCGGGGGCCTCCTGGTCAGTACGACCTGCGAGGGGCACCACGGCGTGGGTGCCCGGACGGCCTCCCCCTCTGTCATCTCAACCTGAGAGCTTCACCGGCCCGCGGGCGGTCCGGCTTTCACCGTCGGTGAGGAGGGGTCCCGGTGTGGTGCCTGTCCGCGGCCCGCCCTGCTTTCCAGAGTGACCTCGTCCGTGCGGTACGTGTGCCTGAGAGATTCCGGGGAGGATTTGCTCCTTCGGCGCCCTGGTCGCGAACGACAAAGGACTCTCCCGCACGGGTTCAGCGGCCACTGGCCAGCCTACCAGCGCACCACTCGAAGGATCCTTCGAGTGGCCAGGGCAGGAAATGTGCCGTTTGGTAGGTGTCACGGGCCAGTTGCGACCAGTTGGAGGGACCGTGCAAACCGACATCGATCCCCGGAGCCTGATCGGCCGCAAAGCGTTCGACCGGAACGGCACGAAGATAGGCACGATCGACGAGGTGTACCTGGACGACGCCACGGGGGAGCCGGAGTGGGCGGCCGTACGCACCGGGCTCTTCAGCCGGGACGCGTTCGTCCCGTTGGAGCCCAGCAAGATGGTCGGTGATGCCCTGCACATCCCGTACGACCGCAAGCTGATCAAAGACGCCCCGGACTTCGGCGTGGGCCGCCACCTCTCCCCCGAACAGGAGCTCCAGCTCTACCACCACTACCGGCTGGACATCGCCTCACCGGATGCGGAATCGCTGCCCTCCGACGACGCGGGCGGCTCCGGACCGGGTTCCGGCCCCGGCTCCGGCTCCGGCCCCGGCGACAAGGACTTCGGCAAGATCGCCGGCTCGGAGGACTGACCGGCTTCCGGTCCCCCGCCGACCAGCGGCAGGGGCTCCCCCGGCCGCAGGGCCGGGTCGTCGACGGCGAAGGTCCGCACCCTCCCCGGTGCGGACCACGGCGTCTCGAAGCGGACGGTCACTCTCCCCACCCCGCTACCCTGCACCCACCCGGCACCGAACTCGTCGTGCACCACATCCAGGCCCGGAAGCCAGCGCCGCGGCACCTCGTCCTCGGAACGGCCCCCACCGGTCTCGTCCCCGGCCGCCTCGGGTGTCGCCCCGGCCGGCTCCGCGGCCTCGCGCTCCGTTCGCTCCGTCGCGAGCTGGGCGAAGAGGTCCTCCTGGGTGAAATCGGCCAGCCCGCTGACTCCCACGCCCAGCAGCCGCACCCCGCCCGTGGTGTCCACCGTCTCCAGCAGCCGTACCGCAGCCTCCCGTATGACGGCGGGGTCGTCCGTGGGCCCGCGGAGCGTCTCGGAGCGCGTCAGCGTCGAGAAGTCGTAGTTACGGACCTTGATCACCACCGTGCGCCCGGAGCGCCCGGACTCCCGGAGCCGCTGGACACAGCGGTCGGCCAGCCGCAGCAGCTCGGTCCGTACCCGCGTCCGGTCGGTCAGATCGACCTCGAAGGTGTCCTCGACGGAGATGGACTTCGCGTCCCGTTCGGCCACCACCGGGCGGTCGTCCTGGCCCAGCGCCATGGTGTGGATCCCCATGCCGTGTGCCTTGCCCAGCAGCCGCACCAGCTCGGCCTCACCGGCCTCCGCGGTCTCCGCCACGGTGTGGATCCCCGCCCTGCGCAGCGTCTCGGCCGTCGCGGGCCCCACACCGGGCAGTGTCCGTACCGGCATCGGCCCCAGCAGCTCCCGTTCCGTGCCGGGCTCGATCACCACCAGGCCGTCCGGCTTCGCCGCCTCGGAGGCGATCTTCGCCAGCATCTTGGCGCCGGCGAGCCCCACCGAGCCCGTCAGTCCCGTCGCCTCCCGGATGTCGCGCCGCAGCCGCTCCCCCACGGCCCGTGCGGCGGCCGTGTCGGGCGGTACACCGCCCGCTTCCAGGTCCACGAACGCCTCGTCCAGGCTGAGCGGCTCCACCAGTGGCGACAGCGCGCGCAGCAGATCCATCACCGTGTCACTCACTTGGCGGTACAGGGTGAAACGAGGATTCAGATAGGCCGCGTTGGGGCACAGCCGACGCGCCTGGGCCGTGGGCATCGCGGAGCGCACCCCGAAGACCCGGGCCTCGTACGACGCCGTGGCGACCACCCCGCGCGGCCCGATCCCGCCGACGATCACGGGCTTGCCGCGCAGGCTCGGCTTGGCCGCCTGCTCGGCGGCCGCGTAGAACGCATCCATGTCCAGATGCAGGATCGTCGGGGCGGGTCTCACATCTCCGATGCTGCCGCATGGCACTGACAATCGACCCGCCACCGGGCCGGGCTCACGGACGGGAGCCCGCCCGGCGGATCAGCCGGCCCGGTTGCGCCGCCGTGCCAGCTCGTCGTGCGGGTTCTGCCCGATCAGCGTCTCGCCGGTGTCCACACGCTCTCCGTGGAGCTGTGACAGCGCGCTCTCCACGTCCCGCCATACGACGCCGATGGCGATACCGAAGACGCCCTGCCCCCCCTGGAGCAGGTCGACGACCTGATCGGGCGAGGTGCACTCGTAGACCGTGGCGCCATCGCTCATCAGCGTCATCCGCGTCAGGTCCGCCAGCCCGCGCGAGCGGAGGTGCTGGACGGCGGTACGGATGTTCTGCAGGGAGACCCCGGTGTCCAGCAGCCGCTTGACGATCTTCAGGACGACGACGTCCCGGAAGCTGTAGAGCCGCTGGGTGCCGGAACCGTACGCGGGCCGGATGCTGGGCTCGACCAGACCCGTACGGGCCCAGTAGTCGAGCTGCCGGTAGGTGATGCCCGCTGCCGCACAGGCGGTCGGGCCGCGGTAGCCGATGCCCTGGGCCTCGCGGTCCCCCGGCACCGCCGCGGCCGGTGCCGGGGCGCGGTTCGCCGCCGCGCTCGTGTGGAGCGGCAACGCCCCTTCCGCCGCCGTACCGTCGCCGGTGATTGCCACGCCGCCCTCCGTCCTCCACGTCCCGGACGGGACCTGCCACATCGACGGTATGCAGTCGCTCGGGGTGCGTCAACGATCGCCGCGCTCGCCACGCCGAGTGATAATCACCCTACGAGTGGTTTCCCGTGACCTCGCACGGGGAACGTGTCGGAAGTTTGGCTGGAATCACTCGCTCCGCCTGGCCGACGCCGCACGCTACTGGCTGTTGGTGCCGAAATCCTCGGGTGAGATCTGGTCGAGGAACTCGCGGAATTTCTCCACCTCGTCCTCCTGCTCGTCCGGGATGGCGATCCCCGCGTCGTCCAGCACCCCGTCGGTACCGAAGATCGGCGTTCCGGTGCGCAGCGCCAGCGCTATCGCGTCGGACGGACGGGCGCTGACCTCGACCCCGCTGGCGAAGACCAGTTCGGCATAGAAAACCCCCTCGCGCAGGTCCGTGATCCGGACCTGTGTCAGCTCCTGGCCCACCGCCTCCAGCACGTCCTTGAAAAGGTCGTGCGTCAGCGGCCGGGCGGGGACCATGCCCTGCTGGGCGAAGGCGATGGCCGTGGCCTCCCCCGGCCCGATCCAAATGGGCAGGTAGCGATCGCCTCCCACCTCCCGCAGGAGCACGATCGGCTGGCTGGAAGGCATTTCCACCCGGACACCCACGACGTCGAGCTCGTTCACACAGCAACCCTAGGACGTGCCCGGCAGGTTTGGGTAGTCGGGCACTCGTTTGCTCACTGCGGCCGACCCCGCAGAGCGCTCCGGAGCAGCGCCGCGTGCAGCCGTACGGCCAGGGCCCCCAGTTCCTTGGCGGTGCCCTCGGCATGCGCCCTGGTCTGCGGGTTGCGGTGCCGCCGAAGGGGTGCCACGACCTGTTCGACCAGGTCCGCCTCGCGTTCGGCGGCCGCCTTCACCACGCGCAGATGCCGCGGCTCCAGACCGAAGCGGCCCAGCTCCGCGACGAGTTTGGCGACCGTGACGGCCTCGATGTCGTATGCGCCGTCCGCATGGGAGACGATGAGTCCGTACGACTCCCAGTCGGCGAGCGTCGCCTCGTCCACCTCCGCGGCGGCCAGCAGCTCGGCCCGGCCGATCCTGGCAGCCGTCGGATGGTCCTCGCGCGGGCCGGGCACGCCGTCGGCCAACTCCCCGGAGGGCGCGGCCGGGGCGGGCAGCGGTACCTGTTCACCGCGCTCCAGGGCGTCCAGATGCTCGCGGATGACCTTCAGCGGGAGATAGTGGTCCCGCTGCATGCGCAGGACGCTGGCCAGCCGCTCGACGTCGGCCGGTGTGAATTTCCGGTATCCGGAAGTAGTGCGCTTCGGCTCGACCAGCCCCTCGGCCTCCAGGAAACGGATCTTGGAGATGGTGACCTCGGGAAACTCCTCGCGCAGCACGGTGAGCACCGTGCCGATGCTCACCGGCTTGCCGCCCGAGGAGGCGGCGCCGGCGACACCGGCACCGCCTTTCGGTGTATGGCGCATATGCCTTCCCTGACCGGTCAGATACCGGCGCCTCGCTGGCTCGCGTAGAAGACCAAGCGGTACTTGCCGATCTGGACCTCGTCACCGTTCGCGAGCACAACGGAGTCGATCCGCTCGCGATTGACGTAGGTGCCGTTCAGACTGCCGACATCGGCGACCGTGAAGAGCCCGTCCGGGCCGCGGCGGAACTCCACATGCCGACGCGAGACCGTGACGTCGTCGAGGAAGATGTCGCCCTGCGGATGCCGGCCCGCGGTGGTCAGCTCGCCGTCCAGCAGGAAGCGGCTGCCCGAGTTCGGACCCCGGCGGACGACCAGCAGCGCCGAACCCAGCGGAAGGGCGTCCACCGCCGCCTGGGCCTCCGGGGACAGCGACGGCACCGGAGTCTGGCCCGTCGTCTCCGAGTCGTAGGCCTCCAGCCCCGAAATGGAGATCGTCGAGGTCGTCTCGGACGCCCGCTCGGCCTGGGCGCCCGGGCGCAGCGGCGTACCGCAGTTGGAGCAGAACCGGCTCGCCTCGGCGTTCCGGTGCCCACACCTCGTACAAACCGGCAAGGCCTGCCCTCCAGCCGTGTGTGAGGCCGATGGTCCCTGGGAACCTATGGGGCCTGCACCGGAGGGGTCAACAGCACCCGTGTCGTGCCCCTCGGACGGACCGCCGACCTCGTCACGGAAGAGCGGACGCTCCGCCGCGGCACCGCTCTCGGCGGGCTGGCGCGGAGCACGGTGCCGTGCGGTGCCGCTGCCGCCCTCCTGGCGTGCGCGCTTGCCGAACAGCTTTGCAAACAACTTCACGGGCGATTCCCCTTGAACGAAACAGACCCGCCCGTGGGGCAGGACGAACCCTCGATGCACACACCGGCCAGTCCGGACATCCTGTGAACGTCCGTGGCCTTCAGACAGTTTCCACCACACACCACACGCACGGTGCGTCGACCCCCCGCTACCTCATGCCCTCTCCGGGCATTCGCCATACCTGGACGCCTCACTGCGATGACGACCGAGCGTAGTCAGGCCGCTTCGTCTCCCGCAAGGCATCCACAATGATCTTCTCCTCACGGGCCACAGACACCTTGGCCTGCTCCTTTTCCAGCGTCTGGACCACTCCGCCAGGGATGTTCAGCGCCGGTTCCAGGTCCCGGGGCTTGCCGATGACCTTGAAGCGGTACGGCTGCGCGACACGCCTGCCGTCGATCTCCACGCCGCCCTGGACGTCCGAGAGATAGCTGCTCGCGACCACCCGGACATCATTGACCTGGATGGCCTCGGCGCCGGCCGCACGCAGTTCCTGGATGGCGTCCAACAGCTTGTCCGCCTTCACGGAGTGCGTCGGGTCGTCGATGGTCAGGTTGATGCCGGGCCCTTGTGCCGCGACGGTCCCGGCCAGCACACCCAGCTGCTGTTCCTTCTCCACGGTCTGCTTACGGGCCTCCTCGGCCTGGTCCGAGCTGTTCTCCAGCTCGGTCTTCTGCCCTTCCAGGCGCCGCTGTTCGTCCGTCAACCGCTGGGAGCGGTTGTCCAGCTCGTCCAGAATGCGTACCAGATCCTCCTGGCGCGCACCCCGCAGCGCACTGCTGTCACTTGTGGAACGTACCTGAATCGCCAGGCCGAGGCCGAGAATGAACAGGAGCAGCGCGACGATCAGTTGAGCCCGTGTCAGCCGCGGCGGCCACAGGCTCGCGACGAGCCGCTCCCGACCGGTCTTCGGCCGTTCGTCCTTCCCCTCGCCGCTCCCGTCACCGACGACCACGTCCGGGGCCGAGGAGTCTGCCGCTTTGTGGGGCTTCTGTCCAGTGCTGTCCGGTTCCGGGGCTCCGGTTTCGGCCCCGTCCGCGGACGGCACCCGCTCGGGGACGCGCGGGCTCTCGGGCGGCATCGGCCGCCGGCCGGCCGGGCCCGGCTCCGGGTGCTCCGGCCGCTGTTCCGGCTCAGGCCGCTGCTCCCGCTCCGGCTTCCGCTCGGGCTCCGGTGCCTTCCCGGGCTCCGGTGTCTCGTCCGTTGCCATCCGCCTCACGCCCTGAAGACATGCCGACGGATCGCCGCGGCGTTGGAGAAGATCCGGATGCCCAGCACCACGACGACGCCGGTGGAGAGCTGAGCGCCGACGCCCAACTTGTCGCCCAGGAAGACGATCAGCGCGGCGACGACGACGTTGGACAGGAAGGAGACCACGAAGACCTTGTCGTCGAAGATCCCGTCCAGCATGGCCCGCAGTCCGCCGAACACGGCGTCCAGCGCCGCCACGACAGCGATCGGCAGGTAGGGCTCGACCACCGTCGGCACCACGGGTCGGACGACGAGTCCGACCACGACTCCCACGATGAGGCCCAGTACGGCGATCACGATGTGCCCTTCCCCTTGTCGGCGCCGCCCGACGTGGCGGGACCGGTCTGCGGCTTTGCGGTACGTACGATCAAACTCGGCGCGGGCGGCAGCATGACCTCGCTCTCGGCGGAAATCCTGGTGCGGATGCCGAAGTTCTCCTGCAGTCCGTGCAGATACCGGCCGTCGGCACTGCCCTGGAACGTGGTGCTCAGCCGCTGCCCGTCCCCCACCGCCAGCACCGTATAGGGCGGCGCCAGTGGCTTGTTGTCGACCAGTATGGCGTCTCCCGCGGCCCTGATCGCCGAGAGCGACGTGAGCCGCTGCCCATTGACGGCGATGGCCTCCGCACCGGACTCCCACAGGCCGTTGATCACACGCTGCATGTCCCTGTCGCGGACCCGCCCGGTGTCCGAGAAACCACCGCCCTCACGCGGCCCGCCGCCGTTGGACTCCGCGCCCTTGGCATCGTCCACGACGAGTTTCACTCCGGGTCCGGTGACCTGCGTCGAACCGGAGAGCAGGGCGAGGAGTTCGGCCTTGCCGGTGCCGTAGTGCTGCAGCGCCTCGCGTTGCATCCGGCTGACGTCGTCCCGGAGGGCGTCGACCCGCTGCTGCCGCTGGTCCGCCTCGCCGGTGCCCTTCTGGATGCGGTTGATCAGCTCTTCCCGCTCCTTGGCGAGTGTCGGTGCGGACTTCTGCGCCTGCGCCGCCCCCACCGTCACCACGAGCGCGGCCAGCACCAGACCGGCCGCGAGGCCCAACTTCGCCCGCAGGGTACGCGGCAGACCCCGCACCCCGGACTCGGCCTTCCGCGCGGCGGCCTCGGCATACCCGTCGTCGAGGCTGTGATCCATCACGTTGGTCAGCAGCGACATGGACGCGTCGGGGCGCACGGCCGACGTGGTCGGGGTGCTCCGGTCGGGGCGCTGCTGCGACATGCCGCACATCGTCCCACGTCGGCCGCGCGGTCTCCCAATGGCCCCACCGGCGTGCCGATCAGCGGCCCGCCGGTGGGAATCCGGGTCAGCGCCCCGCGCTGTCGACCACGGCCGACCACTCGTCCAGCAGCTGCTGGGCGGAGGCCTCGTCCGGCCCCTCCGCCCACAGGTGGGTGACCGCCTCGGCCGGGTCGGGCAGCACCAGGATCCATCGGCCGTCGGCCTCCACGACCCGCACACCGTCGGTGGTGTCGACTTCCCGGTCGCCGGCCGCCTCGACAACATGCCGCATGACCAGGCCCTTGACGGCCCAGGGGGTGGCCAGATCCCGGCGCAGCACATGCGCCTGTGGGATCCGGGCGTCGATCTGGCTGAGGGTGAGCTGGGTACGGGCCACCAGGCCGATCAGCCGGACGAACGCGGCCGCGCCGTCGAAGACGCTGCTGAACTCCGGAATGATGAATCCGCCCTGACCGTCCCCGCCGAAGACCGTGCCGTCCTGACGCCCCACCCGGGTCAGGTCGTCCGGCGAGGTCGTCGTCCACTCCACCTGCGTGCCGTGGTACGCCGCCACCTGCTCGGCGATCCTGGTCGTGGTCACCGGCAGCGCCACCCGCCCGGTGCGCCGCTCGGCCGCGATCAGATCCAGCAGGACCAGCAGTGCACGGTCGTCCTCGATGATCCGGCCACGCTCGTCCACGAGGGAGAGCCGCTCGCCCACAGGGTCGAAGCGCACCCCGAAGGCGGCCCGCGCGGAGGCCACCATCTCCCCGAGCCGGACCAGCCCGGAGCGCCGGGCGTCGGCGGTCTCGGTCGGGCGGGCCTCGTCGAGCCCGGGGTTGATCGTCAGCGAGTCGACACCGAGCCGCCCCAGAAGGCTGGGCAGTACCAGGCCCGCACTGCCGTTGGAGGCGTCCACGACGACCTTCAGCCCCGATTCGGCGATGCCGGTGGTGTCCATGGCCCGCAGCAGCGCTCCGGTGTACGAGTCGAAGACACTGGCCGGGAAGCGCAGATCGCCGATCTCGCCGGGGAAGGCGCGCCGGTACTCCTGCCGGGCGTAGACCCGGTCGAGCTTGCGCTGCCCCGCCTGCGAGAGGTCTGCACCGCGCTCGTCGAAGAACATGATGTCGACGGAGTCCGGCACGCCGGGCGTCGTCCGCAGCATGATGCCGCCGGCACTGCCCCGGGCGGTCTGCTGGCGGGCGACGGGCAGCGGGACGTTCTCCAGGTCGCGTACGTCGATGGCGCTGGCCTGCAGTGCGGAGATCACCGCGCGCTTGAGCGCCCGGGCGCCCCGGGAGTGGTCGCGGGCGGTGGTGACCGTGGAGCCCTTCTTGAGCGTGGTGGCGTACGCGCCCGCGAGCCGCACGGCGAGTTCCGGGGTGATTTCGACATTGAGGATCCCGGACACGCCCCGGGCGCCGAACAGATGTGCCTGGCCACGGGATTCCCAGATCACCGAGGTATTGACGAACGCACCGGCCTCGATGGTCTTGAACGGATAGACCCGCACGTTGCCCTGGACGATCGACTCCTCGCCGATGAGGCATTCGTCGCCGATCACCGCGCCGTCCTCGATCCGGGCGGCTCGCATGACGTCGGTGTTCTTGCCGATCACACAGCCGCGCAGATTGCTCTGCTCGCCGAGATAGACATTGTCGTGGATCACGGCCCGATGCAGAAAAGCCCCGCTCTTCACCACAACATTGGAGCCGACGACGGTGTGCTCACGAATCTCCACTCCCGCTTCGACCTTGGCGTAGTCGCCGATGTACAGCGGCCCGCGCAGCACAGCGTCGGGATGGACCTCGGCGCCCTCGGCGACCCACACGCCCGGCGAGATCTCGAAGCCGTCGATTTCCACATCGACCTTGCCCTCGAGCACGTCGGCCTGGGCCTTCACATAGCTCTCGTGGGTGCCGACGTCCTCCCAGTAGCCCTCGGCGACATAGCCATAGATCGGCTTGCCTTCCTTCATGAGCTGCGGAAAGACATCACCGGACCAGTCCACCGGGACATCGGGCTCGAAGTAGTCGAAGACCTCCGGCTCCATGACGTAGATGCCGGTATTGACGGTGTCCGAGAAGACCTGACCCCAGGTGGGCTTTTCCAGAAAGCGTTCGACCCGGCCGCCCTCATCGACGATGGTGATGCCGAACTCGAGCGGATTGGGTACCCGCGTCAGACACACCGTGACGAGAGCGCCCTTCTCCTTGTGGAACCGGATCAGGTCGGAGAGATCGAAGTCTGTTAGGGCATCACCGGAGATGACGAGGAAGGCGTCGTCCTTGAGGGCCTCCTCGGCGTTCTTGACGCTGCCGGCGGTGCCGAGCGGCTTTTCCTCATTGGCATAGGTGAGTTCCATGCCGAGCTCTTCCCCGTCACCGAAATAGTTCTTGACGAGCGAGGCAAGGAACTGCACGGTCACGACGGTCTCGTTGAGACCATGCCGTTTCAGCAGCCGCAGCACATGCTCCATGATCGGCCTATTGGCGACGGGAAGCAGCGGCTTGGGCATGCTGGACGTCATGGGGCGAAGGCGTGTTCCTTCGCCACCGGCCATCACGACGGCCTTCATGTCGGAAGCGTCCTCCTCTGAGAGACGACGGTCTTGCCGACTTCACTTATCCAGCTCGCCCACTGTTCCGGTTCTCACCTACGGGCGCCGGGCCTTGGCAGAACATGCCGGTTCGGAGAGTTCAGTCGGCTGTGGTGTCCGCCTTGATGATCCGGCGGACCTGGACCACGTAGAGGATCCCTGCCCACCAGTACAGCGCTGTACCCCATCCGGCGAACGCCCATCCGAAAACAGTAGCGAGCATACGGAGCCAGCTGTCCCCGCCGCTCAGGAGGAGCAACGGGAAGGCGTACATCAAGTTGAACGTAGCCGCTTTGCCCAGGAAGTTCACCTGGGGAGGACCGTATCCGTGACGGCCGAGGAAACCCACCGCGATCAGCAGCATCAGTTCGCGGGCCAGCAGGGCCGCGGTGAGCCAGAGCGGAAGGATCTCGCGCCAGGTGAGACCGACGAGGGTGGACAGGATGTACAGGCGGTCGGCCGCCGGGTCGAGGATCCGTCCCAGACTGCTGATCTGGTTCCAGCGGCGGGCGAGCTTACCGTCCAGGTAGTCGCTCACGCCGCTCAGCGCGAGGACCAACAGCGCCCAGCCGTCCGCATTCGGACCACCGAATTCCGGCCAGAGGATCAACCACAGGAACAGTGGTACGCCGGCCAGGCGAGCCATGCTCAGGATATTGGGGATGGTGAGAACTCGATCCGTCTGGACCCGCGTCTCCTGGACCTCCACGCGGGGGCCTCCTGTGGGAAATGTGCGCCTATGATGCCCCTCGACCTTACCCGCCCCGCCGGCCGCGCCGCGCCGGGGGTCCCAAGATCCCCACAACGCAGAGAAGCCCTGTGGGAACTGACATTCCCACAGGGCTTCTCTCAAAATTTGTTCGGCGGCGTCCTACTCTCCCACAGGGTCCCCCCTGCAGTACCATCGGCGCTGAAAGGCTTAGCTTCCGGGTTCGGAATGTAACCG
>NZ_JBIAWT010000018.1:0-89302 GCF_042895955.1 Streptomyces sp. NPDC001339 | reverse complement strand
CCTCCGGGCGCTTCCCTTCGGTCTTGCGTTTCCGACTCTATCAGACCCTCGCGGCTCCGATTTTCGCCGGTGCGATTCGGCCTTCCGGCCTCTTCACGATTCCAACCTTACCAGATCCGTTTCCGTCTCTGGCCCCCTGTTGGAGCGGGGTTGACCGTCCGGCTTTCGCTTTTCGGTCTTTCCGACTCTATCAGATCTTCATTCGTTCCGTTTCCGGTTCGAATTCAGGTCCGATTTCTTGTCGGAGCCACTACTTTAGCGGAATTCCTCGGTGGTTCATAATCGAGCCTCGGTCCGAATTCCGGCATGCCGAAATCGTTCCCGTTGAGGAGTCGTGCAGTAGTGGTGTGCCGCGATGCGGCGGGATGGCTGCCCGGGGCCTGTCGGCTCCGTGGCAACTCGGAGAACACTACACGAGGGGATGAGGTGCTTCAAACCCGTGCCGGATGGCCGAGGTGGGGGTACGTTGGGGCGCATGACTTCGCATGCGCCCGTGCGGCACGTACCGCACGCAGAGCACGTACAGCAGTGGTGGCACGCCTGACGGCGGCCGCCCAGCAGCGCATGCTTGACCACGGCCGCCGCTTCGGCGGCCGTTTGCGTATCTCCTTCTCGTAGCCGGCCGGCGGGCGCGGCGGTCTCCACGCACGGGATGTAAGGAGACGGAGAGATGACGCGGATCTTCAGTGGTGTGAAGCCGACGGGGCATCTGACGCTGGGGAACTACCTCGGGGCCATGCGGCGGTGGGCCGAGGAGGACCAGCACCGTGCGGACGCTTTGTTCTGCGTGGTGGATCTGCATGCGCTGACCGTGGAGCACGACCCGGCGCGGGTGCGGCGGCTGAGCCGGCAGGCCGCGACGCTGCTGCTGGCCGCGGGGCTGGATCCGGCGCTGTGCACGGTGTTCGTGCAGAGCCAGGTGGATGAGCATCTGCGGCTGTCGTACCTGATGGAGTGCACGGCGTCCGACGGGGAGATGCGGCGCATGATCCAGTACAAGGAGAAGGCGGCGCAGGAGGCGGCTCGGGGTGGGACCGTCCGGCTGTCGCTGCTGACGTATCCGGCGCTGATGGCGGCGGACATCCTGGCGTACGGGGCGCACGAGGTGCCGGTCGGGGAGGACCAGGCCCAGCATCTGGAGCTCACGCGGGATCTGGCGGTGCGGTTCAACCAGCGGTACGGGACGACGTTCGTCGTGCCGAGGGCGACGCATCCGGCAGTGGCGGCGCGGGTGATGGATCTTCAGGATCCGACGTCGAAGATGGGGAAGTCGGAGCAGGTCAGGACGTCCGGGATCGTCTATTTGCTGGATGAGCCGGAGGTGGTGCGGAAGAAAGTGATGCGGGCCGTCACGGACACCGGGAGTGAGGTGGCGTACGACCGGGAGAAGCGTCCGGGGGTGGCGAATCTGCTGGACGTGCTGGCGGCGTGCGCGGGCGGGGATCCGGAGCGGCTGGCGGAGGAGTACGACTCGTACGGGGCGCTGAAGGGGGATGTGGCGGCGGCAGTGGTGGAGACGCTGCGGCCGTTGCGGAAGCGGCATGCGGAGCTGGCCGCGGATCCGTCGTATGTGGATGAGGTGCTGCGGCGCGGTGCGGAGCGGGCGCGCGGCCTGGCTCGGCCGCGGGTGGATGCGGCGTTCCGGGCGTTGGGGTTGCTGGGTTAGTTAGTGCGGTTGCTGGATTAGTCAGGGGTGACCTCGGGGGGCAGCCGTTTGGGGCGCGGCTGCCCCCGGCGGGGTGGGGGGAGTGTGGCGGTCAGCCGGGGGGTGTGGCGGTCAGTCGCTGCCGATGTGGTGGTCAGCCGGGGGTGTGGTGATCAGCCCCCCGGTGTGGTCGTCAGCCGTTACCGGTGGCGAGTTCGCGGCTGCGGTCGCGGGCGGCTTCCAGGGCGGCGATGAGGGCGGCACGGACGCCGTGCCTCTCGAGTTCGCGGATGGCGCTGATGGTGGTACCGGCCGGGGAGGTGACGTTCTCGCGGAGTTTGACGGGGTGCTCGCCGCTGTCCCGGAGCATGGTGGCGGCGCCGATCGCGGACTGGACGATCAGGTCGTGGGCCTTGTCGCGAGGCAGACCGAGGAGGATGCCGGCGTCCGTCATGGCTTCGACCAGGTAGAAGAAGTACGCCGGGCCGGAGCCGGAGAGGGCGGTGGCGGCGTCCTGCTGGCTCTCCGGGACGCGGAGGGTCTTGCCGACGGTGGAGAAGATCTCCTCGGCGAGGGTGAGGTGGGCGGCGGTGGCGTGGCTGCCGGCGGAGATGACGGACATGGCCTCGTCGACGAGGGCGGGGGTGTTCGTCATGACCCGTACGACCGGGGTGCCGGCGGCCAGACGCTCCTCGAAGTAGGAGGTCGGGATGCCGGCGGCGCCGCTGATGACCAGACGGCCGGCGGGCACATGCGGGGCCAGTTCCCGGAGGAGGGTGCCCATGTCCTGGGGCTTGACGGTGAGGATGAGGGTGTCCGCGCACTTGGCGGCCTCGGCGTTGCTGACGGCTTCCACCCCGTAGCGGGCCTGGAGCTGCTCGGCGCGTTCCTGGCGGCGGGCGGTGACGAGGAGGTCGGACGGGGCCCACCCGCCGCGGATCATGCCGCTGAGGAGGGCTTCGCCGATTTTTCCGGTGCCGAGGACTGCGACCTTCTGGGTCATGGTGCGGTTCGTGCCTTTCCGCTGCGCTGTGCTGGGCTGGGCTGGGCTGGTGGCGTCGTCCTCGATCCTCGCATTGTGGGCGGGGGTGGGGTGGGTGTGTTCCGGTGGGTGGAATTGGTGGGGCTGGCCGGCGCCGGGCCAGTGGAGTGGTGACGTGGCCGGGCCGGTGGTAGCGGTGGAGTGCGGGAGGGCGCATGGGGGTGGAGGACGTGCGCCAGCGGGCGCCGGAGTGAACGGAAGCCTTCCTTCCTGTCGGATAACTCGACGTTTACGGTTCGGTTACACATCGAGTTGCGGTTCGGCATGTAAGGCCCGACACAATGGAGTGACGTGTCCAGCCGCGCCGGAGCCAGCCGGAACCGGCCCGAACCAGAAGGGCGACGACGATGGCGAAGATCCGGGTTGACGGCCTCGGCCGGCTCCTGTTGATCGTCGTGGCCGTCGTTCTCGCCCTGCCGACCGTCGCCGGTGGCACGTACGAAGAGTCCGCGGCGGCCGTACCGGCGAGGGCCGGTTCCGTCGGCGCCGGCACCGGCACCGGCCCCGGGGACCCCGCCCCCATGGGTTCCCCGGACCCCGCCCCGATGGCCGCGGACGCTCCCGATCATCCGAAGTACTCCGCCGACCGCGGCCACCCACGGCACAGCAGTGGCCACCCGCGGCGCAACGGTCGTTCGTCGGTCGCATGTGCCGCACAGGGGCGGTCCGTTACGCCCGTATCGACGGCGGAGCCGGTACGGACGAACGGCGGGACGGGTATCACCGCCGCACTGACCGGACGGCAGGCCGTACCGCTGTCGAGATCGGGTGAACTTCCGGTCCATCACGGCGTCTTCCGCTGCTGAGAGCACAGAGCCGCCCCAGGGCCTTCCCCGGCCCGCGCTTCTGACGGCGAGATCCAGCCGTCACTGCTCGCACCCCTCATGGCGCGCGTCCGCACGGCGCTGTGCGGTGGTCCGTGCACGCGGACCGCCCACGGCGCGGTGGGTCGCTGCTCGTGCTCGCACGCGTACATACGCACATACGTACATACGCACCTGTGGCTGTGCCAGTGGCTGTTGACAGTTTCAGCGGCCGTTGACTGTTTCAGTGCCGGTGCCAGTGCCAGTGCCAGTGCCAGTGCCTGCATGTGTACCTGTGCCCGTGCCGGCACCCGTGCCCGGGCGTGCGCCGACGTATCCGAATTCGCTGGAGGCATGCTCATGCGTAGGTTCCGCTCTGCCCGCCGCCACCCGTCCCAGCTGTCGATATCCGATCGGTCCACCCAATCCACTGTCCGGTCCGCCCAGTCCACCACCCAGTCCACCGTCCGGTCCCCTCAGTCCCCCGAGTCCGCGACCCGATCCGGCAAGTCCACGGCTCCGTCCGGCAAGTCCTCCCGGTCCCCCTCGTACTTCCACCCCTCGCGGGGCTCCCTCGCACTCTGGCGCGCCGACTTCACCGCGTCCCTCGTCGTCTTCCTCGTCGCTGTCCCGCTCTGCGTGGGGGTGGCCGTCGCCTCCGGGGTGCCGGCCGAGCTGGGGCTGGTCACCGGGATCGTCGGCGGGCTGCTCACCGGGCTGCTGCCCGGCAGCAGCCTGCAGGTCAGTGGTCCGGCCGCCGGGCTGACCGTGCTGGTCTACGAAGCGGTGCAGGAGTTCGGACTCGGCGCGCTGGGTGCGTTGGTGCTGGTCGCCGGGGTGCTGCAGCTGGCCATGGGGGCGCTGCGGCTGGGGGGCTGGTTCCGGGCTATCTCCGTCGCGGTCGTACAAGGAATGCTCGCCGGGATCGGGCTGGTGCTGATCGCCAGTCAGCTGTACACCCTGGCGGACGCCAAGGCACCGGGCAGCGGGCCCGCGAATCTGGCCGGGCTGCCGGAACTCGTGGCGGACACCGCCGGATCGGGTACGGCGCTGACGGCCCTGGCCATCGGGGCGTCGACCATCGCTCTGCTGCTGCTCTGGCCGCGGTTGCGGAAGGCGGCGCCACGGCTCCCCGGGCCGCTGGCACGAGTGGTGCTTCCGGTGACCCGGGTGCTGCCCGCGCCGCTGGTCGCGGTGGCGCTGGCGACCACCGTGGTGGCCGTGCTGGACCTGCCGGTGGCGCGGGTCGAGGTGCAGGGCCTGCTGGACGTCGTACGGCCGCCGGACGGCGCGGACTTCGCGCAGCTGACGGAGGCCGGAGTGCTGGCCGGTGCGGTGGGCACCGTGCTCGCCTTCACACTGATCGCGTCGGCGGAGTCGCTGTTCAGCGCGGCCGCGGTGGACCGGCTGCACGACGGGCCGCGGACCGACTACGACAAGGAGCTGATGGCGCAGGGCGCCGGCAACACGGTGTGCGGGCTGCTCGGCGCGCTGCCGATGACCGCGGTGATCGTCCGTAGTGCCGCGAATGTGCACGCCGGGGCCCGGACGAAGGCCTCCCGGGTGCTGCACGGGGTGTGGCTGCTGGTCTTCGCCGCACTGTTCCCGGCGGCGCTGGGCGTGGTGCCGATCGCGACGCTGGCCGGTGTGCTGGTGCATGCGGGCGGCAAGCTGATCCCGGTGAAGGAGTGGCGTCCGCTTTGGCGGGAGCACCGGGGCGAGGCGGTGGTGCTGCTGGTGACGGCGGTCGCGATCGTGGCCACCAACATGTTCGAGGGGGTGCTGCTGGGGCTGCTGATGGCGGTCGCCAAGTCCGCGTGGGAGACCTCGCACGTCCACCTGGAGGTCGAGGGCCTGGAGGGCGCCGGTGCGGTGCGCGTACGGGCCCTGGGCAATGCGACGTTCCTGCGGCTGCCGAAGCTGCTCGACCAGCTGGAGGCGCTTCCGCGGGACCGGGAGGTCGACCTGGATCTGTCCGGGCTGCGGCACCTCGATCATGCGTGTGCGGCGGCGCTCGGCAACTGGGAGGAGCAGCGACGCGGTCCGGACATTGACCGCGTGATCGCGTGATGGCGTGACCGTGTGATCGCGTGATCGCCACTACTCGGCACACCGCGTGATCACCGCTACTCAGCACACTGCGTGATCACCGCTAATCGGCGCACCGCGTGATCACTACTCGGCACACCGTCCACGCACCATGATCGATAACGGAGGGGCGGTACGGCGGAATTGCCCGTAGGGTCGTGGAACTGAGTTTGTGGAACTGAGTTTCTGGAACCGTGTTCGTCGACCCGAGGAGTGCCGTGAACCGCAGGCCCCTTCGCCGCTGCGGTGCGACCGCCGCCCTGTCCGTCGCCCTGCTGCTGTCCGCCTGCACGAGCAGTGCGGTGAACGCCGGTGGGGCGGCGGGCAGCGGCGGGCTGGGCGACCCGCTCTTCCCGGCGCTCGGCAACGGCGGCTACGACGTCCAGCACTACGGGCTCGACCTCAACTACGACATAAAGGGCAAGCACCTCACGGCCACCGCCGAGATCACCGCCCGGGCCGACCAGGACCTGCGCTCCTTCCAGCTGGACCTCCAGGGGCTGCGGGTCTCCTCCGTACAGGTCGACGGCGAGGACGCCGGCTTCTCCCGTAAGGGGCACAAGCTGATCGTGCGGCCAACTGGTGGGCTCAGGGAACGCGCCACGTTCCGTACGAGGGTCGCCTACGAGGGCACGCCGCAGGAGATGAAGGACGCGGACGGCGCCGCCGAGGGCTGGGTCAAGACCCCCGACGGGGCGTTCGTATCGGGCCAGCCCGCCGGTTCCATGACGTGGTTCCCCGGAAACAACCACCCCGCCGACAAGGCCACCTACGACTTCACCATCACCGTGCCGAACGGCCACACGGCCATCGCCAACGGAGAGCTGCAGTCGGAGAAGGTCACCGGCGGGAAGACCACCTTCGAGTGGCACAACGCCCAGCCGATGGCCACGTACCTCGCCACCGCCACCATCGGGACGTTCGACATCCGCCAGTACCGCACGCCCGACGGGCTGCCGCTGTACGTCGCGGTGGACCCGGCGGAGGCCGCCAAGAGCAAGGGGCCGCTGGAGCGGCTGCCGGAGATCATCAAGTGGGAGAGCGGGCTGTTCGGGGCGTACCCGTTCTCGTCGGCGGGCGCGATCGTCGACCACACCCCGCCGCGGGTCGAGTGGTACGCACTGGAGTCCCAGACCAAGCCGGTCTACGCCGGGGCGCCGGACACCGCGACCGTGGTGCACGAGATGGCCCACCAGTGGTTCGGCGACTCGGTGACGCCGAAGACCTGGAAGGACACCTGGCTCAACGAGGGCTTCGCGACATACGCCGAGTGGCTGTGGGAGGAGCACGAGGGCGGCAAGACGCCGCAGCAGCAGTTCGACGCGCTCTACCAGGACGGCGAGGGCGACGGGGACGGGGACGGGGACGGGGACGAGAACAAGGACGGGGACGGGGAAGACGGGCGCTGGGCCTTCCCGGCGGGCGACCCGGGCAAGCCGGAGAACGTGACCGCGACGCCCGTCTACGAGCGGGGCGCGATGGTGCTCCAGCAGCTGCGGAACGCCGTCGGCGACAAGACCTTCTTCAAGATCCTGAAGGAGTGGCCCGCCAAGTACCGCCATGCCAACGCCGATTCGCAGCAGTTCATTGCCTTTTGCCAGGAGCGGACGGACGAGGACCTGACCGATCTGTTCAAGGACTGGCTCTACGGCAAGGGGAAGCCGAACTGGGAGTACTGAGCACGGGGCTCTGAGCGCGGGACTCTGAGCACGGGGGCTCTGAGCACGGGGCCGCCGTCGCCGGAGTCGGTCAGTACTGGTCGAAGTCGTCGAAGTCGAGGTGCCCCAGCTTGTCGGGGTTGATGACGGCGTCGACCTGGGTGATCCGCCCCTGGCGCACGGTAAAGGCGAGGACCCCGGTCTGCTGCCCCGCCGCGTCGGCGTAGACGAGGCCGGGAGCGCCGTTGACGTCCACCAGGGCGAGCCGCAACGCGCCCTGGATGGCGCTCCGTTCGGCGTCCGGGGTGACCAGTTCGTGGGCGACGAGTTCACGGGTGACAAGTTCGCGGGTGTCGAGTTCGCGGGTTGCCAGTTCGCGGGTGACCAGTCCGCGCACGAAGCGGGCGACCTTCTCGCGGCCGAAGACCGGCCGGCGGGCCGCGGTCACCTTGCCACCGCCGTCCGAACGCCAGACGACCTCGGGGTCGAGTACGGCCAGCAGGGCGTCGAAGTCGGCGCCCATGACGGCGGAGCGGAAAGCCTCGACGGCACGGCGGTGTTCCGCGCGGTCGACGGTACGGCGCGGCGCCTCGGCCCGTACCCGCTTACGGGCCCGGGACGCCAACTGCCGTACGGAGTCCGGGGTACGGCCGACCGCCTCGGCGATCTCCGGGAAGGGGACCGCGAAGACGTCGTGCAGGATGAGGGCGGTGCGCTCGGCCGGGGTGAGCCGTTCCAGCACACTGAGCAACGCCATCCCCACCGACTCGTCGAGAGTGACCCGGTCTTCAGGGCTGTCGCCGGAGGAACCGCCCAGGCCACCGGAGCTGCCGGAGCTGCCGGAGCTGCCGAACCCGCCGGACGGTGTGCCGTCGGCCGCCGTGAGCAGTGGTTCCGGCAGCCACGGTCCGACGTACGTCTCACGCCGGGCGCGGGCCGCGCTCAGCAGGTCGTAGCAGACCCGGCTGACGACCGTGGTGAGGTAGGCGCGCGGGCTGGCCACCGGCGGCTCGTCGGGCAGCCCCTGCCAGCGCAGCCAGGTGTCCTGTACGGCGTCGTCGGCGTCGGTGACGGTGCCCGTGATCCGGTACGCGATGGCCCAGAGCCGTCCGCGCTGCTCCTCGAACTGCGCCAGCCGGTCGTGGCCACCCGTCATTCGCTCGCTCCTCCGGTTCGTCGTATTCGTCGTACGCAGCGTCCAGGCTCAGCGGCGCTTCTTGGACTTGTTGGACTTGCTGGCCTTGCTGGGCTTGCTGACCTTGTTCGGCTTGTTCGGCTTGTTCGGCTTGTTGGGCTTCTTGGCGGCCGGGTTGCCGGTACGGGCGCCGCGGCGGCGCTCGTAGCGCTCGCGGGCCGCCTCGTACTCGGCGCGGTGCAGCCGCTCCCCGGGCGCCTCGACCAGGCTTCGGCAGAAGTACGCGAGCAGCGTGCCGATGAAGCCGATCAGCATCAGGCTCTGGCCGGACCGCTCGGCGGCGCTCCGCGCGGAAGCGTCGGGGCGGCGGACGAAGCCGTCCCAGGTGCGACGGAAGGCCAGGGCGCTGCAGACGGCGAACCCGGCGACGACGAGGATGCCGACGAACGACCCGACCTCGGCGATCTCCAGTCCCTGGAACGCGAAGCGCAGGACGGCGGCACCGGCGGCGGCGAGCGCCAGCGAGCCCACCGCGACGCCGGCCCGGCGCAGGGCATAGCCGCCGTCGTGGTGGACCCAGGTGGTCCCGAAGAACCGGATCTCCTCCGGCTCGGGGCCGCCGTGTCCCTGACCGCCGTGCTCCTGACCGCCGTGCTCCTGCCCCCCGGACTCCGGGCCCCCGGGCTCCTGGCCCCCGCGCTCCGGGCCCCCGGAGGGCGTCTGCTGATCGCTCATGCCCCGATTATCCGTTGCGGGAACCGCCAAGCGCCCGCCGGGCTCAGCTGCTGCAGCTCGGGGCGACCGGCCCGCTGCTGCCCGTCCGGACGTAGGCGTCGGAGATGTACTGGCCGGGTCCGATGTTGTCCCAGATGTCGGTGGTGCCGCACGGGCCGCTCACCCGCTCGCCGCGCCGCTGGCACTGGATCTGCACCCAGGCGCCGTCCGCCAGCTGCCGGACGACCGGGTTGGCGGTGCTGGGGCCCGTACGGACCTTGAGGCGGTAGCCGGGCGCGACCTGGAAGGAGCCTGGGCCGGCGGCCGCCATGACAGTCGCCGCGCCCTCGTCGGCGTGCTCGTCCTGAGTCGTCATTTCGTGTTCCCCGTTCCCCCGTTGGCGTTTTCGGATGTGTCGATTGTGTCGAAGTGTTGGTCGAATGTGTCGATGTGTTGCTCGAACGCTAGCAAGCATCGCTTGTCTCGTACGCGCCATCGATTAGGCTCCGCGCGTCGCACCTGCGACCGATATGCATACGGCAGGACACGGGGGTGGAACGATGCCGCCGCTGCGTGATCCCGGGGCCAGCCCGGAAGCGGAGCGTCCGGAATACGCCGGCCAATACCGTCTGGAGGCACAGCTGGGCTCCGGCGGTATGGGCGTGGTGCATGTGGCGCGCTCGTCGTCCGGACTGCTGCTCGCGGTGAAGGTCATTCACGCCGAATTCGCCCAAGACCCCGAGTTCCGCGGGCGGTTCCGGCAGGAGGTGATGGCCGCGCGGCGGGTCAGCGGGGCGTTTACGGCACCCGTCGTCGACGCCGATCCGGATGCCGGACGCCCCTGGATGGCAACCCTCTACATTCCCGGCCCGACCCTCTCCGACCAGGTGAAGCGGAATGGCCCGATGCCACCCGCCGAGGTACGCCGACTGGCCTCCGGCCTCGCCGAGGCGCTGCGCGACATCCACCGGGCCGGAGTGGTGCACCGCGATCTGAAGCCGGGGAACGTGCTGCTGGCCGCCGACGGCCCCAAAGTGATCGATTTCGGCATATCGCGGCCCTCGGACAGCGAAATGCGTACCGAGACCGGCAAGTTGATCGGTACGCCGCCGTTCATGGCACCCGAGCAGTTCCAGCGGCCGCGCGAGGTGGGCCCGGCGGCGGATGTGTTCGCGCTGGGGTCGGTGCTGGTCCACGCGGCGACCGGAAGCGGCCCGTTCGACTCGGAGAGCCCGTACCTGGTGGCGTATCAGGTGGTGCACGACGAGGCGGACCTGTCCGGGGTACCGGAGGAACTTGCACCGCTGATCGGCAGCTGCCTGGCGAAGGACCCGTCGGACCGGCCGACACCGGGCGAACTGATGGAGCTGCTACGCACGGACGCGATGCCGCCGGCCGCCCCGACGCCGGGAACGGACACGACGCCCGGCACGGACGCGACGTTCGGCACGGACGCGACCCCCGGCACCGGCGCGACGCCTGGCACGGACGCGATGCCCGGCGCGGACGCGATGCCGGACGTACGGATACCCGCCCAACGACAGCCGACGGACGGGCATCCGCACGCCGAACCCGACGCCCCGGCCCCGGCCCCCGTCTCCGCCCCTGCCCCCGCCCAGAAGACACACCGTGGCCACGGCCATGACCACGGCCATGACCGTGGCCATGGCCGTGACCGCGGGCGTGGCCATCGCCGCCCCCTGTGGGCCGCCGCGGCAGCGCTGCTGGTCATCGGCGCCGGAACGTTCGCCGGCGTACGGGCCCTGTCGTCCGGCGGCGCCGGATCGGGCGACGACGCCCTCCAGACGTACACTGCACGGCCCGCCGACGACTTCCGCCCCTGGCATGCCCAACTCGTCGACCGCCCCGCCGGCCACCGCTCCGAAATGCCGTTCTGCACGGCCGGTTCCGACGCCGTCTACTGCGTCCAGTCCGGGGTACGGGCCGCCCGCCTCGAAGCGCGCACCGGCCGGAAGGCATGGCTCCACACCGCCAAGGCCCACCCCACCATCGATACGCCACCCACGGCACCCGTCCTCTCCGGCGGCCTGCTCTACGTCTGGACGCCCGACAACCGCCGCCTCGACGCCCTCGATCCATCGGCCAAGGGCCAGGGCGCGACCCGCTGGAGCCAGGACCTGTCCGGCTACGAGGGCGGGGCCGCGGTCCTCGGCGACCGCATCCTGCTCGTCGCCGGGGACGGCACGGTCACCGCCCTCGACAGCACGACACACAAAGAGCGCTGGCGCAAACCCTTCCCCGGCGTCACCGCAGCCACGCTCCACCCTTCCGGCGACGGCCGCACCGTCTACGCCGTAGGCGCCGACGGCGGCACCAGCACCCCGGTCACCGCGATCGACCCGAAGGACGGCGCGCGCCGCTGGTCACGGCAGCTTCCCGGCACGCTCACCCTGGCCGGCGCCGGCTCCTCCGGCACGCTCTACTTCACGGCCGCCGCCGACCCCCGGCACCCCTTCACCACCACCGCCGTCGTCCGCTACGACCCGCGCACCCAGCGCACCAGCCGCCTCCCGCTCAGCGCGCCACTCGACGGCCCGGTGGCGGCCACGGTGAGCGGCGAAACGGTGTACGTGCTCGCCGAAGGCGGCCTGCTCCAGGCCCTCGGCGAACGGACCTGGGACACCGACACCTCCGTCAGCCGGGGCTCATCCCTCGTGGTGAGCGGCGACCGCCTCTACTTCTCCGCAGCAGACGGCCGACTGCTGGCCGTCGACACCCGCTCCGGCGCGGTGATCGGCCAGACCAGACCCCGTCTCTCCGCCGACCGCCACAACGGCTACCTGGAAACCCTCCCCGCCCCCCTACCGGACACCCGCCACGACCGCATCTACGCGGCCGCCCCCGACGGAACGATCTTCGCCGCGGACACCACGGCCCCGGCGAGTTGGTGAGGCCCGCACGGCCTGCCGACGACACACCGGCCGCGCACCTCCTAAACCAGGGCCATTGCCAGGGCCGTTTGCCACCCCATTACTCATTGCATCCCAAGACTTTCCCGTCCTTGTCACAGCCTTAATCCATAGATGGCACCCACCCGACCTGCCGCCCCTTAGCGTGTTCGACGGAGATCACGTTCATTACGGGAGCCAGTCGGGGGGCCAGTCATGGCGCACGAAAACTTCACCGTGCACCCGGAGAAACTCCGGGCGCTTTCCAAGGACTTCACGCACACGGGCAACCGGCTCGACGAACAGGTCAAGCACTTCGCCGACAAGGCGGAGAATGTGGACGACGCATTCGGCGTTCTCAGCGAATCCACCGAAGCCCTGGCGAAATACGTGGAGATGACGAAAGCCACGGTGCACAGCCTCCAGCAGCTGCGTCAGCAACTGGCCGGATACGCCAAGGGGCTCGACCACTCGGCCGCCACCTACGAGCACACCGACGCCCAGCACGCGACCGTATTCAAGGGGGCGTAGCGGCCGTGGCCGAGGAACAGCAGCACATCGAGAAGAGCTTCAACATCCTCAAGCCCGGCGGCAATCCCGAGGTACTCAGGAAGTGCGCGGCGGCATGGCGGCAGATGGCCCAGGACCTGCGGACGGCGGGCGCCGATCTGAACCGGCAGGTGGAGGATCTGGACGAGGCCGACTGGGGCGGGCGAGCCGCCGCCGGATTCCGCGCGCACTGGACGCACACGAAGCAGCAGATCGATCACGCCCTGCCCAACTTTCACGAAGTCGCCAAGGAGTTGGAGCAGGCGGCCGACCATATCGAGGACACCAACAAGCAGGTCGAACACGTCCTGGAAGAGCTTGCGGTCACAGCGGCCGTAGGCATCGGACTGACCGTCGTCACCGCAGGCTTCTCCGACCTGGTGGCCGCCGGGAGCGCGGCGGCCGAGGTCGCCGAAGCGGGCGTTGTTGTCGCACGGCTCGGCAGGGTCCTCAAGACGGTCGAGACAGCTCTGGAGAGCCTGCGGACCCTGATGCAGGGCAACAAGTTCCTGAAATTCGGCGTGGAGCTGGCGACGAACACCGCAGGGAACTTCACCGGAAATGTGCTGGGCCAAGCGTTCACCGGCCAGGAGATCACCTGGGGCCAGGATCTCCAGGACGCGGCGGTGGCGGGCGGCGTGGGCACGGTGTTGGGAGCGGGGGGCCGGGTGGCAGGGAAGAAACTGCCCGGAGCGCTCGGCGACATTGTCGGAGGCAAAGGCCTCGGGGGGAAGACTGCCGTGGGCGCGGTCACCAGTGGGGCCGGCCAGATGGCCGCCGACGGGGTCGATATCGCGGAGGGCGGCGCGGGCGGCAAGTCGAGCGACAGCATCATCCCCGACCTGATCACCAGCGCCGTCGGTGGCGCGGCGGGAGGTGCAGCGGTGCACGGTGGCAATTCCTGGTACAAGGAGGGCGGATTCGGCGGAGGCGGGAGGCACCGCGACCCCGAAACCGGTCCGAGCTTCGGCCCGGTGCGCGAGTCCGCCACCAATGGGACGGTGTACGGAGACGCCAACGCCAACGAGACCGATCGCACCGCCGACCATCCGGAAAGCCCATTCGACAAGCCCCGCTCCACGCTGACCGACCCGGACGGCGCGTACAAGGACTGAGGAGAGAGCCCAGAATGTGGCGGGTCTGGAAGAGCGTCCGCACCTACCGCGAGGACCCCGAATGGCGATACCGGAAGCGGGAGTCGCGTCAGTGGCTCGACGCGTTCGGCAAACCCGGCCATCCGTTCGGCACGCGAGGGAATCACGTAAAGCATGTGCTGGAAGGGCAGATACGCGGATACCAGGCAACGCTCTTCCACCTCGCCGCCGTGCACGACGGCGGTAAGCATCCCACCGATGTCAGCTGGTATTCGGTGGTGGTGCTGACTCTGCCCAGCGCCCTCCCCGCCACTTCGGTCTCCGTCGCCAGCCTGGTGCGCTTGCTCGGTACGGCCCCCCTCCCACCCCGCGCAGGCACCGCCGTCCACCTCCCTCCAGGCCGCAAGCCCCGCATGGTCGCGTGCTCCGTCGACCCCGCATTCGCCGAGCTCGCCCTCACCGAACGCGTCATCCGCATGACAGCCGACGCCAAGATGGGCTGGCGACTGCACGAGGACCGGATGATCGGCTGGATCGCGAACTACAAGCCGTACGAACGACTCATCGAGCTCGCCGAAGCGATGACGGATGTCATCGACGAGTTCCCGCCGACTTCTTGCCGTTAAGGAAGCTGCAATGCGGGGCAGGGTGGCGAGTTTTCCCAGTTCGGCAGCGAGGAGCCGTCCGGCGCGTCGCTGCGGGCATCAATACGGTTCGCGTAGCTTGTCGCGCAGTTTGCGCCAGTGCCGGGCGAGGAAGGACTCGTCGGCGGCTTTGATCGCGACCCAGCCATCGAGGGGGTGGGCGTCCACGTCCTCCAGCTGGACTCCCGGGCATCGCACGGGGATACCTGCCCGGAACTCCTCGGCCCACTGGTCGTCGAGAAGACGCAGGAGTTCGACTTGCTTGGCGTTCCAGCCGATCCGCGTGTCCCGGTCCTCGGGCCACCTGTCCCGCTGGCCCAGCTCCCAGCGCATGGCCATGGACCCGGTGGCCTCGAGGGCGACCCAGTGCATGGCCTCGTGAAGGTCCTCGGTGGTGGTGGGGCCGTACTTCACGCCGCGCTCCATCAGGGTCCAGTGGATGACCCCGTCGTGGACCTCGATCCAGGGGTAGGAGCCGTCGCGGATGGTGAACCCGACCAGGTCATGCCTGCGCCCGTCGCAGAGCTTCGCGGACATATCGTGCACCGCGGCTCGCACATCCCCGATCGTTATCGTCATAGCGACGATTATTGCACTTGACCGATCCGCAACGGAATCCGGTCGACGTGACACAGCAACGCCTTGCCCCTCCTGTCGAGATACTTAACGACTCAACCACCTTGTACGGATCCGTACGAGGTTCGGCGCCCTTCGTCGGCTCCTCTTCAGGGCCTCTTCAGGGGAGCCGCAGTCGCGTCAGCACGCCGCCCAGCGCTCTGCCGGTTGAGAGACGTGACGTGGTCGCTCAACGCGGCGGACACCGGGACGGGTTCGATGTCGTCCGGGGCCACGTCCCACTCCACACCGCCACCGATCGGACGGAGCTGGAAACAGTCCCGCTCGTGATCCATCACGCGCCCGATCCGGTCCCGCAGGCGGTCCCGTACGATCTCGCCCTTCCCGGGGACGTACCCGCTCACGACTGCGCGCTCCCGTCCCCGATGGCGGCGGCCAGCTTCCGGGCGGTCTGCGGGTTGCAGCGCCCCAGCTCGATCAGCACGGACGGCCGCTGAGCGCTGTACGTAACGAGGTCGACGCCCAGCGACGGCAGCACGATGCCGGCCTTCTTGAGTGCGGCGGCCAGCTCGTCGCACGCCGCCTGTGCTCCTGAGTTGGGTTCTGTGGTCATTTGGTGGTGCTCCCGTCTGCCGTTTCCCTGCATGGCGCGATCAGGCCAACTACCGTGAGTGGCCTGGCCATTACGAGGATGGACCGGCGGCAGGGCTTGCCCCCACAGATACGGGCCGTAGTTCCACGACCAGGGCCGTTAATTCCACACCTTCCGCAGAAGAGGTCGCCATGCCACCGAGGACAGCCGTCACCGGCCGAAGCCATGAGCCGCGCCGACGCTTCGCGGAGGAGCTGCGGTTACTGCGGGCGAAGAAGGGCAACAGCCTGCGGAAGTTGGGGGAGATCCTTGGCTGGGACGCATCGCTGTTCGGGAAGCTGGAGAGCGGAAAGACACTGGGGAGCCCGGAGGTGGTCGAGGCACTGGCCCAGCACTACGGGGCGGAGGATTGGCTGCTGACGCTCTGGGAGTTGGCGGTCGGGGATAAAACGCAGTTCAAGGAGCAGTACCGCCGTTACATGGCGCTGGAGTGCGAGGCGCTGAGCCTCTGGCACTACGCCGTGGGCGTCCTTCCGGGGCTGCTCCAGACCGAGGAGTACGCACGGGAAGTGCTCGCGGCAGGCGGCCTCACCGGAGCGGAGCTGACACAGCAGATCGAAGCGCGCATAGGGCGCCGCGATTTGCTGGCCGGAGATGACCCGCCGCAGTTCCGCACCATCCTGTCGGAGACGGTGTTCCGCACACCGCTGCGTGATGCAAGGGCATGGCGCGAGCAGCTGGACGTCCTGGCCGAAGCGGCCGATCAACCTCACATCACTCTCCAGGTGCTGCCTCACGGCCGCAGACTGCATTCCTTGGCGTGCACGGACGTGATGTTTCTCCGACTGTTGGACGGCCGCGTTGTGGCCTACACCGAGAGCGCGTTGCACGGCGAACTGGTCGAAGAAGCAGACCAGGTTGAGCGATTGCAACGCGCGTACGATGCTGTTCGCGACCTCGCGCTGACCCCAGACGAGTCGCGGAAGTTCATCGGGCAGATGTTGGAGGAAGTGCCGTGCGATCCATCGACCTGAGCACTGTCACCTGGCGCAAGTCCAGCTACAGCAACTCAGACGGCGGCCAGTGCATCGAGGTCGCCGACAACCACCCCGCCCTCGTCCCCGTCCGTGACAGCAAGAACCCCGACGGACCGGCGCTCGTCTTTCACGCGGCCGCCTGGGGGGCGTTCGTCACCACCGTCAAGCGGTCTCTGCCCGGAGCCGTAACAGGAGCCGTAGGTCATTTCCAGTCCGCGTAGCCGGGTTCCGACTGCCAGCCCTGTGGCGGCTCCAGGTACGGCGAGACGCGGCCGCACGCTGTGCAGGCCCATCTGCCGTGCAGGCCCTCGACGACAGCGCCGCATTCGCAGACGTGCGTGGTAACCGCGGCCAATGCGTCAGCGGGGCCAGGCTCCTCAACCATCATGGCGGCAGTATCTCACTGACCATAGCCATAATTCGGGCATTTGTTCTGCCGACTCGAGGGGCCGCCCAGCCGCTCAGTCCTGAGGGCCCCTCAGTCAGTCGGCCGGTCAGCCGGGCGGCCGCTCAGTCCAGCTTCGACACGTCCCGGACCGCGCCCTTGTCCGCGCTGGTCGCCATCGCCGCGTACGCGCGCAGGGCCGCCGAGACCTTGCGCTCGCGGGACTTGGGGGCGTAGACGCCGCCGAGGGCCTCCCGACGGCGCGTCAGCTCGGCCTCGTCGACGAGGAGGTCGATCGAGCGGTGGGGGATGTCGATGCGGATGCGGTCGCCGTCCTCGACAAGGGCGATGGTGCCGCCGGACGCCGCCTCGGGCGAGGCGTGGCCGATGGAGAGGCCGGACGTACCGCCGGAGAAGCGGCCGTCGGTGACCAGGGCGCACGCCTTGCCCAGGCCGCGGCCCTTGAGGAACGACGTCGGGTAGAGCATCTCCTGCATGCCGGGGCCGCCCTTGGGGCCCTCGTAGCGGATGACGACGACGTCGCCCTCCTTGACCTGCTTGGAGAGGATCTTGTCGACCGCTTCTTCCTGGGACTCGCAGACGACGGCCGGGCCCTCGAAGGTCCAGATCGATTCGTCGACACCGGCCGTCTTCACGACGCAGCCGTCCTCCGCGATGTTGCCCTTGAGCACGGCCAGGCCGCCGTCCTGGGAGTAGGCGTGGGCGGTGTCGCGGATACAGCCGCCCTCGGCGTCCAGGTCGAGGCTCTCCCAGCGCTCAGACTGCGAGAAGGCGGTGGCGGAGCGCCGGCAGCCGGGCGCGGCGTGGAAGAGTTCGACGGCCTCGGCGGACGGTGAACCTCCGCGCACGTCCCAGGTCTTGAGCCACTCGGCGAGCGACGCGGCGTGGACGGTGTGGACGTCCTCGTTCAGGAGACCGCCGCGGTGGAGCTCGCCGAGGATGGCGGGGATACCGCCGGCGCGGTGCACGTCCTCCATGTAGTACGTGCCGCCGGGGGCGACGTTCGGGGCGACCTTGGCCAGGCAGGGGACGCGGCGCGAGACGGCGTCGATGTCCTTGAGGTCGTAGTCCAGCTCGGCCTCCTGGGCGGCGGCCAGGAGGTGAAGGATGGTGTTCGTGGAGCCGCCCATGGCGATGTCGAGGGCCATGGCGTTCTCGAAGGCGGCGCGGGTGGCGATGTTGCGCGGCAGGACGGATTCGTCGCCGTCCTCGTAGTAGCGCTTGGTGATCTCCACGACCGTGCGTCCGGCGTTCTCGTACAGCGCGCGGCGGGCGGTGTGGGTGGCGAGCACCGAGCCGTTGCCGGGGAGGCTCAGGCCGATGGCCTCGGTCAGGCAGTTCATGGAGTTGGCGGTGAACATGCCGGAGCAGGAGCCGCAGGTGGGGCAGGCGTTCTCCTCGATACGGAGGACGTCCTCGTCGGAGACCTGGTCGTTGACCGAGTCGACGATCGCGTTGATCAGGTCGAGCTTGCGGACCGTGCCGTCGACGAGGGTGGCCTGACCGGCCTCCATCGGGCCGCCGGAGACGAAGACGGCCGGGATGTCGAGGCGCATCGCGGCCATCAGCATGCCCGGGGTGATCTTGTCGCAGTTGGAGATGCAGATCAGCGCGTCGGCGCAGTGGGCTTCCACCATGTACTCCACGCTGTCCGCGATCAGGTCGCGGGAGGGGAGGGAGTACAGCATGCCGCCGTGGCCCATCGCGATGCCGTCGTCGACGGCGATGGTGTTGAACTCACGGGGGACGGCGCCAGCGGCCAGGATGGCGTCGGAGACGATCCGGCCGACCGGGGCGAGGTGGGTGTGTCCTGGCACGAACTCGGTGAACGAGTTGGCGACGGCGATGACCGGCTTGCCGATGTCCTCGCTCGCTACGCCCGAGGCCCGCATCAGGGCGCGGGCGCCCGCCATGTTGCGGCCATGGGTAACGGTGCGGGACCTCAGCTCGGGCACGACGGGTCACTCCCTCGGGACGGGATACACGGATACGTAGCAGCTGAGATCGAGGTTACGCGCTTGATCCGGGATCTGGACACCGGCTCCGGTATGTGAGATGCGCGCCTGTTTGCGTATCCGGCACGCGACTGCCTGCGTATCCGGACGCGCCCGCTTGTGTATCGGCTCACGTACCCGGCACGTGCCCGTTTGCGTATCTGTTTACGTACCTGCCAGGCGCCCGCTTGTGTATCGGCTCACGTACCCGGCACCCGGGACGGCGAGGCCAGGTGGAGCCGGGTGAAGGCCAGCGCCTCGGCCAGGTCGGCCTCGCGTTCGGCGGCGGACATCGCGCGACGGGTATTGACCTCGATGACCACATGCCCGTCGAAGCCGGTGGCGGCCAGCCGCTCCAGCACCGCGGCGCAGGGCTGGCCGCCGCGGCCCGGCACCAGGTGCTCGTCCTTCGCAGAACCGTTTCCGTCGGCGAGGTGGACGTGTGCCAGGCGGTCGCCCATCCGCTCCACCATCGCCAGCGCGTCGCTGCGCGCGGTGGCGGTGTGCGAGAGGTCGACGGTGAAGTGCCGGTAGTCGTCGTTGGTGGGGTCCCAGTCCGGGGCGTACGCGAGCATCTCGCGGTCCCGGTAGCGCCACGGATACATGTTCTCGACGGCGAACCGTACGTCCGTCTCCCCGGCCATCCGCCACACCCCGCGGACGAACTCCCGGGCGTAGCTGCGCTGCCAGCGGAACGGCGGGTGCACGACCACGGTCGAGGCGCCCAGCTTCTCGGCGGCCGTACGGGCGCGCTGGAGTTTGGTCCAGGGGTCGGTGGACCAGACCCGCTGGGTGATCAGCAGGCAGGGCGCGTGCACGGCCAGGACCGGCACACCGTGGTAGTCGGAGAGCCGGCGCAGCGCCTCGATGTCCTGGCTGACCGGGTCGGTCCACACCATGACCTCGACCCCGTCGTAGCCCAGCCGCGCGGCGATCTCGAAGGCCGTCGCCGTCGACTCCGGATACACCGAGGCCGTGGACAGCGCGACCTTCGCACCGGGGATCCGCACCACTGGCTCTGTCACGAGGGACAGGGTACGGGCCGGGGCTGTGCACGGGGCAGGAGGTCGGAGCGGATGCGTTGCAGGTCACTGCGCCGCCGGCGTCGGCAGGCGGATGCGTTGCGGGTCACTGGGCCGCGGCGTCGGCGTCAGCAGGCGGATGCGCTGCGGGCCACCGGGCCGCGGCGTCGGCAGGTGCAGGTGCAGGTGCGGGTCACTGAGCCGTAGGCGTCGGCAGATGGTCCAGCCGCCGCAGGATGACCCCCTCGCGCAGCGCCCACGGGCAGATCTCCAGCGTCTCGACCCCGAGCAGGTCCATCGCCGCCTCGGCCACCAGCGCCCCGGCCAGCAGCTGCCGTGCGCGCCCCTCGGACACCCCGGGCAGCTCCGCCCGCTCCTCCACCGGCATCCCGGCCAGCCGCGGCACCCACTCCTCCAGCTTCTTGCGGGACAGCTCACGCTGGACGTAGAGGCCCTCGCCGGAGCGCGCCGCGCCCGCGATCCGGGCCAGCTGCTTGAAGGTCTTGGACGTGCCGACGATCTGGTCGGGGGTGCCGTAGCGGCGGAATTCGCTGACCACCTTGGCGATCTCGGCCCGGACCTGGCGGCGCACCGCCCGGACGTCCTCGGGGTCCGGCGGATCGCCCGGCAGGCCGTGCGTGGTCAGCCGGCCGGCGCCGAGCGGCAGCGAGACCGCCACGTCCGGGTCCTCGTCCAGTCCGTACGCGACCTCCAGCGAGCCGCCGCCGATGTCCAGGACGAGCAGCCGGCCCGCGGACCAGCCCAGCCAGCGGCGGGCGGCCAGGAAGGTGAGCCGCGCCTCGTCCTCCCCGGAGAGCACCTGGAGCTCCACACCAGTCTCCAGGTCGACCCGGCGGAGCACGTCCTCCCCGTTGGTGGCCTCCCGGACCGCGGAGGTGGCGAACGGCAGCACGCTCTCGACGCCCTTGTCCTCGGCCACCTGGAGCGCTTCCAGGACGGTGGCCACCAGGCGCTCCACCCCCGCGTCGCTTATGGCACCGTCCTCGTCGAGGAGTTCGGCGAGGCGCAGCTCCGCCTTGTGCGAGTAGGCGGGCAGCGGGCGCGCGCCCGGGTGTGCGTCCACCACCAGCAGATGGACCGTATTCGAACCCACGTCGAGGACACCGAGTCTCATAGGGGGCAACCTACTGCGCGGCCGACACCCTCCTCTCGGCACGGGTCGCCCGGTGGCGCCATAGGCTGCACGCGGCTCCCCGTACGCTGGACCCGTGGCAAAGACGAAAAAGGCGAAGCACGAGAAAGCCGAGAAAGCGCTGAAGAAGGCAGAAAAGCAGCGCGCCCAGGCGGCCGAGGGGAACCAGCCCCGGGCCGACGAGGTCGGACTCGACTTCGCCCGCGCCTGGGTCACCTTCCCCGACCCGGCCGATGACGAGCAGCTCTTCCGCTGCGACCTGACCTGGCTGACCTCCCGCTGGACCTGCATCTTCGGCAGCGGCTGCCAGGGCATCCAGGCCGGCCGGGCGGACGACGGCTGCTGCACACTCGGCGCGCACTTCTCCGACGAGGAGGACGAGGAGCGGGTCGCCCAGCACGTGGCGCGCCTCACGCCCGACCTGTGGCAGTTCCACGACGTCGGGTCGGAGACCGGCTGGACCGAGGTGGACGAGGACGGCGAGCGGCAGACCCGCCGCTGGCAGGGCTCGTGCATCTTCCAGAACCGCCCCGGCTTCCCGGCCGGCGCCGGCTGCTCCCTGCACATCCTCGCGCTGCGCGAGGGCCGCGAGCCGCTGGAGACCAAGCCGGACGTCTGCTGGCAGCTGCCGGTCCGCCGGACGTACGAGTGGATCGACCGGCCGGACGACACCAAGGTGCTGGAGGTGACGATCGGCGAGTACGACCGGCGCGGCTGGGGCCCGGGCGGGCATGACCTGCACTGGTGGTGCACATCCGCGACCTCGGCGCACGGCGCGGGCGAGCCGGTGTACGTCACGTACCGGCCGGAACTGACCGAGCTGATGGGCGAGAAGGGCTACGCCAAACTCGCCGAGCTGTGCGAGGAGCGGCTGGCATCGACGCTGCCGATGGCGCCCCATCCGGCGGATCCGCTGCCGCTGCTGCCGCTGCAGCCGCTCCGGAAGGCCGAGAAGGCTGACAGGGCCGAGAAGGCTGACAAGGCTGGCGGGGCCCGGAAGTTGGACAGCGAGGACAAGCCGAAGAAGGCCAAGAAGACCAAGAAGCCGAAGGAGCCGAAGGAGTAACCTGCCGGGCTTACGGGGCTTACGTGGCTTACCGGGCTCAGCTGATCGGCCGGGCTCAGCGCGCCGGGTGTGCCGTGCTCCACGGGTTCGTGGTGGAGACGGTGGGGCCGGTCGGGGCCGCCGGGCCGGTCGGGGCCGCGGTCGGGCTGGATGTCGGACGCGGCGGGACGGGCGTGGGAGTGGGCGTGGGCGTCGGGCCGGCCGTGGGAGGCGTGGCCGTCGGCCTCGGCGCCGGGCGTGAGGGGGCCGGTGTCGGGTCCGCGGGCACCGGGGGCCGGCGGCCGGGGCTCTGATCCGTCGGTCCGTGATCCGTCGGACCGTGATCCGTCGGACCGTGATCCGTCGGACCGTGATCCGTCGGACCGTGGCCCTCCAGCGTGACGGCGGTGTCGCCGGGCTCGATGGCGATCCTGGCCCGCCAGTAGCCCTCCGGCTCCCGGTCATGGTCGACGTAGACCGTGATCGTCGTGGTCTCCCCCGGCCGCAGCGAGCCCGCGGTATGGCTCATCTGGAGCCAGGGCGCGACCGCCGACGCCCGCCAGCTCAGCGGCTCACCGCCCGAGGCGCTGAGCGTGACGACCGTGGTCCCGCCGCTGGGCTGGGCGGCCACCGTCAGCCGCCCCGGGCCCTTCCTCGCCCGCCGGCCCGCGTTCCCGGCCCGCAGCGGGGTGCCGTCCTCCCCGATCACTTCGACCGACACATCGGGCGTCCCCCCGTCCCCTGTCGTGTACCCGGGCTCGGGCGTCGTCCGGGCGTTGCCGGCGTTCTCGTACGGGCGGCCGCCGAGCCGCGGGCCGGTGCCCGTGTCGTTGGCCGTCACCGAGGGCACGCCGTCCGCCACCTCGGATGCGGCGGGTGCCCCGCGGTAGGCCGCCCAGAGGGCGAGCACCGGCGCCGCGACGACCGTGGCGACCACCGTCGTGGTCAGGGCCCGGGCGCGCAGCCTGCGCCTGCGGGCGGCCCGGTCCGTGGGGGCGCCTACGGGGAAGCCGTTGCGGTCGTAGCGCGGAGAACCGTTTGCTCCACGCGTCCGGCCACCGCCGCGTCCGGCACCGGCCACCCCCTCGGCACGCCCCGACCGCGAGCGCCGGGCCGCCGCCAGCGCACCGAGTACGGCCTCCCGTTCCGCGCTGACCAGCGGCAATGCGCCCTGGGCCACCGGCGCGGTGCCCGGCCAGGTCCCCGGTACGGTGGCCCGCTCGGCGGTCCGCCGGCACACGGCGCAGTCGTCGACGTGGCGTACCAGCTCCCGGCTGAGCGCCGCGCCCAGCAGCGTCCGGCTGTCGCCCGCCAGCCGTGCGACTTCGCGGCACCGGCCGGATTCGACGACGGCGAGCGCCGCCCGGGTCCGTTCCACCTCGCAGGACGCGGTGGCCAGCAGGGCGCGGGTGGCGATCGGGTCGGCGCCGAGCACCGCGGCGACCTCGTCGGCGGAGAGGCGATGACGCACCGAGAGTTCCAGCGCCTCGCGCTGCCGCGGCGTCGTACCGGCGGCCTCCGGCCAGGCCAGGGCGGCCAGTTCGCGCTGCCGCCGGCCGGCGTCGCCCGGCCCCTTCGCGCCCGGCGCCTTCGCGTCCATCCGCTTGGCGTCCGGCGCCGCCCGTTCGGCGAGCCGGCGCAGACAGGCCCAGCGGGCCAGGGCGTAGAGCCAGGAGCGGTGCAGCCCCGGATCGGCGGGGCGCCGGCCGCGGTGCCGCTCGGCGAGCGCGAGCACCTCGCCGAGCACCGCGGTCGCCGCGTCGTGATCGCACAGGACGGACAGACAGTAGGTGAACAGCCCGTCCAGGTAAGGCTCGTAGCCGTCGTCGCCGTCGTCCTCGCACCCGTCGGGAGCGGGGTGCCCGTCGGGGGCGGGCGGGTCGTGCGGCTCAGTGGATCGCGGCCGGCGCCGGTCGTCGCCGCGCGACCGGTGTGCGCCGGTGGAGTGCGTGGGGTGCTCGGGCCTGCTGCTCATCACCCCGGCGACGGTAGGGGGATGATGCAGCCGGATCTGCACTCCCGGGTATCTTTTAACCCATACGGGTGACCTTCTCCCTCAAAAGAGGACACGGACCCGTCCGTTCTTGAGGTGTACTCGGCGTACGCCACCCACTCGACGCAAGCAGACGCCGCACGGACGCGCTGCGACTCGAGGGCGCCCATCGCAAGGTCGGGACCTCCGCGCGGGGGCGCTGTCAGACCCCACCGCTACGGTGACTCCATGGCAACGCGTAAATCGTCGGGCAAGGAGCGCCCCTCCTACCGCTGCACCGAATGCGGCTGGACCACGGCCAAGTGGCTCGGCCGCTGCCCCGAGTGCCAGGCGTGGGGCACGGTCGAGGAGTTCGGCGGCGCCCCCGCCGTGCGGACGACCGCGCCCGGCCGGGTCACCGCCGCCGCCCTGCCCATCGGCCAGGTCGACGGCCGGCAGGCCACCGCCCGCTCCACGGGCGTGGCCGAGCTGGACCGGGTGCTCGGCGGCGGCCTGGTCCCCGGCGCCGTCGTGCTCCTCGCCGGCGAACCCGGCGTCGGCAAGTCCACCCTCCTCCTGGACGCCGCCGCCAAGGCCGCCTCCGACGACCACCGCACCCTCTACGTCACCGGCGAGGAGTCCGCGAGCCAGGTGCGGCTGCGCGCCGACCGTATCGGCGCCATCGACGACCACCTCTACCTCGCCGCCGAGACCGACCTCTCCGCCGTCCTCGGCCACCTCGACACCGTCAAGCCCTCCCTCCTCATCCTCGACTCCGTCCAGACCGTCGCCTCCCCCGAGATCGACGGCGCCCCCGGCGGTATGGCCCAGGTCCGCGAGGTCGCCGGCGCCCTGATCCGGGCCTCCAAGGAACGCGGTATGTCCACCCTCCTGGTGGGCCACGTCACCAAGGACGGCGCCATCGCCGGCCCCCGCCTCCTGGAGCACCTCGTCGACGTCGTCCTCCACTTCGAGGGTGACCGGCACGCCCGCCTGCGCCTGGTCCGCGGCGTCAAGAACCGCTACGGCACCACCGACGAGGTCGGCTGCTTCGAACTGCACGATGAGGGGATCACCGGCCTCGCCGACCCCTCCGGCCTGTTTCTCACCCGCCGCGCCGAACCGGTGCCCGGCACCTGCCTCACGGTGACGCTGGAGGGCCGCCGCCCCCTGGTCGCCGAGGTCCAGGCGCTGACCGTCGACTCCCAGATCCCCTCGCCCCGGCGCACCACCTCCGGCCTGGAGACCTCCCGGGTCTCGATGATGCTCGCCGTCCTGGAGCAGCGCGGCCGGATCAACGCCCTCGGCAAACGCGACATCTACAGCGCCACCGTCGGCGGGGTGAAGCTGACCGAGCCCGCCGCCGATCTCGCCGTGGCCCTCGCCCTGGCCAGCGCGGCCAGCGACACCCCGCTCCCCAAGAACCTGGTCGCCATCGGGGAGGTGGGGCTCGCCGGCGAGGTCAGACGGGTCACCGGAGTCCAGCGCCGGCTGTCCGAGGCCGCCCGGCTCGGCTTCACCCACGCCCTGGTCCCCTCCGACCCGGGCAAGATCCCCGACGGGATGCGGGTCCTGGAGGTCGCCGACGTCGGGCAGGCACTGAGCGTCCTGCCCAAGCGCGTACGCCGGGAGGCCCCTCGGGAAGACCGGGACGCCGCGCGGGAAGGCTAGGGGGCCCGGTAGGAAGGCGAGGGGCCGTAGGCGGGGAAAGAAAGACAGGGAAGGGAAAGACCAGGCCCCGTAGGAATGCAGGGGCTTGCAGGCAAGCGGGCGGGCAGGTGAGCAGGCGGGCAGGCAGTCGGGCAGGCGAGCGGGCAGGCAGGCGAGCGGGCGCCTGGAAACGAGGCCCCACGGGAAGAGGGCGTACGCCGGTAGACTTTTCCCTGGTCCCGCCCGTCCCCGCAGAATTGCCTGTCGGCCACGTACGCTCCGCTGGTACGTCGAACCGCAGCATGGGCGGGCGGCCTGCGGACCGAGCGACCTTGCGACGGAGGAGTGCAGTGGCAGTCAACGACCGGGCATCGACTCCCGGCAGGTCCGGTGGCACCTCCGGCACCGAGAGCCTGATGCGCGCCTCGCTCAGCGCCGTCGCTCCCGGTACCGCCCTGCGCGACGGTCTGGAGCGCATCCTCCGCGGCAATACGGGCGGCCTGATCGTGCTGGGCTTCGACAAGACCGTCGAGTCCATGTGCACCGGCGGCTTCGTCCTCGACGTCGAATTCACCGCCACCCGCCTTCGCGAACTCTGCAAACTCGACGGCGCCCTCGTCATCGACAAGGACATCACCAAGATCCTCCGCGCCGGCGTCCAGTTGGTCCCGGACGCCTCCATCCCCACCGAGGAGACCGGCACCCGCCACCGCACCGCCCAGCGCGTCTCCATCCAGGCCGGCTTCCCGGTCGTCTCGGTCAGTCAGTCCATGCGCCTGATCGCCCTCTACGTCGACGGCGAACGCCGCGTCCTGGAGGAGTCCGCCGCGATCCTCTCCCGCGCCAACCAGGCCCTGGCGACCCTGGAGCGCTACAAGCTCCGTCTCGACGAGGTGGCCGGCACCCTCTCCGCCCTGGAGATCGAGGACCTGGTCACCGTCCGCGATGTCACCGCGGTCGCCCAGCGCCTGGAGATGGTCCGCCGCATCGCCACCGAGATCGCCGAGTACGTCGTCGAGCTCGGCACGGACGGACGGCTCCTCGCCCTCCAGCTCGAAGAGCTGATCGCCGGCGTGGAGCCGGAACGCGAACTGGTCGTCCGCGACTACGTCCCCGAGCCCACCGCCAAGCGCTCCCGCACGGTCGCCGAGGCGCTCGCCGAGCTCGACTCCCTCACCCACACCGAGCTGCTGGAACTCCCCATCGTCGCCCGCGCGTTGGGCTACAGCGGCGCCCCCGAAACCCTCGACTCCGCGATCTCCCCCCGCGGCTTCCGCCTGCTGGCCAAGGTCCCCCGCCTTCCCGGCACCGTCATCGACCGTCTCGTCGACCACTTCGGCGGCCTCCAGAAACTGCTCGCCGCCAGCGTCGACGACCTCCAGACGGTAGACGGCGTCGGCGAGGCCCGCGCCCGCTCGGTCCGCGAGGGCCTCTCCAGGCTCGCGGAGTCCTCCATCCTGGAGCGGTACGTCTAGGGCCTACCTGCACGAGGGCTCGATCTCTACGCCGAGCGGTACGTCTGGCGATAGGGCCTGTTTCTACGCCTTTCTACGCCGAGCGGTACGTCCAGGGCCTACCCCGCCCTGCCCGGGTGGGCACACCCCACAACACCCGGCGGGAACACTCCCCGCCCCCGCCACGTTGTGGCCTACCGGGGGGCCTTGCTCCCCCTAGGGAATCCGTTCGACTTCCCCCTACGGGACACCCCCGCCCACCCCCTACTACAGGCCCCCCGGCGCTCCGGCACCCCGACGCCGCTCCGCTCAGCGCCCCCGACACCGCCCCACCGAGCACTGAGCACCGAGCACTGAGCACTGAGCGCTCAGCACTGAACCTTGATGCGCTCCGCTCAGCTTTCATCGAGCACGAACGACGTACGGACCGCCTTCAACCCCGGCACCTTCGCCTCGATCACATACTTGCCGTTCGGCACCAGGGCCGAACTCGGCGTCACACACTGCGGGCTGCTGGCCCGGCGGTCCCACTCGATCGTGCGCTTCACGGAACCCTTCGCCGGCACCTCCAGCAGAGTGGGGGCCGTACCCGAGGGGCAGTCGTTCGAGGCCCACACCCGGTCGTCACCCGACGCGTCGGTGATCGTCAGCACGGACGCCTTCTGCCCGAGGTCCACCTTGCACGCCGCACCATCGGCGTTCTTGACCGTCAGCTCGAACTTCGGCTTCCCGTCGGGTGCGTAGGAACTCTTGACGCTCTCCAGCTCCAACTCCACCTTCGGATAGGCGCAGTTGGGCAGCTTCGAGTCGGCCGGCACCACACTGCCGGAGCCCTGACCGAGGGCGCCGCCCCCGGAACCGCCCGATCCGGCGCCGCCGGAGCCGGATCCACCACCGGAACCGCCGCTACCGCCGCCCGAAGCCCCCGAGCCGCCGCCGGAACCGGAGCCCGAGCCGGCCTCCCCACCGCCGCTCGACTCATCGCGCCCGCCCGGCTTTTGACTGATCGCCGGGCCGCTGGAGGAAGGCCCCGGCGTGATGGACGTCGCGGGCTCCTTGCCGCGCGCGCCCCCCTTGCCCTCGTCGCCGCCGTTGGCACTGTCGCCGCCCAGACTCAGGACCCACACGATCAGAAGCACGAGGAGTACGACGATGGCCAGCGCAACGGCCCTCCGCCGCCAGTAGATGGAGGAGGGAAGCGGCCCGATCGGATTGCGCAGTGATCCCACGCGGAAACTCTACGAGAGATCCGCAGTCACACCGGCCACTACCCGCCGCATCAGGCTGCAACTTTTCACATAATCCGCTCGGCACCGCCATCGCGACCGCCTTTCCCGCCCTCACACCCTGATGCCCCGTTAGCCAACACCTACCCCCCTCCACCACCAGTCCACCCCCAGACGCCCCCACCGCCGATCAGACGCGTACGGACACGCCTCCGTGCGCACGAACACACCTCCGTACGCACGGACACGCCCCTTACGGACGTACGGGCACACGCCCCTCACCGGCGTACGGGCACACGCCCCCGAACAAGGCGCACCCTCGAATTCGCCATCCCTACACTCCACGTTCATCAGACGTGCCTTGCGACGTTCATCCACCGCCCCCGGCCGGCCCGGAAACGTACGCTCATCGGTCATGAACAGCACCAGCCTCTACCGCGACATCACCGACCTCGCACACGACGCACCCAACTGGCTCCGCACCCTGGCCGACATCGGCACCGAGGCCGGGATCCTGCTCCTCATGGCCGTGGCGGTCGTGGGGTGGTGGCGGGCCCGTAGCGGTACGGCGCGCTCGGTCGCACTCGCGGTACTGGTGCCGATAGCTACCGCCGTCGCCTACCTGCTGAGCGAGATCGTCAAGAGCGTGGTCGACGAGGAACGGCCATGCCGTGCGGTCGCCGGGGCAGCCGCCTCGATCGTGCGGTGCCCGCCCGAGGGCGACTGGTCCTTCCCCAGCAACCACTCGACGATCGCCGCGGCACTGGCGGTGGGCATCGCCGTCGCCTGGCGGGCCGCCTGCTGGCTGGCCCTGCCGGTCGCCCTGCTGACCGGCTTCTCCCGCGTGTTCGTGGGCGTCCACTACCCGCACGACGTGGCGGCCGGCCTCGCCCTGGGCGCAGCCGTGGCAGCCCTCACCGCCGCCCTGCTCAGCCGTCCGGTCACCAACCTGGTGCACCGCATGCGCTCCGGCCGCTGGCGCGTACTCGTCAAGGCGTAGATACGAGGCACATACGAGGCACAGACGGCCGAGGCAAAAACAGTCGAGGCGCGATCAGCCGCCCTACGGGCCTCCGGCCGTCCCCCCCCCCCCCCGCTTACTCGTCCGCCGTCCGCCGCCACTCCTCTTTGTGGCCGAAACCTTGTCCGTTGTCGATCAGCCGCAGCCAGTCGGGGCGCAACTCCCACAGGGTGGTGCGCTCCAGGGCGGTACGCAGCTGATCGCTCGCCTCGACGAAGGGGAAGCGCTCCGTGTAGACCCGCCAGCCGATCGCCCGCTCGGCGCCGGTCAGCACGCGGCAGCGGCCACGCCCCTGAAGCCCCGTGAGCCCGCTCCACTCCTGGCCGTCCCGCTGCGCCGTAAACGCGACCCTGGCGTCACCGGGCCCACCAGCGCCGGCGTCACGGGGCTCACCGGCACCGCCCGGCCCGGGCCCGGCCAGAGCCCGGCCATGCCGGGTCGTGACCGCGGTGACGAAGTACAGCTTCACCCCGCCCTCCGTGGCATCCATGGCGTACAGCACCGCGCAGGCCTGCGGCCCGTCCTCGTCCACGTACGCCAGTGTCAGCGTCGTGTGCACGGCCAGCGCCCGCCGGATCGGCTCCGGAACCTTCACCGGCACGCCGCCCGGGTCGTTCGTGTCACCCGGGGCGTTCGTGTCACCTGTCTTCGCCATGTCCGCCCGCCTTCGTCGTGCCCGTCATGCCGCCGTCGCGCCCCTCATCCCTCAGCCCCCATGTCGTCCGCCGTCGCCGCCCCTGAGCCTCATGTCGTCATCCCTCAGCCCTCATGTCGTCCACTGTCGCGTGCCCGCGCGCCGACAGCCTCTGCCCGCATCCTCTCCTCGCGCGTCCCGCATCCTCGCGCGTCGCCTCCAATATCTCGGCAACGATTACAGAGAGTTATTAGTTCCCTTCGTTACGTACCGCCGGTAGCGGCCACCCGTGCGTATGCGGCCGTCCTGCGTGCGGGTGGGCGCGCGGCGGGGCGGGCCCGGTGCGTTTCCGGGGCGCGGGGGAACGTGCCAGGATCGGCGGTGCCATGACTTCGACGCCTGTCACCTCTCCTGCCCCGACCGCCGCCGCCGAGACCGCCTCCGCCGCCGTTCCGGCCGCGGGGGCCGCAGACGGGACCGAGCTGCACGGCCCGGTCACCGACTGGTTCGACGAGCACGCCCGCGATCTGCCCTGGCGCCGCCCCGAGGCGGGCGCCTGGGGTGTGATGGTGAGCGAGTTCATGCTGCAGCAGACTCCGGTCAGCAGAGTGCTGCCGGTGTACGAGCAGTGGCTGGCCCGCTGGCCGCGCCCCGCCGACCTGGCCGCCGAGGCACCCGGCGAGGCGGTACGGGCCTGGGGCCGCCTCGGCTATCCGCGGCGCGCTTTGCGCCTGCACGCCGCCGCGTCCGCCATACAGGAGCGGCACGGCGGTGACGTACCGCGCGAGCACGGCCAGTTGCTGGCACTGCCCGGTGTCGGCGAGTACACCGCCGCCGCGGTGGCGTCGTTCGCGTACGGGCAGCGGCACGCGGTGCTGGACACCAATGTGCGCCGGGTGTTCGCCCGCGCGGTGGCCGGCCGGGAGTACCCGCCGAACGCCACCACCGCGGCGGAGCGCAAACTCGCCCGTCAGCTGCTGCCCGGGGACGAGCATGTCGCTGCGCGCTGGGCGGCGGCGACCATGGAGCTGGGTGCGCTGGTGTGCACGGCGCGCTCCCCGGAGTGCCACCGCTGTCCGATCGCCGCGCAGTGCGCCTGGCGGCTGGCCGGTTCCCCGGCGCACGACGGTCCGGCGCGGCGCACCCAGACGTACGCGGGGACCGACCGCCAGGTGCGCGGCAAGCTGCTCGCCGTCCTGCGTGAGTCGGTGACACCGGTACCGCAGGTGGTGCTGGACGCGGTATGGGACGAGCCGGTGCAACGGGCCCGGGCACTGGACGGGCTGGTCTCGGACGGTCTGGTGGAGCCGGTGGGCGGGGGCCGGTACCGGCTGCCGCTGACTTAGTCACCCGTTCCGGGTCACCCGTTCCGGGTCACCCGTCCCGGCTCAGTCACCCGTTCCGGCTGCCGCCGGCCCGGTGTCGGCCGTCTCGTCGTCTGCCGCCGGCCTGGCCGGCTGCCTCGTCGTCTGCCGCTGGCCTGGCCGGCGGCATCGGCCGGCTGACGTTGCCGGTTGCCGCCGCCTCACACGTACGCATACGTACGTGCACATACACGTGCACGTACACACGCGTACGCACGCGTACTCACACGCAGCTGTAGCTGTACCCGTGCTGCCGCCGTCACGCGGCTGTCACAATTGCCAGGATGTGGGGGCGGCCGCTGCTGCGGCGGCCGTGCCCGGCCCGCTGCCGCTCCGGCTCCTGAGTCGCCGTCAGCCACTGGGCCGGCACAGCTGAAAACGTCTCGCCCTGACGTGACGCCGTTCGATCGCAGCCTCGGAACACGGCCTCGGAGCGCGCGTAGACCTTATGACGGGCCGCACGTCCGTCCGAAGGATGACGCGCGCAAGCCCCCCGTCCGTCCGAGGTATGACCCCCAGCGGGCTGTTACACAACCGAGGGTTTTCCGTGCACTCGCTGTGGGGCCCACGCACACTACGCCGCAACACCCCCTCCGTAGCGTCTTCCCCGTGCTGGAGACGACCGCCGGCACGGACAACGTGGGGAATCGCAAGCGGATCGGAGGCGTCAACATGGCGACCAGCGGCGGCAAGGTACTGGACTTCGAAGAGTACGTGCGTACGCGGCAGGAGGCCCTGCTGCGCAGTGCCAGGCGCCTGGTTCCCGATCCGGTTGACGCCCAGGACCTCCTCCAGACGGCCCTGGTCCGCACCTACGGCCGCTGGGACGGCATAGCGGACAAGTCGCTGGCGGACGCCTACCTCCGCCGCGTCATGATCAACACTCGGACGGAGTGGTGGCGGGCGCGCAAGCTGGAGGAGGTGCCCACCGAGCAGCTCCCGGACGCGAGCGTGGACGACGGCACCGAGCAGCGCGCGGACCGTGCCCTGCTGATGGACATCCTCGGGGTGCTGGCCCCGAAGCAGCGCAGCGTCGTCGTACTGCGGCACTGGGAGCAGATGAGCACCGAGGAGACCGCTGCCGCGCTCGGCATGTCCACCGGAACGGTCAAGAGCACCCTGCACCGCGCGCTGGCCCGGCTGCGCCAGGAGCTGGAGTCGCGCGACATCGACGCTCGGGTGCTGGAGCGCGGTGCGCAGGGACGTGGTGTGCAGGGACGTGGTGTGCAGGAAAGGGAGCGCTGCGCGGCCTGACCCCGCGGCGCGCCACCAGTGCCGTATCAGCGGAAGCGGTGGTGGCAGCAGTGGTAGTGGTGGCAGTGGCGTCACGTGTGAGAACGGCCCGTGCGTACGGCCCGTACGAACGATCTGTGAGAACGGTCACGGAAGCCGTCACGTCCACCGATGCCGTACGGTTCACAGCTCGGCGCGCGACAATCACATCAGGAACGGCAGCAGCAGGAGCGGCAGCTGTGCGAGCAGCACGGTGAGCGGGTACGGATTGTCCAGGAACAGGTGGCCCAGGATCGGGTTGACCAGAGGCGGCGCGGCCACGGCAGGTGTGGCCGCCGTCGGCCTTCTGCTGGCCGGATGTCATTCCGGGGCCGAGGGCGTCCGCCCCGAGGGTTCGGCGAGCAGCTCGACCGCGTCGAAGGGCACGGCGAGCGCGAGCACCGCGCCCGGCCGCGCCGCCACTCCCGCCCCCACTGCTCCCACTGCCCCCACTTCTCCCACCCCCGCTCCCAGCGCTCCCACCGGTGCCACGAAGGCCGACATCGTCCACCTGATGAAGGACGACCCCAAGGTCAGCGCGGATGTGAAGAAGTCCCTGTACAAGCCCTGTGCGGCCGATGAGTACGCGATCGATGTGACCTATGCGTCACTGACCGGCAGCGAGGCTCCGGATGTCATCGTCAACGTCATGACCTGCGCGGATTCCGTGGGCATCGGCTCGTACGTCTACCGCAGGAGCAGCGGCGCGCGGGACGGGTATGACAACGTGTACGCGAATGAGCAGCCGTCGGTCCACGCGGGGATCAGCAAGGGTGAGCTGGAGATCTCCACACAGACCTACGCGCCCAGTGACAAAGTGTGCTGCCCGTCCGGTGAGAACGTGGTGGTGTACCGCTGGACCAAGGACCGCTTCGCCGAGCACGAGAAGTATCACACCGACTACAGCAAGACCACGGTCGCCGGCGGCACGCCGGACGACAGTGCGGTATCGGAGGGCTGAGAGAACCACATGGCCGAGACCCATGTCCTCTTCGTCGAGGACGACGACGTCATCCGTGAGGCCACCCAACTCGCCCTGGAGCGGGACGGGTTCGTGGTCACCGCTATGCCGGACGGGCTTGCGGGCCTGGAGGCGTTCCGCGCCAACCGCCCCGACATCGCCCTGCTGGATGTGATGGTGCCGGGGCTGGACGGCGTCAGCCTGTGCCGGCGGATCCGTGACGAGTCGACGGTGCCGGTGATCATGCTGTCGGCGCGTGCCGACTCGATCGATGTGGTGCTGGGCCTGGAGGCGGGCGCGGACGACTACGTCACCAAGCCGTTCGACGGTGCGGTGCTGGTCGCCCGGATCCGCGCCGTGCTGCGCCGCTTCGGCCACGCCAGCGGGCCGGACGGCGGTAAACCGGCGGCGGACGAGGCGGGCGTGCCCGTCGAGTCGGTGCTGCGCTTCGGTGATCTCGAGGTCGACACAGAGGGCATGGAGGTGCGCAAAGGCGGCCAGAACGTCGCGCTGACGCCCACCGAGATGCGGCTGCTGCTGGAGTTCTCCAACGCCCCGGGTACGGTCCTGTCGCGGGACCAGCTGCTGGAGCGGGTCTGGGACTACGGCTGGGGCGGTGACACCCGGGTCGTGGACGTCCATGTCCAGCGGCTGCGCGGCAAGATCGGCCAGGACCGGATCGAAACGGTCCGGGGCTTTGGATACAAGCTGAGAGGCTGACACCTCCGGTGGTCAGACTGGCCCTGCGGACGGGGCTGAGATGGAAGCTCAGCGCCGCGATCGCGCTCGTCGGAGCGCTGGTCGCGGTCGCGCTGAGCATTGTCGTACACAACGCGGCCCGGCATTCGATGCTCGACAACAGCCGGGATGTGCAGATCGAGCGGCTCAACTTCACGCAGAAGATCTTCGAGTCCACCAACCGGCTGCAGTTCGGCGCGAAGCTCGACGATCCGGCGATGCCGCGGGAGCTGCGCGCGGGGATCGCCAAGGGCGAGCGGGCCACCTACCTCCAGGACACCGGGGAGACCGCTCCCGAGGTCTGGGCCGCCTCGCCGCTGGGCGACGGCCGGGTGCTGTCCATGCACGACCACTTCCCGGACCGCTTCGCCGTTCTGGAGGACCTGGACCGGGCGCTGCTCGTCGGCTCGACCGCGGTGGTGGTCGGTGGCTGTGCGCTGGGCGTACTGGTCGGCGGACGGCTGTCCAAGCGGCTGCGCAAGGCGGCCGCGGCGGCCGGCAAGCTGGCCGACGGGGACACCGCGGTGCGGATCCGTGACGAGGTCGGCGGCGGGCGGGTGCACGACGAGACCGACGATCTGGCCTGGGCCGTCGACGCGATGTCGGACGCCCTTCAGGAGCGCATCGAGGCCGAGCGCCGGGTGACCGCCGATATCGCCCATGAGCTGCGCACACCGGTCACCGGCCTGCTCACCGCGGCCGAACTGCTGCCGCCCGGCCGCCCGTCGGAGCTGGTACGGGACCGGGCGCAGGCGCTGCGCACCCTGGTCGAGGACGTGCTGGAGGTGGCCCGGCTCGACGGCTACGCCGAGCGCGCCGAGCTCCAGGACGTCGCGCTCGGCGAGTTCGTGATCCGCCGGGTCCGGGCCCTCGACCCGGACATCACCGTCGAGGTCGTACGGGACGCCGAGGTCACCACGGATCCGCGCCGCCTGGAGCGGATCCTGGGCAATCTCATCGCGAACGCCGCCCGGCACGGCAGGCCGCCGATCGAGGTCACCGTCGAGGGCAGGGTGCTGCGGGTCCGCGACCACGGCCCGGGCTTCCCGGAGGCGCTGCTCCGGGAGGGGCCGAGCCGGTTCCGCACCGGCAGCAGCGACCGGGCCGGCCGCGGCCACGGCCTGGGCCTGACGATCGCGACCGGCCAGGCCCGGGTGCTGGGCGCCCGGCTCACCTTCCGTAACGCGGATGAGCTCACGGACGGCTCGACCGGGGCGGTGTCCGTGCTGTGGCTGCCGGAGAACGCGCCGACGAACACGGGGAGCTTTCCGGTCATCCATCTTCCGGACCGGTAGTCGTCTCTTCCGGGCCGGTAGTCGTCCCGGACCGGTAATCGCCCCGGACCGGCCGTCCTGCCGGTGCCGCAATACGGTGCCCCGATACGGCGGGCGGCCCCCGGCACGGATGCCGGGGGCCGCCTCGGGGCCGAGAACGCAGGCCGGGTCAGACGGTCTCCGCCACTGCCACCCGGTCCACCGGAGCGTCCCCACCCTCCGGGTTCTCCGCCGGCTTGGCGGGCCCGCCGCGCAGCGGTACTTCCTTCAGGAACCACGCCGCCGCGAAGCCGATGACGCTGACCACCGCGCCCCAGACGAAGACCTGGTGGGTGCCGGAGGCCACCGCGTGCGCGTACGCGTCCTTGACCATCGGCGGGAGCTTGGCCAGGCTCTTCGGGTCCATCTGGGCCCCACCGCTGGTGATCTTCTCGGCGGCCTTGCCGATCCGTTCGGTCATTGTGGACTGCACCTGACTGGTGAAGATCGCACCGAAGATCGCGACGCCGAAGGAGCCGCCGATCGTACGGAAGAGGGTGGCGGACGAGGAGCCGACGCCCATGTCCTTCATCTCGACGCTGTTCTGGGCTATCAGCATGGTGGTCTGCATCAGGAAGCCCATACCAACGCCGAGCACCGCCATGAAGGCACCCGAGGTGAAGCGCGTGGTGCCGGTGTCCATGAGGGACAGCAGCGCCAGCCCCGCGGTGATCAGCGCGCCGCCGCCCACGACGAAGATCTTGTACTTGCCGGTCTGGGTGGTGAACCGGCCGGCGACCAGCGAGACGGCCATCATCGCCAGCAGCATCGGAAGCAGCAGCAGACCCGAGTTGGTGGCCGAGGCGCCCTGCACGGTCTGCTGGAACAGCGGCAGGAACGTCATCGACCCGAACATCACAAAGCCGACCAGGAAGCCGATGACGGTGACGAGCGAGAAGTTGCCGTTACGGAAGATGTGCAGCGGCAGCACCGGCTCGCTGACCTTGCGCTCCACCAGGACAAAGGCCACCAGCGCCAGCACACCGGCGATGCCGAGGCCGACGATCTGGCTGGAGAGCCAGTCGTACTCGGTGCCGCCCCAGGTGGTGATCAGCACCAGGGCCGTGATGCCGAGGGTGAGCAGCGCGGCGCCCACATAGTCGATCCGGGTCTGCGACCGCTTCTTCGGCAGGTGCAGCACCGTGGTGATCATGACCAGGGCGACCGCGCCGAGCGGCAGGTTGATGTAGAAGCTCCAGCGCCAGCCGAGGTGGTCGGTGAGGGTGCCGCCGACCAGCGGTCCGCCGATCATGGCGACGGCCATGACACCGGCCATCATGCCCTGGTACTTGCCGCGTTCCCGCGGCGGGATCAGGTCACCGATGATCGCCATGACGCCGACCATCAGACCGCCCGCGCCCAGGCCCTGTACGGCGCGGAAGCCGATCAGCTGGCCCATGTCCTGGGCCATGCCGGAGAGCGCCGAGCCGATCAGGAAGATCACGATGGAGGTGAGGAAGACGCCCTTGCGTCCGTACATGTCGCCGAGCTTGCCCCAGATGGGTGTGGAGGCCGCGGTGGCGAGGGTGTAGGCGGTGACCACCCAGGAAAGGTGGCTCATTCCGCCGAGCTCGCCGACGATGGTCGGCATCGCGGTGCCGACGATCATGTTGTCCAGCATGGCGAGCAGCATCGCGATCATCAGCGCGAAGAGCACGACGCGTACGCTCGCCGGCTGCTTGTCCCCGTCCGCGCCCGCTGGGGACGCGGGCTGCGGTCCGTCCGCCGTCGCGGACGCGCCGGATGTTGTTCTCTCCCCCGTCGGGGTCGCGGATCGCGACTTCCCCATTGTTCCACTCCCACTTACTTGCCGACCGGCTAGTTCACTACGCTGGAGAAGGTAGGTGACCTACTAGCCGGGCGTCAAGTAAGTTTCTCTGGAACCCGCCTGGGCAGCCCTCTGACCAGTACCGACAAGCAGGAGAAGCACCGTGAGCACACCGCAGGCGCGCAGGGGGAACACCCGACAGCGCATTCAGGACGTCGCTCTGGAGCTGTTCGCCGAGCAGGGCTACGACAAGACCTCACTACGCGAGATCGCCGAGCGGCTGGAGGTCACCAAGGCGGCGCTCTACTACCACTTCAAGTCCAAGGAAGACATCGTCATCAGTGTGTTCCAGGACGTGACCAGGCCCATCGACGAGCTGATCGCCTGGGCCGAGGGGCAGCCGCGCACCCTGGAGACCAAGCAGCGGCTGATCAGCGAGTACAGCGAGTGCCTGCGCTCCGCCGGGCCCTTCTTCCACTTCATGCACCAGAACCAGGCGACGGTGCGCGAGCTGACCATCGGCGAGAGCTTCCGGCAGCGTCTGCTGACCCTCTCCGGGTTCCTCAAGGAGCCCGATGCCGAGCTGGTGGATCAGGTGCGCTGCATCACGGCGCTGTTCGCCCTGCAGGCCCATCTCTTCGCCGCCCAAAGCCTGGAAGGCGACCCCGAGGACAAGCGCAGGGCTTTCCTCGAGGTCGCCACAGAACTGGTCACGGCGGCAAACCCGCCGAGCCGCCGGCCAGTCCGGCCGGATTCAGCTCAGACGTGATCAGACGGTCACGCCGTGAGCCCGCAGGAATCCGGTCGGCTCGATGCCCGTCCCGTAGTTGGGGCCGGTGCGGACCTCGAAGTGCAGGTGGGGACCGGTGGAGTTGCCGGTGCTGCCGACCAGGCCGATCTGCTGGCCGGTGGAGACGTTCTGACCGACCTTGATCTGCACCGATGACAGGTGTGCGTACTGGGAGTACATGCCGTTGTCGTGCTTGATCACGATGGCGTTGCCGTACGCGGGGCCGTCGATGTTCAGGCCGGCCTTGACGACGGTGCCACCGTGCACGGCCTTGACCGGGGTGCCGCTCGATGCGACGAAGTCCTGACCGCTGTGGCTGTGCGACCACATGTTGCCGGCGAGACCGAAGGTGGAGCCGAGGGTGTACTTGTCCAGCGGCGTCACCCACGCGTTGGCCTTCTTCGCCGCGTCCTGCTTCGCCTTCGCAGCGGCCTGCTGGGCGTCGGCGGCGGCCTTGACCTGAGCGTCGGCCTGGGCGGCGACGGTCGAGCCGACGCCCGAGGTGAGACCCAGCAGCCCGCTGTCGGCGGCGGAGGCGACACCGGCGCCGAGCGCCGCGGTGATGCCGATACCGGCGGCCACGACGGCGACGCGGTTACGCAGCACGGACTTCTTGGAATTACGTATGGCGGTGGACTTCGACATGCGGGTTTACCCTCCGGGGAAATTGATTGGTTTCCCGGCTGCGGACCGGGAGCGCCATCCCTTGGTAACCCGCATCAAGCCCCTCGCCAAGGGGCCCTTTCTACTACCGCACCCCGTATGACGGACGAGGGAATATCCCTCTCGCATTCACCGAGCCCATCCCCACCAACCCCCTCAAAACGGACAGGAGGGGACGCGCTCGGGCACCCACCACAGCCCCCTGATCAGTGGTTTCTGCCCTGTACGGCACGGGCGCAGCCGCACCCCGGCCGACCGCCTCTGCCGCCCCTGCCGCATCCGCCGCGAATCCCCGGCCGTCACCCTCTCCCCTCCCCTAACCCCTCTAGTAGTCCCGGAATCCCTGTGCGCCATATCACGACAGGAAGAGATCCAATTTCCCCTCCATGTGAACTGGGTTACTCGAAAACGTGTGATGTGGATTACCCGGATCCGCCCGATATTCCATTCACCGCACTATCGGGATCGCCGAATTCGTGACCGCCACCACACCACACAGCGCCACGCCGCCCGAAGGCGGGATGGCGGATGGCCACATAGCTGGATGACTGGATACCCGGATGCCTGGATGGCTGGATGGCTGGATTCAGAGTTCATGGCCGAAAATGGTCCCCACCCGAAAAGGGACTGCCCCGAAACCGTTTCTCACGGTTTCGGGGCAGTCCCTTATCTGTGTGCGTTGCCTGCGCCGCTTAACGGCTCAGGTGTCGCTTATCAGGATCAGGCGTCCTTGCTCAGGTTCGGGCCCGAGCCGCCGGTGGCGGACTCGATCGGCGGGGCGTCCGGCAGGGCCGCCTTCTCCTCGCCGCGGAAGGTGAACTTGGCGTTCTCCCCCTCGCCCTCGACATCGACGACCACGATGTGGCCCGGACGCAGCTCGGCGAAGAGGATCTTCTCCGAGAGGGCGTCCTCGATCTCGCGCTGGATCGTGCGGCGCAGCGGACGGGCGCCGAGCACCGGGTCGTACCCGCGCTTGGCCAGCATCTTCTTGGCCTCGCCGCTGAGCTCGATGCCCATGTCGCGGTCCTTGAGCCGCTCGTCCACCTTGGCGATCATCAGGTCGACGATCTGGATGATGTCTTCCTCGGTGAGCTGGTGGAAGACGACGGTGTCGTCGACACGGTTGAGGAACTCGGGCCGGAAGTGCTGCTTGAGCTCCTCGTTGACCTTGGCCTTCATCCGTTCGTAGCCGGTCTTGACGTCGCCCTGGGCCGCGAAGCCGAGGTTGAAGCCCTTGGAGATGTCCCGGGTGCCGAGGTTGGTCGTCATGATGATGACGGTGTTCTTGAAGTCCACGACCCGGCCCTGGGAGTCGGTCAGGCGACCGTCCTCCAGGATCTGCAGCAGCGAGTTGAAGATGTCCGGGTGGGCCTTCTCGACCTCGTCGAAGAGGACGACCGAGAACGGCTTGCGGCGGACCTTCTCCGTCAGCTGACCGCCCTCTTCGTAGCCGACGTAGCCGGGGGGCGAGCCGAACAGCCGCGAGACGGTGTGCTTCTCGCTGAACTCCGACATGTCGAGGGAGATCAGGGCGTCCTCGTCGCCGAAGAGGAACTCGGCGAGCGTCTTGGACAGCTCGGTCTTACCGACACCGGACGGGCCGGCGAAGATGAACGAGCCACCGGGACGCTTGGGGTCCTTCAGGCCGGCGCGGGTACGGCGGATGGCCTGGGAGAGCGCCTTGATGGCGTCCTTCTGCCCGATGACGCGCTTGTGGAGCTCGTCCTCCATGCGGAGCAGGCGGCTGGACTCCTCCTCGGTGAGCTTGAAGACCGGGATGCCCGTGGCCGTGGCCAGGACCTCGGCGATCAGCTCCTCGTCCACCTCGGCGACGACGTCCATGTCGCCGGCCTTCCACTCCTTCTCCCGCTTCGCCTTGGCGGCCAGGAGCTGCTTCTCCTTGTCGCGCAGGCCCGCGGCCATCTCGAAGTCCTGCGAGTCGATCGCGGACTCCTTCTCCCGGCGCACATCGGCGATCTTCTCGTCGAATTCGCGCAGGTCCGGCGGCGCGGTCATCCGGCGGATCCGCATCCGGGAGCCGGCCTCGTCGATCAGGTCGATGGCCTTGTCCGGCAGGAACCGGTCGGAGATGTAGCGGTCGGCGAGGGTGGCCGCCGCGACCAGCGCGGAGTCCGTGATGGAGACGCGGTGGTGCGCTTCGTAGCGGTCCCGCAGACCCTTGAGGATCTCGATGGTGTGCGGCAGCGACGGCTCGGCGACCTGGATGGGCTGGAAGCGGCGCTCCAGCGCGGCGTCCTTCTCCAGGTGCTTGCGGTACTCGTCGAGCGTGGTGGCACCGATGGTCTGCAGCTCGCCTCGCGCCAGCATGGGCTTGAGGATGCTGGCGGCGTCGATCGCGCCCTCGGCGGCGCCCGCACCCACGAGGGTGTGGAGCTCGTCGATGAACAGGATGATGTCGCCGCGGGTGCGGATCTCCTTGAGGACCTTCTTCAGGCGCTCTTCGAAGTCACCCCTGTAGCGGGAGCCGGCGACCAGGGCGCCGAGGTCGAGGGTGTAGAGGTGCTTGTCCTTGAGGGTCTCGGGCACCTCGCCCTTGACGATGGCCTGGGCCAGGCCCTCGACGACCGCCGTCTTGCCGACGCCGGGCTCGCCGATGAGGACCGGGTTGTTCTTCGTACGGCGCGAGAGCACCTGCATGACCCGCTCGATCTCCTTCTCGCGCCCGATGACCGGGTCGAGCTTGGATTCGCGGGCGGCCTGGGTGAGGTTGCGGCCGAACTGGTCCAGGACGAGGGAGGTCGAGGGCGTGCCCTCGGCGGGGCCGCCGGCCGTGGCGGCCTCCTTGCCCTGGTAGCCGGAGAGCAGCTGGATGACCTGCTGCCGCACCCGGTTGAGATCGGCGCCCAGCTTCACCAGGACCTGGGCTGCGACGCCCTCGCCCTCGCGGATCAGGCCGAGCAGGATGTGCTCCGTGCCGATGTAGTTGTGGCCGAGCTGGAGGGCCTCGCGGAGCGACAGCTCCAGGACCTTCTTGGCACGCGGGGTGAAGGGAATGTGCCCGGACGGGGCCTGCTGGCCCTGGCCGATGATCTCCTCCACCTGCTGGCGGACCGCCTCGAGCGAAATCCCGAGGCTCTCCAGGGCCTTAGCGGCGACACCCTCACCCTCGTGGATCAGGCCCAGGAGGATGTGCTCGGTGCCGATGTAGTTGTGGTTGAGCATCCGGGCTTCTTCCTGAGCCAGGACGACAACCCGCCGCGCACGGTCGGTGAACCTCTCGAACATCGTTAATCGCTCCTCAGAGCGGTCAGGCAGTTAGGGGTCGGTCCCCTCCCTGTCCTTCCGCATGCTAGTCCCGCAGGGCGGGACAGCTCATTCCAACTGCCGACACCCGTCCGGATCACCCCCGCTCCGGCGGGGAAATGTACTGCCGAACAGCTGACATCTGCTCCAACTCGATGGTGCGAGACGATGTTCCCGCAGGCCAGGCATATACGCCGTCCGCCGCTACGCCCGTGGCGAACGCGGCCCTGCCCGACACACCGTCGGCATCCCGCCATCGCCGGGACCGCGGCGCCGTGTGCGCCGGTCACACCGTCTCTTTCCACTGAGACTGTCTTACCCGCCGCCACTGACACTCCATGCGGCGCGGGCAGCTTCCATCCGCTACGGGCGAACATCCGCGCGCCGCCGAATGCTCCGTCGCACCTCACGGAGAGCACACACAGTTTCCGGAATTCCACCCAGCGTAACTTCCTGGAGGGTGCGGAGTTGCACCGGGCATGGCCCGCGTGCCCTTTCCGCACCCCCGCAGCCCCCTCGCCGCCGTCCGCCGGTGGTACGAGGACGAGCTGGGCTGGCCGACCACCGGTGCGGCACCGGTGGAACTGCTGACGGGGCTGCGCTTCGACGCCCTGGAGATGCCGTATGACGCGGGGTGCGCCGTACTGCGGCGCTGGCCGCACACCGGCCCGGTGGCGCTGCTGCACACCGGACGCGACGGAAATCAGCCCGGTGATCGGCCGAAACTGCTCGTGTTCATCGCGGCCGGCGGCGCCGAGGAACTCCCGGGAATCCTGGAATGGCTGGAGTGGGGCCCTCTGGCGCCGGATCTCACCGCCCGTGGGGCCGGAGACCGGATGCCCGCGCCGGCATTCCCCGCCGGCGCTCCGCCGGAGTCGGCGCCCGGCGGATTCCGCTCGCGGGAGGCCGCGGAACCCGGCGGATTCGGACCGCGGGAGGCCGCGGAATGGGTGCGGCCTCCCCGACCCGGGTACGAGGCGGAGAATTCCCTGCCCGCCACGGGGATCGGGGCAGGTACCGGGGACCGCGGAAGCGCCCCCGACCTCGTACGACTCGTGAGCACGGCGGCGACGGAGTGCCACCGTGCCCGGTTGGTGCGTGCTCGTAATGGCCGGAGTGCTCGTAATGGCCAATCGGACCGCGCGTGCGGCGATCAGGCGTTGGCCTTCTCGAATGCCTCGCGAATGTCGGCGGGGACACGGCCGCGGTCATTGACGTTGTAGCCGTTCTCCTTCGCCCAGGCGCGGATCTTCGCGGTGTCCTGGCTTCCCGCGGAAGCCGTCGCGCGACCCTTGCCGCGGGCGCCGGAACGGCCACCGGTCTTGCGGCCCGCCTTCACGAACTCCGCAAGCGAGTCACGCAGCTTGTCGGCGTTGGAGTCCGAGAGGTCGATCTCGTAGGACTTACCGTCGAGAGCGAACGTCACCGTCTCGTGGGCCTCGCCGCCGTCGAGGTCGTCGACAAGAAGAACCTGAACCTTCTGTGCCACGGGTTTCCCTTTCATCGAATGCGGATTACGACGGAAAGCAAACCGCTTTTCCGGGAAAAACACAAACCCTTGGGTAGGGTTCACTTGCCCACAGACAGGGGAACGCATGCTTCCCTGGCCACTTCCCTGGCCTGAGATAGGGCGCTAGCCATGAGATAGGGGAGCGATTCGGACATAGAACACTCTTCACAGGTACAGATCGCAGGCGAGATCCCAGGTGCGGATCACAGATGCAGAAGCATCCGGCTGTTACCGAGGGTGTTGGGCTTCACTCGTTCGAGACCGAGGAACTCCGCAACGCCCTCGTCATAGGAACGCAGCAGCTCGCTGTAGACATCCCCGTCCACGGGTGCCTCACCGATCTCCACGAAGCCGTGCTTGCCGAAGAAGTCGACTTCGAAGGTGAGACAGAAAATGCGCCGCACTCCGAGCCAGCTCGCGGTGCGCAGCAGCTTGTCCAGCACCTGATGGCCGACTCCCGACCCCTTCAGCCGCGGATCCACGGCCAGGGTGCGGACCTCGGCGAGGTCTTCCCACATGACGTGGAGTGCCCCGCAGCCGACGACCTCGCCGTCTTCGTCGCGCTCCGCGACCCAGAACTCCTGAATGTCCTCGTAAAGCGTGACGGTCGCCTTGTCGAGCAGGATCCCGTCACGTGAGTAGGCGTCGATGAGCCGGCGTACGGCCGGTACATCACTGGTCCTGGCACGGCGGACGGTGAGCCCTTTTGAATGGGGAGGCATGCCCGGACGCTATCGCCCCTTGCCCTCGCCGCCCGTCCCGGGTTCGCCCCGTTCCTCGGATCCGGCTTCACGGCCCGCTCGCGGTCCCTCTCCGGCCCGTTCTCCGGCCCGTTCTTCGGCCCGTTCTTCGGCCCGTTCTTCGGCTCGTTCGTCGTCGGCCTGGACGATCCGTACAGCATCGCGCAGGGCATGGCGCTGGTCCGGCGACATCATGCCGAAGAAGGCCACGAGTGCGGCGGCCGGGTTGTCACTGGCGGACCATGCCTCGTTCATCAGTGCGGCCGCGTAGGCGGCGCGTGTGGAGACCGCCTCATATCGATAGGCGCGGCCTTCCGCTTCGCGGCGCACCCAGCCCTTCTGATGAAGGTTGTCCAATACGGTCATGACCGTTGTGTAGGCGATCGACCGTTCCTTCTGCAGATCTTCCAGGACTTCTCGAACGGTGACCGGGCGGTTCCACTCCCAGACCCGCGTCATGACCGCGTCTTCCAGATCACCCAATGGCCTCGGCACACAAGAACAATAGTCGTAGATGTCAGGAATGTCCGTTGTTCTGGTGCGTGTGCGCCTGTTCTCGCGCGTGTGCGCCGACTCGTCGCGTCGCGCGTCGCAGCACGCGTCGCTCGTCGCAGCACGCGTCGCTCGTCGCGGCGAAGGAATCCCACGGCATGCGTACGGCCCGGGACGCTCGGGTCCCGGGCCGTACGGGTGCGCTGCGCCCGTCGGGCGGTTCAGGCGCCGTGCGCCGTGGGGCTCTGGCCGGAGGACTCCGCGCGGGCCAGTGCGGAGTCCACGGCGGCGTCCTCCTTGGCCTTGTTCGCGCCGCCCTGGCTCTTGATGATCGTGACGATCAGGAAGGTGAAGGCCACGGCCATCACCGCGGGCGGGAGCAGCGCTGCGACGTAATCCATGACGAAGGGCCTCCCTGGCGGGCATGAGCATCCGGACGTACCCCGTCAGCCTACGCAGCCCTCAGGCGGTGCGGCTCGCGGGGGGCCGAGCGGGCTTGCGGCGGGGCGGGAAGACCTCGCCGGGCGTGGGGATCGGCCGGTCGCGCCGTGGGACTTTCGGCTGCGGCGCGGGCGCAGGTGCGGGCGCCGGCGCGGGGTCCGGCTTGCGCTCCGGTTTCGGCTCGCGAGCGGGGTCCGGCTCCCGCCCGCCGCGGGCCCCTGAGCGGCCGCCCGGCAGTGCGCGCAGCCGTACCCGTACGGAGTGTTCGGCCAGGCGCTCACAGTGGCGCAGCAGGGCGCCGCGGCGCTCGCGTACGGCCGGACCGGCGTGCCGGGTGGGCAGCGCACGCAGCGCGGCGAGGTCCTCGGGGCCGGGGGTGTGGCCGGCCTCCAGGGCCTCGGTCAGCAGCGCGAGGTAGCCGGCGGCCGTAGCGGGCAGGGCTTCGCGATAGCGGGCGAGGTCGGCGAGCAGGAAGGCGCGCAGCCGGCCGCCTTCGCTGACCGCCTCGTCGACGGCCTCGGCCAGCCGGAGATATTCCTGGATGTCCCGCGCACCCTCGGGGCCGGGGGCGGCCGGCGGGGCGGGGCAGGGGGTCGTCCGGAGGGCGTGGGCGAGGGCGCGACGGAGCACACGCAACTCTTCGGCGCTGAACGCCACGCCGCCGCGGGTTCCGTTTGGCATTGGCATATAGCGACTTTACGACCTATTTGGACAAAAGCCGCTTAATTCGTGAATGGTGGCGCGGCAGCGAGCCGCACCGCCTCGCACCGGCGCGCGACCGTCAGACCGTCACCTCGAGCCGCCTCGCGTCGCCGTCCCGCGGCCGGTCGCCGGTTACGCCGGGGTCGCCGGTTACGCCGAGGTCGCCGACTGCGCCCGGCTGGCGTTGCGCCCGGCCGGCAGCCGACGTTCACGCCCGGTCGGCGTTACGCCGGGCCGACAGCCGGCGTTCACGCCCGGCCGACGTTGCGCTCGTACACCAGGCGCAGCCCGATCAGGGTCAGCCAGGGCTCGTGCGCATCGATCACCGAGGACTCGCCGAGCACCATCGGGGCCAGCCCGCCGGTGGCGATCACGGTCACCTCGTCCGGCTCCTCGGCCAGCTCCCGCGCCATCCGCTGGACCACGCCGTCGACCTGGCCGGCGAAGCCGTAGAGGATGCCGGACTGCATCGCCTCGACGGTGTTCTTGCCGATGACGCTGCGCGGCCGGGCCAGTTCGATCTTGCGGAGCTGGGCGCCCTTGACCCCCAGCGCGTCCACCGAGATCTCGATGCCCGGCGCGATCACGCCGCCCACGTACTCGCCGCGCGCGCTGACCGCGTCGAACGTCGTGGCCGTACCGAAGTCCACGACCACCGCCGGGCCGCCGTAGAGCTCGACCGCCGCCAGGGCATTGATGATCCGGTCGGCGCCGACCTCCTTCGGGTTGTCCATCAGGACCGGAACGCCCGTCTTGACGCCCGGCTCCACCAGGACGGCGGGCACGTCCCCGTAGTAGCGCCGGGTGACCTCGCGCAGCTCGTGCAGGACGGAGGGCACGGTGGAGCAGATGGAGATGCCCTCGATGCCGTCGCCCAGGTCGTCGCCGAGCAGCGGGTGCATGCCCATCAGGCCCTGCAGCAGCACGGCGAGTTCGTCGGCGGTGCGGCGGGCGTCGGTGGAGATGCGCCAGTGCTCGACGATCTCATCGCCGTCGAAGAGGCCCAGGACGGTGTGGGTGTTTCCTACGTCGATGGTCAGCAGCATGGCGGTCAGCGCTCGTTCCGGTGCTTGTCGTCCGCCCCGTGCTCGTCGTCCGCTCCTTCGGCTTCTTCGCCCACGGCTTCCACGGCTACGGCGTCCACGGCCACGGCTTCGTCGTCCTCGCGCAGGTCGAGGCCGATGTCGAGGATCGGGGAGGAGTGCGTCAGCGACCCGACGGCCAGGTAGTCGATGCCGGTCTCGGCGTACGTACGGGCGTTGTCCAGGGTGAGCCGGCCCGAGGACTCCAGCATCGCGCGCCCGGCGACCAGTTCCACGGCCTCCCGGGTCTGCTCCGGGGTGAAGTTGTCCAGCAGGATGAGCTCGACGCCCTGGGCGAGGATCGGCGGGATCTGGTCGAGCCGGTCGACCTCCACCTCGATCGGCACCCCGGGGAACTCCTCCCGTACGGCGGCGAACGCCGCGGCCACCCCGCCGGCCGCGACCACGTGGTTGTCCTTGATCAGCGCCGCGTCGGACAGCGACATCCGGTGGTTGACGCCGCCACCGCAGCGCACCGCGAACTTCTCCAGGGCGCGCAGCCCCGGCGTCGTCTTACGGGTGTCGCGGACCTTGGCCTTGGTCCCCTCCAGGGCGTCCGCCCAGGCCCGGGTCGCGGTGGCGATGCCCGACAGCCGGCAGAGGAGGTTCAGCGCGCTGCGTTCGGCGGTGAGCAGATCGCGGGTACGGGTGGTGACCGTCAGCAGCTTGGCGCCGGCCGCGACCCGGTCGCCGTCCTCGACGTGCCGCTCGACCGCGAACTCCTCGGTGCACACGAGGGAGAGCACCGCCTCGGCGATCCGCAGCCCGGCGACCGTACCGGCCTCTCGCGCGGTGAAGTCACCAGTGGCGAACGCGTCCGCCGGGATGGTGGCCACGGTCGTGACGTCCACCCCCTGGTCGAGGTCCTCCTCGATGGCGAGGTGCGCGATGTCCTCGACCTGTACGGGGTCGAGCCCGGCGGCGACCAGGAGGGCGGCCAGGTCGGGGTCGAGTCCACAGGTCAGCGGGTCGATCCCGGACGAGCCGTCGTCGCCGGCGCACCCGCAGGCGTCGCCGCAGCCGCCACCGGTGGGGACGCCGCCGGCGGGCCCGCCGATCTGGGGGAAGGGGAGGTCGTCGGTGGTGCTGCTCACGGGGTGGGCTCCGTATTCGGGGAGTCGGTGGTGGGTGTGTTCGGGGACCCAGCGGTGGTGGGCGCGTTCGGGGAGTCGACGGTGGAGGGCGCGTTCGAGGAGTCGACGGTGGGGAGCGCGTTCGGGGAGTCGACGGTGGGTGGGAAGTCGGCGGTCGCCGTCGTATGGATGCGTAGCGCGCGGTCCGCCCCCAGGGTGATGCGGAAGTGGCGGCGCCAGGAGGCATCGTCCCGGTCCGGGTGGTCCTCGCGCCAATGGCAGCCGCGGGTCTCCGCGCGGCGCTGAGCGGCGGCGACCAGCACCCGGGCGACACACAGCAGGTTGGTGGCCTCCCAGGCCTCCACACCGGGCTCGGGCACCTTGTGGGTGGTCTCGGGGGACCCCAGGGAGCCAGGGGCCTCGCCGGTGGCCTCGGGGCCGTCGTCGCCGTTCCCGGCGGCCGCCGCCTCCCTCGCTTCGCGGTGGATCCGGTCCAGCTCCGCGGCCGCCCGGGCGAGGCTGTCGGCGCTGCGCAGCACGCCGGCCCCGGTGGTCATGATCCGCTGGACTTCGCCCCGGGCCTCGGGGGCGAGCAACGGCAGCGCGGTACGAGGCGCCGGGGCGCCCGCGGGCCCGGTCGTGGTCGTGGACACCGGCGCGGGGGCGGACACCGGCGCGGGGGCCGGGCACCCGGGTACGCCGCTGCCGGAGGTGTCACCACCGGGTACGCCACCACCGGGACCGCCGGCGATGTCCGAGGCGATCCGCTCGGCGAAGACCAGGCCCTCCAGGAGGGAGTTGGAGGCGAGCCGGTTGGCACCGTGGACGCCGGTGCAGGCGACCTCGCCGCACGCGTAGAGGCCGGGCACCGTGGTGCGGCCGTGCAGGTCGGTGCGGACGCCTCCGGAGGCGTGGTGAGCGGCCGGGGCGACCGGTATCGGTTCGGTGACCGGGTCGATGCCGTGGCTGCGGCAGGCGGCCAGGATGGTCGGGAAGCGGGTCTCCCACATCCGGGCGCCGAAGTGCCGGGCGTCCAGATACATGTGGTCGACGCCCTGTTCGTGCGCCCGGCGCCGGATCGCCTTGGCGACGATGTCGCGCGGCGCCAGCTCGGCGAGCTCGTGCTGCCCGACCATGAAACGCGTGCCGTCGGCGTCGACGAGGTGCGCGCCCTCGCCCCGTACGGCCTCGGAGATCAGCGGCTGCTGGCCCTCCGCCTCCGGGCCCAGGTACAGGACCGTGGGGTGGAACTGCACGAATTCGAGGTCCGACACCTCGGCGCCGGCCCGCAGCGCCAGGGCCACCCCGTCTCCCGTGGAGACGGCCGGGTTGGTGGTCGCGGAGAAGACCTGCCCCATGCCCCCGGTGGCGAGGACCACGGCCGGGGCGTGTACGGCGCCGACGCCGTCGTGCTGGCCCTCCCCCATGACGTGCAGGGTGACGCCGGACGTACGGCCGTCGGCGTCCGTGAGCAGGTCGAGGACGAGGGCGTTCTCGATGGTGCGCAGTCCGGCGGCGCGGACCGCGTCGACCAGTGCGCGGGAGATCTCGGCGCCGGTGGCGTCACCGCCGGCGTGCAGGATACGGCGGCGGTGGTGGCCGCCCTCGCGGGTGAGCGCCATCTCGTCGCTGTCCGGTGCCGTGTCGAAGCGGGCACCGGCCGCGATGAGCCGGTGGACGGCGTCCGGGCCTTCGGTGACCAGGGTCCGTACGGCCGCCTCGTCGCACAGCCCGGCGCCCGCGACGAGGGTGTCGGCCAGATGCTGCTCAGGGGAGTCGCCGTCGCCCAGTGCCGCGGCGATTCCGCCCTGCGCCCACCGGGTGGAGCCGTCGTCCAGGCGGGCCTTGGTGACGACGACCGTCCGGCGCCCGGCCGCGGCGCAGCGCAGCGCGGCGGTCAGCCCGGCCACTCCGGAGCCCACGACGACGACGTCCGCGTCGATGGCCCAGCCGGGGGCGGGGGCGGTCAGGCGTATAGCGGTGCCCGGTACGGGGTCGAGGTCCGTGCCCGGTACGGGGTCAAGGGCCGTGCCTGGTACGGGATGGGGGCCGTGGCCGGTGTCTGTTCCGGTGGCGGGGCCTGTTCCGGTGACCGTCATCGGGTCCCTCCGAGGGGGCCTTGGGGAGCGTGGGGAGTGCGGGGATCGCGGGCAGCGTGGGAAGTGCGGGAAGTGCGGGGAGCACTTGTCGGCGGTACGTCCGTGCCGGTGCGGGTCGGTACGTCGGTGCCTGTGCCGGTCGGTACGTCGGTGCCTGTGCCGGTCGGTACGAAAGTGAGCCGGATGTTGTCGATGAGACGGGTCGTGCCGACCTTGGCGGCGACCGCGAGGACCGCCTCGCCTTCGTAGGAGTCCGCGATCTCGGTGAAGTCCGACGGATCGACCAGCGCCAGGTAGTCGAGCCTGAGCGGTGGCTCCAGCCGGGCGGCGTCGTCCAGGACGGCGCGGGCCGCGGCACGTGCCACGGACGGCCCGTGCGGGGGGCCGGCGGCGGCGTAGGCGACGGCGTGCGCGTCGGCGGCGGCCCGGTCCTCACCGAGGGCGGCCAGCGCCGCGGAGCGGTCCTGTGCGGGGTGGCCCGTGGAGACGGCGCGGGCGCGCAGCGCCTCTTCGGCGGTGAGCCGGTCGCGGGCCGCGAACAGGGCCGCGGAGAGCGCGAGCGCGGTGCGCCGCTCCGGGGTGGACAGATAGCGGTTGCGGCTGGAGAGGGCGAGCCCGTCCTCCTCTCGTACCGTCGGAACGCCGACGATCTCCACCGGGAAGTTCAGGTCGGCGGCCATCCGCGTGATCACGGCGAGCTGCTGGGCGTCCTTCTGGCCGAAGAACGCGAGGTCCGGCGCGGTCAGGTGCAGCAGCTTGGCGACGACGGTCAGCACCCCGTCGAAGTGTCCCGGGCGGCTGGCGCCCTCCAGGAGCGTGCCCATGGGACCCGCGGTGATCCTTACCTGCGGCTCTCCGCCCGGGTAGACCTCGTCGGCGGACGGCGCGAACACCACGTCCGCGCCCGCCGCGACGGCCAGCTCGATGTCCTCGTCCAGGGTCCGCGGATAGCGGTCCAGGTCCTCGCCCGCCCCGAACTGCAGCGGATTGACGAAGACCGTGACGACGACCTGTCCCTGCGGCCCGACGCGCCGGCGGGCGGCGCGGATCAGGGTGGCATGGCCCTCGTGCAGTGCCCCCATGGTCATGACGACGGCCCGCCCGCCACTGGGGCGCGGGAGGGCGCGGAGGGCGCCGGCGGTGTGGAGGAGGACCGTGGAAGCGGGGGCGGAAGCGGGCGTGGGGGTGGGGGTAGGCGTGGGAGTGGGGGTGGACGGCGAGGAATTCATCGGTCGTCTCCCTCGGGGCCGTGGTCAGGTCCCTCAAGGCCGCGGCCGGGCGCGTCAGGACCGTCATCGGAGGTGTCAGGGCCAGAGTCATGGCCAGGGCCCACGCCACGGGTACCGGGGCCCGCATCGGGGCGGCCGGAGCGGTCATCGGGGCCGCCGGAGCCGTCACCCGGGCTGCCGGCGTTCGGGCTGTCGGCATCGGGGGCGGCCGCGCTGCCGACATCCGGGGCGGCCGGGCCCGGGCGGGGGCCCTCACCGGCGTCCGCGAGCACATCGAGCAGGTCCTCGGCCAGTTCCGGCTTCAGCAGGCCCTGGACCAGCGCCCGGTCCGCGGTCATACGGGCCATCGCGAGGTACCCGGCAACGCTCTGCGGCGAGTGCCGGCGCAGCTCGGCGACATGGGCGGCGACGGTGCCCGCGTCACCGCGCGCGACCGGACCCGTCAGCGCGGCGTCGCCGGAGCGCAGCGCGTTGTCCAGCGCGGCGCCGAGCAGCGGGCCCAGCATCCGGTTCGGCGCCTGCACACCGGCGTCGCCGAGCAGCTCCATCGCCTGGGCGACCAGGGTGACCAGGTAATTCGCACCGATCGCCAGCGCCGCGTGGTAGAGCGGACGGGCGGATTCCGTGATCCATTCCGGCTCGCCGCCCATCTCGATGACCAGCGCCTCGGCGGCCATCCGCAACTCATCGGGCGCGGTCACACCGAAGGAGCAGCCGGCCAGCCGCTGGACGTCCACGGAGGTGCCGGTGAACGTCATGGCCGGGTGGAGGGCGAGCGGCAGCGCGCCGGCCCGGGTGGCCGGTTCCAGGACCGCCGTCCCGTAGCGCCCGGAGGTGTGCACCAGCAGCTGGCCCGGCCGTACGGCACCGGTCTCCGCGAGGCCGCGTACCAGGCCGGCGAGGGCGTCGTCGGGGACCGTCAGCAGGACGAGCTCGGCACGGGCGAGCACCTCGGCCGGAGTGACCACGGGGACACCGGGCAGCAGCTCGGCCGCGCGTCGCCGGGAGGCGTCGGAAACCCCCGACACGGCGACCGGGCGGTGCCCTGCGAGCCGCAGCGCCGCGGCGAGGGCAGGCCCCACACGTCCCGCGCCGACGACTCCTACGGTCAGCCGTGCGGGGCGGTCCTGGGCCTCGATAGGTGGGTTTGCGTTCACGCGGCGATGGCCTTCCGTTCCAGTCCGCGGAGGGGTACCGGACGATTCCTCGCCATGCTACGCGAGTGCTTCCGGCGGGTCCGGAGACTGCGCTGAGGGTGAGACCAGGGTCTCTCGCGGAGTTATCCACAGGGGTCGCGGGCCTGCGGCGGGCTGGGCCATGCTCGGTTCCACGACGCGGGTCGGCAGACACAGCCGGCACGGCAGGCGCAGTCGGCACGGCACGGGCAGTCGACGCGGCACGGGCAGTCGACGCGGCAGGCACAGCAGGCACACATCAGGGGGAATCATGAAACAGCAGATGGGCGAAGCAGGGGCAGGAGCAGGAGCAGGAGCAGGGGCAGGGGCAGGAGCAGGGGACCGCACCCCAGGCCCTCCGGTCGACCGGACGCGCATGGTGGCGGCGTTCCGCGGCGCGGAGCGGGTGCTGGCGGGCGGCGCGCGGGTCGGGACGATCCGCGAGCGGCTGGCCCGCCTGGTGGCCGATGCCCCCGCCGCGTACGACCTGGACGACGTGACCGACATCTACGCGAATGACGACGGCGTGGTCGGTGCCCTGGAACGCCGGACCGCCGAGGCCCTGGGCACCGAGGACGCCGCGTTCTTCCCGACCGGCACGATGGCTCAGCAGGTGGCGCTGCGCTGCTGGGCGGGGCGTACGGGCAACGCGACGGTGGCCGGCCACCCGCTCTCCCATCTGGAGATGCATGAGCGCGACGCGTACGCGGTGGTCAGCGGCCTGCGGATGGTGCATCCGACGCGCGCCCCACGGCTGCCGACAGCCGCGGAGGTCTACGAACTGCGGGAGCCTTTCGGGACGCTGGCGCTCGAACTTCCCCTCCGGGAAGCCGGGTTCACCCTGCCGACGTGGGAGGAGCTGACCTCGGTCGTGGCGGCGGCGCGGGACCGCGACGCGGTGGTGCACTTCGACGGCGCGCGGCTGTGGGAGTGCGGCCCGCATTTCGGCCGCGGTCTCCCGGAGATCGCCGCCCTCGCGGACAGCGTGTACGTCTCCTTCTACAAGTCGTTGGGCGGCATATCGGGCGCCGCACTCGCCGGCTCTGGGGACTTCGTGGCGGAGGCACGGGCCTGGCGGCACCGCTACGGCGGCCAGCTGTTCCAGCAGTGGCCGGCCGCCCTGGCCGCGCTGGCCGGCCTGGACCGCGAACTGCCACGGCTGCCGGAGTACGTGGCCCAGGCCAAGGTCGTGGCGCGGGCCCTGCACGAGGGGCTGGCCGATGCCGGCGTGCCGTGGTTCAGGGTGCACCCGGAAGTGCCGTACACCCACCAGTTCCAGGTGTGGCTGCCGTACCCGTCCGAGGTGCTGACCGAGGCCGCCGTACGCCAGGCGGAGGAGACCGGGACGGCCCTGTTCGGCAGATGGTCCGAGCCGGACCTGGCCGGACCGCCCGGAGTGGCCATGACGGAGCTGACGATCGCCGCCCCGGGTCTGGAATGGGCAACGTCGGAGAGGCCGGAGAGGCCGGAGAGGCCGGAGAGGCCGGAGATACGGGCGGCGGTCGCGGAGTTCATACAGTTCGTGCAGTCGGTGCAGCCCGCGTAGCCCGCATAGCCCGCATAGCCCGCATAGCCCGTGTGTCCGCGCCGTTCGCACCGTTCGCGCCGTCCGTACAGTTCGTGCAGTTCGCGCCGTCCACGCAGCCTGTGCAGTTCGTGGACTACGCGGAGTTCGTGGACTACGCGGAGCGGGTGGGGTCCGCGGGGAGGTGACGGCGGGAGACGGCACGCAGGGCCCGGCGGATCCGCCCCGCGATGCGCCCCGCGAGCCGGCCCTCCGGCTCGCCGATCACGGCCTGGAAGCGGCGCCACTGCTGGATTTCGCGGACGGTGCGGACGGTGCGGGTGCCCGGGGCGGGCGGGGCGGTCTCACCGTGCTGGGCGGCTCGGTAGGCGTCGAGGAGGTGCTGCTGGGTGGCGTTCATGGCGTCACTGTGGGGCCGACCGGCGGCCGGTGGCACGTCGATTGACGGGAGCCGTCAATCGACGACCGTGCAGGTCGTGGCCTCGCGCATGATGGGTCCATGGCCAACGTCATCGACATCACCGGGCTGCTGCCGGAGCGCGTTCTCTTCGCGCCCTCCCCGCTCGCGGAGCTGGGCGCCGCACTGCACGCGCTGTCCGAGCCGGCGCACCACCCCGGGCTGCACGGCTGGGTCACCGCCACCAACGCGGCGTTGAAGACCGACCTGGCCGACCGGCTGTGCGAGGCGGACTTCCTGTGGCGGTCGGCCCGTTCGGACATCCTGCTGCCCGCCCGGCCCGGGGCGACGCTGACCGAGGAGCTGGACGAGCTGGACAAGATCGACGACGAGCGGTTCGTGGCCGCCGTGTTCGAGATCTCCTGCACGACGACGTACACCCGGTGCACGCCGTCGCCGCTCGTCGACGAGCACGAGCGCGCCCGGGTGCGGGAGATGGCCGCCGCACGCGGCCCCCGGCAGGCCGCCTTCACCGACCGGATGCTCACCGACCCCGACGGCCTGCGGATATGGCTGCGCCGGCTCTTCGAGGACTGCGAGGACGCGTTCTTCGGGGACATCTGGCGCCGGGTGGGCGTCCAGCTGGCGGCCGACGCCCGGCACAAGACCGAGCTGCTGCGGCACAAGGGCCTGGCCGAGACGCTGTCCGCGACGTCGAGCGCACTGTCCCTGGAGGACGCGCAGGACGGCAGTGGCGGTACCCGCATCCTGGTCGACAAGCTCGCCCGGGGACGCACCACGGCGTTCGCCAGTCCCGCCGATCCCGGCGTCACCTTCCTGCCGACGTCGTTCGGCTGGCCGCATCTGCTGTTCAGCCACGCTCCGGGCTGGCGGCCGGTGCTGCAATACCCCGTCGCCGGCCCGGAGTTGCCGGCTCCGGCCGCGCTGGAACTCGTACAGCAACGGCTGGAGGCGCTGGGGCACCCGATGCGGATGCAGCTGTGCCGGATGCTGTCGCGGGGGCCGCACACCACCGGGGAGCTGGCGGCCGCGTACGGCATCACAGCGCCGGAGGTGTCGCGGCATGTGGCGACGCTGAAGAAAGCCGGGCTGGTCCAGACGCGGCGCCGTGGCCGCTATGTGCTGCACCAGCTGGACCTCCAGGTGGTGGCCCGGCTGGGCAGCGACTTCCTGGAGGGCGTACTCCGGTAGGCGAGAGTCGGCCGGCGGCAGGCGATCCGCCTACGCCCCCGCTCCCCCGGCCCTCACCAGCCCCGTCTCGTACGCCAGCACCACCGCCTGGACCCGGTCGCGCAGGCTCAGCTTGGTGAGGATGCGCCCCACATGGGTCTTCACCGTGGCCTCGGACAGCACCAGCCGCCCCGCGATCTCACCGTTCGACAGGCCCTGGGCGACCAGGAGCAGCACCTCCCGCTCGCGGTCCGTCAGCCGGTCCAGCTCGGGGTGGGCCGATGTGGCGGAGGCAGTGGGCAGCATCGGCGTGAACCGGTCGAGGAGCCGGCGGGTGGTGGAGGGCGCGACGACCGCGTCGCCGCTCTCCACCGCCCGGATCGCGGAGAGCAGCTCAGCCGGCGGCACGTCCTTCAGCATGAAGCCGCTGGCCCCGGCCTTCAGGGCCGAGAAGGCGTATTCGTCCAGGTCGAAGGTGGTCAGGATGAGCACCTTCGGGGCGTCCTCGCGCTGCCCGCCCTCGCAGATCCGGCGGGTGGTCTCCACCCCGTCCAGATGCGGCATACGGACGTCCATGAGGATCACGTCGACCTTGGTGGAGCGGAGGACCTCCAGGGCCTCGACTCCGTCACCGGCCTCCGCGACGACCTCCATGTCGGGCTGGGCCGCGAGCACCATCCGGAAGCCGGTGCGCAGCAGCACCTGGTCGTCGACGAGCATCACGCGGATGGTCATGGCAGGGGGTTCCCTTCAGGCATGGGCGGGAGAGGCGTGGACGGGAGGGGATGCGGAGGCGTGGGGACGACGCGGAGGCGTGGGGACAAGGGCGAGCGGGTGGGGACAAGGGCGAGCGGGCCGGGGCTGCGGCAGCATGAGCTTGGCCGGTCCTCACTGGGCCGGTTTGAACGGCAGTACCGCGCTGACCCGGAAGCCGCCGCCCGGCCGCGGCCCCGCGGTCAGGCTGCCGCCGACCATACCGATACGTTCGCGCATCCCGATCAGACCGTGGCCGAGGCCGTCGGCCCCGCCTTCTTCGTACAGCTCGTGCTGCGCACCGCGCCCGTCGTCCTCCACGAGCAGATCGAGTTCGTCGTCCCGGTAGGCGAGGCGGACGGTCGCGCGGACATCGGACCCGCCGTGCTTGCGCGTATTGGTGAGTGCTTCCTGGACGATGCGGTACGCGGTGAGTTCGATGCTGCTGGGCAGCGGGCGGGGCTCGCCCTCCACCCGGAAGTCGACCGGCAGTCCCGCGCCGCGCACCTGGTCCACAAGTTCGGTGAGCTGCTCGACGCCGGGCTGGGGGACGTACTCGCCGCCCTCGGGCTGTTCGCCGGTGCGCAGGACGCCCAGCAGGCGGCGCATCTCGGCCAGCGCCTGACGGCCGGTGCCGGAGATCGTCTCCAGAGCCTGCCGGGTCTGTTCGGGCGCGGCATCGAGGACGTACGCGGCCCCGTCGGCCTGGACGACCATCACCGAGACGTTGTGGGCGACGACGTCGTGCAGCTCGCGGGCGATCCGGGCCCGCTCGGCGGCGACCGCGATCCGGGACTGCGCCTCGCGCTCCTTCTCCAGCCGGGTGGCCTTCTCCTCCAGCTGCGCCCAGTAGGCGCGGCGGGTGCGCATGGAGTCGCCGAGCACCCAGGCCAGGACGAGCGGCAGGGTGACCAGCACCGCACCGATCAGCTTGTCCCGCACCGTCGAGGACGACCCCTCCGACAAGCGCCACACGGCGAGGGTGGGGCCCACGACGGCGCCGGCGAGGGCGGAGCGCGACGCCCAGCGGGGGATGGTGGGGCTGGAGGCGACGGTGTAGGCGATCACGAACATCGCGAGGTTGGCGGTGAGGGCCACGGTGTCGGAGATCAACTGGCCGACGCCGATGGCGATGGTCAGCAGCAGCATCTGCACGGGGGCCTTGCGACGCAGGGCCACGGCGAGGCAGAGGCCGACCGTGAAGATCATGAGAGGGGCAGGACTCTTGCCCTCGGCTTCCCCCGAGCCGATCGACAACAGGCTGAACCCGAGCAGGAGGATGGCCCAGAAGCTGTCCACCCCCGTCGGGTGCCTGCGGAGGAAGTCGTAGAGACGGTGCACGTCACCCAGCGTAGGCAGGCCTGATAGGTGCATGAGTCAACCGGAGGAGCGATCCTCCGCGCCGGGTCTACTCCCCAAGGTGGAGAACCTCTGCGCCATATGTGCCGGACCCTGGCATGACCTGGCATGACGTGGCATGACCTGCCATAACCTGCGAAGCCCCCGGGTACGGGCCGGGTGCCCGCCCGTACCGTGGTCGTGTGACGAACGAGTGGCGTGGCTGGCGGGAAGCGACGGAGCGGGCGCTGTACGGCCCGGACGAGGGCTTCTACACCCGGACCGGGGGCCCCGGCCCGGCCGGTCACTTCCGTACCTCGGTGCATGTCTCCGCGCTGTACGCGGGCGCCGTCGCCACTCTCCTGTGCCGCGTCGACGCCGCTCTCGGCCATCCGGGTGAGCTGGCGCTGATCGACGTGGGCGCGGGCCGCGGCGAGCTGCTGACCGGGGTGCTGGCCGCACTGCCGGAGGGGGTCGTGGCGCGGCTGCGCCCGTGCGCCGTCGAGCGGGCCGCGCGCCCCGAGGGCCTGGACCCGCGGATCGAGTGGCGGGCCGAGCTGCCCGCCGTGGGCTCGGTCGCGGGGCTGCTGTTCGCGAACGAGTGGCTCGACAATGTGCCGGTGGACGTCGTGGAGACGGACGCGGACGGGGTGCCGCGCCGGGTGCTGGTGCGCGACGACGGTACCGAGCGGCTGGGCGATCCGGTCGACGGCGCGGACGCGGAGTGGCTGCGCCGGTGGTGGGCGCCGCCGCTGTCGTCCGACTCCACGCTGTCGTCCGACTCCACGCTGTCGTCCGATCCCGCGCTGTCGTCCGATCCCGCGCTGTCGTCCGATTCCACGCTGTCCTCGGATTCCACGCTGTCCTCGGATTCCACGCTGTCCTCGGATAAGGCACTGACCTCGGATAAAGCCCTGACCGCGGATAAAGCACTGACCGCGGCTACCGGGACGGGCGCCCCGCCCCCGGGGCTGCGCGCCGAGATCGGCCGCCCACGGGACGAGGCCTGGGCGCGGGCCGTCCGGACGCTGCGCGCCGGGCTCGCCGTCGCCGCCGACTACGCGCACGAACGGGGCCATCGCCCGCCGTTCGGCACGCTCACCGGCTTCCGCGACGGCCGCGAGGTCCGCCCCGTACCGGACGGCGGCTGCGACATCACGGCGCATGTGGCGCTGGACGCCTGCGCCGGGCCGTCGGCGGCACGGCTCACCCAGCGGGAGGCGCTGCACGCCCTGGGGGTGGACGGCCGTCGCCCGTCGCTCACCCTGGCCACCGCCGACCCGGCCGCGTACATACGGGCGCTGAGCGCTGCCGGTGCGGCGGCGGAGCTGACCGACCCGGCGGGCCTGGGCGGCTTCGGCTGGCTGCTGGAGCCGGTGGGCGAGGAGTGTGCAGGGCTGCTCACACGGCTCGAGGACCGGGACGCCTGACGGCCGCGGACGGCGTGCTGCGAGACTGTTGCCATGACGGAGACGACGGTCGGCATCGGCGGCGCGGCGGAAAGCACCGACATGGTGCTGAACATCGGCCCGCAGCACCCCTCGACGCACGGTGTGCTGCGGCTGCGCCTCGTCCTCGACGGTGAGCGGATCCAGCACGCCGAGCCGGTGATCGGCTATATGCACCGCGGTGCCGAGAAGCTCTTCGAGGCGCGCGACTACCGCCAGATCATCATGCTCGCCAACCGGCACGACTGGCTGTCGGCGTTCTCCAACGAGCTGGGTGTGGTGCTGGCCGTCGAGCGGATGCTGGGCATGGAGGTGCCCGAGCGGGCGGTATGGATGCGGACGCTGCTGGCCGAGCTGAACCGGGTGCTGAACCACCTGATGTTCCTCGGCTCGTACCCGCTGGAGCTGGGCGGTATCACGCCGGTCTTCCACGCGTTCCGGGAGCGCGAGGAGCTGCAGACCGTCATGGAGGAGATCTCCGGCGGCCGGATGCACTACATGTTCAACCGCGTCGGCGGCCTCAAGGAGGACCTGCCGGCCGGCTGGCTCGGCCGGGCCCGGCAGGCCGTCGCCGATGTGCGCTCCCGTATGGACGTCTTCGACAACCTGGTCCTGGGCAACGAGATCTTCCGCGGCCGTACCCGCGGGGTCGGCGTGCTGGCGCCGGAGGCGGTGCACGCGTACGGCGTCTCGGGGCCGATCGCCCGGGCCTCCGGTGTCGACTTCGACCTGCGGCGTGACGAGCCGTATCTGGCGTACGGGGAGCTGGGGTCCACGCTGAAGGTCGTCACCCGGGAGGAGGGCGACTGTCTGGCGCGCTTCGAGTGCCTGCTGGAGCAGAGCCACAACGCGCTCGATCTCGCCGACGCCTGCCTGGACCGGATCGCGGAGCTGCCGCCGGGGCCGATCAACCAGCGGCTGCCCAAGGTCCTGAAGGCGCCCGAGGGCGCGACCTACGCCTGGACCGAGAATCCGCTGGGCATCAACGGCTACTACTTGGTCTCCAAGGGCGACAAGACGCCTTACCGCCTGAAGCTGCGCTCGGCGTCGTTCAACAACATCCAGGCGCTGGTGGAGCTGCTGCCGGGGACGCTGGTGGCCGATATGGTCGCCATCCTCGGGTCGATGTTCTTCGTGGTGGGGGACATCGACAAGTAGGCCCCTCCGGGCCCGTCCACATCCTGTGGACAACTGAACGAAGGCGGCCCCGGAGCCTCCACCGGCTCCGGGGCCACGCGTCGTCCGTCCGGGCGTCTGGGCGTCCGGGCGTCTGGGCGTCCGGGCGGGTCAGGAGATGGCGCTGCGCAGTGCGCCGACGTCGAGCTGCTCGGTCTCGTCGTGCGCGGTCAGGTCGATGACCTCACCGGCATCAGCGGCATCACCGGAATCACCTGCATCCGGGACGTCCATGTCCTCCGCGGTGTCCACGTCGTCTGCGGCCTTCACGTCCTCTGCGGCGTCCACGGAGTCCACGTCGTCCGCCTCGGCCGCAGCCTCCACGCGATTCTTCGTGGATGACGCGGACGTAGTGGTCGACGCGGACGACTGTGCACGGGCCTCCGCGCGCGCCGACTGCTCGGCGACGGCCTCGTCGCCCACGACGTCCGCCAGGTCGTCCTGCAACGGTGCGGTCAGCTGCCGGGGTCCGGGCGAGGTCGTGTTGCCGAAGAAGTCGAAACCGCCCAGCTCGCGGGACGCGGTGGGACGGGACGGGGCGATGGCGGCGGCCGGGACCGGGCGCAGCGCGGGTCCGGCGGCGGCAGCCGTACGGGCGTGAGGTACGCCGCCCGTGTGCTCGGCGGCGGCCGCCGGGGAGTTCCCCCGGCCGTTGTCACCGTCCCCGCCGCTCCCGGCCGTATCCGTAGCGCCCTGGGCCGCGTCCTGCGCAGACTGCTGGGCGGAGGCGGATTGCTGAGCGGAGGCGGATCGCTGGGCGGCGCGCTGCCGGGCGGCGTTGCGGGCGAGCTGACGAAGCGCCTGGTCGGCCTGCGCGAACGTGGCCGGAGCCGGGGCCGCGGCCGAGCCGTCCGCTGCGGGGGCGGGCGCGGACTCGCGGCGAGCCGGGACAAGGGCCGAAGTGACCGAAGTGGCCGGGGAGGCGGACTCGATGGCCAGCAGCCGGCGGACCTCCAGGGCACTGGCCCGCTCGGTCTCGGCGGTGGCGTAACGGCGCAGCAGTTCGGCGTGTTCGCTGCGCAGCCGGGCCAGTTCGGCCCGCTTGGCACGGAGTTTGGCGTCCAGGGCGGTGCGGAGCTCGCGGGACTCCTCGACATCCGTTTCGAGCTCGGCTATCCGCTCCTCGGTACGCCACTCGTCGCGCGTCCGGGCGCGGCTGAGTTCGGCGACCCGGCGGCCGGCGTTACGGTCCCAGCTGCGCAGCAGGACGGCGCCGGTGAGTGCGGCGGCCGCCGCGCCCGCGGCGAGCACCCGCTGCACCAGATCGTCGCCGACGAACCACGCGCCCGCGGCGCAGGCGATTGACGCACCGGCGACCGTCACAGGAGGAAGCAGCCGGTGGAGGGGTGGTGAATGGCGGTGGCGTCCTCGTGGCATGGCCAGAAACTTACCGTGCGTGCGGGACCTGTGGGGCCCCGCACACCAATCCGTTTCCCGCTGGTTACTTCTTGACCAACCCCTTGGACTCCACATAAGCCTGCGCGACATCCGTGGGCTTGAGCCGCTCGGCATCGACCTTGCGGTTCAAGTTGATCAAGTCTTCGGTCGTCAGCACGCGCGTCAGCTTCCCGAGCGCGGCCTCGATCTCCTTGTCACCGGCGGTCCTGGCATTCACCACCGGCAGCACATTGTCGGCGTTCTGGAGCTTCTTGTCGTCGTCGAGAAGCACCAGTCCGAAGTTGTCGAGGGTGGCGTCCGTGGTCGTGGTGAGCACCAGTTGGTCCGTGCCGTCCTTGACCGCCTGTTTGGCCTGCGGGGTCCCGACTCCCTTGGGATCCAGGCCGGCGATGTCGATGCCGTACGTACGCTCCAGGCCCGGCTTGCAGAACACCCGGGTCTCGCACTCCTCGCCCGCCGCGACTTTGATCTTCTGTTTCGATCTGCCGAGGTCGGAGAGGGTCTTCAGCCGGTGCTCGGCGGCGAATTCCCGGCTGACCGCGAAGGCGTTCTGATCCGTCGCCGGGCCCGCCGGCAGCACCTTGAGTCCGCGCGGCCCGGCGAGCTTCCCGAGTGCCGTCACCGTCTTGTCGATGTCGCTGGAGGCGACGGGCTTCGCCTTACTGCCGTTCACCTTCGCATTGAGGAATTCGGCGAGGGTGGAGGCGTATTCCGGCACCACATCGATCTGGCCCTTCTCCAGGGCCGGTTCATAGAGCTCGCGATTGGCGAGCGTCTGTATTCGGGTGCGGTAACCGGCATCGGCGAGGATCCTGGAGTAGACCTCCGCGAGCACCTTGGACTCGGTGAAACCGGCCGAGCCGATGACGATCTCGCCCTTGCCGCCCTTGCCGTTGGCGCCGCCCTTCTCCTCCAGGCTCTGGCCGCACGCGGCCAGCCCGGCCGCCGACGCGACCACGGTGCCCGCGACAAGCGCGGTACGGGCCGCACGCGACATGCTGCTCATGGATGCCACCTTCCACCTTCAGTTCGTTCGGATCGGGTCCGGCCGCGCCGGGCCGGGCGGGGCCGGACCCGACGGGGCAGGGTCGGGCGAGACCGGGTCCGACGGGTCCGACGGGACCGACGGAGCCGGGGCGGCTTCCTCGGACGTACCGCCGGACGCACGGCCGGACATACCGCCGGACGCACGGCCGGACGTACGAGAGGCCGTACGCCGTGCCGTCCGGGTGCCGCGCCGTCGTCCTCGCAGCGGGTCCAGCAGTCGCTCGACGAGGATGAGGACGCCCTCCACGGCCAGGGCGAGCACGGCCACCAGCAGCGCACCCGCGACGACCTGCGCGGTGTCGTAGTTGCCGAAGCCCGCGGTGATGATCCGGCCCAGCCCTCCGCCGCCGGCCAGCGCGGCCAGGGTCGCGGTCGCCACCACCTGGACCGTGGCCGACCGCAGGCCCGTCATGATCAGCGGATAGGCGAGCGGTATCTCGACCCGCAGCAGGAGTTGCGGGCCCGACATCCCCATCCCCCGGGCCGCCTCGACCACATCGCGATCCGCCTCCCGCATGCCCAGATAGGCGTTGGTCAGCAGCGGCGGCACCGCGAACAGCACCAGCGCGATGACCGTCGGCCACTCGCCGTACCGCCCCAGCGGACTGAGCGTCAGCAGCACCAGCACCGCGAAGGTCGGCACCGCACGGCCCACGTTGGAGATGTTGACCGCCAGCGCCCCGCCCTTGCCGAGGTGCCCCAGGTACAGCGCCACCGGCAGGGCGATCAGGCAGGAGAGGACCAGGCAGAGCGCACTGAGCCAGAGGTGCTCGGTGAGGCGGTGCCACACCCCGTTCTCCCCAGCCCAGTTGGCGGCCGTCGTCAGCCACTGCCAGGAGCCCGTGATCGCCTCCATCAGCCCACCGCCTTCGCCGTACGGGCACCGCTCCGGGCGTCCGGGGCCCCCTTCGGCTTCGTCCGCGGGCGCGCCCAGGGCGTGAGCAGCCGCTGAAGGCCCAACAGCAGCACATCGGCCACCAGCGCCAGCAGCACACACAGCACCGACGCGGTCAGCACTTCCGCCTTGAAGAAGCCCGCCATCCCGCTGGCTATGAGATTGCCCAGGCCGCCGTAGCCGACGACGGAGCCGATGGTCGTCATCGCGACCGTCGAGACCGTGGCGATCCGCAGTCCGGCCACCACCGCGGGCAGCGCAAGGGGGAGTTCCACCTCGAACAGCAGCCGCGCGGGGCCGTACCCCATCCCGCGGGCGGCCTCCCGCACCTCGGCGGGCACCGCCTGCAGACCGGCGAGGACATTGCGCACCAGGATCGTCAGCGAATAGAGCACCAGGCCCGTGACGACCACCGCCGCCGAGACCCCGAAGACCGGGGTCAGCAGGGCGAACATCGCCAGTGACGGGACCGTGTAGAGCACCGTCGTCAGCCCCAGGACCGGCCCGGCGGCACTCCGCCAGCGCCGGGCCAGCAGCGCCAGTGGAACGGCGACGGCCAGGCCGATCACCACCGATACGGCGGTGATGCCGAGGTGCTGGACCGTCGCGTCCAGCAACTCCTGACTGCGCGTGCGGACATACTCACCGCAGATCCAGTCGTTCGTTTCCAGACAACTCGGTCCGGCAGCCATGCCGTTCATGGCCCGTCACCTCCCCCGCCCTCTTGCTCACTTCTCGGCGACGTCTGCGACCCTAAACCCCAGCACTGACAATCGCCCGGTCGCCCCGGCTCACCGGCCACAACACCGGCTACCCCGCCATCCGCGCGCAACACCGCGTTCATGAAATTCGTGATCTTCACGACCGCCCGGCCACCATGGGCCACCGCGGAGGGCCGCCCCCACGGGCCAAATCCATCCACAGCTGAGCCATCCACACTTGAGGGAAGAATGATCCGCTTCGAGCACGTCACCAAGCGCTACGCCGACGGCACCACCGCCGTGGACGACCTCACCTTCGAGGTCGCCGAGGGGGAACTCGTCACGCTCGTCGGCCCCTCGGGCTGCGGCAAGACCACGACGATGAAGATGGTCAACCGGCTCATCGAGCCCACCAGCGGGCGGATCCTCCTCGACGGCGAGGACATATCCACCGTCGACCCCGTCCAGTTGCGGCGCCGCATCGGCTACGTCATCCAGCAGACCGGGCTCTTCCCCCACAAGACCGTCCTGGACAACACCGCCACCGTCCCGCACCTCCTCGGCCGCCCCCGCAAACAGGCCAGGGCCCGCGCCGCGGAACTCCTCGACCTGGTCGGCCTGGACCCGGCGACGTACGGCGACCGCTACCCCGACCAGCTCTCCGGCGGCCAGCGCCAGCGCGTCGGCGTGGCCCGCGCGCTCGCCGCCGACCCGCCCGTCCTGCTGATGGACGAACCGTTCGGCGCGGTCGACCCGGTCGTCCGCGAGCATCTGCAGAACGAGTTCCTGCGGCTGCAGTCCACGCTGCACAAGACGGTCCTCTTCGTCACCCATGACATCGAGGAGGCGGTCCGGCTCGGCGACCGGATCGCGGTCTACGGGGCGGGACGCATCGAGCAGTTCGACACCCCGGCGACGGTCCTGGGCGCCCCCGCGACCCCGTACACCGCCCAGTTCGTCGGCGCCGACCGGGACCTGAAGCGGCTCGCCGTCACCCCCGTCGGGCCCGGCGACCTCGAGCAGCCCCCGGTCGTCCGGCTCGACGACTCCGCGGCCCGCACCGCCGACCGGCTGACCGCCGACGGGGCACCGTGGGCGGTCGTGCTGGACGCCGACGGGGCACCGTACGGGTGGGTGACGGCCGGGGAGCTCACGGGTGTGCTCCCGGGTGCGCTCCCGGACGGTGCCGCCCCTCGCGTCGGCACCGTCCGGGAGCACGCCCGGCGGATGACCGCCTGGCTCCCGCTCGGGGCCCCGCTCAAGCAGGCGCTCAGCACGATGCTCCAGCACGACGCGGGCTGGATCGGGGTCCGGGACGGCGACGACCGCCACCTGGGGGTCCTGACCCCCGCCGGGCTGCACACCGCGCTGCGCCGCGCCACCGGCAACAGGGACGGAAATGGAGACGGAGATGGAGACGGCGACGGGGTGCAGCAGGGCGGCGCGGCTCCGGCTCCGGCTCCGAATGCCTGAGGGCCCGGCGCGGCGTCAGCGCACCGCTATCAACACACCCGCATCAACCACACCGGTAGCGACGCACCGGCGTCAACCACACCGGTAGCAACGCACCCGCATCCACCACACCGGTATCAGCACACCGGCGTCAGAGCGCCGCGTCGGCCCCGCCCCGGTCCTCGTCGTCCGGCAGCTTGCACACCCGCTCCAGGAAGACCGCCGCGGCCACCACGGCCGCACCGGCGAGCACCGACAGGCCGGCGTGGATCACCTGGTCCCGGCGCGGCTCGACCTCCAGCCCGGCGGTCAGCAGAAAGACGCCGACACCGCCGTACAGCCCGGAGACCAGCGACGCCACCAGGGCGCTCGCCTGCCCGAAGACCACCGAGCGGGCGGCCATCAGCGGATCGACGCCCTTGGCGCCGGGCCGGCGCTCACGCTGGGCGCGCAGCCGCGACCGGAGCGAGAAGGCGGTGCCGGCGAGCACGGCGGCGATCAGCGCCAGCACGATCGGCGCGGCCACCGGCACACTGGGCAGGGTGCCGTAGGAGTCCCACAGCCGGGCGCCGCCCCAGGCCAGCACCCCGGCCGCCAGAAACAGCCCGACCAGCACCTTGATGTGTAGCTGCCTCACCGAGCGATCGCCTCTCGCACCGTCATGCCCCTGTTGCTGTCACGACCGCAACCCTAACGGCTACTCAGGCAGTCGCAGTTCCAGGTCCGCCCGCGGCACGACACCGTCGCGGCCGACCGCCGCGAGCAGCTCCCCGACCGCGCCGCGACCCGGAACCTCGGCCTCCGGGTCAATGTCGTACCAGGGCGCCAGCACGAACGCCCGCTCATGGGCGCGCGGATGCGGCAGCGTCAGCAGCGGGTCCTCGGAGACCACGTCCTGATAGGCCACGATGTCGACGTCGATGGTGCGCGGCCCCCAGCGCTCGTCGCGGACCCGCTCGAAGGCCTCCTCGATCGCGTGCCCGCGCTCCAGGAGGGAGCTCGGCGGCAGCGTCGTCTTGATCAGCACCACGGCGTTGAAGTACGACGGCTGGGTGCCCGGCGCCACACCCCAGGGCTCGGTCTCGTACACCGGGGAGACCGCCTTGACCCGCAGACCGGGGGTGTCCTCCAGCGCGTCGACGGCACCCTGGAGGGTCTCCAGGCGGTTGCCGAGGTTGCTGCCGAGGGAGAGCACGGCTCGCTTGGGGTTGGAGAGCGTCACATCGGCGGCGTCCACCTGCTCCACGACGGAGGCGGGCACCGGCTGTACGGTCGGGTCACTGCTGGTGTTCATGTACTCGACTCCGAGTGATGGTGATGGTCACGTCGTCGAAGGGGACGGTGATCGGCGCATCCGGTTTGTGCACCACCACCTCCACTTCCTGTACGCCCTCGTGCTTGAGGCACTGGTCGGCGATGCGCTCCGCCAGGGTCTCGATGAGGTCGACGGGCTCGCCCTCCACGACGGCCACCACCTCCTCGGCCACGATGCCGTAGTGCACGGTCTTCGCGAGATCGTCGGAGGCCGCCGCCTGGCGGGTGTCCAGACCGAGGACGAGGTCCACGATGAAGGTCTGGCCTTCCTCGCGCTCCCGGGGGAACACCCCGTGGTGGCCCCGGGCCTTCAGGCCACGCAGCGCGACACGATCCACGCGAATCACTCCCACTGGTCCACGGCACCTCTGGCGCCACTGTTCGTCGGTTCCGGGCAGGCACCGGAGCGGTCCGCCCGCTCCGCCCCGTCATCGAATCTACCTTCGAGCACCGACAGCCCTCGCTCACGGGGGCTATGGATGACTATGGACAAGACCCCGCCCTGCTGCTAGACACGGCTCCCCCGCACGGGCCGGGAGATCGTCCGCGCGCCTCTTACCCCTCTTCCCCCACGCCACCCCTACCCGTGCCCCACTTGGCTCGAACGGGTGCGCCGTCGTCCGGATGACTGACGCCCGCCGCTGACACGCTGGGCAGCCCCTCATCATGAGCGCAAGGGCCGACGGCCATGGCAAGGCTCACACCCCGCCCGCGCCCGCATCGTGAGACGCCGGACGCCGGATCCGCGGTGTTCACCGGAGGTTCAGCAGACGTCCGCCGTGGCCACCGTGACCGCCGTGACCACCGTGAGGCGTCCCCGTGAGGCGTCCGCCGTGACCGCCGTGAGGCTGTCCACCGTGACCACCGTGAGGCGTCCGCCGCGCACGGCGATCCGTCCGAAGTGCCTAGTCGTCCCCGTCTCCCCCGTTCTCGTCCTCCTCGCCCTCCCGGTCCGCCAGCACCGGCGACCCGTGATGCGCCCACACCCGCCAGCCGTCCTCGGTGCGCTTGAAGACATTGGTCGCGACGACCAGCTGGCCGATCAGCGGCCCCACCGAGCCGTCGTCCTCCGCGGGGCCGCCGCTGAGGATGTTCTCGGTGCACGTCACCAGGGCGGTGTCGCCCATGACGTCGATCTCCACGTCGGTGAGGAAGAACTGGATGTACTCGGTGTTCGCCATGATCAGGGCGTACGAGCGGAGCACCTCGCCGCGCCCGCGCAGCACCGGCCACCCGGGGTGGACCACGCTCACCTGACCGTCCAGCCACAGCTCGGACAGCGCCTCATGATCGCCGCGCTCGATGGTCTCGTACAGGGTCGCGTTCGCCTGCTCGACCAGCTCGATGTCCGTCCGTGGGCCCAACCCGCTCACACCGTTCCCGTCGCGTTCGCCGTCGTCCCGCCCGGCCCGCCGGACGCGCCCGTCCCGCTCGTACCGCCCGTCCCGCTCGTCTCACCGGTACCGGCCGTACCGGCCGCGTCCCCGGTGGCGGCCACTGCCGCCGCCCCCTCCACGGCACGGGCCACCCGCACCGCGTCCGCGCTCGCCCTGACCTCGTGCACCCGCACCGCCCAGGCCCCCTCTCGCGCCACGATCGCCGATACCGCCGCCGTCGCGGCGTCCCGCTCCCGGGCCGGCGGCGGGGCGGTTCCCTCACCGCCCGCCAGCACCCTGCCCAGGAACCGTTTCCTCGAAGCGGCCACCAGCAGCGGCCGGCCCAGCGCCCGCAGCCGCGCCAGTCCGGCGACCAGCGCGAGGTCGTGCCCGGCCTCCTTGGCGAAGCCGAGGCCCGGGTCGATGACGATGCGGTCCGGGTCCACACCGCCGGCCACGGCGCGCTCCATGGACTGCCGGAGTTCCTCCAGCACCTCCGTGACCACGTCCCCGTAGACGGCGCGGTTGTTCATGTCGATCGACTGGCCGCGCCAGTGCATCACCACGAACGGGACCTGGTGGTCGGCCACCACCGGCACCATCGCCGGGTCGGCGGCGCCCCCGCTGACGTCGTTGACCAGCCGCGCCCCGGCCCGTACCGCCTGATCGGCGACGGACGCGCGCATGGTGTCGACGGAGACCAGGGCGCCCGCCGCGGCCAGTTCCCGTACGACGGGAACGACCCGGCGCAGCTCCTCGGCCTCGTCCACCCGCGCCGCGCCCGGCCGGGTCGACTCACCGCCCACGTCGACCAGGTCGGCGCCCTGAGCCACCAGGTCGAGACCGTGTTTGACGGCGAGTTCGGTGTCGAACCACTCCCCGCCGTCGGAGAACGAATCGGGCGTCACATTCACGACGCCCATCACCGCGCAGCGGTCCCAGTCCGGCAGTCCGGCCACCCGGCCACGCAAGGTACTCATGGCACCAGCGTAGGCCGTGTGCCGACCGGCCGGATTGCCGCCTTCGCGTGCGGGGACCGGGCCCGCCGGGCCGTCTGTCACGCCGTCCGCCGAGCCGTTCACCGAGCCGCCCGCCACGCCGTTCACCGAGCCGCCCGCCGAGCTGTCCGCCGAGCCCTCCCGCTACGCCGCCCGCTCGACCGGGCCGCCGGCCCGTACCGGCTCCGCCGAGTGCGCCGTGTGCGCGCACGGCCGCGGTTCGGCGGCCTTCCCGCCCCTCAGGAAGCGCGGCAGGCGCAGCTCCAGATAGCCCTCGGCCTGGAGCGCCGCCAGGCCGATGCGCGGGATGTCGCGGCTGTTGCGGAAGACCACGAAACGGGGCTCCCAGCGTGGCCGGAACTTGTCGTTGAACTTGTAGAGCGACTCGATCTGGTACCAGCGGGACAGGAAGATCAGCATGCCCCGCCAGACCCGGATGACCGGCCCCGCGCCGAGCTTCTCGCCGCGCTCCAGGGAGGAGCGGAAGACCGCGAAGTTCAGCGACACCTGCTTGATCTTGAGATCGGGTGCGGCCTGCAGCGCGGCGACGATCAGCAGCTCGTTCATGCCGGGGTCGGCGCTCCGGTCGCGGCGCATCAGCTCCAGGGAGATGCCGCTGTCGCCCCACGGGACGAAGTGCTGCATCGCCTTGAGGTCCCCGTACGGGCCGGGCTCCTCGCCCTCGGCGGCCGCCAGATGCGCGGTGGCGATCACCGCGTCGCCGTCCGCCACTGCGTCGATCCGGCCCAGCGCCATGGAGAAGCCGCGCTCGGTGTCGGTGTCCCGCCAGGCATCGGCGGCCCGCTGGATCCGCTCCAGCTCGTCCGGTTCGAGGTCGCGCACCCGCCGTACCCGGGTGTGGTAGCCGTTGCGCTCGATGCGCTTGACCATCTGCCGTACGTTGCGCATCGCGCGCCCGGTGAGGGTGAAGTCGGCGACGTCCACGATCGCCTCGTCACCGAGCTCCAGGGCGTCCATCCCGGTCTCCCGGGTCCACACCTGGCCCCCGGTCTCGCTGCAGCCGGTGACAGCCGGCGTCCAGGAGTGCGCCCGGGCCTCCTCCATGAACCGCTCGATCGCGCCCGGCCAGGCCTCGACGTCGCCGATCGGGTCGCCGCTGGCGAGCATCACGCCGGAGATCACCCGGTAGCAGACCGCGGCCTTGCCGGACGGGGAGAAGACCACGCCCTTGTCGCGGCGGAGCGCGAAGTAGCCGAGGGAGTCCCGGTCGCCGTGCCGGTCGAGCAGCTCGCGCAGCCGCCGCTCGTCGTCGTCCGTCAGCCGGGCCGCCGGGTGCTCGGGGCGGAAGGCGAGGTACGCGGTGGTGGCGACGGTCAGCAGGCCCAGCGCGCCGAGGGAGTAGCCGACGGTGTAGTCGACGTGGTGGGTGTAGCCGACGGGGCCCTCGAAGCCGAACAGACCCCACAGGACGTGCTCGGCGCGGTCCATGAAGGACGGCGAGCCGATGATCTTGTGGGGGTGGGAGCTGACGATCACCATGCCGATGCCGAAGCTCGCGCCGCCGAGGACGACGAAGTTGGCCACGGCCTTCCAGCGGCTGCGCGGGTCGGGCAGGGCCGCGAACTCCTTGCGGTGCCACACCAGGAACACCAGCAGCGCCAGCGAGAGCACCGCTCCGAGCAGGGAGTGACGGAACAGGAGCTGCGCGGCGATGCCCACCGGAAGCAGCGCCACCGCCGCCGCCCAGGCCCGCCGCTTACGCCGTTTGAGGCCATGGGCGAGCAGGAGCAGCAGGATGCCGACGACAATGGAGGCGGCGGCCGCCAGCGGGCTGACCGCGCCCGGCAGCACCTCGGCCAGGGCGTGCACCCGGCTGTGCCGGAAGCGCGGGAACACCCCGGCGGCCAGGTTGAGCAGGCCGACGAGCACACCGGCCGTACCGACGAGACCGGGCACCCGCTCGGGGCGCGGGCCGCGGAGCCAGCGTGGCGAACGCCACGCAACCGTCTCCGACTTTTCGCCATCTAGCCTGTCAGACATCACTTTCCCGTCGCCCCGGTCGAGAGAACGTGCGAGCCTTGTCGCAGCGTCTGGACTTTTTGCGCCCTGTATGACGGCGTTTCAGGGCTCGGGGTTCCACCTGCGGTACGGATGAGCCGGCCGCCCGGAAGAAAGCACCTCATGGGTCTGACCAGCAAGAAAGTGCTGCTTCTTGCCGTCCTCGTCGCGGTGGCACTGTTCGTTCTGACGATTTGGCTCTGGCCGCGCCTGTCCAAGAAGAGCTGGCGCGCCGTTCTCGGGCGGGTCGGCCTGCTGCTGGCGACCCAGCTCTCGCTCTTCGCCGCGGTGGGTCTGGCCGCGAACCTCTCCTTCGGGTTCTACGCCTCCTGGGCCGACCTTTTCGGCCAGGAGCAGGAGCCGGGCGTGGTGAAGAACTACAAGTCCGGCCCGAACGGCACCAAGCTGCAGATGCTGGGCACCCAGCGGATCAGCGTCGAGAACGGGTCCCGGCCGGCGGAGGCGGGCCGGATCGACAAGGTGATGGTGCACGGCGAGCGTTCCAAGATCTCCAGCCCGGCGTATGTCTATCTGCCGCCGCAGTACTTCCAGAAGGCGTACGCGGAGAAGAAGTTCCCGGCGTCGGTGGTCCTCACCGGATACCCCGGAACGGCCGAGGCCCTGTACAAGAAGCTGCACTTCCCGCAGACCCAGCACCAGCTCCTCAAGGACGGCAAGATGAAGCCGACCGTTCTGGTGATGATGCGCCCGACCGTCGCTCCGCCCCGTGACACCGAGTGCATGGACATACCGAACCAGGAGCAGACCGAGACGTTCTTCACCAAGGACCTGCGCGCCGACCTCTCCGGGCACTACCGAATAGGGAAGGAGTCCAAGAGCTGGGGCGTCATGGGCGACTCCACGGGCGGCTACTGCGCGCTGAAGATGACCATGCGCCACCCCGAGGCGTTCTCCACCGCGGTCTCCCTCTCCGGCGACTACAAGGCCCCCCTCGACGCCACCACCGGCGACCTCTTCGGCGGCAGCAAGCAGCTCCAGCGCGAGAACGATCTCCTGTGGCGTCAGCGCAACCTGCCCGCTCCCAAGGTGAACCTGCTGGTCACCACCAGCAAGCAGGGCGAGAGCAACTACAAGAACACGCTGCGCTTCATCGAGCAGACCAAGTCCCCCACCCGGGTCTCGTCGATCATCCTCGACAGCGGCGGCCACAACTTCAACACCTGGCGCCGCGAGATCCCGGCGGCCCTGCAGTGGATGGGTGACCGCCTGACGGTCTGAACGAGCCGGCCGGCGGCCTGACGGGCCCGGGCCGGAAATGATGCGCCGCGGCGGGATTCCCGCCGCGGCTTTCGACTGTCCGCGCCCCCGCCGCGCCTCTGGCGCCGTAGCGCCTTCAGCGCCCGTAGCGCCTTCAGCGGCGCCCGTGACGTCAGCGCGCCAGTATCAGGCTCATCGCCTCGGCCCGCGTCGCCGCGTCCCGCAGCTGGCCGCGGACGGCCGAGGTCGTGGTCTTGGCACCGGGCTTCCGGACGCCTCGCATGGTCATGCACATGTGCTCGCACTCGATGACGACGATCACGCCGCGCGGCTCCAGGATCTCCATCAGGGAGTCCGCGATCTGCGTGGTCAGCCGCTCCTGGACCTGCGGGCGGCGGGCGAACACATCGACCAGCCGGGCCAGCTTGGACAGCCCGGTGATCTTCCCGTCGACGGACGGGATGTAGCCGACGTGCGCCACGCCGACGAACGGCACCAGGTGGTGCTCACAGCTGGAGACCAGCTCGATGTCCTTGACCAGCACCATCTCGTCGTGGCCCAGGTCGAAGGTGGTCGTCAGCACGTCCTCCGGCTTCTGCCACAGGCCGGCGAAGATCTCCTTGTACGCCCGTGCCACCCGCGCCGGCGTCTCCAGCAGCCCCTCGCGGTCCGGGTCCTCGCCCACCGCGATCAGCAGTTCGCGGACCGCGTTCTCGGCGCGCTTCTCGTCGAACTCGCCGATCGTGCCGTCGACGGCCAGCGTCACAGGGTCGGTCATGTGGTGCCTCGTTCCTTCTGCGCCCGCGCGGTATCGCGGTGGATCGCGGAATGCCGCGCCCCCCAGGCTAAACCTGGGGGGCGCGGCATGTATTCCGGGGGCCGGTCGGGCGGGCGGTTCCGACTCCGCCCGGCCGGGCCGGGTCAGCTCTCCGCGCGCGGCTCCTCGGGGGCCTGCGCCTTCTCCGTGACGACCGTCTCCGGAGCCGCCTTCTCCGTGGAGACGGTGGCGGGCGCCGTCGTCACGGAGCCGTTGGCCGGGGCCAGCTCCCTGGGCGACAGCACCGGCGGGCGGCTGGAGGGCGTACGGCGCGACGAGCCGGTCCACGCCGGGCGGGCCGGGCGCCGGACCACGTGCTTGAACAGCTCGGCGATCTCCTCCTTGTTGAGGGTCTCCTTCTCCAGGAGCTCCAGCACAAGGTTGTCGAGGATGTCGCGGTTCTCGACCAGGATCTCCCACGCCTCGTTGTGCGCGGTCTCGATCAGCTTCTTGACCTCCTCGTCGACCAGCGCGGCGACCTCTTCCGAGTAGTCGCGCTGGTGACTCATCTCGCGGCCCAGGAAGGGCTCGGAGTTGTCGGAGCCGAACTTGATCGCGCCGAGCCGCTCGGTCATGCCGTACTGCGTGACCATCGCGCGGGCCGTGGCGGTCGCCTTCTCGATGTCGTTCGCGGCGCCGGTGGTCGGGTCGTGGAAGACCAGCTCCTCCGCCGCGCGGCCGCCCAGCATGTACGCCAGCTGGTCCAGCATCTCGTTGCGGGTGGTGGAGTACTTGTCCTCGTCCGGCAGGACCATGGTGTAGCCCAGGGCCCGGCCACGGGACAGGATCGTGATCTTGTGGACCGGGTCGGAGTTCGGGGAGGCCGCCGCGACCAGGGCGTGTCCGCCCTCGTGGTACGCGGTGATCTTCTTCTCCTTCTCGGACATGATCCGGGTCCGCTTCTGCGGGCCGGCCACGACGCGGTCGATCGCCTCGTCCAGGAACTTGTTGTCGATCAGCTTCTCGTCGCTGCGGGCCGTGAGCAGCGCGGCCTCGTTCAGGACGTTCGACAGATCGGCACCGGTGAAGCCGGGGGTGCGCTTGGCGACGGCCGAGAGGTCGACGTCCGGCGCGACCGGCTTGCCCTTCTGGTGGACCTTGAGGATCTCCAGACGGCCCTGCAGGTCCGGACGGTCGACGGCGATCTGCCGGTCGAAGCGGCCGGGGCGCAGCAGCGCCGGGTCGAGGATGTCCGGGCGGTTCGTCGCGGCGATCAGGATCACGCCGCCCTTGACGTCGAAGCCGTCCATCTCGACCAGCAGCTGGTTGAGGGTCTGCTCACGCTCGTCGTGGCCGCCGCCCAGGCCCGCGCCACGGTGCCGGCCGACCGCGTCGATCTCGTCGACGAAGACGATCGCCGGGGCGTTCGCCTTGGCCTGCTCGAACAGGTCACGGACACGGGAGGCACCGACACCGACGAACATCTCGACGAAGTCGGAGCCGGAGATCGAGTAGAACGGGACGCCCGCCTCGCCGGCGACGGCGCGCGCGAGCAGGGTCTTGCCCGTTCCGGGCGGGCCGTACAGCAGCACGCCCTTGGGGATCTTGGCGCCGACGGCCTGGAACTTCGCCGGCTCCTGGAGGAACTCCTTGATCTCCTGGAGCTCCTCGACGGCCTCATCCGACCCCGCGACGTCCGTGAAGGTCGTCTTGGGGGTGTCCTTGGTGATCAGCTTGGCCTTCGACTTGCCGAAGTTCATCACCCGGGAGCCGCCGCCCTGCGCCTGGTTCATCAGGAACAGGAAGACGACCACGATGAGGACGAACGGCACCAGGGAGATCAGCATCCCGATGAACGGGTTCTGCTTCTCCGGGGAGACGGTGTACCCGTCATTGATCTTGCCGGTCTCGTACTTGGCCTGCAGGCTCTTCGCCAGATCGACGCCCTGGTCGCCGATGTAGCTCGCCTGGATCTTGTTCGAGCCTTCGATCTTGTGCGAGCCGGACAGCTCGATCTTGATCTTGTTCTCGTCCCCGGTCGTCAGCTCGGCGGACTTCACCTGGTTCTCAGAGATCGCCTTGACGACCTGACCGGTGTCCACCGTCTTATAGCCGCCGGACGAGCCGACGACCTGCATCAACACGACCACGGCGAGGACGGCCAGCACGATCCACATGACCGGCCCACGGAAGTATCGCTTCACGTCCATCCATACGGAGCCGTTTGCGGCCCCGTCCCTCCTGCCACAGTGAGGCACAACGCCCTCGGGAGGGCTGGTCGTGCGTACGGTGTATTACTGGCCCGAAAGCAGACTGCCTTCGGACGGTACCCCAGCATTGTCACCCGGCGCCTGCGCCGAGAGTGAACATGCGCCCGGGAATTCCCCTCCCCCTGCTCCAACGGCGGGAAGCCCCGAAGGGTTCCCGCCGGGCGCCAGGGCCGCCTCAGCCGCCGTAGACCTGCGGCGCGAGGGTGCCGACGAAGGGGAGGTTGCGGTACTTCTCGGCGAAGTCGAGACCGTAACCCACGACGAACTCGTTGGGGATGTCGAAGCCGATCCACTTCACGTCGATGGCCACCTTGGCCGCGTCCGGCTTGCGCAGCAGCGTGCAGACCTCCAGCGAGGCCGGCTCGCGCGAGCCGAGGTTCGACAGCAGCCACGACAGGGTCAGGCCGGAGTCGATGATGTCCTCGACGATCAGGACATGCTTGCCCTTGATGTCGGTGTCCAGGTCCTTGAGGATGCGGACCACACCGGAGGACTGGGTGCCCGCGCCGTAGGAGGACACGGCCATCCAGTCCATGGTGACGGGGGTGGACAGCGCGCGCGCCAGGTCCGCCATCACCATCACCGCGCCCTTGAGGACACCGACGATGAGCAGGTCCTTGCCCGCGTACTCCGCGTCGATCTTCGCGGCCAGTTCGGCCAGCTTCGCGTCGATCTCTTCTTTGGTGATGAGAACCGACTGAAGGTCGGAGCCCATGTCCTTGTCGTCCACCCGTGCCACTCTCGCTCGGTTCGGTGTTCACGTCAGCCGTGAGACGTCCACGTCAGTCGTGAGACTTCAGATGCACGGCAGCGTCTGCGGCTCAGCCCTGCCGGATGACAAGTCTGCCACCCTGGCGGCGTACCCCGACGCGCCCGGGGAGATTGATGGCCCCCTGGCCGCGCCAGGCAGTGATCAGCCGGTCCACTTCCTCGATGTGGCGGGCGAAGAGCGAACCGGGCGGTGAGCCGGCGGCGATGACCGCCCGGCGCAGCACCCGGCGGCGCACCGCGGGCGGCAGGGCGAACAGGGCGGCGACGTCGAGGGTCCCGGCGTCGTCCAGAACCGTTCCCTCGGCCGCGAGGGCCCAGGCGTCGAGCGCGTCGGCGTCGTCCCGGGAGAGCTGGGCAGTACGGGCCAGCGCCTCGACGACGCCCTTGCCGAGCGCCTTCTCCAGGGCGGGCAGCCCCTCGTGGCGCAGCCGGGAGCGGGTGTAGGCGGGGTCGGAGTTGTGGGGGTCGTCCCAGACGGGCAGCGACTGGATCAGGCAGGCCTTGCGGGCGGTCTGGCGGTCCAGGTCCAGGAAAGGGCGGCGGTAGCGGCCGTTGTGGCCGCTGGTCGAGGCCATGCCGGACAGCGAGCGGGTGCCGGAGCCGCGGGCGAGGCCGAGGAGCACCGTTTCGGCCTGGTCGTCGCGGGTGTGGCCGAGGAGGACGGCGGCGGCGCCATGGCGCTCGGCGGTCGCGTCCAGAGCGGCGTAGCGGGCGTCCCGGGCAGCGGCCTCGGGCCCTCCGGTGCGGCCCACGCTGACGGACACGACCTCCACGGGGTCAAGCCGCAGGGCCCGCAGTCGCAGGGCGACCTCGGCGGCCCGGAGGTCGGAGCCCTCCTGAAGGCCGTGGTCGACGGTGACGCCCCCGGCCCGGACGCCCAGCTTGGGGGCCTCGAACGCGAGAGCGGAGGCGAGCGCCATCGAATCGGCGCCGCCGGAGCACGCGGCGAGCACGAGCGGGGGCTCGTGCCGGTCCTGCGCGCAGTGGTGGTTGAGCACGTCGTGGAGTACGCGGCGGACCGCCAGGCGTATCGCGGCGACCGCTGGATGGGGACCCATGTCCGTTTCCAATCGTTCAGCTGGGAGCCTCGGGCCGGGGAGACCCTTCGTCACACAGAGTGCCTAGATGGTGACAGAGGCGAGCGGTTCCCCGAGCATTGCACGCCTATCCATCGACAACGGTCCCTCAGACGGGTGAATGACGGGGCGCTCTTCTGCCGTGCGGCGTGCCCAGCTCACGACGTTCCCCTACGGTGCCCCGTCCGCTTTGCGGTGCACCCGCGCGATCCAGTCCGCCGGTTTGGCGATCTCTTGTTTGGTGGGGAGGGTGTTCGGCGACGTCCACACCCGGTTGAAGCCGTCCATGCCCACCTCCTCGACGACGGACCGGACGAACCGCTCGCCGTCGCGGTACTGCCGCAACTTGGCGTCCAGCCCGAGCAGTTTACGCAGCGCCAGGTCGAGCCGTCCGGCACCGCTGGCCCGGCGCTTCTGGAACTTCTCCCGGATCTCCGCGACCGACGGCACCACGTCCGGGCCCACGCCGTCCATCACGTAGTCGGCGTGCCCCTCCAGCAGGGACATCACCGCCGTCAGCCGCCCGAGGATCTCCCGCTGCGCCGGCGTCTGCACCAGATCCACGATCGAACGGCCGCCGTCGTCGCCCTCCTCCCCCACGGGCTTGGCCCCGGCAAGCGACTGGGCGGCCTCCCGCAGCCGCTCCAGCAGCGTGCCCGGATCGATGTCGGTCTCCCCGAGGAACGACTGGATCTCGCCCTCGATGTGGTCACGCAGCCACGGCACGGCCGTGAACTGGGTCCGGTGGGTCTCCTCGTGCAGGCACACCCACAGCCGGAAGTCGTGCGGCGCCACCTCCAGCTCGCGCTCCACATGGACGATGTTCGGCGCCACCAGCAGCAGCCGTCCGCCCTGCGACCCGGCGGGCAGGTCCCGGGACGGCGGGGCGAAGGTCTCGTACTGGCCCAGCACCCGCGACGCCAGGAACGACAACAGCATCCCCAGCTCCACGCCGGTCACCTTGCCGCCGACCGCGCCGAGCACCGCGCCCCCGGGCACCGCCGCGCGCCGGTCCTCCATCTTGGCCAGCAGCGGCTTGAGCACCGCCCGGAACCCGGCGACATTGGCCCTGATCCAGCCGGGCCGGTCCACGACCAGGACCGGGGTGTCGTGCGGCGCGCCGGCCGACGCGCCCCGCGGCAGGTCACCGCCCGCCTCCCCCGCCGCACCCGTCGCACCGGGCTGCGCCATCCGCGTGAACGCGCGCACATGCTCCTCGGACGACTTGGCGTGCCGCCGCAGCTCGGCGACGATCGCCCGCGCCTCGTCCCGGCTCACCTCCGGCCCCGGCCGCACGAACCGCGTCGCGGTCGCGACCGCCAGATTCCAGTCGACCATCTCGGTCCCACCGATGCTCGTCATGGCTTCACGGTACGTGGGCGCCCCGCCGGGGGATAGCCGCCCATGGGGGCGCGGGACCAGTACGGCTACTGGTGCGGGATGGGTCCGGCTACCGGCAGCCGCAGTTCGCCACCGCCGAGGCCAGGTGGTCCAGAGCCCGCTGCGCGCCCTCCGCATCCTCCGTCCCGGAGGTCATGAACGAGAAGGCCAGCAGCCGGCCGTCGACGTCGACGACGGTGCCCGCCAGCGTGTTCACGCCGGTGAGGGTGCCCGTCTTGGCCCGTACGGTGCCGGCGCCGGCGCTCTCACCCGCGTAGCGGCGGCTGAGGGTGCCGGTGAAGGCGGCCACCGGGAGGCCGGTGACCACCGGGCGCAGCGCAGGGCGGTCGGGCGCGGCGGCCTCCTGGAGGAGACGGGAGAGGAACGCCGCGGACACCTTGTCCTTGCGGTCCAGGCCGCTGCCGTCGGCGAAGACCGCGCCGGAGAGCGGCAGCCGCAGGCGCGCGAGGGCGGCACGCACAGCCGTGCCGGCCCCGGCGAAGCTGGCCGGCTGACGTGCGGCGAGCGCGGTCTGGCGGGCCAGGGCCTCGGCGATGTCGTTGTCGGAGTAGGTGAGCATCCGCTCCACGAGGGAGGAGACGGGGAGGGAGCGGACGACCGCGAGCCGGTCGCGGCCGCCCTCCGGTGCCGAGGCGGGCGCCGCGGCGGGGCCGGGGTCGCCCTCCACCGTGATACCGCGCTCACCGAGCAGCTCGGCGAAGGTGGCGGCCGCCGCGCGGGCCGGGTCGGACTCACGGGGCGCGGTGCCGTGCTCGCTGTCGTCGAGGCGGGCCTCGTCGACCATCAGGGCGGTGACGGGGGCGATGTTCTCGTTCGGGCCGATGGGGTGCTCCACCGGGCCCGCGTACGCGGAGGTGTCGTAGCCGAGGCTGATCGTGCCGAGGTGGCGCCGGGCCAGGGCGCGGGCGGTGTCGTCGGCGAGCGCGCGCAGGCTCGCGGGCTGCTCCTCGCCGCTCCGCTTAGGGGCGCGCGCGGTGAGCGTCGGGTCCCCGCCGCCGACGAGCACCACGCGGTCCTCACCGGCCAGCACGGCGGTGGTCTCGATGCGGTGGTCGGGACCGCGGGCGGCGAGCGCGGCGACGGCGGTGGCGAGCTTGACCGTGGAGGCCGGGGTGACGGCCGTGCCCTGGCCGGCGCCGTAGACCTCACGGCCGGCGGCGACGTCGATGACCGAGGCGGTACGCACCGGGCCCAGCGCCGGGTCCCTCAGCAGCGGTTCGAGGGCGTCGGCCAGCCCCGCACCGGTGGGGACGGGGGCCGCGCCCCGGCCCCCGGCACCGCCCGCCCGGCCGCCGAGCGCGGGCAGCACGGGCGGGGCGCTGGGCCCGCCCCCGGGATCCGCGGCGTGACGCTCACCACTGGCACCGTCCATCACCGCCGCTGCCGCCCGTTCGGCCCTACGCTGGCCCGAGTCCCATGGGCCGGCCGCCGCCACCGCGACGAGCGCGACCGCCAGGCCGGTGGCCGCGGAGACCACCGTCAGCCGCCAGGTCTGCCGGGTGTGGCGCGGTGCGGCCCGCCAGGCCTGCCGCGCCGAGGCGGCCGCCGTACGGGCGGTACGCCCCGCCGCATACGTCGCCGTCCGTGCGGATCGGTGCACCGACTGCCATCTGACCTGCCACTTTCCGGTCTCCGGCACCTCGGACCAGCCCCTTTCGCGACCACACACCTGCGTGAGGGACACTTAATCACCAGAACTATGTGCTGATCATGGAGGAGCCACCCGTGGAGTTCGACGTCACCATCGAGATCCCGAAGGGTTCGCGGAACAAGTACGAGGTGGACCACGAGACCGGTCGGATCCGCCTCGACCGTCGACTCTTCACCTCGACCAGCTACCCGGCCGACTACGGCTTTGTGGAGAACACCCTGGGCGAGGACGGCGACCCGCTGGACGCGCTGGTCATCCTCGACGAGCCGACCTTCCCCGGCTGCCTCATCAAGTGCCGCGCCATCGGCATGTTCCGGATGACCGACGAGGCCGGCGGCGACGACAAGCTGCTGTGTGTCCCGGCATCCGACCCGCGGGTGGAGCACCTGCGCGACATCCACCACGTGTCGGAGTTCGACCGCCTGGAGATCCAGCACTTCTTCGAGGTCTACAAGGACCTGGAGCCCGGTAAGTCCGTCGAGGGCGCCAACTGGGTCGGCCGCACGGACGCCGAGGCCGAGATCGAGCGCTCCTACAAGCGCTTCGAGGCGCAGGGCGGCCACTGACCTCTCCGGCGGTCTCTGACCGTCTGACGCGCGCACCGACGCGCTGATTTTCGTACGCGAACGGGCGGCACCCAGTCAGGTGCCGCCCGTCGTGCGTTCATGCCAGCCGTATGGTTTGGACCGGCGGCGCTAGAACCCCCGGGTCCGCTTGGCCGCCCGCCGCGCGCCCTCCCCCACCGGCGCGCGCAGGAACAGCCGCGCGACCTCGGCACCGAGGTTGACCCCGACCGCGATGGCCAGCGCCAGCGAGGCGGCCGTCACCAGGGACGCGAGGCCCTGCACCAGGCGCCCCTGGGCGAAGTTGAGCAGCCCGAAGTACGTGGCGCTACCGGGCAGCAGCGGGCCGATGGCGGCGGTGACGTACGGCAGCGCCGACGCGTAGCGGTAACGGGAGAGCAACTGGCCGAAGAGGCCGACCAGTCCGGCCGCGATGGCGGTGCCCGGCACCGGGTTGATGCCGCCGACGTTGACCAGGGCCCCGTACACCACCCAGGCCACCCCGCCGTTCAGCGTCGCGAAGGCCACGGTGTGACGTTCCTGCTGAAGCAGCACACAGAACGCCAGCGCCAGCAGCATGGCGGCGGCGATCTGCACCAGCGGCTCGTTGTAGGACGGCAGCGCCTGCTCCGGACTGAGCCGCGTGAGGCCGGGTTTCAGCCGCAGCCCGATATAGAGCACGCTGAGCACGCCGACGACGATCCCGACGATGAGGTAGCCGACCTCCAGCAGCCGGGCGGCGGCGGTGATGTAGTAGCCCGTCAGCCCGTCGTGCACCCCGGCGACCAGCGCCCGCCCCGGGATCAGCGCGAACAGCCCACCGGTGATCACCGCGGACGCCTGCACATTGGCGTGCGCCACGGCGAGGGTGATGCCGACCGCCGCGGGCGGCATCGCGGCGACCACGAACTGGTAGAACTCCGGCAGCCCCCGCCCGGACGCCAGCCACGCCAGCCGGTCACCGAGGATCGAGCCCACCGCGGCCGCGATGAACACCAGCGCCCCGCCGCCGACCAGCATGGACGCGGCACCGGAGAGCAGCCCGGAGGCCAGCGTCAGCGCCCAGCTCGGGTACGGGTGGCGGTTCCGCCGGATCTCGGCGAGGCCGCGGTAGGCCTCTTCGAGCGTGATGCCCTCGGTGGCGATCTCGTCGATGAGCCGGAAGACCGCGGACAGCCGGGTGTAGTCCGCACCGCGGCGCCGCACCGTCCGGCTGGCCGTGACCGGGTCGTCGATCAGCGACGGCTGGTACGAGATCGACAGCAGGGTGAAGGTGGCCGTCGGCTCGACCCGCTCCAGCCCGTAGGCGTGCGCGACCCCGAACATCGCGGCCTCGACGTCCTCCGCGCCCTCGCCGCCGGCCAGCAGGATCTCGCCGATACGGAGCGTCAGGTCGAGCACCCGCGGCACGGCCGGGCCGGTCTCCTCCTCACCGGTCGTACGCCGCTCGGGCACCGGCCGCTCCCCCACCGGCATCCGCAGCATCGTCCGCATCCGGTCCTGCCAGGGGGCTTCCTTGGTCAGGCTGATGGCCGGTATGCCGTGCGGCGGGGTGAACGCCGTGCTCATGGCCGTGGCGCCGACGGGCGCGGGCAGCGGGGTCTGCCCCGTGGTGCTGCCGGGCGGCACGAACGCGGAACCCTCCTCCTCGGCCGGCGCCTCCGGGCGCACACCGGCGGGGAGGGCGAACTCGGAGGTCGGGTGCTCGTCCTCGGGAAGCGGCGGGTAGGGGACACCGAGCGGCGGGGTGAAGGCCGAATGCGCCTCGTCCGAGGACGGCTTACGGTCCTCCGGCCCGCCACCTGACTCCGGTGCATGGGGATCCGACGCCACGGGTTCTCGCTCCTGCTCTTCGAGGGCCTCCTGAGGGGTGATTCACACACACGATGCCCGATGCCACAACACCGTGCGCACCCGGGGCACACCTTCCCCCAGGCACCCGCGACCACTCACACCGGCCCCCGCAGCGGACCGTCGGCCCGGCGGCCCGTCAGCGCTTGGCGTGCCGCCCGCGCCGTACGGGCTCCGGGGCGGAGCCGGACGCCGCCGTTCCGGCTGACGTTCCGGCCGCCGGGCCCGCCTTCTTCGCCTTGCCCCGCGCCCGCAGGAACTCGATCACGACCGGCACCACGGAGATCACCACGATCCCCACGAGGATGAACTCGATGTTCTTGTGCACGAACTCGACGTTGCCCAGCGCGGCGCCCAGCAGCGTCACCCCGGCCCCCCACAGCACACCGCCGATGACGTTGAACGTGAGGAAGGAGCGGTAGTTCATCCGGCTCACGCCCGCGATGATCGGCGTGAACGTCCGCACGATCGGCACGAAGCGGGCCAGGATCAGCGACTTCGGGCCGTGCTTGTCGAAGAAGACCTGAGCCTTCTCCACGTTCTCCTGCTTGAAGAGCCGCGAATCGGGCCGCTTGAAGAGCGACGGGCCGACCTTGCGGCCGAAGAGATAGCCGGCCTGGTCACCCAGAATGGCGGCCAGCACCACCAGGACGCACACCAGCCACAGCGGCTTGTCGATCTTCCCCGCCGTCACCAGCAGACCGGTGGTGAACAGCAGCGAGTCCCCCGGCAGGAAGAAGCCGATCAACAGCCCCGACTCCGCGAAGACGACGAGCACCACGCCGATCAGGCCGAAGGTCGTGATCCAGTAATTCGCGTCCAGCAACTGGGTCAGCCACTGGGGGCCGAGCGCGAGAGTATTCACGGGGTGAAGGCTCCTGGGTCGAGGGCGCCGGATCGTGCGGCCGGATCATGCGCACGAAGGGGGTCGGGAAGGGGGTGCAGGCGCGTTTGCGGCCCAAAACTATCAACGCCGGATGTCCCCCCTTGGTTCCAGCCACCTGCCGGGCCGCTTCCCGCCGGACCCCCCGACCGCTCCCGGACCACTGGCCGTACTCCCCGAACCGGGTGATGCTGACCACAGGGGGGACGCAAGGCGGCAAACAGGCGCCACAAGGAGGTGCGCCCCATGGGCACCGAGGAGTACGGCGGCGGACAGCGCGAGAACTCCGACGTCCTCGTCGTGACGACGAACGACGTACCGGGCTTCTACGTGCAAAAGGTGATCGGCGAGGTCTTCGGCCTGACCGTCCGCTCCCGGCACCTCGGCAGCCAGATCGGCGCGGGCCTGAAGTCACTGGTCGGCGGCGAGCTGCGAGGGCTGACCAAAACCCTCGTCCAGACCCGTAACCAGGCGATGGAACGACTGGTGGACCAGGCCCGCTCGCGCGGTGCCAACGCGGTGCTGATGTTCCGCTTCGATGTCACCGAAGCCGCGGACGTCGGCACCGAGGTATGCGCGTACGGCACCGCGGTGGTAGTGGCCCCGCGGTCCTGAACCTGAATCTGAACCCAGGACCGCGGAGCCCTCCCCGCCTAGTGGGGCCCACCCCCGTACGGCCCCTACAGACGGCACCTACAGATGGCGGTGGCCTTGCGGCGGCCGCCCCCTACAGAGATCGACACACAGATCGACCCCCTACGCGTGCCGCGCCGCGTTGGCGAGGATCGCCTCCTTCAGGTAGCCGGCCAGGCCCGGCTTGATCTTGTCGTAGGTGGCGGTGAAACGAGGGTCCGCGACGTACATCTCACCCATGCAGGTATGCAGCTCGTAACCGCACTCGTAGAAGCTCCCGCAGATGTGCTGCCGGTGCCGCTCCGCCAGGTCCATGGCCGCCTCCGAGTCCGAGGCGTCCCCGGCCTCCATCAGGGCGGCGAACGCGCTGTTGATCTCGTCCCCCTCCGCCTTGATCCGCAGCCAGTCCTCCTTCGTGTACGAGGCGGTCCTGCGCTGCGACTCGCGGTACGCCTCGGTGTCGCCCCAGCGCTCCCGGACCTCGTCCTCGTACTGCTCCGGGTCGTGCTCTCCGAAGACCTCGAACTTCTCCTCGGGCGTAAGCTGAATGCCCATCTTCCGTGCCTCCATGGCGTGTTCGACGGCCTCGGCCATCCTCTCCAGCTTCGCGATCCGGCCGGTCAGCAGCTCGTGCTGGCGCCGCAGGTGCTCTTGCGGATCCACGTCCGGGTCGTCGAGGAGAGCCGCGACCTCGTCGAGCGGAAAGCCGAGCTCCCGGTAGAACAGAATCTGCTGCAGCCGGTCGAGGTCGTCGTCGCCGTAGCGCCGGTGCCCCGCGCGGTTGCGCTCACCGGGCTGCAACAGCCCGATCTCGTCGTAGTGGTGCAACGTCCGCACCGTCACCCCGGCGAAAGCCGCAACCTGCCCTACCGAATAACTCACTTCCGTCCGCTCCCTTCTCGGTACGCACTCCACGATGTGTCCTCACGCAACGTGAGGTGCAAGTCCATATCCCAGAGTGCTCCCGAAATACCGGCGAGCAGACGAAAACACCGAGGTCAGCCCTCCAGGAACTGACGGGCGAGTTCGGTGAGGGGGTGGTCGGGGCCGTAGAGGCGTTCGCGATCAGCCAGCACCCTCTCGAAGAGGGCAGCGGCCGTATCGACGTCGCCGGCGAGCTTGTGGGCGTAGGCGAGGTTGCTGCGGGCGGTGACGGTCTCGGAGTGGTCCGGCCCGTAGACCCGTTCATAATCGGCGACGGCCTGGTGGTGGAGGTCGATGGCCGTCTCCAGTTCACCCATGTCGCGGCAGGAACTTGCCAGGTTGGCACGGGCGTTGACGGTGTGAGGGTGGTCGGGGCCGTGGAGGCGCTGCATGTCCGTCAGGTTCTGCTGGTGCAGGTCCCGCGCTCGCGCCGGCTCGCCCTGCAAGGCATAGAGGTAGGCGAGGTTGGCCCGGGCGACGAGGGTATCGGGGTGGTCGGAACCGTGGATGCGCTCGTGGTCGGCCAGGTTCTGCTGGTGCAGAGGGGTGGCCGTCTCCAGATCGCCGGCGGCCCGGTGGGCGCTGGCAAGGAAGCTGCGGGCCGCGAGCGTGGCCGGGTGGTCGGGGCCTTGAAGTCGGGTGTTGATGTCCACCGCGTGCTGGGCGCACGCTATGGCCGCGCTGGTGTGGCCGTCGCCCTGCAGGAACCCTGAGGCGGCCACGAGCAGGCCGGCGGTGTGCCGGTCCTCCTCCGCCGCCGGGGTCCGGTCGGTCAGGGCCAGCAGGTGCGGCAGGAGCTCGCGCCACCGGGGCCATTCGGGGACGTTGAACAGCGGGTTCTCCGGCAACGCCTGCTCCAGCAGCCGGGTGGCGCGTTCGCGGGCGGTGGTGACGGCCTGGACGGTGCGGTGGGGGTCGGCAGGGTCGGGGATACGCGCCACGGCCTGGACCAGGCGGTGGACGGCCACGGCCTGCCGGGTCAGGGTGATCATGCTGTAGCCGTGGAGCAGCGCCAGCGCCTCATCGACGGCGAACGGGTCTTCCTCTCCCAGATCCGTGTGGAGGCCTTCGAGGACGTCGCGCGGCAGCGGGGCGGGGGCGAGCCAGGCGAACAGCCGCAGCAGGTCTCCGGCCAGGGGTTGCTGGTCCGTTATCGCCTGGAGGGACAGTTGCCAGATCCGGGCGACGGTGCGCTGGTTGTCCGCTTCCTGACCGCTCGTCGAGGCGGCTGCGAACATACGGCCCGGATAGCGGCGGAGGCGGTCGAGATAGGTGGCCGGGCTGATGGCGGTGGACTCGATGTAGGCGGCGGCCTGCTCCAGGGCCAGGGGCAGGTGCCCCAGTTCGTCGGCAAGGCAGGCCAGGACGCGCTCGTCGTCGGTTCCGTCGGTTCCGTCGGGCTCGATGATGCGCATAAGCAACTCCACCGCAGCGTCGGAGGGCAGGGTGTCCAGCGGAAGAGGCTGGGCCAGGCGGCGCCAGCCGGTGGTCCGCCGGCTGGTGATGATGTGCCGCCCCGTGGTCATGCCCAGCACCGGGGCCAGGTCACGCGGGGAGGCAGCATCGTCCAGCACGAGGAGCCAGTCCTGGTGCGTCTGCAGCCAGCTCAGGGCCCACTCGGCGCGCTCGGCGCTGGTCGCGGCGGCCAGGTGCTGGTGGGGGGCGAGCCGGACGGCAAGGTCGGCGAGCCCGTGGGTGAGGCTGGAGGCGGAGTCCGCGCTGAGCCACCACACTGGGTTGAACCTGTGCCGCTGCCGGTGGGCGACCTGCAGAGCCAGGGCACTCTTGCCCGTCCCGCCCAAGCCGTGCACGATTCGGGGCACCGTCGGACCGGCCTCGCCCAGAACGGCCTCCAGGTGGGCCAGGGGTTCCGTTCGGTCGACGAAGTCCGGGTTCGCCGGTAGCGGCAGGTTGGTGGTCCCCTGCGGCGCCGGAACGTCGGCGGGCTGCCGGACGGCCCCGGCCTGCACGTGGACGGTGCGGGCATCGATCGTGGCGTGGTCGCCGGTGGAGACGATGCCGCTGTTGGTGCCGACGGCCACCGCCCGCTCACCGGCGGCTTCGACGTGGGGCCTCTCGCTCACCGCTGGATGGTGGCGCCGTCGCCGGTGCTGATGATGCCGTTGTTCGTCTCCACCGCGACGGCGCCGTCCCCGGAGGCGGTGAAAGAACGAGCCGGCAGCAGTTGGGCCAGTTCCGCGGCCAGCTCGGAGTCCTGCCGCAGGATGCGACGCACCTGGACGCGCAAAGCGGCCTGGGCGTCGTCGTCCTGCGGGTCCTCGGCGACCTCCTCGATGGCCTGCTCCAGCCCGTCCCGGTTCTCCTCTCGACTCCACAGTCGCTGCACAATGCGCCGGCCCAGAGACACCGTCGCGTCGGCGGCCGTGTCGGTGGTCCGGGTGACCACGGCGCTCCCGTAAGCGGTGACGGCGGCAGTGACGTACGGCACCACGTCGTTGGCGACGGTCAAAGCGTCCACAGTGTTCCCCCTCTGTCGATTTCCCCGAGCATGCCACGACCACCCCGACCCGGTCGTCCGGCAGAGGGGAGTGCCGGAAGTCGGTGCGGGGCGCGGCGCCGGTAGCGTGGGGCCGATGAGCAGTTACACGGTGAAGGTCGGCGAGACGAGCGTGCGGGCCCGGTCCCTTCAGGACGCACAGACAGTCGTGATGGAGTACATCACCGACCTGCTGGCCCGCGACCCGGAAGCAGCCTCACAGGGCGCCCTGATGGCCAACAAGGCGTTCTCCGCCGGCACCGTCGCCCACGCCCTCGACACCCACGGCAGTTGGCAGACGGTCATCACCGTCCAGGGCGAACAGGCCAAGGTCTCGATCACCAAGCGCCACTGGTGGCGATGGCGAAACACCGGCCTCTGAGCCGGTTCGCGACACCCGACGGCCTCAATGGCGCCCTCCCCCACCGGACGACCACCCGTTCAGCCTCCGGAGCCTCTCCTCCAGCTCCCGCCGCCGGGCGTCCTCGTCCGCCGTGTTCTGCCACTTCTGCCACGCCTCGGGCACGTCCACGTACGGCCGGACGAGGCGGCTGTCCTCGCCCCGCGACAGGAGCAGCCCGGTTGGTACCCGCTGTACGTACACCAAGCGCCGTCTCGGCGGCCCCTCCTCGCACCAGGCGGTGGCGGACAGCACGCCGGTCCCGGCCGCCCGATGGCCGCCCGTCCCCGGAAACAACCAACTCAGCAGCGTTCCAAGGACCGTTCGGATAATGCCGGTCATGCGGTGGTCGCCGCCTTACGGAGCACCTCGGCGAGCTTGCGGGCAGTAGCCGCGTTGCAGTTACCCAGGGCGACGAGCGGAGCTCCGTAGCGGCCCGCGAAGGTCGGCAGATCGACCCTGAGCGACGGCAGCGTGATGCCGTGACCCCAGAGCGCCTTCCGCAGCTCTTCGACGCTCTCGGGTACGTCGTCGACAGTGGGGTGTTGAAACCTCCCCTCCCTGAAGGGAGGGGATTCCTCACCCTCCAGGGCTGATCGAGGATTTCTAGCTCAGGCCGCCATCGGGGGCAGCGCCCCCG
>NZ_JBIAWT010000017.1:0-90321 GCF_042895955.1 Streptomyces sp. NPDC001339 | reverse complement strand
AAGCCCTTGTTCCGGACAGGCTCGACCAGGCCTTCACGGGCCAGGTCGAGCATCGCCTCACGTACCGGCGTGGCGGAGATCCCGAAATCCCCGGCAAGGGTGGGCGCCGAATACACCACACCCGGACGCAGCTCGCCGGAGATCAGAGCGGCCCGCAGAGCATGGCTCACCTGATCGCGCAGCCGCTCCCGGCCCACGTTGAGGTCACGGTGCTTCAGGTGCCCCATCGTCGTCGTGATCCCTTCACCTGGTATGGACCACTACCGTACAATGTCACGTTGCTCCGGCGGGCGACAGGGTATGGGTTCGGCGAACACCCCTGCGAGCAGGGCCTGTTGGATGATCTCAGCCAGGCGCAGCCCACAGGCGGTGACCTCGGAGGCGGGCTTGGGGACCGCGCCGTCCCCGCCCGGCGTTCCGGCTCAACTCCCCTGCGCGCGGCGTGACTCCGCGTAGGAGCGTTCGTTGAGGCCAGCGATGTCTACAAAACGTAATCATTCTGGTCATTCACGCCATCCCCACCCTCCTCACCAGCCCCCTCCGGTCGTGGTGATCGGTGCCGGACCCAGTGGACTGGCGGTCGCCGCGATGCTGCGCCGGGCCGGCGTGCCCGCCGTCGTCCTGGAGCGCTCCGGCGGTGTGGGGACGAGCTGGAGCGAGCGTTACGACCATCTGGAACTGCACACCACACGCGGCTTCTCCCGCCTGCCCGGGCTGCGGATCCCCCGGCAGGCGGGTCTGTGGGTCGGTCGTGACGACTGGGTGCGCTATCTGGAGAGGTACGCCGTCCACCACCGGATCGACGTCCGCACCCACACCGCGGTACGGCAGATCGAACCGGCGTCGGCGCTCTCGGACCGGCGGACGGAGGCACGCTGGCAGGTGCACACCGCGGACGGCACGCTGCCGGCGAGGGCGGTCGTCGTCGCCACCGGCCGCAACCACGTTCCCCTGCTGCCGGACTGGCCGGGCCGGGACACCTTCACCGGCGAACTCCTGCACTCGCGCGACTACCGCAACCCCGGCCCGTACCGGGGCCGCGAGGTGCTCGTGGTCGGTGCGGGCAACAGCGGTGCGGAGATCGCCGTCGCACTGGCCGGGGCGGGGGCGGCCAAGGTCTGGATCTCCGTACGGACCCCGCCCCACATCGTGCCGCGGTCCAGCAACCGGTGGCAGGCCGCGGGGCTCGTGGCGGCGCGGATGCCGATCGCGTGGGGCGACCGGGCCACCGCGCTCATGCAGCGCCTCGCCCTGCCGGACCTGACCCCGTACGGGCTCCCCCGGCCCACCACGGGAATGTTCACCCGCGCCGCCCACGAGGAGGTCAACCCCGTCCTGGATCACGGCTTCGTCGACGCCATCCGGGCGCGGCGGGTCCTGCCGGCCGCGGCGGTGACCGGTATGGACGGCCCCCGTGTCCTGCTCGCCGACGGCACGTCCCGCACCCCCGATGCCGTCATCGCGGCCACGGGGTACCGCTCCGACCTGGAACGGCTCCTCGGCCCGCTGCCGCTCCTCGGCGCGAACGGACTGCCCGTGGTGCGCGGAGAGCGGACCAGCCCGCACGCGCCGCAGCTGTACTTCGCCGGCTACCACAACACGCTCACCGGAGCGCTGCGCGAGGTGGGCATCGAGGGGCGCCGTATCGCCCGGGCCATCCGGCGGTCGGCGGACACCGCGCAGATTCCGGCACCCCGCGGCGCGGAGGAGAAGGCCGGTGAGCGGAAGGACGGTGAGCGGGAGGCGCGGTGAGCGGAAGGCGCGGTGAGCCTCCGCACCCTCGCCGCATGGGCGGTACGGCCTTGTGCCGTCGCTCGATCGGGCGATACCGCGCGGGGTGTGGCCGCCGGGGGCCGTACGAGCCGTCCCGGTCTGTTTGCCTTTCCCCGTCCGCTGACCAGACGCCTGGAGAGCCGCCATCGCCATGCTGTCCGTACGGAAGCTGTTCCTCGACATCCACGACAACGACGAAGCGTTCCAGCTGCTGTGCACCCTCACCGCAGCCGGACGGGCCTGTTGCGGCGGGGAGAGCGAACGCATCGCCGCGCTGGTCACCGACCCCGAACTGGCCCACAGGATCACCCGCCATGGGGACGAGGAGAACGAGCACGCGCGGGTCTTCCACACCCTGCTCCGCGGCCGGGGTCTGGAAGCGGCCCAGCTCTGCGCCGATCTCGACTACATGGCACAGCTCGAAGAGCGCGGCCTCGGCTTCCCGCACGACCGTCTGCGGGACGACGCGCAGACCCTCTGCGAGGAGGACGTCATCGCCTATCTGTCCCGCAGCCGCGTCACCGAGCAACGCGGGGCGGCGGAACTGCGGTTGATGCAGAAGGCGCTCGCCGAACGGCCTGAGGTGCACCGCGCCCTGACGTCGGTCACGCGCGGTGAGGCGCGGCACCTCGCCTACGCCCAGGAGGAACTGCTGCGCCTGGCCGACGGCGACCGACGGCGGTCCGCCCTGGTGCGGCGGAGCCTGCGCCGGACCGCGCTCGCCGAGATCCGCGTTCACCGCGACGTCAGCCTGGCCATGATGTCCCGTATGGGCGCGATCCTGGGGTGGTCGTGGACCAGGAGGCGGCTGCTGACCTTCAGTATCCGCATGGCGTACCTCTTCGAGCGCTGCGGCGGCTGGCGCCGTCTGACCAGCCTGCGCATGCCCCCGCCCGGACGGCGCACGGTGCTCGGCCGGCCGGCGGCCGCCGGGCCGCGCGGCCGTCGATGACCCGGACGTGCACCGCCGGAGTCGCCCTGGGACCCCGCGCACCGCGGCGCTCATCCCCTTCCGCAGCCCTGTCCTGTAGTCCCCTTCCTGCACCCGCCGCTTCCTCCTCCCCCGTATCCACACACACGGCACCGACGCCCCGTATCCACACACGGCACTGACGTCGCGCCCCCGCCGGTCGGCCAGGGAGGATGGCGGGCCGGCAGGCCCCACGGGAAGGCGGGGCGGACCGAGACGGAGCAGAGGAGCCACAGGGGTGTCGGAAGAACCGCGGGGCCTGGTCGCGCGCATGGAACACCACCAGGTCGCGGTCTATGTCGCCGCGCTAGCCGCGGGCGCCGCGCTGGGCTGGGCGGCCCCGGCCGTGGGGCCCGGCCTGGAACACGCCATCAACCCGGTGCTGGGGGCCCTGCTCTTCGTCACCTTCCTGCAGGTGCCCGCCGCGGAACTGGTGCACTCCGTCCGCGACGGCCGTTTCCTGTCGGCGGCTCTGGTGGTGAACTTTCTGGTCGTCCCGCTGGTGGTCGCCGCGATATACCCGTTCCTCCCCGCCCACCAGGCCGTACGGCTGGGTGTCCTGCTGGTGCTGCTGTGCCCGTGCGTGGACTACGTGATCGTCTTCTGCGGACTGGCCGGCGGAAGCAACCGCCGCCTGCTCGCCGCGACTCCGGTGCTGCTGGTCGCCCAGATGCTGCTGCTCCCGCTGTTCCTCTACCTGTTCATGGGGCCGGCGCTGGCCGACGTCGTGGCGGTCGGCCCGTTCCTTCAGGCGTTCGCCTTCCTCATCGTGATCCCCCTCGCACTGGCCTGGGCCACTCAGGCGTGGGCCGCCCGCCGGCCGGCCGGGCGGACGGTGTCGGACGCGGCGGCCACGACGATGGTGCCGCTGATGGCCGCCACGCTCCTGGTGGTGGTCGCCTCCCAGGTTCCGCGACTCGGCGACGGCGGCGGCCACCGCGACAGCCTCGGCGATATCGCCGCCGTGATCCCGTGCTATGTGCTGTTCCTGGCCGTGATGGCGTTCGCGGGGCGGACCGTGGCCCGGGCGTTCCGGCTGGACGGCCCCGCCGCCCGGGCCGTCGTCTTCACCGGCGCGACCCGTAACTCCCTGGTCGTCCTCCCCCTGGCCCTGGCTCTGCCCGACCGGCTGGCCGTCGCCGCCGTGGTCGTGGTGGTCCAGACTCTCGTCGAGGTCCTGGGCATGGTCGGCTACGTCCGTCTGGTGCCCCGCCTCGTCGCTGTGGACGAGAGCGTGCCCAGCCCCTGACCCGGGCGGGCCACCGCCCCGGCTCAGGCCGCTGCGGAGGCCCGTCCGCACTAAAATGGGCCTGTGGTCCGGCCCAATGAGGAGGTCCAGGCGCTGCTCCAGGAGTACGCGGACCTCGTCCTGATCACCGGCGGAGACGCGTTCAAGGCCCGCGCCTACGAGAAGGCCGCACGTGCCATCGGCGGCTACCACGCCGATGTGTCGAAGCTCGACGCCGCCGGTCTGCTCGAGATCCCGAGCGTCGGCAAGTCCATCGCGGACAAGGTGATCCAGTATCTGCGGACCGGCCGGATGCCCGCCGTGGAGGAGGTCAGGGCGAAGATCCCGGCGGGCGTACGCCAGCTGATGGCCATCCCGACCCTCGGTCCCAGAAAGGCCATGACGCTCTACCAGGATCTGCACATCGCCTCGGTGCCCGAACTCGTCGACGCCATCCACGAGGAACGGCTGCGCGACCTCAAGGGCTTCGGCCCGAAGACCGAGGAGAACATCCTCCACGGCATCGGCCAGATGCGGGCCTCGGGCGACCGGGTGCAGGTCAACGTCGCCATGGAGGTCGCCGAGGAGATCGTGGCCGAGCTGTCCGCCCTCTCCGGCTGTGAACACTGTGCGTACGCCGGTTCGCTGCGCCGTATGCGGGAGACCGTCGGGGATGTGGACATCCTGGTGGCGGCGGCCGTCTCCGCCCCCTTCATGGACACCTTCGTACGGCTGCCGGGCACGGCCGAGGTCATCGCCCACGGCACGAAGAAGACCTCCATCCGTACCGCCAAGGGTCTCCAGATCGATCTGCGCGTCGTACCGCCCGACTCGTGGGGCGCGGGACTGCAGTACTTCACCGGCTCCAAGGCCCACAACATCCGCACCCGCGAGATGGCCGTGCGCCACAAGCTCAAACTCTCCGAATACGGCCTGTTCCACGCCAGGAGCGGAAAGAAGATCGTCTCGCAGACCGAGGAGGAGGTCTACGCCCGGCTCGGTCTGCCCTGGATCCCGCCGACCCTGCGCGAGGACCGCGGCGAGGTCGCCGCAGCGCTGCGTGGAGAGCTTCCGGACCTGGTCACGGAGGCGGACATCAGGGGCGACCTGCACACCCACACCGACCTCACGGACGGGCTCGCGCCGCTGGAGGAGATGGTGGCAGCCGCCGCCCGGCGGGGCCTGCGCTACTACGCGGTCACCGACCACGCCCCGAACCTCGTCATGCAGCGGATGACCGACGAGAAGATGCTGGCCCAGCGCGAGCGGGTGCGCGCACTCGACGGTAAGCACCGCAAGATGCGCCTGTTGCACGGCACGGAGCTCAACATCGCCCCGGATGGGACAGTGGACTGGCCGGAGGAGTTCCTACGGGGCTTCGACGTCTGCGTGGCCTCCGTCCATTCCCACTTCCGCCAGGGACGGGACGCTCTGACCCGGCGGCTGCTCACGGCCTGCGAGAACCCGCGGGTCAACATCATCGGGCACCCGACCACCCGGATCATCGGCAGACGCGCGGCCCTCGATGTGGACCTCGACGCGGTGTTCGCCGCCTGTGCCCGCACCGGGACGGCACTGGAGATCAACGCGCACCCCGACCGGCTCGACCTGTCCGACGAGCACATCCTGCGGGCCAGGCGCTACGGCGTGAAGTTCGCCGTCAACACCGACGCCCACGCGCCGCTCCACCTGGACTACCTGCGCTACGGCGTGGGCATCGCGCAGCGGGGCTGGCTGACCGCGGACGAGGTGATCAACACCTGGCCCCTGCCACGACTGCGCCGGTTCCTTCGCAAGGAAAACACTGCGAAGGGCTCGGCACCCATATCGCCCTAATCTGGAAGTACCACTGTCCCCGAGCCGGGGGAAGATCATGGAACTGGGATTTCTCAAGCCGCTCTTCGACCGTCCGGGCCCATGGGCCTCTGTGTACATCGACACCACGCGCGCGACCGAGGACGCGCAGAAGCAGCAGAAACTCCGCGAGCGCTCCATCGCATCGCAGCTGATCGACGGAGGTGCCGACGCGTACACGTGCCGGGCGGTGATGGACCGGCTGGCCCATGAACCGGTCTCCGGGGCGCCGCCCGGCCGTGCCGTCTTCGCCGCGGGTGCCGAGGTCGTGCTCGACATCCCGCTCAGCGTGCCCCCGGTCACCGGCGAGGCGACCTGGTCCCTGCTGCCGCACATCGCCCCGCTTCCCGGGCTGATCGGCGAGGAGCCGACGTGCATGGTCGCGTACATCGACCGCACCGGCGCCGACATGGAGCTGCGCGAGGCGCAGCGCAGCCGTACGGTGGCCACCGCGGACGGCAAGGAGTGGCGGGGCCGAGGGCACCGCAGCATCCCCGCGGACCGGTACGAGTGGCACTACCGGAACAAGGTCGAGAACACCTGGAACGAGACCGCGGAGATCATCGCGGACGAGCTCACCCGGCAGTGGCCGGAGAGCGGCGCACAGCTGCTGGTCCTGACCGGCGACCCCCGCGAGCGCCGGGCCGTGTACCACCGGCTGCCCGAGCGGATACGGGCCGTCACCGTCGAGGCCGAGAACGGCAGCCGGTCACCGGGCGCCTCCAAGCGCCTGCTCAACCGTGAGATCGCGCAGGCCCGCGAGCAGTACGCGCACTCCCACCTGGAAGACGCCCTCAACCGCTTCCGCGCCGGACGCGGCCGCCCCGGCGAGCACGGTGTACGGGGTGTCGACAGCAACCCCGGAGACGCGGCGGAAGGCGTGCCCGCCGTCGTGGACGCCGCCCGCAGCCACCAGGTGGACACCCTGCTCCTCGGGCAGGACGCGTCCGACGGCGGCCGCGACGTCTGGATCGGGCCGGGCGTCGACCAGGTCGCCGTCCAGCGCGGCCAGGCGCAGGCGATGGGCGTCAGCAAGCCCCAGCGGGCGCGGGCGGACGACGCCGTACTGCGCGCCGCGGCGGCGGCCGACGCCGAGGTACTGCTGGTCCCCGAGGGCGTGCCGGGCCCGTCGGGCGGCTTCGGTGCGGTACTGCGCTGGATCGCCTGACACACCGGCACCACACCCGTGGGCGGGATCGGCTCCCGGCGGCCAGGCCGCCGAGGCGCCGACCCGCACCACGCCGGGCGGCCGGCAACCAAGGGACCGTGAAGGAATTACAGGACTGTAAGAAATCACGTCACGCCATCAGACCGGACCGCAGCGGAATTACATCGAACACCGATTCAGCCGTCGTACGCAGTACCTTATTTCGGCACCTGGATACGACACCTCCCTTCACTCAGGGGAAACAGTGGTCACACTCAATATCACCCGTACACGGACGGGATATTGAGTGCGAGATGACTTGTATTTATTTCCTACGTAGGCTTGCCGTGTATCGCTGATAGGACGCTAGTATTCCTATGCGTTCAAGCCCCTGGCATACGGCGCAAACCATGAGCCCGCGAATGTGTCGGGTCATGGCACGCCGGTTTTCGGTTCGGCCAGGGCGACAGGTACACCACTAGTGAGGAGTCGTCATGAAGAAGGCGTACGAAGCTCCCACCCTCGTCCGGCTCGGCACGTTCCGTGAGCGGACCGGTTTCTTGAAGACGGCCGGAAACGACCGTCTGATCCTGAGCAAGAACTAAGGCAGTCGGCTCGCGGAATCGACACATGCCTACGTCGCATGAGACGGGGGGAGTGGGCCCCGGTGACGCACACTTCGCGGTCTTTCCGGACTGCGCGGATGCGGTAGCCGCGGCCCGCTCCTTCCTCCGTCCAGAAGCCAGCACCCTGGCGCATCCCTCGGGCCGGCCGTGGCTGGTCGGCCGGTGGAGCGACCAGGAAATCGTCACCGCGCACGCCGGACGGGCCGCCATTACCGTGGTGGGCTGCTGCCCGGTCGGCCCGGACGAACTCAAGGGGTACGCACACCGGTTGCGGGACCTCGCCGAACTCGACGCACTGGCCCGGCGGCTGACCGGAAGCTTCCACCTCATCGCCGCGCTCGACGGACGGCTGCGCGTGCAGGGGACCGCATCCGGCCTCCGCCTCGTCTTCCACGCGGCCGTCGACGGCGTACAGGTGGCCGCCACCAGTGCCGATGTGCTCGCCGCCGCGATCGGCGAGGAGCCGGACGAAGAACGGCTGGCCGTACGGCTGTTGTGGCCGACGCCCTACCCGCTGTCGGAGACCTCGCTCTGGTGCGGCGTGACGGCCGTACCCGCCGAGGATGCACTGATCGTCGCACCCGACGGTCGGACGGCCCGGCGCTCGCGCTGGTGGACGCCGCCCGAGCCGGTGCGCTCCCTGGCCGAGAGCGCGCCCCTGGTGCGGGAGGCCCTGTCGGAGGCCGTCGACGCCCGTACGAGCGCGGGCGGCGTGGTCAGTTGTGACCTGTCCGGCGGTCTGGACTCCACCTCGGTCTGCTTCCTGGCCGCGCGGTCACCGGCCCATGTGGTGGCCAGCACCTGGCCCGGCCGCGACCCTGCCGACTCCGACCTGTACTGGGCCGAGAAGGCCGCCGGATTCCTCCCGGACATCGAGCATGTGATCTGGGACGCCGACGAATCCCCGCTGGTGTACGACGACCTGCTGGAGATCGACGACCTCATCGACGAGCCCACCATCGGCGTCATGGACCGGTCACGCGTCCTGCACCATCTGCCGGAGCTGGGCCGGCGCGGCAGTCGGCTGCATCTCACCGGCATCGGCGGTGACCACGTCGCCTGGTGCTCCGAGGCCTACTACCACCGCCTCCTCCGTACCCGCCCACTGCTCGCCCTCCGGCAGCTGCGCGGCTTCCGGACCCTGTTCCACTGGCCGCTGGGCGCCATGGCGCGCACCCTGGCCGACTCCCGGTCGTACGGACAGTGGCTCGCGCACTCCAGCCGACAGCTGCGCGAAGCAATGCCGCCGACCGTCACGGGAACCCTCGGCTGGGGGGCACCACCACGCCTGTTCGACTGGATCACTCCCGAGGCGGCGCACGTCATCGGGCAGGCCCTGCGTGACGCGGCCGAGAGCGCCGTGCCGCTCCACCCCGACCGGGGCATGCATGCCGACCTCGACCAGATCCGCAGCGGCACGAGGATCGTCCGGCAGTGGGACCGGATGGCAGCCCGCGCGGGCGTGCCCATGGCCTCACCCTTCTTCGATGACCGGGTGATCGAGGCCTGCCTGGCCGTCAATCCCGCCGAACGTGTCACGCCCTGGGCCTACAAGCCCCTGCTGACCGCCGCCATGCGGGGGATCGTGCCGGACGTGTGCCTGGAGCGCACCAACAAGGCACAGGCATCCATGGACGCCTCCAACGGATTGCGTGAACGCCGGGGCGACCTCATGGAGTTGTGGGAGGACTCATGCTTGGCCCAGCTCGGCCTGGTGGACGGCCGTGCGCTGACGGAGCTGGCCCGGCGGCCGTCCACTCCCGGGCTGAGAGACGCGATTTTGTATTCGACGATCGCCTGCGAAGTGTGGCTGCGAAGCCTTTCGCGTAACAGGCAAAAGGTTTCCAGAGGCTGAAGGCTCAAGAGTTCGCCGGTTTACGACGGAAAGGGATTCGGCATATGGCACTGCGCCTCGCCGCTGATATCACCACTGCCGAGACGGATTACGGGACCGTCCTGCTCGACCAGCGCAGCGGTCAATACTGGGAACTCAACCCCACCGGCACGCTCGTGGTCCGGACACTGCTCGACGGCGGCGAGGAAACGAACGCAGTCGACGCAGTCATCGCAGAGTTCGACATCGACCGCTCCCAGGCCGCGCAAGACGTCGCTGCGCTCATCGACCTGCTGCGGACCTCGGGGCTGACGGTATGACGACACCGAGCGCACTGACCCGGCCGACCGGCGTCCCGCTCACCCTGCGGCTGGCCGCACGGCTCATCATCCTCCCCGCCGTACTGTTGTCCTTCCTGCCACCGCGCCGGATACGGGCGGTGCTGGGCGCCGTACGCCATGGAGCGGCGCCCGCCTCCGCCGCACAGGCCAAGTCCGCCCGGGACGCGGTCTGCGCCGTCAGCCTCTTCTGCGCGGGCCCCCGCGGCTGCCTTCCGCGCTCCCTGGGCACCGCCCTGCTGTGCCGGCTCGGGGGAAACTGGCCGACCTGGTGCACCGGGGTAGGCAAGGTGCCCCCGTTCGCCGCCCACGCCTGGGTGGAGGTCGAAGGCCGGCTGGTGGACGAAGGAGTGCCGGACGACTACTTCGCCCGCCTCCTGACCGTCCCTCCGGTCCGGCGGCCGGACCGTTGAACCGTCCGGGACAGTGTCCTGCCCGTCCCGGACGTCCGCGTCCGGCCGCGCCCGCGCGGCGACGGCCAGCTCGGCTCAGCTCACCGTCTGGTCGCCGTCGGGAAGGTCCTCGACCGTCACCTTGTCCCGCGGCACCCCGAGCCCGTCCGCCACCGCCCTGGCCAGGCCGTCCGGGTCGGGCTCGGTGGGTACGGGCACCCGCTCGCCCTCCGCGTAGCTCTCGATCGCCTTGGCGAAGTAGCTCGGGTGCCAAGCACCGACGGCGCCCCTGACCTCCACCGCGCCTACGCCCCGTGCCCCGACGCGCTGCTTCACCGCGGCGAGGATCCGGTCCGACCGGTACTCCCCCGGCACCTGGAACAGACTGGCGTGCGCACCCACCATGCCACCGTCCTGGAGACGGACGGTCACCGTCAGGCAGCTGGTCACGCTCGGGTAGGTGAGAGTCCCGCCGGGCCCGACCTCGCCGACCTGCCCCTCACTGATCCTCACGTTCGCGGGTGTGCCGGGCCCCGGCGTACGCACGGAAGGTGCCGCCGTCCCCGGGAGGAGTCCGGCCGCGGCCGCCGGCTGAGCCTGGGTCATGACCGCGCAGGTCGCACCGAGGGAACTGAGGGAGAGGACCAGCAGTGTGGTGACGCGTGACCACACCGCGCCGCCCGGCCGCATCCGCCGGACCTGCGCTTTCCGCACCACACGCCGCTCCGTCTCGGTAGCGTTCGTCTCAGTAGTGCATATCTGTCCCATTTCGCGGGTTCTCCCCGTCCCGTGACTGCTGCCCATGCCGTAGCTCCTGTCCTTCCTGCGGCTTCTTCCGCTTCCACTCCTGGAAGGACAACCCTCACACGACGGGGCCCGTGACGACGACGCGGTCCGTCATGACGACGCGGCCGGTGGCCTGACCGTCAGCTCCGATCCCCCTCGCAGAAATGGGCAACCTGACCGTCACGTGGGCGACGCAGCCCAACTACCCTGCCTGTCATGACAGTTGACATGAAACGAAAGCCCACCGGCGGGCCCGGCACGCGGCCGGAAGGCGGAGCCGTGACTCACTCCCACGTGGCGGCCTTCCTGCGGCGGACGGTCTGCGCGGCAGGCCTGGCGTCCGCACTGGCACTCACCGCCTCTCCGGCGTCGGCATCGGTATCACTATCGGCACCGACTCCGGCATCGGTATCGGCAGCCACACCCCTGGACCGGTGTACGCAACAGGCACACACGGAGGTGTTCCGGGCAGGCGGCACACCGCTGCTCGACTGGCGGGAGAACCTGGAGTTCGACGGGCGCGGCATGCTCTGGGTCTCGCACATCACCCAGCACCGGGTCGAGGGGTACGCACCCGACGGGACGCTCCGGACCAGTTTCCCGGTGAACGGCCCCGGCGGAATCCGGCGCGGACCCGACGGGATGATGTACGTCAACTTCGGTGTGAATCCCCTGACTTCATGGTTCTCAGGAGGCGGAATCATCCGTTTCGACCCGACCGCCGCCGCCACGCCGAAGCCGGTGAAGGTGGTGGACGGGGTTTCCGGTATCAACGGCCTGGCCATCGACGCCGACGGCAATTTCTACCTCGGCCGCGAACTGGCCACCAGCGTCCTCAAGATACGCCCGGACGGCACGACGGACGAGAAGTGGACACAAGCCGCGAACATCTTCGGCACCAACGGCCTGCAGATCATCGGGGACCAGCTCTACGCGAGCGTCATCACCCACCCCGCCTCCCCCGTCGTACGGATCCCCCTCAACGATCCCGCCCACCACACCACGGTCACCCACCTCAGCCCCAACCCCCTCGACATCAAACTCCTCGACGACCTCACCGCCTTCGACGGCAATCTGCTCGTCACCTCCTTCCGGGACGGCGAACTCATCCAGGTGGATCCCGCCACCGGCCACTCCTGCGTCCTCGCAACCGGCCTGCGCATGCCGACCAGCGTGCGGGTCGCCCGCGGCTTCGGTGAGCACAGCGCACAGCACGCCCTGTTCGTCTCCGAAGCCTCCGGCCGCATCATGAAGGTCACGGTTCCCCGGCACGGGACCGGCTGACCGACAACTGGCCGACTGACAACCGGCCAACACCCGGCTGAGAAGCCGCTCGTACGCCGCCCAGGCCGCCCGTCCGGGTACGCCGACCGACACCCGAAAAGCGCTTGTCCACCCGTGCCGAACCGCACTACCGTGCCGATGTGGATCTCTTCTCGCTCTCCTGGACGGCGTTGCGCACGGCGGTCGCCGACGTCCCGGACGAGGACTTCGTACGGCCGTCCGGCTGTGCCGGCTGGCTCGTACGGGACCTGGTGTGCCATCTGATCATCGATGCCCAGGACGTCCTGATCACCCTGGTGACCCCCGCCGCAACGGAACCGACCCACGACGCGGTGACCTACTGGGACGTCGCCGAAACGCCACCGACCGGCGACGATCCTCTCGACGCGTTGATCGTCCGGTTGGCCGCCGCGTACGAGGAGCCCCGGCTGCTCAAGTTCCACCTCGACGACCTCGGCTCCGCCGCCGGCCGCGCCGCCGAACTCGCCGACCCTGGCCTCCGGGTCAGCACCCAGGACAAGGTGCTCACCGCGGGCGACTACTTCTCCGCGTACGTACTGGAGTGGACGCTGCACCACCTCGACCTGATCGCGCACCTCCCGGGCGCGGTGGAACCCCCGGCGGAGGGGCTCGCCCGGTCCCGCGAGATGCTGGAGAAGATCGCCGGGGCCGCGTTCCCCGCGTCGTTCTCCGACCAGGACGCGCTACGGGTCGGCACCGGGCGGCGAGCCCCGACCGACGCGGAGCAGGCCGAACTGGGTGAGCTGGCTGCGAAACTCCCGCTCGTCATCGGGTAGGGCCTCATGCGGGGCCCCGGCCGGTGGAACCGGACGGGGCCCGAGGCAGGACCGGCTAGCGAGTGGTGCGACGCCGGGTCGCGTACATCGTGGCGCCTCCAGCGAGCACGAGGGCCGTGGCGGTACCGAGCAGGGTGCCGCTGGGGACACCGGAGCCGGTGGCGGCGAGGGAACCGCCGGCGGTGCCGCTGCTGAAGCTGGGCGATCCGGATCCACCGGCCGACGCGTCACCGGCACCGGCGGCAGCGGTACCGGAATCACCCTCACCCGAGCCGGTGTCGCCACTCGGGAGCTGGGCGTTCTTGTCGACTGAGACGACGAGCGTCACCGGATCCAGGGACTGGCCCGGCTTGTACATGTTGTCGAAAGCCGTGGCACCGGCAGCGGTGAGCGTGGCCGGGACCTTGTCGAGCGTGACGACGCCCTTGGCCGGGTTGAGCGCGCCCGACGGGACCTTGAGGTCGGCAACCGGCATGGCGTTGGTGGTGGTGATCTTGCCGGACGTGCGGGACTTGGCCGACACATCGGCGCTCAGTGTGCCCTTGGTGCCCTGGACCTTGACTTTGAGGTTGCCGAACTTCAGGTCCAGGGCGCCGGAGTGGGCGAGGAACCGTAGGGAGCCGTTGAAGCCGGCGTCCAGGGTGGACTTCGTGGCGTCGTGCGTACCGTGGCCCTTCGGGAAGCGGTAGCCGGCGCCGGATACCGCGGCACCACCGTCCAGTTCAGCCTTACCGCCGCCGATCGGTCCGGTGACATAGTCACGGAAGGACTTCTTGACGCCCCAGTCGAGTGCGCCGCCGACGATCTCTCCGGTGGCGGCAGTGGCGGCGATATCGGCAGTAGCGGCCGAGGCCGGGGAGCCGGGACGATCGGGCCCGCCGCCGGGCTTGCTGCCGGGCTTGTTGTCGGGCTTGTTGTCGGGCTGGCTGTCGGGCTTGCTGTCAGTCTCAGTGCGGGGTTTTGTGGCCGGCCGTTCCGCCGGCTGCCGTGTGGGCGGTATCGGGTCCGGGGTGTGCTCGGGAACCGAACCCGGATCCGGCTTGCCTGCGGAGGTCGCCGGAGCAGCCGGAGTGACGGACAAGGTGACGGGATCGAGTTCCTGGCCCTCCTGGTACATGCCGTTGAAGGCCTTCGCGCCCTCGGCGGTCAGCTTCGCGGGGATTCCCGTGAAGGTCATCGCCCCGCCCGTACCACTGCCGGGCCGTACCCCGCTCAAGTTCAGTGAGGCCAGCTTGACATCGTCCTGGGTCGTACCTGACGCGGTGACATCGGCGGTGATGGCGCCACCGGTGCCCTGTGTCGACACCTTCAGGTCGGCCAGTTTGATGTCGAAACCGTGCCACCGCGAGGTGAAACGGACGCTGCCCTGGAAGGTGGCGGCGACCGCATGACTTCCGGTGTCGTAGCTCCCGGTACCGCCGGTGAAGGTGAACGGGCCGTTGTCCGCGGCTTGTTCGGCACCGTCGGCGGTCGCGATCGAGCCGAACGCGATCCCGTTGACGTACTTACGGAACGACTCCTTCACGCCCCAGCCGAGCGTGCCGTGCTTCAGGCCGATCCGTGTGGCTCCGGATTCCCCGTCGGCGGCGAGGGCCACGGACGGCATGCCCAGCGCCGCGCTGGTGGCAAGCGCCGCGACAAAGGCGAGGGATCTGTGTGTGGCGGGCATGAGTGTGACGTCTCCTTCGTGGAGTGGATATGTGCAAGTGGGGAGGAAGGGAAGGGGGAGCCCGGAAAGGGAAAGGGAAAGGGAAAGGGAGGGGAAGGAAGGGCAGGGCGCGGCGACAGATCAGGAGCCGGGCGGGGACGGGAGGATCGCGGCCGCGCGGCGGCGCCAGGCGCGCAGGACGAGGAAGGTGGCCGCACCGGCGAGCACGACGGCGCCGGCCGCCAGAGACAACGGCAGGGCCACGGATCCGGTGTTCCCTTCCTCGGCGGTCTGCCCCGGTCCGCCGCCCTGCGCCGTCTTCGGCTTCGTCTGCGAAGAGCGGGCCGACGCGGGATCGCTGCCGAGATCGGGCAGTGCAGGCAGGCGAGTACCTTCCTTCACGGCGACGGCGAGCGAGACCGGGTCCATGACCGTGCCCGCCGGGTACATACCGGCGAACGCCTTCGCCCCTTCCACCGTCAGCTTCGCCGGTGCCTCCTTGACGGCGATCAGACCGTTGTCGGAGCTCAGTTGGCCGGCGTCGAAAGTGACCAGTGGCGTCTTGCGGGCGATCCTGGGGGCGCTCTCGCCGCCGGTCGCACCGGTGGTGACATCGGCGGAGAGGGTGCCCTTGCCGTCCCGTACGGTCACCGTGACAGCGCTCAGCGCGAGGTCGAGGTGGCTGCCGGTGAAGCGGACCGTGCCGCTGAACTTCGCATCGAGCGTGTGCTCTTGGGCGTCGTACGCGCCGTTGCCGTCAGGGAAGCGGAAGAGCGCGCCGCCGTCCTGGGCGCCCTCGCTCAGCCGCCAGCGGCCTCGGGCGACGGGGCCGGTGACGTACTCCCGGAAGGTCCGGCGTACGCCCCAGTCCACGGCCGCGTCGGCGAATGATCCGTCGTCAGCACCCTTGCCTGCGCCGTCCTGGCCGTTGCCCGCATCCTTGCCCATGTCTTCTTCTCTGCCCTTGTCGCTGCCCTTGTCGCTGTCCTTGGCCGTGGTGTCGCCTTGGCCGTCGCCTGCCTCTCCCCCGACGCGGACGTCGGCGGAGAAACTGACCGGATCCAGGGGCGTACCGGCGGGGTAGTAGCCGGCGAAGGCGCGGGCACCCTGTGCGGTGAGGGTGGCCGGAAGATTGTCGAGGGCGACGGGGGTGCTGCCTCCGCGGGTGTCGAGGCCACCGGCGTCGAGTGCGGCCAGCGGCACCCCGGCGGCCGTGGTGACCTTGCCGGTGCCCTTCTCCTTGCTGGTCATGTCTGCGTAGAGGGTGCCCTTGCCGGCGGAGAGGACGACGCGGGGACGGCTGATCGTGAGGTCGAGTTCATAGGAGCCGTCCGGCTTCTGATGGCCGGTGAAGTGCACGCCTCCGGAGTAGCCGGCGGTGAAGGTGCCGCTGTCCGGATCGTAACTGCCGGTCGCCGAGTGGAATCGGAAACGGCTGCCGCCGACAGTGGCCGAGCCGTCGGTGAGGCGCCAACTCCCCTGCGCGATGGGCCCGGTGACGTACGACTGGAAGGAGGCTTTGATCGCCCAGTCGAGCCGTCCCCCGGCCAGCGTACGGTCCGCCGCGTACGCCGTGCCGGACGGGAGGAGCGTGGTGGGCATGCCCGCCAGCAGGATGGCTCCGACCGCGACGGTGACCATCCGGAACAGCGCACGCCGCAGGCGGTCGCACACCAACCGGGTGCGGTGGCGGAGCGGGCCACCGGCGGGATGGTGTGCACGACCGCCGACAGGATCGGCGGCCGGTCGGAACGGCAGCATGAGGCGCCCCCAAGGACTCGTAATTTAGGCAAGGCTAACCTAAGCTAACTTTGCTTTTGGGGGAACCCCGACTCCGCACGGACTCACCGGCACCCGGTGAACCGGCGCACAGAGAAAGGCGGGACAGTGACCGCACCCCTCCGACGACCCGTCCTGCGCTGGGGCAGGTGCCTGCGCGCCACGTCCGGCGCGGCGGCCCTCGCACTGGCCCTTCTCGGCTGTTCGGCCGACGGGAGCGGTACGGGCGGCGCACCGGGGCCGGCCGCCACCGCAGCGGCGAAACCGGCTGCCGACCGGGTCGAGCCGCTTTCCGGTCCCGCGCCGAAGGCGGCACTGCCGACGACCGTACGCTCCGCCGACGGCCGCCAGGTGACGGTCCGCAAGACCGACCGGATCGTGCCCCTGACCGGCGCCCTCTCCGAGATCGTCTTCAGCCTCGGACTCGGCGACCGGGTGGTGGCCCGGGACATCACCACCACCTTCGAGCAGGCGAGCAAGCTGCCCGTGGTGACCCGCGCACACGACGTCTCGGCCGAGAACGTGCTCTCCCTCAAACCCGATGTGGTGCTCGCCGACAGCCGGACGGGCCCTGCCGAGGCCATCGAGCAGATCCGCGACGCGGGTGTCCCCCTGGTCGTCCTCAACCCGGCGACCACGCTCTCCGACGTCGACCAGCGCATCACGGCGGTCGCCCGCGCCCTCGGAGTGCCGAAAGCGGGGGACGCGCTGGTCGCCCGGACCGACCTGCGGATGTCGGCCGTGCGGCGCACCATTCCGCACAAGGGCGGCGAGGACAGCACAGACGGCAAGGATGGCAAGGACGGCAAAGACGGCAAGCTCGCCGACCGGCCCCGGGTGGCCTTCTTGTATCTGCGTGGCTCCGCCTCCGTCTATCTCCTCGGTGGTCCCGGCTCCGGTGCCGATTCACTGATCGAGGCGGCCGGGGGCGTCGACGCGGGCAAGGCTTCCGGGCTGACCAAGGACTTCACCCCCATCACCAGCGAGGCACTGGCGAAAGCCGCCCCGGATGTCATCCTCGTCATGGCCAAGGGGCTTGAGTCGGTCGGCGGGGTGGACGGGCTGGTGAAGATCCCCGGCGTGGCCGAGACCCCGGCCGGCGCGGACCGCCGTGTGGCATCCGTCGACGACGGTGTACTGCTCAACTTCGGCCCGCGCACGGACCAGGTGCTGCGCTCGCTGGTCACCCAGATCCACACCGGGCGGCGGGCATGACGACGGCGGAGACGCGGTACGGCGGGGGTGCGCCGCATGGATCCGCCACTGGTGATCCCCGCGCGGACAACACCGAGGTCACCGAAGAGCCTGAGGACGCGGCGGACGCGGCGGACGCGGCGGACGCGAGGGGCACCGAGACCGGAACCGCCTCCCGTGGCCGTCTCCCCACGCGCACCGCCGCACTGGCCCTCGGACTCGCCGTCGCCCTGCTGCTCGCTGCTCCGCTGTCCGCCGGTACAGGTGCGTACGACATCCCGGTCGGTGACGTCATCCGCTCCCTGCTGCATCAACTGCACCTGGGCGGCGGCGTGCTGGACCGGGCCGGCGAGAGTGTGCTGTGGCACGTCCGGCTGCCGCGGGTAGTCCTGGCGATGCTGGTCGGTGCCTCCCTCGGCTGCGCGGGTGCGCTGATGCAGGGCGTCTTCGGCAATCCGCTGGCCGAGCCGGGGGTCATCGGAATCTCGTCCGGTGCGGCGGTCGGCGCGGTCGGTGCCATCGCCCTGGGGCTGACGTTCCTCGGCAACTGGACCGTGACGGTCTGCGCGTTCGGCGCGGGGCTGCTGACCGTGCTGGCCGTCTACGCGCTCTCCCGTTCCGGCGGGCGCACCGAGGTCGTCACACTGATCCTCACCGGCATCGCGGTGAACGCCTTCGCGGGCGCCCTGATCGGACTGTTCCTGTTCACCGCCGATACGGCGCAGATCACCCAGATCACGTTCTGGCAGCTCGGCTCGCTGGCCCAGGCGACCTGGCCGAAGGTGCTCGCGGTGCTCCCCTGCGCCGTCGTGGGCCTGGCGATGGCGCCGCTGTACGCCAGGCGGCTGGATCTGCTGGCGCTCGGTGAGCGGCCCGCCCGGCATCTGGGGGTGGACGTCGAACGGCTGCGCAGGGCGCTGATACTGGTCGTCGCGCTGCTGACCGGCGCCGCGGTCGCGGTGGCCGGTGTCATCACGTTCGTCGGGCTGCTGGTCCCGCATCTGCTGCGGATGGCGGCCGGCCCCGGACACCGCTTCCTGATCCCGGGCAGCGCACTCGGCGGCGCACTGACGCTGGTCGTCGCCGACCTCGCGGCCCGCACCGTCGCGCAGCCCGCAGAACTGCCGCTCGGTGTGCTCACCGCGCTCTTCGGCAGCCCGTTCTTCTTCTGGCTGCTGCGCAGGACCCGGCGCAGACAAGGAGGTTGGGCATGAGACCCGCCCAAGGCATGATCGGAAGACCGTTGCACAGACTGTTCCCGCCGTCCCCGCCGTTCCCCCTGCTCCCCCAGTTCCCGCGTCGGGGCAGGAGGCTGCCCGACCCGGTGGCGCCCGGTGCGGCGTACGCGGTGACGGAGGCGCTGGAGGTGCGGCTCGGTGGCCGTACGGTGCTGCGCGGGGTGGATCTGACCGCGCGGACGGGCGAGGTGCTGGCGCTGGTCGGGCCGAACGGCGCGGGCAAGTCGACGCTGCTGGCCGCGCTCGCCGCCGATCTGCCCGCCACCGCCGGCACGGTGCGAGTGGACGGGCTGCCGGCCGGCGACTGGTCGGCGGCGGAGCTGGCGCTGCGCCGTGCCATGCTTCCGCAGTCGGCGACGCTGTCCTTCCCGTTCGCGGTAGCGGAGGTGGTGCGGATGGGCCGGGCGCCGTGGGCCGGAACACCGGCCGCGGACGCGGACGACTCGGCAGTGACGGAAGCGATGGCGGCAACCGAAGTGGCCGGCTTCGCGGGACGGCCCTTCGCCACACTGTCCGGAGGCGAACGGGCCCGCGTCGCGCTGGCCCGGGTGCTGGCACAACGCGCCCCCCTACTGCTGCTCGACGAGCCCACCGCGGCACTGGACCTGCGCCATCAGGAGCTGGTGCTCGGGATCTGCCGGGCGCGCGCATCCGCCGGTGACGCGGTGGTGGTCGTCCTGCACGACCTGGGGCTGGCCGCAGCGTACGCGGACCGGGTGGCGGTGCTGCACGACGGGCTGATCGCCGCTCAGGGGCCGCCGGGCAGCGTGTTCACGGCGGAGCTGCTGTCGCGGGTGTACCGGCAGCCGGTCGAGGTGATCGGGCATCCCCGGACCGGAATCCCGCTGGTCCTGCCCCGTCGCGCCACCTGGCAGCCCCTCACTCACCTCAGTACCGAGTAGGCACCGCAGCGCCAAGGAGGGCACCACGGTACTCAACCGCCCTCTCACCGCGGCGTACGATCCCGATCCTGGGCCTGAGCCTGAGCCTGATGACGATCCCGATCCTGATCCTGATGACGATCCTGAGCCTGATCAGGAGAAGATCGCGTGCACTTGATCGACTGCTTCGGGCCCATAACCCACCGTACCCACGGGCACCGCACCCTCGATCGCCTCGATGATGCGCCCCGCCCAGACAGGCCCGAACCCCCCACACAGTTCGATCAGTTGCACCCCCTCGCCCACCAGGCGGCGCGCGGCCTCGATGCCCTCCTCGGGCCTCTCCACCCCCACGAGGACGGTGCGGCACTTGCCTGTGTCCACGACGCTGACATCGCCGCCTGTGGCACTACCGGCCGCTGTGTAGATGAATCCCCAGTGTGTGAGCGCCATGCGCGCAAACCTCCCGTGATCGTCGAGACCACCAGCCAAACAGAGCCGGGGCGACAACACCCGGCATCGGAGATAACACCCGTGTGATGCGCACCTCACCCCACTCCCGACGCCAGCACCAGCACCAGCACCAGCACCAGCCGGCAACCTCCGCCGCACCCTCCCGCAGCCACTGTCCTATACGGAGCCGGGGCCATCGAGGAATCGAAGCAGCACGGCGGCCTCCGCGCGGAGCCGCTCAGCTCGTTCAGCCTGCGCGGGTGCGGTCAACTGCGCTGCAACCTCCAGCCGCTCGGCGGCCTCGGCACGTACGACATCCACCACGCTGCGCTCGCTCAGTTCACACCGCACCGCTTCGGTGACGCCGACACCGACCGGCGACTGCTCGAGGGCCACGCCGCGAAGCTCGGCCTCGTCCACGGGCACCGCCTCAGCGTTGTCCAGCGCGGCAAGCGTTGCGCGCAGCGCACTCACCGCGGCCTTGTCACGGGCACGCATCGCTTCCGGCAGCGCTTGACGCAAACGAACACGCAAAGACATGCCGATGATCTTATGACCGTATTCATGGACCCACAACGCAATTTACGCTGTCGATGGCCCGCTCCCCTCCCCCTACGAAGTGCGGATCACTGGTGGGGATCACTATCAGTCCCCCGCGCACCCTCCGTCACGAGAGTGACGCTGTGTTTGCACGGGCGTAGCAAGGGAAACCCTCCTCGCGGATCGGCCCTGGCCCCGGGGCCAGGGCCAGCCCAACAACCACGCGCCGTGCGTACGGTGCGCAGTCTGTATACAGCGAGAGGGCCCAATGAAGCACATCCGCCGTTCGTTCACTGTCCTGGCAGCCGCCGTTCTGCTCTCCCTGGGGAGCCTCGCCCTTGCCGCACCGGCCCATTCCTCCTCCGACGCGGAAAGCCTCGAGAGCAACACCGCCATCATTCCTGCATTGGGGCCCGGTCTCCTCCTGTAATCGCCGAACGCGCGCGCCGGGCGATCACCGAGTCGATGCGGTGGGACCATCACCCTGTATCGAAGGCAAAACACCAGGGGCGTCATGAAAGACTTCGTGGATCTGCTCGATGTACTGACCACTCTGGCATGGCCGCTCGTCGTCGGCCTGGTGATCTGGCGACTCTTTCCCACCATCAGGAGGATCGCCGAATCCCGGGGATTCACCGTCAAAATCGGAACGGCGGAACTGACGGTTCAAGAGATCTCGGAAAAGGTTCTGAAGACCACTGCTGACATCCAGGGGAAGCTGGCGTCGATCAGTGCGTCCGTACCCACACCAATGGAGTCCAGGCATCCCGCACGCCTCCTGCGCAGAGTTCTCTGGGTGGACGACAATCCGTCGAACAATGCCTACGAGGTAGCGCAATTGCAGACCCTGGGTGTGGATGTGGTACAGGTCGCGTCGACCCATAAGGGCATCGAGGCCCTGTCGGGGGCGGCGCCGCCGTTCGACGCCGTTCTCTCCGGCATGGCACGGAATGAGGAAAGCGGCTTCCATCAGGATGCGGGCCTGGACCTTGCCAAGGAGATTCGCGCGCGTGGGGATGACGTACCCGTGTTCCTATATGCCCCCGACCAGGCACTGGCCAGAAGGAACGAGATCCTGGAAGCCGGCGGCAGTGATGTTGCCGGCTCGCCCACGGCACTGTTCACGCTCCTGCGCAAGGTGGGAGAGTTCCCCCGCGAATACGGAAGTGACTGAAGGATGCGCCGAGGGGCGGCCCGCGTGTGCGAGCCGCCCCTCGGCCGGTCCGGGTCTTCAGTCCGCGGTGATCGCCCGAGCTGCCTCGACCAGGATCTTCCCTCCGTCGGGACCCGTCATCACGAGCCGGGGCAGCCAGGGCCCCTCACGGTCGTAGGCATGGGTGACGGCAGCCTCACTGGTCTCCTGCTGCGTGCCGTCTCCGAAGTACCAGTGGTACCGGTACCCGACGGCGGGCGGCTTTCCGTTCACCGTCACCGCCATCTGCGCTTCCCTTCCGACGTGCGTGCGCTCCGGGACATTCAGTTGTGCCCGGGGGCCTTGCCGGGGGAGGCGGAACCAGTCGCGAATACTCGGGTTGAGGAGAAAGGCATCGGCGTACTGCCGGGCGCCCTCGATGTCGGGATGGCCGACGGCCGCGCTCAGACACTGCGCCGGAGTCTTGCTGAGTTCGGGGCAGGCCCGTGTACGCAGCGGGAACGCCGGGTCGGTCACCGGCGTGTTCCAGACCTTGGAGTCCCGGGTGAGAACGGCGTTGTCCACGGTGAACAGCCCATCGGCCGCGACCGCGTACGGACCATCCGTGGACGCCTTATTGGCGTCGGCCGCCGCCTGATGGTAGGCGGCATTGGCCAGTTGTGTGTACTGCTCATAGCGATCGCGGACGATGCCGAGGGCGCGCTTGCACGAGGTCAGCCACCCACCGGCCGCTCCCGGGATCGAACAGGTCTTCACCGGGATCGGAGAACTGCTGCGGCTCAGCGCATAGTAGAAGTCGGCCACGAGCACCTTGGGATGCCCCGGCAGGGAGTGGGCTTTCTCGATCGCCGCCTGCATTCCCCGTCCGCCATATCCGACCTTCGCCCCGCTGAAGTAGGGCACGTCCTTGGCCGGGTTCTCCGCTGCCGCGCCGATGCCGGAGCACTCACGCTTGACTGCCTCGGGCAGGTTCTCCGAGCCGGGAGTGATGCCGACGCCGATACCGAAGAACGGATCGAGGTCGTTGATGCACCCGTTGATCACGACGAGATCGAGACCGTAGCCGCCTGCCTTCGCCTGCGCTCCTGCCTTTTCCAATTGACAGAACACATCGGGCATCTGCTGGGTGACTTCGCCGAACTCCATCTCCCCGTCGCCGTCCGGGTCCTGCTTCTCCGTCGTGTGCAGACAGGCCGCGTCATCGTTGCCCGCGGGCAGTTCGGGCGCGTCGAGCACCGCGCCGGAGATCGAATAGTCCAGGTGCTGAAAGCCCCGGCCCGTCTCACGGCCGAGCAGCTGCCCTGTCAGGTAGGGGAATTTCTGATCATGGTCCAGACCCTGCCCCCAGACCACGGAGTCGCCGACAGAGGCCACGCGTACCGGGTCGCATCCCCGGCGTATCGTGTCCCGCCAGACCTTGCCATAGCGGCCGGGCGCGTGGTCGTCGGACGAGGCGGCGATGCGGGCGTCGATCTGCAGGGCGGTCTCGGCTGCGGGCACCCGCTCGAAGGGGATGCTGAACTCCGCCGTGCCGACAGTGGCAGCCATCTTGAGACGCCCGCCGGCCAGCTGCTCCTCACCGGCGCGTACGCGCCACTCCACGGTGGCTTCGTCCTTCGCCGCGGCGGGGTCGTAGACCTGCACCCTGCCGTGCACGGGTCCGCTGCACACCGGATTCGGCGTCAAGTCCACGTCGAGGACGAGGGGGAACGCCGATCCCGGCAGCACGCCGGCCTGCGCCTCGGTGGGGAGCCCGCCGAGGAGCAAGCCGAACAGTACGGAGAACGTGCCGACCGCCGCGAAGCGCCTTCTCGTCAACGAGCGACGGGCTGCCGTCGGCCCGCTGGGAACGGAGCCCGCACCGGCACCGGCCCGCCTCGGCACCACCCACCGCAACCACGCCAATCTCACGCCAACACCCCTGTCTTCGCTGTTGTTTCGTTCCGTACGGAACCAGCTGGATCCCGCATCGGTAGGGATGATGGCAGTCAGGAGACCGGCACGGAGCGCGAGCAGGGTCGCATACTGCGTGAAACTGATCACTTACCTGCGGTTACGGTCGGACACGCGCACGGGCCGGACCGAAAGTCGGCTCGGCCCGGCCCATGGGTCTGTCCAGCTGACAGCAGTCAGTACTGGCTCAGTTCAGTCCAGTCCAGTTCAGTTCAGCCCAGTTCACTATTCAGTACTGGATGGTGTGGTTGTAGAGGATGTTCCGGGCTGTCGAGCCGCTGTCCAGACCGTAATCGGGCCGGTCGGTGACGAAGTACTCGCGGAAGCTGGACTGCCAGGTCCGGGACATCATGGTGTTGCTCTTCATCCATCCGCCGTCGACCTTGGACCACAGGTCCACCAGCGCGGTGGCGACGCGTGCCTCGCAGGCATCGCCGGCGTCGATACCGTTCGTGGTGCGGTCATTGCCGAGGTTCATGGAATTGCCGTTGCCCCAGTAGTACGTGGTGTCGTTGAAGGTGTGGAACGCCACCGCGTTGGCGAAGCCCTCGGTCCAGCCGCAGCTGGTGGAGGAGGTGCGGTTGACGTAGTGGGGCGAGCAGTTGGTCACTTTCGGCCACCAGCCCTTGTAGAGCTTGCCCATGAGCGCGTGGCCCGCTTCGTGGACGGTGGTGTGCTCGGAGTCGGGGTCGTTGTCCGCAAGGTGAATCTTGTCTTCGCCGGTGCTCCAGTACGTGCCGTCGGTGGAGCCGGGGTACCACTGGACGGTGATCGGGGTGCAGTGGCCGTCCTGCTGGCTGCTTGTCCAGCAGTTGGTCGTGGAACCGCGGTTCCACCACAGCTTGTTGAGGGTGTCGAGGGTGTGCCAGGCGCGGCTCTGCCCCTCATTGGCGTACACGTTGCCCAGGTTCGTGCTGCCCGAGACGTTGTTGAGCGAGTACGTGGCGGTGGCGTAGAGGTGGCCGCTGCCGTCGACCACCGACCACATCCGGCCGGCCTGCGTCTGGAACTCCACCCATGCTTGGGGGGTGGTGGAGGCGCTCGGGGTATAGCAGAGGTTGAACTTGCCGTTGCCGTTGCCGGTCATGCCTGTGGCGAGCTTCTGCGTACCGCTGTTGGCGGTCGGCTTGCCCCACAGAGTGACGTTGGCATTGCTGACCGGCTCGTCCCGGCTGGCCTTGCCGTTCCAACTGCCGCCCTCGGCGGACTGGAACCGGTTGCGGAAGGTGCCGCTGACACAGACCTGGGCGTTGGCCGTGGCCGTGGCGGTGGCGCGCGGCGTGGCCGGGGCTGCGGCCGCGGCTGATCCGGCCGAGGCACGGGCAGAGACAGGGGCAGCAGCAGGGGCGGGGGCCTGGGGGGTGACCGGGCGTGCCTTGCGGGCGCCGGGCTCGGGGCTGTGGACCGGGGCCGCGTCGGCCTTGGTGACCGATACGCCCTTGTCGGAGGAGCCTTCGGAGACGCCGATGGTGAGTTCCACCGAGTCGTGCGCGGCGCGGCGCGGGTCGGGACGGTCGATGTCGCTGATGTCCGCCTGGATCTGAGCGGGTCCGGCGGCTACGGCCTTGACCTTGAGCTCGACGGTGTGGGTCCCAGGGGTGAGGGCGAGCGTCTGGCTGGTGCGCTGTCCGAAGGTGTCCGTCGTGGGCGCGGCGAGGCCGGATTCCGTGTCGGTTATCCGGAGTGCGGGCGGCAGTTGGACGGACAGCCCGGCGTGCTGGACATCGGCCTGCGCCTGGACGTCCACGGTGAGGGTGGCCTGCTCGCCGACGGCAGGCAGGTGGTCGAGAGAAGCGGTGACGCCGAGACAGCTGAGCGGCGCCTCGGAGTTCTTCTCCGCGGGTCGGATCGTGCAGGTGCCGCCGGCCGGGGTGGTCGGAGCAGTCGTGCCCGCGAACGCGGACGGCACGACGACGATCGCCAGACAGGCGCCTACGCCTGCCAGCGCGGTCAGAACGGCGGGTTTCGTGACCCGTATTCGGGACATGGGCGTACCTTTCTGCGGCGCGCACGACCCCGGTCTGGCACGACCGGGTCCGGAGCACGCGGGCAGAGTTGCGAGGGGGGTAGGGCACTGCGTCCCAGGGCACTGCGACGTTCGACCACCGGATCAACCATTGGCCAGAGCAGCACCCTGAGTGACAGTGGCCGAAACCATATACCTATGGCCTGCGCATGTCATCGCTCAATGCGGAAGATGTGGATCAGGTACGCCCAGAACCAGAACCGGACGCGGACTCGTAGGACGCTGCTGTGACGCGTGCGCAACCGACCGACGACGAGTGGAGGTTCACGGACCGAGCGCGCCTACGCGCTGCCGCGGATCACCCTCGCGCGCGCCACCCACCCAGGAGACCCCGCCCGCGAGACCCCGCGCGCGGTCTCGTCCCCCCGACAACCCCACAGCCGCTGCCCACCCCACCGGAGCCCCCGGACCGCTGACCGGGCGCCCGGCCCCGGACGCCCCGTCTTCGTCACGGCGCCGACCGGAGGCTCCACATGTCCAGTCGGCGCAGCACCCGGTCGACGACCTCCGGGGCGGCACCCGGCTCGCTGCGCGCGGCCAGCACCTCGTGCCGGGCGGCCGAGAGCATCTCGTTCTGGATCCGCTGGACCTTCTCCCACCGCGCGATGCGCTTCTCGAACAGCTCGCGCCGCTCGTCGTCGACGATGTCCGGTGCGATCCGGGCGCCGAGGTCGTAGCACCGGCGCGCCAGCTGGTCGCTGACCTCGTCGGGCACCTCCTCGACCGCGAGGATCTCCTTCAGCCGCCGCTTGGACGCCTTGATGACGCGGAGCGCCAGCTCCCGCTCCTGGGCGTCCACGGCATCGGTGTCGGCCCGCACCCCGAGCCCGCGCACCAGCCAGGGCAGGGTGAGGCCCTGGACGAGGAGGGTGGAGAGCACCACCGCGAAGGCGAGGAAGAGGATCTCGTCGCGGGCGGGGAACGGGCCGCCGCCGTCGACGGTGTACGGGATGGCCAGCGCCAGGGCCACCGAGGTCACTCCGCGCATCCCCGACCACCACATGACGACGGTCTCCCGCCAGCTCATCGGGATCTCCTCGTCGTAGTCGCGGCGCTTGTGCATCCGCTTGGCGAGCCAGGCGGCGGGCAGCAGCCACACCAGCCGGACGCCGACGACCACCGCGATCACCGCAGCGGTGGCGCCGAGCAACTCGTTCCAGCGCTGCGCAGCGGCGGCGAAGATGTTGTGCAGCGCCAGGCCGATCAGCCCGAAGGCGACGCCGGTGACGAGAGTGTCGACGACCTGCCAGAAGGCGTATCCGCTGAGCCGGCCCAGCACGGCGTCCGGATCGACCGCGTACTCGGCCAGGTAGAGCGCGCAGGCCAGCACGGCCAGCACCCCGGAGCCGTGGAACTCCTCGGCCAGGACGTACGCGACGAACGGCACCAGCAGCGTCAGCCCGATCTGGAGCGTCGGGTCACCGAGCCGTCCCATCAGCTCCTTTGCCACCCAGCCGAGCGCCAGGCCGACCGCCATGGCGACGACGGCGGAGAGCACCAGCGAGCCGAGTGCGCCGGGCACCGAGAAGGTGCCGCTGACCGCCGCGGCGAGCGCGACGTGGTAGAGCACGATCGCGGTGACGTCGTTGAACAGGCCCTCGCCCTCCAGGATGGAGACCATCCGGCGGGGCAGCCCGAGCTTGCCGGCCACAGCGGTGGCGGCGACCGGATCGGGCGGGGCGACCAGCGCGCCGAGCACCACCGCGGCGGCCACCGGCAACCCGGGCACCACAGCCTGGGCGACCGCGGCGACCGCGGCGGTGGTGGCGAAGACCAGCGCGACGGCGAGCAGGAAGATCGGCCGGAGGTTGGCCGTGAACTGCCGCCACGAGGTGCGGTGCGCGGCTGCGAAGAGCAGCGGCGGCAGCACCGCCGGCAGAATGAACCCCGGTGGTACCTGCACATTGGGGACGAACGGCAGCAGCGCCAGGACGACGCCGGCGACGGTCATCAGCACCGGGGGCGGGAGCCCCAGCCGGTCGCCGACCGGCACCATCACCACGGCTCCGAAGAGAAGGACTAACAGCAGAGCCAGCTGGTCCACGGCGGCTACGCTCCGGAATGGTCGGATTCGACTGCTTTCCGACCCAGCCTGCCATGGGTACCCGGGTGGCGGCGGCCGCCGTGCTGACTCCTGGCTGCCGGCCGCGCCCGGTCAGCGGACGTCGTGCACCGTGCGCCGGTATGTGGAGCGCCGGTCCTCGACGTCGGCCCAGCGGTCGCCGTAGGCGATCTGGGTGACGCCGGGCTCCCGCGCGATGTCGTGCGGGTAGCCCAGCGGCACCTGGCTGGTCGCGTCGAGCCTGGCCAGGGCATCCGCCTCCAGCTCGACGTCGAGGGCGGCGAGGTTATCGGCCAGCCGGCTCTTTCCTTGGTGGCGCCGATGACCAGTACGGCCAGGTCGAAGGCGCGGGCCTGCGGAAGCATGTCCCGCTCCGGGGCCCACTCCACCGACCGGACCAGTTTCTTGCGAGGGCTGCCCGCCGCGTTGAGATCGCCTTCACGGGGCGCGCAGGTGTACTTGCCGGCCAGTACGAAAGCGTGCGTGTTCAGCAGCCGCCCGTCCCGCCCGTCGCTGCGCCCCGCTGCGGTACCGGCTGCCCCCGCCCCCCACAGCCATGAGCATCAACTATCCTTTGCACCACGCACATTGTGGGGGAAGTCGCAGTTCAGCCGACAGAGCTGACGGCGTGATCACGAGTTGACGGGGAAGGTCTTGGAAGCCGCCTATCCGATCCTCGCCAGTGTCGGCGCGGGCTCATTGATCATGCTTGCCGGTGTCGCCGGTGGAGCATTCCTCGTCATTGCGGCCCAGCGAAGCTCTCGTCCCGTACAGCCCGAACGGGATGGCAGCACCCTGTCCGGTGACGCAGCGGCGGATACCTCAGCGAGTCGCAGTCAGGTCCCTGTGCCTCATCTGCCTCATCCGCCCTCAGCGGTCGGCCCTATACGGAGAGAAAGGTCAGCAGCGATGGCGGATGCCCCACAGGACACAAGGGACAGGGTGAATGCCCTCATTGGGCACAAGAAAGGTATAGCCGAACTCCGGGTCGCCTTGCGGATCAGGACCATCCAGACAGTGACCCGCTGGCTGTCCGGTGCCCTTGCCATCGTCCTGCTCTTCGCCTTCGTCGTCGCGAATGTGGCCGTCGGATGGTCCGCCATCGCCCTCGCCAACAAGATCGCCATCCCCGTATTCGCCCTCAGCGCCGGGACCTTCTTGGCGGTCCGTTCCATGGAACAGGCCTCAAAGGGCCACTTCAAAATGACGGCACGCGAGCTGAAGATCGAACTCGAGGCGGCGGAAGAACTGCGCCTCTTGGATGCCGCGCGCCTCGGACTTCCCGTCCCGGACCGCCAATATTCGTACAAGGACTCCATCCCGGCGGAGCTTGAAAGTCTGCGCAAAGACGGAAAGAAGTACAGAAGGAAGCACAACGTCGCCCAGTCCGTCATCATCGTCGGGTCGCTGGGCGGAACCGCCGTCTCCGCCCTTGCCGACACGCCGGCTCCCCTCAAGTACTGGGCCATGGGCATCACATTCGCCGTAGGCGCAGCAGCGGGCTTCACCGGTTACTACAAGTGGCGCGAGCGGGCGTTCTACCTCCAGCAGACAGCGGACGATATCGAACGCCACGCTACGGCTTTCGACTTGGGCATTTACCCCTACGACGACCCTGATGAGCCCACCAGGCTGGCCAAGCTCGCCAAGGAGATCGAACTCCTCAGGGTCGAGCAGCGCAAGCGCGAACAGCAGCTTGACCAGCCGCACGAGGGGAGCGCGGAAGTCGTCTAGGGCATCATCCACCTAGGCGGCATTCTCGGCGGCATTCACATCAGCCGTTGTGCTGTACCGGGAGGTAATCGCCGTGTCCTGAGCGGATCCTGTGCCTGTCTGCCAGAAGCAGCTGTTGTGCAGATCTTCACTGAGTACACTCCGAGCCCTTACAGGACCACGTGTGTCGCGTGGCGGGGCGAGGAGTGTGGCGGTACTCGTGACGTCGAAGGCCGGAGACCGGATCGCGCGCCGGTATCTGTTACAGGACGTTCTCGGCAGCGGCGGGATGGGCGTCGTATGGCGGGCGCTGGACGAGCGGCTCCGGAGGCAGGTCGCGATCAAGTGCGCGCGTGCGGACGACGCCCGCGGCGCCCAGCGGCTGGTCAGAGAGGCCCAGTATGCGGCGCGGGTACACCACCCCAACATCGTGGGCGTATTCGACATCCTCGACGAGGGCGACACCTGCTGGATCGTCATGGAGTATGTGCCCTCGCGCAGTCTCGCGCAGCTCATGGCGGAGCGGGGCCCCCTTCCGCCCGAGGAAGCCGGGTCGATCGTCGGCCAGATCGCCGACGCGCTGGCGACGTCCCACGAGGACGGCGTGGTCCATGGTGACGTGACCCCGGAGAACATCCTCGTCACCGACAAGGGCATCGCCCGGCTGACCGACTTCGGAATCGCCCGGGCACTGTGGAGCGAGGTCACCCAGGACTCCCTGCACACCACGACGGGCGCGGTGCGCGGCAAGCCGCGCTATCTGGCTCCTGAGGCCGCCAAGGGGCAGGCGCCGGACAAGAAGGCGGATGTGTTCTCGCTGGGCGCGAGCCTGTACGCGGCGGTCGAGGGCCACTCCCCGTACGGTGAGTTCGAGCACGTCATGGGGTATCTGGCCCGAGCCCTGGAGGGGCAGGTGGAGCCGCCGCAGCAGGCCGGCCCGCTCACCGAAACGCTCACCGCTCTGCTGGACGTGGATCCCCGGCGCCGCCCGGACGCGGCCGAGGCACGGAAGCTCCTGATGCGGGTGACACCGCCCCCTCCGCACATTCAGGAGTACATCCGGGAGCACCTCCGGACGCCGGAACAGCCTCAGTCCCGTCACCGGCCCGCGCAGGGGCAGCCGGGAGACCGCCGGACGCTGGGCCTCACACGCCGGACGATGCGTCTCACACCTCCCACCATCCGGCTGCGACGGCAGCGGCAGCAGTGGCCCAGCCGCCGAACCCTCGCGGCGACGGCGGCAGTGACTGTGGTGGGGGCGCTGGTGGTCGGCCTCGCCGTCCTCGCCCCGTGGGGCTCCGATGACCGCGGCGGCTCCCAGGCCAAGGCCCCGGGGGCGGAGGGCAGCGGCACATCGGCCGCGGAGCGGGACGGAGCCATGGGCGACGCCCAGCGGGCCGACCCCTGCAAGCTGCTCGACGCCGCGTCGCTGAGCCGCTTCGGCCAGACCCAACTCGACCCGTCCTACGGGGCGTTGAACAGATGTGACGCGCTGGTGCAGCACAGCGGCGAGGACGTCTCCGACGTGCAGGTCGTCCTCGACAACGGCGCCGAGGACGTCGATGGCAGCGACCGTGTCCGCAGGGTCGGCAACGTCAGGATCGCGACCATGGACCGTACCGGGGACCAGTGCCGGCGGTTCATCGCGACCCCCGACCACCACGAGATCGTGGTCATCGGCAAGCGGCTGGAGGCCCGGTCCGCCGACCCGTGCGACCTGGCCGACGCCGCCGCTGATCACGTCGTGGGAGTGCTGGACAAGGGCCCGGTGCCCCGGCGGTCGGCGCCACCGGCCGCGGCTTCCCTGGCCCGTCTCGACGCCTGCGCGCTGCTCGGCACGGGCGCGTTCCAACAGGTCCCCGGCCTCGAGCAGCGTCCGTCGGACCGCGGGTTCGGCAACTGGCAATGCGAATGGTCGAGCCCGGACCGCGATGCCGCCTTCGTGCAACTGCAGTTCACCCAGGACAACGACCTCGACGACAACGGAAAGCCGGCATCCGTCGCCGGAACGGCAAGCCACGTGAACCCGAAGGAGGAAGGTGACGACAGCTGCGTGGTGTACACACCGCACCGTGCCTTCACCAACTCCGTCGGCGACCGCTCCATCGAGCTGTTCCGGCTGACTGTACGCGAGCGGCAGCAGTCGACCACGAAGGTGTGCGACGCCGCCACGACGCTCGCGGCGGCCGCGGTGAAGAGCATCGCGGCACACCTCCCGGCGGAAAAGTGACCGCCTACGACCGGCCGCTGCCGGACGCCCATGGCCGGCCCGCTCTCCACGGCCGTACTCCGCCCTCCCCCAAACTCTCCCCTACGTTCGAGCAGGGTGGAGGTGCCCCGAGCGGTGGCTCGCGGAGTACCCCCGTCCACGGCATCCCCGTCCACGGCATCCCCGTCCACGGCACCCCTGTCCACGGCAGCCTCGCCCGCGGCGCCCGCTCCCCCGTACCCGGCACGCTCTTCGCGCTCGCGCTGACCGGCGGCGTCACCCTGGGCCCCGGCCAGGGACGCGAGGTACTGTTCGGCCGCAACCGGCCCGAGGTGCACGTCTGCGTGGGCGAGGACGACCCGCAGGTCAGTCGTCTTCAGGGCACGCTCGCCCACCACGACGGCCGCTGGTGGGTGAGCGCCAACGGGCGGCTGCCCATCCGGTGCGCCGGATCCCGGCTGCTGTTCAGCGGCGAGGAGCCGCTGCCGCTCGACACCGGTTACACCCCACTGTTCGCCGCCGGCTCACGCGGCCGCGAGCACCTGCTGGAGGTCTACGTCACCGGCACCGAGAGCGCGCGCCCCACACCCCGGCACGACGATGTCACCCGCCCGCCCCGCGTGTGGATCCTCACCGAGCAGGAGCGGCTCGCACTCGTCGTCCTCGGCCGCCGCTATCTGCTGCACGAACCTCGCCCACAGCCGCTGACCTGGCGTCAAACTGCCTCTGAGCTCGGCGGGTTGCAGCCACGAGCTGGCTGGACCGACAAACGCGTCGAGCACCTGGTCAACGGCGTACGGGTACGGCTGTCCCGCGACGGTGTGCCCTGGCTGACCCGGGAGGAGGTCGGCGAGCCGGTCGGAAACACGCTCAACGACCACCTGATCCGAGTGCTGATGGCCTCGACGACACTTGTCCCGATGGATCTGTCCCTGATCGACATGGCCTGAAGCACCACGGGCCGCACGCCCGGGACCCCTCCCGAAGGAGGCCCGTAACCTCACCCGTCATGACGACCACGCCCCGCCGACGCATTCTCACCCTGGCCTCCCTCGTCCTGGTCACGGCGTACGCCACCACGACGGCACCCCCCTCGGCCTCCGCGGCCGCGTCCACCCGACTGGTCATCACCAAGGGCGGGACGGCCGACCGTCCCGCCGTCTATCGCGGCCACGGCGACGCGGTCGACGGCATCACCGTCGAGGCCGATCACGTCGTCGTCGAGGGCTACACGGTCGACACGCCCAAGGCACCTGGTGTGGAGATCACCGGCGACGACATCACCATACGGAACAACACCGTCACCCGCCCCCACGGCGGCGACGGCGATGGCCTGCGCTTCTTCGGCACCGACCTCAAGATCCTGCACAACACCATCCGCGGCGCCTCCAACAGCTACGGTCACGCCGACTGCATGCAGACCTTCGCCAGCGACACCCCTCCCAGCCGAGGCGTCCTGATCGAGGGCAACCGGTGTGAGGACATCGACAACATGTGCCTCATGGCGGAGGGCCCAAATGACGGCGAGGGCGACGGCCACGGCCACACATCCGGCTTCACCGTCCGCAACAACTACTGCGAGACGCTGAAAGCGTCGCAGACCCTGATGTTCGAGGATGTCCAGAACACCACCATCACGGACAACATCTTCGCCGCCGCCCCCGATCACGCCATCGGCCTCGCCATCCACTCCACCGACGCCCACATCAGCGGCAACAAGGTCAGCCCCCACATCCGCTACGAGGTCGGCATCGACACCTCCTCCCTGCCGGGCTACGTGGGCCCGGAACCGGGCGGTGCGCCCTGATGCTCAAAGGACAGCGAGGGTCGGGTCCTTGGGGAAGAAACGGCCTGCATACACCCGGTGGACGGACTCCGCGAGACGTTGTCGGTGAGCCGACGGGCAGGCCCCTTACCTGCCGTAAGCCCACCGACAGACGGTACCGTCATCGGCGGACGGAAGCCTCAGCCGTCCAGCAGGTTGGTGATCAGCTTCCGTAGCCGTCCCTCGTGGACGGTCGCCACGCCGTGGACGAGCTGGGCGCCGTAGACGACGGCGGTGCCGGCGGGCGGGGCGCTGGTCCAGCGGGTGCGCGGGATGCGGCTCAGCGCGGCGGTGGCCTCGGGCCCGGCGTGGTGCGAAATCTCGCGGGCGAAACGGGTGCCGGGGAAGAAGCTGCTGCCCGGCTCTGCGGTGCGCTCGGTCCACAGTGCGTCGGAGGATGCGGTCTCGACGTAGAACTCTCCGCCACGCTCGGCCTCCTGCAAGTGGAAGGCCACTCGCGCGACCCGCTGCGGCCGCGCGTCGGGCTCGCCCACGCCGTGGAGGTGCGGGTCGATGCGGTCGCCGGGGCCGAGGTCGTGGTAATCCCAGGGTGTGGCTCCGGCCACGGACGGAAAGACGCGGCGTATGGCGGGCAGCGCACGTTCGATACCGGCCGCCAGGATCTCCTGGATCTCGTCGGGCGCGACCATACCGTCGCTGGGCCGGACGGGTGCCCATCCACTGGCGATGAGGTGCTCGTCCAGGAGCTTGGTGAGCCGGTCGGTTTCGTCGGGGGTGAGGAAGCCCTCGACGGTGTGCACGGCCAGGGTCTCAGTCATGTGGATCACGAACTGACTCCTCTCGCGGGGACTCGCGGAGATCGGCGCACCGCATTCCAGCGCAGGACGGTACGGGCTGCCTACCGCTGCGGCGAGCACCGCGGAGGCAAAGGGCGCGCACGAGGGCGTGTTCGAGGGCGCACGGCTTGGGGCCCAGGACGACCGGCTCGCCATCGGCGAACCTGCTTTGACTTCTCGATTACGCCAAGCTGATAAATCTGGCTTCGGGGACGCTACGAGACAGGGGGCTCACATTGGATTGCCTGGCAGGAGCAAGCTGTGGACGGGTGACCGGCCGGTCGACGCACGCGGTGCTGCCACCGTCGCTGCGCGCGTGGCTCGGGCCGATCGCAGTCCTCGCCGCACTGGTGGTCGTCGTGCTCGGGGTGCTGTACGCCGGCCACAGCGAGCCGGGCGGGGTGGACAGGTGGATCATCCAGCCGGCGGCGGACAGTGTGCGGACGCCGTGGCGGCGCGTCGCTCTGGTCATGGATTTCCTGGGGGAGCCCGCCGGAGCGGCGGCGCTGGTCGTAGCCGTCGTGACGGGCTGCCTGTTGCTTCGGCGTCCCCGCGCAGCGGTGCTCGTCATTGCCGGCGCCGGCATCACCGTGGGGACGACGACGCTGATCAAGTCCCTGGTGGGACGCACCATCCACGGGGACGGCAACCTGTCCTATCCGAGCGGGCACACCGCCTTCCTCACCGCGCTCGCCCTCGTGGTGGCGCTGCTCGCGACCGGCCGGCTCGGCCTTGGCAGGACGGCCGGCACGTCACTCGTGCTCACCGCGGCGCTGGTCGCCGGCGCGCCGATGGGATGGGCCCAGGTCGCCCTGGGCGCGCACTACCCGACCGACGTCCTCGGCGGCTGGTGCACCGCGCTGGCGGTGGTTCCGGCGACCGCATGGCTGGTCGACCGGACGGCTGACCCCGGCCAGCGGACGGGTCACTGAGGTCACGTCACGCCAAGCGGCGGAATACGGGCTTCACCGGTCGCCCGCCCAGCCAGGGGGCAGGATCGGCGGCGTCCAGCGCCTTGCGGTACACCGCACAGGCCTGGGCCACCACGTCAACGGTGCGGTCGATGTCGGCGTCGTCGAGTGCGCTGCTCACCACGAACGACGGGGCCAGCACTCCGCCCGCGAGGAGCCGGCGCAGGAACAAGGTGCGGTACTGCTGCGACGGTTGCCGGTTCTCGTCGAGGGTGGCGAAGACCAGGTTGCTGGACCGGCCCCGGACGACGAGGTGGTCGCCGACGCCCATCGCGGCCGCGGCGTCGCGGACACCGGCGGCCAACCGATCGCCGAGGGTGTGAAGTTGCGCCGTGACGCCCTCTTCGACGTAGGTGGTTTGCACGGCCATCGCGGCGGCGAGCGAGTGTGTTTCCGCGCCGTGCGTGGTGGACAGCAGGAACACCCGGTCGTCGGAATGACGCAGCCCGCCGCGCTCCATCAGCTCACGGCGCCCGGCCAGCGCGGAGACGGCGAACCCGTTGCCGAGTGCCTTGCCGAACGTGGAGAGGTCGGGGACGACGCCGTACAGCCCCTGGGCGCCCGCCTCGGACCAGCGGAAGCCGGTGATCATCTCGTCGAAGATGAGGACGCAGCCGTGCCGGTCGGCCAGTTCGCGGAGGCCCTCGAGGTATCCGGCCGGCGGCCCGGTGTGGGTGGCGGGTTCGAGGATCAGGCAGGCGACCTCGTCCTGGTACCGGGTGAGCAGCTCCTCCGTGGCGGCCAGGTCCCCGTAGGGGAATGTCAGGGTGAGCTCGTTGGTCGTCTCCGGAATACCGGCGGACATCGGCGTGGTGCCGATGAACCAGTCGTCGACGGAGAAGAACGGATGGTCGGCGCAGAGGGCCACCCGCGGGCGCCCGGTGACGGCGCGGGCGAGGCGCACCGCGGCGGTGGTGACATCGGAGCCGTTCTTCGCGAACTTCACCATCTCGGCGGTCGGCACCGTGGCCAGGAAACGTTCCGCGGCCTCGACCTCCACGATCGACGGCCGGACGAAGTTGCCGCCCCGGTCGAGTTCCCGCCGCACCGCCTCGATCACGCGCGGGTGGGCGTGGCCGAGGCTGACCGACCGCAGGCCGGAGCCGTACTCGATGTAGCGGTTGCCGTCGATGTCCCACACATGGGCACCGCGGCCGTGGCTGATGACCGGGGCCAGGTTCTCGGGGTACTGGTCGTCGCCCTTGGCGTAGGTGTGCGCGCCTCCGGGGATCATGGCGTGCAGCCGCTCGTTCGCCGTCCGCGACCGGGGCAGGAGGAACTCTTCGGTCTCTTGGGTCTCTTCGGTCTCTTCGGTCTCTTCGGTCTCTTCGGTGTCTTCGGTGTCCACGCCGGCTTCAGCTCTCCTTCTGCTTCAGGGCCTCGGCGAGGCTCGGCGCCTCCCGGTCCCGCTGGGATATCGACGTGACCGGCAGCGGCCACGGAATGGCGAGCTCCGGGTCGTCGAAGGCGATCGTCACGTCCTCAGCCGGATCGTGCGGGCGGTCGATCCGGTACGAGGTGTCGGCGGTTTCCGTCAGCGCCTGGAAGCCGTGCGCGCAGCCCGCCGGGATGTACAGGGTCGCTTGCGTCTCGTCGGACAGTTCGAAGAAGGCCCGGTTACGGTACGTGGGCGAGTCCGGCCGCAGGTCCACGACGACATCGAAGATCCTCCCGTACGAGCACCGCACCAGCTTGGCCTCGCCGGCGCCGGAGCGCAGGTGCAGGCCGCGCAGCACGCCCCGGCCCGAACGGGACAGGCTGTCCTGGATGAAGGCGTCCGGGTCGAGGCCCACCGAGCGGACCACGTCGGCGTCGAAGGTGCGGCAGAAGAAGCCGCGTTCATCGGCGTACGGTGTCGGCTCGAAGAGGAACGCGCCGGCGATCTCCGGGACTTCGGTCGCTTTCATGGAGCCTTCCGCGGGGTGTGGGTGTGGTCGGCCGCCGGGAACACGGCCGCGGTCAAGGCCGTGAACTGCTGCTCCAGGTGCTGGGCGGCGGCCTGATTTCGCTCGGTGAGGGTCTGCCGCAGCTCCGGCGAGTGCTTCTCCAGGGCCCGGAACTGCTCCAGCAGCCGGTCGGGGTCGACCTCGCGCGCCGGGTGGCAGTACGCGCCGAAGCCCATCCGGTCCATGAGCGCGTCGCTCTTGGCCGCATAGCTGAGGGCGAGCACCGGAGTGCCGGTCTTCAGCGCGCAGATCAGGTTGTGGTAGCGGACCGCCACCACGGTGTCGGCTGCCGCCATTTCCCTCATCAGGTCGGCCAGTGAGGCCGGCTCGGCGGCGGTGACCAGCGGCGAGTCCACCGCGTCGAGGATCGCGACGACCACCGACGCATCGCACTCGTCGCCGGTGAGCAGCCGGACCGGCCTGCCCTCCTCGACCAGCGTGCGGACGAACCGGATCGTCCCGTCGAGGTAGCGCCGGTATATCTCGTCGGCCCGGGCGCGGTCGTCGTTCCCGCCGTGGAAGGCCATGACGCCTACGCAGACCGGGCCGGGCGGGCCCGAGGGCGCGCTCGCCCGAGGACGCGGCGCCGGCAGGGCGAAGGCGAGGTCCGGGTAGACCTCGTCACGCGCGGTGTCCACGCCCATCGCCCGCATCGCGGCGCGGGACTGGGCGTCCCGGTACGAGCGGTACGCGGCCAGCCGCGCCGACCAGCGCACCAGTGCCCGGGTCGGCCGGTCGCCGATCGCGGCGGCACCGACGCTGACCAGCGCGACCCGGGTGCCGAACAGGCGGCCGGACGCACAGAGCAGGAACAGCGCGTACGGGAAGCCCCATGGCCGTAGCGGCAGCGTGGCTTCCAGGACGCCCATGCCCGGCACGATCACGACATCGTGCCGGCGCACCCAGGCAGCGGTGCGGACGGCGTCAACGAGTTTGCCCAGAGCCTTCGCCGCGATCGCGCCCGCACGTGACGCGGTCCGGTACTCCCCGCGGTACCAGTGCAGCCGCGTGGCGGGGATCCCGAACCGGGTCGTCACGGCCTTGGGCCCGCCGCACAGCGCGTCCACGACCGCGTCCGGGTGCTCGGCGCGGAGATACCCCAGGACGGCTTCGAGGGACCCGTCGTTGCCGAGGTTTCCGGAGCCGAGCAGGCCGAACACCCCCACACGTGTCCCGGTCTTCATGCCCGTCGCCGTCTTCATGCCCGTCGCCCCTCACGGCCTGCGACGAGGGCGTCGACGGAGACGGTGAGCCCCGCCGGGTCGGCCGGGGCGCGGTCCTCGACCCGCTCACCGGCGCCCGGCCGGATTCGGCTGGTCATCCAGGAGGCCAGGTGGCCGTAGCACGCGCACCGGTCGGCCGCGGACAGCGGCGCCCGCCGGATCGCCGAGACGAAGCCCGCCACGTACTCGGCGAGCAGCCGGGGCGTCGGGTGCAGCGGGCCCGCCCGGCGCGGGTCCAGGTTGACGCACCGGGCGCGCTTGGAAGGGTTCGCCCGCTCGGCGCGGGTGGGGTGGTCGCGGCGGAAGTACAGGAGTTCCGGCACCTGGTGGAAGCGTCCGTGCAGGGCGATCTCGGCGACGAACGTGCGGTCCGCGTGGTGGTAGCTGTCCATCGGCTTCACCCGGCGCAGCGCGGCGGCCCGGATCACCCCGTAGAAGTCGTCGCCGCCGGGCTCGAACAGCAGACTGCGGAAGCGCTCCGGCGGGTGCGGTGAGTCGGTGGCGAGCGTGTACTCGTAGGGGACCTTCACCTGGCCGTCGCCGTCGATGACCGCCTGGTCGGCGTGCGCGAGGATCACGTCCGGCCGCTCGTCCAGTGCCTGGACGCAGCGCTGCAGCAGGTCGCGGGCGTAGAGGTCGTCGTGCGAGGCCCACTTGAACAGCTCGCCGCGGCACTGGGTGAACACGTAGTTGTGGTTCGGCGTGGCGCCGACGTTCCGGAGCAGCCGGATGTACCGGATGCGCGCGTCCTGCGCGGCGTACTTGCGGCAGATGTCCTCGGTCCCGTCGGTCGAGGCGTTGTCGGAGATGACCAGCTCGAAGTCCTCGTAGGTCTGGCCGAGGAGAGCGTCGAGCGACTCGGCGAGGTACTTCTCACCGTTGTAGACGGGCAGGCCGATGCTCAGCCTGGGTTGGACTGTCATGAAGTCCTCACTTCGGGAACGGAGTTGGGGTGGTGCTCGCGCAGGGCGGACCGCAGGTTCAGCCACCACACGGCCGAGCCGCTGACGGTCGCGGCGGCGACGCCCCACGCCGAGCCGACGGTGCCGGCGACGGCCGCCCCGCCGAGCCCGCCGCCGACGTAACAGGCCGAGGCGAACAGCTGGCAGCGCAGGCTGCGTCGGGCCGCGGCGAGTGCGCGCAGCCCGGCCGCCGCGCCGGTGCCGAGGCCGGCGCCCGCGACGCCGAGCGTGACCGGCACGATGAGCTGCGAGGCGGAGTGCCAGACGCCGCCGAGCACCAGCTCGCCGAGCCGGTCGGGTATCAGGAGCAGCGCCGCGCCCCAGAGCAGCGCGGCGGCGACCTGCCCGCCACCCAGCAGGAGGCAGAACCTGCCCAGCCGGTGCGGGGCCTGCCGCAGCACCCGTGCCGCCTCCGGGACGGTGACCAGCGACAGCCCCATCAGCACCGCGAGGAACGGGCCGAGCAGGAGCTCGGCGCCCCGCACCGCACCCACCGCGCCGACCCCGACGATCGCGCCGAGCCCGTACGCCCGGAGCTGGCTCGCGCCGCTGAGGGCGACGTTCTCGACCAGGTACCGGTAGCCGAGGTCGCGCTGTTCGCGAAGCCACCCGCGCGCCTGGGGCATCCGGGGCCGGATGCCGGACTGGAGGCAGCCGTACCCGGCGGCCACCGCGGCGGACGCGCCCCAGGCGAGCACGAAAGCGGCCACGCTGCCCACGCGGGCCGCCACCACCATGGCCGGGACGAGCGCGACGCCCCACACGAGGTCGTTGACGAACGCCTTTCGCCCGGTACCGGCGGCGAAGAACGCGTACCGCCAGGCGTCCTGGAGCAGCAGCGCCGGCAGGACGACGCCGAGGCAGGCGAACGCGGGCCCCACGCGGTCGCCGAGAGCCGGCCCGACCACCAGGCACGCCGCGCCGAGGGCGGCACCTAGGCCGAGCGCGGTCCCCGACGACCGGGCCACCGCAGCGCGCCAGGACGCGGCCGGCACGCCGCTGAAGCGCACCACGAGCGGGTCGGTGGCCAGCCCGCGGGAGACGTTGAGCACCACGCCATAGGTCACCCAGGCCAGGCTGAACACACCGAACGCGGCCACCCCCAACGAGCGGGCCACGTAGATCCCCACCACGAAATTGGACAAGCTGGAGGCCGCCTGGTCGGCCAGTCCCCAGGACAGCCGGCCGACGAGGGCCCTCCTGGCGGTAGCCGCCCTCGGCCTCGTCTTCTCCCCCTCGATGGTCATCGGCGTCATGCCTTGATCAGACCGGCACCGTGCAGAGCGTCGGCGGCGGCGGCAACGGTGTCGAACGGCAGCCCGGACCGCTCGGTGACGTCCAGCAGACTGTGCTCGCCGTCGGAGAGGCTCAACACCCAGAGCATGGCCATCTGGGCCTGTTTGGTGTCGCTGCGGCCGCCGAGCGCGTCGTACAACCCGCGTCGGCCCAGCTGTGGCTCGCCGTAGGGGCTGAGGTTGAGGTACCGCCGGTTGCGGTCGAGGACGGTGAATGCCTCGCGGCAGACGGCGAGCGTGTCCGCCATCGCCTCCGGGGAGACGAAGTCCAGGTTGTCCGCCGAGGTGTGGTATTCGGGGTAGCCGGCGTACGGGGTCCGGGTGAGCGAGCCCACGCCGAGATTGAATCCCGGCGAGCAGAACTGCCGCTCGTCGTAGCCGTACGGAGTGAACTCATTGACGCGGTGCGGTCGTTCGGATGCGGTCAGGACGTGCCGCATCACCCGGTCGATCTCCGCGTCGCCGCGCCTGCTCTGCTTGTACGTCAGCCGGCCCGGGTCACCGGCGCAGGCCAGCACCAGCCCGTGCTTGACCCGGTCGACCCGCTCCGCGTTGCGAGCCAGCCAGGTGATCGCCCCGATGGTGCCGGGTGCGAAGAGGAACCGGTAGGTGTAGTACGGCGTATGCCCGCCCAGCGCCCGGGCCAGGAACGTCGCCACCGCGATACCGGCCAGGTTGTCGTTGGCCAGCGACGGGTGGCAGACGTGGCACGAGACGATCACCTCGTCGGGGACCTGCCCGGGGACCACGTGCTCGGCGTAGGTGAGGTGCCCGTCCGCGAGTGTGGAGTCGATGCGCACCTCGTACTCGCCGTCCGGCATCGCGTCCAGGGTTGCCTGGGCCAGGCAGAACCCCCATTCCGGCTGGTAGTAACTGGTGCGGTACGGCACCCAGTTCGGGCGGTCGGGCAGAGTGTGCAGGTGTTCCCGCAGCTCGGCCAGCGGCATGGTCGCCGACACCGGCACGCTGTAGCCGAGCACATGCAGGCTGGACGCGGCAAAGTCGACGACCCGGTGGCCGGCGGTGTCGGCGATGTACGCGTCCCGGATGTTCCACTCCTGCGGCACCGTCCAGTCGAGCACCTGCGTCCCGGTCGGCACCTCGTGCCTCTGGAGCGGGATGTACTCCCCGACGATGTCCAGGGTGGCGCGCACACCGTCGCCGGTGATGCTCCGGCACAGCGGGTACATCCGCTCCACCAGCGCGTACATCTCTTCGCCGATGTCAGTCACGGGCGCCACCGCAGGGTGTCGTCGACGGCACCGGCCTCGGACGCCGCGCGCAGTACGGCCAGCCGGGTGAAGCGTCGCTCGAAGTCCTCCTGGTTCAGCCCGAACTTCCGGTAGGCATCGGCGAGTTCGATCGCCCCCTGCTTCACCGTCCACTCGCAGTCGAAGCCGGGGATCGCTTCGCGGAACCGGGAGAAGTCCACCCGGTACGACCGCGGATCGGCGCCGGTCTCCCCGGTGATCACCACCTTCGCGCCGGACACCGCCTCGGCGACCTGCTCGGCGATCTCGGCGACCGTGACGTTGTTGATCTCGCTGCCGATGTTGAACGCCCGGTCGTGCACCGCTTCCCGCGGCGCGGTCAGCGCAGCCGTGAAGGCCCGGGCGATATCGGCGGCGTGCACCAGCGGGCGCCAGGGCGTGCCGTCGGATAGCACCAGCACCTCGCCGGACAGGAGCGCATGGCCCACCAGGTTGTTCAGCACGATGTCGGCGCGCAGCCGGGGTGAGTAGCCGAAGGCGGTGGCGTTGCGCATGAACACCGGGGTGAAGTCGCCGTCGGCGAGCGTGTGCAGGTCGTCCTCCACCCGCACCTTGGACTCCGCGTACGGCGTCACGGGGCGCAGCGGCGCGTCCTCGCCCACCAACTCGTCGCCGCCGGCGGCACCGTAGACCGAGCAGGTCGACGCGTACAGGAAGCGCCGCACTCCGGCGTCGCGAGCCAGCCGCGCCAGCCGCACGGACGCATGGTGGTTGATGTCGTAGGTGAGCTCCGGCGCCAGCGATCCCAGCGGGTCGTTGGACAGCGCGGCCAGGTGGATCACGGCGTCCACCCCGGCCACGTGCTCGGCCGTGACGTCGCGCAGGTCCACCCGGTGCCCGGAAGGGTCCGCGGGTGACGGGCCAAGGATGCAGTCGGTGAACAGGCCGGAGTCAAGGCCGACGACCTCGTGTCCGGCGGCCGTGAGGACCGGGGCCATCACGGTGCCCAGGTAGCCCTGGTGTCCGGTCAGCAGTACGCGCAAGGTTCAGTCCCCCACAGTGGAAGTGCTCAGATGGGAAGTGCCCAGGTTGAGCGTGAGTTTGGTGACGGCGAACGCCTCGGCGTATCGCTCGTGGCATTCGATGCCCCGGATCCGCGCCAGACCGAGGAAGGCCTCCCGGTCGTACCAGGGCCGGTGCCGCTGCGAGGGGTAGTGGTCTTGCAACAGCCGCACCTTCTGTTCGGCGATCTCCGGCGACAGCGGCTGGTACGCCGCCGGACGGCCGAGATCGCCGTCCCACTTGACGATCTCGTAGCCGAGCACGAGGTGGTCGCGGAAGGTGGTGGGTATCAGCTGCGCCAGGCCGCGGTGATCCTGGTGGGCGTCATCGGTGCGCGGGGCCAGGATCAGATCCGGCTCGGTCTGCGCGCGCAGTTCCTCGACCGCGGCCTTGGCCTCGTCCCAGTGCACGGGCATCCGGCCGTCCGGCAGCTTGAGCACGGTCAGCCGCAGGTCGGCGCCCGGGCAGAAGGCGGCGAGCGCGGCCTGCTCCTCCTGCTCCCGCTCGCTGCCGCCGCCGGAGAGCACCAGCGCATCGACGCGGAGACCCGGCCGGGCGAGGCACAACGTCAGCAGCGTGCCGCCGGCGCCGATGGCGATGTCGTCGCAGTGCGCGCCCACCGCGACGATCCGGTCCAGGGGCCACCCGGCCCCGAGCCGGATCACGCGCTCACCCCAACGCTGTCCCGCTCCCACACGGCCCACGGGCGGTCGCCCCGGGCGTAGGCGGCGTCGAGCGCAGCCCGCTCCTTCACGGTGTCGGTCGGCTTCCAGAAGCCGCGGTGCTGATGCGCCACCAGCCGTCCCTGCTTGGCCAGTTGGGCGCATCCGTCGGCGACCAGGTCCCCGTTCTCCGGGATGTGGTCGAAGACCTCCTGGCGGAGCACGAAGTAGCCGCCGTTCTCCCACAGCGGCAGTTCGCTCACCGCGGTGATGCCGCCCACCAGGCCGTCCTCGCCCAGGTCCACGCAGTGGAACGACGACTGCGGCGGTACCACCATCATCGACGCACCGGCATCGCGCCGGGCGAAGGAGTCGATCATCTCCGGCAGTGGAGCATCGGTGAGCACGTCGGCGTAGTTGGCGAGGAACATCTCGTCGCCGTCCAGGTGGTGCCGCACCCGGCGCAGCCGCTCCCCGATCGGCGACTCGATGCCGGTCTGCGCGAACGTGATCGTCCAGTCCGCGATGTCGGTGGACAGCAGCTCGGTGCGCCCGCCCCGCAGCACGAAGTCGTTGGACGTCGTCTCCTCGTAGTTGAGGAAGAAGTTCTTGATGTGGTGCGCCCCGTACCCGAGGCACAGGATGAACTCCGTGTGCCCGAAGTGCGCGTAGTAGCGCATGACGTGCCAGATCAGCGGTCGCGGGCCGACCATCGCCATCGGCTTGGGCACATCGTCGACGGCGCCGCTGCGCATCCGCATCCCGTACCCGCCGCAGAACAGGACGACCTTCATCGCTTGACCTCGACAATGCTCAGTTCCGGGATGGGAAAGACCAGGCGGCCGCCCCAGTCGTGCACGAAGGACAGCTGCTCGGTCAGCTCGGCCCGCAGGTTCCACGGGAGGACGAGGACGTAGTCCGGCTTGTCTACGGCTATCTGCTCGGGCGGCAGGATCGGGATGCGGGTGCCCGGGGTGAACCTGCCGTGCTTGTAGGGGTTGCGGTCGACCGTGTACGGGAGCAGGTCGGGCCGGATGCCGCAGTGGTTGAGCAGCGTGTTGCCCTTGCCCGGGGCGCCGTAGCCCACGACCGTCTCGCCGCGTTCGGCCGCCTCGATGAGGAACCGCAGCAGGTCCCGGCGCACCTTGGCCACCCGGGCGGAGAACTCGGTGTACCCGGACAGCTCCTGTAGCCCGGCGGCCTTCTCCCGGGCCAGGACGTCGGCGACCCGCTGGGACGGCTCGCCGGCCACCCCGTTCGGCCGGGCCCACAGCCGGATGGAGCCGCCGTGCGTGGGCAGCAACTCGACGTCCACGAGCGTGAGTCCGCCGCTGGCGAGGGCCCGGATCGCGGAGGCGACCGTGTAGTACTGGAAGTGCTCGTGGTAGATCGTGTCGTACTGGTTCTCCTCGATCAGGGTCAGCAGGTGCTGCACCTCGATGGAGACCCAGCCGTCGTCGGCGACCAGGGCGCGCAGCCCCCGGGTGAAGCCGACGGCGTCGGGGATGTGCGCGTACACGTTGTTGGCCACGACCAGGTTCGCCGGGCCGTGTTCGGCGCGGACGGCCGATCCGGTGTCCGGGGACAGGAACTCCGTGAGCGTGGGCACACCCGCGTCCCGCGCCGCGGCGCCGACGTTCACCGACGGCTCGATGCCCAGGCAGCGGATCCCCCGGTCCACCACGTGTTTCAGCAAGTACCCGTCGTTGCTCGCAACTTCGACCACAAAGGCCTCGGAGCCGTCGGTGCCCAGACCCACCCGCTGTACGGCATCGGCGACGAACGTCCGCGCGTGCTCCACCCAGGAGGTCGAGTACGAGGAGAAGTACGCGTACTCCTTGAACGTCTCCTCCGGCGTGATCAGCGGAGGGATCTGCGCGAGCCAGCAGTCGGTGCAGACCCGCAGGTGCAGCGGGTACGCCGGCTCCGGCTGGTCCAGTTGGTCCGCGGCGAGAAAGCTCTCACACGGTGGCGTCGCCCCAAGGTCGACAACGCTCGCCATCGCTTCCGAGCCGCACAGTCGGCATCGTGTCATCTACTGTCCCCATCCCCCCTGCTCGCGCGGGTTTCCCCGCCGCGAGCCAGTGCTGACCGACCCGCGATCGCGGTGCGGTACTCATCAACCAGGCGGTCAAGGCCGACCGCCGGGCTGAAACCCTGTTCGTAACGGAGCCGGGCCGCCTGGCCCATCTCCCGGCCCAGGTCCGGCTCGGTCGCGATCCGGCGTATGCAGGACGCGAGCGAGGCGGGCTCGCCCGGCCGGTGCAGCAGCCCGGTCACCCCGTCGTCGACGAGTTCGACGAAGGCGCCGTGACCGGCGGCGACGACCGGGACCCCGGCCGCCATCGCCTCCACGACCACCAGTCCGAACGCCTCCAGCCACGTCGACGGAGCCACCACGGCGACCGACTGCGCGATGGCCTTGACGCACTCCGCCGGGTCCAACAGGCCGACGTAGCGCACGTCGTCCCGGCCCGCCGCCCAGGCGGTCACCTCGCGCTCCAGCGGTCCCGCGCCGGCGACCACGAGCGGCACGCCCACACCACCGTCGGCGGCGATCTCGTCCCACGCGGCCATGAGCAGCCGTACGCCCTTGGCCTCCGCGAGCCGGCCGAGATAGAGCAGATGCTCGCCGTCGCCCACTCGCCGGTCGTCCGGGTCGGGCACGAAGTTGTGCTTCACCGCCAGCCGCTCGGCCGGCATACCGGCCCGCACCAGGACATCGCGCTGCGCCGCGGAGATGCAGAAGAACCGCTCCACGCCGGACCACCACCGCCGCCGGTTGACCGACAGGCTGACCGCGAGCGGCACCGTCGCCAGCCGGGAGCCGCGGTAGCAGCCGTGCCGGACGGCGGGCAGCGGCGCCGCCGACCCGATGCACTCGGTGCACGGCCGGCCGTCCCGTTGCAGCGTGCCGGGCGGGCAGACCTGGGTGTAGTTGTGCAGCGTGGCGACGGTGGGCACGCCGGAGTCGGCGCAGGCGGCCAGCACCGCGGGCGACAGGAGCGGGAAGACGTTGTGGACGTGCACCACGTCCGGCCGCTCGGTACGAAGCCGGGCGGTGAGTTCCGCGCGGACCGCTGGGTTCCAAGGCACCAGGAGCGGCACCGCGGCCTTGCCCCACAGGGACCGGGCGGCGATGTCGTCGCTGCGCCGCTCGAACACCTCGACCCGGTGGCCGGCCGCGCGCAGCAGCGCCACCTCCTGGTCGACGACCTTGTTCTCCCCGCTCGGCTGCGCCGATGCGTAGCGGTTGTGCACCACGAGGACGTGCATGCTCAGGTCACCTCCGAGCTACGGGCCCAGCGCGGGATGTGTCGTCGAGGGACTTCGGGCGTGGAGCGGGGGCCGGCCGCGGCCGGTGCCGCCAACAGCGAGGCGGCGACGGCCAGATGCAGCAGATACGGCGAGGCGTCGCCCAGGCCGGCCTCGGTGTACGACGCGATCGCGCAGTAGCTGATCAGGTAGATCGCGCAGGCCCTCGGCAGCGACGGTGGCCGCAGCAGGGCGACGCCGCCGAGCACGATGATGATCGCCGCGACGAGGGTGACGCCGAGCAGACCCTGCTCGCCGTAGACGGCCAGCCAGCTGTTGTCGATCGGCAGCCCGCCGAACGACTTGTCGCCCAGGCCCATGCCGAACAACGTCTCCCCGGTCGTCCGGGGCGCTGCCAGCAGGGCGTCCCAGACCTTGGCCCGACCGGTGAGGTTGGAGAAGTTCTCCTTGCTCTGTCCGCGCAGGAACCACGTCTGTAGCGCGGTGCTGAACGCCACCGCGGCCACCACGGCGCACAGCACCGCCCAGGTGAAGAAGCGGCGGGCGGCGGCGCTGGTCAGGATGAGCGAACCGATCGCCAACGCAAGGCCGATGACCAGGCCGAGCGTGGCGGTCCGGGTATGGGTCAACGCGAGCAGGACGAGTGACGGGACGATGACCACCGCCGCGCCGGCCCTGTCGGTCCGGTGGCCCAGCACGAGCAGCACGGTGAGCCCGATGATCACCGCGGCGTACTGTCCGATCTGCGGCGGGGTGAGCGGCCACAACGCGCCGACCAGCCGCCCGCCGTAGAGATCGGGCATGGCCGCGCCCGGTGAGACGACCAGGCCGGCGGCCACCGCACCGAGCACCGCGAAGTACATCCGGATGTGGTGCCGGACGAACGTCAGGCTGCCATCCCACCAGCGGCTGAGCAGCCACAGCGTGCCGACGAAGAGAGCCAGCCGGGCGCAGCGGAACAGCGCACCGAACCCGGACTCCAGGTGCGCACTGGAGATCACGCTCGTCACCAGCAGCAGAGTGAGCAGGAGCAGGTACGCGCTGGCCCGGATGCGCAGCTGAAGATTGACCGCGAGCGCCAGCGCGAACGCGGCGACCAGCGCGCCCATGGTGACCATCTGGATGAGGGAGCGAGGCAGCGGGATGATGGTCTGCGCCCCGGCGGAGCCGAGCGTGTTGAGGATCAGTAGCCCCCAGACCGTCCCGACGATCTTCGACGTGCGGTCCGCAGCCATCTCAACCATCGTCCTGTGCGCGGAAGATGCCATGGAACCCGAGGACAGTGGTGAACTCCGCCACGCCGTCGGCGAAGCCGGTGCCGACCAGCGTGGTGGTGGGTTCCTTGCGCCCGAATCCGGCGGAGTACCAGCCCAGTGGCGGATCGGTGTCGCCGCGATGTGCCTGCCAGGACAGCTGCCCGGGCAGGTCGAGCACCGCGGAGCGGTTGTCGCCGTCCCGGGTCCAAGTGAGCTGTGCCCGATTCCCCACCAGGTCCGCTGTGATCGCCGGGCCGAGGTGGAACGCCAGGCGTACGTCCCGGCGCGGTCCGCGTACCTCGTCGACCACCCGCAACTCCTTGCTCGCCGCATTCAGTTCCACCCGGCGGCGGTGCACGGAGTCCCGGTAGCCGTCGTGCTCGGCACACCAGCGGGCCACACCCGCGTCGTACGGGCCCGCGACCAGGACGCGGCTGTGGGCATGCCGGGTCCACAGGAACGGGCCGCCGGAGACGGACTGGTCACCTCCGTCCAGTTGCAGGGTGTTGTGGCCGAGGGTCGACCGGAAGTACTGCCGCCACTCGGGCTGCCCGTGGTAGCAGAACGTCCCGGGATCGGTGAGCACGTCGACCCCGTCTTGCCGGACCTCCACGGACAGTGCGTCCGCGTGGGCATGCGCGGCGATGGACAGGAAGCCGTGCGGACCACCGTCGCAGCGGCACCAGATCTCCTCCGGGCCCCGCAGGATGGTCATGCCCGCGTCGGCGAAGTGGCCCGGTCGGCTCGCCGGGCGGGTCACGGACAGGTCAGTGGGCTTGATGAGCGCGGCCAGCAGCGGGGTACGCACATCGGTGCCGGTCACCGCCGGCCACCAGGCGAGCCGGCCGAACGCGGCGTCCCCGGTAGCAAGCAACGAGGCCCAGCGGTCGGTGCCCGCGCCGTCTACGACCAGACCGTGCCCGTCGTCCGCGTCCCCCTGGCGCGGGGGCCGCAACCGGCTGTCCACGATGGCCGCGAGCGCGTCGGTCATCCGCAGCAGTACCAGCTGGACCGACGCGGGGACCGGCACGTCGGCGGCATCCGCCTCGGCCACCGCGGCCAGGCCGAGTTCCAGCACAAGGCCGTGATACTCGGTGGCCAGCTCGCGGTTGAGGCCGGAGGCGAAGGTGTTGTGTCGCAGGTTCCGCTCCAGCGACCGCAGTGCGTCGGCGCGCCAACGCCCCGAGGAGGGGAACCACCCGAACGCGCAGGCTGCGGCGAACTGCCCGGCGGCTTCGGCGATGACGTGGTTGTTCGCCGAAGACCCCCGGCTGGGGAAGGCGGCCAGCCAGCGCTGGTGGTGCCAGATCTGGTTCAGCGCCACCGGGTTGTCCTCGAACAGCCGGGCCGCGCCGGGCCAGTCGTCGAGCAGCCGGCGGATCCACACCCAGGACAGCAGCCGGATGCCCAGCTCGATGCCGCTGATCCAGTGCACACCGCGCAGCGGCGGGTTGGCCGCCCACCAGGACCGCAGGTGCTCGGCCACGCGCTCGGCGTACCGCTCGTTCCCCGTGATCGCGTAGGCGGCAGCGAGCACAGTGAGGTACTGATGCCGGGACAGCTCCCAGATCTGCTTGATGTCCCCGACCGCGTCCTCGTTCCGGTACGGCACGTCGAAGGCGTAGCCCCACGGAGCCCGGCGCCCGGTCTTCGGGTCGTACCACCAGTCCGGGTCGGCCAGGTCGTCGCGGACGACCCCGAAATACTCGGCGTGTCCGTACATCAGCCGATCCGCCTCGGCGATGAGACGTTTCGCGGCGTCCGGGGGTATGACAGTGATCGCCCCGGCGGGCAGTACGGCGGTGAACCGGGCGCCGGTCACCCTCGGGCAGTCCGGCCGCGCCGACCGCCACCGCCGCCTGCGCACCGCGTCGCCCACCCGTCCGCCGACCTCCCGCGGTCCCATCCGGGACAGCCGCCGCAGGTACCAGCCCGCACTCCCCGAGCTCACGGTCATCGCGCCCTCGCCAACGTCACCGGCGCTCCGCCGGCCAGACCGGCCCGCACGGCGAGGGTGGCCGCCGTGGTGGCGACCAGCGACTCCAGCGGCACCGGCATCGGCCCGCCGGTCCGCACGGCCTTGATGAACGCGGCCAGCTCGGCGTTCTGGCCCTTGTCCCGGGCCTTGGGCAGCCGCGAGCCGACCCACCGCTTGCGGTGGCCGTCGTACACAGCGGCGCGGACGAAGTCGTCGAACCGCAGCGCACGGCCGTCCGCGACCAGGTCGAGGGTCTCCTTGGGGAAGCCGGCCGGGCCGGTGGTGACGTAGCTGATGGTGGCGGTGGACCCGTCCGGGTAGCGCAGCACAGCCTGAATGTCACCGCCGCCCTCGTTGCCCGAGTTGCCGGACGTGGCGACCGCGCACACCGAGACCGGATCGGCCGCGAGCAGCCAGCTCGCCGTGTCGATGAAGTGTCCGCCCTCGCCGGCGAACCGCGAGCCCTCGGTGCCCTGTTGGAGGTACCAGCTGCCGTGCTGCAGCCGTCCCGCGTTGACCAGGTAGCGGAGGCTCGCCGGACCGGTCCGGGCACCGAACCGCTTCCTGGCCTCGTTCAGCAGCGGCGCGAACCGGCGGTTGAAGCCCACCTGGAGCCGGTCGTTGCCGGACTCCTCCATCGCCGCGAGCACGCCGGCCAGCTCGTCCTCGGTGAGCGCCAACGGCTTCTCCACGAACACCGTCTTGCCGGCCAGCAGCGCCCTGCGCGTCAGTTCGGCGTGCGAGCTGTGCCGGGTGACCACGAACACCGCGTCGATGGACTTGTCGCCGAGCACGGCGTCGAGGTCGGTGGTCGCCTCGGCGAAGCCGAACTTCCGCTGCGCGTTGGCCGCGGACAGCGCCGTCGTGGTGACGACCGTGGACAACTCGACGCCTTCGCGCTGTGCCAGGTGCGGCAGCAGCATCGACGTCGCGTAGTTTCCCGCGCCGACGAACGCCAGTCGCACCGGCGTCCCGGCGGCCCGACGCGGCCCTCGCCGCCCGTTCACCGTGGGCACGGCCACCACCGGGGCCTCCGCCTCCCCGGCATGTTCGGGATAGCGGAACAGCACGGCCACGGCCTTCAAGTCGCCTTCCTTCAGGCGCTGGTACGTCTCGACGGCGTCATCGAAGTCGGCGATGTGGGAGACCAGGGGCTCCACGTCGACGCGGCCGCGGGCGAGGAGGTCGAGGAAGCACGCCAGGTTGCGGCGCTCGGTCCAGCGCACGTAGCCGATCGGGTAGTCGCTCCCCTCGATCTCGTACTCCGGGTCGTAACGCCCGGGGCCGTACGAGCGGGAGAACCGGACGTCGAGCTCCTTCTCGTAGTACGCGTTCCACGGCAGGTCCAGGCGGCACTTACCGATGTCGACGACCCGGCCACGGTCCCGGCAGAGCCGGGCGGCCAGCTCGACGGGCTGGTTGCTGCCGCCGCCGGCGGCCAGGTACACCTGGTCCACTCCGTGACCGTCAGTGAGCTCGGCGACGGACGTCTCCACGGCCGCGGACGCGGGATCGCCGCAGGCCGAGGCGCCCAGGCGGGCGGCGAGTTCACAGCGCACCGGGTCGGGGTCGACCCCGACGACGCGGACTCCCGAGGCGGCGAGCAACTGCACGACGAGCTGCCCGATCAGCCCGAGGCCGATCACCAGTGCCACGTCTCCGAGTTGCGGCTCGCCGCGGCGGACGCCCTGTAGGGCGATCGATCCGACGGTACCGAAGGCCGCGTGTCGCGGCGCGAGGCCGTCCGGCACCCGGGCGTAGAGGTTCTTCGGCACCCAGTTCAACTCGGCATGCAACGCGTGCTCATTGCCCGCGCAGGCCACGAGGTCGCCGACCTTCACCTCGTCGATCCCGGTGCCGACCTGCTCGACCACCCCGCACAGCGAGTAGCCCAGCGGTGTGTAGGAGTCCAGCTTGCCCATCACCTTGCGGTAGGTGGCGGGCACCCCGTTGGTGGCGACGCTCTGCATGACCTTGGCCACCTGGTCCGGCCGGGAGCGGGCCTTGCCCAGCATCGACATGCCCGCCTCGGACACCTTCATGAGCTCGGTCCCGGTGGATATCAGGGAGTAGGCACTGCGGACCAGCACACCGCCCGGCTTGCACCCCGGTACCGGCACGTCGAGCACCGTCAGCTCGCCGCTCTTGTAGTTCTGCACAACCTGTTTCACCCGAACTCCTCTGATTCCTAAGCCGTCAACCGAGTGCTCTGGCCGGACCCAGAGGTCGCGTCGCGATACCAGTACTCGAGGGTCAGCACATGCCACAGATGCTTGGAGAAGTCCCGCTGCCCGGCGGCGTCCTCGGCGACCAGCCGCTGAAGCGCGTCGCGGCGCAGGAACCCGGAGCGGACGAGTACGCCGTCGTTGACCACCTCGCGCACCAGCGGTGCGAGATCCCGGCTCATCCAGGCCCGCAGCGGGGCGCTGAACAGGCCCTTGGGTCGGTACACGATCTCCCGGGGCAGGACCGAGGTGGCCGCCTCCTTGAGGACGGCCTTGCCCTGCCGTCCCACGATCTTGCGATCACCGGGCACCGCGAACGCCGCCCTGACCACCTCGACGTCCACGTACGGCACCCGCACCTCGGTCGACGCGGCCATGCTCGACCGGTCCGTGTACGTGAGGTTCAGACCCGGCAGGAACATCCGGGTGTCGCCCAGGCACATGCGGTTGACGAAGTCGTCGAGGTCATTGTCCTGGTAGATGTCCGCATGTTCGGTCAGCACGTCGTCGACCGTCCCGGCCAGGTCCGGATCGACCAACGCGAGCAGCTCGTCCTGGTCGTACAGGGTGTAGCTGCGCCGGAACGCGGTCTCCTCCGGCAGGTCGGCGAAGGAGAGGAACCGCTTCGCGAAGCGCACCGACCGGTACCCCCGGCGGGCCGTGGCGACCGGCAGCCTGTCCACGGCCCTGGACAGGCCGCGCCGCAGGGGGCGCGGGGCGCGCTGGTAGCGCAGCGCGAGCAGGTTGGCCAGGTGCTTGCGGTATCCGGCGAACAGCTCGTCGGCGCCCATCCCGGAGAGCATCACCTTGATCCCGGCCTCCCGGGCGGCCTCGCAGATCAGGAAGGTGTTGATCGCGGCGGGGTCGCCGATCGGCTCGTCCAGGTGGTACGTCATCCGCGGCAGCAGGTCGAGCACGTTCGGGGCGATCTCGATCTCGTGCAGGTCGACGCCGAACCGCTCGGCCACCTGCCGGGCATGGCGCAGGTCGTCCGGCATCGCCTCGAACCTGGCGTCCTCGGCGCGGAACCCGATCGTGTAAGCGGAGATCCCTGGTCGGTGGCGGGCCGCCAGCGCGGTCAGGTAGCTGGAGTCGAGGCCGCCGGAGAGGAAGGTCGCCACGGGTACGTCGGAGAGCAGATGCCGCCGGGTCGACTCCTCGACGAGGGCGGCCAGGTCCGGCCGCTCACCGCTGCGGGCCCGCTCGCGCCCCTCGGCGGCGACGTCCTTCAGATTCCAGAACCGGCCGCGCTCCACCCGGCCGTCGGGCCGGCAGCGAAGCCAGCTCCCCGGCGGCAGCTTCTCCGCTTCGCGGAACGCGCACCGCGAGTCCGGCACCCAGTAGTACAGCAGCGAGGCCACCAGCGCCGCATGGTCCACCTCCAGCGACCCGCCGGTCGCGGCGGCGAGCGCCTTGAGCTCGGAGGCGAACGCCAGGCCCGCTCCGCGCCGCAGCAGGAACAGCGGCTTGATGCCCAACTGGTCGCGGGCGAGCACCAGTTCACCGGTTCGCTCGTCGAAGACGCCGAACGCGAACATGCCGCGCAGCCGGGGCAGGCAGTCCGTGCCCCAGCGCCGCCATGCCTCCAGCAGCACCTCGGTGTCGGAGGTGCCGCGGAAGCGCACCCCGGCGGCTGCCAGTTCGGCACGCAGCTCGGGCGCGTTGTACAGCTCGCCGTTGTACGTCAGGGCGAGGCCGCCCGAGACCATCGGCTGGGCGCCGGTCCCGGACAGGTCGATGATCGCCAGCCGGCGGTGCCCGAGGTGCACTTCGCCGTCACCGGCGGGGTGGCTGTACCGGCCCGCCCCGTCAGGACCGCGGTGGGCGAGGGTATCGGTGAGCCGGTCGGTCACGGCCTTCCCGTCCGGCCATCGGTACGTGCCTGCGATGCCGCACATGTCCTACCTCGCCTCCTGGTCGTTGTCCGGGACTCTTCCCCGAGCTCTCAACTCCGTTCGAGCAGGGGAGGCCCCACTGGCCCACATCGGCTGCCGCTCCATCCGCAGCCGGCCCGTACCGTTCTGCTGACCCATCCCGTTCTGCTGGCCCGTCCCGTTCCGCCGGGCCGTCCCGTTCTGCCGGGCCGGCCGCTCACCATGGCCTCGCAGCGCGATGTGCAGCCCGTCCCACAGCGTGCCGTCGGTCCGGTCACGCGGATCAGGGTCGATCAGGACCACACCGATCACCGGAATGCGCTGGTCCGCGAGCTGTCGCGCCACGGTGTGCAGCCATGCGGCGTTGCCGTGCCCGGCACGCACGACGAGCACGGTCCGGGTGCCGAGGTACTGAAGGTCGGTCCACGCGGTGCCGGGCGACACCGAGCCGACGCCGAGCCGACGCTCCTGAGGCGACACGGCCGCGGCACGCTCGCCGCTGACCACGGTGGGGTCCCCCGGCTTGGGGCGGCGGCCCGCGAGCCGCAGGCCGGGCAGACCGTCGACGACGACCACCGGCCCCTCCGCCGCCAGTGCCCCGGCGAGTTCCAGAGCGATCACGCTCGTGCTGTGCGCACAGCCCAGTTCCAGCAGCGATACCGGTTCCGCGGAGCCGCGAACGGTGCGGGCCAAGGTCGTGGTGAGGCGTTCGCGTACCGCCCGGGTCCGTCGGCGCCGCCACCGGCCGCCCGATCGGCGGGGCAGCTCCGCGATGACCGAGGCACCCAGGTTCGCCGCAATGTCCCGGCGCAGCACGGGGCGGTCCCCCACCACCACGCCGACCGCGGCCAGCGCGAGTCCGAGGACGAGCCCGAGGACGAGCCCGATCGCTCCGTCGGTGGCAGCGGCCCTGGGCAGGGAGTGCCGCACGGCGCGCGGGGCGTCCACGATCTGCGTACCGGCGATGACCTTGGGCGTGGCGGTACGCGCCTCCGCGGCGCGCTGGTCGAAATCGGTGATCCGAGAGGTGAGCTCGGCCCGGCGGGCGTAGAGCGACTCGGTACTTGCCGACCCTTTCGCGTCGCTCTGCGGCGATCGGTCTCCGATCGCCCTGTTGACCTCGGCGAGCTCGTCCCGCATGCGGTCGCGCTGGTCGGTCAGGGCCTTGGCCTCGGCCTGCGCGGCCTCCTGCATCCGCCTCACATGGTCCGCGACGAACGCATCGGCCAGCGCCTTGGCCCGGGCCACCGCTTCCGCGTCGCTGTCACCTGTCACATCGATCTGCAGCAGGTTGTTGGTCAAGCCGGTACCCCGGTATTCCCGCATGAAGTCGTCCGGTTTCTCCGGGGACTTGAGGGACCGCAGGGCCTTGCCGGCGATGCGTGAGGTCCCCAGCACCGCGGCGTCGGTGCGGATCAGCGTTCCGGTGTCGTTCGGCTGGTCCTCCTGATGCGCGACCAGCACCTTGGTCACCGCGGTCGGCGGTGGCGGCAGCAGGACCGCCACCGCTACGCCGACCAGCAGTCCCAGCAGCGCCATGGAGCACCAGAGGCGGCGGCGTCTGCGCACCGACACCACCAGCGCCTGCAGGTCGAGCAGCGGAGCGGCGGCCGGCGGCTCCGCAGTCGGGCTCGTCGTCACACCGAGCCTCCCGTCGCCTGGCCGCACACCGCGAGCGCCGGAGTGGCGTCGTCCGGAGGATCGCCGACAGACCGCATCGGACGGGCCCGGACCGGGTCGGCGACGACGATGCCGACGACTTCATGCCCGCCGTCCACACACGCCTCGGCGAGGCCGGCGAGCTCCTCCGCGGTCCACCTGCCCGCGCTGAGGACGACCAGGGCACCGGACTCGGTGTCGCGGTCCGGCACGATCGGCCGGTTCACCGAAACCTCCACCACCCGCAGCATGGGGTATCCCCTGCCCGACGAGCTGGGGGAAGGATCGCTCCTGGCCTCGGCGGCGAGCTGCCCGGCGGCCTGGAGGGAGATCTCGTCGCCGTCCGGTACGACAACGAGCAGCCGCCGGGGTGCCGGCAGCTGGTCCCGGAGGCGAGCACACACCCGCCGGTAGCCGATCCGCCGGCCGGCCTCGTCGCCGGACCGCTGCGGGGCCGGTGCGTCCCATCGGGTGTCGACGCCGAGGAGCCGGCGGATCCGGGCCCGTGGGCCACGGCCTTCCGGCCGGTGCGTGGGCCGTTCACCAGGTACTTCGACGGTACCGAGGAGCACCGAGCCCAGTGCCGCGGCGATCTCCGGTGCGGTGCGCGGCCGGCGATCCATCCGTGCGGCGACGAGGTGGCCGATGACCGCGAGCAGGAGGAACAGCAGCGCCCCGGCGACGATGAGCTGCGTCCTCGTCGGCGGCGCCTCGTCCGTCGGCCGGGCCGCCGGCCCCATGACGACCATGCCGGCCTTGTGTGACGCCGGGTCGGCCTCGTCCAGCTTCTTCATGGCCTCCTGCAGCGCGGTACGCAGCTTCTCGAGTGAGGTCCGGGCCTGCACGCTCTCCACGGACCGCCCCGGATCGGCCGCACGGGCCAGGTCGGTGATGCGGCGGTTGGTCTCCACCACCTTCTGCCGCAGCGCCTCGGTCCCCGTAGCCGCGTCGGTGCCGGTGCCGCCGCCTGTGATCCGCGCGGCGAATCCGACGAACTGCCGGGCCACCTGGTCGGAGAGCTGCTGCGCGCGCTCCGGGGTATCGGCCGTACCCGAGATCGTGATGATGTTCCCGTCGGCGGCCTTGGCGGTCACTCGATCCCGCAGCTCGCCGCCGCTGACGCCGCTCCAGCCGAGCTTGGCCGCCGCGAGGTCGGCCACCGACGAGCTCGTCGCGATGTCCACCTGAGTCAGCAGCTCGCGCTCTTCCCACTGCCCCGGCAGCAGTACCGATGCCGAGGTCGTGTAACACGGCGGGAACACCACCGAGGTGCCGTAGCCGACGAGCGCGCCCGCCACGGCGAGGATGGTGAGAAGCCGCCACCGCCCGCGGAGAATCCGCCCGATCGTGACCAGGCGTATCAGGTCATCGCTCAACGGCGCTGCCTCTTCCCTGTGCGGACCGGCTCGCCCGCCGACACCGAAGTGTGGTCGCGGCACGCGGCGGCGTAGGCGGCAAGCAGCGATGCCTGCGAGTTCCGCCAGGAGAGCGGCCCGTTGATCCGCTCCTGGCCGGTCCTGCCCATCCGGGCCCGCTGCTCGGGATCGTCCAGCAACAGGGCGATCAGCTCGGCGAATCGGGCCTCGTCGTTGGCGGGTGCGTAGACGGCGGCGTCACCGGCGGAGACGCGCGCCTCCCGCAGGTCGAAGGAGACGATCGGCCGGCCCATCGCCATGTACTCCAGGACCTTGTTCATGGTCGACACGTCGTTGAGCGGATTGCGCGGGTCGGGGGAGAGACACACGTCCGCGGTGGACAGGTAGCGCACCAGGTCGGCGTCCGGAATGCGCCCGGTGAACTGCACCTGCTCGGAGAGCCCGAGCCGCCGGGAGAGCTCCACCATGGCGTCGAAGGCGTCGCCGGCGCCGACGAACACCGCATGCCAGTCGGTCCGCCCGAGTTCGTCGCGCAGCTTCGCGAGGGCCCGCAAGGCGTAGTCGACGCCGTCCTGAGGGCCCATGACGCCGAGGTAGCACAGCAGATGAGGCTTGCCGCACTTCAACTCCGGCTCGGGCGGTACCGGTTGGAACCGGTCGATGGCGGGCGCGCTGCGCACCACGAAGACGTCCGCCGGCCGCTTGCCGCCACGGCGCAGTGCGACGTCCCGGTAGCTCTCGTTCGTGGCGAGCACGATGTCCGCGGCACGGTAGGTCCGGCGTTCCAGCGCGCACACGGCGCGGTAGAGCAGATCCTCGCCGCGGTCGAACCGGGAGAGGTACAGCTCGGGCACCAGGTCGTGCTGGTCGAAGACGAACCGCGCGCCGCGCCGCTTCAGCCACAGCGCCGGCAGGAACAGCAGGTCGGGCGGGTTGCAGGCGTGGACCACGTCGACCGGGCCGATCTTGCGGGCCAGCCGGACCGTATGCCACAACGCCGATCCGTACTCCCGCAGGTAACCGGCCGGCCCTCCGGTGGCCGCGCGCAACGGGTAGCGGTGGATCCGCACCCCGTCGATCTCCGCCTCCGGCTCCGTGTCCCGCTTCTCCCCCCGGGGACAGATGACGTGCACCTTCCAGCCCGCGTCGCGCAGCGTCGTGCACTCCTGCCACACCCGCCGATCGAACGGCACCGACAGGTTCTCCACCAGGATCAGCGCGCGCCGGTCCGGCCGGTCGCCGCTGACCATGTCACCGAACGATGTGTCACCAAGCAAGGCCCATGTACCCCGGTTCGGCCCGGCGCGCCTCGGCGTCGGGAAGGTGGATGAGGTCGACTATCACCGGGCCGTCGCCATGCGGCAGCACCGACAGCACGGCCGGATCCCTGGTCCCGACCAGGCACACCTCGGCGTGCTCGAGCACCTCCTCGGCGGAGTCCGCGAGCAGCTGCGCGAGGTGCGGCAGCCGGGTCTCGATGTACTCGCGGTTCGCGCCGATCAACCGGGAGAGGCTCACATTGGCGTCGTGGATCCGAAGGTCGTACCCCTTGCCGAAGAGCCGCTCCGCCAGCTCGACGAGCGGGCTCTCGCGGAGGTCGTCGGTGCCGGGTTTGAAGGACAGCCCGAACAGGCCCACCCGGCGCTTGCCGGTGCGCTCGACCAGTTCCACCGCGCGTTGCAGATGTGCGGAGTTGGAGGGCAGCACGTGGGCGAGGATGGGCACCGAGACGTCGGCCCGCCGCGCCGCGTGGACCAGGCTGCGCAGGTCCTTGGGCAGGCAGGAGCCGCCGAAGGCGAAGCCGGGACGCAGGTAGGCGGGGCTGATGTTCAGCTTGCGATCGGCCAGGAACACGTCCATCACCTGGTGCGAGTCCACCCCGAGCGCCTGGCACACCGCGCCCAGCTCGTTCGCGAAGCCGATCTTGAGGCCGTGGAACGCGTTGTCCGCGTATTTGATCGCCTCGGCCGTCGGAACCGGCACCCGGAACACCTCGCCGGGCAAGCCGTCGTACAGCGCCGTCACCACGTCGCCGCTCGCCGGGTCGAGCTCGCCGATGACGGTCTTGGGCGGATCGAAGAAGTCCCGCACGCTGGTGCCCTCGCGCAGGAACTCCGGGTTGACCGCGACCCCGATGTCCACCCCGGCCGTGCCGCCGACGTACTTCTCCAGGATCGGCACCAGCAGGTTCAGGCAGGTGCCCGGGAGCATGGTGCTGCGGAACACGACGGTGTGCCGCCCACTGCGCCCACTGCGATCCGCCAGCGCGGCGCCGATCTGCTCGGTGACCCGCTCCAAGTACGTGGTGCACAGGCTGCCGTTGGGCTCCGAGGGCGTGCCCACGCAGACCAGCGACACCTCGCTCTCCCTGATCGCCTCGCGGACGTCGCCGGTGGCGCGTAGCCCTCCGGTCCGCACGACCTCGGCGATGAGCTCGCCGATCCGCTCCTCGACCACGGGGGGCTTGCCGTCGTTGACCAGGTCGACCTTCACCTGGTTCACGTCCACCCCGATGACCTCGTGGCCCATGCCGGCCAGGCACGCGGCCGACACGCAGCCCACGTAGCCGAGCCCGAAGACGCTTACTCTCATGCCCCGTCCCTCCCCCAGGCCGACCCCTGCGGCCTGCGATCCGTGCGTCGCTCGGACGCCGTCCCCCCACGCATCAGTGCGCCCCCGCGCATCAGCACACCCCCGCGCATCAATAGGCCCCCTGCCCCTGAAGCACCGCACGCAGCGTCTTCCACAAGATCACTGTGTCCAGGGCGAGTGACCAGTCCTCCACGTACCTCAGGTCGAGGCGGACCGCCTCCTCCCACGGCAGATCGCTGCGTCCGCTGATCTGCCACAGTCCGGTGAGCCCGGGCTTGACCAGCAGCCGCCGCCGGATGTCCGGGCCGTACGCAGCGGACTCCTCCGGTAGCGGAGGCCGCGGGCCGACAAGCGACATCGATCCGGTGAGTACGTTGAGAAGCTGCGGGAGCTCGTCGATCGAGTACCGGCGCAGCACCGCTCCCACCCGGGTCACCCGCGGATCCCGGCGGAGCTTGAACAGCAGCCCTGCGCCCTCGTTGCGCTCGGCCAGCTCGGCACGCGCCCCGTGCGCCCCGGCGACCATGGTGCGGAACTTGAGGATGGTGAACTCGCGGCCGCCCTTGCCGACCCTGCGCTGGCGGTAGAACGCCCCGCCCGGACTGTCCACCACCACGAGCAGCCCGACGCACACCATCAGCGGCGCGAACAGCATCAGCAGGATCGCCGCGCCCATCCGGTCGACGACCACCTTGATCGCCCGGCGGCCCCCGGTGAACGTCGGCATGCTGACCCGCAGCAGCGGGATCCCGAGCACGCCGTCGACGTGCAGCCGCGGGCCGGCCACCTCCATCAGCACGGGGGCCACGACCATCTCGGCATCGCTGCCTTCGAGGTTCCAAGCCAGCCGCTGCAGCCGGTCCGGTGACCAGTGCGGGTCCGGTGTGACCGCGACGACTCGGTAGCCGTCGCGGCGGACATGGTTGGCTACGTCCGCCAGTTCGCCGACGACCGGCACTCCGTCCAGTTGGTCACCGTCGAGCCTGAGACCGTCCGTCGTGCACACCGCATCCACTCGCCAGCCGAGGTGCGGGAACTTGCGGGTCCGGGTGATCAGATCGCGCACGGTGGCCGGGCTCCCGGCAGCGAGCACCGGTCTCAGGCACTGTCCCTCCTTCCGTTGTTTGTGCAACCAGAGGCGCAGCACATACCGCTCCGTCATGGTGACAAGCGCGATCGCGGGGATCGCGACGAAGATCCAGAGCTTGATGTTGCGCGAGGTGAGGGCGATCCCGCCGAGCGCAAGTACAACGGTCGCTGTGAAAAGCGAACGTCCGAGCCGGCGGAATTCCTCGGCGCCCTGGCCGAGCACGGCCGGAGCCCACGACCGGCTCACCGCAAGCGCTCCCAGCACCAGCAGCTCGGTGCCGAAGGCGAGAATCCCCCACTTCTCATGCCAGTTGGCCGCGTCCCGGGCCCCGAAGAAGTTGCCGATCGCCGCCACCACCAAGCCGGTGGCCACGGTATCGCTGGTGATCACGGTACGGCGGTACCGCTGCTCCCATTCGTTCGCCGACTGGCTGACCGCCCCGTTCGTCAGACGCTCGCGCGCCGACGGAAAAGGGCCGACTAGTCCCCCCTGCCGCACAGAAACCCCCCGGTTCCCAGTGGTACGTCGTGGTACGTCGTCGAATAGCGCTGTTCCTCCCCTCGGGAGGCCCCCGCGCCGCACCGTTCCTCCCCGGGAGGCCCCCGCCCCCCGCGCGCCACGCATGGCACTTCGGCTGTTTTCAGCGCTACTTGAGCAATGTGCGAAATGGAGCAATCCATCCAGACGGCAGGGACCCGCATTACCCTGCCGAACACTCGAGGTGCGCGGGAACCCGTCGAAACCTCGGGTGCTCCCTCACCCGAGCCCCCCTCGCGGGCCCCAAGAATTGCTTGATCGTCCCCACGTCCGACGCCGGAGACACAGGTACCGGCTGTCCGTAGCGCCCGACCCATAGATCATCATTTGTCGCTTCGTTTCACACCATCTGAAGCACGGTCAATCTAGAGCATCGGAGCCCGCCTGAAGAGAGGATGTGTGGAATTTGTGCTCAAGATTTGAAGCAGGATCCACTGACCGGTGAGGGACCGGTGACCATCCACGGGCGCCTCGATACCCAAGCACGCCTTGTGACCTGTGATAACGGGCGTTCTCCGAGCCGCCGACACCGGGGCGACCCGGAGGCGCCCCGGCACCGCCCCCGTCGGGCCGCACTCACCACCCGCCCGGCGGCCTTGTCGGTGAGCACGGGCGGTGGCGGCGGGTCTGGATGATCGACCGCACGCGGGAACAGATCTTCACCGCTCTGCTCACGCAGGCAGCGGGCTGAGGACGACCTCGACCGGGTCGTCGCCGTCGCCTCCACGATCAACTGGCCCATGCCGCCTACCATCAGGCGGCAGCCGCCGCCGACGAGGCATCCCATGACGGACCGATACGGAGCACACGATGCCGACCAGAATCCTGCTCGAGGGACGCCCGGGCGCGGGCAAAACCACCGTTGTCCGTCGATTGACCGCGCTGCTGCACACCCGCAGGGTCGTCGGCTTCACCACGGAGGAGATCCGGCAAGGCGGAACCCGGACCGGTTTCGCGCTGGAAACCCTGGAGGACGCTCGGCGAGCGGTGCTCGCCCATGTCGACTTCCCAGGTCCACCACGGGTGGGCCGGTACGGCGTCGACCTGGACGTCATGGAGCGGCGCGCACTGCCGCCGCTCAGGTCAGCGGCAGCGGATCCGGTTCCGGGGGAACTCGTGCTGATCGACGAGCTCGGGCGTATGGAGCTGGCGTGCTCCGCGTTCCAGGACACGGTCCGGTGCTTGTTCGAGACCGACATCGACATCGTCGCCACGGTCCACGCGAAGAACGACCCGTTCACCGACGCCCTCAAGCGACGCGCCGACATCGAACTCGTAGAGGTGACCCGGGCGAACCGGGACGCACTCCCCGAGGATCTGGCAGCCCGACTCGAACATCCATGACGAGCTGAGCATTCCTCCCAACCACGCGAGTATGCCGACCAGTTGGACCGAACGGCCTTGACCAGCCCACCCGGAAAGGAGCGCATCGGCGAGCTGGAGGAGGAAACCGTCGGCCTTCTGCCTGACGGGGGAAGGATGCCCAACGGCCACCAGGCGCCGGCCGACAGAGCACAGCTACACGGCGCGGGGCGGGCTCACGATTCTTCGGCCGCAGCGTCGCGGCGGGACGGAGCAGCCCTTCTTCTGCGGTACACCACCACACCGCAGGCCGCGAGGAGGAGGCCGACGACCACGGCCACACCGATTGCCGTCCGCTCGGCGAACAGTCTTGCCAGCATGTCGAGCGCCCCGAGCCCGGCGGTCGCGTAGACCAGCGCCCAGGCCGCTCCCCCGACGAACAGTGCGGGGAGGTAGCGCGGCAGGGGCATACGCATACTGCCCGCGAGAAAGTTGGCGGCGGTCTGGAAACCGACGGTCAGGAAGGAGACGGCCACCACCGGCGCACCCCACCGCTGGATCGCCCGTTCCGCGCGCCGGAACTTGGCCGAGGAGATCCGCCCGGCGAGCCTGCTGCGCCGGGCTCCGGCACCGGCGAGCCACCCGACAGCGAACGTCCCTCCGGCTCGCAGCAGAACGATCACATACAGAGCGGCAGCCGTAAGCGCGACCTTATCCACGACGCCTCACCCTGGACGCCGGGCCGAGGCCCGCGTCCCACGTCACCCGCTTCGCACGTCCCGCCACAGCGGGCCCACGACGGGCACAAGCCCGGTCTCCGTCTCTCACCTGTGGTCTGCCTCTGCCTATTCCGTCCCCTGCGTTCCCCTGCGTGCCCACCGTGGCGGCACCGGAACCCGAGCCTGCCGCCGAACCAGGCTCACCCGGCACAGCCAGGTTAACCGAACGCGCATACGCCGGGTACACGGCGCTGGGCACCGGAGAGGAAGACTGCGACGTCAGGGGCGGCAGCCGCTGAAGGACAGGGAGCAGGGCTGCAGCGGGTTGGCCGGACGGGCGGCCGAGGGCTACCGGGGATGGTTCTTCTCCCACCGGAACAGGTACAGGGCGATCAGGGCGGCGCCGGTGCTGAACGCGAGGAGGGACAGGGCCGGGGTGGAGAGGGCTGCGGCCGGTGCGCCGTGGGCGAGGACGGCGGTCATGGCGGTGTTGACGTGGTAGAGCGGCAGCATGTGGGCGGTGGTCTGGATCCAGTCCGGGGCCTGGCGGAGGTCGAAGAAGGTGCCGCAGACCAGGGCCATGGGGGTGATGAGGAGGTTGGCCAGGGCGACGCCGGCCTGGTCGTTCGCGCAGCGGGTGCCGATGAGGAGACCCAGGCAGGCGAAGGACAGTGCGCCGAGGGCGATGAGCGGAAGGCACAGCCACCAGCCTGCGCCGAGGGTGATGCGGAAGGGGGGCAGGGCCAGGACGGTGAAGAAGGCGGCGCTCTGGGCCGAGGTGATCAGGACGATCACTGCGAGTCGGGAGAAGAGCACGCTGACGATGCCGGCGGGCGTCTGCCGGATGCGCCGCAGCAGGTGGCGCCGGCGCCAGTCCACCAGGCCCATGCCCATGCCAAAGACGCCGGTGCCGGCGACGGACCAGGTGTAGAGGGGGATGACCCGGGCGAGGAGGGCATGCGGGTCCGCACTGACAGCGATCTCGTGCACGCCGTACGCGACGACGAACAGCAGGGGGAAGAAGAAGGTGAAGAGCAGGGTGAACCAGTCGCGGAGGAACTCCTTGAGCATGGCTCGGGAGAGTGCGTAGAAGGCGATCATCGGCGGGTCTGCTCGCTGGTGAGTTCGAGGAGGACGTCTTCGAGACTGGGAGGCGCCACGTGGACGCCACGCAGGGCGCCGTGCCGGGCGAGGCCCTGCAGGACGAGGTCGGGCGTTGTGGAGACGAGCGTGAGCTCGTGGCCCTGCGGTTCCACCCGCTCGACCCCGGGCAGGGCGGCGGCTGTGCCGGCGGCGAGGGCGTCGCGGGCGATCGTGATCCGGCTGCGGGTGCCGCGGGCGCGGACAAGCCCGGTGGGGCTGTCGGTGGCGAGGATGCGGCCGTGGTGCATGACGAGGACGCGGTCGCAGAGGATCTCGGCCTCGTCGATGTGGTGCGTCGTGTAGACGATGGTGGTGCCTTCGGCCTGGACCTTCCGCAGGATGTCCCAAAGGTCGCGGCGGGCCCGGCTGTCGAGGGCGGCGGTGGGTTCGTCGAGGAAGAGAACTTCGGGGGCGTGGACGAGCGCGCAGGCGACGGCCAGTCGCTGGCGCTGGCCGCCGGAGAGCACGCATTCCTGGACGTCGGAGAGTTCGGCCAGGCCCACTTGTTCGAGGGTGGCGCGGGCGCGGCTGCGCGGCACCCGGTAGAGCATCGCGAAGGTTTCGAGCTGTTCGAGCGCAGTGAGCCGGTCGAAGAAGGCAGAGGTCTGGAACTGGACGCCGACACGAGCGAGCAGGCGGGGGTTGCGCTGTGACGGGTCCTCACCGAGCAGCCGCACCCGGCCGGAGGTGGGCCTGCGGAGTCCTTCGAGGATCTCCATCGTCGTGCTCTTGCCCGCGCCGTTGGGGCCGAGGAAACCGAGGAACTCGCCCCGGGCGGCGGTGAAGGAGACACCGGTCAGCACCTTCTTGGCGCCGTAGCTGTGGTGAAGGTCCTCTGCGGTGATCACGTCCGGGACCGACGCAGGCTCCGACAGGGTCGGGGACGGGGACGGGGACGGCAAGGTCATGTCAGGGTTTTCGATGTCGGAGGCATCGGAGGTGTCCGAGGTGTCGGAGGTGTCGGAGCGCTGATAGCACAGTGCGAGCAGCGGGCCGCTGCCCAGGAGGAGGGCGAGCAGGGCGGCGGTGGCCGCCGCGAGGGCGGAGCCCGGCGCGGCAAGGCCCGCGGCGAGCAGTCCGCACGCGCCGAACAGCGCCGTCTCGGCGCGGGCGTCGCGCCAGGCCTGCCAAGGATTGCGGCTGCCGGTGGTCTTGGGGGTGCGCAGGAACACCGCGTGGCGGGTTCCCAGAGCGCGTAGGCACGCCCATGCGGTCACCGGGGCGAGCGCGGCGTTCGCGACCATCGCGCCGAGGACATCGGTGGGCCGAGCGTCCGGGGTCGCGGAGACGGCGAGCCGCATCCGTACCACAGTCGTCCACACGTAGAGCGCGAACATGACGACGGGCAGCAACACACCCGTCCGGCCGCCACCGAGGGATGCCGGCAGCAGGGGCGCGGCGAGCAGAGCGGCACAGGCGAGTGGGGCCAGTTCGGTGAGGTACTGGTTGGCCAGCCCCCAGAAGGAGGTCCGCTGGGCGGCAGTCAGCCGGAGGCCGTCGCCCGGCAGTCCCAGGAGCGCACGTCGGTGTTTGCGAAGGATGTGCATCATGCCGAGCGCCCAGCGGAAGCGCTGCCTGCGCAGGGCGCCCAGATCCAGGGGCATGAGTCCGGCGCCCCGGACCCGATGGTCGAAGACTCCCCGCCAGCCGGAGCCGAGCAGCCGCACGGACAGCTCGGCGTCCTCGGTGCAGGAGCTCTCGTCCCACAGCCCCACCGACTCGATGGCCGACCGGCGGATCACCGCCATGGTCCCGACGCAGATGAAGCCGTTGAACTCGTGCCGGACGGGCTTGCGGACCTGGTAGTACTCCTCGTACATGTGGAACAGGGCCCGGCCCAGCCGGAGCGACTGCCATCCGCGGTAGTGCTGGGGGGTCTGCACGTAGGCGACGCGCGGATCCTCCAGGTGACGGACCGTCAGCCGCAGGAAGTCCGGCTCGACGAGGTAGTCGGCATCCACTACGGCGATGTGCTCCACCCAGCCGGGGAGCCGGCGGATGGCCTCGTTGAGGGCGCCCGCCTTGTAGCCCGGCCAGTCCTCCAGGTGCAAGAAGGTGAGGCGCTCATGATGGCGGGCGCAGAAGTCCTGTACCGGTTGCCAGGTCTGCGGGGCGGGGGTGTTGTTGTCTACCACCTGGATCATCCAGCGGCCCGGGTAGTCCTGGCGCAGCAGGGCGCTGAGCGTGGCGATGACGAGCGCGGGCGGCTCATCGTGGGTCGGGACCTGGAAGCACACAGCGGGCCAGGTGGCAGGCTCCTCGCGACTCAGCGCGGCTTCGCGGGCGGGGAAGGCACGCAGTCCGAGGAGCGCGGCCGCGTCGAGGAGCGAGCCCGCGAGGGTGAGCACGGCGAGGACGACAAGCAGTGCCGTCACGGCGGCGGTCGCGATCTCGAGGGCTGTGCCGGCGTGGACGAGGTGGACGGCCGCCCAGCCGACGGCGGCGACGACAGCCTCGGTGACGCAGACGGCGTAGACGCGGAGCCAGCCGGCCCACCGGCCGTTCCGGCAGGTGAGCCCGGCGGCCAGGGCGAGGGCCGCCGCACCCCAGCCGATTGGGCCCCGGACGATCACCGTGAGCCAGACCAGCCACAGCGCTGCCGGGAGGAAGGTGAGCGCCCTCTCGGTGCGCCATGCGGGTGGGTGGCCGGGCCGCTCTCGTAGGGCGGCCACGGCCGGTTGCTCCGGCATGCAGGGCGGCTCGGCGGAATCCGCCACTGGAACACCGTCAGTGCGCATCGGCCGGCCATCCCCACAGGTTCAGCCCCGCGAACGCCTCCGGCCCGTTCTCGGTCCACAGCCGTCGGCACTCCTCGACGTACCACGGGGTGTGGTCGAGGTCGATCAGCTCGGGCCGGTGGCCCTTCCACCAGCCGTCCGGGACCTTCGAACGGCGGATGCCCCGCTCGTCCAGCGCACGGGAGTACTTGGCATCGAGTTCGGCGACCCGCTGCCGGTCGGGCCAGCGCAGCTGCTCGAACATCTTGTAGACCCGGTGCTTCCACAACAGCCGCTCCCAGCAAGCCCACTGCAGGTGCATCAGACCGCCGCCCTCCCAAGCGACGACCGGGGTCGGCACCATGCCGCCCACCGCGCCGCGCGGGGCCCGGTGGTGGTGCTGATAGCCGTCTCCCGGGGCGGGCGTCCAGTGCAAGTTCGGGCGGTCGGCGACGGCGATGGACACGAAGTGCCGGCACCACTCCGACTCGTCGTCGCGGAAGTGGTAGAGGTCGCGCCACACCGGGATGAGGGGAAGATCGAGGACCTGGCCGGGCGCCAGCGCTTCGATCCAGCCACGGATGTGCGGAAGCAGGTTCGCGGTGAGCACCTCGTCGGCGTCCACCAGCGCGCAGTGGGTGGCACCCACCTCCCGGGCCAGCTCCAGCAGGCGCTGGCGCTGCGCCATCTCGTCCCAGCGGGAGGGGTCCGGCCAGCTCTCGATCCGCAGCCGGTCGGCGCCGACCTCGGCACGGATACGCCGGAGCAACTCCGGGGTGTCGTCGGTCGAGGCGTGATCGACGACAACGACCCGGTCGCACCAACGCAGTGCGGCACGTACCGAACAGTCCAGCACCCAGGCCTCGTTGCGGACCAGCATGCAGCCAACCAGGTTCACGGACGGCCTTTCAGACGGAGGAGACGAGGACGCTGTCCGTGCGGATGGCCGGTGCGCCTGCTGACAGCCGCCAGGCGATCTCGTAGCTCAGGAAGGACTCCCACCGGCGGGTGTCGGCCGGGTCCAGCCAGAGAGCGGCCAACTGCGACCGGTAGGCCTGGACCGCCTCGCTCTTGCGCCGCCGCTGATCGGCGGTCAGCTCCACGGCCTCGCGGATCAGCTCGGCGGGGCGGAAGCACTGCTCCGCCAGCTCGTTGTCGAGCCAGTAGTCCGGGTCGAGATGCCCGGGAGCGGGACGGCCGGTCAGCCAGGTCGGCCACCCGGCCCACAGCGAGTAGGGCTGATCCGCGTACACCACGACCGGCACCTCGACGTTCCGCTCCCGCAGCCCGGTGCGAACGGCGTCCCGAACCGCGACGTGGTCGGGGTGCCCGCCCACCGCGGCGGGTGCCCACACCTCGTCGGCTCCGTCAGCGAGATCGGCGAGCCGCCCGGCCAGCGCATCCAGGTCGAGGTCGCCTTGCCGGTACTGGTTGTCGACCTCGTCGAGCCTCTGGAAGGGCACTCCCAGCAGGGACATGGCCCGGTCGTCCTCGGCAAGCCGCGCGGTGTGCCGGTCGGCGGAGGACCGGGCGCGGGTGAGGCGGTCCCAGTGCGTCAGCCCGGTGGCCGGCGACGGCGGTCCGGCGAAGACCGTCACCACCTCGGTCCCGGGACGGAGCAGGCACACGGACGCGGACAGGACCGCGTCGTCCATGTGCGGGGAGAACACGACGGTTCGCAAGAGAATCCCTTCGATAGTGGTGCCGACGGACTATGCAGTGGTACCGACGGACTATGCGGACGCTCAGGCCGACGTACGGCCCGAACGCTCCATCCGCTGCCGGACTCTGCGGAGGAGCACGTCCCGGTAGTGCGATTGCATCGTGGAGCTGCCGGGGACGGCGTGCGGGAAGAGGAAGGACGACTCCGGCACCGCGCCGGGCCCTCGGCCGACCGCCCACGGGCCCGCCCGTGACGAGGTCGGCAGCAGGCGTACGACACCGAACTCCGGGGAACGGACGGACCCGCGTGCCTCGGCGATGTCGACCAGGTGCACCCACTCCGCGAAGTCCAAGGCAGAGCCGCGCTCATGCATCAACTCCGCTGCGGTCACCGCCCGCGTCTGGAACTGTGCGCCCGCCTCCGAACCCCTACGGAAGGCGGGCAGGAGCGAACGCGCGGTGACCTCTTCGCACGCCAGCACGCGCACCAGAACGGTGCTGTGCCGGGTGGCCTCGCCGCCCCACAGGGGCTGGTCCAGCACCGGCCCCCGAACGGCAGGCCCGCCGGACGCCGAGTCTGTCACTGCCGCCCCGCAGCGCGGGCACGGCACCCGGCGCACCCGAGCTCCGGTCGTCTCGACCGCCGCCCCCAGATGGGCCGCGGCTTCCCGCAGCGCCATCCGGCGGACCGCTGCCGCGAGTTCTCGATCCACCGCCCGGTCAGCCACGGCCGCTGCCCCGGAGCAGCCCGTCCCGGACCGCTGCCAGGCCGGCGTCGACCAGGGCGGCCTTCTCCGCGTCGCCCAGAACGCGGTCGCCACCGCACAACCCCGCACCCAGCCAGGACGCCACGGCCGCCCGCCCGAGCTCGTTCCGGTGTCCCTGGCCGGGCAGCTCACCGATCCCCGTCCGCCGGCCGGCGTCGAAGCCGAGCAGCCAACACGCCGCCCCGTACTCGCCCGCGACGCGTTGCGGACCCGGTCCCGGCCGCCCGAAGGCCCGTTCAGCCATCGCCCTGATCTCCCCGGCGTCGACACCGAGGAGGCCGCACCAGTCCTGCCAATACCAGCCGAACGGATGGAAGTGCGGCTCACTCGCACCGGCGCGCGGAAAGCGGAGCAGCGCACAGGAAGCCGTGAACGACACGGCGAAGTCGAGCCGCCCATCGAACTCGGCGGCGCTGTCGAGACGACGCACGACCTGCTCGCCTTCGAGCCAGTGCCCGACCCGCAACGAGGTGGCCGACCCCGGAACCGCCCCTCGCCGCACCCCGTGGAAGTCGTTCCCCGTGACACTCACCAGATCCCCGTGATCCAGAAGATGCGGCACCGCCGCGATCACCCTGACACCCCGGTCCCTGCAGAACACCCTGATCAGCTCGTCGTCGTCCCGCGCGTCGTCCGGAAAGGCCGCGAGAAAGGCGGCCAGCTCACGAGCAAGATCGGATGGCAGCACCAATCCCAGCGCCGGGGTGTACTCCCGACTCGACAACGGCGCCCACGGCACCCCGAGCACCGCCGCCCGCCGGACCAGAAAGGAGTTCTCCGGCGCATCCCAGTTCACGTACAGGGCGACGGCGTGCCGGGGCTTCGCCCGGATCACGTCGAGCAGAGATGAGGCGAAGTCGGACGTGAGGACGGCGTCGTCCTGGATCACCACGTGGTGAGTCGTCTCCCCCACCGCGGCCCATGCCCGCTTCGCCGTCCGTAACGGACTCGGTGGACCACCCGGATCGGGGTCCTCAACCACCGTCACCGACAGCGGCGCGCAGCCGCTCAGCAGCCCCGGCAACACGTCGGCCCGCCGAGGGTGGTGCATGACCGCGATGCCGGGTACGACCAGCTCCGGCGGTGTGCCGCCCCTGACCTTGCGCCCATCCGCCCACGTCACGACCAGTGCAACGAGACTGTCCGTACGAGGAAACGGGCCCTCGCCCTCGCCTTACGCATAACCACATATGAGCCAGAACGCCACGTTGGCCACAGCATGACCCTCACGCGCACCGAGCGACCAGCCCGTTCCATGATGAAGATGAAGAGTGGCTTCGCCGACAACACCGGCCAATGCGCGTGCCGTGGCGGTGCGTGTGGGTTCACATCCCGCCACCCTGACAGGGTAAGACCAGGCCAAGGGCCTGATCCCCAATGAGGATCAGGCCCTTTCTGCATCTAGGTGATCGTTTGGGAGAAATCTGAGAGAAGATCTTGGTGTGGGTGGCCCCAAGGTCTGGGGTCCGGTATATCGGGAGGGCGTGCGATGGAACCGAGAAGTGCTGCGGCGGCGGGACGGGACTTCCCCTACACCGCGCGGACCACCTGCTACATCGAGATCCACAAGGACGGCCGCGTCACCCACGGCGCAGACCGGACGACGTACGAGCGAGCAGTAGCCGGCGAGTCCAAGCTGTACGCGGTGTGGCCGGGGCAGTGGTCCAGCCATCTGTTTGTGATCGATGATCTGAACGAGTACGCAAAGGCCCACGGCATCAAGCACGACATGCAGCGCACAGGGCTAGCCGAGCATGTGCACCAGGTCCGGTGGACCGAGTCGGGCGGCGAGCAGAATCCCCGCAGCCCGTACATCGGCATCGAGGTTTCGCTGGAATGCGGGTGCAAGATCCAGAACATCGACGTGTTCGCCGCGCAGATGCGAGATCAGAAGGGCTGGGCTGTAGCCACCTCGGTCGGGTGGAGCAGCAGCAGCGGCCCCAAGGGCACCATGTACTCCCTCCGGGTCCGCCGCAAGAGCCTGACTGCCTGAGCGATCACCGGTCAGGCAGTCAGGCTCTAGCCCCGCCCTGCTGGGTGGGTACGGCCACCCAGCAGATCGGCAGTCAGCGCAGTCAGCGGCGGAACCCGCGGTGGGGGTCCCGAGCAGGGACGTTCATGAACGGGTCGAACCAGGCCGCAGCGCGGAGATCACCGATACCCATGTACCGGTTCGTCTCGTCGTCCGGGTCCTCGATCCCGTCGAAGCGAGCGCTGTAGAGCATCAGCACGTCGGAGTCCTGGAAGAACACCTCGGAACACATGTCGAAGTCGTAGTCGTCACGGTGGACGGGCAGCCTCCCGTGCTCGCCAGTGGCATGCTCCTCATCCCCTCGTTCACCCGCGTCACGGACGGCGAGATGGAGGGCAAGTTCCTCGGCCGTGCAGGTGGGCTGCGGCCACTGCCCGCGTTCGAGGTCGCCGGCGAGGTCGTCGGCGGCCCGGGCGAACCGGCGGCGCCACTGGAGATCGGCCGCGAAGGTCACCTTCGGGAGATAGGTGAACACTCCCCAGCCGCCCTCGTGCTCGTCGGGCACCACGGTTCCGTCACCCAGTTCCTCGCAGTCGTCGTACGCCTGGTCGGCGAGCACGCACAGCTCCGTGTACAGGACATCGGCCGTACGAGGGGTGAGCTGCCACTGGCACCGCTCGTCCTCGCACTCCGGGTCCTCACAGTGCGGCGGCTCCATCTTGAACAGCGCCGCGAAGTCCGGGAGCTTCTCCTCCGCAGACGGCTTCGCCGACTCACCCCGGCGGGCAGCCTCCTTGCACCGCCAGCCTGAACCGAAGTCGGCGACCACCGGCTTCTCGCTCCAGTCGGCGACCTCATGCCCGTTCTCGATGCGCAGCTTCAAGCCCTGGCAGGCGTCCGTGATTGTGTCCGCGCCCTCGATCTCGCGATCGGACTCCCCAAGCCACATGACGGCCCCGACGACGTCCTGCGGGTCGTCGTCCTCGGGTTCGTCATTCTGCAGGGGCTCCCAGCCCGCGCTCCTGGCTGCCGTCAGCACGGCCTGCGGGTCATGTACGTGGAACTCGCGGAGCACCTCTACCCGGATGACTGGACCTGTCAGGTCAGCGAGCCGCGCGTCGTCCGGAGTGCGCAGGGCGCGGGTGGCCGACTCGGCGTCAGTCTCCTCGTCCGCACCCTCGTCGACACCGTCGGCGTTCTGCTCCCACTTCAGGTAGCTACCGGGAGGCATGGGCCAGACGCCCGCGAGCGCGTGCCGTGCGGCACTGCGGAGGGAGGAAGCCGGAGCATCCGGCAGCTGAGCGCACAGCTCCTCCAGCGGCTCGGGCTTCCAAGCGTCGGCGGAAGAGCGGATGGCCTGCTGGAGGATGCCCACTGCCTGCTGCGCGAGCTCAGCTTGCCGGCAAGTGAGGACGGCTTGCAGTGAGGCAGGGCCCTCACGGTGGTGGACGAGAGCGAGGATGCGGCTCTTGCTGGGGGTGTGCTCGCAGTGGAAGCTGCGGAGCACGGCCAGTGTCGGCTGGGCGGACATGCGGAGGACTCCGAACGTGTGGGCGCACGGGACCGTGCGTGGAAGTGAGTGGAGTTCCGCTGGTGGGCACGCTGCTGACGCGCCTCCGGACGGTAAAGGCATAAGTGCCTCGGCTGGTTCCCCCGGTGCTGACGGGAGTCCGGACCTGGCTTCCACAGCTTACTCATACAAAGCGGCCGAGATCGACGCGATCATCTGATCCACAGCCGCTTCCAAAGTGCGGGCCGCGCGATGCGTCCGGCCACACGACCCATGGTTCCTGGGCTGGAACCAGTTGGCCAGTCCCGGTGGAGCGGCACCACTCGTAGCAGCCGATCGCCGTGCCGCCGCTGGCCAGCCAGTGGCCGGTCACGCGGGCACGAAGGAGCTGTTTGTCCTGCCCAAGGAGTACTCCCGCGATTCCACCGAACACCACCAGCACGCGCCGCAGTTGTCTGGGAGTCTCCACAGACTCCCTGAAGGACGGGACGGCCCCATCCACCGACTTCCAGTACCACCGCTGCTTCCCACGGTCCCACTGAGCTTGGGCGCGAAACTCAACAGACGGCGTACGCCAGCGGATAGCCTGATCTGACTCCGACACCGCAACCTTCCTGTCTGATTTGTCAACACGGATGGTCACCGCGATCAAGTAGAGGCCGCTGTCTGCGGAGCAGTCAAGGCGGCCTTAAGGGTCACGCTCGCCATGCTCAGCAAACTCCCGCGGCGATATGTATTCCTGCAAGGAGTGCACTTCAAGTGCCCCGCTACCCGGCCGGCCGGTCCAGGGCAGCGGCCACGGCTCGGCTGAATCTGCCGCCGTGAGCCTTGTCCCCGTACTCAATCACGCCGATGCCCTGCACCCTGCGCTCAGTGTCGCCTAAGGGCCTGCCGATCATTAACACGTCGTCTTGATCTTGCTGTTGGGGTCGCTGTCGAGGGCGATGACCCGGGCTTGGAGGGTTGCGAGAGTGGTGGGTGGGGTGGTGGCCGGCGGGACGTTGATGCCGTTTGCTTCGAGTAGCTTCCTGATCTTCAGCAGGGTGCGGTGCATGGCGGTCCGGCTGCTGTTGAAGAGCACAGCGAGGGGTTCCGCGGCCAGGTTGACGCGTAGATGGAGCACGGTGGCCAGGACCTGGTCGGCGAAGGTGAGGCGGGGTGGGCGTCCGCGGCGGGCGTCTCCTTCCGCAGCCAGGGTTTCGATGAGGTGCTGCAGCTGGTGTGGGGCCAGGCCGGTTAGCGTGGGATCGGAGAGCAGTGCCGGATCCCACTGCGGCGGCGGTGGCTGACCGCTCCGGGCTGTCGGGATGACCGGGGTCGGCCGGGGATGCACGGCATAGTTCCAGTCGCCGTGGAAGTTGTGCCGGATCAGCGGCAGGGCCGCCATCTCCGCGTCGCGGACCCCAATACCGGTGGGATAGGTATTGGTGTCCAGCTGGGCCTTCACGCGTAGTCCGGTGCGGGTGGTGGTCGCGGCGATCGATTCGAGGATGACTTCGTGGCTGGTCAGCGGGCGGCCGCGCCAGTTCATGGTGATGTGCGAGAAGAGCCGGTGCTCGATCTTGTTCCACTTCGATGTGCCGGGCGGCAGGTGACAGACCGTGATGGTCAGGCCGGTCTCAGCGGCCAGGCGGGCGAGGTTCAGTTTCCAGGCCCGGGTGCGATAGCCGTTAGAGCCGCCCGCATCGGCGGTGATCAGCAACCGGGAAGCCTGCGGATAGGCGGCACGACCCTGGTCATGCCACCAGCGGCGGATCGACTCCACTGCGAACGCGGCGGTGTCATGGTCAGTGCCGACGTTCACCCAGCCGGTGTTGGCCGCCAGGTCGTAGATGCCATAAGGGATGGCCTTGCCCAACTGCGGATCGGCGAAGTCATGCACTCGCACCAGCACCGGATCGCCCGTCGGCCGCCACGAACAGCCCGGATTGTGGAAGTCACCGACCAGCTCCTTCTTCTTCGTGTCCACGCTGATCACCGGCTGGCCGGCATCCCGGTGACCGCGTGCCTGCTCGTTGAGATACCGGAACTGGGCATCCCGGTCGGCATGCTGACTGCCCTCTAGCGTCTTGGCATTCGCCTGCAGCCGGAAACCCTCCTGCCGCAGCAGGCCGGCGACGGTGTCGGCACCGACCCGGTGCCCCTGGCGGGTCAGCTCGGCCGCCAGCATGCGGGTCGACTTGGTCGTCCACCGCAACGGCGACATCGGATCCCCGCGCTCGTCCGGCTCGACCAGACTCAACAGAGCAGTCCGCAGTCCAGGATCGAGGTCCGCGACGCGTTTGCGCCCGCCGCCGGGTCGCCGCACCCGCCCCACCAGGGATTCGCCCGCCTCCAGGTCGGACATCCCCTTGCGGATCGTTGTCTCGCTCACCCCAGCCGCCCGGCCCACGGCCCGGATGCCGCCATGGCCCAGGCTTCGGGTCTCTGCAGCCATCAGCAGCCGTCGCTGTCGCTCGTCCAGATGCGGGAACAACACCGCGAACTTCACAGCAAGTTGATCACGAGTCTCGTCCGGGATACGCATACGACATCAACGAGCACCAACCTCGAAAGCAACACCTTGATGATCGGCAGGCCCTTAGGCGCATGCCCTGCGCGCCGCAAGCAGATTCTCGCGCCCGCTCGGGCGGAAGGAGGGGTGGCTCCTGGTGGATCCAGCATCAGTAACAAGAAGCGTGGCGAAGAGATCCTCTGCGCACGGCTCATGAGACCGCAACCCTTCTCGACCGTGTTCGAGCCCGAGCCAGCTCGCGGGGCGGGCGGTCAGCGAATCTGTACGGTGGCGCAGGTGAACGTCGTGTCCTGGAGCAGCATTGGAGTGTTGGCGACGCCCGTCACGTGCGCTGCCAGAGCGAACGCAGCCGACTCTTGCCGCAGCGGCGGCCAGAGCGGACGGCCCCTAAACGCCGCCCGTGTACATCGCGCGGGTCGGGGATCACAGCAAGGAACAACAGCAGGTCGCCCGAGCGCGGCAGCGGTGCCGCACCATGAAAACGAGCCAGTTGATCCAGCGCGGAGGAAATGAGGGATGATGAGGGTGCAGGCACGGACTCGCTCGGCGTTCACGAGATTCAACACTCTCGTGATCACCGCGGCCGTACTTGCACTGCTTCCCGTACGCCCCAGCCACAAACCGGACATGACGACATCCGAGACGGCGTCCCCGGCAAACCGGGTCATCAACGATCTTGCAAAGAGCCCTGTCTCACGACCGACCGGACCATGACCGTAGTCAGTCCGACCAGGACCAGCATTCAAGACCCTGTTACGAGTTCGCAAGAACAGCAGCTCCCACTCGTCCGGCACGAGCCGCCCTCACCCAACCAAGGTTGTGTGACTCCATCTTCTCCCAGCAGGCCGGAGAGACGCCCGAGCGCAGCTCCGAAGCTCGCCACGAACCCTTTCGATGCTCCGGGTTACATCACTTCACCTGCCGCGAGGGCTCTTTCTGCACTGTCGATGAGCTCCTTGTAGGTGAGAATCTCGATCCGGTTCAGATGCGAAGTGTGAATTCGCAGAGCATCATTGATTTCATTCTCGTCAACTTCTGGCTGACTCAGCGGATGCCCGATGAGTACGAGAGCACTTGCGCGACGGGTATCAATACCAAACTCCGTGGATATACGCTCTCGGTTCTCGTCCAGACCAACAAGGTAGTTGATAGCTTGGCCCACGGCATCATGCACCTCTCTCCTGGGCACCCAGGAGCCCCGATGTCCCTTTACCAACTTGACCGCCGCGGATTGCTTCAGCTCAACTATCTGGAGCGAGCCGTCCCCACGGATCAGCGGGATATCAACCTCGTCCCCGGGCACCAGTCTTCTTTGTTGAGCCTCACCGATGAAGCGTCCGCCGAACACCCAGTACATCCCCTTCAATGCCCGCTGCAAAGCGTGTTCAGACGCAGTTGTGTCTTCGGCCAGCCGGCGCAGCTCACAGAGCTGGGCCGCCCGACGTTGTAGCTCTGCGGCACGCAGGACCGTTCGCCCGTCTTCGTCTGCCGCCAGGACGGAGAGGGCTTCAGGAGACGACATGATGCGGCGGGCGGATTCCGCCGGATCCGTCACCTCAACTCGGTTCCTCAACACACGCTCCGTCCAGAGCGCGCGCTCGGCAATCCCACGAGGGATGTGGTAACGCGCTGGATCTTCTACAGGAGCGTGCATGAACCGGGCATCCTGACCCAGCTTGCGCACATGCTCCAGGACCTCTGCGACAACAGCTTCAGGATGTTCACTGAGATAGTTCTCCGCTTCGTGGCACCAGAATTCGTTAGTCATGACCACGGTCCTCGCGATGGAATCCAGCCCCAGCTTGTCGCGCGGGCCGTGGTCCGTATAGTGCAACCGGTACTTCTCCTCATAGTCAGGCCTGAGGAGCCGCCCCTCCGTATAGTGGAGGGCGTCTTGCAAGGACCTTACAATCTCCCATTCCTCTGCTTTTGCCGCCGAGAGTCGCGCACAACTGAGAAGTTCCGTCAGCCGCTTGCCTCCCCTTCGCTTTCCTCCGGTGCCAGACCGTATATGACTCAGGGCAGCTGTGACCGCGCTTGTCACGGTCTCCGTCGTCGCGGCAGAGAGGATCTTGTCAAGGTGGAGCTCAAGAGCCAGATCAGATCGTGTAGACATGAGCAGGATTCTGGCTCACGGGTCTGACAGGCCGCCTGGCGGGGGTTCTGCTTGAGTACACGGAGGTCGTGCTCGAGATCAATGATGACGGCCCGTCAGCAGTGGAGTCACAGGTGCAACTTGTCAACTACGTGACCACAGATCAGAAGCCAGGCCCCCCAATGCTGAGCGCTTTCCAACCTGGGAACCACTCGTCAGTTGGGCTGGCAGAGCAACCTGGTAGCTGGATCTCCCGCCAAGATGAACCGTCTTCACCTGAGGCTTCATGTGTCGGCCCAGCCGTTCGGGACTGGGCCTGTCCAGCCCCGGTATTGCCTCACCACATCGCCTGCACGCCGTCCGCGACATCCAGGGCTGCCAGCGGACACCACGTCGTGGACCTCTCGGCCAAGCCAACACCGCCCACCGGATAATGAGGCGCTTCAAAAAGACCAGCCCCCTGATCCTGTTACGAGCTCTTAGCAAGAACCCTCAGCCGCACCGCCCCGTTCTCATCGCCCGCACGCCGTGTCCAGTACCTCCGCGATGTGGTCCAGTACGCGCGGCGGCGGTGTGTAGGGCACGCGCAGCAGGCGGGTGAGGGTGGCGTCCGCCGCGAAGCGGGGTCCGGCGGCGAGTTCGACGCCTGCCTCGTGGGCGCGGGCGACGACGGTGTCGGCTCGGTCGTGCGCGAGGCGCAGCCACAGGGCCAGGCCCCCGGCCGGGACCGCGAACTGCCATCGGTCGTCGCCCGCGAGGAGACCGGCGAGGTGGTCGCGCTGCTTCCGCAGCTCGGCTCGGCGCTGCCGCAGCAGTTCGTCCAGATCGCCCAGGAGCTCGACGGCGACCAATTGCTGCATCGGCGGTGCGGACAGCGGGCCGCACAGGGGATGGCCACGCAGCTCGCCGATCAGGGTCGCTGACGCGCGGACCCAGTCGATCCGCAAACCGGCCCAGATCGCCTTGCTGACCGAGCCGATCAGGATGGCGTGACGTATCCGGGGCATCGGTTCCGGCCGGTCGCGCAGGTCGAGGTCCCGCATGGTCTCGTCCACGACAACGGTTACTTGGTGCCGGGCGGCCAGTTCGGCGACGACCCGGCGGATGCGCGGGGTCATCAGCGCGCCGGTCGGGTTCTGGAAGTCGGGCACCAGATAGGCCAGGGCGCCTCGGGCCGCGGCGAAGGCGTCGGCGAGTTGGTCCAGGTCCCAGCCATCGGTGGTGACCCGGCAGCCGACCAGCCGCGCCCCGCCGCCGCGCAGCATGCTGAGCGCGTCGAAGAACGTGGGGATCTCGACGGCCGCCACCCGGGGCTTGAGGTGCGCTCTGAGGAGAGCGAGTGCCGCCCGTGCGCCCCCGGTGATCAGGATCTGCTCGGGCCGGGTCGGCAGGCCCTCGCGGGTGTGGCGCTCGGCGATCAGGGCTCGCAGTTCGGGCAGGCCAGGCCCGGGTTCCCCGTGCTCGGCGAGCAGCGGGCCGGCCCGCTCCATGGCCCGCTGGGCCGCGGCCAGATAGGCCGTCCGCGGCGCGGCGGGCACGGCCCGGCGCAGGTCGATGCCCGGACCGCTGTCGCCGGTCGCCGACAGCGGTGCGATCCGCTCGGCCGCGGCGGGCGGCAGCCGTACGGTGCTCGCGCTGCCGTGCCGGGTGTGCACCCACCCGGTGTCGCGCAGCCGGGCCAGCGCGGCGGCCACGGTGCCGCGGCTGACGCCGAGGGCCGTGGCGAGCCGGCGCTCTGCAGGCAGGGAACTCCCGGTCCGTACGCGCCCGTCGAGCACCGCGTCCCGTACCGCGTCGACCAGCGCCGTGGTCAGTGCCAGGCCGGGCTTGCGCCAGGAGCCCAGAGCCCGTACCAGCTGCTCTTCTCTCATGCGCACTGGTCCAGTTTTCCATGATTGGACCAGGCTCCAGGGGGCGCGGTCCGCCTACCGTCATCGCTGTCCCTCCTCGGTGAACATCGCCGTCCCTCCCTGATGAACGGAGCTGTCCGTGCACACGCAACTCGCCGCAGACCGTGATGAGTTCTCCCACCTGCTGGAAGCCACCCGGCAACACGCCGCAGAGGTCCTCGACGGCGTCGAGGAGCGGGACGTGATTCCCGCCGCGCCGACCCCTCCGGCGGTGCCGCTGCCGTCCCCCGGAGTCGGGCTGCGGGAGGCGTTGCGGGAGTTCGCCGCGCGCTGGGAGCCGTCCCTGTCCACGGGTACGGGACCGCGCTACCTCGGATTTGTCACCGGCGGCGCGACCCCCGCCGCGCTGGCCGGTGACTGGCTGACCGCGGCCTGGGACCAGAACTCGAACTCATCGCTGGACGGGGCCGGGCAGCAGCTGGAGCGTGAGACGGTTGGCTGGCTCCGCGACCTGTTGGGCCTGTCCGACGTGCATGAGGGGACGTTCGTCAGCGGCTCCACCATGTCCAACACCGTCGGCCTGGCGATCGCCCGCGAATGGCTCGGCGAGCGCCTCGGCGTCTCCCCCGCCGAGGACGGAGCCGCTGCCCTGGGCCGGGTACGGATTCTGTCGGGCAGCGCCCATTCCAGCGTGCCCAAGGGCCTGTCCATGCTCGGCCTGGGCCGCAGGGCGCTGATCCAGGTACCCACGCTGCCCGGACGGGAGGCGGTCGACCCGCGGGCGCTGGAAGCCGCCCTGGAAGAAGCCAACCGGGAGGCGGACGGGCGGCCCTGCGTCGTGGTCGCCAACGCCGGTACGGTCAACACCGCCGACTTCGACGACCTGCCCGCCATCGCCGCCCTGCGGGACCGGTACGACTTCTGGCTGCACGTCGATGCCGCCTTCGGGGCCTTCGCCGCGCTGTCCCCCGGCCTCACGCATCTGGTCGACGGCCTCGACCTCGCCGATTCCCTCTGCGTGGACCTGCACAAGTGGCTGAACGTGCCGTACGACAGCGCGGTGCAGTTCACCCGGCGGCAGGACCTGCAGGCCCGCGTCTTCCAGAACGCCGCCGCCTACCTCGGCCCCCTGCACGACACCCCCGACCTGGTCCACCTCACCCCGGAGAACTCCCATCGGCTGCGCGCCCTGGCCACCTGGTTCACCCTGCGCGCGTACGGTCCGGACGGCTACCGCGAGATCGTCGAGCGGTGCGTAGCCTGCGCGCGGCTTCTGGGCGACGCCATCGACGGCATCCCCGGCCTGCGTCTGCTCGCGCCGGTCCGGCTGAACGTCGTCTGCTTCACCCTGGCGGACGACCCCACACCCGAGCGCCTCGCCGCGCTCACCGACCAGATCGCCGGCGAGGTGTTCCTGACCCCGACGGTCTACGACGGCGTACCCGCGTTGCGCGCCGCGTTCAGCAACTGGCGGACCACGGAATCCGACACTCGGCGCGTCATCGCGGCGCTGAAGGGTGCGCGGCTCCAGTGGCCGTACACGTCTCCGCACCCGTCTCCGCACCGGCCTTCGCCCGTGTGACCGAGCACCTCTGCTGGCCGCCCTGGGTGATTCGGTCGCCCAGGGTCCGGCGCGAACAGGATCATGGCGAGATGACAGATTGCTTCCCTTCCGCATCGCCCGTGGTGCGACTCGCGGAGTACACGAAGACCGAGCAGATCGAAATTATCGGCGACGGTGCCGATCCCTTCGGCGTCGCAGACGCCGGATTGACTTGGCTGCCCAAGGAAGAGCATTTCGGCATCAGGCAGCAAGGCCGTCTCGTCGCACACACTGGTCTGCTGCGGCTCCCCATATCGATCGGAGGGGTCCGCACACAGGTGGTGGGCGTCGGCGGGGTGGCTGTTGCGCCCGATATGCGGGGACGCGGACTGGCACGGTTGGTCGTATCGGCGGCCCTGGACCACGCCCGGACGATGGGGCCACAGCATGGGCTTCTCTTCTGCCGGCCGCCCCTCGTTCCGCTCTACCAGCGACTCGGCTGGCGAACGCTTGACCAGGACATCCACGTCGAACAACCCGAGGGACCCGTGATCATGCCGCTACGGACCATGTGGACGCCGCTGTGCGACGGTGCGAATTGGCCTGCTGGAGAGGTCCACCTGCTCTCGCTCCCCATGTGATCGATGGCGCTGGTGAGGACCGTCCCCGTTCTGGCGGCCCTCACCGGCGAATCGAAGCCGGCCCCGAAGCACGGCAAGGGGTTCCGCTTCGCCAAGCCGGACACCTGGGGTGAGCCGGACGCGGAGACCATGCAGGTCACCGACCGGTACGGCACCGCCCGCACCATGGCGTGGGACCGCACCGCATCCACCTGCGGCTGACCACCCGCCCGGCCTGGATCGACCATGACGGCGCGCTCCCTCTCATCGCGGCCACGCTGATCCACCTCCAGGTCAACCGCCTGTCCGGCGGAGGAGACCCGCTGCCCGTGTGGCTGTGGTCCTCCAAGACCGGCATGACCAGCGAAGACGTCGACCTGCGCTGGCAAGGGATCCTCCGTCGCTTCAACTTGGAGCACACCTTCAGGACGTGCGGCGACCATCCAACATCAGACCCCGCAGAGAACAGTCACTCTTGGCCCCGCCGGTCCTTCCGCGGTACCGAGGCGAACACATCCGCCACGGCTACGCCAACTTCGCCCGAACACGGTTCACTTCATGTGCGTCCACACACCCACCGTCACACACCCACCGTGCTCCTCAACAGGCCCGGCAGGAAGACCTGGCGGAGTCCTCCTAAGCTGCCGGTCGGGCGTCGGCCGGCCGGCCGACGCCCGACCGTACGCCCCAGAAGAAGACCGCCAGCGCCACTGCGGCGACCGTCAGGGAGTCGTACGGTGCGGGCAGGTGCCCGGAGCCCTTGAACGTGCCCAGCCAGGACAGCGCGGTCAGGGCGGCGAGATAGACCACCAGCCAGGCGCCGGTGCGCAGTTCGGCAACCAGGGGGCGGTGCGGCCCTGCGCCGTCGCCTTCGGCTGCCCGGGCGCCGGGTCGCCGCATCGCGAGGAACACCAGCAGCCCGGCGAGGACCAGCGGCAGTCCCAGCCGCAGCACGTGCCAGCCCGACCAGTAGACGAACTCGGTGGCCACCACGAAGCTCAGCGGGGCGATCCAGCGCAGCCCGGGCACCCAGCCGGCCGTCCCGCCGCCCGGCCCGGTGCGGAAGACCGCCACCGCGACCGCGGAGGCGGCGTACACCAGCAGGTACATGTCGCCCATCACGCTGACGATGTCCTGCCAGCCGCCGAACGGCAGCAGGAACAGCACGATCACCACGAGGTTGATCACCAGTGCCCGGCGCGGCATACCGGAGCGCTCGTCGACCTTCATGAAGTAGCGGGGGATGGTGCCGTTCTTGGCGAGTGCGTAGGTGTGCCGGGCGTCGATCGCGACACCGACGTAGGCCGAACCACCGGGCGAGAGCACGGCATCGGCGTAGAGCAGGCTGGAGAGCCAGTGCAGGTTGAGGATCAGCGCCAGCTGCCCGAAGGGCGAGTCGAAGGAGACGCCCCGCCAGCCGCCGCCGAGCAGATGTTCCGGAACGGTGAACAGATAGGCCAGTTGCAGCGCCAGATACATCAGGACGGCGAGACCGATCCCGGTGAGGACAGCCCAGGGCAGAGTGCGGCGGGGGCTGCGGGTCTCGCCGGAGAAGTCCAGTGGGGCCTGGAAGCCGTTGACGGAGTAGACGATGCCGCCGCCGGCCAGCGCGGTCAGGCAGGCGACATAGCCGTACGGGGCGAAGCCGCCGTGGTCGGTGAGGCGTCCGGAGTGCCAACCGGAGGCGATCAGGGCGAGCACGGTGGCGATCGGGACCGCGATCTTGAAGATGGAGACCAGGGTGTTGAGGCGGGCGAACAGCCGCACCGCGAACCAGTTCAGCGCGGTCAGCAGCACGCTCAGCCCACAGGCCAGGCCCAACCCGGAGAGGCTGAGCGTATGGCCGTTGTAGAGGCCGGGGAGGTAGTGCGCGGTGTACTGCATGATGGCGCTGATCTCGGCAGCGGTCCCGCCCACCGACAGCAGCACGGACCAGCCGACGAGGGTGCCGACCAGCCGCCCGCTGGCGAGCAGCGGCCAGCGGACGGTGCCGCCGCCCTCCGGCCGGGACGCCCCCAGCTCGATCATGACGAGGGCGACCAGAGCGCACAGCAGCCCGGCGCCCACCCAGGACAGCAGCGCGGCGGGCCCGGCCGTCTGCGCGGCGAACATGGCGGCGAACAGCCAGCCCGAGCCGACGATGTTGGAGAAGCCGATCCCGGTCAGCCCCCAGAACCCCAGATCGCGCCGCAACCGACGCTCCTGCGCCCGCGCGTCGGACGCCCCGCCCGTGCCGGCCTCCCCCGACACCTGGTGCTCCGCCACCGCACGGCCTCCTCGACTCGCTGTTCTTGCTGGTCAGGACCCTACTCGACATGTTTGCGCCAGCAGGCGGCCGAATGTTGCGGCGGTATGAAAAGTGCGGCGGCGCAAGGGCCTGCCCGGTGTCCTCACCTACCAGTTCCTGGACACACCGACCGTTCGATCTCGATCCCGACGGGCACCGGAACGGTCTGTGGACGGCACCGCCTCATCGGCCGTCACCACACCGGACACGGGCAGCACGCCGAAGTGCCCATGGCCGACACGATGTTCGCCTTCGCACTCGTCGAGCACCTCGCGGGCGGGGCGTACTCTCACGGCCAGGACGGCCGGCCGGACGGACGGCCGACCGGCCTTCGGGCCGCAACGCACCTGGCTGCTGACCCAACGCGTTCCGGAGGTTGCTGCGCCACCTCTGCCTCAGTCGCCGACAGTCAGGCGACGACGACCGCCCCAGCCAGCCGCGTCACCAACCTGTCCGGACAACACAACTAGGGCGTCAAGTGGACGGGAGTAATTGGCTCATGGGTCTGATTCGAGCCGGCCTCCCTGCCCTGATGCGCAGTGGTCACGGCACACCGGTGCCGCGGTAGGCGATGCGTGTCACGGTGGCGTTGCGGAACACCGTGGCCAGATTCCAGAGCCGACGCCACTCCACAGCCGCGGGGGTGAACTCACTCACCCCCGTCCCCAGCAAGTCCTTCACCTGTGCCTGCGCCTGTGCCTGCGTCTGGGCCCGGGGCAAGGGATCGAGAATACGCAGGCCACCCTGCCCCGGGCCTGATTGGGGCCCGCTTCGATGTCAGGCCGTGCCACACCGACGCGAGCGGTGGAACCGGTCGAGGACGCGGTCCACGAGCGATCCGGCGACGCCGGTGTACTCGGCGGGGTCGCACAGCTTGTGAAGTGACTCGATGCTGTGCTTCCCGGAGAGTTCCGGTGCTTCGGCGAGTACGTCCGCCAGGTGCCGTCCACTGCTCGCAGCCTGCGCCGACGCCCTGCTGACCAGCGTCTTCGCCGGAGCCCTGCCGAGTTCGGGCGACAGCACTGCCGCGAGGCGTTCCGAGACCACCAGGCCACCGGTGAGCTCGAGATTGGCTCGCATCCGGTCGGTGTGGACGGTGAGGCCTTCTGCCAGTTCCGCTCCTGTATGGGCGGCGCCGCCGACCAGCCGCAGGCACTCGCGCAGCGGCTGCCATTCTGCGTGCCAGGCGCCGGCGGGCCGCTCGTCGTCGGTGACCGAGGCGTGCGTCAGAGCGCTCACGAGTCCCGGCACCTGGTAGGCGCTGGAGCGGATCAGGGCGGCCAGCGCAGGATTGCGTTTGTGCGGCATGGCGGAGGACGCACCACGGCCGTCCGCGGCCGGTTCGGTGACTTCCGCGGTCTCGGTACGGGACAGCAGCTGGACATCGGCCGCGAAGGTGCCGAGTGCACTCGTGGTGAGGGCGAGCGCGGCGGCAAGGCCGGCAAGGGGGGTCCGTACGGTGTGCCAGGGGACGAGCGGCTCGGCAAGGCCCAGTTCGGCGGCGAAGGCGGTGGTCAGTCGCTGTGCGTAGTCCGCTCCTCCGGCCGCTTCACCCTCGCCGTGGATACGGGCGTATTCGAGATAGCCCGCCATGGTGCCTGCGGCGCCGCCCAGTTGAACGCACAGCCCGGTCTCCAGAACCCCGGTCAGTGCCTGCTCCGCGTCGAGCACAGCCTGCAGCCAGCCGGCCGCCTTCAGCCCGAAGGTCGTGGGAACGGCGTGCTGGCCCAGTGTCCGCGCGGCCATCGGGGCGTCCCTGTACCTGAGCGCAAGGCCCGCGAGTCCGGTCGCGACGCGCTCCAGATCGCCGAGGATGATTTCCGTCGTGCGGGCGGAAACCAGCATGAGGGCGGTGTCGAGGACGTCCTGGCTGGTGGAGCCCTGATGGACGTAGTGGGCGGCCTCGGGGTCCTTCTCACGTACGGCCTCAGCAAGCAGCTGCACCAGGGCGACCACCGGGTTGGCCGCCGCGCGCGAGCGTCCCGCCAGCTCCTGTACGTCGAACTGCTCCGCTCGCGCGGCATCTGTGATGGCCCGGGCTGCCTGCGTGGGTACGGTGCCGAGCCGGGCCTGGGCCCGGGCCAGCGCGGATTCCGCATCGAGCATGGCCTGCAGGCAGGCGGTGTCGTGAGTGGCGGCCTCGGCCGCCGTACCAGCCCGTACGGGCGACAGAAGTCCGGCGTCCAGGGGCACGTCGTGAACAGTGTGAGCAGTGGTCACAGGATCTCCTGAAAGGTGGGGGTCGACGGCTGCCTCACGGCCGGCGTGCGCACCGGGACGGGAACGGGGACAGCGAGAGTGAACAGGGTCATGGCGATCGCGTCGGAGTCGCCGAGCGTCACGGAGTTGACGCCCGGGCGGACGCCGGCGGCGGTCACCCAGTGCACTGCTTCGGTTGGTATGCCATAGGCGAAGCGGCGCGGATGGATCTGTCCGTCCGCGTCAACCAGGTGGTAAGGGCGCTCGGTGACTTCAAGACCGCCCGTCTCGTAACTGCCGGATTCCGGGTCGGATATGAGGTAGGGGCGGCATCCGCCGTCGGTGGTCAGATGGCGTAACAGGGAGTCGGCGGTGCGCCGCAGATCGGGTTCCGGGAGACGGGCCTCCACCAGCGTCGTCACCCGTACCTGCGAATCGGGTACCTCGGGTGACTCGACGCAGAAGGCACCCGCACGCTCGTCCGTATGCACGCGCATGCCGGGACCCAGGACATGGAGCACCCCGGCCTCGATGAGCGCGATCATCTCCTCGATACGGCTCGGCGGCGGGCCGATGGACAGGAACGCGTTGAGCGGGGTGTACCAGTGCTCCAGGTCGTCACGGTGGGAGCGGCCGGTGAGCCCGCCGTGGTCGACGACGAGGCGGATCTCATTGCGCAGATCGCGCAGCACGTCGAGAGCCGCCTTCAGCGGGCCGTCCACATTGCCGGCTTCGGACTCCACGAGGTCCTGGCGCAGCGTGTCCAGCAGCCAGCTCCGGAAGTCGTCCGCGTCACGGAAGCTGAGGTCTCCATAGGGACGGGCGATCCGCTTCCAGTCCCAGCGGTCCTCGGCGGCAACGCCGAACTCGTCCAGGAGGTCGGCCTCTTCGGCCGATCCCCACGGCAGGGCAAGGCTGTGCGCGTGTAGCCGGCGCGCCGCGTCGGTACGGCCCTGCCGGGTGAGCAGCGCCGCGTAGTAGACGGTCTCGACTTCCTTGGCGATCAGCGGCCACAGGTCACGGGAGAAGTCGAGGCCGCCGGCATCCGCGGTGCGTCGTAGTTCGGCCAGCTTCTCGGGGGTGAGCAGCAAGGGGTCGTGACGGCCGTGCGCCCCCTTCTGGTTGCGGCCGCGGGAGTGGTACGGAACGCCGCGCCGGGATGCCGCGAACAGCTTCGGCTCACGGCCGGACGGCCGGTAGACGAGGGTATCGCCGCTGCGCTGAAACGTTCCGCCCCGGCCGAGGGTGAACAGTGCCAGGTGGTCGAAGAAGTTGAGGCCGAGGCCGCGCAGGGCGACCGCCTCGCCGGGGCGCACGCATGCCAGGTCGACGTCGGCGGGGTTGGCGGGCGGCACATAGGTCAGGTCGTGTTTCCGGGCGAAGTCCGACAGCCGCTGCTCGCCTTCGCTCGCGGTGACCGGCAGATGTCCTTGGGCCAGGACCACGGCGTCCAGGCCTTCGACGCGGACGCCGTCAGCCAGCGTCACGGACTGCCGGCCATCCGCCTCGTCCTGGAGCCGCACCGCACGCGTCGCATGCACGACCACTCGTACCTGCGGTGGCGCTGTTCGGATCACGCGCTGGAAGACCCACTCCAGGTAGTGACCGTAGAAGGCCCGCGTGGGATAGGAATCTGGGGTCAGCCCGGCGGCTTCGGCCAGCACCTGGCCGTCATAAGCCTCTCTATCCTCTCTCCCGCCTACCAATGCGAGATCGCGCGCCCACTCGAAGAGACTGGGGCCCGGAGAGAGTTCGCCCGCCATCTCCACGCTTGGGTCCGTGAACAGGGTCACCTGCGAGGCCACGGTGTTCATCAGGAGATGAGGGGATTGGTCGGTGCGCCAGACGCCTCCCGCGCCGGGGCGGTGCGGGTCCACGAGGTGCACTACTACGGCGGTGCCGGCGGCGTGCTCGTCTGCGTTGGCGCAGAGCCGTTCCAGCACCGAGAGGCCACGAGGTCCTGCGCCGATGATGCAGACCTCGAGCTGTCTCTCGCTCACATAAGCCTCCGACTCTTGTGGGGAGTTCCCAATGGGTTGCAACTGAAACCGGCCATTTTCCGCCGCCGATGATCAGATGATCATATGCATCAAGCACATTCAGGCAAGGTTTTTCTCCAGGTCTGCCGGCAGTCAACGGCCGGTGAAGGAGCGGGCGTCGGCGGGGCACCGGTGTCACGGCGAGGATTCCGCCAAGTCCGAGGAGGCATCCGCACCGGCCGTCGCCGGAGTCTCACTCGCTCGCCCGTGCAGCCTCCACGTACCTCCCGGTGTCGGCGTCGAACGACTGTCGACGGGGCGCGGCGGGCTGTCGGGTGGTGTGCGTGGGCCGGAGTTCGAGGAAGCACACGAAACTGATCACTGCGGCCGCGGCCACGTAGCCCGAGTAGGCCACGGCGTTCCTCGCGTGGTCGGCGGCCGCGGCCAAGTAGGGCGCAGCGCCACCGAAGACAGAGACGGCAAGCCCGTAGGGAAGTCCGATCCCGGTCGCACGGAGGTGGGCCGGGAACTGCTCGGCCATGATGTATGGGGCGATTGCCCCATAGCCGCAGAAGATCACCAGGCCCACGCACTGCACAAGCACCAGCCACGCGAACGACCGGGGTGCCAGAGCGAGGAGGGGAATCGTGAGTACAGCGAAGGCCCCGGAGAACAGCAGGAGCAGCGGCCGGGCACCGACGCGATCGGCCAGCATCCCTGCAAGTGGCAGCGCGACGATGAACAGCAGCTGAGCAGCGGTGGTGGCAACCAGCGCAGAGGACTCCGAGCCCCTGCCGCAAGGAGCTGCTTGAGGCCATCGGCCAAGCCGGAGTACGGTGAAGGCTCAGCCGCGGAGCGAGATGTGCTGTCCTCGAGGTGCCAGCTGAGCGAGAGGACCTCGATCCAGGCATCCGCGCAGGCGATGGTCAGTCCGTGCTCGGGGTCGGTACGGACCGTCCCAGCCTCGGCGTGGGCGCCCGGCAGGGCACGCGCCCGGTGAATACGCAGCCCACCGTCGAGGGCGGCCAGAGCGCCCGGTTGCGGCTGACATGCCGCACCACCCGCAGGACCGCTGGGCGGGCCACGACCAGTCGATGGTGGTGTCCTGCGGGACGGGGTTACCGAAGTACGGGACGGGGTTACCGAAGTAACTGCGCTACTCCGTATCTTGCCTTTTCGTTGGAATTTCTTTTGACAGTGGTTGGTTGATTCATCGTGTAGCCGACCTGTGAACCGGCCTTCACCGTGCCTGATCAAGCTAGCGAGTAACGTGTTCGGCATGAACCGAACTGTGGACGACGGGCCCGACATTGCTTTCGTCGCGGCCCTCCTGGGGGATGCGTCCCGAGCCGCGATGGTGATGGCGCTGATGGATGATCTGCGGCTTCCGGCGAACGAGTTAGCCAGAATCGCGGGAGTCAGCAAGTCGACAGCGAGCGAACACCTCGGACGCCTAGTGGAGAGCGGGCTACTGGCTACCGAACGGTGCGGAAGGCATACGTACTACCGCGTCGCCGATCCAGTGGTGGGGCATGCCCTGGAGACGCTCGCTGTTCTGGCGCCACGGCGCAGGCCCAACTCTCTGCGTTCGGTCCGCCGCCAGGACGAGTTGGCGCGGGCCCGCCTCTGCTACGACCATCTGGCCGGTCGGCTAGAGCGTGTCTCTTTGATCGGCTGGTCAGTTGATCGGATGTGTCCGTCCGGTTAGTGATCACTGATGCGATGTGGGGCCGGATCGAGCCGCTG
>NZ_JBIAWT010000016.1:0-141229 GCF_042895955.1 Streptomyces sp. NPDC001339 | reverse complement strand
TGCGCCGTCCGCGTGATCCGCCCCAACGGCGCCAGCACCCGCCCCGCCATCGCATAACCGAACGCGAACGCCACCACCGTCAAACCCAGCAACGCCAGCAGAGAGCGGTTGAGCAGGGTGTTGAGGGCCACCGCGCGCTGATGCTGCAGACACTCGTTGACGGCCTCCTGGAGGAGCGGGCCGGACGTCTGGGTCGGCAGGTCGCAGAAGTCACTCGTGGCCTCGAACTTGCCGCCGAGGATCTTCAGGGGCAGCGCACTGCCGTCGTGCAGCGCGTCCGCGGCCAGCATGTAGATGATCGTCAGCAGCACGATGCCGGCCATCAGGAACATGCCGCCGTACAGCAGCGTCAGCCGTATCCGGATCGTGGGGCGCAGCCACGGGAACGGCCGGACGTTGACCGGCCGGGGGTCCCAGGCGGGCTTGGGCGGCATGGGAGGCATGGGCGGCGGCGGCCCGGGCGCCTTGGCGGAGGCCGCTTTCGAGAACGAGGGCAGGGACGGCATCGCCGGTCAGATCCGGTATCCCGAGCCGGGGACGGTGACGATCACCGGGGGCTCGCCGAGCTTGCGACGCAGTGTCATGACCGTCACCCGTACAACGTTGGTGAACGGGTCGGTGTTCTCGTCCCAGGCCTTCTCCAGGAGCTGCTCGGCCGAGACGACCGTGCCGGCGCTGCGCATCAGCACCTCCAGCACCGCGAACTCCTTGGGGGCGAGCTGGACCTCCCGGCCGTCGCGGAACACCTCGCGGCGATTCGGGTCGAGCTTGATACCGGCCCGCTCCAGGACGGGCGGCAGCGCGACGGTCGTACGCCGTCCCAGGGCCCGTACCCGGGCCGTGAGCTCGGTGAACGCGAACGGCTTGGGGAGGTAGTCGTCGGCGCCGATCTCCAGGCCCTCGACGCGGTCGCTGACGTCGCCGGAGGCGGTGAGCATCAGGACACGGGTGGGCAGCCCCATCTCGACGATCTTGCGGCAGACGTCGTCACCGTGGACGACCGGGAGGTCACGGTCGAGCACGACGACGTCGTAGTCGTTGACCTCGATACGTTCCAGGGCGGCAGCGCCGTCGTAGACCACGTCGACGGCCATGGCCTCCCGGCGTAGTCCGGTGGCCACCGCATCGGCGAGCAGCTGCTCGTCCTCGACGACGAGAACACGCACGTCGCTAGTCCTTCCTCAGAGCCCACACGAGCGGGCGAAACACTGTACAGAGCCCTTCCATCCTGCCCCGAAGAGCCATAAACCGGCGGTAAGAGGGGGTGGGGAGGAGGGTGGAGCCGGTGGGCCGCGGAGCCCGACGGACCGGATTCCCTGGCATTCCCCGGCATTCCCCGGCAGGTTGAGGTTTCCCTGAGCGTCGGGGTGGGGAGGACGACTCCACACCCGCGATCACGCCCTGTTCATGTGGCGACCGATGAGCCATGACCTGATCCATCGCAGGGACCACGCCGTGATCGACCCACCCGTCGGCACACCCCCGTGCCACCGACCTTCGACGAGGGGGCGCACATGGACGCGTTCACCGCAGGCATTCTGCAGCGCATAGAGCAGACCACAGCCGATCGAGACCGGGCCCGCGCTGCGGGCGACGACTTCCTCGCCGAGATCGAGCAGGCCGAGCTCGAGGACCTGCACCGGCTGGCGACCGAGCACGGTGTGCACTACGGGGCGGTCAGCAACGCCTGACCGTCTTCCGGTCCACGACGACCCGCGACGACCCACGACGACAGCGCCCCGGCGTCCAGAGGACAGTGCCGGGGCGCTGTCGCGTCCGGTGCCGGGGCGCTGCCTCCTGCCCGGACGGGGCGGATCAGTCTCCTGCCCGGACGGGGCGGATCAGTCGTGCCAGGCGCCGAGCTCGTCCAGGATCGGCTGGAGCTGCGCGAAGAGGGCCGGGGAGGCCGCGAGGGTCAGCTCGTGCCCGACGGCCCGGCCGGGACGGCCGCCGGTCAGTGCACCGGCCTCCCGGGCGATCAGGGCGCCGGCCGCCAGGTCCCACGGGTTCAGGCCTCGCTCGTAGTAGGCATCGAGCCGGCCGCAGGCCACATCGCACAGATCGATCGCGGCCGAGCCGCCCCGCCGGATGTCGCGGACCTGCGGCAGCAGGGTGCGTACCACCTCGGCCTGGGCGGCCCGGCGGTCGGCGAGGTAGGAGAAGCCGGTGCCGAGCAGCGCCTCGGAGAGCGGCGGCGCGGGCCGGTGCCGGAGGCGCTCGCCGTTGTTGAACGCGCCACGGCCCAGGACGGCCTGGTAGGTCTCACCGCGCATCGGGGCGGCGACGACCCCGACGACCACCTCGCCGTCCCGCTCCGCCGCGATGGACACGGCCCAGGCCGGCAGACCGTAGAGGTAGTTGACGGTGCCATCGACGGGGTCGATGACCCAGCGGATACCGCTGGTGCCCTCGACGCTGGCGCCCTCCTCCCCCAGGAAGCCGTCGTCGGGGCGGCGCTCCCCGATGAAGCCGGTGATCAGCTTCTCGGCGGCGATGTCCATCTCGGTGACGACGTCGATGGGGCTGGTCTTCGTGGCGGCCACGCCGAGGTCGGCGGGCCGGCCGTCGCGCAGCAGGGCCCCGGCGCGGCGGGCGGCCTCCAGGGCGATGTCGAGGAGTTCGTCGTACAGCGCGTCGGTGTGCAGGGGGTCGGTGTGCAGAGGGTCGGGCACGGTGCTCCTTGCTCGAGGTACGGGTAGGGGGTGCGGGGTCGGGGTGCGGGGTGCGGGGTGCGGGTTAGTACGGGCGATGCGGCTCGTACGGGGCTGTGGCGCGCCGTACGGGCCGGTTACGCGGGCGTCCGCGCGACCGGGCCCTGCCAGTCGGCACCGGCGGCGGCCGGGCGGGGCCGGCGCGCCGGACAGCAGCCGGACGGGCACAGGTCGTGGCCGGCGCCGAGGGCGCCCAGCGCGCAGCGCTCCGGGGTGCCGCCCCGCTCCGTCGCCGCGCGCTCCAGGAGGAGGTCACGGACGGCCGCGGCGAACCGGGGGTCGGCGCCCACGGTGGCGGACCTGGCGACCGGCAGCCCCAGCTCGGCGGCCCTGGCGGTGGCCTCGGTGTCGAGGTCGTACTTCACCTCCATGTGGTCCGAGACGAAACCGATGGGGGCCATCACGACGGCGGGGACACCCACGGCGTGCCGCTCCTCCAGGTGGTCGCAGATGTCCGGCTCCAGCCAGGGGATGTGCGGGGCGCCGCTGCGCGACTGGTAGACCAGCCGCCAGGGGTGGTCCACGCCGGTCTCCTCCCGTACGGCGTCCGCGATCGCCCGGGCCACGTCCAGGTGCTGGGCGACGTAGGCGCCTCCCTCACCGCCCTCGGTGTGGTCCTCGGGCGGGCCGGAGGTGTCGGCGGCGGCGGTCGGGATGGAGTGGGTGGTGAAGGCGATATGGGCGCCGTCCCGGACGTCGGCGGGCAGTCCGGACAGGGACGCCAGAACGCCGTCGATCATCGGGCGGAGGAAACCGGGGTGGTTGAAGTAGTGTCGCAGCTTGTCGACCTGTGGCACGGGGAGCCCCTCGGCCCGCAGGGCGGCGAGCGCGTCGGCGAGGTTCTCGCGGTACTGCCGGCAGCCCGAGTACGAGGCGTAGGCGCTGGTCGCCAGGGTGGCGATCCGGCGGTGGCCGTCGTTGACCATGGTGCGCAGGGTGTCGGTCAGGTACGGCGCCCAGTTGCGGTTGCCCCAGTAGACGGGCAGGTCCAGGCCGTGCTCGGCGAAGTCCGCGCGCAGCGCGTCCAGCAGCGCGCGGTTCTGGGCGTTGATCGGGCTCACGCCGCCGAACAGGAAGTAGTGCTGCCCCACCTCCTGGAGGCGCTCCCGGGGGATGCCACGGCCCCGGGTGACGTTCTCCAGGAACGGGACCACCTCGTCGGGGCCTTCCGGGCCGCCGAAGGAGAGCAGCAGCAGGGCGTCATAGGGGCGGGGATCGCACTGTTCGGGCATGCCACCGATCCTGCCACCCTTCGCCCGGGGGCGAAGGGCAGGTCCCGGGCCGTGCGGGGCACCTGGAGATGCCGCGCGGCGCGGGGCAGCCGGCGATGCCCGCGCGGAGCGAGGGAAAAACCGGCGGCGGCCGACCCCACCCCACCCGTAAGCTGTATCAGCCACAGACATCCCTTACCGACCGTACCGACCTTCGGTCCTCACTCCGGCGGAGCGCCCCCTTGCCCAGTCCCTACCGCGCCCTGTTCGGCCGCCCCGGCACCGCGTCCTTCTCCGCCGCCGGACTGCTGGGGCGGATGCCGCTGTCGATGCTGGGCATCGGCGTCGTCACGATGGTCTCCCAGCTGACCGGCCGCTACGGCCTCGCGGGCGCGCTCTCGGCGACCCTCGCGCTGTCCGCCGCGGTCCTCGGCCCGCAGATATCCCGGATGGTGGACCGGTACGGCCAGCGGCGGGTGATGCGCCCGGCGACGCTGGTGTCGCTGACCGCGGTCGCCGGTCTGCTGCTGAGCACGCGGCAGGGCTGGCCGGACTGGGTCCTGTTCGTCTTCGCGGCCGGTGTGGGGTGTGTGCCCAGCGTGGGCTCGATGATCCGGGCGCGCTGGGCGGAGCTCTACCGGGGCTCCCCGCGCGAGCTGCACACCGCGTACGCGTGGGAGTCGATCCTCGACGAGGTGTGCTTCATCGCCGGGCCGATCCTGTCCATCGGCCTGTCCACGGCATGGTTCCCGCAGGCCGGGCCACTGCTGGCCGGTGCCTTCCTGGCGGCCGGGGTCTTCTGGCTCACGGCCCAGCGCCGGACGGAACCGGTCCCGCAACCGCGGGAGCAGCATGCCCGGGGCTCGGCGCTGCGCTCCCGGGGGCTGCAGGTGCTGGTGGTGACCTTCGTGGCGACCGGCGCGATCTTCGGGGCGATCGACGTGGTGACGGTGGCGTTCGCCGAGGAGGAGGGCCACAAGGCCGCGGCCAGCCTGGTCCTGGCGGTCTACGCGCTCGGCTCCTGTGTGGCGGGCGCCGTCTTCGGGCTGCTGCACCTCAAGGGGCACGCCTCGCGCCGCTGGGTGGCGGGGGTCTGCGCGATGGCGGTGAGCATGGTGCCGCTCCAGCTGGTGGACACCCTGCCGCTGCTGGGGGCCGCGCTGTTCGTGGCCGGGCTGTCCATCGCCCCGACGATGGTGACCACGATGGCGCTGGTCGAGGAGCACGTGCCACGGGCGCAGCTGACCGAGGGCATGACCTGGACCAGCACCGGCCTGGCGGTGGGCGTCGCGTTGGGTTCGTCGGCGGCGGGCTGGGTGGTGGACGCCGCCGGGGCCGCGCGCGGGTACCTCGTACCGGCGGCCGCGGGCGTGCTGGCCGCGCTGGTGGCGTTCGCGGGCTACCGCGGGCTCCGTCCGCGACCGGCGTCTTCGACGGCCGCCACGGCTTCCCCGACCTCCCTGGCCTCCCCGGTGGCGGCCGGGGGCACACCCGCTCGCAGCGGTCCGGCAGCCGCAGAGGAGCAGAGCGAGGAGAGCGTCTCTCAGGCGTGAGGTGAGTCGAGGAGAGCCTCTCTCAGGGCTGAGTCAGGGGTGAGGGCTGGGGTGGGTTCAGGGGGCGTTACGGGATGTCCCTGACGGGCGGTCGAACGGATCCCCTAAGGGTTGCGAGCACCCCCTGCGGGGCCACAACGAGGTGGGGGCGAGCGGTATTCCCTCTGTGGCCGGTGTGGCGGTCACTGGCATCATGCGCTCACACCAACGGCGGCCCACTCGTTGGGCCCGCCCGGAGGGAGGGGACGTCACCATGGCAGTCAGCGACGCCGTCGGCGGCTCGGGAGGACGCGGCGGCCGGGGAGGACGTGACGCCACCGCCACGGCCCGGCACCGGCCCCGGCCCTGGCGCAACTGGGCCGGCACCGTCACCGCCCGCCCCGCCCGGAGCGTGGCCCCGGCGAGCACCCAGGAACTGGCGGCCGCGGTCCGCGCCGCCGCCGCGGAGGGGCTGACCGTCAAGGCGGCCGGCACCGGCCACTCGTTCACTCCGGCCGCCGCCACCGACGGGCTGCTGATCCGGCCCGAGCGGCTCACCGGCGTCCGCGCGGTCGACCGCGAGGCCGGTACGGTCACGGTCGCCGCCGGTACGCCGCTCCGGCACCTCAACCAGACGCTCGCCGCCTACGGGCTGTCGCTCACCAACATGGGCGACATCATGGCGCAGACCGTCTCCGGGGCGACCAGTACCGGCACCCATGGCACCGGCCGCGACTCGGCCTCGCTCGCCGCCCAGATCACCGCCCTCGAACTGGTCACCGCCGACGGCTCGGTGCTGACCTGCTCCGCCGAGCAGAACCCGGACGTGTTCGCGGCGGCCCGCCTGGGCCTGGGCGCGCTGGGTGTGATCAGCGAGCTCACCTTCGCCGTGGAGCCGGAGTTCCTGCTGACCGCTCGCGAGGAGCCGATGCCGTACGCGGAGGTGACGGAGCGGTTCGACGAGCTGGTCGCCGAGAACGAGCACTTCGAGTTCTACTGGTTCCCGCACACCGGCAACTGCAGCACCAAGCGCAACAACCGCAGCCAGGGCCCCGCGGCGCCGCTCGGCAGGATCAGCGGCTGGTTCGAGGACGAGCTGCTGTCCAACGGGGCGTTCCAGGTCGCCTGCGCCGTCGGGCGGGCGGCGCCGGCCGCCATACCGGGCCTCGCCAGGCTCTCCAGCCGCGCGCTGTCGGCCCGTACGTACACCGACATCCCGTACAAGGTGTTCACGTCACCGCGCCGGGTGCGGTTCGTGGAGATGGAGTACGCGCTGCCGCGCGATGCCGCGCTCACCGCGCTCGGTGAGCTGAAGACGCTGGTGGAGCGCTCGGACTTCAAGGTCGGCTTCCCGGTGGAGGTGCGCACCGCACCGGCCGACGACATCCCGCTCTCCACCGCGTCGGGACGGGACACCGTCTATATCGCCGTGCACATGTACCGGGGCACGCCGTACCAGGCGTACTTCGCGGCCACCGAGCGGATCATGACCGCGTACGGGGGGCGTCCGCACTGGGGGAAGCTGCACACACGCGACGTCTCCCACCTCGCCGGCGCCTATCCGCGGTTCGCGGAGTTCGCCGCGGTACGCGACCGGCTGGACCCGGAGCGCCGGTTCGCCAATCCGTATCTGCGCCGGGTCCTGGGGGACTGAGGCGGGCTCGGGGCCCAGCGGTCCGCCGGGGTTACCGGACGGACCACCGGGGTTACCGGGCGGACCACCGCGCTTACCGGACGGTCCGCCAGGGGTCAGGAAGCAGCCGGGTCCAAGGCCTGTTTCTGCGGCTCCTGCTGCTTCTGCTGGGTCCCCTGGTCCTTGCCTCCGGTCGTGTCGCCGCCGGTGCCCGTACCGCCGTCGCCGCCGGTGCCGCCGCCCGTGCTGCTGCCGCCGGTGCTGCCGCTGCCGCCGTCGGCGGAGCCGCTCGGGGACGGCTTCGTGGACGGTGAGGTCTTCGGGTCCGGCGAGGAGCCGCTCCCCGAGGAGTCACCGGAACCACCGTCGCCGGACGGCGTCGGCGTGGGGGTGCCGTGGTCCTTGCCGTCGTCGGTGCCGGTCCCCGTACCGCTGTCGCCGGACCTGCCGGGATCCGGGTCGGAACCATGACCGCCACCCCGCCGACCGCCGTCCTCCGGCATCTGGCCGGTACCGGGCGACTGTGGGGTGCTGGGCTGCTGGCGCTTCGTTCCCCCGCCGCTGGTGAGCTGTTGGAACGTGGTGGTGCCCTTCTGACCGTCCGCCGTCTGGTCGGTCAGCAGCTCGGTGGCAGTGACCCCGCCCATGGCGAACACGAAGACCACGAGCGCGCCGAGCGCCGGCCGCTTCCAGCCGCGCAGCCGGGTGCCGTACGTCGCGGTGCTCAGCTCTTCGGGCTGTTCGGGCGCTCCGGGCGCTCCGACCTGCGGCATGGCCGTGGTGGCCGCCGGATGGGACGCCGCCGGGCGTCGCGTCGCCTGCCCCAGCGCCATGGTCGGGTCGTCGACCCGCCGCACCAGCTGGGTCCGGTCCGTGGGGTGGGCGCTCGCCGGATCGCGGCGGCGGGCCTCCTCGGCCCGCGGGACCAGCTGCGTTCGGTCCGGGTCGGGCCCGGGGGTTCTGGCGACGGAGGTGATCCCGCCCTCCGCGCCGTGCTTGCCGAGGGTCGGCAGCGCCCTCGTGGGCGCCACCGGGCCCGCGTCGTGCGCGAGCCGACCGGTGTCTTCAGATGTGTCGGTCGTGTCGGATGTGCCGGTTGTGGTGGTCGTGGATCGAGGGTGGGAGGAGAAGCGGCGCGGCTTCGGGCGGGTGACGACCGAGGCCTCCTTGATCTGTTCGCCGGTGCGCCGGAACAGGTGCTGGAATATCGAACCGCCGGTCGTGGCCAGGACACTGACCACACCCGCGCCGAGGACGGTTCCGTACACACTGAGCTGCGCGGCGAGGTACGCGGCGATGGCCGCGGCGAGTGCGCTGCCGGCTACCTGAGCCACGCTCAGGTCAATCCGCTTCCCCTTCTTCTTCGTGGCGGTTTCGGTTTCTTCGTCCATCTCCAACCTTTGTTAGCCCCTTCGATCCATGTTGCATGGAGAAGTGACCAATTGGAGTAGTCAATAGTTCCGAATCCGGGGGATCTGTGAAACTTGCCACCAGAGTTGCTGGTAGAGAGGCTGACAAGCCGACCCAACTACGCCCACCGGCCAGAAGTTCAGCGGCGCGGCGGTCCACCTCAGTGGCCCGAATGGAGTACTGTGGCCAGCCCTGGCCCCGGTTCCCGTCCGGCTGCCCGGAACCCACGGGAGGGGCCCTGAAGGCGGCACTCACCCGGGGCGCCGCCGCTCGGCACGGGTGATCGACGACAGGACAAGCGACATGGTCACCGAGCGTTGCGAACTGGTAACCGTGTCATAACGGCGTTTGAGGGCCAAGCCTCGACACGCCGGGCAACTCGGCAATGTTGTGGCAGGCTGCACCCGGGCAGGCCACACTCGACTAGCGGAAGCAGCGACGCACGTGACGTCGGCAGGCACCACCCGGGAGGTCCCCATGCCCGAACTGCGTGTCGTGGCCGTCTCCAACGACGGCACACGGCTGGTGCTCAAAGCTGCGGACAGCACCGAGTACACGCTTCCCATCGACGAACGGCTGCGCGCCGCGGTCCGCAACGACCGGGCGCGGCTCGGCCAGATCGAGATCGAGGTCGAGAGCCACCTCCGCCCACGGGACATCCAGGCCCGTATAAGGGCCGGTGCCTCCGCCGAGGAGGTCGCCCAGCTCGCCGGCATCCCCGTGGACCGGGTGCGCCGCTTCGAGGGCCCGGTGCTCGCCGAGCGCGCGTTCATGGCCGAGCGGGCCCGTAAGACCCCCGTGCGGCGCCCCGGCGAGAACACCGGTCCGCAGCTCGGTGAGGCGGTCACGGAGCGGCTGCTGCTGCGCGGCGCCGACAAGGAGAGCGTCCAGTGGGACTCCTGGCGCCGGGACGACGGCACCTGGGAAGTGCTGCTGGTCTACCGCGTCGCGGCCGAACCGCACTCGGCGACCTGGACGTACGACCCACCGCGCCGGCTTGTCCAGGCCGTGGACGACGAGGCGCGGGCGCTGATCGGCGAGAGCGACGACACGCCCGAGCCGAGCTTCCCGTTCGTCCCCCGGATCGCCCGGCTGCCGCGGGACCGGCCGCTGGACCGCGCCCTGGACCGCCAGACGCCCGAGCGCGGCGACCGCGGGGCACAGACCGGCGACGAGGAGAGCGACACCCGGAGCGGCGAGGAGGCCGCCGGTGAGCGGGAGCGCGAGCGGGATTCGCTGACCAGCCTGCTGGAGGCGGTGCCGAGCTTCCGGGGCGACCTGGTCGTACCGGAGAGCGCCAAGGCGCCGCAGAGCGACGAGGGGCCGGAGACCGAGGTCGAGGAGCCGCCGGCGGCCAGCGCGGGCGCGGGTTCCGCCTACGCCGATGTCCTGATGCCGCGCGCGGTGGCCGGACACCGCGAACGGCTGACCGGGACGACGGACCGGCAGGCCGAGGCGGACGGCGTACGGCCCGGACGGCGGGCGGCGGTTCCCAGCTGGGACGAGATCGTCTTCGGGACCCGGCGGAAGAAGCCGGAGTAGCGGAAGCAGGCGCAGGAGCGACCGGCCCGGCCCGGCCGTGGAACCTCGCCGTCCGCCCGTCCCCTGCTCCCAGGGGGCGGGCGGACGGCGTCATGGCGCGCCTGGGTCCCGCGCCGGGGCTCAGCCGGGCTGCGGACCGGTGGCCACCGGACGGGACGGATCGGCGCACCATTCGCTCCAGGAGCCGACGTACAGCGCGGCGGGGATGCCGGCAACCGCGAGGGCCAGTACCTGATGGGCGGCGGAGACCCCGGAGCCGCAGTAGACGCCGACCTCGGTGTCCGGCGTGGCGCCGAGTGCCGCGAAGCGCTCGGCCAGCTCGGACGCGTCGCGGAAGACCGTGCTCCGCTCGGCGACGTTCTCGGTCGTCGGCGCGGACACCGCGCCCGGGATATGGCCGGCGACCGGGTCGATGGGCTCGGCCTCGCCCCGGTAGCGCTCGGCGGCCCGCGCATCCAGGAGGACGCCGCGGCGGGCCAGGGCGGCCGCGTCGTCCGCCGTCAGCAGCGGCAGCGCGCCGGGCACGGGCGTGAAGTCGCCCTCGGACGGATGCGGACGGCCGGTGCTCAGCGCGCCGCCGGACGCCCGCCAGGCGGCGAGACCGCCGTCCAGGACACGCACATCGGGGTGGCCGCCCCAGCGCAGCAGCCACCAGGCGCGGGCGGCCGCCCAGCCCTGGCCGCCGTCGTAGACGACCACGGGGCACTCCGCGCGGACACCGGCGGCCCGCATCGCCTTCGCGAAGACGTCGAGGGCGGGGAGCGGATGGCGGCCGGCCGGTCCGGGCGTCCCGGCCAGCTCGTCGTCGAGGTCGATATAGACCGCGCCGGGCAGGTGGCCGGCCTCGTACTCGGGGCGGCCGGGCGGGCCGCCGAGCTGGTACCGCACGTCCAGGAGGACCGGCGGGACGGGCTTCGCCAACTCGCTCGCGAGTTCGGTAGCGGTGATGATGGCATTCATGGGAGTCATCCTTGCGTAGCTTCGACTACGTAGGGAAGGCAGGTGCCCACCCTCCGTATGACGGAGTTGTGCGCTGCCGCAACGGCGCCGAAACGGGTGTGAAACATCAAATCGGGCATTCTCCCTCGCGAACATGGCGCGGACGGCGCGGCCGGGGCGCACACCAGGTGACAGGGTGCGAGCATCTGCTCGGGACCCGCGCCCGTACCGCACGTTTTCCGCACATGGTCAGCACACCGATGCTCCGAGGAGAGAGTGACAATGACGACCGAGGCAGCGACTCGGCGGATGCCCGGCGCGCCCTGCTGGGTGAGCCTCCTGGCCCACAGCCTGTCCGCGACGCAGGAGTTCTACGGCGCGCTGTTCGGCTGGGAGTTCCGCCCGGGGCCGCAGCATTTCGGTCCGTACGCCCGGGCCTTCCTCGACGGCAGGGAGGTCGCGGGGGTGGGTGAGCTGGCCCCCGACCGGGATCTCCCGGTCGCCTGGACCACCTATCTGGCCAGCGACGACGCGGATGTGACCGCGGAGCGGATCCGGAGCTGCGGCGGGACGGTGGGCGTCGGGCCGCTGGACGCGGACGACGACGCGGGGCGGATGGCGATCGCCTCCGATCCGCAGGGGGCGGTTTTCGGTATCTGGCAGGGCAAATCGATGATGGGCACCACGGTCACGGGCGAGCCGGGCACACCTGTGTGGAACGAGCTGGTCACCCAGGAGACCGCCGTTGTCGGCCCGTTCTACGAGCATGTCTTCGGCTACGAGGCGGACCCGGCGGGCCCGGCGGCCGCGGACGCCGGGGGCGAGGCGGGCGGATCGGGCGACGCGGACACCGGCCGGGAAGCCGACCGTCTGACACTGCTCCTCAAGGGCCGCGCGGTGGCCGGCATCCACGGCGTGGGCACCGCCGCGCTGCGCGAGCGCGGTCCCCATTGGATGACGTACTTCGCCGTGCCCAATACGGACGCGGCGGCCCGCCGCGTCACCGGACTCGGCGGCCATGTCCTGGCCCCCGCCCACGATTCCGTCCACGGCCGTCTGGCGACGGTCTCCGACACCGAGGGCGCGGTGTTCGCCATCGTCGAGCAGGACTGAGTACGGAATTCCCGGGCGCGGCACACAGGGCGGACGGGTACAGCACATAAGCCGGGTGCCACAAAAGCGAATAAGCAGAGAAACGAGAAACCTACCGCACGGTTTTTTATTGCCCGGGAGACTCTGTCAGGAGACCACCGTGGAACGTTCCGCACCGAGAAGCCGTTCGGCGCGGAATGGCGAGGTGTCCAGCCTCGCCAGCACTCCGGGAACGGCGACATTGGGGAGGATGAACTCCAGCAGCCGGGAGATTTCCTCGCAGAGGTCGGGCGGGTTCGGCACCGCCTCGGTAATGAGCTGAACACCGGTCCAGGCACCGATCAACAACCGGGCCGCATCGGTCGGATCGATATGCGAATACAGCTCACCGCGCGCCTTGGCCTCCATGAGCACCCCGCCGCCCAGCGCGATCCAGTCGGGCCAGCGGGTACCCAGCAGGCTGCGCGCCTTCGGGTCGACGGACAGCCGTATGCAGGCCTTGAGCACGGGCTCCCTGGGCAGCCGGTGGGCCAGCAGGAGCGAAATGTCCACCCATTCCTGGAGTTTGAAGGGCTGCGGCACCAGGCCTTCCGTGGTCACCCCCTCGGCGAGCACACCGTGCGCCAGCTCCTCTTTCGACGTGAAGTGGAAGTACAGTGCCGCCCTGGTGAGTTGGGCACGCTCAAGAACGGCGGCGATCGTGGCGCCCTCGTATCCGTACTCGTTGAAGATCTCCGCGGCGGCCTCCAGGCAGGCCCTGCGCGTCGGGATCGCCCGTTCCTGTTTCGCCAACTCACGTCTCCCGTGACCAGTCGTTACATCTGCCATTGAAAAAGACCGCAGAAGCGGTATTTTATCATCCGACTTCTTCCGGATACGCAGCGTCCAGCGGGACTTGATGGCCTGAAACCGCTGTTCACATACGTACGCGGCGGCATGACTCACCAATGTACGCAGCAACATGACGGTGGGTCATCACCGTTCCGCCGCTCTTTCCGGCGTCTGTCCGGAACACCACCCGGATTCCCCGGAAATACGCTCGCCTCAAGAACGCGGAGAGGGTCTGCTTCACCGACGGGGAACCGTCACGGATCCGGCGCATTCTCGCTCACCGCCCCACGACCGGCCCCCGAGGCGGGCGACGGTGCGACCCCTGGCCGCCCGGACGGTTGTTCCGGCAGGGTGGTCCGGTGATCGCCCGTGCAGAATACGTGTGCCGCTGTCCCACCGGACGGCACGGCACGGTGGCCGCTGCACCGTCAATCCAGAATTCCGCCGTCCGGAGCGCCCGCCCCCGCAGAGCCGGACATCGATGTCACGGTCGCGGACACCGCGCACGTGCGGCCCGGACCGCCTTCCGCGCCGCACCGGAACAGGCGGTGCGGAAGCCGACGGATGCGCCGTCAGGCCGGCCGCGTGGGTGCGATTACGCCCGCGCCTCGGGCGAGACCGGCAGAACGTCTGGTGACAGAGCCCCGGCCCGCGCCGTCGCACTGGTCATCCGGCGCAGGTGGTGGCGTCGGCACAACACTTCGTAACCGACCTCCCCCTGCGCCTGGTTGACGTCGCCGACCACCACCTGGGCACCCTCGACCACCATCTCCCCGCCCACCGTACGGGCGTTGTGGGTGGCCCGGGCGCCACACCAGCAGAGCGCCTCGACCTGGAGCGCCTCGATGCGGTCGGCCAGCTCGATCAGACGCCGGGAGCCAGGAAACAGATGTGTCCGAAAATCGGTGGTGATACCGAACGCGAAGACATCCAGCTCGAGGTCGTCGACGATGCGCGCCAGCTGGTCGATCTGTGCGGGGGCGAGGAACTGGGCCTCGTCCACGATGACGTAGTCCGCCCGGGCACCCCGGGACAGGTGATCGACGAGGTAGGCGTAGAGGTCCATGCCCTCGTCGGCCTCGACGGCGTCCGTGACCAGCCCCAGCCGGGACGAGAGCCGGCCCTCACCCGCCCGGTCGTCACGGGTGAAAATCACTCCCTGTAGCCCGCGAGCGGAGCGGTTGTGCCCGATCTGCAGCGCCAGAGTGCTCTTCCCGCAGTCCATGGTTCCCGAGAAAAATACCAATGCGGACATGGGGGTGGGGATGGCCTTTCGGTGGGATCGGTGCGATCGGTGCGATCGGTGGGATCGATCGGTTCGTTCAGATCGGTCGGATCGGTCGGAGTCAGCGGTGTGTTGCCGGGCGCCGAAGCGCCACGGCCAGGGAATTTTCCAGGGTTGCCGTGACCCTGGGTCAGGTGGGGTCAGGTGGGGTTCAGGTGCGGACTTCCAGGAGCGGCACCAGCTGCTCCACGGGGGTCATCGAGCCGTGCATCCCGACCATCTCCGACTCCCGGGGCTCCCGTTCGGTCGCGATGATCACCATGTCGGCGTGCGCGGCGGCCACGACGTCACCGATCCGGGCCCGTACCCGGTCGTCGACCCGCGGACCGAACCAGCCCGCGGCGATGGCCTCGTCGCGGCTCGCCACCCACATCCGGTCACCGACCACTTCGCGCCATACGGCGAGCACATCGGCGGCGGCACCGTGGTGGGCGTACACGTGCCGGGCCCGGCCCTCACCGCCCAACAGGCGTACTCCGGCGCGCAGTTCCCAGTCCTCGTCGAAGTCGACGCGGGACTCGGGGTCGAACGGGATGTCGATCATGCCGTGGTCGGCGGTGACGTAGAGGGCGCTGCGTGGCGGGAGTTGCTCGGCCAGCCGCTGCGCGAGCCGGTCGACGTACATCAACTGGCCACGCCAGGCATCGGAGTTGACGCCGTAGCGGTGCCCCTTGCCGTCGACCTCGGAGTAGTACGTGTAGACCAGCGAGCGGTCGCCGGCGGCGAGCTGCTCCGCGGCGAGGTCCATCCGCTCCTCGCCGGAGAGCCGGCCGTGGAAGGTGCCACCGCTGAGCGCGACCTTGGTGAGCGGAGTGTGCTGGAAGTCCGGCGCGGAGACCTGGCAGGTGCGGATCCCGGCGGCGTCCGCGAGCTGGAAGACCGTCGGATAGGGCTGCCAGACGTACGGGTCGGTCCACGGGTACCAGCGGAGCTGGTTCATCAGGGCGCCGGTGGCCGGGTCCTCACAGGTGTAACCGGGCAGGCCGTGGGCGCCCGGCGGCAGGCCGGTGCCGACCGAGGCCAGCGAGGTGGCCGTGGTGGCGGGGAAGCCCGTGGTGAGCGGGCGGCCGGTGCCGTTGAACGAGGTTCCCAGGAGTGAGGTGAGGAACGGCGCCTCCTCCGGGTGGGCGCGCAGCTGCTCCCAGCCGAGGCCGTCGATCAGGAAGACACAGGCCCGGTCGGCGGGGGCGAGCTCCATGGTGGCGGAGAGTTCGCGGACGCCGAGGCCCGCGGCGATGGTGGGCAGCAGATCCGACAGCGAGCCGCTGCCGTACCGGGGCACCGGGGCACCGAGCGGGTCGAGCGGTTCGGGTTCCGGCCAGGTGGGGGCGATACCGGCCATCAGCGGGGGGTGGTGGTGGCCGCAGTTGCTTCAGAAAGTGCCTGTGCGAAGGCGAGCGTCTCGCGCACCGAGTCCGGGCCGTCGCCGGCCTCGCTGACCCGCAGCGAGAGGTCATCGGCGGTGGACGAGCCGGTGTAGCCGTGGTCCGCCTCGCAGTTGGGGTCGCCGCAGGCGGCGGGCTCCAGGTCCAGGCGGGCGACGGCGCCCCAGCCGATGGTCAGCACGACCTCGCGGGGCAGCTGGCCCGGGGTGTACGACTCGGGGTTGGCGACCACGCGGCTGAGCACCACGGAGGAGATCCGGTCCAGCTTGACGGACTCGGTGGAGGTGGTGGCGTACGGCGACGGGGAGGTGGCGTCGGCGGCCTGTTCGTCGGTGTGGCTGACGATGAAGCGGGTGCCGGTCAGAACCAGGACCGTGACGTGACGGCGGACCTCGTTGGCGTCGAAGGTCGTCTCCTGATGGACGAGGTACGACACCACCGGCTCGCCGCCCACGGCGGCCTGCACCGCCTCGGCCACGAGCGTCGGGTAGTAGCCACTGCGCTCGATCGCCGCGCGCAGCCCCTGTGTCGTCGTACCGGTCTTCGCCATGGGGTCCATCCTACGGGGCCTGGCGGGAGGCACGAGCCCCGTGGGACGGGCCGGCCTCGATGGGCGCTGGCCCGCCTGTGGGCAGGGCCTCATGGGCGGGCCTCACGGGCGGGCCTCATCGGCGGGGCCTAATAGGCGGGCAGGCGGCGGGGGCCCAGGTCGGTGGTGACGGGCGCGGGAGCGAGCCGGACGGCGGCGCCCAGGACGGAGACCCCCTGCGGCGCGACGACGACCGGTTCGAGATCCACGGCGACGACCTCGGGATGGTCGTCGACCAGGCGGGAGACCCGTAGCAGCAGCTCGGCCAGCGTGGCGGTGTCGACCGGCTGGGACCCGCGCCAGCCGAAGAGCAGCGGGGCCGCGCGGATCGCGCGGATCTGCTCGGCGACCTCGCGGTCCGTGGCGGGGATGAGGCGGTGATCGACATCGCCGAGCAGTTGGGAGGGGGCACCGGCCAGGCCGAAGGAGAGCACGGCGCCGACGGCCGGGTCGATGGCGGCGCGGATGACCGTGTCGACGCCGCGCGGCACCATCGACTGGACGACCGGACGCAGCTCCTCCGGCGAGCCGAGGAAGTCCGTCAACTCCGCGTACACCCGGCGGAGTTCGTCCTCACCGGCGATGTCCAGGCGGACCCCGCCGAGGTCGGCGCGGTGCCGCAGATGGGGGGCGGTGGTCTTCAGGGCCACCGGGTAGCCCAGGCGGGCCGCGGCGCGCACGGCGCTGTCCGGATCGGGGGCCGGGAGGACGGGGTGGGTGTGGATGCCGTAGCGGGCGAGCAGGGCGGCGGCGTCCTCGGGGGGCACGGCCACCGAGCGGCCGTTGGGTACGCCGGGAGCGAGCCGGCCGAGGAGGCGTTCGATGTCCGCGCCGGCCGCCGCCTCCTGGATGTCGTCGTACTCGGGCACCCGGCCCGGCTCGGCCGCGTCCCGGCGCCAGGCCGCGTACCGGACGGCCTCGGCGAGGGCGCGTACGGCGCGCTCGGCGGCGGGGTACGCGGGGATGCGGAGGGGAGCGCTCCGCCGCCGGGGCGGTGCTGCGGCGGCCTCGGCGTCGTGGGCCGGGGGCGTCGCCATGGTGGCCGGAGGCGGACCCGGCGGTATCGGGGGGCGTACGGAGGCCGCCCCCCGCGAATGCCGCGGATGCGGATACTGCGGTTCCGGTGGGTTCGACGGGTTCGATGGATTCGGCGGGTTCGGTTGGTTCGACGGATTCGGTTGGTTCGGTTGGTTCGACGGGTTCGGTTGGTTCGACGGGGATTCCGCGGGCCGGGCGGCGGGCGGCTCGGGGGTGCTCGTCCCCCCGGGGGACGCGGGGACCGGGGCCGCCAGGGTCGTGGCGAGGTCGTCCATCGCCAGGTGGACGACCGTGACCGGTTTGTGCGGATGGGATGCGGCCACGGCGCGCAGGGCGGCGGCGAGCGCGGCACCCTCGCCGCCGGGCGGGGTGGGCCCGTCCTGCTCCCCCACCCACGGGATCGCCGTGACGATCACGGCATCGCAGCCGTCGCCGCCCAGCGTCTCGGCGAGCGCGGTGCGGAAGTCGTCCGGCCGCGCCGCGGAGTCCAGTACGCGGGGGTGCAGCGGCCGCAGCCGCTCGGTCAGGCAGGCGTCGTAGGCGAGCAGTGCCAGCGCCTCGGAATTGCCGAGGATCGCGATGCGCGGACCGGCGGGCAACGGCTGGGAGGCCAGCAGCAGCCCGGCGTCGACCAGTTCGGTGACCGTGTCGACGCGGATCACACCGGCCTGGCGCATCAGGGCGGCGACCGTGCTGTCCGGGACCTGGACCGTGGGCACGGTGTGCCCGGGCGGCGCCGTACCGCTGTGCCGGGCCCCCTTGGCGACCACGACCGGCTTGACGGCGGCGGTGCGCCGGGCGAGCCGGGCGAACTTGCGCGGGTTGCCGATGGACTCCAGGTAGAGGATCACGACGTCGGTGTCGGGGTCGTCGTACCAGTACTGGAGCAGGTCGTTGCCGGAGACGTCGGCGCGGTTGCCGGCCGAGACGAAGGACGAGATACCGGCGATGCCGCCGTCGCCGGGGCCGCGCTCATGGAGTCCGCTGAGCAGGGCGATGCCGATGGCGCCGGACTGGGTGAACAGGCCGATGTGGCCGGCACCCGGCAGCTGAGGGGCGAGGGAGGCGTTCATCCGGACGCCGGCGGCGGTGTTGATCAGGCCGAAGGCGTTCGGCCCGATGAGCCGCATGCCGTACGAGCGGGCCTGGCGGAGCAGGGCACGCTGCCGCTCACGGCCCTCCGGACCCGCCTCGGCGTAACCGGAGGAGAGGATCAGTACGCCCTGGACGCCATGTTCGCCGCAGTCGCGGACCACGTCGGGGACACGGTCCGCCGGGACGGCGATGACCGCGAGATCGACCGGATCGGGGATGTCCCGCAGGGTCCGCGCGGCCGGCACTCCCTCCGGGTCCAGTCGCCGCAGGTCTTCGGGGAAGGCGTGGTTGACGGCGTGCACCCGGCCCGTGAAGCCGCAGCTGAGGATGTTGCGCAGGACGGTGCGGCCGATGCCGCCGGGGGCGCGGCCGGTCCCGATGACGGCGACCGAGCCAGGGGCGAGCAACCGCTGTACGGAGCGCGCCTCGGCGCGCTGCTCGCGGCCGCGCATCACGGCCACGGACTGCTCGGTGGGCTCCAGGTCGAACTCCAGGCGGACCACGCCGTCCTCGAAGGTGCGCTGCTGGGTGTAGCCGGCGTCCGTGAACACCTTGATCATTTTGGAGTTCGCGGGCAGCACCTCGGCGGCGAACCTGCGGATACCGCGCTCACGGGCGACGGCCGCGATGTGCTCCAGGAGGGCGGAGGCGACCCCGCGGCCCTGGTGGGCGTCCTGGACGAGGAAGGCGACCTCGGCCTGGTCGTCGTCGGGGCTCTTGGCGGGCAGCCCCTGGTCGTTGATCCGGTCGTAGCGGACGGTGGCGATGAACTCACCGCCGACGGTGGCGGCGAGCCCGACCCGGTCGATGTAGTCGTGATGGGTGAAGCGGCGCACATCGCGGTCGGAGAGGCGGGGGTAGGGCGCGAAGAAGCGGTAGTACTTCGACTCGTCCGAGACCTGTTCGTAGAACGAGACCAGCCGTTCGGCGTCGGCGGGGGTGATGGGCCGGATCCGTGCCGTGCCGCCGTCGCGCAGCACCACGTCGGCTTCCCAGTGCGACGGGTACGCGTGCTCGGGCGGGTTCTGCATGCGGACAGAGTACGGCCGGGCACCGACAACAGGCCTTGTCCACGTCCTGTCCCCGTACCCTCGGGGGTCACCAGGACGGCCGTTGGAGCACTTCCGGCAGCGTGCGAGAATGGTCTAGACAACTGTCACGACTTTGAAGGGCAACACCATGGCTGAGCGCCGCGTCACTGTCGGTTGGACCGAGGGGCTGCACGCCCGCCCCGCGTCGATCTTCGTCCGTGCGGCCACCGCCTCCGGCGTCCCGATGACGATCGCCAAGGCGGACGGCAACCCGGTCAACGCGGCCTCCATGCTGGCGGTCCTGGGCCTGGGCGCCCAGGGCGGCGAGGAGATCGTGCTGGCCTCGGACGCCGAGGGTGCCGAGGCAGCGCTCGACCGCCTGGCGAAGCTGGTGGCCGAGGGTCTCGAGGAGCTCCCCGAGACCGTCTGAGTCCCAGCGGGTCCAGCAGCGGCCCGTACGACCTGCGGCGGCCCCGTCGCGGTGACCGGAAAACGGTCGCCGCGACGGGGCCGTTCTTGCATTCCCCGGCAATGCATTCCTCAGCGAGGCATTCCTCGGCAGCTGGGCATTCCTCGGCAGAGAATTCCCCGGTGGGTCATTGCGCGACAGCGCGCCGAGCACAAACCGCGTCCGGACAAATGGGCGCGCGAATCCCATTCCAGCGCCTCTCCTCATTCCGGCGCCTCTTTGTATACGGCGTGCTTGTTAAGAACGGGCACGCGCCGTGTTGACGGGCCGTTTCGGATCCCTCACCTCGGCCGTGACGGGGTGCCGTAGCCGGTACACCGGAAGAGAGCGCTCGATGTGCGCGGCCATCAGGGCACGGGCCCGTTCCGCGTCGCCCCGGGCCACCGCTTCCAGTACCGCGCCGTGTTCGTCCCACGACTCACCGGACCGGTCCGGCAGGTCGACCGCGTACATCCACTCGATCTTGCGCCGCAGCTGGGTGAGCAGCGCGGTCAGGCTGGGACTGCCGGCCGCCTGGGCGAGCGTCTCGTGGAACCAGCCATCCAGTTGGCGCAGGTCCGCGGGGTTGCCGTGACGGGCCCGGGCACGGCCGAGCCGGACCAGGCCGCGCAACACCTTCAGGTGGGCCGGGGTGCGGCGGACGGCGGCGCGGGCGGCGCCCAGCGGCTCCAGCAGCGCGCGGATGTCGAGAAGGTCCGCGGCCTCCTGCTCGCTGAGCGCGGCGACGCAGGCGCCCGCGTGGTGGCGGGTGGTGACAAAGCCCTCCGACTGCAGGGTGCGCAGCGCTTCGCGGACCGGCACCCTGGAGACGCCGTAGCGCGCCGCCAGGATCTCCTCGATCAGCCGACTCCCCGGCGCCAGTGCGCCGGAGACGATGTCCTCGCGAATCGCCGTGCACACCGCATGCGCGGAAATATGGCCTCGCATCGTCCGTGCCTCCGCCGTAATCCCCGGGAAACGCCGCCGGTCGGCGACTTTTCCGCGACTCTATTCGACGGGGGCGGCTTTTCCGACGGACTCCTGCTATTCAGGGATATTTTTTGGCCAATACCCGGGCGTGGACGGTGGAAGGCCGGGCGCCCTGGTTATGGACCGCGTTCCAAGGCGCCGCGGTGGGCCGGAGGTGAGGCGGCGGAAGCCGCTCAGACGTCCACGCCGTGCGACCGCAGGTACGAGACCGGGTCGATGTCCGAGCCGTACTCGGCGGTGGTGCGGGCCTCGAAGTGCAGATGCGGGCCGGTGACGTTGCCGGTGGCGCCGGAGAGGCCGATCTCCTGGCCGGGGGTCACCTGCTGGCCGACCGAGACGCCGATCGACGAGAGGTGGCCGTACTGGGTGTACGTACCGTCGTTCATCTTGATCACGATGTTGTTTCCGTACGCGCCGCCCCAGCCGGCCTCGACGACGGTGCCCATGCCGACGGCGTGGACCGAGGTCCCGGAGCCGGCGTGGAAGTCGACGCCGGTGTGGCTGCCGGAGGACCACAGGCCGCTGGAGGCCTTGTAGCTGGTCGAGACGTACGAGCCGGCTATCGGGGCGACGAAGCTGTTGAGGCGCTTGCGCTCGGCGTCGCGGGCGGCGCGCTCCTTGGCCTCGCGCTCCTCCTCGGCCTTCTTCCGGGCCTCCTCGGCGTGCCGCTTGGCTTCCTCGGCCCGCTGCTTGGCCACGGCCTCGGCCTTCGCCTCCAGGGCGGCCAGCTCGGCGGCGGCCTGCTGGTCGTCGGCCTGCGCCTCGATGCGGCTGGCGAGCTCGTCACCCAGGACGACGGCCTGCTGGAGGCCGGTGTCATGGCCGTGCGCCTCGTCCGTGGCGGCCAGCGCCGGCGAGGCCACGGAGGCGACCACACCGGAGGCCGCGAGGGTGGCTATGCCGGCGAGGTTACGGGTCTTACGAGCGGTACGGCTCGGACCGCGGTGCTTCCCGGTGGCACGGGTGAACGCCATGTGCTGGCTTGTCCTTTCCTTCCCTCTCGCCTACCGGGTTAGCTGACGGGTTCGGAGCAGGAAGGTCTCCTACGGGCTCCTCCGGGGAGGAGTCCGATTCACCCCAGGGGACATGTGGGTCCCCGGCTCCCCTGGCTCGCGCCGTACGGGGACTCGGCGATCGCTGTCCGCTGCCACTGGTGTGGCGGTGGTGTGACGAACAGCCGGACAGACGGTAATCGGGGCCACTTTCCTCCGCCAAGCGGAACCTGTCTTTTGTGCGGGATGCCACAAGAACCAGTACAACCAGCCCTACCAAACCGGACATACGACGGCTCCCGTGGCGCTGGGCACCACGGGAGCCGCATCGTCGACTGAGCCACCATCAGGCGACGGGGAGTCAGCCGGCCCACCGGGGGCCGGGGCGGGAGGGCCTAGCCGCTGACGACCGTCACCTCACCGAGACCCAGCGCCTTCACCGGCTCGGCGATCTGCGCCGCGTCCCCCACCAGGACCGTCACCAGGCGGTCCACCGGGAAGGCGCTGACCACCGCCGCGGTCGCCTCGACCGTGCCGGTCTCCGCGAGCCGGACGTACAACTGCGCCTGGAAATCGTCCGGGAGCTGCTGCTCGACCTGGTCGGCGAGGGTGCCCGCGACGGCCGCCGCGGTCTCGTACTTCAGCGGGGCGACGCCGACGAGGTTCCGCACGGCGACATCGCGCTCGTCGTCCGTCAGCCCCTCCGCCGCGAGGGTCCGCAGCACCTGGAACAGGTCCTCCAGCGCCGGAACGGTGGATTCGGTGTCCACCGAGCCGCTGATGGCGAGCAGTGCGGCGCCGGTGGCTCCCTCGGGGGACGTGGGGGCGGTGGAGCGCAGCACCTGGCTGAAGGAGCGCACACCGTAGGTGTAGCCCTTCTCCTCGCGCAGCACGCGGTCCAGACGGGAGGTGAGGGTGCCGCCCAGGCAGTACGTGCCGAGGACCTGCGCGGGCCACACCCGGTCGTGCCGGTCGGCGCCGATACGGCCGATGAGCAGCTGGGTCTGGACGGCCCCGGGGCGGTCCACGATCACCACCCGGCCGGTGTCGTCGGCGACGACCGGCGCGGCCTTCAGCGGCTCGGCCGCCGGGCCGCTCCAGGCGCCCAGAGTCTCGGCGAGCGCCGCGTCCAGGTCGACGCCGGTGAAGTCGCCGACGACGACCGCGGTGGCCGTGGCGGGCCGGACGTGGGCGTCGTAGAACGCGCGGACGGCGGCGGCGTCGATGCGGGCGACGGTCTCCTCGGTGCCCTGGCGGGGCCGGGACATCCGGGCGGTGGCCGGGAACAGCTCCTTGGACAGGGCCATCGCGGCACGCCGGGCCGGGTTGGCGAGCTCGTGCGGGATCTCGTCGAGACGGTTGCGTACCAGCCGCTCGATCTCGCTCTCCGGGAACGCGGGGGCCCGCAGCGCGTCGGCGAGGAGCCCGAGCGCGCGCGGCAGCCGGGAGGCCGGGACCTCCAGCGAGACCCGCAGGCCGGGGTGGTCGGCGTGCGCGTCCAGCGTGGCGCCGCAGCGCTCCAGCTCGGCGGCGAACTCCTCGGCGGAGTGCTTGTCGGTGCCCTCGGACAGGGCGCGCGCCATGATCGTGGCGACGCCGTCCAGGCCCTCGGGCTCGGCGTCCAGCGGAGCCACCAGGTTGATCTCGACGGCGAAGACCTGCTGGCCGGGCCGGTGGCTGGTCAGGAGGGTGAGGCCGTTGGCCAGTTGGCCGCGGTCGGGGGCCGGGAAGGCCCACGGCTTGGGCGCGCCGCCGTGCGGCTGCGGGTGGAAGTCCATGGTGCTCTCGGGAGAATCTGCGCGGGTGGTGGCGTCGCTCACTGGTCCGCCTCCCCTTCCTCGGTGTCGGCGGCGTCGGTGGCGCCGGTGGGTTCGGCGGATGCCGTGCCTTCTGCGGGTTCGTAGACCAGCACCGCGCGGTTGTCGGGGCGCAGCCGGGCCTGGGCGACCGCCTTCACCTCCTCCGGGGTGATCTCCAGAACGCGCCGCACGGCGGTCAGCGCGAGCTGCGGGTCCCCGAACAGGACGGCGAAGCGGCACAGTTCGTCGGCCCGGCCGCTGACCGTGGCCAGCCGGTCCAGCCACTCGCGCTCCAGCTGCGCCTGGGCGCGCTCCATCTCCTCCGGGGTCGGCCCGTCGGCGGCGAAGCGGGCCAGCTCCTCGTCGACGGCGCGCTCGATGTCGGCGACCTCCACCCCGCCGGACGTCTTCACGTCCAGCCAGCCCAGCGAGGGCGCACCGGCCAGCCGCAGCAGGCCGAAGCCGGCGGCCACGGCGGTGCGGTCGCGGCGCACCAGGCGGTTGTACAGGCGGGAGGACTCGCCGCCGCCCAGGACGGTCAGTGCCAGATCCGCGGCGTCCGCCTCACGGGTGCCGTCGTGCGGCAGGCGGTAGGCCGACATCAGGGCGCGGGAGGGCACGTCCTCCGTGACGACCTCGCGCAGCTCTTCGCCGATGGTCTCGGGCAGCGAGCCGTCCCGGGGCGGCTGCTTGCCGTCGTGGCCCGGGATCGAGCCGAAGTACCTCTCGATCCAGGCGAGCGTCTGCTCGGGGTCGATGTCGCCGACGACCGCCAGGACGGCGTTGTTGGGCGCGTAGTACGTGCGGAAGAAGGCCCGCGCGTCCTCCAGGGAGGCCGCGTCCAGGTCGGCCATCGACCCGATGGGCGTGTGGTGGTACGGGTGTCCCTCCGGGTAGGCCATGGCCGTCAGCCGCTCGAAGGCCGTGCCGTAGGGGACGTTGTCGTAGCGCTGACGGCGCTCGTTCTTGACGACGTCGCGCTGGTTCTCCAGCGACTCCTCGTCCAGCGCGGTCAGCAGCGAGCCCATCCGGTCCGCCTCCAGCCAGAGCGCGAGCTCCAGCTCGTGGGCGGGCATGGTCTCGAAGTAATTGGTGCGCTCGAAGCTCGTCGTGCCGTTGAGCGAACCGCCGGCGCCCTGCACCAGCTCGAAGTGGCCGTTGCCGGTCACCTGCGCGGAGCCCTGGAACATCAGGTGCTCGAAGAGGTGCGCCAGGCCGGTACGGCCCTTGACCTCGTGGCGGGAGCCGACGTCGTACCACAGGCAGACGGCTGCGACCGGGGTCAGGTGGTCTTCGGAGAGCACCACGCGCAGGCCGTTCGCCAGCCGGTGCTCGGTCGCTGTCAGGCCGCCGGAGCCGGCTTGTTCTGTGGCCGTGTGACCCATGGGCATGTACGTCCCTTCGATCCGCTTGCGAGGAAGTTCTGTCACTGTATGCAACCGCGTCGGCATCTGGCGAAGTTCCCGGGCGCCTGGACCGAACGTGCGCCCTGCCCGGCCGCCGTGGAGCCGAGGGGGGAGTCAAGGGGGGAGTCGCGGTGGGCGTTGTCAGTGCGGCGGTCCACAATGGTCCGCGTCAGACTCGGAGATACCTTCGGAGATACCTGGAGGTACCTCCGGTCGATCGCCCAGCCGATTGACCCGGCAGATTGACCGACGTCGCCCGACATCGGTTTTTCCGACTCGGCAGTAGACGCACGACGCAGCAGAAGGAGCCGCAGCCGCGATGGCCCGCCGCAGCACGAAGACCCCGCCGCCGGACGACTTCGAGGAGAGGATCCTCGACATCGACGTCGTCGACGAGATGCAGGGTTCCTTCCTCGAGTACGCGTACTCGGTCATCTACTCGCGCGCCCTGCCGGACGCCCGCGACGGTCTCAAGCCCGTGCACCGCCGCATCCTGTACCAGATGAACGAGATGGGCCTGCGCCCCGACCGCGGCTATGTGAAGTGTGCCCGGGTGGTCGGCGAGGTCATGGGTAAGCTCCATCCGCACGGCGACGCGTCCATCTACGACGCGCTGGTGCGCATGGCGCAGCCGTTCTCGATGCGGGTGCCGCTGGTGGACGGCCACGGCAACTTCGGCTCGCTGGGCAACGACGACCCGCCCGCCGCCATGCGGTACACGGAGTGCCGGATGGCGTCGGCGACGTCCCTGATGACGGAGTCCATCGAGGAGGACACCGTCGACTTCACCCCGAACTACGACGGCCAGGAGAAGGAGCCGGTGGCCCTCCCGGCCGCCTATCCGAACCTCCTCGTCAACGGTTCGTCCGGGATCGCCGTCGGTATGGCGACGAACATGCCGCCGCACAACCTGGGCGAGGTCATCGCGGCGGCCCGCCATCTGATCAAGCACCCCAACGCGGATCTCGACACCCTGATGCGCTTCGTGCCGGGCCCCGATCTGCCGACGGGCGGCCGGATCGTGGGGCTGGCCGGCGTACGGGACGCGTACGAGAAGGGCCGCGGTACGTTCAAGATCCGTGCGACCGTCGCGGTCGAGAACGTCACCGCCCGCCGCAAGGGCCTGGTCGTCACCGAACTCCCCTTCGCGGTCGGCCCCGAGAAGGTCATCTCCAAGATCAAGGACCTGGTCGGCTCGAAGAAGCTCCAGGGCATCGCGGACGTCAAGGACCTCACCGGACGCGAACACGGCCTGCGGCTGGTGATCGAGGTCAAGAACGGCTTCAACCCCGAGGCCGTCCTGGAGCAGCTCTACAAGCTCACGCCGATGGAGGAGTCCTTCGGCATCAACAACGTCGCCCTGGTGGACGGCCAGCCGCTGACGCTGGGCCTCAAGGAGCTGCTGGAGGTCTATGTCGACCACCGCTTCGAGGTGGTGCGACGGCGCAGCGAGTTCCGGCGCGGCAAGCGGCGCGACCGGCTGCATCTGGTGGAGGGCCTGCTGACGGCCCTGGTGGACATCGACGAGGTGATCCGCCTGATCCGCTCCAGCGAGAACAGCGCGCAGGCCAAGGGGCGGCTGATCGAGCGCTTCTCCCTGAGCGAGGTGCAGACCCAGTACATCCTCGACACCCCGCTGCGCCGGCTGACCAAGTTCGACCGGATCGAGCTGGAGTCGGAGCGCGACCGGCTGCGGGAGGAGATCGAGCAGCTGACCCGGATCCTGGAGTCGGACGCCGAGCTGCGCAAGCTGGTCTCCGGCGAGCTGGCCGCGGTCGCCAAGAAGTACGGCACGGACCGGCGGACGGTCCTGCTGGAGGCGCCGGAGGCCACGGTCGGCGCGGTGCCGCTGGAGGTCGCCGACGACCCGTGCCGGGTCCTGCTGTCCTCCACGGGCCTGATGGCGCGGACGGTCACGGGCGAGTCGCCGTCGCTCCCCACCGACGGCAAGCGCGTCAAGCACGATGTGATCGTCTCGGCGGTGCCGGCGACGACCCGCGGTGAGGTGGGCGCGGTGACGTCCCTGGGCCGGCTGCTGCGGGTCCCGGTGATCGATCTGCCGCAGCTCCCGGAGACCGCGGCGGCGCCCAGCCTCGCCGGTGGCGCAGCGGTCGCGGAGTTCCTGAGCCTGCAGGACGGCGAGCAGTTGATCTGTCTGACCTCGCTGGACGAGTCCTCCCCGGGGCTGGCGCTCGGCACGGAACAGGGCGTGGTCAAGCGGGTGGTGCCCGACTACCCCGCCAACAAGGAGGAGTTGGAGGTCATCACCCTCAAGGAGGGCGACCGCATCGTGGGCGCGGCCGAGCTGAGCACCGGTGAGGAGGACCTTGTCTTCATCACCTCCGAAGCGCAGCTGCTGCGCTATCCGGCCTCCCAGGTACGGCCGCAGGGCCGGCCGGCCGGCGGTATGGCGGGCGTCAAACTGGGCTCGGGCGCGAAGGTGATCTCCTTCTCGGCGGTCGAACCGGCCGTCGATGCCATGGTGTTCACCGTCGCCGGCTCACACGGCACGCTCGACGACTCGGTGGCGACGGCCAAGCTCACTCCGTTCGACCAGTACCCACGCAAGGGCCGGGGCACCGGCGGGGTGCGCTGCCAGCGGTTCCTGAAGGGCGAGGACTGCCTGACCCTGGCCTGGGCCGGGCCGGCGCCGGTGCGGGCCGCGGACGCCAAGGGCGCGCCCGTTCCGCTGCCGGAGCCCGATCCGCGCCGGGACGGCTCGGGGTTGCCGCTGGCGAAGAAGGTCGCGGCGCTGGCGGGGCCGGTGTAAACCGGTGCAACCGGTGTGAGCGGTGCAACCGGTGTGAACGCTGCCGCGGAGCGGAGCGGAGAGTGGACAGGCGGACGCCGTCGGGCCGATGAACCGGCCCGACGGCGTCGCCTTTTCCGTCAGTGCTCCTCGCCGACTGTTCCGTTGCTCCGTTGTTCCGTTGCCCCGTTGTTCCGTTGCCCCGTTGTTCCGTCAGTGCTCCTCGTCGGCTCCGTCCACATAGCGCAGCACGCCCCACATGCTGTTCGCGTCGGCCGACGGCGGTCCGGTCTCCCGGCAGTGCTCCAGCTCCTTGCGCAGCGCCGGCGCGTCGACACCGCTGCCGATCAGGACGAGCTGGGTGCCGCGCTCCTCGCCCTTGGGCCACGGGCCGGGGTAGAAGCGCAGGAAGTCGCCGACGGCGTGCAGTGTGAACTTCTGGCGGTTCTCCGGGACGTCGAAGTGGACGAAGCCCTTGATGCGGTAGAGGCCGTGGGGGCGGCTGTCGAGGAAGTCCATGAGGCGGCGCGGGTGCATCGGCTCGGCGGAGGTGAACTCCACGCTCTGGTAGGCGGCGTGGAGGTGGTCCGGGTGGCCGCACTGCCCGTCGTGGTGGTCGCAGTGGCCCTCGTCGTGGCGGTCGTGCCGGCCTTCGTCGTGGTCACGGTGACCGTCATCGTGGTGGTCATGGTGACCGTCATCGTGGTGGTGGCCACGGTGAGCATCGTGGCGGCCGTCGGCCCGGCCGGCCGGCTCCCCGTGCGCGGCGGCCTCGCGCAGCAGGTCCTCGAACGACAGCTGGCGTACGGCCGCATCGAGGTCCTCCCCCGCTCCGCGGTCGAAGAACAGCTCCGGATCGACCCGTCCGTAGGCGGTGCAGATCACCGGCCGGCCGGGGGCGAGCTCCGCGAGGGTGTCCATGAGCGCCCGGCGCGGCCCGGCACCGATGCGGTCGGCCTTGTTGAGCACCACGATGTCCGCGACGCCCACATGCCGGTCCAGTTCGGGGTGCCGGGCCCGGGTGGCGTCGAACTCGGCGGCGTCCACGACCTCGATCAGCCCGCCGTAGACGATCCGGTCGTTGTCACTGGCGAGGATCATCCGGATGAGTTCCTGCGGCTCGGCCAGCCCGCTGGCCTCGATGACGATCACGTCGATCCGGGCCGCGGGGCGGGCCAGCCGCTCCAGGTACGTGTCCAGTTCGCTGGTGTCGACCGCACAGCACAGACAGCCATTGCCGAGCGAGACCATCGAGTCCACCTGCCCGGCGACGGTCATCGCATCGATCTCGATGCTGCCGAAGTCATTGACGATCGCACCGATACGGGTGCCGTCGCCGGCGCCGAGCAGGTGGTTGAGCAGGGTCGTCTTGCCCGATCCGAGGAACCCCGCGAGCACGACGACCGGGATCTGCTGCGTGGCCAAGGGGGCGCCTCCATGGTGCGGGCGGCGGGCCGCGCGGCCCGGCGGCGGACGAGCTGTCGATCGTAACCGACCCGCCGGAACGGGCCCCGGCCCGGCCGGGCGCCACGGGACCGACCGGGCGCCACGGGACCGGGCAGGCGCGTGCTACCGCGCCGCGACCGCGGGCACCGGCTGGGGCGGGGGCGGGCCCACGTAGCGGGCCGCCGGGCGGATGATCTTCGGATCCTCGGCCTGTTCCAGGACGTTGGCGCTCCAGCCGACCGCCCGGGCCGCGCAGAACGTCGGCGTGAACATCTCCCGCGGCAGCCCGCACAGCTCCATGACGACGCCCGCGTAGAGCTCCACATTCGCGTGGAGTTCGCGGCCGGGTTTGAACTCCGCCAGCAGTTCCTCGACCCTCGCCTCCACCTGGACGGCGAACTCCGCCAGCGGGCCACCGAACCGCTCGGCGATACCGCGCAGCATCCGGGAGCGCGGATCCTCGGTGCGGTAGACGGCGTGCCCGAAACCCATGATCCGGTCGCCGCGGCGCATCTGCTCACGCACCCATGCGTCGATGCGGTCCGGTGTGCCGATGGCGTCGAGCATGTCCAGGGCGCGGCTGGGCGCACCCCCGTGCAGCGGCCCGGACAGCGCGCCGATGGCGCCGACGAGGCAAGCCGCGAGGTCGGCGCCGGTGGAGGCGATGACGCGGGCGGTGAACGTCGAGGCGTTGAAGCCGTGGTCGATGGTGGAGATGAGATAGGCCTCGATCGCCCGTACCCGGTCCGGCTCCGGCTCCTCACCGGTGAGCATGTAGAGGTAGTTGGCCGCGTGGCCGAGGTCCGCGCGCGGCTCGATGGGCCGCAGCCCCTGGCCGAGCCGGTGCAGCGCGGTGAGCAGGGTGGGGACGGCGGCACAGGCGGCCAGGGCGTCGGCCCGCCGCCGGTCGGCGTCGATGTCGTAGAGCGGCCGGAAGCCGGCCGTGGCGCCGAGCAGGGAGAGCGCGGTACGCAGCCCGGCGAGCGGGCCGGCGAGCGCACCGGCCCGGGCGAGCGCGGGCAGCGCCTCACGGACCGCGGCGGGCAGCGGGCGCAGCGCCGCCGTCTCCGCCGTGAAGGCCGCCAGCTGGTCCGCGTCCGGGAGCGCACCGTGGAACATCAGGTACCAGACGTCCTCGAAACCGCGGTTCATGGCCAGCTCGACGGCGGAGTACTGGCGGTAGTGGTAGAAGCCCTCGCGCCCCCGGACGTCGCCGAGCCGCGTCTCGGTGACGACGACTCCCGCGAGGCCGCGGGGAGCGTCGATCGGTGCGTTCGCCTCGGCAACGGGCATGGCGGATCTCCTTGGTTCGTCGGTTCGTCTCGTCGGTTCGTCTCGTCAGTTCCTCGCATCGGAGTGCGCCTCGGACGCGCTCCGAATTGATTCGACTATCCATGCTTGACTCAATCATCGTCAATATTGATTGAATCAATGTGAGGGGTTCTGGATACGGTGAGTGCATGGCGGATCAACGGACGACGCAGGACGACCCGGGCGAGCGCCGGCTGACCACCCGGGAGGCGGCCGACCGGCTCGGCGTGAAGCCCGAGACGGTGTACGCGTATGTCAGCCGGGGCCAGCTGACCAGCCGCCGCGCAGCGGACGGCCGGGGCAGCACCTTCGACCCGAAGGAGGTCGAGGCACTGGCCCGGCGCGGCGGACGGCGTGAACCCTCCGGGCCTGCCGGCGAGTTGGCGTTCCGTACGGGCATCACGCTGATCGACGGCGGCCGCTGCTACTTCCGTGGCGTCGACGCCACGGAGCTCGCCGCCCACTACCGCTACGAGGAAGTCGCCGAGTGGCTGTGGACCGGCGAACTGCACCGTGGCGTCCACTTCACCGCTCCTCCGGACGCGCTGTCCGCGGCCCGCCGCGCCGTGCGGGCGCTGCCGGAGCACTGCGGGCAGATGGACCAGCTGCGGGCCGCGCTGATCGCCGCGGCCGCCGCCGACCCGCTCCGCTTCGACCTCTCCGAAGAAGCCGTCCTGGGCACCGCCCGCAGCCTGATCCCCACACTCGTCGACGCGCTGCCCCCGGTCGGCACCGCGCACCGCGGCGCGGGCCGCCTGGCCTGGCGCCTGTGGTCGAAGCTCACGGCGCAGACCCCCGACGACGCGTCGCTGCGCGTGCTCGACGCCGCGCTGGTGCTGCTCATCGACCACGACCTCGCCGTCTCGACCGTCGCCGTCCGGGTCGCCGCCTCCGCGCGGGCCCATCCGTACGCGATCGTCTCGGCCGGTTTCGGCGCACTGGACGGGACGCTGCACGGCGCGGCGAGCGGGCTCGCCCACCGGATGCTGCTGGACGTGCTGGACCGCGGCAGCGCGGCGGCCGTGGTCGCCGACCATCTGCGGGCCGGCCGCAGGGTGCCCGGTCTGGGGCATCGTGTCTATCCGGGTGAGGACCCGCGGGCCCGCGCGCTCTTCGCGCTCCTGGAGGACGTACCGCAGGCCCGTCCCGCCCTCGGGGCCGCCCGCGAGGTGATCAGCACCGCCGCCCGCCACACCGAGCTGCACGCCAATATCGATCTGGCGCTGGCGGTCCTGACGGTCGCCACGGGGATGCCGGCCGAGGCGGGCGAGACGGTCTTCGCGCTCGCCCGTACCGTCGGCTGGATCGCCCACGCGCTGGAGGAGTACGCCGAACGCCCCGCGCGTGTGCGCCCCACGGGCCAGTACACCGGCCCCAGGCCGCCACAGCCGCTGCCGTGACGGGAACCAGTCCGGAGCCGCCCCGGAGACCCCGGGGCGGCTGCTCGGCACCGGGACGACAAGGTTAGGCTTCCCTTCGTGAGTACCTGCGCCACCGCTTCCCTCCAGGCGGCCGAACCGCTCGCCGGAACCGCGGCCACCGCCCGCACCTGGCTGCTCATCGAACAGACCGGGCCCTGGGGAGCCCAGGCGCTGACGCAGAGCCATCTCGACCCCGGTGTCGGCCGGGCGCTGGAGGCCGCGGCCGAGGGCACGGGCGTACGCGTCGCGCTCATCCGCCGGCCCGGCCGTCACGCCGACTGCCACGAGGTCTCCCGGAACCGGCTCTTCGTCGCCCACACCGCCCCGGGACGATCCTGGATCCGCACCACCGTCGCCGACCCCCGGGCGGCCCTCGACCTGGATTTCGCCGCCCTGGGCGCGGGAGAGCACCACGGCCTCTGGGAGCCGTACTCCGGTGCACCGCTGGCCCTCGTGTGCACCAATGGAAAGCGGGACCGCTGCTGCGCCCTCCAGGGCCGGCCGCTGGCCGCCGAGCTCGCCACCACCGGGGCGGAGGCCTGGGAGATCACCCACATCGGGGGCCACCGCTTCTCCCCCACGCTCCTCGTCCTGCCCTACGGCTACGCCTATGGACGCGCCTCGGCGCCCCTGGTCAAGGACGCCCTGGAGGCGGCCCACCACGGACGGATCGCCCTCGACCAGTGCCGTGGCCGCTCGGCATGGGACCGCCCGGCCCAGGCCGCCGACCTCGCCGTCCGCGAGCTCATCCGGGAGGACCGCGCGGACGCCCTCGACGTCGTACGGACGGATCCGGCGGCCGCCCCGGACCCGGCGGACCCCGAACACCCCTCCCCCGCCTGGGCCGTGACCGTCGCGCACGCCGACGGCCGTACCTGGCGGGTGACCGTCGAGCAGCGGGCCGACGGCGCTCCGGCGCCCGCGAGCTGCGGTGCGCCGCTCGGGCCGCCGGCCCGGATCGCGGTCACCTCCGTCACGGCCGTGGCCACCCCGGCCACCGGAGACATGCCCCGGACAGGGACCGGGGCAGAGACCGGGGCAGAGACCGGGGCAGGGACCACCGCCGCCCACGGCTGATCCCGGGAAGGCCCACGGCCGCCACCGGAAGCACCGCACCGGACCCGGACACCTCTCCCCCGAGCACGGGCGCCTCCCCTGCGAGCCCGGGAACTTCGTCCCGCTCGCCCAGGCGCTGGTGGGGGTGCCCGCGCCTCCCCTGCGAGCCCGAGAGCTTCACACCGAACCCGGGTCCTCCCCGCCGGCCCTGTGAAGTCCTCCCTGCCGTCCCTGTGAATCCGCCCACCCCGCCGCCCGACCGGCCGTGACGGCGCCTACTGTTCGTCCGTATGGGCAAGAACGCAGCGTCGGCTCCACGCCCGAGCGCCGCCCGGCCCTCGGGCGCCGCACCGCTGCCCGCCGGCTTCCCCGCCGCCCGCACCACGCTCCTGCCCCGCCCGCGCCTGGGCCGCCCGCGCCGGGTCTTCTCCCAGGTGCTGCTGATGCAACTCGCCATCGCCACCGGGGTCACCGCACTGGCGACCGGCCTGTTCCTCGCTCCGCTCGGCGCCCAGCTCGACGATCAGGCGATGCGCCGCGCGCTCGCCATCGCCCAGACCACCGCCGCCGAACACCGCCTCGACGACGCCCTGGAGGAATCCCGTCCGAGCCGTCACGGACCCGTCCAGAACGCCGCCGAGCGGATCCGCGCCGCCACCGGCGCCGAGTACGTGGTGATCATGGACAAGCATGGGGTGCGCTGGTCCCACACGGATCCGGACAAGATCGGACACCATGTCTCCACCGACCCCGGTCCCGTGCTCTCCGGCCAGGAGGTCATGCAGATCGACGAGGGCACCCTCGGGCGCTCCGCACGCGGCAAGGTCCCGCTGCGCGACGCAAGCGGCGCGGTCGTCGGCGCCGTCTCGGTCGGTATCGCGTACGAGAGCGTGCAGCAGCGGCTGCTCGCCACCGTTCCCCAGCTTCTCGCCTACGCGGGCGGGGCACTCGCCATGGGCGCCCTCGCCGCGTACCTCGTCGCCCGCCGCCTCCAACGCCGCACCCATGACCTGGCCTTCTCCGACATTTCGGCGCTGCTGGCCGAGCGCGAGGCGATGCTGCACGGCATCCGGGAAGGGTTCCTCGCGCTCGACGGACGCGGCCGGATCCGGCTGATGAACGACGAGGCGCAGCGCCTCCTCGACCTGCGCGCCGAGGACATCGGCCGCCCCCTGGACGCCGTCCTTCCTCCGGGCCGTACCACCGATGTGCTGGCCGGCCGGGTATCGGGAGCGGACCTGCTGGCCGTCAGCGGGCAACGGGTCCTGGTGGCCAACCGTATGCCGACCGACGACGGGGGTGCCGTGGTCACCTTGCGCGACCGCACCGAACTGGAGCGGCTGGGCCGCGAACTGGACGGCACCCGTGGGCTGATCGACGCCCTCCGGGCCCAGGACCACGAGCACGCCAACCGCCTGCACACGCTCCTCGGCCTGCTCGAACTGGGGCTGTACGAGGAGTCCGTGGAGTTCGTGACCCGGGCCGTGGGCGTACACCGGGTGACCGCGGAACAGGTCACCGAACGCGTCCACGATCCGCTGCTGGCCGCTCTCCTGGTGGGCAAGGCCACCGTCGCCGCCGAACGCGGTGTCGCCCTGCGCATCGCTGCCGGTACCCGGCTGCCCGACCGTCTCGTCGACCCGCACAGCCTGGTCACCGTGCTCGGCAACCTCGTCGACAACGCCCTGGACGCCACGTCCGGCGAGCCCGACGCCCAGGTGGAGGTGGAGATCCGCGCCGACGGCCGGACCGCGGTCGTCCGGGTCAGCGACAACGGGCCGGGGGTTCCGGAGGCGCGGCGCGCGGAGATCTTCACCGAGGGCTGGACCACCAAGGAGCCGCCCGCCCACGGGCAGCGCGGCATCGGCCTGGCGCTCGTCCGCCGTCTCGCCGAGCGCTACGGAGGCGGCGCCGAGGCCGGTGAACGGCCCGGCGGCGGCGCGGTGTTCACCGTGACGGTGCCCGACGCGCTGTCCGACGGGCCGCCCGCCGCGGCTGCCGACGGCACCGGGGGCGCGCACCGCGCCGACGGCGCCACGGAGGCCGGGCGATGAGCGGCGGGAGCAGCGGGAGCGACGTACCGATCGACGTAATCGACGTACTGGTCGTGGACGACGATCCACAGGTCGCACGGATCAACGCGGCCTACGTCGCCAAGGTCGGGGGATTCCGCGTCGTCCGCGTCGCGCACTCCGCCGCCGAAGCCCTCGCCGCCCTGGAGGAACACCCGGCCGACCTGATCCTCCTGGACCACTACCTTCCGGACGGGACGGGCGTCCAGCTCGTCGGTGACCTGCGGCGGCGCGGTCTGCTCGCCGACGTGATCATGGTGACGGCGGCGCGCGACATCGCGACCGTCCGGGCCGCGATGCGCCTCGGCGCGCTCCAGTACCTGGTCAAGCCGTTCACCTTCGCCGGGCTGCGCGCCAAGCTGGAGGGCTATGCGGCGCTGCACCGTACGTGCGCCGGCGGCGGGCAGGCCGAACAGGCCGAAGTGGACCGGATCTTCGGGGCGCTGGGGGCCGCCGGCGCCGGGGCGGCCGAGCTGCCGAAGGGGCACTCCGCCGCCACCGCCGACCGCGTCCGTTCGGTCCTGCGCACCGCGGACACCCCGCTCTCGGCCCAGGACGTCGCCCTGCGGTCGGGCCTGAGCCGGCAGACCGCCCAGCGCTACCTCAAGCTGCTGGAGCGCACCGGGCGGGTCCGCCTCACCCTCAGATACGGCGAGACCGGCCGCCCGGAGCACCGCTACGAGTGGGGCCGTCCCGCCTGATACGAGTGGGGCCGTCCTGCCTGAGGTGCCGGACGGGCGCGGCCCGCGCGGCCCCGTGTCCGTGAGCGCCCGTGGCTCCGGCTCTCGCCCATGACCTGGAGCGAACGCCCTGAGCGGCGTTCAGACGGCGCCGGAAGCCCTCGACGGGAAGATTCCCCGGCCCGGCGCCGCCGGCGCCCCACAGCCACCGTCAAGCCCCGCACAGGCCCCTCGCAGGCCCCGCGACGGCGGGTGCCTCTCCACTCCCGGGAAGAGGCACCCGCCCGGGAGCCGCCGAGCGCACTCCCGGGTGCCGCCGCACTCCCAGGTACCTCAGGAGCCGCTGCGCTCTCAGGTGTCGATGCGCGACCGGTCCAGGGTGGACGCGGAGTTGGTGATGAACTCCCTGCGGGGGGCGACCTCATTGCCCATGAGGAGATCGAAGGCCTTCTCCGCCGCTTCGAGATCGCTGATGTTGATACGGCGCAGAGTGCGGTGCCGCGGGTCCATCGTCGTCTCGGCGAGCTGGTCGGCGTCCATCTCACCCAGGCCCTTGTAGCGCTGGATGCTGTCCTTGTAGCGGATGTTCTTGGCCTCGAGCCCGAGCAGCGTCTGGCGCAGTTCGTTGTCCGAGTAGGTGTAGAGGTACTTCTCCTGGCCCCGCTTGGGGTTGATGAGTTCGACGCGGTGCAGCGGCGGGACCGCCGAGAAGACCCGGCCCTGCTCGACCATCGGCCGCATATAGCGCTGGAAGAGGGTCAGCAGCAGGATGCGGATGTGGGCACCGTCGACATCCGCGTCGGCCAGGAAGATGACCTTGCCGTAACGGGCGGCGTCGATGTCGAAGGTACGGCCCGAACCGGCCCCTATGACCTGGATGATGGCGCCGCACTCGGCGTTCTTGAGCATGTCCGAGACCGACGCCTTCTGGACGTTCAGGATCTTGCCGCGGATCGGCAGCAGCGCCTGGAACTCCGAATTCCGCGCCAGCTTCGCGGTACCCAGCGCCGAGTCGCCCTCGACGATGAAGAGCTCGCTGCGGTCGACGTCATCGCTGCGGCAGTCCGCCAGCTTGGCCGGCAGCGAGGACGACTCCAGCGCCGTCTTCCGCCGCTGGGCCTCCTTGTGCTGACGGGCCGCGATACGGGTACGGGCCGCGGCGACGACCTTCTCCAGGACGGCGCGCGCCTGCTGCTTGGCGTCCCGCTTCGTGGAGGTCAGGAAGGCCTTCAGTTCCCGGCTGACCACCTGGGCGACGATCCGGGAGGCGGCGGAGGTACCGAGCACCTCCTTGGTCTGCCCCTCGAACTGCGGCTCGGCGAGCCGCACGGTCACCACGGCGGTGAGGCCCTCCATGGCATCGTCCTTGACGATGTCGTCCTCGGCGACCCGCAGCAGCTTGGCCGACCTCAGGACCTCGTTGACGGTCTTGGTGATCGAGCGCTCGAAACCGGAGACATGGGTGCCGCCCTTGGGGGTGGCGATGATGTTGACGAACGACTTGACCGTGGAGTCGTAGCCGGTGCCCCAGCGCAGCGCGACGTCCACGCCCAGCTCACGCGTGACCTCGGTCGGGGTCATATGGCCACGGTCGTCGAGAACCGGCACGGTCTCCTTGAACGTGCCCTGGCCGGTCAGCCGCAGCACATCGCAGACGGCCTTGTCCTGTGCCAGGTACTCGCAGAACTCGCTGATCCCGCCGTCGTAGTGGAAGACCTCTTCGGTCTTGCCGGCGCCGTCGATCCCCCGCTCGTCACGGACCACCAGGGTCAGGCCCGGTACGAGGAAGGCCGTCTGGCGGGCGCGGGCGTACAGCGTCTCCAGGGAGAGCCTGGCGTCCTTCAGGAAGATCTGCCGGTCGGCCCAGAACCGCGTCCGGGTTCCGGTCTTCGTCTTGGGGATCCGCTTGCCCTTGGTCAGACCGCCGCCCGGCTTGAACGGGGCGTCGGGGCCCGCCTTCGTGAAGCTGCCCGGCACACCACGGCGGAAGCTGATCGCATGCGTCTTGCTGCTGCGGTCCACCTCGACGTCGACCCGCGCGGAGAGGGCGTTGACGACGGAGGCGCCGACGCCGTGCAGACCGCCGGACGCGGCGTACGAGCCGCCGCCGAACTTTCCGCCCGCGTGCAGCTTGGTCATCACGACCTCGACGCCGCTGAGGCCGGTCTTGGGCTCCACGTCCACCGGGATGCCGCGGCCGTTGTCCTGCACCTCCACCGACCCGTCGTCGTGGAGGATCACCTCGATATGGTCGCAGTAGCCGCCCAGCGCCTCGTCGACGGAGTTGTCGATGATCTCCCACAGACAGTGCATCAGGCCACGGCTGTCCGTCGAGCCGATGTACATTCCGGGACGCTTGCGGACGGCCTCCAGGCCCTCGAGGACGAGCAGATGCCGCGCGGTGTAGTTGGAACCGTCCCGGTCTGCCCCGGTCAGCACGGCGGTGGACGGCACGGACATCTCGGCGGTCACGCGGTTCGCTCCTCGCTGAATTTCTGGCAGTCCGCATTCCGCGGACTCGGTTGTGGCGGTGTCGCCGGTGAGAGGGTACCGAGGCCTAGTAGAGCCGATGTGACGCCACCCGTACGCATGCTCATGGTAGTAGCATTTCGCTCGCACGTTCGATACCTCGTTGGAGTGACGTCCTCGTGACGTGCACATCACGTTCCCTTCGAGGCATGAACCATTTAGGCTCCGGGCACGTCCTCATCAACAACCGGCAAGCCAGCCGGGGGGACGGACCACCCACCAACGTGCATCAGACCACCACGCAATACGGCTCATTCGCCGCCACCCGGCAGCACCCGGCCCCTCGGAGAAATTTTTTCGAGGAAAAGGCACGAGCGGGAACGTTTTCGGCCTGGTTGGATGTTGACCCTGGTACGACAGCTCGTCGAGCTAGAGAAGAGGCGACGTGACTACTGTTCTGACACCCGCGAGCCCGCTGACGGCCGCTGACCGCTGCGACCGCTGCGGCGCCCAGGCATACCTGCGCGTCGTCCTGATGTCCGGCGGAGAACTGCTCTTCTGCGCCCACCACGGTCGCAAGTTCGAGCCAGAACTCAAGAAGATCGCCGCGGAAATACAGGACGAGACGGAGCGGCTGACCGCCTCTCCCTCGGCGTCCGCACCCGATGAGGAACGCTGACACTCCGCATCCCGACGAGCGAACAGCGGCCCAGCGCCGTGCGGCGGGCGGTCACCCGGCACCACCGGGGAGGCCGCCCGCACTCCTACGCCGATGCGCGCCGCCATGGGCCCGTGCCGCCACTGGCTCGTGCCCCCTTGATGAAAGTGCGCCGTCCGGCGCTCCGCGCCCGCTCAGCGCTCCCCAGCCGCTCCCCTTGTCCGGTTGAGCCGTCCCCGCGTCCGGATCAGCCGGCCCCATGCGCGGAGACCGCCGGCAGCAGGGCCGAGGCCCGCGTATAGACCCCCGGACTGCCCGCCTGGCCACAGCCGGTCCCCCAGGACACCAGCCCCACCAGACGCCCCCGTACGACCAGTGGCCCCCCGCTGTCCCCCTGGCAGGCGTCCCGGCCGCCCTCCGGTTCTCCGGCACACAGCATCGACCGGGACCGGTACGTGCCGTCCGCACTGCCCGGATAGGCCCGGGTGCACACGGTGTCGCGCAGTACGACGATGTGCGCCGCCCGCAGGCGCGTCGCGTAGCTCCCCTCTCCGGTGGTGTCCCCCCAGCCGTAGACCGTGGCCCGGTTGCCCGGGCGATAGGCGGGGTCCTGTCGCCCCGCTATGGTGATGGGCCGGTTCGGGACGGGCTTGGGCAGCGTGAGGACGGCCATATCGCCCTCGTTCGTCCAGCTGTCATAGCGCGGGTTCACCCATACCTTCGCGGGCTTGAGCTCCTGGCCGCCGGCACCGGTGAGGTTGTCGCGTCCTATCACCACCCGCAGATCCCGCACCCGCTGCCAGGGAACGCCCAGTACCTCCTTGCTCAGACAGTGCGCCGCCGTCACAACCGTCGCGTGCCCGACCAGCACACCGCCGCAGAACTGTCCGGAGCGCTGGGACCCGAAGCGCTCGTGGGAGGCCAGTGCGACCGCCCAGGGGCTCTGCGACAGCGTGGTGGCCCTTCCTCCGATCACCGACTCGTCCGCGGCCGCCGGCGCCGGCAGGACGAGGGCCAGCATGAGGGCTCCGAAGGCGGCGCGTACGGTCGGGCGCATACGGACTCCTGACTCTGAGAGAACGTTCGCCAACCCAGCGTGAGCCAAACGGCCTTGCCGCGCACCCGGACGAGGACGCCCCCGGCCCCTGCACACAGCGCGAGCCCGGTCCCTCCACAGGGGAGGAACCGGGCTCGTGGCACGGTCCGGCCAGGACGGCCGGGCTTGGACTAGTCGAGGTAGTCGCGGAGCACCTGAGAACGGGACGGGTGACGCAGCTTCGACATCGTCTTCGACTCGATCTGGCGGATCCGCTCACGGGTGACGCCGTAGACCTTGCCGATCTCGTCCAGCGTCTTGGGCTGGCCGTCGGTGAGGCCGAAGCGCATGGAGACCACGCCCGCCTCACGCTCGGAGAGGGTGTCGAGCACGGAGTGCAGCTGCTCCTGCAGGAGCGTGAAGCTGACCGCGTCGGCCGGGACGACCGCCTCGGAGTCCTCGATGAGGTCACCGAACTCGCTGTCGCCGTCCTCGCCCAGCGGGGTGTGCAGCGAGATCGGCTCACGGCCGTACTTCTGGACCTCGATGACCTTTTCGGGGGTCATGTCGAGTTCCTTGGCCAGCTCCTCCGGGGTGGGCTCGCGGCCCAGGTCCTGGAGCATCTGACGCTGGACGCGGGCCAGCTTGTTGATGACCTCGACCATGTGGACGGGGATACGGATCGTACGGGCCTGGTCGGCCATGGCGCGGGTGATGGCCTGGCGGATCCACCACGTCGCGTAGGTCGAGAACTTGTAGCCCTTGGTGTAGTCGAACTTCTCGACCGCACGGATCAGACCGAGGTTGCCCTCCTGGATCAGGTCCAGGAAGAGCATGCCGCGGCCGGTGTACCGCTTGGCCAGGGAGACGACCAGCCGGAGGTTGGCCTCCAGAAGGTGGTTCTTCGCCCGCCGGCCGTCCTCGGCGATGATCTCCAGCTCGCGCTTGAGCTTCGGCGCGATCTTGTCGGAGTTCGCCAGCTTGTCCTCGGCGAACAGGCCTGCCTCGATGCGCTTGGCGAGCTCCACCTCCTGCTCGGCGTTGAGGAGCGGGACCTTGCCGATCTGCTTGAGGTAGTCCTTGACCGGGTCGGCCGTGGCGCCGGCCGCGGCGACCTGCTGCGCGGGGGCGTCGTCCTCGTCCTCGTCGGACAGGACGAAACCGGCGTTCTCCGCGCCCTCGGGAGCCTCCGGGTCGCCCTTGCCGGGCACCGGGGTCTCCTCGGTCACGTCGTCGTCGAGCAGCTCGTCGACGTCCTTCTTGCCGGTGGCCTTCTTGGCCGTGACCTTCTTGGCCGTGGTCTTCTTCGCAACCGCCTTCTTGGCGGTCGTCTTCTTCGCCGCTGCCTTCTTCGCAGGCGCGGACTCGGACTCACCGGCCGACGGGTCCGCCACGGAGGCGGTGGCCGCGGCGGCGGTGGTCTTCTTGACCGTGGCGGTCTTGGCCGCGACGGTCTTGGTGGCGGTGCGCTTCGCCGGACTCTTCGCTGCGACGCTCTTGCGGGTGCGCTTGGGCGCCTCTGCGGCACTGACCATCAGCGTCACACCCTCCTCGTCGAGGATCTGGTTGAGGCTGCGCAGAACGTTCTTCCACTGGGTTGGCGGAATCTGGTCAGCCTCGAAGGCCCGACGCACGTCATCGCCGGCGATCTGCCCATCTGCCTTTCCCCGCTCGATGAGCGCCATCACAGACTCGGACTCGGCGATCTCCGGCGGGAGCGTACGGGATGTGCTGGCCGACACGAACAACCTCTCGGAACGATGGAAACGGCTTCCGACCCCGTCCTGTGTGGATCGGAGCCGACGACCGCCGGTGGGGATGGACCGACGGCGCGGGGGCAACCGGGGAGTTGAACAGCGCCTCACACGCCGCTCGTATTCCCTCCTCGGCTATCACCTCTTAAGTCATCGCGCTTCCCGGAACAGCGTTACGCCCAATCTGCGTGGCCCGAGTCACACCCCATAACCACCCATTCCCAGTCATATGACATGCAACCCTCCCGGGGCCTGCCGCCGGATCCGGTCGACACTCCGGATCCGGCGATCATGCGCCTCCGCCGCGTACGGCGTGCCCCGCCCGCGGGGGACACGGGGCACGGGGGCCGCGCGGCGCCTACGGTCCGTACGCGGTCGAGTACGGGCCTTCAGTGCTCGCGGGGCGCGGGGACGACGTGGTCCACGGGCGTCCCGGAGCCCTGGCCGGCGGACTCGAGGTGGGCCGCGAGGAGCTGACGCATCGCGGATTCGGCCGCCGCGGCGTCCCCGCCGCCGATGGCGTCGACCACCCTCATGTGCTGGCCCACGGACGTCTCGACCGGCCGTTCGCAGCCGCCGGACCCTCCGGAGACGTGCAGGGCGGCGGAGACGATGCCCGAGAGGTGCTCGAGCATGCGGTTGCCGGCGAGCTGCAGCAGCAGCGAGTGGAACTCGGCGTCGGCCCGCGTGAAGGTCATGGTGTCGCCCTGGGCCGCGGAGTGGCCCATGATCTCGACCATGTCGGCGAGCCGCTGCTGGATGTCCTCGCGGCCGTGGCCGGCGGCGAGCCGGGCCGCCAGCGGCTCGATCGTCCAGCGCAGCTCACACAGCTCGCGGCGCTGGTCGTCACGCTGCGGACCGTAGGCCCGCCATTCGATGATGTCGGGGTCGAGGAGGTTCCAGTCGCTGACCGGGCGCACCCGGGTGCCCACGTTGGGGCGCGCGCTGACGAGGCCCTTGGCCTCGAGAACGCGCAGCGACTCACGGACGACGGTGCGGGAGACCTCGAAGCGCTGGCCGATCTCCTCGGGGACGAGCGGACGGTCGGCGCCGAGATCGCCGGAAACGATCATCTGGCCGAGCTGCTGGACGAGTTGGCCGTGCAGGCCACGGCCGCGGCTGCCGGCCGCGCGGCGGCCGACCCGGCCGATGTCTGCCTCGGAGCCTTCCCAGACCTGTGGGACGCGCTCGGCCCGGTCCGGACTGGCTGTGCTGTTCGCGTTCGCAGCGTTGGCAGCGTTGGCGTAGGGGTAGCGGTCAAGCTCGCCCGGGCCTGCGAGGCCGGTGTCGCCGGGGCGAGCCGCGGTCATCATGGTGTGCGCAAGGGTACTCACGCATCCTTTGTCGGCGGCACTCCGAACGCCCTTGAGGTCTTTGGTGAAAAGCACACGAAAGGGTGATCGCCCCCCATCTCCGAATTGACGCTTTATCGGAAAGAAATGCGCTCTCCATGGCGAGTTGCGGACAACGGCCAGCACAACACAGCGACAAAACAGGCTTCTTACTCGGTCAGAACCCGCAGCCGTATAGCACAACGGATGGGTTTCCGCAGACCAGGACCGGTGGGCGACAACCTCGGGACAGAGCAGGCGAATTGACCTTTGGGCCGCCGCACGACCGAACGGTCACGGTCGAATCGAGAGAGGCACTTGACGACCGCGGAACGGACAGGGAACGACCGCAGGACGAGAAAGCGGATGACCACGGGGAAGACGGCCCACACCCGGCTCGGGAACCTCGTGGAACACAGGCGCCAACTCTGTTGTTCCCGTGCCGAGTACGGCGCATGGCGCCACCCACGCACCACCCCGGTCAAGGAACGTCCCTTTCCCGAAGGGGAGTTACAAGAGCGAAGAGGGGAAGCGAAAAGGGGAGTGGAGAGGGAGGGAACGACGCGGGCGCGTCATCACCGGCGGCGCTCAGACCTCCGGGCGCAGCATCGGCGGGTTGAGCAGCGTCGCCCCGCCGGCTCTGAACAGCTGGGCCGGGCGGCCGCCCTGGCGGGTCGTGGTGCCGCCCGTGGGGACCAGGAACCCGGGGGTGCCGGTCACCTTGCGGTGGAAGTTACGGGGGTCCAGGGCGACGCCCCAGACCGCCTCGTAGACCCGCCGCAGCTCGCCGACGGTGAACTCCGGCGGGCAGAAGGCCGTGGCGAGCGAGGAGTACTCGATCTTTGAGCGGGCGCGCTCCACCCCGTCACCGAGGATCCGTGCGTGGTCGAAGGCGAGCGGCGCCCCCAGCTCGCCCTCGCGGACCCGGGTGTCGCCCTGCCCCAGCAGGGTCTCCACCGGCGCCCAGCGTGCGCTGTGCGCGTCCCCGCCCGGTGTGGGAGCCGGCAGGTCGGGGGCGAGGACCAGGTGCGCGACGCTGACGACGCGCATCCGGGGGTCACGCTTGGGGTCGCCGTACGTCGCGAGCTGTTCCAGGTGGGCACCGTACGCGGGCGACGGGCCCGTCGGGGACTGGGCGTGCAGCCCGGTCTCCTCGGCGAGCTCCCGGGCGGCGGCGGCCTCCAGGTCCTCATCGGCCCGGACGAATCCGCCGGGCAGCGCCCAGCGGCCCTGGAACGGCGGCTCACCACGGCGCACGGCCAGCGCGCACAGGGCGTGGCGGCGCACGGTGAGCACGACCAGGTCGACGGTGACAGCGAAGGGCGGGAAGGCCGACGGGTCGTAGGGAGGCATGCCGTGATCATAGTCGTCCGCCTGACGATAAACAGGCCACTCGGCACCTCACGAGCCCAGCTGCAGACCTTCCGCCGCGGCCTCCACCATGCCCATGCCGAGCCTGCTGATCCGTACGGCGAACGGCTGCTCCGCGATGCTCAGGCCGGTGAGCTGTATCGCGCCGAGCGGGGCGGTGCCGAGCGGCCGCACGGAGACCGTCCCGGCCGGGACGTCGGGGCGCAGACCGGCGAGCGCGATCAGTAGGTGCACCGCACCGGCCGCCGCCACGGCGGCCGGACGGCAGGCGGCCGGATGCGGGACCGGGGCGCCGTCGGCGGTGCGCTGCTCCCCCGCGTACATCTCCGGAAGCCGATACCCGAAGCCCTCCGCCGCGTCGAGGACACCCCTAGTCAGGTTTCCGGCCGCCCGCTCGTGACCGGCGGCGGCCAGGCCGGCGGCGGCGACCGCCGTCTCGTGGACACGAACCGCGCCACCCCGGTGGCCGAACGGGTTGTAGCCGCTCTCCTTGGCGCCGAGCCCCCGCAGGCCCCACCCGGAGTCCATCGCCGGGCCGCCGAGCAGCCTGGCCAGCTGGTCCGTCCGGGCCGCGTCCAGCAGCCCGGGAGCGAGGGCACCACCGCCGAGCAGCCCGGTGTCCAGGAGGTGGGCGGCGGTGGAGCCGAGGTGCGGTACGGGCCGTCCGCCGGCCGTGAGCAGGGCAGCGGGCCGGCCGCCCGCGCGGTCCTCGGCCCAGAAGTCCGAGCGGAACCGGGCCCGGAGCTCCGCCGCCCAGTCCCGGAGCGCCGCCCCGTCGGACAGTCCGTAGGTATCGAGGAGGTCGGCGCCCAGCAGGGCGGCCCGGTGGGCATGGGCCTGGGTTTCGCAGCGGTACGGCCCGCCGGGCGCGGGGTCCGGGACATAGCCGCCGCGTCCGCCGCCCGCGGGGTCGGCGGCGGTCTGCAGCCACCTCAGGCAGCGCTCCGCCGCGGGCATCAGCCGCTCGGTCTCCTGCTCGGGCAGGCCCCAGCGACGCGCCTCGGCGAGCACTACGGGGAAGAGCAGGGTCGCCTCGACACCGGTACAGCTGGGCGGGGCGTGCGGTCCCGCGTCCCGGAGCGCCCCGGGAATTCGACCGAAATCCGCCCCTGGTGCGGCGCATTGGCTGCGGGCGAGCGCACGGAGCGTGCCCGCAGCGAGCCGGGTGCCGAGCGGCAGCAGCATGCGGGCGGTCCACAGTGCCTCGGCCGGTGCCGGACCGCAGCGCCAGGGGAAGCCGCCCGCGACGTACACATCCGCGGGAGCGGCCGGATCTCGCAGCACCAGGCCGTACAGATCGTCGAGACTGCCGGCCATGAGGGCGTCGGCCCGGCGGTCGTCACACTCCAGGCGGGCGGACGTCCAGGGCCGGGGCGGCCGGTCGGCGCGGGCCCGCGGCGCGAACACTCCGCCGCGCTGGCCGGGGATGCGGGTCCCCCCGGAGTAGTGATGGCCGCCCGAGGGGCAGCCGCCCGGCCCGCCGGGGGTGTGCTCCAGACCGACACGCAGTTCGATGGTGCGCCGGCCACCGGGCGGCAGGTCCAGTTCCCAGCGCAACAGCCCCGCCGAGGCCAGGGCGTCCTCGGGTGCGGGCGTCGCGGACACCGTCGCGTGCACCCCCGGCCCGGACCAGCGGAGCCCGGAACCATGCACCGCGGCCCGCAGTTCGGGCCCCGGGAGGCCGACCGCGACGGCTCCCAGTTCCGCGAGGTCCGTCCCCAGCCGGATCTCGACCGGCAGCCGGACGGGCCGGACGGCGCTGCTGTGGAAGGTGATCCGTTCCGTGCCGTCGGCGCACCGCAGGCGTTCCAGACAGATCTCGGGGTCCGGCCCGCGCTCGCCGGTTCTGCGGACCGTACCGATGAACCGGGCGCGGTCCGCGCCGGTCAACCGCCCTTGGACGACGAGCGGTTCACCACCCGCCACCCGCAGTTCGCAGTGGGACAGAACTCTTCGGCCGTCGCGGTAGAAGCCGTCCAGGCCTTGGCCGGTCAGCTGCCCCGAGGCGGACGACACGGCGAGGGCCGGGAGGGCGACACAGACCAATGAATCGTGGACGGGCTGCGGCTGTGCGGCCCGGGCCGGCGCCGCGCGCCGCTCCGCGGGCGGCCGGCCGACCGGTTGGGCGGTGGGGAGGATGCCTGGCACGCTCTGCGCTCCCTGGTGAGGTCGGGGATCCGTACGGACTACGCCACTCAGGTGAACGCGCGGGCCGGCGCCCAGGTCACGCCGGCCGCTCCGGGCGGGCGCGATCACCGCCGGCTCCGGTCGTCGCCCCGGCCGGTCCGGCGCCGACCGCGTCGGTCGGTGGTCCGTACGCCCGGTCCGGTGCCGCCCCGTGGTCCGCGCGGACGGGCGGCGGCTCCGGGACGCGCCGGGGCCGGACGCCTCGTGGACCGCGGGGCGTCCTGGGCGACGGGCGCGGGTTCGGCAGGCGCTACGGATGCGCCGGCGGTGCCGACCGCTTCCCGGTGCTGCTCGCGCAGACAGCGGCGCAACGGCTCGGGATCGAGGCCCTCGTTGATGGCGCGGTGCATCAGCTGGGCGAAGATGTAGTCGGGGTCGATGGCCAAGGCGCAGCCGAGAGCGACACGGGCGGAGGGCCCGTCCCCGGTGGACCAGCAGACCCACCCGGCGAGGGTGAGCGGTGCCACCGCGTGGTCGGCGTAGCTGCCGGCGCACCGGCGGGCGAGGGCCCGCCAGAGCCGGAGAGCGGGTGCGGCGGCGGGGCCGTCCATCCACTGCGCGGCGCGGTCACGGGTGACCCGGTCCTGGAGGCCGAGGATCAGGCCGGCGGCCTCGGCGTCGGTGATCAGCGCGTCGTCGCATGCGTCCCGGGCCCGGTTGCTGCCCGCGGGGGTGTCCCGCCGGAATCGGTGGATCATGGTGGAGGCCCGGTCGAGGGTCTCCTCACGGACCGCCACCGCGCTCGCCCCGCGAAGCATCCGCGGGAGGAGCCTGGCGGCCGCCGCGTCCAGCGCCTTCTCCTGATCGGCGGCGCGCGGTCCGGTGCGGGGCTTGAGCCTGGCTTCCATCTCCTTGAGCGAACCGCGGACCTGCATCCCCGCGTACGCGGCGGCCGCGGCCATCACCGATGTGCCCGGCGCGACCATCGGTGTGCCCTCCGCCGGGCAGCAGCGGAAGTCGGGGCAACAGTACGACCAGAAACGGCCGTTGGAGAGGCAGAGGGCCTCCAGGACGGGGACGTCGAGCGCGCCGCAGGCAATACGCAGCCTCTGGGCAAGGGGGCGGAGCCGGTCCTTGACGTCCTTGCCGCTCTCGCCCGCCGCGGGTTCCTGGCACAGGTAGACGACGATCGCCGAGGGCCGGGCGGCGCCCTCCTGACCGGTCGAGATCAGGCATGCGGCGAGTTCGTCCGCGATGTCCGGCCACTGCCCGGTGTCGGTCGGGATGCCGAGCCGGACCCGGCCGCCGAAGCGTCCGCGCTCGCCGTGCAGGGCGACCATCACGATCGAGTCGTCCGGGTAGAAGCCCATCAGGTACGGGAGGGCGTCGGCGAGCTCGGCCGGGCTGCGCAGGGTGACCTGGGCTCCGGCGGGCGGGGTGTTCGGGTCGGCCGGTCCGCCGGGGCGGACGGTGCGTGCCGAGTCCGGGGAGTCCGGGGAGTCCGAGGCTGTGGGAGCAGAAGGAACGGTCGGGGAAGCCGGGGAGTTCGGAGAGGCCGGGGAAGTCCGGAAGGGCGAGGGGTCGGGGGCGCTCGGGGCCGGGGTGGTCGGCGGTGGAGGCGTGGGCCCGGGCGTCGGGGGCGTCGCCACGGGGTCGGTGTCGGTGCTGTGCTTGCGCGGTTCGCTGTGCGGATTCATGGCTCGAAGATCCCGCGACCGGCCGTTGCACCGCGACCCCTGTGGATAACTCGCGGGTGACGAAGTTATCCACAACTCCGGTCGGGGATCGGCGCGTTGTCAGTGGCATCGGGTTGCATGGAGGTATGAGCAACGAAGATCCGCGTGCCGCGGCAGTGGCGGCCGACCGAGGCGGCGCAGGCCGCGGCTGCGCCGGCCGCCGGCGATCACCGCCGTCAGCCTGCCGCGGCGAGGACCAACGGAAGGACCTGCCCGCTCCCTGCCTGGCGGAGCAGGCGGGCAGCGACTGCGAGGGACCAGCCGGAGTCGGTGTAGTCGTCCACGAGCAGGACAGGGCCCGGGGAGCCCTTCAGGGCGCCGGCCAGCTCCTCCGACACGGTGAAGGCTCCGGACAGGGTCCTGAGGCGTTGGGCGGAGTTGCTGCGACGCGTCGCGTGCGCACCGCTCGGCCCGGTGTATGCCAGGGTGCCCAGAAAGGGGAGGCGGCCGATGGCGGCGATTCCCCGTGCCAGGGAACCGACCAGCTGCGGGCGCACCAGGGACGGCACGGCGACGATTCCCACCGGCCGGGCAGCGGCATCCGGGAGATTCGATGCCCAGCCGCCCGGAGAGCGGGCCCAATCGGCGAGGACGTCCACCGCGGCCCGCAGGACATCGTCGGGTACCGGCCCGTCGGACGCGTTCTCCGCCAGCAGCGGGCGCAGACGGTTGCCCCAGCCGATGTCCGAGAGCCGCCCCAGCGCCCGCCCGGTGGAGCACTGCTCCTCGGCCGGGATACGCCCCTTGAGGTCGATGCCCAGGGCGGGCATCCCCGTCGGCCACATCCGGCGCGGCTCAACCTCCACGCCCGGGCGGTCCAGTTCCTTCGCCGCCCCCGTCAGCGTCTCCGCCGAAACAGCGGGATCGGCCCAGGCTCCCGCGCAGTTGTCGCACCGGCCGCACGGGGCCGCCCCCTCGTCGTCCAACTGCCGCCGCAGGAACTCCATCCGGCACCGGTCCGTGCTCGTGTACTCGCGCATCGCCTGCTGCTCGGCAGCCCGCTGCCGCGCCACCCAGGCATAGCGCTCGGCGTCGTACTTCCAGTCGGCCCCCGTCGCCGTCCAGCCGCCCTTCACGCGCTTGACCGCGCCGTCGACATCCAGCACCTTCAGCATGGTCTCCAGCCGGCTGCGCCGAAGGTCCACCGTCGCCTCCAGGGCCGGCACGGACAGCGGCCGTCCCGCACCGGCGAGGGCCGAGAGGGTCTGCCGAACCTGCGCCTCCGGCGGGAAGGCGGTATCGGCGAAGTAGCGCCAGATGGCCTCGTCCTCCTTGCCGGGCAGCAGAAGCACATCGGCGTGGGCCACCCCGCGACCGGCGCGGCCGACCTGCTGGTAATACGCGATCGGGGAGGACGGCGAGCCGAGATGGAGCACGAATCCCAGGTCCGGCTTGTCGAAGCCCATGCCGAGTGCCGACGTCGCGACCAGTGCTTTGACCCTGTTGCCCAGAAGGTCCGCCTCGGCCTGCAGCCGGTCGGCGTTCTCCGTGCGCCCCGTGTAGGACCCCACCCGGAAGCCTCGCTGCCGCAGGAAGGCGGCGGCCTCCTCGGCCGCCGCCACCGTCAGCGTGTAGATGATCCCGGAGCCCGGCAGCTCGTCCAGGTGCTCGGCGAGCCAGGCCAGGCGGTGTGCGGCGTCCGGCAGCCGGACCACGCCCAGCCGCAGGCTCTCCCTCTCCAGCGGGCCGCGCAGCACGAGGGCCTCGCCGGCGCCGGTGCCCAACTGCTCGGCCACGTCCGCGGTGACCCGCGCGTTGGCGGTCGCGGTGGTGGCGAGCACCGGGACGCCGGGGGCGAGCTCGGCGAGCAACGTCCGCAGCCGCCGGTAGTCCGGCCGGAAGTCGTGTCCCCAGTCGGAGATGCAGTGCGCCTCGTCGACCACCAGCAGACCGGTCGTGGCCGCGAGCCGGGGCAGCACCTGATCACGGAAATCCACGGAATTCAGGCGTTCCGGACTGACGAGGAGGACATCGGTCTCGCCGTGCTCGACCTCCTCGTAGATGGAGTCCCACTCCTCGGGGTTGGCCGAGTTGATGGTGCGCGCCCGGATGCCGGCCCGCTCTGCCGCCTCGACCTGGTTGCGCATCAGCGCCAGCAGCGGCGAGACGATCACCGTCGGACCGGAGCCGCGCCGGCGGAGCAGAGCGGTGGCGACGAAGTACACCGCCGACTTGCCCCAGCCCGTGCGCTGCACCACCAGGGCACGGCGGCGCTCCTCCACCAGAGCCGCCACCGCCTGCCACTGGTCCTCCCGCAGCCGTGCCGAGCCTCCCGGGTCACCGACGAGCTCGGAGAGGATGGCGTCGGCTTCGGTGCGGAGCTCCAGATCGTCCATGCCCCCATGCAACCCGATGGCAGGGACAATGAGCCACTTCACCCAGCGTGACAGGCAGCTCGCGAAGGGCCACGCCGTGCGCCCGGGTCCCTCAAGGCCCGCTGGGGCGGTCGGTGTCGGTGTCGGCGTACCGCAGGGCGAAAACCGCTTCGGTGGTGCGGCACAGTTCCTCCACCGCACGGCGCAGCGAGTGCCAGGACGCCGTCCACAGAAGGAGGCCGACGAGTGCCGCGGGCCACCACCAGATGCCGACGAGCGTGAAGGCGGCGCTCCACACAAGGGCCTCGCAGGCCCCCGCGTAGGCGTCACGCGCCTCGCTCAGCGCGACCCGGGACGCGTCCGGCACCTCGAGGAGCAGCCTGGTCCACGCCTCGGAGACATCTGCCCCCGTCGCCCGGCCGACGCGCCCCTCTGCCGCACGGAGCCGCTCGCCCGACCAGGTGGGGCAGCCGGGGCGGACCGACGCGGTGCGGGCCCTGTGTGCGTCGAGACGGGCGGCGCGCCACTCCCGTCCCTCCGCGCGGGCCCGTACGGCTTCCTCCCCGATCTCCCTGGGAGGCACCCAGCGCCGGGCCCGCCACAGGGTCAGCCGCCGTCCCAGCGGTACGAGCCACCAGGGCCAGGCCCCGGACACCAGCGCGCTGACCGCGGCCGCGGCGAAGGGCACGGCGAACGCGGCCCCCGCCACCGCCACGGCGACGAGGACGAGTGTCGCCACGCCTTCCCCCGCGGCGGCGCCGCTCAGCCGCAGCGCACCGGCGATCCGGTCGCGGGCGAGCCCGAGGTCGGCCCAGTGCCGCTGGCCGAGCTGCCCGCCGCCCACGACGGCGACCGCGACGAACAGCACGGCGGGCAGCAGCCGGCGCAGGAACCACCGGTCAGGTATCCGCTTCTGGAGTTCGAGGAGCAGCCCCATCACCCGTCAGTCCACCCGCCCCGTCACCCGTCAGTCCACCAGGCGCATCCGCCGGCCGGTCAGCGCGCAGGCCGGTGTCTCCGCGGCCCCGTCCTCCCGGTCCTCGCGCAGGTCGACGCGGGAGCAGCGGCCCATGGGACAGACCCAGCCGGTCGACCGCGGCGTGGGACCGCCCGGCCAGTCGCCCACGCCCATGGTGGCGCGCAAGCCGAGTCCGCCCGGAATCCCGGCCGCCTCGGCCGCGTCGTGCAGCGCGCGCACGGCGTGGCGCCACTCGTCGGCGGACGAGTCGCCGTCCCGCACGACCGCGAACGGCGTGTCCCACAGAGCAGGGCCGATCAGCTCACGCAGCCCGTCGACGTTGCGGCACAGGTACCCGACGGCGTCCCCGTACACCCTCTGCGCCTTCGCCCCATCGCCCACCGCGCCCCCTCGACTCCCCTGGAATCACTGTTCCTTGTCGGCAAATCCCATTAATGTAACGAGCGATGACCGACCTTCAAAGACGAGTCGTCGCACGCCTGTCGGCGGCTCGGGACGCCGGCGACGCCGCACCCCTGCATGCACCCGACGCGGTCGACGACGCGCTCGCCCTGCTGCGCGAAGCCGCTCCGTCGCCCGAGGGTTCCCTCGACCTCGACGCGCTCGCCGCGGTCTTCTGGACCTTCTGGTTCCGCACCGGCCCCGACGCCCCGGACGCGGAGCGGAGCGCAGCCTTCGCAGCCATCGTCTTCGGGTTTCTGCAGCCGCGCGTACCCGGGCACGTCCAGCTTCCCGAGCCCCTGCGGGAGTCCTTCGACCCCACCGACCCGGCCCATGACGCGCGCTTCGGGTATCTCGTGAGCTCGGCCCACGGCGACGTGCTCGACGCGCACGAGACGGCCGGCCCCGACCGGCTCGTCGCCCTCGACCGCGCTCTCGCCTGGTCCGACACGGCCCTGCGGCTGCTGCCCCAGGACCACGACGGTTTCGTCGAGTTGACGCTGCACGCCCTCCGGGTCCAGCTGGCCCGATTCCAGCTGGCGGCGGAGCCGGAGGCCCTGGCCGTCGCGGCCCGGCACGGGCGCGTGGTGTGCGAACGGCTGCCCGGCCTCGACCCGGCGGCCCTCGGTCCGGTCGCGGCCGCAGCGATGCCCCTTGCTCTCGGCACCGTCCTCGACGCGGCCCGGCTGCTCGGTGAGCCCTCGCTCGCCGAGGTCGAACGGCTGGTCGCGGCGGCCCCCGACGAGATGCTGACCCCGGAGGCCGGCGAGGGGCTGCGCCTCCTGCGCGAGCTGCACGCCGAACCCGCCGACTGGCCGGGCGAATTGGATCTGCGCGTCGGGGCGGCCGTCGCGGAAGCGGGTACACAGGAGCACGACGCCGGCCGTATCGCCTGCGCCGTACGCCGGCTGCGCTCGGCCCTCGTCCACACCCCACCCGGGCATCCGGCCCACCTGTTCGCGACTGCCACCCTGAGCGAGGCACTTGACGCCCTGGCCCGGGAGACCGGTGACGACGAGGCGGCCCGTGAGGCGGCCGGACTCGCGGCCGAACTGCTCGCGCACGCCGACGACATCGGCGCCGTGAGCGGTGAGGACCGGGAACTCCTCACCGTTCTCGCGGAGTTGCACGAGACGGCGGAGAGCGACGACCCGGAGCACGCGCAGCAGGTGGGGCCCCTCCTCAGCCGCGTTGTCGAGCAGTTCCAAGCGCGCGCCGCTCAGCACGATGCGCCGTTGGACATCGACCTGGAAACCCTGGGCATCACGGCCGCGTTCTCCACCGGTGATCCGGTCTCCGACCAGCAGATCGCCCGGTACCGCGCCGCCCTGGCCACGGTCCCCGCCGAGCGGCCGCTGCGTTACGCCTACGTCGCGGTGCTCGCCGCCCTCACCGGACTGCGGGCCCGTCAGCTGCGGGAGGCCGAGCCCGACGGGGCGGCGCGGCTGGACGCGGAGGCCCGCTCGCTGACCGGGCAGGCGGCGGCCGGGGCCCCGGCCGGCCTGCAGCTGTTCGGCCTGCTCCATAAGGGCGCCTACGACGCCGCGTTGTCCGTCGCCACGATGACGGTCCTCACCGGCGAGCCGGACGGCCGGGCGGACCCGGAGGCCGCCAAGGTGGTCTCCCGGCTGTCCCGCATGGCCGACATCCGCCTCGACGACCCCGGCCGCCTCGGCGCCGACATCGCGGCCCTCCGGGAACTCCTCGCGGACCTCGCGGAGGACGAGACCGTCGAACGGGCCGAGCTGTCCGCGGTCCTCGGCAGCGCGCTGGCCTCCCGCGCCGCGGCCCTCGGTGATGCCGCCCTCCTCGAAGAGGCCGTTCCGCTTCTCCGTCACGCCCGCTCTCACCTCGCCGAACTCCCGGCCGGCACCGACGGGATCCTGGCCTGGGCGCTCACGGCCCTGTCGGCCGGACGCCTCGACGCGGAGGAGGCGCGCGAGGCGGCGGTACTGCTCGCCGACATGGCGGCCGGCGGCCCACCCGACGACATCGTCCAGGCGGCCATGACGGACCAGTCGGAGTTCTTCAACGCCCTGCAGAACTACATGCTGGGGCATGAGACGGCACAGCTCGACCGGGCCCGGCAGAGCGCTCTGCGGCTGCAGGAGCTCGACGCCCGCGCCACCGACGAGGAGAGAGCGCAGCTGCCGGGGCTCGAGGTGCTGGGCGAGGACCTGCTCAACCTGCTGGAGAGCGTGGGGCCGGGCGGCGGCCCGAAGGCCGGCATCACCGACGGCCAGATCGACCGGTGCCGCGAGACATTCGCCGCATGCCCGCCCGGCCATCCGAGGCGGTTCTCCAGTGCGATGACGCTCATGCGGACACTCATCCTCCGCGCCTTCGACATCCGGGCGGAGGACCGGGAGCACGCACTCCGCCTCGTGGGCGAGGCAGGCCACCTGGTCGACGCCGTCGAGGCGGAGGCGCCCCAGGACTGGGCAGGCACGATGCGCCCCCTGGTCAGCATGATCGCCGCCATGGTCCTCGGCCGGCGCCTGCCCCCGGTCGTGTCGGAGCGGGCCCCCGGCGGCCAGGGCCGGGAACCGGCCAACGCCGTCGAAGCCGTACTGGCGCCGCTCCTGAACCGCCTCGCCGGCGTCGCCGACCCCACGGCGCTGCGCGACCCGCGGATCCCGGTCTGGTTCCGGGCACACGCCGAAATCGGGGCCGCGGCGGGTGCGTTGGGCCGGCCACAGCCGCGTATCGACCTCGCCCTCTCCCATCTCGAAGCGGCCGTCGAGGCGATGCCCGGCATCACCGACCGAGGCAGCGACCCCCAGTCCGCCGAGCACGCCCTGACGTCGTTCGAGGGGGACATCCGGGCCGTCGTCGAGCTGGTCCTCGTGACGGTCCTCGTCCGCGACGGCACCAGCCGCCTGCAGGACCACGTGAAGGCCGTGGAAGCGCATGTGGCGGCACTGGAGGAAGCCGTCGCGGCGGCCCCGGACGCCCCGCGGCTGCCGGATGCGCCGCCCGGGCTCACCCCGGCCTCCCTTCGCAGCGTCGAGGGCCCCGACGTCGATCGCGCCACCGCGCTGCTGGAGCGCGGCCGCGGACTCCTGCTGTCCCGGCGGCTCGAAGCCCGCGCCGACCTCAGCGAGCTGCGCTCCGCGTACCCGGCGCTCGCGGCCGCATTCGAGCGGCTCACCGACCAGCTCTCCGCCGAGCCCGGCCCGGACGGGTACGAGCAGCCCGAACGGGCCCGGCTCGCCGGGCTCCGCGCATCCCGTGCGCTGGACGAGCTGATCGAGGACATCCGCAGCCGGCCGGGGTTCGCCGGCTTCCTCCGCCCGCTCTCCGCCGAGCGGTTGCGCTCCCTGGCCGCCGACGGGCCGGTCGTCCTGCTCAACCACGCGCGGCGCGTGTGCCATGCGCTGGTCGTCACCGACCGGTCGATCACCGCGCTGTGCCTCGACGCCGAGTCGGACGACATCGCCGACGCGGCCCGGCGGCTGCGTGAGGCGATCTCCGCGATCAACGCACAAGGCACCTCGCGGCTGTCCCCGGCCGAACTCGTCGCCGCCGGAGCCACGGTCCGCCGCACCCTGTCGTGGACCTGGCACCGGATCGTGCGCCCCGTCCTCGACCTCGTGGGGGCCGGAGAGCCGGTATCCGCCTCAGGACCCTGGCCGCGGATCTGGTGGGTGCCCACGGGCGCCTTCAACGCCCTGCCGCTGCACGCGGCCCAATGCACGCTGCCCGACTGCTCCCTGGACGACTGCGGCGCCGCGCTGGATGCCGTGGTGTCGTCGTACGTGCCGGGTTTCCAGACCCTCGCGTACGCGCGCTCCCGCGCCGAGCACCGCGACACCGCGGGCGGGGACAGCGCCCTCCTCGTCGCGTCACCCGAGGGCGACCTGCCCGGCGTCGCGGCGGCGACCCGATACGCCGCCGGGCTGCTCGGGGCGCACGAGCCGCTGATCGGCGCGGCGGCGACCCGCGAGGCCGTACTCGCCGCGCTCGGCAGCACCCCCTGGGCGCACTTCGGCTGCCACGCGGCCACCGACCCGGCAGAACCGTCCGGTGCCCTGCTCCACCTGCCCAGCGGCGAACCGCTCTCCGTTCGCGAGGTCTGCCGGGCCCGGCCGCACGCGGCGCGCCTCGCCTTCCTCGCGGCCTGCGGGACCGCGCGCGCCTCCGAGCGGCTCAGCGACGAGGCCGTCCACATCACCAGCGCCTTCCTGCTGGCGGGCTTCCCCGCCGCGGTCGGCACGCTCTGGGAGATCGACAGCACGCACGCGGAACACGTCACCCGGGCCTTCTACCGGCGCGCGGCCGGCGCCGACGGCGGCCCGTCCGCAGACGCCCTGCACCACACCGTCCGCGAACTACGGCACGACATGCCCAACAGTCCGCACATCTGGGCGGCTTACGTCCACGCGGGGGTCTGAGTACGGCGAACCGTCGTACGCGAGGGCCCAGGGCACAAGGTCGTACGCGAGGGCCCCAGGAGACAAGACGGTCCCCGGTACGGGACGGGCAGTGCGGCAGCCCGGGACACGAGTGGTGCATGGGGCGATTCAGGCCGACTACAGGAATTGCTCGTTGCCGCATGCCTGTACGACCGGGAGAATTGGGGACGCTTCCCCGTGCCAGCCGTCCGTGGTCAGGCAGGGCGATGTCCTGGTGCAGTGTCGCATCCGGGTACGCCCCGCGCTGCCGCGTAGACGAAGGGAGGAACGTGACCTTCGGCTTCGCCCCGCATCCGTCCCCGCCCACGTCCGCCGATCCCACCGCCCGCCTGGGCCGGAAGCTGGAGCCCGCCGAGTGGGCTTCGGCCGGTATCCCGTTGCTGCGCAACCCGCGTGAGGTCGTCACCGGCCTGCACGACCGCCATCGCCCGGGGCTGTCGACGGCCATTGTGGCGGTGCTCGACCCGCAGGAGCGGGTGACCGCCAGCGCCTCGTTCACCGAACCCGCCGTCGCGCCCGACGGCTGGGAGCTCCGCAACGCCCTGCTGACGCATCTGCGCCGGGTCATCCCGCACGATCTGCGGCTCCGCGCTCCGGTCCGTACGGCCATACTGCTCTACTGCCGTGCGGGCGAACCGCGTTGGACCGAGACGGACGGGGCGTGGATGTGGGGGCTGCGCGATGCGTGCACCCTCCACGGGCTCCGCTGCGGCGCGTACATCACGCTGACCCCTGACCGCTGGCAGGTACTGGGAGAGGGCCGTGGCGGACGCCGTCCCCGCTCTTCCCCCGCGGACCGGCCGGGCCGACAACCCCGCCCAACGGGGACGGACCACACGACGGCGGCACCGCCGGATGCGCCCCGTAAGGCCGCTGCCGTCGTTCCGGGCGGTACAGCGCCCCGCAGCACCGGCGGCGGGGCTCCGGAAGCCCATCGGCACGCGGCGGCGCGCTGACCGGGCCCGGGAAGCCGTGCGGACCTGGGAGACCGTGCGGCGTCCCGCACCGGCGGGACGCGTCCGTCCGCGACCGCAAGCGAGCCCGACGGCCTCCGGGCCGACGGGCTGCTACGGAACCGGAGCGGTCAGGCGCTCGCGCCGAGAACGGCGTTGATCCGCTGCGGTTCGCCGCAGACGATCAGCAGCACTCCGGCCCGGGCCATCGCCGAGGGCAGCGCCCGCGCGGTGGTCTCGTCCGTGCCGCCGTTGACGGCGACGATCACGACCGGGCGGCCGGTAGCACGCTCGGCGGTGGCGTCCGCGTAGAACACATCGTCCGCCGCGTCGTGTTGGGCCCAGTAGGACGCCTCGCCGAAGGACAGCTCATGCGCGGCCCACGGGTGGGCTTCACCGGTGGTCAGCACGAGGATGTCGCCCGGCGCACGGCCGGAGTCCAGCAGCAGGTCGACGGCCTCGTCAGCGGCGTCGACGGCGCCGGCGACGGGCGCCGGAATCAGCTGGAGCTGCGCTCCCGCGGTGCCGCTCCGGTCGGCCGACGGCTCCGGCGAACCGTCGCGTGGCGCCGGCGGCGCGGCGACGGAGCCACGCGGTGGGGCAGGGGGTCCGGGCTTGCCCGGACGGGCGCTGGACGCGGGGGCGCCACGCGGCGGCGCGGGGCGGGGACCGGGACCAGGGACAGGACGGGGGGTCGGCGCGGTGCGGCCGGCGGCCGGAGTTGCGCGGGGACCCGGGACACTCTCGTGAATCTGAGGCTCCTCGGGGATGAGAGGCATAAAGGGATGTCTATCAAACGTAGGTGCGGGTCACGTCATCGGGTACCGAATTAACGCCCGTACCGCTCAGAAGTCGAAGCCGAGTTGGCCACCGGCTTCCAGAGCGGCTGCTTCGGGAGTGACGCGCACTTTCTTCAGATGCCGCCACCGGGGCAGGGCGTCGAGGTAGGACCACGACAGTCGGTGGTGCGGCGTGGGACCGTACTCCTCCAGGGCGTTGCGGTGGGTCGGCGAGGGGTAGCCGGCGTTGGACGCGAAGTCGAAACCGGCGTACTCCAGGCCCAGTTCGGCCATCAGCGCGTCGCGCCGCACCTTGGCGATCACGGACGCGGCGGCGACCGCGATACAGGACTGGTCGCCCTTGATGACCGTGCGGACCTGCCACGGCGCACCCAGGTAGTCGTGCTTGCCGTCGAGGATGACGGCGTCCGGCCGGACCGGCAGCGCCTCCAGGGCGCGTACGGCCGCGAGCCGCAGCGCCGCGGTCATACCCAGGTTGTCGATCTCCTCCGGAGAGGAGTGACCCAGGGCATACGACGTGACCCATTCGCCGAGCACCTCGCAGAGTTCACTGCGGCGCTTGGGGGTCAGCAGCTTGGAATCCGTGAGTCCGTCGGGCGGCCGGCGCAGACCCGTGACGGCCGCGCAGACGCTGACCGGACCGGCCCAGGCACCGCGTCCGACCTCGTCGATCCCTGCGACGATCTTGGCGCCCGTCTTGGCGCGCAATGATCGCTCGACAGTATGGGTAGGAGGCTCGTACGGCATGGCGCCAGCCAGGTTACGCCTATTCGGCCCAGCCGTCCGCACCGGCTCCCGTCTCCGCCGCCATCGGCCCGGATGACACCGGGGACGGGGTTCACCGATGCCCCTACCGACCGGTACGCGGCGGTCGGCGCCGACCGGCCCCGGGCCGGCTCTTCGCCAGGCGCCCCTTCCCCGCCCCTCCCCCGCCCCGCACACGGCGCACAAGCGCCAAGTCGCCGCACAGCGCCACCCGTTGGCGATACGGGCGGCCGATGCAGGCGTGGAAGGTGAAGGCACTCGCGGCGGCGCGAGGAGGGCAGATGAGGACAGCGGTGCGCTCCCGCGGCGGTGCCGATCGGTCAGTCGGCCAGGGCGGGAGCCCAGGGCGGAAGGGGTTCGGTGCTGTCCAGCCATGCCGCGGGCGGGGCGCCGCCGGGGCCGGCGGCGACGATGCCGCCGACGATGGCGCCGGTGGTGTCGACATCGCCGCCGGCCTGGACCGTGGTCCAGAACGCCCCCTCGTAGTCTCCGAGGTGCCGGGCCGCGGCCCACAGGGTGAACGGCACGGTGTCGTGGGCACTGGTGCGCCGTCCACAGCCCAGGACCGCCGCGACGGTGCCGGAGTCGGCGTAGTCGAGCATGTCGCGTGCGCGGCGCAGCCCGGCTTGTACGGCACTGCGCGGGATCAGCTCCAGTACGCCGTCGAGCAGCTGCTCGGGGCTCGTCTCGCGGGTCGGGTCGGCCGCCAGAGCGGCCGCAGCGGCCACCGCCATGGTGCCGACGACGGCCTCGCGGTGCTGGTGGGTGGTGTACGCGGAGATCTCCGCCTGGTGCGTGGCCTGCACGGGGTCACCGGCGTACCAGGCGCCCAGGGGAGCGATGCGCATGGCGGCACCGTTGCCCCAGGAGCCCCTGCCGTTGAAGAGCGCGGACGCCAGCTCACGCCAGTCGCCGCCCTCGCGGATCAGCCGGAGCAGACGGTTCACGACGGGGCCGTAGCCGCGGTCGGCGTCGTGGTGTTCCGCGAAGGAACGCGCGAGCGCGTCCTGGTCGATCCGGCCGTGGGCGGTGAGCACGGCCAGGACGGAGCAGGCCATCTCGGTGTCGTCGGTCCACTGCCAGGGGGCAGGCGGCAGCGCACGGCGCTTGAGGGCGGGGTAGTGGGCGGGGACGAAGAACTGGGAGCCGAGGGCGTCGCCCACGGACAGTCCGCGCAGGCTCGCCAGAGCCCGCGCACAGCGGTCTGCGTCACGGTGGTCGAGGGTCATCGCTGTGCACTTTAACCGCTGCCGCCCTAGGACTCGGGTTCACACCGGCGAACGGTCAGTCGGCCACAAGGGCCGGACGGCCGTCACGCATCCCGCAAGGACGGTCGTGATGTGTCCCGCAAGGACCGCCATCACGCATCTCGTAAGGACGACCGTCACGTGTCCCGTAGGGGCGACCGTTGCGTATCTCGTACGGCCGGCCGGAGAAGCGACGGCGCAGCAGGCGGTCGTGGGAGACCACGACCAGCGCACCGGACCATGACTCCAGGGCCGCTTCGAGCTCTTCGACGAGGCCGAGCGCCAGATGGTTGGTCGGCTCATCGAGCAGCAGCAGATCCGCCGGGCGGGCCAGCAGCCGGGCGAGAGCGAGCCGGCGCCGCTGGCCCGCCGAGAGCGCTCCGACCGGCACCCGGAGGTCGCGTTCACGGAACAACCCGAACGACAGCAGCAGGTCGGTCAGCTGATCGCCGTCCCCGGCCAGGCCTCGGCGGAAGGCATCCAGCAGCGGCTCAGCCGGCCGGGAGACCGGTATCTCCTGTGCGAGGTAGCCGATCCGCCCCCGGCGCAGCACCGTGCCGCGGTCGGGGGTCGTGACCCCGGCCAGGACCCGCAGCAACGTGGTCTTGCCGGCACCGTTGGCACCGTGGATCAGCACGCGCTCACCGGCGGTGACGGTGAAGGAATCCACCGCGAGCCGGTCGCCGACCCGCACCCCCTCGAGCTCGACGAGGGTCCCCTTCGCGTCGCCGGCACCCGGTGCGGCCCGGAAGCGGAGCGGCTCGGGCGGCCGGGGAACCGGCCTCTCCCGCAGTCTGCGCAGCCGCTCCTGGGCATTGCGCACCCGGCTCGACACGGACGCCTGGACGCGCCCCTTGTCCCGTTCGTACGCCATTTTGTTGCCGTCTTTCATGGCTCGGCCCTGAGCGACGGTACGGGCCGTACCCGCGGCGAAGTCGGTGAGCCGGCCGACCTGTTCACACCACTGGGCATACTCCTGCTCCCAGCGGCGGCGAGCGGCGGCCTTGGCCTCGACGAAGGCGCCATAGTCCCCGCCGTAGCGGACGATGCCCCGCCGGTCGGCGTCGACCTCGACGATCGTGGTCGCGATCCGCTGGAGGAAGAGCCGGTCGTGCGAGACGGCGAGGACCGTGCCGCGATGGGCGAGCAGGGCATCCTCCAGCCAGTCGAGGGCGGCCGCGTCGAGGTGGTTGGTCGGCTCGTCGAGCAACATCACCTCCGGTGCCGCGGCGATCAGGCAGGCGAGTCCCAGCCGGGCCTGTTCGCCCCCGGAGAGGCCGCCGAGTCGCCGGCCGTGGTCCAGCCGTGCCAGCCCCAGGGCATGCAGCGCCTTGTCGACACGGGCATCGGCTTCATAGCCGCCTCGCAGCTCGAAGAGGGTGAGCAGATCGCCGTACTCCGCCAGCCGCTCGTCCGTGGCATCCCCGAGCCCCTGCTCCAGCGTCCGCAGCCGGCATTCCATCGCCCTGAGATCCGCCAGAGCGGCATCGATCGCATCCTGGACGGTCCGGTCCGCCGGGAGGTCGGGGGTCTGGCCGAGATAGCCGGTGCCACCGTCGGCGCGCAGCACCACGTGCCCCTCATCGGGCCGTTCGACGCCCGCGATGATACGGAGCAGCGTCGACTTGCCGGCGCCGTTCTCCCCGACGATCCCGACACTGTCCCCCGGCCGTACCGACAGCGAGACACCGTCGAAGAGCAATCGGTCGGCGTGCGACTTGGTGATGTCGTGCAGTGAGATCTGAGTGGGCATCGCCCCTCCCCCCAATCAAACGCAACCTCTGTTGCATTACGATGAGGATGGCACATCAGCCCTCCTAACGCAACAGGAGTTGCAATTGACTGACGAAAAGGCTCGCCGGACGACGACGGGCGAGCGCGCGCACGGAGCCGACGCCGCCACACCCGAGCCCGGCACCCGGCGCCCCGGCGGCCGTACCGCCCGCACCCGCGCGGCCGTCCGTGACGCCGTGCTGGCCGGCCTGACCGAGCACGGCTATCCCGGCCTCACCGTCGAGTACGTCGCCGAGCACTCGGGCGTGCACAAGACCACGCTCTACCGCCGCTGGAAGGACGTCGAAGGGCTGGTGGCGGACGCCCTGGATCTCGCCGGCGAGGACAGCTGGCTACCGCCCGACACCGGCTCACTGGAGGGGGATCTGCACGCCCTCGCCCAGGAGGTCGTCACCTCCTTCACCGACCCGGCCGTGTCCGCGTCCGGCTCCGCGATGATCGCCGCCGGCTTCCAGTCGGAACGGGCGGCCGAAGCGCTGCGCACGTACTACGCCGAGCGCTTCACGCGCTGCGAGGCCATCGTCGAGCGCGCACTTCGGCGCGGGGAGCTGTCGACGTCACCGGACGCCGACGGCGGCGCCGAAGCCGCAGCCCCGACCCGCGCCCTCGACGCCGGTGCGCTCGTCCGCTCCGTCTCCGCGCCGCTCTTCTTCCGCCTCTTCATCACCCGGGAGCCGATCGACAGCGCCCTCGCCGAGCAGGCCGTGGCGGTGACACTGGCCGCCGCCCGCGCGGGGGTGTTCACCGACGGCCGCGCAGCGGAGGAAGGCTGACACCCCGCCCGGGGCCCGCATCCACCCGTCACACCGTCCACGACGGTTCGAGCTGCACGACATCTCCGGTGACCGCCCGGACGTCCGCGGCTATCTGAGCCCGAAGCGCCAGCCGCTCGACCCGTTCGGGCCGGTACTTCCCACGCTCGGCCGCCGACTGCCACATCGACAGCACCAGGAACTCCTCGCCCGGAGCCCGCCCCAGCATGCCCCGCAGCATGCCCGGCGAGCCCGCCATCGCCGGGTTCCAGACCTTCTCCTGCATCAGCATGAAGTGGTCGACCCGGTCCCCGCGCACCTGGCAATGCGCCAGCCGCATCACATCCACATCGCCGAACACCGGACGGAAGCCCACCTTCACGTCAAACTCGTGCTCGAACAGCCGCACTCGGGCATCTTTGAACGTGCCCACCTGGGCGGCCGCCAGCCGGTCGTGCGAACGCGCCATGAAGGAGTCGTAGAACGCCCGGCTCTCCCAGAAGGCGACGAAGTGCGCGACACCCGGCCGCACCCGGCTCCACCCTCCGCCCTGCCCCCGGAACCCCGGCTCCCCCAGTAGTCCCGCCCATTTCCGCTGCCCCCGCTCGAACCCTCGACGGTCCACGACGGTGAGGCGAATCCACTTGACCAGCACCGCGCCATCGTACGGCCCGAGGGCGAACCTGGTCACTGCGCGTCACGGCCCCACCACGCCGAACTTCCTTACGGGCGTGGGCCGATGGGTACGCGGGCGCCGCCTCCACCACCCTGGAAGCCTCCCGGCGCGGAACCTCCCGAAAGGAGCACCCACTCCCCTGTGCGCCGTACAGGCGCCTTCCACCACCCCGCCGAGCGCCGGCACCGCGGGTGCGCACCGAAGCCTGCGAGCCCCTCCGCAAGAGCAGTTTCCGGCCACCCTCACCCATTGAGCCACCCTCAATCCACCTGGCACCAGAGGGAGTTCGCTCAGCACCGCAGGACGCCTACGTGGCACGATGGCCACCCATGGAAAGTCCTGGGGAGTCGGCCACATGGCCACGCGGGTCGCCGCGTGGGTCCGTGCCGCGCCCCCGGGGGAAGGAGGGGCAAGCCGGTGAACACGTTCGACAAGGGCATCGAGAAGGTCGAGGTAGCGCTCAAGTGGGACCCCAGCCCCACCGGCACACCGGACCACGACCTCGACATCATCGCGGCGACCTATACGGCCGACGCCCCGCACGGCGACCCGGCCTACCTGGTGCACTTCGACAGCCGGTCGCCCGACGGGACCATCAACCTCAACCGGGACAGCCGGACCGGCCAGGGGTTCGGCTACGACGAGATCATGATCCTGGAACTGAACCGGCTGGCCGAAACCTATGCGCGTGTCGTCGTCGGCGTGGCCATCCAACAGGTCGCGGGCCGCACGGTCTTCGGTGACATAGCGAACGCCGCCGTACGGATCCGCGAGGGGTACGCCGAACTGGCACAGCACGACTTCGCCGCGGTCGCCGGTTCCACCGCCGCCACGGTCGCCGAATTCGCCCGGAACGAGGCGGGCAAGTGGCAGTTCCGCGCCGATGTCCGGGGATTCAGCACCGACCCGAGCACGTTCGCCCGGTCCATGGGCCGGTAGCCGGCGCGGACCGGTAGCCACCGTCGGCCGATAACCATCAGGGTCGGGCAGCGGCCATGGCCCGATATCGCCCATGGCCGGGCAACGCGACCTCGGCGCAGGGGGGGAGGGGCCCGGGTAACGTCTTGTATGCCCAAGACGTTACCGCCCGGCCCGCCTTGGAGACGACGCTCATGCCGCAGCGCCCGCCGCCCTCAGGGCCACGATCAGGATTACCGCTCTACCTGGCCGCCGCCTTCTCCGCCCGTCTGGCGGACGAGGGCATGGCCGTGGCGGTGGCTCTGCTGGCCCTGCAGCGCTCCGGGAGCGCGGCCCAGGGCGCGTTCGTCCTCGCGGCCTGGATGGCGCCGCATGTGGTCGCGGCACCCCTGGTGGGCGCCTTCGCCACACGTATGCGCCGTCCCCGGCTGTGCTACCTCGGGGCGCTGGGCGGCTTCGCCCTCGGCATCGTGGCACTGTCCGCGCTCATCGGACGGGCCCCCGCCCCGGTGGTCCTCGCCGTCGCCCTGTCCGGCGGTGCCTGCGGCCCGGCCGTGTCCGGCGGCCTCTCCAGCCTGCTCGCCGTCCTGCTGCCGGCGTACGCGCGGCAGGACCGTGCGTACGCGCTCGACGCAGCCGTCTACAACGCGGCATCGGTGGCGGGCCCCTCGGTGGCCGGCGTAGTGGCAACGCTGGCCTCTCCGGGCATGGCGATGGCACTCCTCGGCGGCTCGGCCGCACTCGGGGCGGCGCTGCTCGGCGGGATTCCGTGCGGGGGCGGACGACAGTCCTGCGAGGCCGCGCAACAGCCCATCGGTGCTGCGCCGGAGTCCGTCACGGCTTCGCATCACGAGACGGCGGCGGATCCGGTGCCGGCCGGCGGGGCGCTGCGCACCGACCTGATGGCGGGGCTGACGGCGCTCTGGCGCGTCCGGGAACTGCGCGCCCTCACCGCGGGCACCTGCCTGGCCTTCGCCGGTATCGGCGGCCTGACCACCACCGCAGTACTGCTCGCGGGCTACCGGGGGCACCCGGGAGCGGGCGGCGCCCTGATGACCGCCTTCGCCACCGGGGCGCTCATCGGCTCGCTGGCGGTGGCCCGTTGGCGGCTGCCCTGCCCGGATCAAGGGCTGGTCGTGGCGGCCCTGTGCGGCACCGGCCTCACGCTGGGCACCGCCGCGCTCGTACCGTCGCCGACGGCCGACGCGGCGCTGTTCGTCCTGGCGGGCGTATGCGACGGTCCGCTGCTGACCGCCACCCTGCGGCTCCGGGCCGCGTACGCTCCGCCGCGCGCCCGGGCGCAGGTCTTCACCCTCGGCGCGGGGCTGAAGATCACCGCGGCGGCCTGCGGAGGCGCTCTCACCGGCGCGGCGGCTGCCGCGCCACCACCCCTGTTGCTGCTCGGAATCGCCGCCGTCCAACTGGGCGCCGCGCTGCTCTACGTACGCGGCCGCCCGCGCCCACGCACCCACGACGGCGAACCGGACAAGGGCGGCACCACGACGACGGACAGTGCCCCGGACGCGACGCACCCGGACCCGGACCCGACAAACACGACGCACCCGGACACGGCAAAGGGGACCGGTACCGAACCGGTCCCCTCCGCCGGCCGCTGAACCGCCTCAGCGGTCCCGCGCGCCGAAGCCCGGGCTCAGCCCAGGCACAGCGGGGCCGCGGCGGGAAGTCTCCCCCGCCGCGGCCCCGATCCGGCTGTCAGCTGCAGCCGCTGGTGGAGCCGCAGCCCTCGCACAGGTAGCAGCTGCCGGCCCGCTGCATCTTCGTCCCGCAGGAGAAGCACAGCGGCGCGTCGGCGTTGATGCCCAGCTGCATCTCGACCAGCTCGGCGTTGGTGTGCGCCTGCTTGGCCGCCGGTGCGGCGGTCTCCCCGGCACTCTTCTTCGCCGGGGCGGGGTCCTTGGCCGTGTCCATCTGGCGCGGCGCCGACTGGGCCAGGCCCTCGACGTCGACGTCCTCGTCGACCGGCTCGTACGAACCGGTCTCCAGGTGGCGCTGGCGCTCCTCGACGGAGTGGATGCCGAGCGCCGAGCGGGTCTCGAACGGCAGGAAGTCCAGCGCCAGGCGGCGGAAGATGTAGTCGACGATCGACTGGGCCATCCGCACGTCCGGGTCGTCCGTCATACCGGCCGGCTCGAAGCGCATGTTGGTGAACTTCGAGACGTAGGTCTCCAGCGGGACGCCGTACTGGAGGCCCACCGACACCGCGATGGAGAAGGCGTCCATCATGCCCGCGAGGGTCGAGCCCTGCTTGGACATCTTCAGGAAGACCTCACCGAGACCGTCGTCCGGGTAGGAGTTGGCGGTCATGTAGCCCTCGGCGCCGCCGACCGTGAAGGAGGTGGTGATCCCGGGACGGCCCTTGGGGAGGCGCTTGCGGACCGGGCGGTACTCGACGACCTTCTTCTCGGCGGCCGGCTCGGCCTCGGCCTTCTTCTCCTCCTCCTTCTTCTTGGCGGAGAGCGGCTGGCCGACCTTGCAGTTGTCGCGGTAGATCGCCAGCGCCTTCAGGCCGAGCTTCCAGCCCTGGTAGTAGACGTCCTCGATGTCCTCGACGGTGGCCGACTCCGGGACGTTGACCGTCTTGGAGATCGCACCGGAGAGGAACGGCTGAGCCGCGGCCATCATGCGGACGTGGCCCATCGGGGAGATGGAGCGGTCGCCCATGGCGCAGTCGAAGACCTCGTAGTGCTCGGGCTTGAGGCCGGGGGCGTCGATGACATTGCCGTGCTCGGCGATGTGGGCGACGATCGCCTCGACCTGCTCCGGCTGGTAGCCGAGCCGCTTGAGCGCCTTCGGGACCGTCTGGTTGACGATCTGCATGGAGCCGCCGCCGACCAGCTTCTTGAACTTGACGAGGGCGAGGTCCGGCTCGACGCCCGTGGTGTCGCAGTCCATCATCAGGCCGATGGTGCCGGTCGGGGCGAGCACCGAGGCCTGGGCGTTGCGGAAGCCGTTCTTCTCGCCGAGGCGGAGGACGTCCTGCCATGCCTCGGTCGCCGCGGCCCAGACCGGGGTGTCCAGGTCGTCCATGCGCCGGGCGGTGCCGTTGGCGTCGGCGTGCTGCTTCATGACGCGCTTGTGGGCGTCGGCGTTCCGGGCGTAGCCGTCGTACGCGCCGACCACCGCGGCCAGCTCGGCGGAGCGCCGGTAGGAGGTGCCGGTCATCAGGGAGGTGATGGCACCGGCCAGCGCGCGGCCGCCGTCGGAGTCGTAGGCGTGGCCGGTGGCCATCAGCAGGGCGCCGAGGTTGGCGTAGCCGATACCCAGCTGGCGGTAGGCGCGGGTGGTCTCGCCGATCTTCTGGGTGGGGAAGTCGGCGAAGCAGATGGAGATGTCCATCGCGGTGATGACCAGCTCGACGACCTTGGCGAAGCGCTCGGCGTCGAAGGACTGGTTGCCCTGGTCGTCGTCGCGGAGGAACTTCAGGAGGTTGAGCGAGGCGAGGTTGCACGAGGAGTTGTCCAGGTGCATGTACTCGCTGCAGGGGTTGGACGCGGTGATGCGGCCGGTCTCCGGCGAGGTGTGCCAGTGGTTGATGGTGTCGTCGTACTGGATGCCGGGGTCGGCGCACGCCCAGGCGGCCTCGGCCATCTTGCGGAAGAGCCCCTTGGCGTCGACCTCTTCGATGACGTCACCGGTCAGACGGCCGCGCAAGCCGAACTTCGAGCCGGTCTCGACGGCCTTCATGAACTCGTCGTTCACACGGACCGAGTTGTTGGCGTTCTGGTACTGGACGGACGTGATGTCGTCGCCGCCCAGGTCCATGTCGAAGCCCGCGTCGCGCAGCGCGCGGATCTTCTCCTCCTCCTTCACCTTGGTCTCGATGAAGGCCTCGACGTCCGGGTGGTCGACGTCCAGGACGACCATCTTGGCCGCGCGGCGGGTGGCGCCGCCCGACTTGATCGTTCCGGCGGACGCGTCGGCGCCGCGCATGAAGGAGACCGGGCCGGAGGCGTTGCCACCGGAGGAGAGCAGCTCCTTGGAGGAGCGGATGCGGGAGAGGTTCAGGCCGGCGCCGGAGCCGCCCTTGAAGATCATCCCCTCTTCCTTGTACCAGTCCAGGATCGACTCCATGGAGTCGTCCACGGAGAGGATGAAGCAGGCGCTGACCTGCTGCGGCTGCTGGGTGCCGACGTTGAACCACACCGGCGAGTTGAAGCTGAAGACCTGGTGCAGCAGGGCGTACGCCAGCTCGTGCTCGAAGATCTCGGCGTCCGCCGGGGAGGCGAAGTAACCGTTCTTCTCGCCGCTCATGCGGTACGTCTTGACCACACGGTCGATCAGCTGCTTCAGGCTCGACTCACGGGTCTCGGAGCCCACCGCACCACGGAAGTACTTGCTCGTGACGATGTTGACCGCGTTCACCGACCAGAAGTCGGGGAACTCCACGCCGCGCTGCTCGAAGTTGACCGAGCCGTCGCGCCAGTTGGTCATGACGACGTCACGGCGCGCCCACTCCACCTCGTCGTACGGATGCACGCCGGGGGTGGTGTGGATGCGCTCGATGCGCAGCCCCTTGCTCGCCTTGCTGCCCTTGGCGCGGGAGCCTCGTGCCGGGCCGCTCGTCGTCTCTGTCATTCCGCCTCCCTGTATACGGGCAAACGCCCATATGTGCGCACACATTCCGTGGCACGGTGTTTGTCTTTCTGATACCGGGGCGCCCTGCTCTCGCCCCGATGCATGTCCTGAATGCGCGCCGAGCTCAGTCGGCGGCGGTGGCGGGCACGGGAACGACCGGACCGCCGGTCGCCCCGCCGGCCCCGTCTTCCTGCCCGGGCGGCCCCTGCTCGCGCTGCTCCCGCAGCTCGGCGATGGCCGCCTCGAAGTCCTCGAGCGAGTCGAATGCCCGGTAGACGGACGCGAAGCGCAGGTACGCGACGAGGTCGAGTTCCTGCAGCGGGCCCAGTATGGCGAGCCCGACGTCGTGGGTGGTCAGCTCGGCACTGCCGGTGGCGCGCACCGCCTCCTCGACCCGCTGGCCGAGCTTCGCGAGGGCGTCCTCGGTGACCGGACGGCCCTGGCACGCCTTGCGCACTCCCGCGATGACCTTGTTGCGGCTGAAGGGCTCGGTGACCCCGCTCCGCTTGATCACCATCAGTGACGCCGTTTCGATGGTCGTGAAACGGCGGGAACAGTCGGGGCACTGGCGGCGCCGGCGGATGGCCGTCCCGTCATCGGTGGTCCGGCTGTCGACGACCCGGCTGTCGGGGTGCCTGCAGAAGGGGCAGTGCATGGCTCCACCCTCCTCACCCTCGATGTACGGACGTGCATACGCCGTCGATCGCGGCGTACGACGAATAACCCCTCGGTCCGTGCGGGCCCCTCGGAGCAGCCACCAGCATAGGCGATCCCCGGACCCCGAAGGACCAGGCACCACAACTTGTGGGTGACCTGACGCGTGCAACCACTAGATGTGGTGTCGGCCCGCTTACATCCGCCTACCGCGTGTCGCGGCGGAGGCGGGCCGGGCGGTCGCCCACGAGGGTACGGGAAGCCACCCGGGCGGCCGCGCGGCGGGGCGGGAGTGACAGAATCGGCCGGGCCGCGGGAGCCCGGCGGAGGCGGACGGCGAGCCCTCCGGGGAGAGCCCTCCCGGCACGCCACGCGCCATACACCCACCCACTTGATCGGGTCAGCCAATCAGCGAATATTTCACTCGAACGTGTGTTTGGCGCAACCTTTCGAAAGCAACTACCGTTGGCTAACTAGGGAGAACATTTCGAGAGGGGCCGCCGTGACCACCACCGCAGACAGCGCGACCATCACCACACAGAGCCACTCCCCGAGCCGGTTCGATCATCCGCAGACGGCACAGCGGCCGCCGATGGACGACTCCACGTTGGACTCCGAAGAGCAGAAGCCCGCCCGCTCGCTGCCTGGTCGGCCACCCGGTATCCGCGCCGACAGCTCGGGGCTCACGGACCGCCAGCGCAGGGTGATCGAGGTGATCCGTGACTCCGTGCAGCGGCGTGGATACCCGCCGTCCATGCGGGAGATCGGCCAGGCCGTGGGGCTGTCCAGCACGTCGTCCGTCGCCCACCAGCTCATGGCCCTGGAGCGCAAGGGCTTCCTGCGGCGCGACCCGCACCGCCCCCGTGCGTACGAGGTCCGCGGCTCCGACCAGCCGACCAGCACCGCGACCGACACCGCCGGCAAGCCCGCCGCGTCCTACGTTCCGCTCGTCGGCCGGATCGCCGCCGGCGGCCCCATCCTCGCGGAGGAGTCGGTCGAGGATGTCTTCCCGCTCCCCCGCCAGCTGGTCGGCGACGGCGAACTGTTCGTACTGAAGGTCGTCGGCGACTCCATGATCGAGGCCGCGATCTGCGACGGTGACTGGGTCACGGTCCGTCGCCAGCCGGTCGCCGAGAACGGCGACATCGTCGCCGCGATGCTCGACGGAGAAGCCACCGTCAAGCGCTTCAAGCGCGAGGACGGCCATGTATGGCTGCTGCCGCACAACTCCTCGTACCAGCCGATCCCCGGCGACGAGGCGACCATCCTCGGCAAGGTGGTGGCGGTGCTGCGGCGCGTCTGACCCACCCCTCACGACCGAGCCCCGGAACCACTGCGCCGGTTCCGGGGCTCGCCTGTGCGCCTAAACCGGCGCCGCTTTCGCGGAGGTGGTGACCCGCCGTGGGGGTTGCTCAATTGTTGGTTGCGGTGGACGCAAGGGGCCGGTGGGGGGTGCAGGTTGTGTGGCGTCGAACGGCCTGCTTTCCGCGCACGGTCCCGGGGTCAGGAATCGGTGGCGGCCTTCTTCGCTGCCTCGTCGATGGCGGACAGGGAGCGGCGGACCTGGTTGCGGTCCGTGGTGTACCAGAAGTCGGGCATGGAGCGGCGGAGGAAGGAGCCGTAGCGGGCGCGTTCGACACGGGGGTCCAGGACGGCGACCACGCCGCGGTCGCCCGTGGCGCGTACGAGACGGCCGGCGCCCTGGGCCATCAGCAGGGCGGCGTGCGTGGCCGCGACGGCCATGAAGCCGTTGCCGCCCGCGTCTTCCACGGCCTTCTGGCGGGCGCTCATCAGCGGGTCGTCGGGACGGGGGAACGGCACCCGGTCCATCACCACCAGCTGGCAGTTCGGGCCCGGTACGTCGACGCCCTGCCAGAGGGAGAGGGTGCCGAACAGGCAGGTCCGGGCGTCGGCGGCGAAGTTCCGGATCAGCTCGCCGAGGGTCTCCTCACCCTGGAGCAGGATCGGCATGTCCAGGCGGCCGCGCAGCTCCTCGGCCGCGGCCTGGGCGGCGCGCATGGAGGAGAACAGGCCGAGGGTGCGGCCGCCCGCGGCCTCGATCAGCTCGGCGAGTTCGTCGAGCATGTCGCTGCGGCTGCCCTCGCGGCCCGGCTGGGCGAGGTGCTTGGCGACGTAGAGGATGCCCTGCTTCGCGTAGTCGAAGGGGGAGCCGACGTCCAGGCCCTTCCAGGGCGGGCAGTCCTCGCCTTCGGTGCCCTCCGGGGCCAGGCCCAGGGACGCCGCGACGCCGTTGAAGTCGCCGCCGAGCTTGAGGGTGGCGGAGGTGAGGGTGACGGAGCGGTCCTCGAAGAGCTTCTCCCGGAGGAGGCCGGAGACCGACAGCGGCGCCACACGCAAGGACGCCCCGAAGCGGTCGTGGCGCTCGTACCAGACCACGTCGTACTCGGAGCCGTTGGCGATGCGCTCGGCCACCGCGTGAACGTTCTCCACCGACGCCAGCGCCTGCTTGCGGACGGCGTCCTCGTCCTGCACCGACTTGTCGCGGGTCGAGCCCAGCGCCGCGATCACCGTACGGGCGGCGTCCCGCAGTGCCATCAGGCAGTACCCGAGGTCCTCGGGGATCTCCTCGAGGCGTCCGGGAAGGGCAAGCTCCATCAGGCGCTCGAAGGTCTCGGCGGCGGTCTGGAGCTGGTCCGCGGCCTTCTCGTTGACGAGCTTGGCGGCCCGGCGCACGGCACGGTTGACCTGCCCGGGGGTGAGCTCGCCGGTGGCCACGCCGGTGACCCGGGAGACCAGCTCATGGGCCTCGTCGATGATCAGGACCTCGTGCTGCGGGAGGACCGGTGCGCCCTCGATCGCGTCGATGGCGAGCAGCGCGTGGTTGGTGATCACGACATCGGCGAGTTTGGCGCGCTCCCGGGCTGCCTCGGCGAAGCACTCCGCCCCGTAGGCGCACTTCGAGGCGCTCAGGCACTCCCTGGAGGAGACCGATACCTGCCCCCAGGCCCGGTCCGAGACGCCAGGCGTCAGATCATCGCGGTCGCCGGTCTCGGTCTCGTCCGCCCAGTCGCGCAGCCGCAGCAGGTCCTTGCCGAGCTTGCTGGTCGGGGTGGCCTGCTCGAACACGTCGAAGAGGCCGTCCTCCTCTTCCTGCGGGACGCCCTCGTGCAGGCGGTGCAGGCACAGGTAGTTCGACCGGCCCTTGAGCATGGCGAACTCCGGGCGGCGGCGCAGCAGCGGACGCAGCGCGTCGACCGTACGCGGAAGATCACGCTCCACCAGCTGGCGCTGCAGCGCGAGCGTGGCGGTCGCGATGACCACCCGCTCACCGTGGGCGAGCGCCGGCACGAGATAGCCGAGGGACTTTCCGGTGCCGGTGCCGGCCTGGACGAGCAGATGGGCGTTCTCGTCCACGGCCTCGGCGACGGCCTCGGCCATCGCCACCTGGCCGGGGCGCTCGGTGCCGCCGACGGCGGTGACGGCGGCGTGCAGCAGATCGGGGAGGGAGGGCTTCGTCATAACGCTGCAAGCCTACGCGGGACCACTGACAGCCGGCCCGGTCATGCGGCGTACAGAGGGTTGGGGACGGTGCCGTGCACGGCGGCGTGCGGGCGCTCCCGGCGGTCGCGGTAGCCGTCCACATGCAGACGGTTGCGGTTCAGGCACAGGCGCTCGATCCGCGGGGTGAGCAGGTCGAAGGTCTCGTACCGCTCCTTGAGGCCGGGGAACCGTTCCTGGTGGCGCAGGATCTCCGCCCGTACGAGTGACCAGAACTCGGCCTCGGGGACGTCCAGTTGGTCCGCGCACAGCGGTGCGAGATAGCGGAAGACGCCGACGAACAGCCCGGAGTGGATGAACTGGGTGAGGAAGGCGGGCGGTTCGGTCAGCAGCACCGCGCGGACGTCGTCCGGCATGGAGTCGTGCTCGGGGAGCGGCTGGGCGGAGGTGTTGACGTCGTCGACGAAGTCCTTCATCGCCAGGCGGGTGGGGATGTCGTGCTCGTCGAAGACGACGATGGCGTTCTCTCCGTGTGGGGAGAACACCGTGCCGTACTGGTAGAGGAAGTGCAGCAGCGGCGGCAGCAGGGCGGCGAACAGCCGGCTCAGCCAGTCGCGCGGGGCCAGTCCCGAGCGGTGCACCAGCTCCGCGGTCAGGGCGCGGCCCCCGGGGTCGGTCTGCAGCAACGCGGCCAGCGTGCGGGCGCGTTCACCGGGGCCGAGGTGGCCGCTGACGGGCTCGCGCCAGATGCAGCCGAGCAGCTCCTTGAACTGGTACGGGACGCCGGGCAGCCGGTCGTAGAGCGGGTGCTCGACGGTGACGGAGGCGGTCTCGCCGAGCAGGATCATCCGGGTCTCGTCGCGGAGATACGGGTCGGTGTCGCGCAGACCGTGGACCCAGCGGGTGACGGCGGGCGCCGCGAGGGTGCGCTCGGTGGGAAGACCGCGCCAGACCAGGGTGTTGAGGATGGACAGCGGCAGTTTGACCGTACGGGCCTCGGGCCGGCTGACGTTGAGGAAGGTGCGGATCGACTGCTGCGGCAGGCGGAGGTCGTTGTCAGTGGGCAGCGCGATGATGGTGCGGTCCGCGAGTTGCGCGGCGAAGAGCGGGGCGATGGTCTCGTCCCACTGCCAGGGGTGGACAGGAAGGTAGAGGTAGTCGACGGGGTCCTGACCCGCGTCGGCGATGACGCGGGCGAAGGCGTGCCGGGTGGCGGGGGCGAGCTCCTCGCCGTAGAGACGGTCGGGGGTGGCGAGCGTGGGGATGCCGCGGTAACGGGCGATGCTGTGGTGCGCGGCGAGCCAGGGCAGCCGCTGCGGGGTGCGGGCCTCGGGGGCCCAGGTGGCCGCGTCGGCGGCGGAGAAGCCGAGCCGGCCCTTGTTCGCGACGAGCCAGGGGTGGCCGGTCTGGTGGCCTTCGAGGGCGGCGTAGTCCAGGTCCGCGAGGTCGGCGGCGCTGAGGGCGGTGGCGGCCAGGCGGGTGTCGGCGGTGAGGGTGGCGGTCAGCTCGCGGATGAGGTGGCCGGTGGTGTCGCCGGACAGGTCCAGGACGGTGTCGTGGGCGTGGGTGAGGAAGTGGAAGGGGTCGGAGTCGGGGGTGATCGAGTCGGGGTCGACGCGCCAGTGTCCGTAGGCGCCACGTCGGGCGCGGAAGCGGTATTCCAGTTCGCCGGTGACCGGCAGGCGGTAGCGCGGCGTGCCGTCGGGGGCGGCGCCGTCGGGCTCGGGGGTGAGGATTTCCTCGTACGCGAACTCGGCCAGGATCTTGGCGAAGAGCCGGCGCGCCGCGTGCTGCCAGGCGCTGTGCGAAGGCTGGGGTTCAGGAGACAAGGCGGGACTCCTCGAAACGTGACCGCCCCGGCACGGGTGGGGGACAACCGGGGCGGCGGGGTGGACAACGGACCGGACCAGGGCCGTCGACGGACGGCACCGAGGTCAGAACAGGAGGTCAGAACAGATGGCGATGGGCGCGGTCGCGAACCATCAACGCCGCGCGTTTTCCCGGGAGTTCGATCTCGTCGCAGTAGCGGAAGCCCCCGGTCAGGAACGCCGCGACGGAGGCGGTGTTGCGCAGGTCGGGTTCGGCGATGACCCGTGTGCAGTGCGGGCGGTGGTCGAGGACGAGATCCGCGGTGGCGCGCAGCAGCGCGCTGCCGAGACCGCGGCTGCGGTCGCCGCCCGCGCCGATGAGCAGATGGATCCCGGTGTCGTGCGGCCGCGCCGGATAGTGCCGGGCGAGGGGGTCCAGGTCGGCGCGGTAGATCTCCCAGTAGCTCATCGGGACTCCGGCCAGCACGCCGAGGCAGGGCACGCTGCGGCCGTCGCCGTCGAGCTGGCCCCGCAGATGAGCGGCGGTGGTCTCCGGCGGCCCGGCCAGCTCCCAGAAGGCCGCGACGGCCGGATCGTTCATCCAGGACGTGATCCGGTCGAGGTCGCGGTCCGGCCGGACGGGGACGAGTGCGAACGGACCGGCCGGGGTGCCGGCCGGGCCCCAGCCCGCCAGGTTGTCCAGCAGCGGGCCGGTGCCCGGGGCGGCGGGGGGCACGGGCTGCCGGTGGGCGTCGGTGAGCCGCGCGCGGGATTCCGGCGGGAGCGGAACGTCGCGGGTCGCGCGAGTGTCGTGGGAGCTGGAGCTGAGGCCGGAGTCGGTGTGGGGCACGGCGACGCTCTCCTCTCGTGGCCGGATGCCGCGTGGCCTTGTGGGTCGCGGGGCGTCGGCGCCGGGGACAGGAACGGGGAAGGGGACCGGGACGGGGACGGGTTGCGGGTGTCGGCTGTCGGCTGTCGGCTGTCGGCTGTCGGAGAACGCGGCGGATCCGGGAGATCCAGAGGGTCAGGGGGTCAGGGGGCGAGCGGATTGGGCAGGGTGACGTAGACGGACTGGGTGTCGACCGGGCCGACGAGTTCGTCCAGGCCGTGCAGCCGGGTCGCGAGGTTGGCCTTGCTGCGCAGGGTGCGGGCGGACAGCAGCTGCTCGGGGAGCGGCGAGCGGTGCGCTTCGGGGGCCTCGGCGGCGTCGGTGAGGAACCTCCGGAAGGCGGCGAGCAGGATCTCCTCGCGGACCAGGCGCTGGGCGCCGAAGGCCCCGATGAGACCCAGGACGTTGTTGATACCGAGGTAGTACGCGAAGCGCTCGTCGACGACGTCGTCGGCGACGAAGGTGTCGCTGACGGTGCCGATGCCGGGCAGGCGCCGCTCCAGCTCGTCGCGCCGGGAGGTGCGGAAGTAGTAGCCCTGGTTGTCCCGGTAGCGGCCGCCGGCCGGCCAGCCGTCGGGGTCGAGCAGCACCAGGGTGTTCTGCTGGTGGGCTTCCAGGGCGATGCCGACGGTGCCGTCGAGCCAGAGCAGGGGACGTACGACCGCTTCGAGGTAGCGCAGGAACCACTCGGTGGCCACCGCGCCCGGGGGACGGCCGGTGCGGGCGCCGAGCGCGGCGACGAGGTCTTCGAGGCGGGAGCGTACGCCCGCCCGGCCGGGCCAGGGCCGGGGGGAGGTGAGGCCGGCGATGCAGACCGCGTCGTCGGTGGTGGTGAAGGGGTTGTGGCGGAGAACGGCGTCGAGGCCCGGGACGGGTTCGCCGTCGGGGCCGTCGACGGCGAGGTAGGCCGGGTCGCGGACGATGTCGAAGCCCGGGTGGACGGCCTGCCACTCCTCGTGGAGCCCGGTGCGCAGCAGCCGGTGCACCTCGACACCGCGCACCAGCTCCTTGCGGAGGTTCTCCCGGCGGGAGTTGGTGATCCGCAGCCCGAGGGAGAGCTTGAGCATGGCGTCCGCGCCGGGCCGGTAGACGGTGCGGACGGAGGACGTGGGGTGCCAGCAGGGGCCGTGTGCGCCCAGGTCGTGCAGCAGGCCGGCGTCGCGGAGGGCGGCGATGTCCGGCCGGTGGGCGAGCTCCCGGGCCTGCCAGGGGTGCAGCGGCAACGGCACGGTTCCATCGGGGTGTTCGAGGCCGGCTCCGGCGAGGCGTGCGATGAGCCGCTCGGCCGGTACGGCCTTGCCGCGTTCGGTCCAGGCCGAGTCGGTGACGAGCACGGAGCGGTCCACGGCCATCCAGTGGAGCGGGAAGGCACCGCGCAGTTCGGGCGAGTAGGCCCGGGTCTCGGCGTCGGAGAGGCCTTCGCGGCTCTTGGGTGTGGGGTGCAGCGGATGGCCGAAGAGCAGGGACTGTTCGGCTTCGAGGAAGAGGGCGCTGCGGTCGTCGGCGGGCCGGGCGCGCCGGTCGGCGAGGAAGGTGGCCACCTTCCGTACGGAGTCGGCGACCCGGCCGACGAGTTCGGCGCCGCCGCCGTCCGGCGTCCGCGGCGGTGCGCCGTCCGGGTCCGGCCGTTCAGTGGCATCCGCCGCCCGGTGTTCGCCGCCGTCCGGGCTCCGCCGGTCCCCACCGTGCGCGGCCTCCCGGCGCAGCAGTGCGGCGAGGGTGACGGCGTCGAGCGGGGCGGCACCGGCCGGGGCGCCTTCGAGGGTGGGGGCGTCCAGGCGGTGCCAGCCGGTGGGCGACCAGTAGCGGACGGGGACGTGCAGGGCGCTCGCGGTGGCCCTCAGCGGGATGCGCAGCCGGTTGCCGGGCGGGCGCGGGGTGCCGTTCTCGCGCAGCCAGCAGCGCAGCAGGTGCTCGATACCGGCGGCGTCGGCGGCGACCGCCGGATCGGGGTGGTCGAGCGGGTCGTCCGCGCCGAGCCCGGCGCGGTCCTGGGGGGCGGTGGTGGTGCCGTGCGGGGCGGTCCGCGCGGAACTCTCGCGGCTCTGCCGGTGGCCGCCGTCGTCGGGGGTGCGCCGCTGCTGGCGTGGTACGGACTCGAGGGTGGCGGCGCTCTGGTGCCGGTCGGGGGCGGCCTCTCCGGACCGGGCGCTGTCGGGGCGGGGACGTTCGTTCATGGGGAGGTGCCTCGCAGTGTGGTGGGGGACGAACCCGTCGGCCCGGGGGTGGTGCGGACCGCTGCCGAGAGCGCGTCGGCGAGGCGGTCGAGGACCGCGTCCGCCTGCTCGTCGGTGATGGTCAGCGGGGGCAGCAGCCGGACGACGGAGGAGTGCCGGCCGCCCAGTTCGACGATCAGGCCGCGGTCCAGGCAGGCCTGCTGGACCGCGGCGGCGAGCTGTGGATCGGCGGGACGGGCACCGGTGGCGTCGGCGTCGGCCTCCCGGTCGACGATTTCGACGCCGAGCATCAGGCCCCGGCCGCGGACGTCGCCGATGCAGTCGTGGGCGGCGGCGAGGGCGCGGAGCCGGGCGAGCATCAGGGCGCCCAGTTCACCGGCGCGCCGGTCGAGGCCGTTGGCGCGGACGTAGGCAAGAGTGGCGGCTCCGGCGGCCATGGCGAGCTGGTTGCCACGGAAGGTGCCGGCGTGCGCGCCGGGCTGCCAGGCGTCGAGTTCCGCACGGTAGACGATGACCGCGAGCGGCAGGCTGCCGCCGATCGCCTTCGACAGGACCAGCACATCGGGCACGATCCCGCTGTGTTCGATCGCCCAGAAGGCGCCGGTGCGGCCGACCCCGGTCTGCACCTCGTCGGCGATCAGCGGAATCTGCCGCTCGGCGGTGAGCTCCCGCATCCGCCGCAGCCAGCTGTCCGGTGCGGGGATCACCCCGCCCTCCCCCTGGACGGGTTCCAGGATCATCCCGGCCGGCCGGGGCACCCCGCTCTTCTCGTCGTCGAGCAGGCTCCGGGTCCAGTGCGCGGCGAGTTCGGCGCCGCGCTCCCCGCCTGTCCCGAAGGGGCAGCGGTAGTCGTACGGATAGGGCAGCCGGGCCACGCTGGTGTGCCGCGCTCCCCCGGACGCGGCGAGCGCCTCCGCGGTCATGCCGTGGTAGGCGCCGGAGAAGGCCATCAGGCCGTCCCTGCCGGTCGCGGTGCGGACGAGTGTGAAGGCGGCCTCGACGGCGTCCGTGCCGGCCGGGCCGCAGAACTGGATGCGCGCGTTTTCCGCCAATTCCGGTGGCAGGGTGGCGAACAGCTCGGTGATGAAGGCGTCTTTGACGGGTGTGGCCAGGTCGAGGACGTGCAGCGGCGCGCCGGAGTCGAGCACCGCGCGGATCGCTTCCAGCACCACCGGGTGGTTGTGGCCGAGTGCCAGCGTCCCGGCCCCGGAGAGGCAGTCGAGGTAGCGCCGGCCGTCGGCTCCCTCGATGGTCAGCCCGCGGGCGCGCACCGGGACGATGGGCAGCGAGCGCGCATACGTACGGGCAGCGGACTCACGGAGGGACTGCCGGCGCAGAATCCCCTCGTGGGCCGGCGGGGCGGCCGCCGGCACGGTGTCGGTCAACGCCACGGCAGTTGTGACCTCCTGCTTGGTGAGCTGCGGAATACCGCGCGGGGCGGCCCGGCCGTCCCCCGTATGTACCAACGACGGTGCCGACGCGGGATCACGGCTGCGAGCAAGATCCTTGACGGCCGGGAACCGGGGACCCGGGTACCACCGTCCCCCTCGTCACCGGCATAGTGGGGGGTCGCACCGGGATCTTGCCGTTCATGACAAGTTCCGCGGCGGTGCGATCCGCTCAAGCCGTACCGGCTCAGTCCGATTCACAGGGGGACCCGCCCAATGCGATCGATACGACGGTCAGTTCTGACCGCCGCCGCGCTCTCCGCCGTCGTGGCGCTCACCGCCACCGCCTGCGGCCCGGAGGGCGGCAACGCGGACGCCAAGCCCAGTCAGTCCGCGGCCGACACCTCGGGCGGGGGTGAAATCAAGATCCCCAAGGAGATCCAGGACAAGCTCAAGGAACACAACATCGACCTGGACAAGTGGAAGAACGGGGACTGGAGGAACTGGGACAAGGACAGGTGGCTCCGCGAGGCCGGGGAGTTCATCAACCCGATCATCAAGGACTTCTGGAACCCGGACAAGATCGACAAGGTCAAGCCGCCCAAGGACCCCAGCAAGTCCGAGGACGTCTCGCAGGACCAGGGCAAGACCGACCCCGAGCCGGCCGCCGTTCCGGCCCAGGCCATCAAGACCCCCTACACCTCCACCGCCCCCGGTGTCGGTCTGCTGCTGTTCAGCACCCCCAAGGGCGAGTCCCGCTGCTCCGCCACCGTCGTCAAGGACCCGGCGCACCCCGGTAAGTCCAACCTCGTGTGGACCGCCGCGCACTGTGTGCACGCCGGCAAGGACGGCGGCTGGTACCGCAACATGATGTTCGTGCCGAACTTCAACAAGAACGGCGCACCCGCCTCCCAGATGAAGACCACGCCCTTCGAGGACCGCGTCCCGTCGGGCAAGTGGTGGGCGGACGACATGGCGACCAGCAAGGAGTGGATCAAGGACGGCGGCGCCGTGCCGGGCGTGCCGATGGCTCCGTACGACTACGCGCTGATGCACGTGAAGCCGGAGGAGGGCACCAGCGGCAAGTCGCTGGAGGAGATGGCCGGCGGCGCGTACGAGGTCAACTTCAACGCCCCGGCGATGGCCAAGATCCCGAGCCTGACCGCACAGGGCTACCCGGCCGAGCCGCCGTTCGACGGTGCGACGCAGCAGCAGTGCACCGACAAGCCCACCCGGCTGTCGCGCGACGCCAAGCAGCCGACCATGTACCGGATCGGCTGCACCATGACCGGTGGCTCCTCCGGTGGCCCCTGGTTCATCAAGGGCGCCGACGGCAAGCCGGTGCTGATCTCCAACATGTCGATGGGCCCGCGTCCGGCCCGCTGGTCGGCCGGCCCGCACCTGGGCGCCGAGTCCAAGGCCATGTTCGACGCCATGAGCAAGAAGTGGGCGAACAAGCAGTAGTCGCCTGAGGGGTGGGTGCCCGAGCGCGGCACCGGCCCCTCGTCCCGGACATACGGCGAAGGTCCGCCCCCGGTTCCCCGGGAGGCGGACCTTCGCCGTATGCGCGGGCTGTGCGCCGGTTGTCGTGGTACGGGTGGTGCTCCGCGGGGCCGCTACGCCGCAGGCGCGAACGCCTGGAGTTCGGCGGCCAGTTCCTCGTGCACCCGCGCCTTGAGGACTGTGCCGTCCGCGGTGTGCTCCTCGGAGATGACCTCGCCCTCGGCGTGCGCCCGGGAGACCAGGGCGCCCTGGGTGTAGGGCACCAGCACCTCGACCTCGACCCGCGGCCGGGGCAGCTCCTCGTCGAGCAGCTCCCGCAGCTCCGCCATGCCCTGGCCCGTACGGGCCGAGACCACGATGGCGTGCTTCTCCTTGCGCAGCAGCCGCTGGAGCACCAGCGGATCGGCCGCGTCGGCCTTGTTGACGACCACGATCTCGGGCACGTCCACCGCACCCACCTCGCGGATCACCTCACGCACGGCGGCCAGCTGCTCCTCCGGCACCGGATGCGAGCCGTCGACCACATGGAGGATGAGATCGGAATCGCCGACCTCCTCCATCGTGGAGCGGAACGCCTCGACGAGGTGGTGCGGCAGATGCCGGACGAAACCGACGGTGTCGGCGAGGGTGTAGAGCCGCCCGCTGGGCGTCTCGGCCCGCCGGACGGTCGGGTCCAGGGTGGCGAACAGGGCGTTCTCCACCAGGACACCGGCACCGGTGAGGCGATTGAGCAGGGAGGACTTGCCGGCGTTGGTGTAGCCGGCGATGGCGACCGAGGGGACCTTGTTGCGCCGCCGTTCCTGGCGCTTGACGTCCCGGCCGGTCTTCATCTCCGCGATCTCCCGGCGCAGCTTCGCCATCCGCTCGCGGATCCGCCGCCGATCCGTCTCGATCTTGGTCTCACCGGGACCACGGGTGGCCATACCGCCGCCCGCCGAACCGGAGCCACCGCCACCCATCTGCCGGGAGAGCGACTGGCCCCAGCCCCGGAGCCTGGGGAGCATGTACTGCATCTGTGCCAGCGAGACCTGCGCCTTGCCCTCCCGGGACTTGGCGTGCTGGGCGAAGATGTCGAGGATCAGGGCGGTCCGGTCGACCACCTTGACCTTGACGACATCCTCCAGGTGAATCAGCTGGCCCGGGGAGAGCTCACCGTCGCACACCACGGTGTCGGCCCCGGATTCGAGCACGATGTCGCGGAGCTCGACGGCCTTGCCCGAGCCGATGTACGTCGCCGGATCCGGCTTGTCGCGGCGCTGGATGACGCCGTCGAGCACCATGGCACCGGCCGTCTCGGCGAGCGCGGCGAGCTCGGCGAGGGAGTTCTCCGCGTCCTGGACCGTGCCGGAGGTCCAGACGCCGACGAGCACCACCCGCTCCAGACGGAGCTGCCGGTACTCGACCTCGGTGACGTCCTCCAGCTCGGTGGAGAGACCGGCCACCCGGCGCAGCGCGGCACGCTCCGAGCGGTCGTACTGGTCGCCGTCACGCTCCCCGTCGATCTCGTGGCTCCAGGCGACGTCCTCTTCCATCAGGGCGTTGGCCCGAAGGCTCTCGGGGAGGCGCTGCCGGTCCTGCGGAAGGGATGAAGAGGAGGTCATTTGATCCTTTGCGTCGTTGGGAAGCCCTCACCGGGACCGGGCGGCCCCACCGGGACTGTCGATGGTGTCAACGTACGAGCCGCCCCGGAGATTCCCGGACCCGGTCGCCGTCGACACGATGATGGTCGCACGGCCCCGGAGCGGCAGTCACGCGGATTTCCCGGCCTGTGCCGGGTTTCCCGGGCGGGCCGGAGGTACGGGAATTCCGGGATGTCCGTGGTCCGCGTGGTGTGCGGAGTTCACGGGGATCCGGGCGTGCCCGCGGTGCCCGGGGTGCCCGGACAGTCCGGGGACTCCGGGGATTCCGGGATTCATGGCCTTCCCGGCGTTCCCGGGCGCCGCGGTGGCCCGCCAGTCCGGATGCCCCGGCATCGCGGGCGTCCGGGCGCCGTAGAGCCACTCCCGGAAGAAGCCCGACAGGTCCTCCCCGGCGACCTCGGAGGCCAGCGCGATGAAGTCACCGGAGCCGGCCACACCGTCGCGGTGGCGGGCCACCCAGTCGCGTTCGAGGCGCTCGAAGGCCGCCGTGCCGACCTTCTCCCGCAGGGCGTAGAGCACCAGCGCGGAGCCGTCGTAGACGATCGGGCGGAAGATGCTGATCTTCTCGCCGGGGCTGGGGGCCTTGGGCCACGCGGGCGGCCCGCCCTCGGCGCGCCACCCGTTGGACTGCTGGTACGCCAGCCGCATACGGGTCTCCAGGGAGGCCTTGCCGCCGCTCCGCTCCTGGGCGTAGAGGGCCTCGTACCAGGTCGCATGGGCCTCGTTGAGCCAGACGTCGGACCAGCGGCGCGGGCTGACGCTGTCGCCGAACCACTGGTGGGACAGCTCGTGCAGCATCACCGACTCCACGTACCAGTCGGGCATGCGCATGGTGGTGAACAGGCCCTTCTCGAAGAGCGAGAGGGTCTGGGTCTCCAGCTCGAAGCCGGTCTGGGCGTCGGCGATCAGCAGGCCGTACGTCTCGAAGGGGTAGCGGCCGAGCCTGCGCTCCATCCAGGCCATCTGGTCGGGGGTCTTGGCCAGCCACTTCTCCAGGACGGCGCGGTCCGCGGCCGGTACGACGTCCCGGATCGGCAGCCCGTTCGGCCCCCGCCGCTTGACCAGGACGGACCTCCCGATGGAGATCTGAGCCAGCTCGGTGGCCATGGGGTGGGCGGTGCGGTACGTCCAGGTGCGGGTCGCGGCGCGGCGGGAGGCGCTCACCGGCAGCCCGTTGGCGACGGCGGTCAGCCCGTCGGGCGTGGTGACGTGGAAGGTGAAGAACGCCTTGTCGGAGGGGTGGTCGTTGCAGGGGAAGACGCGGTGTGCGGCGTCCGCCTGGTTGGCCATCACCAGTCCGTCGGAGGTACGGATCCAGCCGCCGTTGCCCGCGCGCCGGGGGTCGCTGGTGTGCCGGATGGAGATCTTCAGCTCCTTCCCCCGGGAGATGTGGGAGGCCGGGGTGAGCACCAGGTCCTCGCCGTGCCGCTGGTGCTCGGCGGGCCGCCCGCCGATCGTCACGGAGCGCACGGTGCCGCCGGCGAAGTCGAGGTTGAGGTGGTCGAGCTCGGTGGTGGCGCGGGCGGTGATCTCGGTGGTGACGTTCAGCTGCCGGTCGTTGTGGCCGGAGTAGTCGAGGGAGACGTCGTACGCCGTGACGTCGTAGCCGGTGTTCCCCAGCGTGGGGAAGAGCCGGTCGCCGAGGCCCTGCGGCCCCAGGGGCTGCGGCTCGGCCATGCCGAGGGTGGCGAGGGCTGCGAGCCCGAGGGCGGCGGCCCGGCGGCCGTGCCACCGCAGCCGGCCGCTCGGGACGGTCTGCAGCGCACGGGCGGGAACGGGGCGAGGGTCGCGGGACGAACGGCGCGAAGGATAGGCCATGCACTAGGGCTACCAACGCGGCCGCCCTCACCGCTGGCAGGGCGCCAAACGGCACCCGAACGGGCGGCACCCCCTGCGTCCGTCCCGGGGCCCTGTGCCCACAGGGGGTTTGACACCCCGTCACCCATGGACAGGTTCAGGTGTTCAGGGGCCCGTCATGGCGGCCTGGCGGGCCCGGCCGGCCCGCAACACATCGAAGACGCCGGGCACTTGGCGCATGGCGCGCATCAGGGACGGCAGCGTGGCGGCGTTCGGCAGGTGGAGCGTGTACGTGTGGCGGACGCGCTGTTCGCGCGGGGGTTCGACGGCGGCCGAGACCACGGCGGCGCCCTGGCAGGCGATCGCCTCGGTGAGGTCGGCCAGGAGGTGCGGCCGGCTGAAGGCCTCGGCGAGGAGCGTGACCCGGCAGCCGTGGCCGCCCTGCCCGGCGCCGCGCCAGCGCACCCCGACGGGCTGACGGCCGGTGGCCGCCATACGGGCCACGGCCGGGCACAGGGCGCGGTGCACGGTGACCGCGCCGCCCCGTACGGCGAATCCGGTGACGGCATCGGGCGGCACCGGCGTACAGCAGCCGGCCAGCCGGACCGTGGCACCGGGCAGATCGGCCACCGCCAGGACCGAGCCCGGGGTGACCGGCACCGGGCCGGAGCGGTCCGGGGGCACGGTGGGCCGGCCGGCCGGGGGCGCCGCGGCGGGCACCTCGCCGGCGGCCGCCGGGCGACCGCCGGGCTCACGCGGACCGGCCAGCCACCGGGCGATGGCGAGCCGGGCGGCCGGGGTACGGGCGTGGTCGAGCCATTCCGGCGAGGGGCCGGCCGCGGAGTCCGGAGCCATCAGCAGTTGCAGGCTGTCACCGTCCCGCAGGACGGTGGCGAGGGTGGCGAGCCGCCCGTTCACGCGCGCGCCGATGCAGCAGTGCGCCGCCTCGCCGTACCGCTCGTACGCCGCGTCCACACAACTCGCCCCGGCCGGCAGGTCGATGGCGCCGCCCGAGGCCCCGGCCGACCCCCCGGAAAGACCTGAACCGGCCGAACCAGCCGGGCCGCCCGAACCGCCCGAGGTGCCCGAACCGCTCGACGCCGCCCCGACGCAGAAGACGGTGATCTCCCGGTCCTGGGCGAGGTCGTCGCGCAGCGAGGTCCAGAACGTGTCCGGGTCGGGGGTGGTGCGCTGCCACTCCAGCAGCCGGGAGAGCCACCCGGGGCGGGTCGGGTCGGCCCGCTCCCCCTCGGGGGCGTCCGCGCCGTCCGTGGGGGCGTACGGGTTGCCCAGCGCGACCACCCCCGCCTCGGCGACCCGGTGCATCTGGTGCGTACGGATCAGGGTCTCGGCGATCTCCCCGGACGGGCCGGCGATGGCGGTGTGCAGCGACTGGTAGAGGTTGTACTTGGGGGCCGCGATAAAGTCCTTGAACTCCGAGACGACCGGGGTGAAGCAGGTGTGCAGCTCTCCGAGGACGCCGTAGCAGTCGGCGTCCTCGGACACCAGCACCAGCAGCCGCCCCAGGTCCGCACCGGTCAGTTCGCGGCGGGCCAGCCGCACGCGGTGCACGGAGACCAAGTGCCGTGGCCGGACAAGGACTTCGGCGCCGATCCCGGCCTCGTCCAGGACCGTACGCATCCGCTCGGCGAGTGCGGCGAGCGGATCGGTCCGGGTGGCGTACTCCATGACCAGGGAGCGGGTGGTGGCGTACTCCTCGGGGTGCAGGACCGCGAAGACCAGGTCCTCCAGTTCGGCTTTGAGCGCCTGGACACCGAGGCGTTCGGCGAGCGGGATGAGGACATCACGGGTCACCTTGGCGATCCGGGCCTGCTTCTCGGGCCGCATCACGCCGAGGGTGCGCATGTTGTGCAGCCGGTCCGCGAGCTTGATCGACATCACCCGGACGTCGTTGCCGGCCGCCACCAGCATCTTGCGGAAGGTCTCCGGCTCGGCGGCGGCACCGTAGTCGACCTTCTCGAGTTTGGTGACCCCGTCGACCAGGTAGCACACCTCGGCACCGAACCGCTCCCGCACCTGATGGAGCGTCACTTCGGTGTCCTCGACGGTGTCGTGGAGCAGCGAGGCGGTCAAGGTCGTGGTCTCCGCGCCCAGTTGGGCGAGGATCAGGGTCACCGCCAGTGGGTGCGTGATGTACGGTTCGCCGCTCTTGCGCAGTTGGCCGCGATGGGAGGACTCGGCGAGCTGATAGGCCTGGGTGAGGATGTCCAGATCGGCGTCGGGGTGATGCCCCCGGTGCACCTTGGCGACATGCTCGAGCGCGTGCGGGAGGCCGTCGCGCGGGGCCGTACCGAGGAGGGCGGCCCGGCCGATGCGGCGCAGCCCTCTGAGTTCCAGTCGGCGGCGGCCGCGCCTACGGCCCGCTGCTCCAGGGTTACCAGGGTTAGTGGCCTCTGCGCTCATGGGCACCTCCGGCAGCGTCGACCGGCGGCGGGACGCGGCAGTGTCGGACGCCCGGGCCGGTGCTTGATGCTATCGAGCCCATCACGCTGCGCTGTCCACCTCTCGCTCAGAGTGATACGGACCACCCGTTCGAGCGAACCTTTTGGCCGGAACCGTTTCCCCCGGGGGTGGCACCACCCGGATTCTCCCGGTCCCGTCAGGCGTGCGGTCCGCGTCCCGTCAAACGTGCGCGCATCCCGCGCCCGCCTTCACCGCGCTTGCGTCAGGCGAGCGCGCCGGCCAGCCAGGCGGGGTCGAACGTGCCCTCGGCGACGATCTCGGCCGGCCCGGTCATCTCGACCGTGCCGTCGGGCAGCTCGGTGATCGAGAGACTGCCGCCGAGCACATCGACCGTGTAGGTCACGGGGGTGCCGGTCTCCGCCGGGTTCACGCCGTCCCTGCGCGCGGTGGCCACGGCGACCGCGCAGGCGCCGGTGCCGCAGGAGCGGGTCTCGCCCGCGCCGCGCTCATGGACCCGCATCGCGACATGCCGCGGACCACGGTCGACGACGAACTCGATGTTGACCCCATCGGGATAGACCGCGGCCGGGCTGAAGGGCGGTACGGAGCGCAGCTCACCGGCGTGCGCCAGGTCCTCGACGAACGCGACGGCGTGCGGATTGCCCATGTTCACGTTACGGGCCGGCCAGCTACGGCCCCCGAGGGTGACGACGACGCCCTCTTCGGGAAGCTCGGCGCGCCCCATCGAGACCGTGACATCACCGGTCTTGGAGAGGTGCACACGGCGTACGCCGGCGCGGGTGGCGATGGCCAGATCACCGGCCTCGACCAGGCCCGCGTGCAGCAGATAGCGCGCGAAGACCCGGACACCGTTGCCGCACATCTCGGCGATGGAGCCGTCGCCGTTGCGGTAGTCCATGAACCACTCGGCCTCATCGGCCTGGGAGCGCGCCTCCGGGTGCGCGGCGGACCGTACGACGTGCAGCAGCCCGTCACCGCCGACTCCGGCCCGCCGGTCGCAGATCCTGGCGACGGCGGCCGCGGGCAGGTCGAGACGGCCGTCCGGGTCCGGGACGATCACGAAGTCGTTCTCGGTGCCGTGGGCCTTGAGGAAGGCGATGCGGTCGGGGCGCTCGGTGCTGGTCACGCTTGCATCGTACGGGGGCGGCGGGGGTACGGCCCTACGGGGGCGGAGGCACGTACGCGCGGGGAGCCGCGTGCCGGTACGCACCGGGGGTGCCGGCTCAGCGCAGCCGGGCCACCCGCCAGATGGCCAGGGACGCGGGGACGGCCACCACGAGGGCGTACAGCAGGATCACCCGCCAGCCGGCGCGGCGGCCGGAGCCGCGGGCCGGAAGGCCGGGCCAGGTGTGGCCGACGCGACGGGCGGCCATCATCCCCCAGCCCGCGGCACAGCAGCACAGCAGGAGGCCGAGCATCGCGATCACCGCGCGGCCGTCGCCGCCGAACTGGAAGGCCAGGGGGAAGGCGAACATCAGCGAACCGACGGCGGCGAGCCCGACAACCGGTGCGAGCTGCCACAGCCGCAGCCGGCGCGGCGGGCGCAACTCGCGGAAGGACTCGCCGCACCCGCCGCCGTCGCCGGGGCCGTCGGCGTCGGTGTCCGGGCCGTCGGATCCGTCCAGGGCGTCCGGAGCGGTGAACGAGCCGATACCGGACAGCTCTTCCGGTACGTCGCGTACGTCCTGGGCGTCCGGCCCGTCCTCGGACAGCGGTGCCGTATCAGCGCCGTTGTCCGGTTGCTGCGCTCTGTTGCGAGGGCCGGCCTCCATTGCCACGCGCCCTCCCCACTGCAGACTGCACGCCTCGATCGAAGGTCGATGATGACACGCCCTCAGCGGCCCGGATGACGGCCGGGGCGTCCCGATGCCATGACGTGATCAGGCTGTGACCGGTCGTTCGAGCAACGCCAGTGCCTGCCCGGGAAGTTCCGCACGGTGCTCGGCCGCGCCGCTCAGCCAGTGGACCCGAGGGTCCCGGCGGAACCACGAGTCCTGACGGCGCGCGAAGCGCTTCGTGGCGCGCACCGTCTCATCGCGCGCCTCCTGCTCGGTGCACTCCCCCGCCAGCTGGGCGAGCACCTGCTGGTAGCCGAGCGCCCGGGACGCCGTAAGGCCTTCGCGCAGGCCCTCGGCCTCCAGGCGGCGCACCTCGTCGACGAGGCCCGCCTCCCACATCAGGTCGACCCGCCGCGCGATCCGCTCGTCGAGTTCGGGCCGCCCGACGTCGACGCCGATCTGGACCGTGTCGTAGACCGCTTCGTGGCGGGGGAGGTTGGCGGTGAAGGGGCGGCCGGTGATCTCGATGACCTCCAGGGCGCGCACGATACGGCGCCCGTTGCCGGCCAGGATCGCGCGGCCGGCCTCGGGATCGACGGCGGACAGCCGGGCGTGCAGGGCGCCGCTGCCATGTTCGGCCAGCTCGGCCTCCAGACGGGCGCGCACCTCGGGGTCGGTGCCGGGGAAGTCGAGGACGTCGATCGCACCGCGTACGTAGAGGCCGGAGCCGCCGACGAGGACCGGGGTGCGGCCCTCGGCGAGCAGCCGGTCGATCTCGGCGCGGGCCAGCCGCTGGTACTCGGCGACGTTCGCGGCGCGGGTGACGTCCCAGATGTCCAGCAGGTGGTGCGGTACGCCGTGCCGCTCCTCAAGGGTGAGCTTGGCGGTGCCGATGTCCATACCGCGGTAGAGCTGCATGGAGTCGGCGTTGATGACCTCGCCGCCCAGGTGCTGGGCGAGCGCGACCCCGAGATCGGACTTTCCGGCCGCGGTGGGGCCGACGACGGCGATGACCCGCGGAGCGGGAACGGCGGTGTTCACCCCGTCAGTCTCGCAAACCTCACGGCCTCATCTCGAACGAGCGACGTGACGGGCCACCGACGTCGTCGTTGCCTGTTGCGAGGTCCCGACAGATCCGGTGCAGCACCGGCGCCCGTGGGCGGCGTAACGGTCCGCTCCGAGCGACCCGGGATGTCGCCACATGAAGAGCGTAGGAGCAGTTATGGGCGTGTTTTCGCGGTTTCGTCGCCGCAAGTCCGAAGCGTCGACGGAGGCAGGTGCCGTTGCGACGGTGACGGCCGAGGCGGAGGAACCGGCGGAGCCGGCCGCTTCGGCGGACGCCGAGGGCGCCACGGAAGCGGAGGGGAACGAGGGGGGCAAGGGAGCCGCGGGGGCCGCGGGGGCTGCCGCCGAGCAGGTCGACGACGCCCAGGGGGCCGCGGGCGACGAGGAGTCTCGCGAGGACGATGCGTCGCCCACGGCGGGGGCCCCGGTGGAAGCGGGGGACGTCATGGCTTCGGCGGCGGCCGGTGACGCGAAGGGGGACGAGCAGAAGGGGGACGAGCAGGGGGACGGGGAGGCCGTCGGCACGGCGGCACCGCAACCGGCCGCCGACGGCGAGGCGCGTACGGAGAAGGCCGCCGAGAGCGCCGGTATCCCCCGCCAGCAGTCGGCACCGGCCGCCACGGACAGCGAGTCCGGCGAGGGCGCGCGGAAGTAGTCCGCGCGCCGGTCGTGCGCGCGGCTCGAGCAGGCGTGGCCCAGCGGCCGCGGGGAAACCGCCCCGCGGCCGCTGTCGTGTCCACGGATGCGGATGCGGATGACGCACGTGACGGGGGCCCTCCGGGGATCGCGCATGACGGCCGTCCCGGGAGCACGACCGTCCCGGCGCACGGCCGTCCCGGGACGACGCGCGCTACGACCAGGTGGCCGCGAAGTAGCCCACGCCGTACGGAGCCTCCTCGCGCAGCAGCCGGCCGCTCAGCCCGGCCCCCTCGGCCGCGCCTGCGAGGACCTGCCAGCAGGCCCGTCCGGACGCCTGGAGGCCGGCGGCCAGCCGCTCGTCGAGCGCGGTCAGCGCGGGAAGGTCGGCGGCGCCCAGGGCACGGGCCACGGCGGCGTCGAAGCCCTCGGCCCGCTCGTCGAAGTAGCCGGGCGCCTTGACCGTCCGGCAGGCGCTGCCGTCGCCCATCACCAGCAGCGCCACCCTGGGCGCCGCCGCCGCGATCTCCCGGCCGGCGGACGGACACCGCTCACCGGGCAGCGACTCCGCGACGCCCAGCCCCTCCACCGGGGAGTCGTCCCAGTCCGCACGGGACAGCAGCCAGGCCCCGACGGCCAGCGACGGCGGGAGTTCCCTCTCGGGCCCCTCCCCGGCCACGTCCTCCGCCGCGCCCAGCACCACCTGGAGATCCACCCCGAAGCCCCGGAAGGAACCGACGGCGCCCTGCGGGTACGTACCACGGCCGGTCTCATCGGCGGGACCGAGGACGACCAGCCGGTCGGGGCGGGATGCGGCGAGCACACCGATCGCGTCCAGACAGGCGGCGCGCAGCCCGTCCAGCTCAGGGGCGGCGCCGACGGCCACCTCCGGGACGAGCAGCGGCGGACACGGGCAGATGGCAGCGGCTACGAGCATGCCACGCAGCGTAACGCCCCGGGGGCGCCGCTCGGCATGCACCGCATCCGGTACGCCGGTCCTCCGGGTCAGTCGCAGCCGCAGCCGGCGGCCGGGGCCGGGCCGGGCGCCGGAGCGCCGATCGTCGGCAGGCCCAGCAGCACGCCCTTGGGCTTCGCCGTCGCGGCAGCGTTGCGCTTCTCCCAGGCGTCGCCGGCCCGGGTACGGCGGACCGCCTTGGCCGGCCCCTCGGCCAGGAGGTGGTGCGGGGCGGCGTACGTGACCTCCACGGTCACCACATCGCCCGGCCGCACCGGCTCCTCCGGCTTGCTGAAGTGCACCAGCCGGTTGTCGGGCGCACGCCCGGACAGCCGGTGCGTCGCCTCGTCCTTGCGCCCTTCGCCCTCGGCGACCAGGACCTCCAGCGTGCGGCCGACCTGCTTCTTGTTCTCCTCCCAGGAGATCTCCTCCTGGAGGGCGACCAGGCGCTCATAGCGCTCCTGGACGACGGCCTTGGGGATCTGATCGTCCATGTCGGCCGCCGGGGTGCCGGGGCGCTTGGAGTACTGGAACGTGAAGGCCTGCGCGAAGCGCGCCTCCCGCACCACGTGCATGGTCTGCTCGAAGTCCTCCTCGGTCTCGCCGGGGAAGCCCACGATGATGTCCGTCGAGATGGCGGCGTCCGGCATCGCGGCGCGCACCTTCTCGATGATGCCCAGGAAGCGCTCCTGGCGGTACGAGCGGCGCATCGCCTTGAGGACGCGGTCGGAGCCGGACTGCAACGGCATGTGCAGCTGCGGCATCACGTTCGGCGTCTCGGCCATGGCGGCGATCACGTCGTCGGTGAAGTCGCGGGGGTGCGGGGAGGTGAAGCGGACCCGCTCCAGCCCCTCGATCGTGCCGCACGCGCGCAGCAGCTTGCTGAAGGCCTCACGGTCCCCGATGTCGGAGCCGTAGGCGTTGACGTTCTGCCCGAGCAGGGTGATCTCGCTGACGCCCTCGGCGACCAGCGCCTCGGCCTCGGCGAGGATGTCGCCGGGCCGGCGGTCCTTCTCCTTGCCGCGCAGCGCCGGGACGATGCAGAACGTGCAGGTGTTGTTGCAGCCGACCGAGATCGACACCCAGGCCGCGTACGCGCTCTCGCGCCGGGTCGGCAGCGTGGACGGGAACGCCTCCAGCGACTCGGCGATCTCGACCTGTGCCTCTTCCTGGACGCGGGCGCGCTCCAGCAGGACCGGCAGTTTGCCGATGTTGTGCGTGCCGAAGACCACATCGACCCAGGGCGCCTTCTTGACGATGGTGTCCCGGTCCTTCTGCGCGAGGCAGCCGCCCACGGCGATCTGCATGCCGGGGTGCGCGGCCTTCTTCGGGGCGAGCTGCCCGAGGTTGCCGTAGAGACGGTTGTCGGCGTTCTCCCGCACCGCGCAGGTGTTGAACACCACGACATCGGCGCCCTCGCCGCCCTTGGGCGCGGGGACGTACCCGGCCTCCTCCAGCAGCCCGGACAGCCGCTCGGAGTCATGGACGTTCATCTGGCACCCGTAGGTGCGGATCTCGTACGTCTTGCTCTGCTGAACGTCCACTGCTGCCTGGCTCCGGTCGCTGCTGGTCATACGACAAGGGTAGGCGGTGCCCGGCGTACCTCTCGACGCCGATGCCGGGGTGCGGGGGATGCACGCAAAGTGATAGTTATAACGAACGAAGGGGCGCTATCGCCCCTTTCATGACCTTAATCAGGTGAACGCGCGTCATCGATGCGGATGTCCGCCGGCAAGTAGTGCCGTACGACGCCCAGTCGGCCCCGTACGACGCGGAGAGCCGCCCTCGGCGGCCGCGCTCCCCCGAAGCCCCGCAGCCGGCGGCCGACCGCCGAGGCTGCCTGTCGAAAAGACCACCATTGGCCACGTCACACACCACCCGACGCACCGTTCTGTCCGCTTTCGCCGCCGCGACAGCCGCCCCGCTGCTGACCTCGGCATGGGGCGCCGGTGAAGCCCACGCATCCGGGATCGGGGACACGTACCGCTCCAGCACGGACCTGTACACCAAGCTGCCGGACGGCGAGGGGACCGAGTACGCCCGTCGCTACAAGCGGCACGAGATGACCGACAACGACATCCGGCGCTCCTTCCCCTACAACCGCACGATGATCATGGCCATGCACGGCGGCGGTATCGAGCCCGGGACGTCCGAACTCTGCCTGGGAATCGCGGGATACGACCCCGGCGGCCTCGCCGTCCGCCCGGCCGGGGGACCCGTCTACGACTACTGGATGTTCGAGGGGCTGCGGAAACCGTCGAAGTCACAGCCGAAGGACGCCCCGTCCAACCGCGAACTGCATGTCACGGCGAAGAACTGCGACGACCACGTCGCCCTGTCCATGGCCGCGAGCAGCCTGAACGTCCTCAGCCTGCACGGCTGCACCGCCGAACAGGCCGGTGCCCCGGCCAAGCGGCCCGAAGCGGTCGTGATCGGCGGACGCAACACCGCCTTCCAGCGGTACCTCACCGAGGAACTGCGCGGCGCGGGGTTCCAGACCGTTGACGGCGCGACCAAGCCCGACCTCAACGGTGACCACGTCGACAATCCCTGCAACCGCACCATGCTCGGCAAGGGCGGCCAGCTGGAGATCACGACAGAACTGCGCAAGAGCATGTTCGACGGCTTCACCCTGAAGGAACGCCCCACCAGCACCAACGACACCTTCCGGCGGTTCACCGACGCCTGCCGCGCGGCCATCGCCCGCCTGGAAGCCGGCCCGGACCAGGTCATCCTGTGACGTGTGCCCTGGGCCCGGTCGTCAACGGTCCAGGGATTCCGGCCACCCCTCCCGATCAAGCCAGTCTCCTGGCAGGATCCCGCCCATGGCCACAGCCCTCCCCCTCCCCGGCCGCCGGGCCCTCCAGGCGGCGATCGCCGCACTGGTCGCGCTCGGCCTGGCGCTGTGGTGGCCGCTGTCGACGGGCGGTGAGCGGTCGGCGGGCGGCCGGGTAACCCTGGCCACGGGCCTGCCGACCGGCGTGTACGCACGCTACGGGGAACTGCTCCAGCGGGATCTGGCGCACGACATGCCGGAGCTGGACCTGCGGCTGGCCCGCAGCGAGGGGTCGATCGACAATCTGCGGCAGCTGGCCGCCGGGCACGCGCAGTTCGCCATCGCCACGGCGGACGCGGTGGCCACGTACCGGAGCAGGGGCGGGCCCGGCGCGGACCGGCTGCGCGCCTGCGCCCGGCTGTACGACGACTACATGCAGCTGGTGGTGCCGAAGGGGTCCACGGTGCGCTCGGCGAAGGACCTGCGGCGGCTGCGGGTGGGGGTCGGGACCGACGGCTCCGGAGTTCAACTGATCACCCGGCGGCTGCTGACGGCGGCCGGACTCCGCTTCGACCGGGACATCGAGCCCGTACGCGTCGGCATCGACCGGATGCCGGAGCTGCTGGAGCGGGGGGAGCTGGACGCCTTCTTCTGGTCGGGCGGGCTGCCGACGACGGCGGTGCAGCGCCTGGTGCAGCGGTTCCCGGTCCGGCTGGTCCAGCTCGGGGACCTGATCGAGGGGCTGCACCGGCAGGACGAGCGCACCCGCTACTACCGGGCGGCGGTGATGCCCGCCGACGCCTATCCGCGGGCCCAGGAAGGACAGGCGGTGAAGACCATCGCGGTGGCGAATCTGCTGGTGACGACGGACCGCTCGGACGCCGCGCTGACCGAGGGCATCACCCGTACCGTGATCAACAGCCGGGACCGCATCGGACGCCAGGTGCACGCCGCACAGCGGGTGGACCTGCGCACGGCGGTGTTCACCGAACCGCTGGGGCTGCACGAGGGCGCCCGGCGGTACTACCTATCCCAGAAGCCGTGACGCACCAGAAGCCGTGACGCATCAGAAGCCGTGAGGCACCGGAGCACGAAGCACCGGAGCATGCGGCACCGAAGCGCGCGGCTCCGGAAGAAGAACGGGCCGGGGCCCGCACCGGCTCTGCGGTGCGGGCCCCGGCCACGGGACGCAAGCTGCGTCGGGCGCGTCGGACGACGTCAGGCGCCGACGATGTTCTCCGCCTGCGGGCCCTTGGGGCCCTGGGTCACGTCGAAGGTGACCTTCTGGCCCTCGAAGAGCTCACGGAAGCCCTGGGCGGCGATGTTCGAGTAGTGGGCGAAGACGTCGGGGCCGCCGCCGTCCTGCTCGATGAAGCCGAAGCCCTTCTCGGGGTTGAACCACTTGACGGTGCCGGAAGCCATGTCTTTCTCCTTCATGGGGCAAACCGGAGACCACACTGCGCGGCCTCCCTTGTCGCCGAATTGATCGCCCCACACCGGAACAGGCCCGGAAACAAGGAACGCCCGGGGCTTCCAGCCTCCGGGCGCGCACAAAGTTCATCATGGGTACCACAACTGCAACACCGTTCACGCTAGCACAGGCATGGTGCGGACCGACCAGTGATCCGCGTCACATCACGCACCTGCGGAACGGCCCGCCGTACCCGGTCAGGGGCCTCAGGCCCCGGTGCGCGGCACGGTCACGGTGACCTTGAGACCGTGCGGCGGATGCGGGGCGTACGCGATGGTGGCGCCGCCCGCGGCGAGCAGGGCGCGGGTGATCGACAGCCCCAGTCCGGAGCCGGAGACGTTCTGGTGGCGGCTGCTGCGCCAGAAGCGGTCGCCGATCCGGGCGAGTTCATCGTCGCTGAGGCCCGGCCCGCGGTCGGCGACGGTGATGTGGACCCGCTCGCCGTCCGGCGCGGTGCCGACGACGACGGGCCGGCCTGCCGGGGTGAACTTCAGGGCGTTGTCGACGACGGCGTCCAGCGCGCTGGAGAGCGCTACCGGGTCGGCCCAGCCGGTGACCGCGTCCTGCCCCTCGTAGGTGAGGCGGACGCCCTTGGCGGCGGCCAACGGGCGCCAGGAGTCGACGCGTTCGGCGGCCAGCGCGGCGACATCGGTGAGCTGGAGGTCGGCGGCGGAGTGCTCGGCGAGCGCCAGGTCGAGCAGGTCGTCCAGGACCCGGGCCAGCCGCTTGCCCTCGGTACGGACCGAGGCGATCTCCTCGTTGCCGTCGGGGAGTTCGAGCGCCAGCAGCTCGATCCGCAGCAGCAGCGCCGACAGCGGGTTGCGCAGCTGGTGGGAAGCGTCCGCGACAAAGGCGCGCTGCTGCTCCAGGACGTCCTCGACGTGGTCGGCCATCTCGTTGAAGGAACGAGCCAGCCGGCGCAGCTCGGGCGGTCCGGCGGTGGCCGCGACCCGGGACTTCAGCCGGCCGGTGGCGATGTCATGGCTGGCCACGTCCAGGACCCGCACCGGCCGCAGCACCCAGCCGGTGAGTCGGAAGGCGGCGGCGACCGCGACAAGCATGGCCGCGCACTCCCCGGCCCCGATCAGCGCCCAGCCGCGCAGGATGCGCGACCGCATCTGCCCGGTGGGCGAGTCGGTGACCACCACCGCGACCACATCGCCGTCGCGGATGACCGGTGAGGCCACCGGGACCCGGCCGCCCTCCTCCCAGGGCCAGACCTGGTGCGGATCATGGCTGCGACGCCCGGCCAGCGCCTCGCTGAAGGCCCGGGCGCCCTCGCCGTGGGCAGGCACCGGCATGTCCTGCGGAGCGGCGGCCATGGGGGTGCGGTCGCGGTAGAAGACGCCGGCGCGTACGCCGTAGAGGTCGTGGTAGCGCGCCAGCTCGGCGCCGAGGGCGGCCAGCCGCTCGTCCTCCCCGGGCATCCCGTTCCGGGTGCCCGCGTCGGAGCGGGCGGTGACGAACTGGGCGAGAGAGGCGAACCGGGCGGCGTCGTCGATCCGGTCGATGACCACCTTCTGCTGCTCCACACCGGCCGTGATGACGGCGAGCGGGACGCCGAGCGCCAGCAGCACACCGGCCATGAGGACGATGAGGAGCGGGAGGAGTCGGGTGCGCACGGGCCGGCGGCGGCCTTCAGGGCGCCGGGGAAGCGGGTCGGCCGGGGGCGGGCACGACGAGGCGGTAGCCGACGCCACGCACCGTCTGGATCAGGGCGGGCATACGCAGTTTGGCGCGGAGTGAGGCGATATGCACCTCCAGGGTCCGGCCCGTGCCCTCCCAACTCGTCCGCCACACCTCGCTGATGATCTGCTCCCGGCGGAAGACCACCCCCGGGCGCTGGGCGAGCAGCGCCAGCAGATCGAACTCCTTGCGGGTGAGCGGCACCGCGGTGCCGTCCACGGACACCTGCCGGGTGGACAGCTCGACGGTGACCGCGCCCAGCCGCAGCGGCTCGGCCACGGCGCCCTCGGCGGCCGGCTGCTCCCCGCCGCCGTCCCCCGGGGACACCGCGCGCCGGCTCACCGCGTGGATACGGGCCAGCAACTCACCGGTGTCGTAGGGCTTGACCACATAGTCGTCCGCGCCCAGATTGAGGCCGTGGATACGGGACCGCACATCGGCGCGCGCGGTGACCATGATCACCGGGGCGCTGCAGATCCTGCGGATCCGGCCGCACACCTCGAAGCCGTCCTGATCGGGCAGCCCGAGATCGAGCAGCACCACCGAGAAGGGCTCCGCGTCATCGGGCAGCAGGGCCTGGAGCGCCTCCTCCCCGCTGCGCGCGTGCACGAGGGCCAGGCCGTGCCTGGCGAGCACCGCGGACAGCGCCGCGGCGACATGATCGTCGTCCTCGACCAGCAGCAGTCTCATCGGTCCTCCTCCCGGGTGCGTGCGTACGGGCCACGTGCGTACGGGCCACAGGGCATCTACGGCGATGGGGGGTACACACGTCAAGAGCAGGCCACCCCCGGGCCGCCATCCGTTACCCAGCCGGTACCCCGTGACCGCTGGAACCTGCCTCCAGGCCCGCCGCCAGGACCCGCCTCCCCGTTTCACACAGAGTGTTCCGCTGCGACCGGATCGTTATGCTCAATTTCCCCTCAGATGTGCTGACGGTGTTCTCGCCCCGGCCTAGGGTCCTCCCAACCGAGGAGGACGGAGCTGTACGCCGATGAGCGAAGTATCGGTGACCAAGAACGCCGAGGGCCCCGCGCGGACCGGGGACCCGCTGGTCGTGCTGGACAACGTGAACAAGCACTTCGGCGCGCTGCACGTACTCCAGGACATCGACCTGACGATCCACCGGGGTGAGGTCGTCGTCGTGATCGGGCCCTCGGGCTCCGGCAAGTCGACGCTCTGCCGCACGATCAACCGCCTGGAGACCATCGACTCCGGCACCATCACCGTCGACGGGAAGCCGCTGCCGCAGGAGGGCAGGGAGCTGGCCCGGCTCCGCGCCGACGTGGGCATGGTCTTCCAGTCCTTCAACCTCTTCGCGCACAAGACCGTGCTCGAGAACGTGATGCTGGGGCAGACCAAGGTCCGGAGAACGGACAAGGCGAAGGCCGCGCAGACGGCCCGCGCCCTGCTGGACCGGGTGGGGGTCGGCACCCAGGCCGACAAGTACCCCGCACAGCTCTCCGGCGGCCAGCAGCAGCGCGTGGCGATCGCCCGCGCCCTGGCGATGGACCCGAAAGTGATGCTTTTCGACGAGCCGACCTCCGCACTGGACCCGGAGATGATCAACGAGGTGCTGGACACGATGCAGCAGCTCGCCCGGGACGGAATGACGATGGTCGTCGTCACGCACGAGATGGGGTTCGCGCGCTCGGCGGCGAACCGGGTCGTCTTCATGGCGGACGGCCGCATCGTCGAAGAGGCCGAGCCCAACCAGTTCTTCACCAACCCGCGCAGCGACCGCGCCAAGGACTTCCTGTCGAAGATCCTCCATCACTGAGACCGCGGTTGGGCCACCATGTCCCCAACACGTGCTGAACCAAAGGATGTTGACCATGAGGATGGGTAAGACGGCTGCGGCCTGTGCGGTGGCGCTCACCCTGGCGGCCACGGCAACCGCGTGCGGCGGCGAGGCCGGTACGGCGGGCGACAAGCCGGCCGGCGGGGAGGTCTTCAGCGGTACGTACAAGGTCGCCTCGGACGTCACGATCGACTCGCCGGTGCTGAAGAAGGCCCAGAAGGCCAAGAAGATCGTCGTCGGCGTCAAGGCCGACCAGCCGTTCCTGGGCTTCAAGGACCCGGCCACCGGCACGTACTCCGGGTTCGACATCGAGATCGCCAAGATGATCGCGGCCGACCTGGGCTTCTCGGAGAAGCAGATCGACTTCCAGACGGTCGACTCCAACGTCCGGGAGACCAAGATCTCCCACGGCGGCGTCGACTTCTACGTCGGTACGTACACCATCAACGACGAGCGCAAGAAGCAGGTCGGCTTCGCCGGCCCGTACTACACCGCCGGTGCGGACCTCCTGGTGCGCAAGGAGGACAAGGCCATCACCGGCCCGGACGCGGTCAAGGGCAAGAAGGTCTGCTCGATCGTCGGCTCCACGCCGCTCCAGGAGATCAAGAAGGACAAGTACGGCGCCGAGACCACCGAGATGGGCAAGTACTCGGAGTGCGTCAAGAACCTGCTGGACGGCTCGGTCGACGCGGTCACCACCGACGACGCGATCCTCAAGGGGTACGCCGCCCAGCGCCCCGAGAAGCTCCGGGTCGTCGGCCGGCCGTTCACCAAGGAGCCCTACGGCGTCGGCATGAACAAGGACGACAAGGCGCTGCGGGAGGCGATCACCAAGGCGCTGGAGAACCACATCAAGAACAGCGACTACCAGAAGGCGTACGAAGGCACGCTCGGCAAGTCGGGTTCGAAGTACGTCGCCCCGCAGACGCCGCTGCCGCGGTACTGAGGCGCCGGCCCGCTCCTCCCCTGCTGACCGCGCCGCCCCGTACGCCCGTCGTGGCCGGGTGTACGGGGCGCGCTGTCTCCGCTGTACGGGGCGCGCGCTGTCGCCGCGCTCGCGCGCCCCGATCGGGCGCCTGCCCGCCGGCTCTCCCCGGCTCCTGTGGCTCCCTGAGTTCCTGGCTCCTGCGGCTTCCCCGCCAACTTCCCGCAGATTCCCCCTGATTCCCGCAGATTCCTGCTAACTCCTGCTGATTCCGCCGTTTCCCGCTGTTTTCCGCTGTTTCCCCGCCGCCGACCTGACCGCTACCGCGGAGACCCCATGAACGTACTCCTCGATTATTTGCCCGAGTTCCGGGACGGGTTCCTCGGGACCCTGGTGATCACCGCGTCCAGCGGCCTGCTCGCGCTGGTACTCGGCGTACTCATAGCCGGTTTCCGGGTCTCCCCGATTCCGCCGCTGCGCGCCTTCGGGACGGCCTGGGTCACGGTGCTGCGCAACACCCCGTTGACCCTGCTCTTCCTGGTCGCGTTCTTCGTCGTGCCGCTGGTCCTCTTCACGGGCGCCAGCCCGTACGTGCTGGCCACTCTGGCGCTGGGCTTCTACACCTCGTCGTTCGTGTGCGAAGCGGTGCGGTCCGGCATCAACACCGTCCCGCTGGGGCAGGCGGAAGCCGCGCGCAGCCTCGGTATGACCTTCGGCCAGACCCTCCGGCTGATCGTGCTCCCGCAGGCCACCCGCACCGTGCTCCCCCCGCTGAGCAGCATCTTCATCGCCCTGACGAAGAACTCGGCGATCGCCGGCGCGTTCAGCTTCCCCGAGCTGTTCAGCGTCTCCAAGCTGCTCAACGACAAGGGGTACGCGATCGCCTGGATCTTCCTCTGGGTCGCCCTGTCCTACCTCGTCATCACCTTCGCCATCAGCGGCCTCTTCCGGCTGCTTGAGCGCCGGCTGGGGGTGGCCCGATGAACGGCCGCGGCAGACACAGCACGGGATGGACGAAACGAGTGCCGCGCGCGGGCGAGGCGGAACGAAGTGAGGTAGGGGCATGACGGCGAGCGTTCTCTACGACGTTCCGGGACCGAAGGCCAGGGCACGCAACCGCGTCTACACCGTCCTCGGCTCCCTCGCGGTGCTCGGTCTGGTCGTCTTCGCCGTACTGCGGCTGAGCGCCAAGGGCCAGCTGGAGCCCGAGGTGTGGAACATCTTCAACTACGCCGGCGTGCGGACCAGCATCCGCGACGGCGTCCTGACGACACTTCAGGTCTTCGCGGTCGCCGCGGTGCTGTCGCTGGTGCTGGGCGTGCTGCTCGCCGTGGCGCGGCTGTCGGACCACAAGCCGATCCGCTGGTTCGCGACCGGGTTCATCGAGCTCTTCCGGGCCGTCCCGCTGCTGATCACCATCTACGCGGTATGGGTGATCTTCCTCAGCAACCGTGAGAGCCTCGGACTCACCGGCGCCCAGCCGCAGTTCTGGGCGCTGGTCCTCGGCCTGACGGTCTACAACGGCTCGGTGCAGGCCGAGGTCCTGCGGGCCGGTATCAACTCCGTACCCAAGGGGCAGCGCGAGGCCGCCTACGCACTCGGCATGCGGAAGACCCAGGTCATGACGACGGTCCTGATCCCGCAGGCCGTCCGGGCGATGCTGCCGACCGTCATCAGCCAGCTCGTGGTGACCCTGAAGGACACCTCCCTCGGCTACATCATCACGTTCGAGGAGCTCCTCTACACCGCCCGGCTGATGAGCTCCAACATCATCGTCAACGGCAACGACACCTACGTCCCGATCATCATCGTCACCGGCTCCCTCTACGTCGCGATGTGCCTGGCGCTGTCCGGCCTCGCCCACTGGATCGAGCGGCGCGGCCGTCGGGCCAGGACCGGCATCAGCGTGGCCGACGCCGCCGAGCCGGTGGCCGCCACCGACGCGATGGAGGTCGCCGAAGCGGCCCCGGACGGCCCCATGGGCACGAAGGGCTAGGTGTATTGCCCTTCTGACGGATCCCCGTGGGAGAAGGGCCCTGGCCGTGTCATCCCGGCCGGAGCCCGGCGGAGCCGCTTCGTCGTCCCTGGCCGAACCCGGCTGATATCCGACCGTGCGGAGGCGGTGGCGAGGGCGCCACCGCCTCCGTCACTTGACGCCGACGCCCGCAGTGGGTTGCATACGCTGTGTGATCACGCACCGGGCTCCCAGCGCCAGTTCCCGCATGTCCCGTACGTTCCAGCGGCCCCAGGGAGCGGCGCCGTGGACCCGGTGATCGTCGTCGGGGCCGGCCCGGTCGGCCTGTCCCTCGCCCTCGCCCTCGCCCGGCTCGGCGTGCCCTCCGTCGTCCTCGACGAGACCGCCGGCCAGGAGGACACCCGGCCCGCCCGTACGGCCGTACTCCGCGCGGACACCGCGGCCTTCGTCGGCCGGCTCGGCTGCGCCGACGCCCTGGAGAGCGACGGTACCCGCTGGACGGCCTGGCGCATCATGCGCCGCCGGCGCCTCGTCGAACGCGTCGCCTTCGCTCCGCGCACCCCGGACGGCGAGGCCGGCTCGTCCGCCGTGGCCTCCCCGGTCCATCTCCCCCAGCACACGCTCACCCGCGCCCTGCGCGCCGCGCTGGCCCGCGAGAAGCTCGCCGAGGTCGTCACGGGCAGCCGGCTCGTCGGCCTCGAACAGGACGAGCACGGCATCAGCGCCCACACCCGCGGCACCAACGGGACGTGGTGGCGCGGGAGTTACCTCATCGGCTGCGACGGCCCACGGTCGTCCGTCCGCAAGCTGCTGGACATCCGCTTCCCGGGCCGTACCGCCGTCGAGCGGCACGCGGTGGCCGCGCTGCGCTGTGAACTCCCCTGGCCCGGTGAGGCCCTGCTGCACCGCTCGCCGCCCCGGCAGAGCGGCGGACCGGGCAGCGAGGTATCCGCCCGCCCGCTGGCCGACGGCGTGTGGCGGCTGGACTGGCTGCTGCCACCGGGGCGCGAACTCGTCACCCCTGATGCCCTGGTGGCCCGGATCCGCGACTCCCTGGCCGGCTGGACCGCCGGGTTTCCGCCCGGGTCGCCGGACGGCCCCTCGGGCGGCACGTCGGTGGACGGAACCGGTCCGGACGCCGGCGGGGCGCTCTCACACGGTCACGACCGGCTCGTCCCCCCGTACGAACTCCTCGACACCGGCGTGCACACCGTCCACCACCGGCTGGCGCGCTGCTGGCGGCAGGGCCGCGCCTTTCTCGCCGGTGACGCCGCGCACCTGCTGGGCGCACTCGGCACACAGGGCCTGGACGAAGGGCTGCGCGACGCCGAGAACCTCGCCTGGAAGCTGAGCCTGGCCTGGCACCACGGCGCCTCCGAGACGCTGCTCGACAGCTACCAGGACGAGCGCCGAGCCGCGGTCGCGGCCCGGCTGCGCGCCGCGGACCAGGCGCTGCCGCTGCTCCGGGACGGCGGATCGGCCCGCTGGCGCACCGTGCTCCCGGGCGCGGCACGCGGCCGCAGCACCCTGCTGACCGACGGGCATCTGGGCCGCGGCCCCCTGGGCGCGCCGCCCGTCTACGCCCGCACTCCGCTGGCTCCGCCTGCTGAACACACCGGCGGTCCGCTCACCGAGACGCCTCCGGGGGCGCCGGTCACCGATGTGCCGGTGACCGCGTCCGACGGCTCGGTGGTCCGGCTGCGGGACCGCCTGGGGCGGGGTCTCCTGGTGGTGCTGGTGGCCCCCGGCACCACCGTCTGGGACCGCCGGCACTGGCGGTCGGCGGGCCTGATGCCGCAGCTGACCGGCGCGGTCGCGGCCCTGCCGATGCCCGCCGAGATCCTCGTCACCGAGGCCTATCCGGGCGCCGCCGCCCACACCGTCCTCCTCGTACGCCCCGACGGCCACCTGGTCACCGCCCTGTCGGGCGTCCGCCCGGCCGAGATGTCCGCCTGCGCGGCGGCCGTACGGGGCGGAGACGCGGGTACGGGCGGGGGCGGGGGTGCGAGGCCGGGTGCAGGTGCGGGCACGGGCGCGAGGGCGGGTACGGGGACCGGGACTGCGGGGTCCGGGGCGAGCAGGCCCGGCGAGGACACCGAAGCCGCCGAGGCCGAGGAGCAAGCCCCGGACAGGGAGGGAACCACGGACGAGGGGGGACCCGTGAGCGAGGAGGGCCCCGAAGACCGGCGACAAGTCCGACACGGCTTCGACACGGCCTCCGCTGTTGACCCTGTGGGATCCCCCATGTTTCACTCCGAGCGTGACTGATCCCGGCTCGCGATTCTGGCGGAGGGTCCATCTGGACCTGGTCCGCCATGCGGGCTGCATGTGTCGTCCGTCCTGTTGATCCGCGTCTCCCTCCCCGCGCTGCCGCCTTCTCCTGCCCGGCGGCCGCGCCCCTTCGCGATCCCCCAGGACGGTCTCCGTGCCCGACGTACGTACCTCCGCGCGCCCGCATGCCCCCGGCACCCGCAGCGGGCCCAGCGCTTCCGAACTCCTCGGCTTCGCCCGCCGCACCGCCGCGGACGCAGCGCTCATCGCCTCGCTCCCGCTCGACCCCGAAGGCCGCACCTGGATCCGGCTCGACGGTCCTGACGGCAGTGAGGCCTGGCTGATCGGCTGGCCGCCCGGCACCGGCACCGGCTGGCACGACCACGGTGGCTCCCGCGGCGCCTTCGCAGTCGCCGACGGCGAGCTGACGGAACAGTCGCTCACCGCCCAACTGCCCACCGAGGGCTGGAAAACCCTGGAGCTCGCCGACGGTGTGGACCGCGCACGCACGCTCCGCGACGGCCACGGCCGGGCCTTCGGTCCGCACCATGTCCATCAGGTGCTCAACTTCTCCGCCGACACCCATGCGGTGTCGGTGCACGCCTACTATCCGCCGCTGCCGCTGATGCGCCGCTACAGCCGCACCGGACAGGTACTCCGCCTCGAACAGGTCGAGCGCCCGGAGGAATGGGGCCCGGAGGTATGAGCGAGCGTCGCGAGCGAGTCAGGGAGAGGTGCGTGCCGCGCGCATACGAGGCCGAGCGAAGCGAGGCTGAGGTTTCCGCATGAGCGCCGTTGACGCACTACTGGCCCGGGCCCGGCGGGAACTGGGCCGGCGGGTGGACCCCCAAGAGGCCGCCGCGGCCCAGAAGGCCGGCGGTCTGCTGGTGGACATCCGGTACGCACAGCTGCGTGCACGCGACGGGGCCATCCCCGGCGCCCTGATCGTCGAGCGCAACGAACTCGAATGGCGCCTCGACCCCACCAGCCCGCATCGTGCCCCCGCAGCGACCCACCACGATCTGCCCATCATCGTCATCTGCAACGAGGGCTATGCCTCCACCCTCGCCGCCCTCTCCCTGCGCCGGCTGGGCCTGCACCGCGCAACCGACCTCGCGGGCGGCTTCCAGTCCTGGCGCCGCGCGGGATTCCCGGTACTCAATCGTCCGGCAGATGCTGATCCAGCAGCTCCGGATCCTCTCCTTCCTCTTCCAGGGCCTGTTTGACGACGCGGAGGGCGACGCCTTCCGAGTAGCCCTTGCGGGCCAGCATTCCGGCCAGCCGGCGGAGGCGCTTCTCACGGTCCAGGCCGCGCGTCGCGCGCAGTTTCCGGCCGACCAGCTCCCGGGCGGTGGACTCCTCCTGCTCGGAGTCGAGGCGGCCGACGGCCACATCGATCAGGGTGGAGTCCACCCCCTTGGTGCGCAGTTCACGGGCCAGCGCGCGCCGGGCCAGGCCGCGGCCGTGGTGGCGGGACTCCACCCAGGCATCGGCGAAGGCCGCGTCATTGATCAGGCCGACATCCTCGAAACGGGACAGCACGTCCTGTGCGGCCTCCTCGGGGATGCCCCGCCGGCGCAGGGCGTCCTCGAGTTGCTTGCGTGTGCGCGGTGTCCCGGTGAGCAGGCGCAGGCAGATCGCCCGCGCCTGCTCCTCGGGTGTACGCGGTGGTCCCGCCTCGGCCCTCGACGAGGAGCGACCACCGCTGTCCTCAGTGCCGCGACGGCCCCTGCGGCCATGACGGGTCTCGGCGTCACCGGCAGCGCTGGTGGTCTCCCCCGCGCTGTCCGGCCATTCCGTTCGCCGTGTCATGACGGATCAGCTCTTGGCCGCGGCGGCCTTGGAACCCTTGGCACCCTTGGCCGCCGGTGCGGGGGTGGCCGGGGCGGCCGCCCCGGCGGCGTCCGCCCCGGGCTCCGCCGTGTCCTGCGGCTTGACGCCGATACCGAGCTTCTCCTTGATCTTCTTCTCGATCTCATTGGCGAGATCGGGGTTGTCCTTGAGGAAGTTGCGGGCGTTCTCCTTGCCCTGGCCCAGCTGGTCGCCTTCGTACGTGTACCAGGCGCCGGACTTGCGGATGAAGCCGTGCTCCACACCCATGTCGATCAGACCGCCCTCACGGCTGATGCCCTGGCCGTAGAGGATGTCGAACTCGGCCTGCTTGAACGGCGGGGAGACCTTGTTCTTGACGACCTTGACGCGGGTGCGGTTGCCGACCGCCTCCGTACCGTCCTTGAGGGTTTCGATACGGCGGATGTCGAGGCGCACCGAGGCGTAGAACTTCAGCGCGCGGCCACCGGTCGTGGTCTCCGGGGAGCCGAACATCACGCCGATCTTCTCGCGGAGCTGGTTGATGAAGATCGCGGTGGTCTTGGACTGGTTGAGCGCGCTGGTGATCTTTCGGAGGGCCTGGCTCATCAGCCGTGCCTGGAGGCCGACGTGGGAGTCGCCCATCTCGCCTTCGATCTCGGCCCGCGGCACCAGGGCGGCCACCGAGTCGATCACGATGAGGTCGAGTGCGCCGGAGCGGACCAGCATGTCCGTGATCTCCAGGGCCTGCTCGCCGTTGTCCGGCTGGGAGAGGATCAGGGCGTCGGTGTCCACACCGAGCTTCTTGGCGTACTCGGGGTCGAGGGCGTGCTCGGCGTCGATGAACGCGACGGAGCCACCGGCCCTCTGGGCGTTCGCGACGGCGTGCAGGGTCAGGGTCGTCTTACCGGAGGATTCCGGGCCGTAGACCTCGATCACGCGACCGCGGGGGAGGCCGCCGACGCCGAGCGCGACGTCCAGCGCGGTGGAGCCGGTGGGGATGACCTCGATGGGCTCCTTGGAGCGCTCCCCCATGCGCATCACGGCGCCCTTGCCGAATTGCCGTTCAATCTGTGCGAGCGCGGCGTCCAGCGCCTTCTCGCGGTCAGTGCCTGCCATGGGTTCCACCCGGTTTGCTTGAGTCGATCGCTTCACGTCCATGACGCTAACGCCTGCCACTGACAACGCGCCCGGACCCGCCTCCGGCCTGTGGATAACTCCGCGAAAACCCCGGAATCTCAGGCCCGAACCCCAATAAGAATGGATGTTCGATTTCCCTGTCAAGCGGCCGCCCCCTCTCCCGACGCGGGGCCGTCGCCCCGCTCCGCTGAGCCCAGGACCGCGGCAAGAGCGGTTCGCCGAGGGCACAACTCGTAAGCTTCCGGCGTACCCCCTGTTGTTCGCCGGGTTCTGGGCGCAGGCTCGGCGGCATGAGACTTCTGGTGATCGGTGGATCAGTGTTCCTCGGGCGGGCGTTCGCCCAGGAGGCCCTGCGGCGCGGCTGGGAGGTGACCACCTTCAACCGAGGCAGGACCCAAGCCGACCTGGACGGCGTTCAGGTGGTGCGCGGCGACCGGGAGCGCCCCCAGGACCTGGCGCGGCTCGCCGGGGCGGGGCCCTGGGACGCGATCGTGGATGTCTGCGGCTACGTTCCCCGTGTGGTCGGGGCCTCGGTCGAAGCCCTGGCACAGTCCGCGTCGACGTATCTGTTCATCTCCTCGATCAACGCCCGCCCCGGCTGGCCCGCCGAGCCCGTCGACGAAAGCTCGCCCCGTCACCACAGCAGCATCGACGCGGGCGCGGAGGACGGTGACTACGGCACGCTGAAGGCCGGCTGCGAGAGGGCCGTCGAGCAGGGCTTCCCGGGGCGCACGCTGATCCTTGAACCCGGCCTGGTCATCGGACCGCACGACCTCGCACGCCGCGCCACCTGGTGGTTGCGCCGCGCCGCTCAAGGCGGCCGGATGCTCGCTCCCGGCGCGCCCGACCGTGAGATGCAGCTGATCGACGCCCGCGACATCGCCACCTTCGGCCTGGACCGGATCGAAGCCGAGGACGCCGGGATGTACCTGGTCAGCGGCACGCCCGCGAACGCGACCTGGGGCGGGTTCCTGGGCGCCTGCGTCGCCGAGACCGGCGGCAAGGCGGAACTGGAGTGGGTGGACGAGGAGATCCTGACCGAGCATGAGATCGGTGTCTGGACCGAGCTCCCGCTGTGGGCCCCGCTGGAAGGGGAGACAGCCGCGATCTGGAAGCCCAGCTCGGCCAAGGCCATCGCCGCAGGCCTGCGCTGCCGCCCCGTCGAGGAATCCCTCCACGACACCGCCACCTGGCTGTTCGGCCCCGGCGGTCTCGACGAGGCGTTCGGCGAGGTTCGCACAGGCCGGGAGGCCACAGGCATCACTCCCGAGCGTGAGCAGGCCCTGCTACGGGCGGCAGACGCACGGCCGGCCGGAGCCGGACGTACCGCTCCACGGACCGGACGTACCGATCCACGGGCCGACAGTGGCGCCCAGGCCGCGGAGCGCCGACAACCGTGACCCGGGTCCCCACCGGGGCGGCTCAGCGGTTCTCCGGGCTGCCTTCGGCCGCGCCGCTCTCGCGCTTCCCCCCGGCGGCGCCGTTCCCCTCGGCGGTCTCAGCGGCGGCAGAGGCCCGCGGCGACGGCTCGTCCGCGCGCAGGGTGCCGCGGATCCGGCCGACGAGCCCGGCGGCCCGGCGGCGCGGGGTCCGGCCGCGGACCCGGAGATCGTCGGGGACCTCGTAGCGCTTCACGTACGCGCCGAGGAACGCCTGCAGTGTCGCCGTCGCCGGGATCGCGATCAGCGCGCCGACCGCGCCCATCAGGGCGGTACCGGCGACGACCGATCCGAAGGCGACGGCGGGGTGGATGTCCACCGTTTTGGCGGTGATCCGCGGTTGCAGAAGGTAGTTCTCGAACTGCTGGTAGATCACGACGAAGGCGAAGACCCACAGGGCGTGCCAGGGGTTGACGGTGAACGCGATCAGGATGGGCAGCGCACCCGCCAAGTACGTACCGATGGTGGGGATGAACTGCGAGATCAGGCCGACCCACATGCCCAGGGCCGGGGCGTACGGGACGCCCATCAGCTCCAGCAGGACGTAGTGGGCGATCCCGGATATCAGAGCCATCAGCCCTCGGGAGTAGAGGTAGCCGCCGGTCTTGGCCACCGCGATCTCCCAGGCGCGCAGGACCTCGTCCTGGCGGTGCGGCGGCAGGACGGAGCACAGGGCGCGGCGCAGCCGGGGGCCGTCGGCGGCGAAGTAGAACGAGAACAGGGCCACTGTCAGGAGGTTGAACAGGCTGCCCAGCACCGTCGCGGAGACGGCCAGCACGTTGTTGGCGCTGTCCTGGACGTAGTTCTGCAGCCAGTCGGACTTGAGCAGGTTGTTCTGCACCTCCACCCGCGAGAGGCGGGTGTGCAGGGTGCTGTTGATCCAGCTGATCACGTCGTCCAGGTACTGGGGGAACTCCTGGACCATGGTGGCTATCTGGCCGGCGAGCATCGATCCCAGCAGCGTGAAGAAGCCGACCGCGGCGACGAAGATGCCCAGGAACACCAGCGCCGTGGCGAGCCCGCGCCGCATGCCGCGGGCCGCCATCCAGTCGACGGCCGGCTCTATGGCGAGCGCGAGGAAGAACGCGATCAGCACATTCAGCAGCAGGGTGATCAGCTGGTGGAAGCCCCAGATGGCGAGCTGGTAGCACGCCACGAGGGCGAGCGCGAGCACCATGGCACGCGGCAGCCAGCGCGGCATCCGCACGTCGGACCGGTCCTCGGACCGGCTCTCGGGCCGGCCCCCGGGCAGGTTCGCGCGCCGGCCGCCGGACCGGTCCTCCGGCCGTGGGGCTTCATTGGTGATCTCATCAGACACGGGCACGCAGCCCAGTGTCCCGCACGGCACCGACAACCCCGCCCATCGGCCGCGGGGAGCCACCGCCCGCCTCAGGGCTCACCGCTTGTCGTGCGGCACGTCCATCACCCTGCAGACCACCCGCCACACCTCTTTGGCGCTCCAGCCCGCTTCCAGCGCCCCGTGGACGGTACGTCCGCCGAGATCGGACATCACATGATCGCGTGCGAAGGATTCGGCGTACGCGGCGCCGAAGTGGTCCGCCATCCGCTCCCAGAAGATCGTCAACCGCATGAATCCCGCTCCATAACCACTCTGAGCTCCATACCCACTCTGACCTGCACGTCCACGACCCTTTCGGCCCCTGATGGCCCTCACGGCCCGTACCGGGCATGACGTGCGCGCGTGTCGGACATGACGTGTGTGCAGAAGAGCAGGGTAAGGCCAGGGAGACATACCTGCTCGCGCTAGTGTGCGAGCGTGAGTCTTTACGTCGTCATAGGTTTCGGGCCCGCCGGGGCGGCCACTGCCCGACTGCTGGCCGGACAGGGTCATACGGTCCGCGTCGTCACCAGGACGGGCCGTGGCCCGGAACCCGGCATCGAGCACCTCACGTTGGACGCGACGGACAGCGAGCGGCTGATCGCGGCCGCCCGGGGAGCGGCCGCGATCTTCAACTGTGCCGGGCCGCCCTACCCTCGCTGGGCGAGCGCATGGCCACCGCTGGCCTCGTCGGTCTGCGCGGCGACCGAGGCGACCGGAGCCCTCCTGGTCATGCTGGGCAACCTGTACGGCTACGGTCCGGTGGACGGCCCCATGACCGCGGATCTGCCGCTCGCGGCGAGCGGCCCCAAGGGGCGGGTGCGCGCCGCCGTCTGGGAACAGGCGCGGAGACTGCACGAGCAGGGGCGTATCAAGGCGGTCGAGGTACGGGCCTCGGACTTCTTCGGCCCCGGCGTGACCGACGGCGGGCACCTGGCCGCACGGGCCATGCCACGTCTGCTGCGCGGCAAGCCGGTCGCCACGCTCGGGGACCCGGATGCCCCGCACAGCTGGAGCTACCTCCCCGATGTGGCCAGGGCCCTGGTCGAGGTCGCGGGTGAAGAACGGGCCTGGGGAAGGGCCTGGCACGTCCCGACCGAGCCGGCACTGTCCGCCCGGGACATGGTCGGCCGCCTTGCCGCTCAGGCGGGGACGGGGCCGGTCGCGGTGCGCGGACTGTCGCCGGCCGTGCTGGGCATCACTTCGCTGTTCTCCCCGCTGATCCGCGAACTCAAGGAGATCCGCTACCAGTTCGACCGTCCGTTTGTCGTGGATGCGAGCGCCTACGAGGCCTCATTCGCGGTACGAGCCACCCCCGTCGATGAGCAGATCAAGGCGACGGTGGACTGGTGGCGTGATCGATCGGCCGCCACTGGATAACAGCGGGGACAACGGGGACAACGGGGACAGCCGTGACAGCGGAGCGCCGGACCGGAGGCGTCAGGTCGGCACGCGTCACATCAGGGTGCGTCAGGTCAGGGGTGCGTCAGGTCAGGGGTGCGTCAGATCAGGGTGCGTTCGATCCGGCTGAGCACGGCGCCCTTCCCGGATTCTCCGGCCGGGGACGCACAGGGCCGCCCCCCGGTGCCGCCCATCCGCTGGGCGAGCAGATAGGCGATGACCTCGGCTTCCTGCTCCTGGACGTCGTCATAGGCAGCGCGCAGGAGCATGTCGCGCACGAGGCCGGGATCGAGGTTCGGGAAGAGGAGGCGGGCGCTCGCCTCGTCCAGCCAGCCCGCTCCGCGATGGCAGCAGATGATGTGGCCCAGCTCGTGCAAGATGATGTGCTCCTGATGCGCGCTGGTCGTGTTGGCGTCGTAGAAGATGAGGTCCTCGTCGCGTGCGGCGACCCACATGCCGCACGGGTGCGAAGCGGGCATCTGCATCGGGACCAGCGTGATCGGACGATCGCGGATCTCACCGAGGTGGCGGCAGAGTTCGGCCACATCGGCCACCTTGGGCAGATCGAGTTCCGCGATCCGCCGCGCGCCGGCCTTCCGGAGCCTCTTGAGTTGACTGCGGCGGTCCTGATCGGCGGACCGCCTCCTTCTCTCACCCCTCACTCCGCCGCGCCTCTCACTCGGGGGCCAAGGGGTCGGTGACGGGCGGAAGACCCTGCATCTGCCGGTACTGGTCCATGATGGCCGTGATGGCCTGGAGGTTCTCCGTCTTCATCCCGGCCGCCCGCATCGCCACGGCCCGGACCCCGGCCTGCCGCAGCGCCTCGATGGCGGCGACCTCGCCCAGCACCGACTCGGCGATCTCGTCGTCGAAGAAGTAGGCGACGGACACTCCGAAGAAGCGAGCCAGGGCGGCCAGAAGATCCGGTGAGGGATTGGCGCGCTTACCCGTCCGCAACTGCGACAAGTACACGCCCCCGACCCTGAGTTCAGGGTTGGTCTGCTTCAGCTCCTCCGCCACCTCGGCATTGGTCCAGTGCCTGCCCTTGGGACGGACCGTCTTGAACAGGTTGTCCAGACGCACTGCCAGCACAGGCCTGTCGCCAGTCCCGGACATCGTGAATCTCCCTTCCGTCACCTCCCCGGCATTGCCCTTGGCTAACCGTCAGTTTCACAGATTAGCTGACAGTTGACAATCGGCCGACAGTCCGCCAACGTGGTCCCCGCCGATAGCTGTCAGCTAACTCCGCTCACGGGGGTAGCCGAGTTGACTGCTGGCCATATCGGCCCGGCCCGCCCTCGGGGGATGACGGGCCGGGCCGGGCGGGACTCATCCGCCCGGCCCGACGGGACGCACCCGTCCGGTCTGACGGGGGGGGGACAGACCGGACGGGCGTTCTCTCACCACGTCCGCTTCTTCGTCCACCGCACTCAACCCACGTTCTCGATCCTCTCGAGTCTGCGGTAGGCGGACGCCACCTTGGTGAGCCAGGCGACCTCCGCGGTGAAGTTGTCGGTGTCATGGTCTTCGAAGTCGCCGGCGTCCTTGTTGTCATCCGGGATGGTGCCGGCGCGCTTGGCCCGCAGGGCCTGTTCGATCTGCGCCGCTTCGGCGAACGCCTGCCGGGACTCGTCGCTCGCCCCGGGATCCTCGCCGCCGACGCCATGGGCGGAGCGGTCGATGTAGGGGCGCAGGCCCCGCCATCCGTCCCGTATTTCGATGACCCGCCGGTGGAGGCGGTAGTCGAGGTCGGAGACCGAAGCCCCGGGCGGCTCCAGGACGATGTCCGGGGACGACTCGTACAGGTCCCGCCAGAGCGGGTAGAGGGTCCGGTACGCACGGTAACTGCGCGCCCACTCCAGCAGTTTGGCGGCTGAGGATCCCCAGGAGGAGATGGTCAGGCTGAGCGAGAGGATGACGATGCCCACCGCGCTGAAGACGGAGGCGGCGACCTGCCAGACGCCGATGTCGATCCCGCACGCGGCGGTGAGGATGTTGACCGTCCTGGCCAGGCAGTAGAGGAACAGGACCACCGCGGCGACGGAGAGCATCCGCAGGGCCTGTCGCAACGAGGCCTTGCTCGCCATACGGGCGTAGGGGCCGCACTGCCGGAAGATGGTGACGCACGGAAGCGCCTGGGAGACGATGAAGACCAGGAGGTAGGTGAGGACCAGCGGCCGGCCACTGCCGGTGTTGAAGTCCGAAGCCGGCCGTCCGGGGCCGTCGGCGATGAAGAAGAGCGCTGTCAGAAGCGCGTTGAGGGCGATGCCGGTCATCAGCCAGTAGCGGGTCTTCCGTACCGCCTCCTCGGCGGCGGTCGCCCAGCGCAGCAGGATGATCTGCGCGCTGACGCAGAAGGCGACCGCCGATATGTGCATCACCAGGATGGCGAGGTTGCCGACGCCGAGGAAGCTCGCGTTTCCCATGGCGACGGCGCCCATCGTGAAGGTGAGGCACTGGAGCAGCAGAGTGATCACCAGCGTGCGGTAGGCGTTCTCCCGCCAGCTGCGCCTTACTTGGCACAGCCGGTAGGCGAGCGCGGCGTAGGACGAGAGCGCCGCGATGACGAAGCAGAGGGTTTTGGTGGTGTTCACGGCCTCATTCCCGCCGGTGCCGCGCATGCGGCAGGGGTCTGGTGGATGTTCTCGCGCAAGGGAATCACGAGGCCGCTCCGTCGGCCCGGCCGGCCTGTCGTCAACCGCATGCCCTCGGTGTCCCGCCCTGGGTGGGCAGGGTGCGCGAGGCGGTGCCACCGGGGGATTTCAGCCCTACGGTCAGGCCATGGCCGAAAATGCAAGCCCTTCCGCGTCCCCTCTGGCGCGTGCCGAACGCTTCATCTGGCTGACCGCACGGGTACTGGAACAGCGGCTCTTCGCGTACTACTTCTTCGGCAAGGACACGGACGCGGTCGAGACCGCGCTCGCCGCGTACCGCAATGACGACGGCGGCTACGGCCACGCCCTGGAGCCCGATCTGCGCGGCCCCGTCAGTCAGCCGCTGCACACCGCGCACGCCCTGAGGGTGCTCGATGCGATCGGACGCTGCGGCGGCTGCCGGGCGGAGCGGATCTGCCGCTATCTGACGAAGGTCTCGACCCCGGAGGGGGCGCTGCCGGCGCTGCACCCCTCGTCACGCGGCTGTCCGGTCGCACCGTGGATCCCGGTGTCCGACGATCCGCCGAGCTCCCTGCTGGCCACCGGCCCCGTGGTGGGGCTGCTGCACCGCAACGAGGTGTGGCACGCGTGGCTGTTCCGGGCCACGGACTACTGCTGGTCGGCCGTGGAGTCCCTGACGAGGACCCATCCGTACGAGGTCGAGGCGGCGGTGGCCTTTCTGGAAGGGGTTCCGGACCGGCCCCGGGCCGCCGCGGCGGCCGAGCGGCTGGGCCGGCTCGTACGGGAGCAGGGCCTGGTGCTGCTCGACCCCGGGCGGTCCGCGGACGTCCCGGTGGCGGAGGGCTATGCCCCCGGGGAGCATCACCTGGCGTACGACTTCGCGCCCACACCCGGTTCCCTCGCCAGGAGTTGGTTCACCGACGAGGAGATGGGACGGGCCCTGGACCACCTCGCCGGGCTCCAGGGAGAGGACGGCGGCTGGCCACTCACCTGGCGGGAGTGGGCACCGGGCACCGCGCTGGAAGGCCGCCCGATGGTGACCCTGCGGGCCCTGCTGACCCTGAGGGCGTACGGGCGGCCGCTCCGCTGAGCGCCGGGCGCGGGCCTGCCCATGCGCCGGGCGCGCGGGCCGGGAGCGGGCCGCCGTAGCGGCTCAGCAGCCGGGCGACGACGGTGCTGCGCCGGTGGCGGGCCCACTCCCCGCGCGCCTGCGGCGCGGCGTCCCGGTCCGGTGCTCCGGCCGCGGACACGGTGCCCTCGCCGGCCCTGCCGCCGTCCCCGGCACCGGCCCCGGCTCCGTCCGCCCCGTCCACGGCCCTCCCCACGAGCGTGCCCATGCGTTCGTTCCGCGTCCGCCATGTGGGCTGTGACCTGCGTGTCCGAGGCGTGGACGGGTCGGGGGGCGCCGGGTCGCGGCGGGCGGCGGGCGACGCGGGAGCCGCGTGGTTGCCGGTGTGAGGGCCGCGTTGTCAGTGGTCGGGTGCACGATGGGGGACATGGCCAAGTCAGCGCTCGCATCGTTCTCGCCCGCGACCCGGGGATGGTTCGCCGGGGCGTTCAGCGCGCCCACCGCCGCGCAGGAGGGCGCCTGGCAGGCGATCGGTGCAGGTTCGGACGTCCTGGTGGTCGCGCCGACGGGATCGGGCAAGACCCTCGCGGCATTCCTCGCGTCGCTGGACGCGCTGGCGAGCGCTCCGCCGCCCGCCGAGCCGAAGAAGCGCTGCCGGGTGCTGTATGTGTCGCCGCTGAAGGCTCTGGCTGTTGATGTGGAACGGAATCTGCGCAGTCCGCTGACGGGCATCCGGCAGGAGTCGGTCCGTCTGGGGCTGCCGGAGCCCGACATCAGGGTCGGCATCCGGTCCGGGGACACCTCGCCGGCTGAGCGCCGGTCGATCGCCGGCCGTCCGCCGGACATCCTCATCACGACCCCCGAGTCGCTGTTCCTGATGCTGACGTCCTCGGCCCGGGAGGCGCTGGCCGGCGTCGAGACGGTGATCCTGGACGAGGTCCACGCGGTCGCCGGCACGAAGCGCGGCGCGCATCTGGCGCTCTCCCTGGAGCGGCTGGACGAGCTGCTCGCCCGGCCGGCCCGCCGGATCGGGCTGTCGGCGACGGTGCGCCCGGTGGAGGAGGTGGCCCGCTATCTGTCGCCGGGGCGGCGGGTGGAGATCGTCCAGCCACCGTCCGGTAAGCGCTTCGACCTCTCGGTGGTCGTCCCGGTGGAGGACATGGGAGAGCTGGGCGGTGCTCCGGTCCAGGAGGGGGAGACCGGCGACAAGCCGTCCATCTGGCCGCAGGTGGAGGAGCGGATCGCGGATCTCGTCCAGGCCCATCGCTCCACGATCGTCTTCGCCAACTCCCGTCGCCTGGCGGAGCGGCTGTGCAACCGTCTCAACGAGATCGCCTATGAACGGACGACGGGGACGGCCCTGCCCGAGGATCACTCCCCCGCGGAGCTGATGGCCGAGGCGGGGGCCGCCAGGGGCGCGCCGCCGCTGCTGGCCCGGGCGCATCACGGTTCGGTGTCCAAGGAGCAACGCGCCCAGGTGGAGGAGGATTTGAAGGCGGGCCGACTGCCGGCCGTGGTCGCCACGTCCAGTCTGGAGCTGGGTATCGACATGGGCGCGGTCGATCTGGTCGTCCAGGTGGAGTCGCCGCCGTCGGTCGCGTCCGGGCTGCAGCGGGTCGGCCGGGCCGGGCATCAGGTCGGCGCGGTCTCCAAGGGCATCGTCTTCCCCAAGTACCGCGGCGATCTGGTGCAGGCCGCAGTGGTCACGGAGCGGATGCGCGCGGGCGCCATCGAGGCGTTGCGGGTGCCCGCCAATCCGCTGGACGTGCTCGCCCAGCAGCTGGTCGCCATGTCCGCGATGGACACCTGGGACGTCGAGGAGCTGCTGGCCGTCGTCCGGCGGGCCGCGCCATTCGCCGCGCTGCCGGAGTCGGCGTTCACGGCCGTACTGGACATGCTCGCGGGGCGCTATCCGTCGGACGCCTTCGCCGAGCTGCGGCCTCGCCTGGTGTGGGACCGCGTCGCGCAGACCGTGACGGGCCGTCCCGGTGCGCAGCGGCTGGCCGTGACGTCCGGTGGGACGATCCCCGACCGCGGCCTGTTCGGCGTGTTCCTGGCGGGCGGCGAATCCGGCACAGGAGGCTCCCGGGGTGGCGGGCGGCGGGTGGGAGAGCTCGACGAGGAGATGGTCTACGAGTCCCGCGTCGGTGATGTCTTCACGCTCGGCACGACGTCCTGGCGCATCGAGGACATCACCCGGGACAGGGTGCTGGTCACCCCGGCGCCCGGGGTCCCCGGGCGCCTGCCCTTCTGGAAGGGTGACCAGCTCGGCCGTCCGCTCGAACTGGGGCGTGCGCTGGGCGCGTTCCTCCGGGAGATCGGCTCGATGGCCCCGGAGGAGGCCCGGGCCCGGCTGTCCGCCGCGGGGCTGGACGACTGGGCTGCCGCCAATGTGCTCGGCTATCTCGCCGAGCAGAAGCAGGCCTGCGGGCATGTCCCCGACGACCGCACGATCGTCGTCGAGCGGTTCCGCGACGAGCTCGGCGACTGGCGGGTGGTCATCCACTCCCCCTTCGGCGCGCAGGTCCACGCCCCGTGGGCGCTGGCGCTCGGCGCCCGTCTCACCGAGCGCCATGGCATGGACGCCCAGGTGATGCACGCCGACGACGGCATCGTGCTGCGGCTGCCCGACGCCGACTTGCTGGGCCTCGACTTCCTCGACGGAGACATCGGCTCCGCTCCATCCGCTTCGTCCGCGGGCTCCTCCGCCGGCCCTGACCCGGCCGCCCGCGGCGCCGAGTACGACCCGGAGCAGTCCCCGGTGGGGGCCGCCGATGTCGCCTTCGACCACGGCGAGATCGACCAGCTCGTCACGGACCAGGTGGGCGGGTCCGCGCTGTTCGCCTCCCGGTTCCGCGAGTGCGCCGCCCGCGCCCTGCTGCTGCCGCGGCGCAGCCCCGGCAAACGCACACCGCTGTGGCAGCAGCGCCAGCGCGCCGCCCAACTCCTCCAGGTGGCCAGTGAGTTCGGGTCCTTCCCCATTGTGCTGGAGGCCGTCCGAGAGTGCCTGCAGGACGTCTTCGACGTTCCGGGACTGGCGGAGCTGATGGGCGACATCGAGGCGCGCCGGGTGCGGCTGGTGGAGGTCACCACTCCGGAGCCGTCCCCCTTCGCCCGCTCCCTCCTCTTCGGCTATGTCGCGCAGTTCCTGTACGAGGGGGACTCCCCGCTCGCCGAGCGCCGTGCCGCCGCGCTGTCCCTGGACTCCCGGCTGCTCGCCGAGCTGCTGGGCCAGGCCGAGTTGCGCGAGCTGCTGGACGTCGAGGTGCTCGCCGAGCTGGAACGTGAGCTCCAGTGGCGTACGGAGGACAGGCGGGTCAAGGACGCCGAGGCCGTCGCCGACGTCCTGCGGCTGCTGGGCCCGCTGACCGACGCCGAGCTGGCCGAGCGCGGAGCGGATCCGGCCTGGGTCAGGGAGCTGGCCGCCGCCCGGCGCGCCATCCCGGTGCGGATCGCCGGGGCCGACCACTGGGCCGCGATCGAGGACGCCGGCCGGCTCCGTGACGCGCTGGGTACGGCGCTGCCGGTCGGCGTCCCGGAGTCGTTCACCGAACCGGTCAAGGACCCGCTCGGTGATCTGTTGTCCCGGTATGCCCGTACGCACGGCCCGTTCACCTCCGAGCAGGCCGCCGCCCGCTTCGGCCTCGGTAGGGCCGTCACCGACGGCGCGCTGCACCGCCTCGCCGCCGCCGGCCGGGTCGTCGAGGGCGAGTTCCATCCGGCGGGCATCGGCCAGGAGTGGTGCGACGCCCAGGTGCTGCGCAGGCTGCGGCGGCGGTCGCTGGCCGCGCTGCGCGAGGAGCTGGAGCCGGTGCCGCCCGCCGCGCTCGCCGCGTTCCTCCCCCGGTGGCAGCATGTCGCCGTCCCGCGCCCGGCGGCGATGAACGGTATGCCGGCACCGTCCGGCGGTGCCGCGTACAGCCTGCACGGTATCGACGGCCTGGTCCGGGCGATCGAGCAGCTGCAGGGCGCACCGGTGCCGGCGTCCGCGCTGGAGAAGCTGGTGCTGCCCTCCCGCGTCGGCGGCTACACCCCCGCCCTGCTGGACGAGCTGACCGCCACCGGTGAGGTGGTGTGGGCCGGTGCCGGCGCGCTCCCCGGCAAGGACGGCTGGCTTTCGCTCCATCTCGCCGACTCCGCCCCGCTGCTGCTCCCGCCACCGCTGCCGCTCGAACTGACCGCCCTGCACGAGTCGCTGCTGGCCGCCCTGGCGCCCGGATACGGCCTGTTCTTCCGTCAGCTCGCCGACCAGGTCCGTGCCACCACCCACCCGGACGTCACCGATCCGCAGCTTGCCGACGCCCTGTGGGATCTGGCCTGGTCGGGCCGGCTGACCAACGACACCCTCGCCCCGCTGCGCGCCCTCCTCGGCTCGGGCCGCACGGCAGGCTCGACCGCCCACCGCGCCCGGCGTGCGGTGCCCCGCGGCCGATATGGCTCACCGGCGGTGGCCGCGGGGCGCGGCGGCCGTCCCACCGCCTCCCGCTCGGGCCCGCCGACCGTGGGCGGCCGCTGGTCGCTGCTGCCCACCCCCGAGCCGGACGCCACCCACCGCGCCCATGCGCTGGCCCGTACGCTCCTGGACCGGCACGGGGTCGTCACCCGCGGTGCGGTCGCCGCCGAGGGGGTCCACGGCGGATTCTCCGCCGCGTACCGGGTGCTGTCCGCGTTCGAGGACTCCGGTCAGGCCCGCCGGGGCTATGTCGTCGAAGGGCTGGGCGCCGCCCAGTTCGCCATGGACAGTGCGGTGGACCGGCTGCGCGCGGTCAGCGCCGAGCGGGAGCGTGCCGCCGAAGGCGACCTGCCGGAGGCCGGTGCGGCGCCGTCCCGGCGCGGCGGTCCGGAGCGCGCCGTCGTCCTGGCCGCCGCCGACCCGGCCAACGCCTACGGCGCCGCCCTGCCCTGGCCCGATCCCCCCGGGAACGCCACCCACAAGCCCGGCCGCAAGGCGGGTGCGCTGGTCGTCCTGGTCGACGGCGAGCTGACGGTCTATGTGGAGCGCGGCGGCAAGACGCTGCTCATATGGCCGCTCGGCCAGGATCCGGCCCGGGCTGCGGCCGACCCGCGCCTCCGGCTCGCGGTCGAGGCGCTCACCGACGCCGCCCGCGCCGGCGCGCTGGGCACCCTCACCACCGAGCGCATCAACGGTGCCGCGGCCCTGACCTCCCCGTTCGCGGCCATGCTGGAGTCCGCGGGCTTCCACCCGACCCCGCGGGGTCTGCGACTCCGAGGATGAGGCCCCGGACCCGTGGCCCCGGATGTCCCGCTCCCCGCCTCCCTCCCCCGTTGTCTCCGCGTTCCCGCCCGGCATGATGGAGCCATGCCCGAAGGTGACACCGTCTGGCGCCTGGCACAGCGGCTCCACGATGCGCTGGCCGGTCGTCCGCTGACCCGCTGTGACCTGCGCGTTCCCCGGCTGGCGACAGTGGATCTCACCGGCCGGGAGGTATCCGAGGTGGTCCCCCGCGGCAAGCATCTGCTCACCCGTTTCGAGGGCGGGCTCACCCTCCACTCCCATCTGCGGATGGACGGCACCTGGCGGGTCTACGCTGCCGGGGAGCGCTGGCGCGGCGGTCCCGCCCACCAGATCAGGGCGGTCCTCGGCACCGTCGAGCGGACCGCCGTCGGCTACCGCCTCCCCGTTCTCGACCTACTGCGCACCGCCGACGAATCGCAGGTCACCGGCCACCTCGGTCCCGACCTGCTCGGCCCCGACTGGGATCCGGGGGAGGCTCTGCGACGGCTGCTGGCCGCTCCGGAGCGACCATTGGGTGAGGCCCTCCTCGACCAGCGCAATCTCGCCGGTATCGGCAATGTCTACAAGTCCGAACTGTGCTTCCTGCTGCGCACCTCACCCTGGCTCCCCATCGGAGAGCTCCCCGGCCCGGAACGGGTACCCGCTCTGGCGAAGAAGCTCCTGGAGGCCAACAAGCAGCGCACGGCCCGTACGACCACGCTCTGGGGGCACCGATCACCCCCGTTCGACGGCCGTGCGGGAGCCCGCTCCGACCGGCGGCTCTGGGTCTACGGTCGGGCCGGCCTGCCCTGTCTGCGCTGCGGGACGACGGTCCGTACCACCGGCCAGGAGTCCACCGCGGACGAACGCGTCACCTACTGGTGCCCAGCCTGCCAGCCCGACGGACCCGACCGCCGCGACACCCCGCCACCCGCCCGCTGACGCCTCGCCGCGCCCCTCGTCGGCCTCGGGTCACTCCCCTCCCGTACGGCGTCGCCGCGCCCTGGTCAGCACCGCCCGTACCTCCCGGGCCGCCGCGCGCCGCCAGGTGCCCTCGCCGCTGCCCGTCCACGGCACGCAGTGCACCGGCAGCAGGCTCAGCCCCCAGCCGCCCAGCACCACGGTCCCCTCGATCACCCCCGCCGACTGCGGCCACACCGCCAGCCGGAGCGCGGCCCACCACCACAGCCCCCCGATGACGGCCGCGGATATCCGGCGCCCCGGCGCGATACGCGGGCGCGGCCCGGCCTGCTCACGCTCCGGGAGCCGGCCGCTCCGACCGCGGGCCGCGGGTCCGCACCACGCCATGATTGCCTCCTCCGGCCGACGCTAAGCGGAACCCGCGGCCGGCAGGGAGGGCGCACCGGCGTACCCCAGGCGCGCAAGCGGCATCGTGAGCCCCACTCAGTGGTGCGCCTCGGCCTGGAACATCCAGTGGTGCTTCTCCAGGTCGGCGGTGAGTCCGATGAGGATGTCCTGGCTGACCGGGTCCGGCTCCGCGGTGGCGATGATCCGCTCGCGCATCCGGGCGATGATCGCGCCCAGCGCACTCACCATGGCCCGGACCACCTCACCGTCCTTGATCCAGCCGTCCTGCACCTCGCTGATACCGCTGGTCTCGGCGACCGTGGAGGCCCGCCCGTCGGGCGTCACCCCGATCGCGGACGCCCGCTCGGCCACCGTGTCGGCGTGCTGGCGCGCGGTGGCCACCACGTCGTCGAGCTGGAGGTGGACGGAGCGGAAGCGCGGGCCGACGACGTTCCAGTGCACCTGCTTCGCGACGAGCGACAGGTCGACGAGGTCGACCAGGGCTCCTTGCAGGGCGTACCCGACGGCACGGCGGTCTTCGTCGGACAGCGTGCTCTTGACGACAGACATCCAGATACTCCTGTTCGGGCGATTCGGTTGTTCCGCGGCAGCGGTAGCGGCAGCGGCAGCGGCAGCGGTTCGACCGGGCATGCGACCAGGTGAGGGGCCGGGATCATCTACGCGCCATGCCCGCATTTATCCGCATTCGCCATCGTATAAATGAATTCCCGGACCGGGCGGCTCGGACGGGCCACCCGGGGAGGCCTGGCCACCCCGGCCCTCCCGGGGCAGCGGCGCACTCCCGGACAGCACGGAACCCCGGCGGGCTGCTGCCCACCGGGGTTCTCTCCGCCCGGAAGTCTCACCTCGCCGGGAAGCTCCGGGCACAGGCTCCAGGGCTACGGACAGGGGGTGTCAGGCCGCGACGACATCCACGACGTCGGCCGGCGGCTTGATCGTCACACGCTCCTCGGGCACACCGGCCAGGGACGTGACGGACACCGCGTTGAACTTGGGCCGCACCGGTGCGGGCACCGTGTCGCTCGCGGCCGCGGACGCGGCCAGCTCGGCGAGCGCCAGCTCGTCGCTGACCTCGCGCATCAGCTCGGACATGCGCACATCCAGCGCGTCACAGATCGCCGAGAGAAGCTCGGAGGACGCCTCCTTCTGGCCCCTCTCGACCTCGGACAAATAGCCGAGCGATACCCGGGCGGAGGAAGAGACCTCGCGCAGGGTTCGGCCTTGGCGCTGACGCTGTCGGCGCAGCACGTCACCCAGCAGGCGACGAAGCAGAATCATCGCTGGCTCCCTCCTCGGACCTCGGATCCGGATCCTTCTCGCCCCACCGTACCGCCTCGGGCCGTGGCCGTGCCGGGCGTGAGTACGTGTTCACTCAGGGCTGCAAACATCCATTCCCCCCGCGTTGTTCCGTATCCTGTGCCCGCACATTTTCTGTCAGTTCGCTCAACAACAGCGCGAGCACGGCGCCGATGGTGTCCCGGCGGATCCGCTCGCGATCCCCGGAGAGCGCCAGTCGGCGCACCGCCCCGTCACCGGCCGGGCCCCGCACGGCCACGAAGACCGTGCCCACCGGCTGCCCGTCCTGGGCGTCCGGCCCGGCCACACCGGTCGTCGCGATGCCCCAGTCGGCGCCCAGCACCCGCCGCACACCGCCCGCCATCTGGCGCGCGACCTCGGCGTCCACCGCCCCGCGCGCCGCCAGCAGATCCCCGTCGACGCCCAGCAGCTCCCGCTTGAGATCGGTGGCATACGCCGTGACCGAGCCGCGAAGCACCCGTGAGGCTCCGGGGACGGCGGTCAGGGCGCCCGCCACCAGGCCGCCGGTCAGCGACTCGGCCACCGCCAGCGTCTGCCCCCGGCCGGCCAGCAGCTCCAGGGCCTCGACCGCGGCGGAACCCGGTCCGCTCATCGGCCGGCGTCCCGGTCCGCGCCCTCCGCCCGGGCCACCTGTTCGGCCTGTTCGTCCTGCCCGGCGCGCTCCCGGGCCAGGCCGGCCCGGCGCAACATCACGGCCTGCCGGACGTAGTCGAGCCCGGTCACGACCGTCAGCACCACGGCCACCGCCATCACCCACCAGCGGAGGGTGGCCAGCGGTCCGGTCAGCACCAGCACGTACATACCGGTCGCGGTGCCCTGCGCCAATGTCTTGATCTTGCCGCCACGACTGGCCGGAATCACTCCGTGCTTGATCACCCAGAACCGCATCAGGGTGATCCCGAGCTCCCGGAAGAGGATCACGCCCGTCACCCACCAGGGCAGATCACCCAGCGCCGACAGACAGATCAGCGCGGCACCCATGATCGCCTTGTCCGCGATCGGGTCGGCGATCTTGCCGAAGTCGGTGACCAGGTTGTACGTGCGCGCCAGATGCCCGTCGAAGACATCGGTGATCATGGCGACGGCGAAGGCGGCCCAGGCGAACGCGCGCCAGGCCGGATCGGTCCCGTTGTCGTGTATCAGCAGCATGACGAAGGCCGGGACCAGCACCAGCCGCAGCATCGTCAGAACGTTGGCGATGTTCCACAGCCCGACTTGCCGGACGGACGGCGCCGGGCGCGGCCCACCAGCTGCGGAAGCCGGGACTCCGGTCATCTGCCCGCCTCCTCGGTACACCCCGTGCCGTCCACCGACAGCACCTCCGCCACGAGGTCCACGCCCTCGCTGGCCACCACCTTTGCTTCGACCATACGGCCGGGGCCGAGGTCCAGGCCGGTCGACAGCAGGGTGACGCCATCGGTCTCCGGCGCCTGGTGCGCCGCCCGCCCCACGAGGCCGTCCTCGTCGTCGATCCGGTCGACCAGCACCCGCACCGTCTCGCCGATCCGCTCCTCGGCCCGCTGCGCGGTCAGCTCCTCGGCCAGCCGCGACACCCGCGCGAGCCGCTCGGCGACCACGTCCGGGTCGACCTTGTGCTCGTACGAGGCGGCCTCGGTGCCGTCCTCGTCGGAGTAGCCGAAGACGCCGATGGCGTCGAGCCGGGCCTCGGTGAGGAAGCGCTCCAGCTCCGCCAGGTCGCCTTCGCTCTCCCCGGGGAAGCCGACGATGAAGTTGGAGCGGGCGCCGGCCTGCGGCGCCTTCGCCCGGATCCGCGCCAGCAGCTCCAGGAAGCGGTCGGTGTCGCCGAAGCGCCGCATCGCCCGCAGCACACCGGGCGCGGAGTGCTGGAAGGACAGATCGAAGTACGGCACGACCTTGTCCGTGCCGGTCAGCACATCGATCAGCCCGGGCCGCATCTCGGCCGGCTGCAGGTAGCTGACCCGGATCCGCTCGATGCCGTCGACGGCCGCCAGCTCCGGCAGCAGCGTCTCCAGCAGGCGGATGTCGCCGAGGTCCTTGCCGTAGGAGGTGTTGTTCTCGGAGACCAGCATGATCTCCTTGACGCCCTGCTCGGCCAGCCAGCGCGTCTCGCCGAGCACGTCCGAGGGGCGGCGGGAGACGAACGAACCGCGGAAGGACGGGATGGCGCAGAACGAGCAGCGCCGGTCACAGCCGGAGGCCAGCTTCACGGAGGCGATGGGGCCGGCGTCCAGGCGGCGGCGCAGCGGGGCCCTCGGCCCGGACTTCGGCGCGACGCCCTCCGGAAGGTCCTCGGGGGCGGACGCCAATGCGTCCCCGTGCCCCGGGAGGGCCACGTCGGCCCCCTGCCGCTCGGCCGGGCTGATCGGCAGCAGCTTGCGGCGGTCGCGCGGGGTGTGCGAGGCGTGGATGCCGCCGCTCAGGATGGTCTGGAGGCGATCGGAGATATCGGCGTAGTCGTCGAAGCCGAGCACACCATCGGCCTCGGGCAGCGCCTCCGCGAGCTCCTTGCCGTAGCGCTCGGCCATACAGCCGACGGCGACCACGGCCTGGGTTCTGCCGCCCTCCTCGCGCGCCGCGGTCTTCAGATCGTTGGCTTCCAGCAGGGCATCGACGGAGTCCTTCTTGGCGGCCTCGACGAATCCGCAGGTGTTGACGACGGCGACATCGGCATCGGCGGCTTCCTCGACCAGCTCCCAGCCGTCCGCCGCCAGGCGGCCTGCGAGCTCCTCCGAGTCCACCTCGTTACGGGCGCAGCCAAGGGTGACAAGGGCGACGGTACGGCGTTCGGGCATAGGGCTCAGCCTACTTCGTCCCGGACACCCCTTTGGCGCGCAGGTCTCCGCCGCCGGTCCCGGGCGCCCCGGCGCCCGTGGCGGACACCTGCCGTACGGCGGCGGTCAGCCCGCCTGCGGGTCCCCCGGCGTATAGCTGAGCCGCTCCACCGGCCCCTTCTTGCCGATCTCCTTGACCTCCTTGCCATTGACGTACAGCTGTACGGCCGGGGCATTGCCGAGGACCAGGTCGATCCGCTGCTTGTCGGTGAATGTCTTGGATTCGCCCCGCTTGAGCAGGCTGTCCTCCAGCAGCTTGCCGCTGCCGTCCTTGGCGGAGACCCAGCTCTGGCCGTCACGGGCGGTGACCTTGATGGTGACCTTGTCCTTCGGCAGGCCGGCCACCGCGCTGTCGGAGGGCTCGGGCAGCGGAGGCTTGATCGTCGAGGGGTGGCGGGTGGGGGCCGGCGCCGGCTTCGCATGGGAGCCGCCGGCCACGATCGGCCCCTTGTCGCCACCGTCCCCACCGGAGAACAGCGTGAAGCCGACGAAACCGACCACGGCGACGATCGCCGCGACCATCGCGGCGGTCCAGTTGGGCCGGCGCGGCTCGGAGCGGATCCGCTCGGTCTCGAAGATCGGGGCGGAGAGATCGGTCGGGGTGGGCCGCCCGCCGTGTTCGGCATCGAACAGGTCGATCAGCGGCCCGGGGTCGAGGGAGACGGCGCGGGCGACCGCTCTGATGTGTCCCCGGGCGTAGACGTCGCCGCCACAGCGCGAGAAATCGTCCTGCTCGATCGCGTGCACGATGGGGATGCGCACCCGTGTCGTCGTACTGACCTCTTCGACGGTCAGTCCCGCCGCGATACGGGCCTGCTGGAGGGCACGACCGACGGAAGGCCGGTCTGCTTCGGGGGAGTTGCCGATGGACACGGGGGCGCCTTTCGAGCGTGTAGCCACCTGCTGGAAGTTCAGTCTAGGGGTGGAGCGAAAGGGTCGGGCAAGCGGAAGAGCGGGGTTTGTACGCCATCGGAACGCCCGCGGGGTGCCGTACAGGCCACTGATGAAGCATCGTCCCCTCGCCTCCCTCAACTTGACGTATCGACAGGAGAAATGGTTGCGGGATCTGCTCGTACGGGTGAACCAGCCACGCCTGGGGTGAACGGCCCGGGTCAGCGACCCGGATGTATGTGCTACCCAGTAGCCTCCCCCCGGATCACCGCCAGCACTCCGTCCAATTCATCCGGCTTCACCAGGACGTCCCGCGCCTTGGAGCCCTCGCTCGGCCCGACGATGTTCCGCGACTCCATCAGGTCCATCAGCCGCCCCGCCTTGGCGAAGCCCACCCGCAGCTTGCGCTGGAGCATCGACGTCGACCCGAACTGGGTGGAAACCACCAGCTCAGCCGCCTGGCACAGCAGATCGAGGTCATCGCCGATGTCCTCGTCGATCTCCTTCTTCTGCTTGCCGCCCACGGTGACGTCGTCGCGGAAGACCGGCGCCATCTGGTCCTTGCAGTGCTGGACGACGGCCGCGACCTCGGGCTCGGCCACGAAAGCGCCCTGCATACGCACCGGCTTGTTCGCGCCCATCGGCAGGAACAGCCCGTCACCCTTGCCGATGAGCTTCTCGGCGCCCGGCTGGTCGAGGATGACCCGGCTGTCGGCCAGGGACGAGGTGGCGAACGCGAGCCGGGACGGCACATTGGCCTTGATCAGGCCCGTCACGACATCGACGGACGGACGCTGGGTGGCGAGCACCAGATGGATACCGGCGGCGCGGGCGAGCTGGGTGATGCGGACGATCGCGTCCTCCACATCACGCGGCGCGACCATCATCAGGTCCGCCAGCTCATCGACGATCACCAGCAGATACGGGTACGGCTGGAGCTCCCGTTCGCTGCCCTCGGGGGTGGTGAGCTTGCCGTCGCGTACGGCCTGGTTGAAGTCGTCGATGTGCCGGTACCCGAACGCCGCCAGGTCGTCGTAGCGCAGATCCATCTCGCGGACGACCCACTGCAGCGCCTCGGCCGCGCGCTTGGGGTTGGTGATGATCGGCGTGATCAGGTGCGGAATGCCCTCGTACGCGGTCAGCTCCACCCGCTTGGGGTCGACCAGGACCATCCGGACGTCCTCGGGCGTGGCCCGCATCATGATCGAGGTGATCAGGCAGTTGATGCAGGACGACTTGCCGGAACCGGTGGCGCCGGCGACGAGGACATGCGGCATCTTCGCGAGGTTCGCCATCACATAGCCGCCCTCGACGTCCTTGCCGAGCGCGACCAGCATCGGGTGCTCGTCCTCGGCGGCGTCGGCGAGGCGCAGCACATCGCCGACGTTGACCATCTCGCGGTCGGTGTTCGGGATCTCGATGCCGACCGCGGACTTGCCCGGGATCGGGCTGATGATGCGGACGTCGGGGCTGGCCACGGCGTACGCGATGTTCTTGGCCAGCGCGGTGATCTTCTCGACCTTGACGGCCGGGCCGAGCTCGACCTCGTAGCGGGTGACCGTCGGGCCGCGGGTGAAGCCGGTGACCGCGGCGTCGACCTTGAACTCCTGGAAGACCGTGGTCAGCGCGGTCACTATGGCGTCGTTCGCGGCACTGCGGGTCTTGCCGGGGCCACCCCGGGAAAGCAGGTCCAGCGGCGGCAGCGCGTAGGTGATGTCGCCGGACAGCTGCAGCTGCTCGGCGCGTGGCGGCAGATCGCCGGACGGCTCGGGCGGGGCCTTGGTGAAGTCGGGTACGGACGAGGTGGGCGCGGCGGCCGCCGGCCCGGGCTCGGCACCGCGGGCCGGGGGGACGGTGCCGGCCGGTGCCACGTCGGCCGGGCCGGCCGGGCTGTCGTCGTGGCCGTGGTCCCGGCGCTCGCCGGAGACGCTGGTGCTGAGCCCGGCGACGAGCGGCGAGGGCTGGACACCGTGCAGCACCGCGCCGTCCAGCGCGGCGGCCGCCGCGGCGGCGACGTCCACCGCGTCCATCGGCCGGTCCGCGGCGGGCCGGGCGGAGGCCCGGCGCGGCCGGTGCCGCTTGGCCGGCGCCGCTTCCTCCATGGCGTCCGGGTCCTGCCCGTCCGGTGCCGCGGCGGCGCTGCGGCGCGGTGTGCGCACCGGCTGCTCGCGCCACTCCTCGGCGTACTCCCCGTACGCGTCGTACTCCCCGTACCCCCCGGCCCGGTCGTGGCCCGCCTCGGACTCCACGGGGTGGATCACGCCCAGCCGGACGCCGAGCGCCCGCAGCCGCTGCGGGATGGCGTTCACCGGCGTCGCGGTGACCACCAGCAGCCCGAAGAGCGTCAGCAGGGCGAGCAGCGCCACGGCGAGGGTCTGGCCGACGGTGAAGATCAGCGGCTTGGAGGCGACCCACCCGAGGTAGCCGCCGGCGTCCTGTATGGCGGCGAGGCCGTCGTTCCGGCCCGGCGATCCGCAGGCCATCGCGACCTGTCCGAGGACACCGACGACCAGCGCCGAGAGCCCGATGACGATCCGTCCGTTGGCCTCCGGCTGCTCCGGGTGCCGGATGAGGCGTACCGCGATGCCGCCGAGCAGTATCGGTACGACCAGGTCGAGCCGGCCGAACGCGCCGGTCACCAGCAGGGCGACGAGGTCCCCCACCGGGCCGCTCAGGTTGGACCAGGTGCCGGCCGCGATCACCAGCGCCAGGCCGAGCAGCCCGAGCGCCAGCCCGTCCTTGCGGTGCGCCGGGTCGAGGTTCTTGGCGCCGCGGCCCATCCCGCGGAACAGCGCCCCGATGGCGTGCGCGAGCCCGAGCCAGCAGGCGCGGACGAGGCGGTAGACGCCGCCGGTCGGTGACGGCGCCGGCTGCGGCGCGGGCCGCCTGGCGGCCGCCTTCTTGGCCGGGGCTCTCTTCGCCCCCGCCTTCCCGGCCGCCTTCCCCGCTGTCTTCTTCACCGGCGGTTTCGCGGGCGCCCGCTTCGCGGCGGTCTTCTTGGCCGCGCCTCCGGTCCGTCCGGCGCGCTGCTTCGAGGGGCCCGCCGTGCTCTGGGTTCCCTTGCCGGACGTACGTGAGGCCATGCCGACGAGATTACAGGCGAACACTGACATGGCACGAGCGCACACGGCTTCACCCATCCGTGTCGCGCCCGGGTCGTGAAGGGGCGTCAGCGGCCCTACGGCCGCCCCCGGGTCACCCCGAGGCGCTCCCCGTCCCCGGCTCCAGGGCATCCAGGGCCCGGCGCAGGCCGGTCAGTTTGCGCTCCAGATGCGCGGCGGTGGCCACCGCCGCGGCGTCCGCGGTCTCGTTCAGCTGCTTGGAGAGCGCTTCGGCCTGCTCCTCGACCGCGGCCAGCCGCGCGGAGAGCTCGGCGAGCAGCCCCGCGGACTCCTTCGCCTCATCGGCGCTCGCCCGGCCGCCGCCGCTCTCCAGTTGCAGCCGCAGCAGGGAGGCCTGCTCGCGCAGTTGGCAGTTCTTCATGTACAGCTCGACGAAGACCGAGACCTTCGCGCGCAGCACCCATGGGTCGAACGGCTTGGAGATGTAGTCCACCGCCCCGGCCGCGTAGCCGCGGAAGGTGTGGTGCGGGCCGTGGTTGATGGCCGTGAGGAAGATGATCGGGATGTCACGGGTTCGCTCGCGCCGCTTGATGTGCGCGGCGGTCTCGAAACCGTCCATCCCCGGCATCTGCACATCGAGCAGAATCACCGCGAAATCGTCCGTGAGCAGTGCTTTGAGCGCTTCCTCCCCGGACGATGCCCGCACCAGTGTCTGATCGAGCGCGGAGAGGATCGCCTCCAGCGCCAGCAGATTCTCCGGCCGGTCATCGACCAGGAGGATCTTGGCCTTCTGCACCATGGCCCGTCCTCCTCGCCCCGGCATGGAACCGGACGCCGCCCCAGGGGACGGCTCCGTCACGCCGCCCGTCCTTGTGCCGGTCATGGTAGCTGCACCCCGCCTGTCGCCACACCCTGTCACCGCGATGTCACTGTGCACGTAGCGGAAACGCAGACGGAGACGAGAAGGTTCCCCGGATCCGGAGCTTCCACACGTCCGCGGCCACACTCAGTCAGCACGCGATGATCCTCTTTCGGCTCCCATACTGGCGCCCCGTCACTCCGCCCGCATCCATTGCTGCATGACCGACAGCAGATGATCTGTGTCCACCGGCTTGGTGACGTAGTCGGAGGCCCCGGAGTCGATGCTCTTCTCCCGGTCGCCCTTCATCGCCTTCGCGGTCAGCGCGATGATGGGCAGCCCGGCGAACTGCGGCATCCGGCGGATCGCGGCCGTGGTCGCGTACCCGTCCATCTCCGGCATCATGATGTCCATCAGCACCAGCACGATGTCATCGTGCTGCTCCAGCACCTCGATGCCCTCCCGGCCGTTCTCGGCGTACAGCACCGACAGGCCGTGCTGCTCCAGCACGCTGGTGAGCGCGAAGACATTGCGGATGTCGTCGTCGACGATCAGCACCTTCTCACCGTGGAAGCCGCCCTCGAAGCCCGGGTCCACCAGGTCCTGGCCGTTGCCGAGCCAGTGCTCGTCCCCGGACGGCTGGACGGCCGGCTGGGACGCCACCTGGGGCATGTGCTGCGGCGGCGCGGACGGCTGCTGGCCCGGCAGCGCGAAGCGGCGCTGGGCGCCCGACACCGCCCGGCGGCGGCGCCGGCTGAGGCTGCCCCCGCCCGTCCGGCGGTCCTCCGGCTGCTCGCTCTCGTGCCCGCCGGCCTCCGTCTCGTGCGCCTCCGCGTCCATCGCCAGCCCGCCGGCCACCAGCTGCGGGTAGCCCTGCGGCGGCAGCCCGCCCGGGTTGTGCGGCAGGTAGAGCGTGAACGTGGAGCCGCGGTTGGGCTCGCTCTGCGCGTGGATCTCACCGCCCAGCAGCCGGGCGATCTCCCGGCTGATGGACAGGCCCAGGCCGGTGCCCCCGTACTTGCGGCTGGTCGTGCCGTCCGCCTGTTTGAAGGCCTCGAAGATCACCCGCATCTTGCTGGACGCGATGCCGATACCGGTGTCGGTCACCGAGAAGGCGATCATGTCGGCGTTCGGGTCCCGCAGCGAGCCGTGCTCCAGCAACTGCTCGCGGATCGCGACCGGAACGTCCGCGCCGGCCGGCCGGATGACCAGTTCGACGGCGCCGGTATCGGTGAACTTCACCGCGTTGGACAGCAGGTTGCGCAGCACCTGCAACAGTCGCTGCTCGTCGGTGTGGAGCGTGGCCGGCAGCTCCGGGGAGACCCGTACGGAGAAGTCGAGCCCCTTCTCCGCGGTCAGCGGCCGGAACGTGGCCTCCACATAGTCGACGAGCTGGACCAGCGCGATCCGCGTCGGGCTGACGTCCATCTTGCCGGCCTCGACCTTCGACAGGTCCAGGATGTCGTTGATCAGCTGCAGCAGGTCGGAACCGGCGCCATGGATCGTCTCGGAGAACTCGACCTGCTTCGGGGAGAGGTTCCCCTCCGCGTTGTCGGCCAGCAACTTGGCCAGAATCAGCAGGGAGTTCAGCGGCGTCCGCAGCTCGTGCGACATGTTCGCCAGGAACTCCGACTTGTAGCGCATGGAGACCGCGAGCTGCTCGGCGCGCTCCTCCAGGACCTGCCGCGCCTCCTCGATCTCGGAGTTCTTGATCTCGATGTCGCGGTTCTGCGCCCGCAGCTGCTCGGCCTTCTCCTCCAGCTCCGAGTTGGACAGCTCCAGCGCCCGCTGCCGGCTCTCCAACTCGCCCGACCGCTCCTTGAGTTGCTCGGTCAGTTCCTGCGACTGCTTGAGCAGCACCTCGGTCTTGGTGTTGACGGAGATGGTGTTGACGCTCGTCGCGATCATCTCGGCGATCTGGCTGAGGAAGTCCTTCTGGATCTGGGTGAACGGCTGGAAGGACGCCAGCTCGATCACGCCGAGCACCTTGTCCTCGAAGAGCACCGGCAGCACGATGATGTTCGCCGGCGGCGCCTCGCCCAGCCCGGACGCGATCTTCAGATAGCCGGAGGGCACGTTCTCCACCAGGATCGTCCGGCCCTCCTCCGCGGCCGTACCGATCAGCGTCTCGCCCGGCTGGAAGGCCGTCGGCATCCCGCCCATGGCGTAGCCGTACGAGCCCATCAGCCGCAGCTCGTACGCGCCCGCCTCGCCGCCGTCCGCACCGATCTCCCGGCTGTCCGGCTGCGCCGCGAGGAAGAACGCGCCGTGCTGGGCGGAGACCGCGGGCGACAGCTCGCTCATGATGAGCGTGGCGACGTCCTTGAGGTCGCGCCGCCCCTGCATCAGACCGGAGATCCGGGCCAGGTTGCCCTTGAGCCAGTCCTGTTCCTCGTTGGCCAGGGTGGTCTCGCGGAGCGTGGAGATCATCGTGTTGACGTTGTCCTGGAGTTCCAGGATCTCGCCGGCCGCGTCCACATCGATCCGTACGTTGTGGTCGCCGAGGGTCACCGCGGCGGCGACCGCGGCGATGGCGCGCACCTGACGGGTCAGGTTGCCGGCCATCTCGTTCACCGACTCGGTCAGGTCCCGCCAGGTGCCGGCCACCCCCCGCACCTGCGCCTGGCCGCCCAGCTGGCCTTCCGTACCCACCTCACGAGCCACCCTGGTGACCTCTTCGGCGAAGGACGACAGCTGGTCGACCATGGTGTTGATGGTGGTCTTCAGCGCCAGGATCTCACCGCGCGCGTCGATGTCGATCTTCTTGGTCAGATCGCCCTTGGCGATGGCCGTGGTGACCATCGCGATGTTGCGGACCTGGCCGGTCAGGTTGTTGGCCATCGAGTTCACGGACTCGGTGAGGTCCTTCCACGTTCCGGCGACGCCGGGAACACGGGCCTGACCGCCCAGGATGCCGTCGGTGCCCACCTCGCGGGCCACCCGCGTGACCTCGTCGGCGAACGACGACAGCGTGGTGACCATCGTGTTGACCGTGTCGGCGAGCTGCGCCACCTCGCCGCGCGCCTCCACCGTGACCTTCTTGGTGAGGTCGCCGTTGGCGACCGCCGCCGAGACCTGGGAGATGTTCCGCACCTGGATGGTCAGGTTGTTGGCCATCAGGTTGACGTTGTCGGTGAGGTCCAGCCAGATACCGGTCGCGCCCGGCACCCGCGCCTGGCCGCCCAGTTGGCCCTCGGTGCCCACCTCACGGGCCACCCGGGTCACCTGCTCGGCGAACGACGACAGCTGGTCGACCATCGTGTTGACGGTCGTGACGAGTTCGAGGATCTCGCCCTTGGCATCGACGGTGATCTTCTTGGAGAGGTCACCGCGGGCGACCGCGGTCGTCACCTCGGCGATGTTGCGCACCTGGGACGTCAGGTTGTTCGCCATGAAGTTGACGGACTGGGTGAGGTCCTTCCACGTACCGCTGACGCCCTGTACCTCGGCCTGGCCGCCCAGGATGCCCTCGGTGCCCACCTCGCGGGCGACCCGGGTGACCTGCTCCGCGAACGAGGAGAGCTGGTCGACCATCGTGTTCAGGGTGTTCTTCAGCTCCAGGATCTCGCCCCGGGCGTCCGCGTCGATCTTCTGCGACAGGTCGCCGCGCGCGACCGCCGTGGCGACCTGCGCGATATTGCGGACCTGAGCCGTCAGGTTGCCGGCCATGCCGTTCACCGAGTCGGTCAGGTCGCGCCATACGCCCGCGACACCGGGCACCTGCGCCTGACCGCCCAGCCGGCCGTCCGTACCGACCTCCCGGGCGACCCGGGTGACCTGCTCGGCGAACGCCGAGAGCTGGTCGACCATCGTGTTGATGGTGTTCTTCAGCTCCAGGATCTCGCCACGCGCGTCCACATCGATCTTCTGGGACAGGTCACCGCGCGCGACCGCCGTCGTCACCTGCGCGATCTGCCGCACCTGCGAAGTCAGGTTCCCCGCCATGAAGTTGACGGAGTCGGTCAGTTCCTTCCACGTACCGCTGACGCCGTCCACCCGGGCCTGACCGCCCAGCCGGCCCTCCGTACCCACGTCCCTGGCCATCCTCGTGACCTGGTCGGCGAACGAGGACAGCTGGTCCACCATGGTGTTGACGGTGTTCTTCAGCTGGAGCATCTCGCCGGAGACGTCGACGGTGACCTTCTGCGACAGATCGCCGTTCGCGACCGCGGTCGTCACCTGCGCGATATTGCGCACCTGGCCGGTGAGGTTGCGGAACGCGGTGTTGACGGAGTCCGTCAGGTCCTTCCACGTCCCCGCCGCGCCGGGCACCGCCGCCTGGCCGCCCAGCTCGCCCTCGACGCCGATCTCCCGCGCCACTCGCGTCACTTCGGCACCGAACGCGGAGAGCTGGTCCACCATCGTGTTGACGGTGTTCTTCAACTCCAGCATCTCACCGGCCACATCGACGGTGACCTTCTGCGACAGATCCCCGTTCGCGACCGCGGTCGTCACCTGCGCGATGTCCCGCACCTGACCCGTCAGGTTGCGGAACGCGTTGTTCACCGAATCGGTGAGGTCCTTCCACGTCCCGGCCGCGCCCGGCACCTGCGCCTGGCCGCCCAGCTGCCCCTCGGCCCCGACCTCGTTCGCCACCCGCGTCACTTCGTCCGCGAAGGTCCGCAGCGTCTCGGTCATGATGTTGATGGTGTCGGCGAGCTGCGCGACCTCGCCGCGCGCGCTGACCGTGACCTTCTGCGACAGGTCGCCGTTCGCGACCGCCGTGGTGACCTGGGCGATCCCGCGCACCTGCGCGGTGAGGTTGCCGGCCATCAGGTTGACGGAGTCGGTCAGGTCCTTCCACACGCCGGCCACCCCGGGGACCTGCGCCTGACCGCCGAGCTCGCCCTCCGTACCGACCTCGCGGGCGACCCGGGTCACCTCGGACGCGAAGGAGGACAGCTGGTCGACCATCGTGTTGACGGTGTTCTTCAGCTCGAGCATCTCGCCGGCGACATGCACCGTCACCTTGCGCGACAGATCGCCCTTGGCGACCGCGGTGGTGACGAGAGCAATGTCACGCACCTGGGCTGTCAGCCGGGATGCCATGGTGTTGACGGATTCCGTCAGGTCCTTCCACGAACCGGACATTCCGCGCACCCGCGCCTGGCCGCCGAGCTTGCCCTCCGTACCGACCTCACTGGCCACCCGCGTGACCTCGTCGGTGAACGCGGAGAGCTGGTCGACCAGCCCGTTGACCGTCCGGCCGACCTTGAGGAACTCACCGCGCAGCGGATGCTCCGAGGAGCCGTCCGCGCTGCGCACCCGCAGGTCCATCCGCTGTTCCAGGTCGCCCTCGGATACCGCCGACAGCACCCGTCCCACCTCGGACACCGGCCGTACCAGGTCGTCGACGAGGGCGTTCGAGGCGTCGATGGCCGCGGCCCAGGAGCCCTCGGCGGCGCCGACCTCCAGCCGCTCGGTGAGCTTTCCCTCACGCCCGACGACCCGGCGCACCCGCGCCAGCTCCCCGGTCAGATGCAGATTGCGGTCCGCGACCTCGTTGAAGACCGCCGCGATCTCCGACATCAAGCCGTCGCCGGACACCGTCAGCCGCTTGCGGAAATTCCCGTCCCGCATGGCGACCAGAGCGACCAACAGCCGGTTCAGCGCAGCCGTATCCACCTCGGTCGTCCCATTACTCCGGGATCGTCCGCCTTTCGCGCGCGTGCTTGCGCCCCGCGCCGCTGCGCCAGACTCCACCGTGTCCCTCCCGCAGGGTCGACCGTCCTACCCGGGCCTTCTCTTGAAGCCTGCCCAGTGTTTCACCCTGGCCCAACCAGGCCATAACACTTCGGCAGCATCGCATACCGTCCCACGGCACGATTGGGGCGGAAACACATGTGACCGGCATCCTCGGGTGCGGCGAAGGTAAGTAACCTGGCATACGGCTGTCCACCGCCCGGCCATGGGCCCGGGCGGTGGTGCACGCACGACAGGTATTCGGAGGGCGCCGCGACCATGGGGGAGCAGTTCACCGACACACGCATGAGGAGACCAGTGATCACCGCGCGGGCCACCGCAACATTCGAGCCGGTGGGGCGCTCGGTCGCCACTGCCCGTGCGTTCGTCCGTGACACCCTCCAGGGCTGGGGCTGCGCCGACATCGTCGACGACGCCGTCGTCCTGACCAGCGAACTGGTCACCAACGCGGTGGTGCACGCCGGCACCGCGGCCGACGTACTGTGTCTGCGCAATGACGCGGGGGTACGGATCTCCGTCGCCGACCGTTACCCCGAACGTGAGATTCCGCTCCAGAACACCGGCCAGATGATGGTCCACCCGGACCGCGAGGGCGGCCGCGGACTCCTGCTCTGCGGCGCCCTGGCCACCCGCTGGGGCGTCGAGTACACCGCCGCCCAGAAGCACGTCTGGTTCCAGCTCGACCTCCCCGAGCGCCCCGCCGGCACCCGCTCCGCCGGCCCCGCCCTCCCCGTCGACGCCCTCCCGGTCACCGACACCCGCGTCCGCGTCGCGGTGGCCCAGATCGACCGCGGCGGCTGCATCAGCTTCTGGAACGAGGACGCCCAGGAGCTCTTCGGCTACGACTCCGAGCAGGTCATCGGCAAACCGCTCACCGACCTCGCCGCCTGGCCGCACACCCCCGGCACCGGCACCGGCATCGCCGAGGCCCTCCAGCTCTCCCGCTGGGAGGGCTCGTACGGCATGCGGGACGCCGACGGCCGGGTCGTCCCCGTATACGCCTCCCACCTGCGCGTCCGCGACGCCGACGGTGAAGCCTCCACGGTCTGCCTCCTGGTGCGCGACCACGAACGCGCGATCCTCCAGAGCCCCCCGCGCACCCCCGCACCGGACACCGCCGCCCAGACCTCCCCGTCCGCCCAGTCGGCGCTTCACCCCGCCGACCCCTTCGAGGTCTTCATCGGCTCCCCCGCCCCCGACGATCTCGACGGCCTGCTCCAGCGCACCGTCGAACGCGCCCGCGACATGCTCGACGGCGACGCCGCCTACCTGCTGCTGGCCACCGACGACGAGACCGAGCTGGAGGTCCGGGCCTCCACGGGCCTGCCCTCCGCCCGCCAGCGCTTCGCCCGCGTCCCCGTCGAGGCCGGAACCGGACGCTACGGCTCCGCCCGGATGCCCGCCGTCCACGAGGACCTCACCGCCGTCCCCGGCGCCGTCCCCCTGCTCAGCGGCACGGGCATGCGCTCGGTCGTCACCGTCCCGCTGAAGGTCGAGGGCCGGCTCACCGGCTCCCTCGGCGTCGCCGCGGAGAGCCCCGGCCGCTATACGAACGAAGAGGCCCTGCGCCTCCAGTTCGCCGCCGACCGCATCGCCCTCGCCGTCGAACGCGCCCGCCTGACCGAACTGGAGAAGCTGCGCCGCGGCTCCCTCTCCTTCCTCGTCGAGGCCTCCGACCTGCTGGCCGGCACCCTCGACCGGGACCAGACCCTGGCCCTGATGGCCCAGATGACCGTCCCCACTCTCGCGACGTGGTGCGCCGTCTACACCGTCGCCGACCAAGCCTCCGAGCCCGAGCTCTCCTACGTCCTGCACGAGGACGAGGACCGCATCGACGGGCTCAAGACCCTCCTGATGAAGGTCGACCCGCCCGAGCCGGTCCCCACCCCCGGCGCCCGCGTCTGGACCGCCCCCGGCGACGCCGCGCACGACGCCGCCCTGCGCACCTCCATGCGCAGCCTGGGCCTGGGCGACTCTGCCCGCCCGTCCACCGGCCCCGGCGCCACGCTCGCCACCGCCGCGGCCGTCGGCGGGGAGACCGTCGTCCTCCCCCTCGTCGCCCGCAACCGCGTCATCGGCATGCTCACCCTCGGCAAACCCACCGAGGAGCACTTCCGCCAGGAGATCCTCGAACTCGCCGAGGACCTCTCCCGGCGCGCCGCACTCGCCCTGGACAACGCCCGCCTCTACTCCGAGCGCACGGCCATCAGCCAGTCCCTCCAGCGCAGCCTGCTGCCCCCGGAGCAGCCCGAGGTCCCGGGCGTCGAGGTGGAGGTCATCTACCGCGCGGCCGGCGAGGGCAACGAGGTCGGCGGTGACTTCTACGACCTCTTCCCGATCCGCGACGGCGCGTACGGCTTCGCCATCGGCGACGTCTGCGGTACGGGCCCGGAGGCCGCGGCGGTCACCGGCCTGGCCCGGCACGCCCTCCGCCTCCTCGCCCGCGAGGGCTTCGGCGGCCCCGCCGTCCTGGAACGGCTCAACGCCGCCATCCTCGACGAAGGCGCCCGCAGCCGCTTCCTGACGCTCCTCTACGGCGAACTGTGGCCCCAGGACGACGGCAGCGCACTCCTCAAGGTCGTCTGCGCCGGCCATCCCCTGCCGCTCCGCCTGCGCCAGAACGGCACGGTCGAACCGGCCGCCGAGCCCCAGCCCCTGCTGGGCGTCATGGACGACCTCGAACTCTACGAACAGACCGTCACCCTCGACCCCGGCGACGTCCTGCTGTGCGTCACCGACGGCGTCACCGAACGCCGCGAGGGCACCCGCATGCTCGGCGACGACGGCCTCACCGACGTCCTGATGAGCTGTACGGGCCTGACGGCCGGCGCCGTCGCCGCCCGCGTCCTGCGCGCCGTGGAACGCTTCGCCGCCGAACCGGCCTCCGACGACATGGCCATCCTCGCCATGCGCGTCCCCGAGTCCCGGGCCGGCTGAACTGAGGGCGGCGGCCACCGGCCCCTGTGGCCCGCCTCACATCCGATCGGCCGCTCCCCCGCCGCCACCAGCACCCTTGCCCCGCACGCACGGCACCCCTGCCCACAGTGCACTGGAGTCATCCGCAACCCCCGCCCACGATACGGACCATGACTCCTGCCACCACCGCCCGTCCGGGCACGCCCGGCGATCTACTCGCCGTCGTCAGCCAGACCGGCCCCACTGTCACCTTCTTCGACGCCACCACCCACGAGCGCCTCGACGTCCTCACCGTCCCCCCGCAGCCCCACGAACTGTGCTTCGACCCGGACCGCCGACTGCTGTACTGCGCCAGCACCTACCAGTCCGGCTTCTACCACGCCAACACCGGCCGTTCGCACGAGATCACCGTCATCGACGTCGACACCCGCACCATCGTCGCCACCCTCGACATCAGCCCCGACCACGCCCCTCACGGCCTGGCCCTCGACCGCGAGCGCGCCCGCCTGTACATCAGCGTCGAGGCCACCGACACCGAGCCGGGCGGCGTCCTCGTCCTCGACAGCCGCACCCACGCCCGGCTGGGCCGTATCCCCACCATGGCCCCCGGCCCGCACTGGTTCGCCCTCACCCCCGACGGACGACACGGCTACACGACCAACAAGGAAGCCCCGTTCGTCTCCGTCGTCGACCTCGACCGCGGCGTCTGCACCGACCGCATCCCGGTCCCCGGCAGCGAGGGCCTCTCCGTCGCCCCCGACGGCCGGCATCTCTACGTCGCCGCCCCCAAGGCCGACTTCACCACTCCGCCCACCGCGCCCACAGGCGTACGCGTCATCGACACCGCCACCCACGACATCGTCCGCGTCCTCCCCACCGAGGGTGTGATCATGCCCGTCCACGCCACGGCCACCGGCATGCTCCTGGTCGGCGAACTCCGCCCGGACACCTCACCCGGGGGACCGCTCGGCTCCCAGCTCCCCGGCGTCCTCACGGTGTTCGCTCCCGAGACGCTCGCTCCCCTCGGCCAGGTGCAGGTCGGCGAGTTCCCCCTCACCATCACCTCGTCACCGGACGGCCGCTTCGGCTATGTCTCCGGAAATCTCTCCAGCACGGTGACCGTCGTCGACCTCACCACCCTGCAAGCCGTCACCACCCTCGAAGTCGACCGCACCGACATATCCGGCGCCCATGGCCTCGCCTATATCGAATCCCCGGCACAACTGCCCCCGCACAACTGACACCTGACGGGGCCACCACCACATCCACATACAGCAGAGGCCCCCACCATCCGGTGGGGGCCTCGCCCTCTGGAGCCCCAATACGGAATCGAACCGTAGACCTTCTCCTTACCATGGAGACGCTCTGCCGACTGAGCTATTGGGGCGCAGCAACAGAAAGAATATTACCCCAACTCCCCGCAGACGACGAATCGGCGCCACCACGGCTGACATACCGCCACCACCCCACTAAAAGGCCGGCGACAGCAATCCCCCCAACGCATTGCACATACTGACCATCCTGTGCAGCTCCCGCCGCGACATCCCCGCATGCACCGGCAGCGCCAGCGTCTCGTCCACCGCCCGCTCGGTCTCCGGCAGCACCACATCCCGCCGCAGCCCCGGCATCCGGTACACCGGCGCCGGTACGGGCACCGCGCAGGCAACTCCCTTGGCCCGCAAGGCCCGTGCGAACGCGTCCCGGTCCGGCCGCCCGTTCCCCGGCACCCGCACCACATACCGCTCATAGGTGTGCCCCACCGCCGCCTCCGGCGTCCGGACCCCACGGAGCCTGCTGTCCAGATACGTCACATGCTCCCGCCGCAGCTCCACCGCCCCCGGTTCCGCCCCTTCCGGATCCGTCCCGGGCTCCTCCACCACCCGCACCAACAGCCCGTGCCGCTCCCCTACTTCACGGAGCCGGCCGGCCTCGGCCCGCCGCCCGAACCGGTGCACCGCCACCACCGCGGCGGTCCGACCGGTCACCACATCCGAGACCGCGGCCGGGTCCAGGCAGTAGCTGCCACCGTCCACGTCCCCGAACACCGGCACCGCGCCCAACTCCACCACGACCCGGGCCACTTCGGCGTTCCCGTACGCCGGCACCACGACCTCGTCACCAGCACCCACACCGGCCAACTTGAGCGTTTCCAGTGTCCCCATGCCGCGGATCCTGGTCAGATGAGATGAACGTCGCGTTACACCCACCACCCAAGGACCAAAACAAAAAAGCTCTGGTCTCTGAACCACATGGGTTCAGAGACCAGAGCTGAAAATTTGTTCGGCGGCGTCCTACTCTCCCACAGGGTCCCCCCTGCAGTACCATCGGCGCTGAAAGGCTTAGCTTCCGGGTTCGGAATGTAACCGGG
>NZ_JBIAWT010000015.1:0-143766 GCF_042895955.1 Streptomyces sp. NPDC001339 | reverse complement strand
TCCCAACCCCTTGTCAATCAGCAGACCGCAGCCCACTCCCCTGGGACGCGTCCGCATAATGACACAAAGTGCCGACAACGCCGCAGGCCGGGCGGACGATGTGAGTGCGTCACCCCATCTCAACCAGCCGGCTGAAGCGCTCGGTCACCACGTGTTCACCGCCGGCGTTCTGGCCGGTGCCGGCTGGGTAAGGGTGAACAGGTCCGAGTGACGCCCGAGCGGCCGTCCCGGGACCGCTCAGCCGTCGTTTGCGGCCGGGCGCCCGTTGTTGCGGCCGTCGAGGAAGGCGTGGATGGCCTGGCGGGCCCGCTGTTCCGGTGGGGTGTCCTGTTCGGCGGGGAGGGCGTTGCTCAGCCAGAGAGTGGCGAAACCGTGTACGAGCGACCAGGCGGCGATGCCTGCGTCACGGGTTCCGGTGCCGGGCGGGGTGGGGGTGCCGTAGAGGAGTTCGCCGGCGCGCTGCTGAGCGGCGCGCAGTGCCGGGTCGTCGCCTTGGTGGAGGTGGGGCTGGAACATGACCTCGAAATGTGCGGGGTGGCTGAGCGCGAACTGTACGTAGGCCACGCCCATCTCCGCGAAGTCCGCGGTCTGTTCCTGCGCGCTGTGCATCAGGTCGGCCAGTGCGTGGAAGCCCTGGGCGGCCAGTGCCGTCAGCAAGCCCTCACGGCTGCCGAAGTGGTGCGTCGGTGCGGCGTGCGAGACGCCTGCGCGCCGAGCGAGTTCGCGGAGGCTGACCTTTGCCACGCCGGATTCGGAGATGGCGGCGGCCGCGTGGTCGAGCAGTGCGCGCCGTAGATCTCCGTGGTGGTACTGCTGTGTCCGTCCGTTGAGGGGGGCGTTCATCGCGGCAGTCTAGCCGAATCTTGACATTGGCAAGATGTCGTACATAGGTTTCGATCTTGTCATTGGAAAGATCGAAGACGGAATGATTGAGGGTGCGTATGGCGCCGTTGGTGACTCTGCTCGTCGGATCCGCTCTGGCGTGGCTGCTGGGGTTGGCAGGCGTGGACGCGCTGGAAGGGTGGCAGGCGGCGCTGCGAGTTGGTCTGGCCGCGATGTTCGCGCTGACCGGCACGGCGCACTTCACCCGACGACGCGAGGCTTTGACCCGCATCGTTCCCGCGCGCCTGCCCAGGCCCGAACTGTTCGTCACGATCACCGGTGTGCTGGAGTTCGCCGGGGCGGTCGGGCTGCTCGTCCCTTTCACCAGCCGTCTGGCGGCGGGGTGTCTGGGGGTGTTGATGGTGGTGATGTTCCCGGCCAACGTTCGCGCGGCCCGAAGCGGCGTCCTGCTCAGTCCCCTCAGTCGGCTCGCTCCGCGCACCGTACTGCAGATCGCCTTCCTGACGGCCTGTCTCGCGGTCGCGCTCTCCTGAGCGACCTCCGAGAGATCTGGAGGTAGCCGTACTCGGCCAGGGTGCGTCTCTTCTCGGGAGACTTTGCCACCGACCGGCACGGACGCAGTCGCTCCCCGGGATTCGATCTATGCTCCTGCACCGCGATGATCGCAGGTCTAGGGCGTTGACCAGGCATTTTTCGTCCCCTGAGGAGAAACGCACCCTCTGGCAGACGAGCCTCAGGACGCCATGTGTCGAGTGAGCTCGCGTGACTTCTGTTGCAGTGCGGCTGTCCACTCCTTTGCATGGGGATCTGAAACCGTCTGATAGCCGCTCACGGCGCGCTAGGCCGCCTGCCAGTCCACCTCGATGCTCGCTTTCTCAGCCAAGTACAGCACCATGGCAACGGACCCTTCGGACAGGGTGGCCATGACGGCGTGCCTGGTTTTGCTGTGCCAGGCGAGCAGGGCGTCGACGAACGCTGCGCATGCGATGGGGGCGATCTGACACTCGTCAGTTGCCATGAGGCCGATGCCGGATGGCAGATTCATTTCGGCTTGATAGACGGTGACCAGGCTCGTGAACGGCCGGGACGCCCCGTTGGACGGGTTCCACAGGGTTTGCCGCCCAAGTCGTAGTAAGTGGCTCACGTCAGCCTCTCACTGCTGGTCACAGGGGGTTGACATCACGGTCAGTCAGCCCTCCACGGAAAGTGAGCCAGAGCCACTACTGCCCGATAAAGCCACCGCCGGGTCCGGAGCGGGAGCCAGTGGCGTGGACGACGTCCCTTGGTCCGCTGTCCCCCTTCGGTGGACGGCGACAGGTCGGGGAGCCCTCCGCCCCGCGGGCCTCGTACGGGGTGTCCGGGGAGAGATCCGTCACCGTGCGTCGCGGAGCTGAAGAAGGTATGCGGCAGTCAGCGCAACAGCACGGTCCTCGTCATGCGTGGTCAGCCCTGTGCCGGCCCCTGACTGGTCGAGGGCGTCAACTGCTCGGCACGCCCAGTTGCGCTGCCACTGCCTGACGGTGGCCTGGGCGCGTACTCGCTTGCAGAGTCGCCGAGGCCGTCCACGCAAAGGCGTGCGGTGTAGCGGGCGGCCCAGCCGGATACGCGGGGCTGCTCCGAAAGGTCGGCGCGGACGCCGGGGTGGACGTTGAGGATGCCGGCGACCATGCCTTCCACGATGGCGGGAATGAACGCGCGTACGAGGCAGGCGTGTTCTCCGTATCCGAAGGTGACCAGAGGCTGCCGTCGGCGGCGGAGATCGAAGGTGTCGGGCTGCTCGAACACCGTCTCGTCGCGGTTCGCGGAGCCGATCGCGGCCAGGATGTGTGCACCGGCGGGCAGGCGTGTGCCGCCCAGCTCCACCGGTCGCGTGGTCATGCGGTCGACGAGCCCGAACGGTGGCATCCAGCGCAGGACTTCGTGGACGGCATCGCCGAGGAGCGCCGGGTCGTCCCGGACAAGTCCCCGCTGGTCCGGGTCGTTGAACAGCGCGACCAGGAGGCTGCCCGCCGCCCACCCTGGTTCGGGAAGGGACGGTAGGGTCACGCGGATTGTCGGGAGGACCTCCGCGGCGCCTCGCGGACAAACGCTTCCAGGGGTGATGTGCCGCCACCGCGCGATCGCCGAGGACGGGTCCGGGCCGAGGCCCTCGAACCAGCGGGTAAGCGCGGCGTCGAGCTCGTTCACAGCAGCGGCCGACACCGCGAGCTTGGCGGGGTCCCCCGGATCGAGGGCGCCCAGCCATAGGTCCTGTGCCAGGCGCAGCAAGGTCGTGCTGTCGACCTCAAGGCTCAGCATCCACCGGAACACCTCTGCCGCGACGGGTTGCAGGACCTCGCCCATAAGGTCTGCTTGCCCGTGCATGCCGGAGACCCGCTCGATGACCAGCTTCCGTGCGTACTCTCGGGCCACACCGGCCCGTTCGGGCTCGAAGATCTCCTCGACGCTGGCGCGCATCCCTTTGTGGATGTCGCCGCTGCTCGACAGGATGTTCTCCGATCCGTAGATCTCCGACATGGCGGACGGAAAGCTGGTGGTGAAGGTCTGGCTGTGACTCATCACCTGACGCACGTCATGCCAGCGCGTGACGAGCCAGCAGCCGAGGGCGGGGATCTCGGCCACAGGGTGGTCACGTCGAAGCCGCTGATAGATCGGATAGGGATCCGCGTGGAGCACCTCCGGCGTGATCGTGTCCAGGAACGAGGTCATGCACCCTCCCGAATCGCTTCGCGGCAGTCTTCGTTGATTTCCAGGGACTCGGAAGTGGGGAACCGTCGTTGAGCCGGCGGCCGCCGAGCTCTTCGTACGCTGAGACGCCCCGGGGGTTCGCGCGGTGCCGGATGGAACGACGACTCCGCCTGACGGCTCATCAGCGACCTTGGAGCCGGGACACTTCTGGCCTCTTCGGCCGCAAGGTCCGCCGGGCCGGTCGGCAGCGCCATCGGCGGTGTCCTCCTCAACACCCTCGGTCACGCCATTTCCCCTGGAGCGTCGTGAGCCTCATGGCGCGGGCACCGCCCTCGTTGTCGCTGCCCGGACACACGCTTTCCGACATGGCACGCCGCTACAAGCGGATCACAGGAACCAAGGCCCAGGGCCGTGATCCGGTGCTTGCCGTCACGGCTGTGCCGCTGGCCCCCAACGCCGGAATGCCGCACGCTCCGAATGGGACGCTCCTTGCCGGTTGGTCGGCGTGCGCCCCCTGCCTGTTGCCGCGCACGCGGGGATGGGCGGGGCAACATCCCCAGGAGGCGGGCAGTCGGTTGCGGTCCGGCTGCCCGCCTGCGGGTCAGCGTTGGTGGGGGAGCGGGGGCCGTTCGGCGTCTTGTTCGGCGGAGCGGTCGAATGCTCCCGGGCGGGAGAGGTCGTCAAGGAGCTCGTCGATGAGTTCCTGCGTGACGTGCGGCATCACGTAGACGTGGCTGTAGTCGTGCCGGCGGCCACCGAGGTTGAGCGGCACGCAGGCGAGCGAGTACTTTCGCGTGATCTCGGCGCGGGGCTGCTGGAACCAGACGCTGAGCGCGTGATCGCCGTGTCCTACCTCGATGCCGTCCTCGGCCCAGGGCTCACCGCGTTCCTGCAGCTGCACGCTCAGCCGGCGCAGGCGCTCGGCGGTGTACTCGGCGATCCGCAGGACCTCGGCGGCCTGGCAGACCTGCTGCTCCTCGCTGAACTGGGCGAGGTGATTCCACATGGCCAGGGAGGCGAAGCCGCTACGGGAGCCGGCGAAAGTGCTGTCGGGGGAGGAGACGACCGCCGGGTCGGACGGCGGGCGCAGTTTGGATCCCGCACGGGACATGTAGATCCCGGTGGGGACGGGCGCGCCGGGGTACTTGTGGCCGCTGGTGACGATCGAGGACACTTCGGGAATCCGGAAGTCGAAGACCGGGGGTGCGCTGTCGATGAGCCCATTGTCGCGGGCCTTCTCCAGGTACGGGGCGTAGGCGCCGCCGAGGGCTCCGTCGACGTGGATCCAGTACCCGTTGCGGATACTGACGCGCTCGGGGTCGTCGGGGTCGAAGCGCACGGTGCGGTCGATGAGTCCGTGCTGCTTGAACACCGGGCGCAGGCGCTCGCAGGCGCCTTGGACGTCGTCGTAGGCGCCCTTGAAGACGCTGCCGATGTTGAAATTGACCAGGACGGGGTGGCCCTTGGCGGCGAAGAAGTCCACGAGGGCGATCAGGGCGTCGACGTCGACCGTGCCCGGCCCCTCGTCGCCACCAGTGGTCGGGACTCCGCCGAGCGGCCAGCCGTTGTACGTCTGCATCCCGGTGCCGGCCACGTCGATCGGGCACTCGCCTGGGTAGAGGCTGCCACCCAGGTCGTAGAAGGTCGGGATGTCCAGCACCCGCATCGCCTTGATGTGCGAGTAGTGGGTCTCCTGCGAGAAAAACGCCACCGGCATGTATGCGTTGGGGTTGTCGTCGGGGTGCTTGGCCCGTAGATAGCTGGTACGACAGCTGGCGTCCCCGGAGATCTCGTCGCGTACCAGGGCGTTGCCGTCGAGGTAGTCACGCGCGTTCCACATGGCGTACAGGTTGCCCTCGGTGCTGCCCATGGACAGGACATACCCCCACCCGTCCTGATCCCCAGGACTGGCCGGATCCTCGGGCAGGGGGGCATGCCACAGACGGGCGTAGTGCTCCAGGACCGCCCGCTCCAACCATCGCGAGTGCAGGCTGTAATTGCTGTCGACGAACGGGTCCCCGATGTTGTTGATGTGATAGCCGAGGAAACGCCCCAGAGCGGCGTGGCCGTCGAGCGACAGGTTCACCTGGTAACCCAGGAGACGCCCGCGCTGCCCGCCCAGATGCCTCTCCAGCTTGGCGAGGACCGCGGTCCGCTGCTCATCGGTGTAGGCGACGCTGCCCAGCCGGTAGTCGTCGTTGGCCGGCTGCGCCGTCAGTTGCGTATCGGAGTGTTCGGTAGTCATTCTGTTTCCGATTCTGAGGGATTGTGAGATCAGGTGTGAATCACCGCCGGGTGACACCGATCTCGGCAATCGCTCGGATCTAAAGGGACGAAGCAGGCTGCGGGAATCAGCTGCCTGTATGAATTTCAACGGGCGGTAGTCGGAGTGGCCGGTCGCCGGACGCTGAACCGCCGCGGCAGTCATCGTGGTGCGTTGCTGCCCTGTCCAGGGCCTCGCCGCACACAGGATATGCATAATGCGATGCCCCGACTACCCGCCTGTCCACCTTTATCGCCATCTAGTCATTTCGACTGAAAAAGGTTTGCTTTCAATTTCCCGGAGTTCCTTCAGGAGTGACGTTTCGGCAAGCGGCGGAGAGCATGTTTGCGTCATTTGATTGCACTCCTGAGTAAATTCGATCTCTTTCGGTCGCGGCTACCCGCTCGTGCCCAGGCCATCGTCGGCTGGCCGGCCTTTCCCAGGCCGAGACGTGCTGGGCACGGGCCCGGCAGGCGCAGTCCGGCGAGCTGCGACAGAACCCCGTGTGGGCGTTGATCGAGCCGATGATCAGGCCTGGAAGCAGGGCTGGGTAGCGCGGTCGGCGACCGGAGATCCCGGGTCCTGCGACCTCCGGGAAGTCGTGAACGCGCTCTTCTATCAGAACCGAACAGGCTGCCACTGGCGCTGTCTGCCCCATGACCTGCCGACCTGGTCGGCGGTGTTCTACTACTTCGGCCTGTGGCGTGAGGACGGGCTGGACCAGCGGATCCAGGAACTCTTGCGCTGCCAGGTGCGGGAGAAGGCCCGCCGATTAGAGGACCCGTCCCTCGTGGTCATCGACACCCGGTCCGTCCGCGCCGCGGCGGGTGTCCCGAGGACCCCGACGGGGCTGGATGCGAACAAGAAGGCGTCGGGGCTCAAGCGAGCACTGGCCGTCGACGGTCTGGGGCTGATCATCGGCGTCGTCGTCCTGGCCGCCTCTGCACACGACGACACCGCCGGCCTCCAGGCCCGGCACGACGAGGTCGCCGAGCGGTGCGGGATGCGTCTGGGAAAGGCCCTGATGGACCAGAGCTTCAAGGACGAAGTCATCACCCACGGCGCCCTGATGGACATCGACGCCGAGGTCGTCCGCCGCAACCCGGCCGACCAGGGCAAAGGCTTCGTCCCGCAGCCCAAGCGGTGGATGGTCGAGCAGACGAACGGCACGGTGCTGCTGCACCGGCGCCTCGCCCGACAGCGCCTTCACGAACGGACGCGCGCCTGCCGGTCGAATTCCCGTGGAGTGACGGGCCGTCCGTCGTCCGCGTGCAGCGAGAGCGGGGCACCGTCCAGTGCGACGGAGGGAATCCCGGAGTCCTCCGGGGCGTCCTTGGTGCTGTGCGTGCGGACAACCTTGTTGACCCAGGGCAAATAGGTCAGTTCGCGGATAGCGCGGTCGAAGGCGGGGGAGCGCAGTCCCTCGACTCGCCCGGCGACTTTCAGCAGCCCCTTGTCCAAGGTGGCGGCGTCGCTCCCGGCAAGCAGCTCCCCGAGATAGCGAGCGAATTTCCCGGCGTCCGCGTCGGCGGCCGCGCCCAGCGCATTGAGAGCGCGCCGGTCTTCCTTGCTGCCGGAGCCGCCGTCCGGGGACGCTGCCAGCTGGTACTCGATCTTGTATGTGCCCTCGTCGGCGAGCTTGCGCATGGCCGTGCTGACGGACTGCTCCGCTGTGTGGCACGGCTTGCAGTTCAGCGCCGTGCGGACGGTCAGGGTGTGCGGTGCGTCCGGTTTGCCGTACGTGACGGAAGTCCGTTGCTGACGAGCCGTCGGCGGAGCCTGGTGCGACGGGCCGCGGTCGCTCGCTCGACCCGCAGCCGCTCCCGCGCGCTGAGTCCGGACGCACCCTCACCCACGGCTATGCGTCCTTGCCCGCCGGTGAAACCGCCGTACAACTGGCCGTCCCGAACTCGCCCTTGGCGGTGGCCCGCTTCGCTTCCTTGCCGTTGATATAGATCACGCAGTCCGCCTGGCCGCCCTTCTCACCCAGCATCAGACTGACATTGGGGGAGGTGGCTATGCCCTTCATGGTGAGCTCCTTCTTCCATGGCAGTTTCGGTGCCTCGACATCCTTCGAGGAGAGTTCGCCCTTGGCGCCTTCCTCGTAGGTGACGGTCTGCACGCCGCTTCCGGTCACCTCGTAGACGACTTTGAACTCCTTGGCGTCCAGCTTCTCGAATTCGCTCTTGACATCGCCGGCGCAGCCGGTGAGCCAGGTTGCTGCCAGCCCGGCCGCGACGGTGATCGAAACGGCCTTTGTTGTGCGACGCATGATTTCTCCTTACGGGTTACTGAATGTGTGCGTGAAAGTGGCCCCGGGGCCACGAAAGCCCGGTGCGGCGAAACGGAATTCCGCCGCACCGGCCGACTACCGAGGGTGTGGTTTCCCTATGAGGCGTGTGGTTCTCCGCCGGTGCGGCGGAGGCTGTCCGCCGCACCGGCAGGGAATCGGCCCCGAAGGGCCGCAGGGTGGTGCGTGTTACCCCAACATTTGATCTTCGTCGAACCCAAGCTCCTCCTCGGCCCCTAGTTCGACAGCTGCATGCCATCGGACAGTGTTGGGCCATGACGGGGCTGTCATCCGGCGAAGGTGATCATGCGCTTCCGGCGTGCCAATCTCTCCCAAAGAGGAGGTGACTTTCTGGCACAGCCAGTACGCCGGAGCGTCCTCGCTCACCGAGCGTTCCGCTACATGAAACAGACAGGTGACCGCGCCCACTTCCTGGATCTCACCCAAAATGTCCACGAGATCTTCTGCGTTGAATCCTACGGCATCTGAATCAAGAATCTCCTGAAGCGCCGCACCGAGGCCGGCCACCCGAAGAGGAGCAGCCAAGTTGGCGAACTTGTCAACCCTGGTCCAGTTTTCCGCATGCGCCGCTTCGCGAATCCAGGAAACGATGTCGTCGCAGAGCTCAGGGTGCCGTTCCGCAAGGGACCTGGCGACCTGTTCCGTGATGAATCCGTTCCCGAGCGACTCCACAATTTCGACTTGAAGCTGTTCGCTCCTTGGGGAGGTCACCAGTTGTTCACCCTTCCAGATCTGGCAATTCGTGAATTGAACACTCCGACCGAACCAGGCCTTAGACCGAAAGTATCGAAACTACGCTCCGATTTCAGGTGCACAGCGTTGATGTCCTGGCCGATTTCCCCCGGAGTCTTACCTGCCGCGATCAATGCATCGCGGGTGCCTGGGAACATCTCAAAGCGGACCAGGACAGTATATTTGTCGGCATTCCTGCCTCCCCTGCGCGCGGTCCTCGCCCGCAGGCCTTCAAGGTACTCGCGGGACTGCGTGACGAAGTTCTCCGTACCCTTGACAGTGATCTCGCCGTTGGGTCCCAGTTGCTTGAATTCCTTCTCGCTCATTGCGCGATAGAAGACTTCGTTGCAGTTGTGAACGAGTACGGGTGTGGCGCCGGCGAGGGCATGATACGTGTGGGTGCTCTCGACCGTGAGGTTGTGGACGGTGGCGTTCTGCGTCCACGCCTGTACCGCGCTGACCTGCACCCACGTGCCGGAGCTGGTCCGGAGCCACATGCCCGGCTTCAGATCGCCGGCGTCCACCCATTTCTTCAGGTCGGGGACCCAGAAGGGGTGGCCGTCGGTGGCGATCAGCGCACCGCCGGCGCCCTGTTCCCCGTCCTTGTCGCCGTCCGCGTGGACGGTGATCTTGACGAGGTCCTTGCTGCCGTTGCCGATGATCGTGGCGACGACGGGTTCGGCTGTGGTCCTGCCCGTTTCCGGGTCGGTGGCCAGGACCTTGTCGCCGGTCTTGATGTCCTCGATGGGCTTGCGGGTGCCGTCGGCCATCAGGACGGTCGTGCCGGGTACGAAGCTGTTGGGGGTCGGGCAGCCCGACGGCTGTACCGCCTCCCTGACCTGTTCCTTGACCTGCTGTTTGACCTCGCTCTTGATCTCTCGTTTGATCTGGCGGGAGCCCTGTGGGCGGGCCTTCTTCGGCGCCGGCCTGGTCCTGGGTCGGTAGGTGGGCTTGGCGCGCGGCTTGGGCCGTTGCTTGGCTGCATAGCGGTACTTCGACGCGCGTTTGGGCGCTGCCCTGTTCGCCGTGCGCTGTTTGGCCTTCGCCCGCTGGCGCAGTGCGTTCGCCTTGGCCCGCTTGGCGCGTTGAGAGGCTTCGCGGATTGCCCGGTTCTCCGCGCGCCGCAGCTGCTGCTGCATGCGCTTCACGGCTTCCCGCTGGCGTGCGATTTCCCGGGCCCGGGCCTTCTGAGCCGCGGAGGGACCCTTGTTGGGCTTGGCGCCCTTCCCCTTGCTGCCGCCCTTGCCGGCTTTCTTGCCGCCCTTGAACAGCTTGGAGGCGATCGTGCCGCCCACGCGGAAGAGCGCACCCCAGAAGAGGCCGTCGGGGTCGGACTCGGTGACCGGTGCGTTGTTGGCGTACGCGTACGGGTTCATCGTCTGCGGCTGGCCGAAGTCGATGAGCGGGTCCACGGAGATGAAGCGACCGGTGGTCGGGTCGTACTCGCGGGCGCCGAGCTGGGTGAGCCCGGTGTGCTCGTCCTCGCGGCCGGCGACGAAGCCACGGTTTCCGGCCCAGGCGCCGGGCTTGGCGCCGCGGTTGGTGCCGAAGGGGGTGAGCAGGCGCCGCTCGACCGGCAGGCCCGCCTGGCCGAGGCCGACCTGGGTGGTGCCGCTGCCGTGGTGGTCGGTCAGCTGCAGGTTGAGTGTGCCCTTGCCGTACGTCCCGTCCCCGTCCTCGACGGTGCGTACGGTGACGGCGCCGTCGGGGTGCTGGTAGTAGCGGGTGGTGGAGAGCTTGCCCTCCTTGTCCGCGGTCAGCTCGGTGTTGCCGAGGTAGAGCGTGGTGCTGCCGTCGGCAGCGCGGTGGATGAGGCGTTCGCCGTCGGCGTCGTAGAGGTTCTCTGTGCTCTTGTCCCCTTCGGTGATCTTGGCGAGGTTGCCCTCGGTGTCGTAGGACAGCTTCTGGATGGTGCCGCCCACCTGGCGCAGTGTCATGTTGCCGGCGGCGTCGTACGTGTAGGTGCTGGCCGAGGTGCCCTGGGGGCCCTTGGCGTCGGCCTTGGTGAGCGTTCGGGGCTGGTCCTTGCCCTTGCCCGGGTAGTGGTAGGTGCGGGTGATGTCGTTGGCGGTGTTGCCGCTGGGGTCGTGCTCGACGAGGTCGGTGCGGTTGCCCACCGCGTCGTAGCTGTAGCTGTGCCAGTACGGCTGCGGGCCGCCGACGTTCTCCTTGGACGGGGCCTTGGCGCAGGCGTCGGTCGCCGTCCAGGCACCGGTCATCCGGCGCAGCGCATCGTAGGCGAAGCACTGTGTGTCGGGCCGTCCCCCGTCGGGCATCGACGCACCGGGGATCCGGGCGATCTTGGTGATATTGCCGGCCGGGTCGTAGGTGTAGTTGGTGTCGTCGATCCGGCTGTTACTGGTGTCCTTGCTGTCGCGGTCGTGGACCGTGCGGGTCAGCCGGCGGGTGTGCTCGTCGTAGAACGAGGTGGTGTACACCTTCCTGCCGAACTCGCCTGCCTCGCTGCGCAGCACTTCACTGGACGCGGAGTACTGCAGGTTGGATGCGTATACCGACAGACCGGCCAGGCCGGTGGGAAGGTCATCGCTGTTGTACCGGGTGGCCAGCAGCTCCTTCTTCAGCGGACCGACGGCAGGTGCCTTCGTCCACAGCGGAAGGCCGGTTCCCTTGGTGTAGCCGTGCTCGTAGGCGTAGGTGCCGGCGAGTTTCCCCTCGGATTCGGGGATCACGATCTGGGAACCAGTGGGCTGGTAGGCCTGGTTGTAGCCGGTGACCTCGCTGCGGTACTCCTTGCCGCCGTGATGGCGGACGGCCGCGGCAGGCAGGCCCTTGAGCAGGCGGTCGTACGTCCACTCGGCGAGCTTGGGTCCGTCGGGTCCGCCCTCGCGCAGCGAGGTGGGACGGTCCAGCGCGTCGTAAGTGGTGGAGACCTTCTTGCCGCGGGCGTCGGTGACGGTGACCGGGCGGTCGTCCTTGTCGTACGTGGTGGTCCTGGTGCCTGCGTCGGGGTCGGTCGCCTTGATCTGGCGGCCCCGGGCGTCGTACTCGAACGTCCAGTTGTTGCCGTCGGGGTCGGTGACCTTGGTCAGCTGGCCCTTGCGGTTGTAGGCGTAGGAGGTGTCATTCCACTTGGTGCGCTCGGCGTTGGTGTACTCGCGCAGCTTGGTGGTGCGGCCCTCGCTGTCGGTGAAGGCCGTGCTGACCGTGCCTCCCTGGGAGGGCACGATCGTGGTGCGTTCTCCGTGGTGCTCGGCGGTGACGGTGTGCTGGTCGGCGCCGTACCGCCGGGCCGTCTGTTTGACCGGACGGCCCAGGCCGTCGTAGGTCATGACGCTCTGGTGCGGCACCTTGTTGTCGCCGACGACCAGGAGCGTGCGGCTCGTGGCTCCTTCGCTGAAGTAGCTGCTGTTCTGCTTGACGGCTCGGCCGTGTGTGTCATGGAAGACGTCGCTGATCAGTCGTCCGCCGCCGACCGCGTCGTCCTGGGTCTGGCGCTCGCGCAGCAGGCCGTCGTAGATCTCGATGCCGGTGGCGTAGGAGCCGTTGTCCTTCAGCGTCCGGACCGTGACGGTCGATGGACTCGTCTTGCTGATGTCGTAGCTCAGTTCGGCACTCGGTGAGTCCTTGGACTTATCACGGGTGATGTCCCAGAACTTGACCACGCGGCCGAGGCCGTCGTGTTCGGTGTCCGTGCGGCGGCCGTTGGCGTCCACCACCGAGGTGACGACCCCGAGCGCGGGGTCGGCGTTGCTGGTCTCGGTGTGGCCGAGCGGGTTGGTCACCACCGTCTGCGTCGGGTTCGCGCCCTTGGCCGGGGTGTAGGCGGTGGTGGTCTTGTTGCCGTCCACGTCCCAGCCGGCCGTCGGGCGGCCGTGCACGTCGTACTCGGTGCGCTCGGCGACCTGGTAGCCCTTGCCGTCCCCGGTCATCTCCTCGACCGAGGTGATGTCACCCTTGTCCGGTGCCGCACCGAAGGGCTTGCCGTCGTAGAACGTCCTGGTGTCGGAGACGACTTCGCCGCCTGCGGCGTCGCATGCGCCGGTGACAGTCTTCTCCTGGGACTCCAGTTCCAGGAACCACTTGTCGGTGTTGCGGGCGTAGGTGAGGGTCGTGCACGCGTCGTCGTTCGGGTCGGTGATGTCCCCGAAGTCGTGTGTCCGGACCGGCTGGCCGTAGTCGTCGTATGACGTCGTCTCCTTGGTGCGCTGCCATGTGCCGTCGGACTGGCGTGTGCGCTCCTCGGTGGAGTGGGGGTTGACGTCCCACGCCTGGGCGGGAGTGGTGCCGGTGCGGTTGCGGGTGGCGACGAGCCTGGCGGTGGGGGTCAGCTTGGTGGCGGACTCCACCTGGCCGCCCTCGTCCAGGTACGTCAGCTTCTCGCGCAGCTGGCCCCCGTACTGCGGCAGGTCGTCGGCCTTCCCGCCCTCGGAGTCCACCACCTGTGCGGTGCGCTTCTTGCCGTCGGGCAGGCGGTCGCCGTGCATGCCGCGGAAGTACAGCTCCTCGGCCATGGCACGCTTGCCGTCGCCTTCGCGGCCGGTGTACGTGCGGACCTTGCCGTAGCCGCGGTACTGGTTCCAGGTGCGGTGCTTGTCCTCGGTCAGCTCGCTGTCGTCGTACGCCCAGGCCGGGGCGCCCAGGTACTGGTACGAGGTCACCTTCGGCAACGCATCGGTGACGTTGTCCTCTTCGCGGATCTCGGTGACCACGTACTTGTGGAACCAGTCCTGGAGGGGCTTGTCGGCCCACTCCGGGGTCCAGAAGGACGGGTAGCAGCGCATGCCGTTGTCGTGCGGGGACGCGGGCAGCTTCTTGTTGTCCGGCATGGCCGAGCACTCACGCGGCGAGTAGGCGACGCCGACGGTCGAGCCGTGCTCGGTGTCCACCGCATGGATGCGGTAGCGGGAGAAGGGCTCCAGCCCGTCGAAGCCGTCGACGCGGTTGTCCATCATCTCGCCGCGGAAGGTCACCGGCGGCATGACGGTGTCCTTGCCCCCGGTGTGGCCGGTGTGGGTGACGGCGGCCAGCCACAGGGCCGGACTGGTGCCGTCGGTCCTGGGGAACTGGTGCGTGAGCTCCCAGCTGTCGGCCTTGACGTAGGCGTCGCCGACCAGCGCCTCGGTGGTGATCTTTGTCAGGCGCTTGGTGCTCCAGAAGCTCGGGGAGAGCTTGCCGGTGCACTTGGCTCCCGCGTCGCACTTGAGGTCGAAGGGAACATCCGGCCAGTGCTTGGCGTTCTCCTTGGTGAGCTTGTTGCCCGCGCAGTCGAAGTCCTTCGACGGCAGGCAGCGTTCGGCGGTGGTGAAGTGCACCCGCGCCGCGGCCTTGGCGGAGAACAGGGACTCGGCGCGCTGGCCGTAGTCGATCCGGGTCAGATGCCCGGCACGGTCGTAGCGGACCGGCTTGTCGGCCTTGCCCAGCCGGCCGTAGTGGTTGGTGTCCTTGGCCCACCACAGGCTCATCGCATCGCCGTGCGGATCGACGACGTAGTCCAGATTCCAGCGGTACGCCTGCGTGCAGCCGGACTTGTCGAAGGTGTCGGCGTGGCAGGGCTCGCCGGGGTGGTTGCCGAAGACCGGGGTGGTCAGCGTGGAGTTGGTCTCCGGCTTGCCCGCGCTCCAGCCCGGCAGGCGGTTCAGGCCGAACCAGTACTGGGTGCCGTCGGTGGTGGTGAGCACCCAGTGCTCACCGTCGTTGTCGCCGTTCGCGGCGCCCTTCTTCGGCTCGATCCGGGCCCCGTCATCGTCGGCCGGCTTCCAGGTGCCGGTCCTGTCGTCCTTGATCAGCTCGTTGGTCTCGCCGTCCAGGGACAGGATGAGAGAGTCCGCGAACCAGCACAGGTCGCCGGTCTTGGTCTTGTTGTTGGCGCCCTTGCCCATGTCCTGGGAGCAGGACTGGTAGCGGCGCTCGATGAATCCAGGGTGGTAGTCCCAGCCCTCACCGATCCAGGAAGCCTGGTTGTTGGTGGAGGCGGTACGGCCGTCGATGGACTGGGAGGAGTAGCCGAGCTGGATCTCGGGTTCGGGGCCGCCCGGAGCGTCCGGGGCCTCGATCGGGTGAGTCCAGGAGAATCCGCCGGTCATCCCGCCGGCGCTCCAGGAGCCGGACGGTGCCAGGTCGGTGGTGCCGAAGCTGCCGGTGGTGCCGGCGGCGCCGGCCGCGGCGGCGAGCATCAGAGGCTGGCCGGCAGAGAGTGCGACCCGTGCCGTCAGGCGCTGCTTGGCGGAGTCGTTGTGAGAGTCGATCTCGGTGGGTCTGGCGCACTCGGCGCGGCCCGGGTCGGTGGCGGCACAGCCGGGGAGCTGTACGAGCTTCAGCCGGGAGCCCCAGTCACCCCCGTAGAGCCGGGAGTAGGGCGAGTAGTCGAGTGCGACGTCCACCTTCTGGGGTGGGGCGTCAGCCTTCCGGGGTGGGGCGTCCGCCTTCTGGGGCGGCGCCCGCTGGCCGTCGGATATCGCCGTGGCCTGGGTGAGGGGTGTGGCGCGACCGGTGGCAGGCGAAGAGCCCTGCTGCGCGGTACCACCCGCCTCGCCGGGACCCTTGGCGTCGGTGTCGCGGGAGCCGCCTTCGCCGCCCTCGGAAGCGTCGCCATCGTGCTGTTCGGCCTGCTGGTGGCTCTCCTTGACGTCCTGCTTGCCGGCCTTGCCGTCGACGTTCGCCTCGTTCGGCTCACCGGAGTTCTCGGCCTTGTCGGCGGTGCCGGTCAGCTTGATGACGGGGCCGTCCGCACCGAGCTTCGCCGCGCCGTTGGCGTCCAGCATCTCGACGGTGACGCCGTCCAGTGGGGCGGCCGGGGTTTCGGTGTCGGCGGACCGCTTCGCCCGCTTGGGGGCAGGCTCGTGTGGGGGTTCGGCCGGGGCTACGGAGACCGGCAGATCGCCTGCCTGAGCATGACTGTCGCGACCCTTGTGTCCTGACGCGGCGTCCGACGCAGGCGCGAAGCCGACCTGTGCGCGGCCACTGGGCAGCTTCACGCTGGGAGCCCGCCAGGGAGTTCCGGCGCCGTTCTTCCGCGCCTTGTGCCGGCCGGTGAAGTCGTGGCCTTCGACCGGCTGCTCCTGCTGGAGCTTGGGCAGGTCCGGTCCCGCCTGCTTGGCCGCGGCAGGCGAGGTGCTGCCTATCAGAGGCACGAGCAGGGACAGGAAGAGCACCGCGACGGTGGCTCTCCATCGCTGACGTCGCGACCAGAAGTCGCGCAAAGCGGACATAGGGCACCCCTAGGGTTGAGTAAAGATCTTGCATTTTTTACACCAAGGGGCAATTGCCTGCAAAAAGCGCTCATTCCGGCCAACATCCACACCTCGAATAGGATAAGCCAAGTTTGGGCAAAGATCAGACCAAGTATCCTGCTGCACGCACTTGTCCTAGATGAGAGGAAAGTTCGTGATATTCAGGGGTGGCTGGTCCCGGCCGCACAGATCTCCGCGCAGACGAGCCGGAGCGCTTGCCCTCGTCATCGGTGCCGCCGGACTGGGGTTCGCGCCGGCCGCAGACGCCACCGGGACGTCGACTGTCACCCACACCGCGGACCATCAAGACACCCGCACTGAGGCCGACGCGATGGACGAGGCACGCCGCACCGGCAAGCCGGTGGAGGTCACCTCCCTGCGCACGGAGAAGCAGGAGGTGGTGGCCAACCCGTCGGGCACCCTCACCCTGACCCAGCACGCGCAGCCGGTACGGGCCCGCAAGAACGGCAGGCTGGTACCGGTCGACGCCACACTGGAACGCGCGGGCAGCCGTATCGCGCCGAAGGCCACCACCTTGAAGGTGACGTTCTCCGGCGGCGGGGACACCACCCTCGCCACACTCACCGCGCAGGACCGCAAGCTGTCGTTGCAGTGGCCGGAGAAGCTTCCCGCACCGCAGCTGAGTGAGAACGAGGCGACGTATCCCGAGGTACTGCCCGGTGTCGACCTGAAGGTCCGTGCCACCGCCGAGACGGTCGGTCAGGTCCTCGTCGTCAAGAACGCCGAGGCCGCCGAGAACCCCAAGCTCAAGCAGTTCCACCTCGGGATCGAAGCGGAGGGGCTGCGCATCGAGGAGGACGAGGAGGCCGGCACGCTGCGGGCGCTGAACCCGGCCGGCCAGGAGCTGTTCGCCTCGGCCACCCCCCGTATGTGGGACTCGTCGAAGGAGGAGCAGGGCAACGGAGACGATCAGCAGGACGGGCGTGACAGCCAGGTGGCCCTCCGCACCCTTGCGGCTGCCACCGTGCCATCAGGCGACCTCGAACCCGGTGTGAAGAGCGCCGATGTGGACATGTCGTACGCAGGTGGCAAGCTGACCCTGACCCCCGACCAGTCCCTGCTGACCGGCAAGGACACCACCTTCCCCGTCTATATCGACCCCACATTCGGCGGCGTACGCCAGGCATGGACCATCGCCTACAAGCCGGCGCCCAACTCCTCCTTCTGGAACGGCAGCGGCTGGGGCGGCTCCGGGAAGAAGACCACCGAGGCGCGGGTCGGCTACGAACGGGAGACCGGCGGCACCGCCCGCTCCTTCTTCCAGATGGACTCGCGGTCACTGGCCGGTGCGGAGGTGATCAAGGCCCAGTTCACCATCGTCAACACGCACTCGTGGACCTGCACGGCCATGCCCGTGGAGATCTGGGACACCGGCCGTATCTCCTCCGCGACCACCTGGAACAAACAGCCCAACTGGTCGCGGAAGATCGAGACGAAGAACTTCTCGCACGGCAACGAGAGCGTCGGCTGCGCGGACAAGGGCGTCGACTTCAACGTCACCTCCACGGCCAGGGACGCGGCACGGAACAAATGGCCCAACATGACACTCGGTCTGCGCGCGAGCAATGAGTCGGACACCAGCAGCTGGAAGAAGTTCAACAGCAACCCGAAGCTGATCGTCGAGTACAACCGAGCGCCCAACGCCCCCACCGCGTACGGCTCCAACCCGTCCGTCGACTGCCACGCCGACCCCTACCCGGCGATCGGCAACACCGACGTCCAGCTGCACGCCACGATCCGTGACCCGGACGGCGGCACCCTCGATGCCCGCTTCATCATGTGGCGGACCGGTGTCACCGGCAATGTCTTCGACGAGACGGTCTCGGTGACCAGCGGCAGTGTCGCCAAGGTCACCGTCCCCAAGTCAACCTTTAAGGACCGAACGTCCTACTCCTGGCAGGTACGCGCCGAGGACGGCCGCACGGTCTCGGCGTGGACCCCCAACCCACCCTGCCGCTTCACCGTCTACAAGGAACGCCCCAGCTTCCGACCCGCGGTCTCCTCCAAGGAATACCCCATCGCCCACGACGGCGGCGACGCTCCCGAGTGGGGCGCGCCCGCCCGCACCACCGGTACCTTCACCCTCGCCAACGGCGGCTCCAAGGACGTCGTGAAGTACGTCTACGGACTGGACCAGAAGAACCCGACCAGCGTCGCCGCCCCCTCCTCGCCGGGCGGCAGTGTCGACGTCAAACTCACCCCCTCGCACGCTGGACCGCACGTCGTCTACGCCTACAGCGAGGACCGGGCGGGCAACCGCTCCGACACCGGCGCGTACCTGTTCTACGCCTCCGGCGCCGGAGTCAAGGACAAGCCCGGTGACCTCAACGGCGACGGCCACCCCGACAAGTGGGCCACCGACTTCGACGGCAAGCTCTACATGTACCCGGGCACGGGCAACGGCGCGTTCGGGAGCCGACTGGTCGCGGCCGAGAGCGGCTTCAAGGACACGCTCCTCACCCGCCGCGGCGATCACACCCAGGACGGATACGAGGACCTGGTGGCCCGTCACCCCGACGGCAAGCTGTGGATCTACGCCAACACCGGCTTCGGCGCCGTCGACACCGAAAACCGCCAGGAAATGGAAGGGTTCGACACCCAGCTGGACACCGCCAAGATCGATCAGCTTGTCGGTGCCGGCGACATCTCCGGCGACGGCCACCCGGACCTGCTCGCCCGCGTCGGCGACAGCGTCTGGCTGCTGGTCGGCCACCCGTACGGCTACATCACCGAGGCTTACCCCATCGCCGACAGCGGCTGGGCCAAGCGCACCCTCATCGCCCCCGGCGACATGACGGGCGACGGCCCGATCGACCTCATGGCGCGCGACGACGCGGACGGGAAGATCTACCTCTACCGCGGCGAGGCCGACGAGGAGACCGGCGGCACCAAGCCGGCCAGCCTGGTGAACGGCGCTCCCAGCGTGTACGGGGCCAGCAACTGGCACAGCACCAACCGGCCGATGCTCATCACCCCCGGCGACGCCAACGGCGACGGCGTGCCCGACCTCTGGGCGGTCACCGCCGACGGCCAGAACGGCGACCTCCTGTACCACCCGAGCCGGCCCGGCAGCTTCGTCGACGGCACTCCGGTCAAGGTCGGCTGGGGCTACAAGTCGATAGCCTCCCTCGCATAGCCGGTAACCGCGCCTGTACGGCCATCCGTACCGCGGAGCCCCGGACCGAAGTGCATGCTGCTGGCTGATTCGTACTCTGCACGATGTCGGCCTTCGAGACCCGGCTGGGGCCTTGAAGGCCGACGTTCGCTTTCGCCTGACTACGCGCGTGTCGTTGAATTCACCCTCGATGAGATCCCCGGCATCCTGTGGACATGGGCATCCGCATCCGCTCGGCGGTGCGGGACAGGGTGCCGCTCATCGAGGGCAGGTCCCGGACCTCCTCGATCGCGGTGGCCAGCAGATGCGCAACCGCCCCGACGACTGGGGGAGCACTTATCCAAAGGATGCGGTATTCCGGCCTGCGGAAGGCGCTCGTGTGCAGGAACCCAGGCGTTGAACCGAGGATTGGGGGATGGGCCGCTCGGTCAGCTCTGGCAGCCGCAGCCGGACGCAGACTTGGCTTCAGCGATCAGCCCTTCTGGGCCGGCGGTTGGCCGCGCTGGGCACCGTCACCGCGCCCGTCCCCGTCAAGAAGCTCACCGAGGAGCGGCTCGCCGAGGCGATCCGGCGCGCCGTGTGCGCCCCCGAGCTGCGGGAGAACGCCCCCGGCGCCGGCCGCCGCATGGCTGCGGAGGACGGCGCCGAGAGCCTCGTACGGGCGGTGCGGCGGTCTGAGCGGTGGCTGTCCGGGCGGCCGGTCCGGCCCGGACAGCTCCCGGTACTCAGATCTTCGCGAACTTCTCCGCGTCGGCGTAGACGTAGTTCGTCGCGTCGAGGGTCTTGACGGCGACCTTCACCTTGTCGCCCTTGTGGAAGACGGCCCCCGCCTTCGGGGTTAGCCTCACCTCCGCGATGTGGGAGCCGAAGTCGCAGGTCACCTCGCCACTGGCGAGAGTGCCGGTGGCGACGGCCTTCTTGCTGACCGTGCTGGTGGCCACGCCCTCGATGCGCAGGGTCTCGCCAGTATCGCAGGAGTAGGTGACATCGACGGTGATCACGGGCTTGGGCTTGGCCACGTACTCGGCGCCGTCGATGGCGATGAGGTTGGCCTTGGCCGAGGCCGGAGCGGCCAGGGCCACCGCGCCGCCGGTCAGGACGACGGCGGCGGCCGCGGTGGCGCCGATACGGGCGCGCAGACGGGACTGCTTCATGGGTGTTCCCCCCTGAGAAGTGGTGCGAAAGGTATGGCGCTGCCCTGCCGGTTCACAGGAACCGCAGAGTAACAATGCGTACGGATCATCACAGGTGATAAGGATCGCCGTCTAGGGGATAACTCGGAACGGCTCAGGGGGGTGAAGCGGATGGCCATCGTGAAGATGGGGGAGATCGCCCAGCGGTGCCCTCGCAGGTTCGCGCACTGGCGTTGGACCACCGCCTCGACCTGGTGGCCAGGGCGACAGGAGCCGTGTAGCGAGAGATCGTTGCGCACGGTTCTGTGGGAGTCGAGGGGTGAGAATCCCCTCGGCTACTCGGCGGCTTTCAAGGTTCTGCCGTCCGTGGCTGACATCGATTGGTCACCCGATGCCCCACGGCGATTCGGCTGCCAATTGGAATTGCGAGTGATCGCTGTGTAGGGAATCAGCAGCGAGGTCGTCCGTCGGGAGGCATCACCGTGCCGAGCAAGAGCCAAGAGGGATGACCTAGCGTTCGCTGTCGTGCAGCAGGGTGTAGCGGTTCCCGCTGTCCGGGTCGCCAATGTAGTAGTAAAGGGTGGGGTGTTCCAACGTTCCGCCGATGCTCCAGGTGGTGCCGCAGGCACCCGCAAGCGTCAGATCCTGGCTGTGCGTTCCGCTGTTCCGAAGGCTCCACTTGCCCGTGCCCTCGCAATGGCCTTGGCCGGCGTCGCTCAGCCGGCGGGCAGTCGCCCGTCCGTCGGCAGTGAGTTCGAGTGTGCCGCCGCGTCCGTCCTGCCAGACGCCGACCACGTCGGTAGGGCTCAGGTGGGGCGGCTCGTACAGCTTCACCAGGCCAGTCGCATAGGCCAGCCCGCCCAACAGAGCAAGTCCCACGGCGCCGGCAGCTCCCGACGCGACCACCTCTATCGCCAGTTTCAGGCCGCTCCTCGGCTCGGTGCGGGACGCCGCCAGCCGGGCGAGCAGCGCGCTCGGGACGGTGATTCCGGTCAGTGCCAGCCACCACCAGGTATGGGCCGTCGGCGAGCCCACTGCCCCCGAAGTCACCGTGTACAGCACGCTGCCCACGACAAGCAGCGCCGCGGACACCACCGAGGCGGCAAGCGGCACACCCCACCATGCCCACTTCTGCGTCCACCTCCAGCGGTCCTTCGCCCAGCGCGCCAGCCAAACAGTGGGCAGTACCAGCAAGAGCGTTGCGAGAAGACCGAGGATCACGCTGGCGATGGCAAGCACCGGCAGGAGGGCGATCATGAAGACGAGACCGAGGGCGTTGTACTCGCCCTCGGGATCCTGCGACAGGCTGATGAGAATCAGGAGCACGCCCCCGATGGCCATTTCAGCCACCAGGGCCGCAGTCGACACCAGGATGGCCCTGCCCGTCCAGATGTCCCGTTGGCACGCTCGGTGGGTGCCCTGCTCTGGCGGGCTCCCTGCCATGGCCTGTCCAGTCATGCGTATCACCTCTCCCACCTGCGATGATGCACTCGCTGTTGGCGATGCCTCACACCAGGGTCGCGTATCGGTCATTCCATCCAGATGGGTAGAATCCGGGTCGGCAGGGGTATGGCGATGGACCTGTGAAGTCCTCACTGGACAGGCGGATGGGCCGTCTTGGTGGGCGGGCGTTGCGGGGCCAGCGGTCGTGGGCGCCGCGGGAACCAGGGGCCGGAGACGACAAGGACGAGATGAGGGCGAGTGGTGGCCCGGAAGTCGGTCGGGGTACTCCTCGTCAGCCGTGACCGACCGTCAACGGGGCCGTCGGTGCATGTGACAACTCCTCCTCATCGCACTGGTTTTCCTGGCTCGTCGCAGGCGGTGTAGGCCATCATCAGGACATCGCGATGAGCGGAGGCCGTGTGGTCACGCCGCTGGACTGCCGTGACGGAGTGCAGTGTCCGGCGGTCGTCCCCAAGCAGCAGGTCGCCGGGTTCGGTCAGCCGTGTCGTGAGCAGTGTCCTGCCGGCACGGTCGTAGACCGCGCTCTCGCCGCCCTCGACGTTGCGCGGACACAGCTCCACCCCCCCCACACACACGCACACGCCTCGTAGCGGTCTCGCGCCCCCTCTCCGGAGGAGTATGGATGGATGGATGGCTGTGCGTGAGTCGATTCTCATCGGATTCGACTCATGAACGGCTGTGAGAGAACGCGCCGGCCTTCTCGGCATCTCCACCGATCTGCATTCCCTGTCTGCATTCCCTGGAACGTGAACGCCTCAACACTCGACTACGCGCAATCGGCGCAATATCCCAGGCGTGTGCGGAGACTCATCGGGTGGGCGCGGCCGTCACGGCCGGGTGGTGGCCGGGTGCCGTGGGCAGGTAGGCCTGGACGGTGGAGGTCAGGAGTTCCTCGAAGCCGATGACCGGGTTCCAGCCCAGGAGGGTCCTGGCCTGGTGGATCGCCGGTACGCGGTGGTCGAGGTCCTGGTAGCCGGGCCCGTAGTAGTCGGAGCCGGGGCGCTCCGTGATCCGTACGGTCGCGGGGAGGTCCTCGTATCCGGGGGTCTTGGCGACGATGTGGACCAAGTGCTGCGCGAGCTCGCGGATCGACCGTTCGTTGCCGGGGTGGCCCAGGTTGAAGACCTTGCCGTCGGCTGCTCCGCCGGGGTTGGCGAGTATGCGCAGCAGCCCGTCTATGCCGTCGTCGATGTGGGTGAAGCAGCGGCGCTGCGTCCCGCCGTCCACCAGGACGAGGGGTTCACGGCGGATCAGATGACCGAGCATCTGGGCGACCACGCGGGAGGAGCCCGGTGCCTGGCTGTGCGGATCGTCCAGGCCGGGGCCCGTCCAGTTGAACGGACGGAACAGGGTGAAGCGCAGGCCCTGGTGATCTGCCAGGGCGTGGATGACGCGGTCCAGGAGCTGCTTGGATGCGGCGTAGATCCATCGGGACTTGTCGACGGGCCCGTACACCAGCGGGCTGTCGTACTCGTCGAACTCCTCGTCCGGGCACATTCCGTAGACCTCGGAGCTGGAGGGGAAGACGACGCGCGTGCCGGTGGCGGCGCACCGGCGGATGATGTCGAGGTTGTGGGTGAAGTCGAGGTCGAAGGTGGTCAGCGGGTCGTTGACGTATGCGGCGGGCGTGGCGACGGCGATCAGCGGCAGGCATACGTCTGCCCAGCGCAGCTGTTGGTCGATCCAGCCGTCGTGATCGGCCACGTCCCCGGTGTGCAGGATCAGTCGGGGATGGTCGAGGACGTCTGCGAGGCGGTCGGTGTTCAGGTCGAGGCCGCGTATGTGCCAGTCGGTGCGCTGGAGGACGGCACGGGCCAGGTGGCTGCCGATGAACCCGCCCGCACCGAGAACGAGGATGTTCACCGGCCCGCCCTGACTCGTCCCAGCACGGCCTCGTGGCGCAGGACGTGGGGGAAGTCTCTGGGGGTGCCTCGTCGTCCGTCGAGTTCGACCTCGTCCAGGCACAGGCGGCGTCCGTCGCCGCACAGTACGAACACCCCGGCGGGCTCGATGTGGATCTCGCCGGGCCGTCCCGGGCGGGGCGGTGGTTCGGACGACGGGTGGCCGGCCCGCCAGATGGTGAGCTGGTGAGGGCCCATGTGGCAGAACGCTCCGGGGTAGGGGTCGGTGACGGCGCGGATCAGGTTGCGGATGTCCTCGGCGGCGTGCCGGAAGTCGATCAGCCCGTCGGCGGGTCGCCTGCGGCCGAAGACGGTGGCCTTCGAGGCGAGCTGGGGCCAGCGAGGGGCGCGGCCTTCGATGACCGGCCACGCGTTGCGGCGCAGCACCGCCTCGGTGGCGGGCAGGAGCTTGCGGTAGATGTCCGTGGGGGTGTCGTCCGGGCCGATGGGGAAGCTCTCCTGATCGACGAGGTCTCCCGCGTCCGGTTCGCGGACCATGTGGTGCAGGCTGACCCCGCCCTCCCGCTCACCGTGGAGGATCTGCCAGTTGACGGGCGCGCGGCCCCGGTAGCGGGGCAGGAGGCTGCCGTGGACGTTGACCGCGACGGGGGCGAGGCCGAGGACCTCGTCCGGCAGGAGGTGACGCCAGTAGGCGCTGAACAGTGCCCGGGGCGCGAGCGCGCGGATGTGCTCTCGTTCGCCTGCGGTGCGCGGGTCGGCGTGGCGTACGGGTATGCCCAGCGACGCTGCCGTACCGGCCACCGACCCGAACCAGGTGTTCTCTCCCGGATCGTCGTGGTGCGTGTACACGCAGGCGATCTCGATGCCGAGTTCGGTGAGGACCTCCACCGTGCGGCAGCCGACGTCGTGATACGCGAAGAGCACCACGGTCATCGCGTACCGCCTGCGGCCGGCAGACGATGGCGGGTCACCAGGGTGCGCACCGCCGCGACGACATGGTCCTGGTCCTCGTCGCTCATACCCGGGTAGAGGGGCAGTGAGACGATCGCCTCCCCGGCGGCTTCGGTGACTGGCAAGTCAACACCGGACACGGACATGGCCTCGCGGCTTCGGCGGTAGTGACGATGCTGGTGTACAGGGGTGAAGTGCACCCCCGCACCGATGCCCAGCTCGCCGAGGGCTTCGATGAAGGCGTCGCGGTCGATGGCCAGTCGGTCCAGCCGCAGGTGAACGACGTACAGGTGCCAGGCATGGGTGTGGGTGTACGGCGGGGCCTCGGGCAGGTGAAGTTCCGCCAGGCCGGCCAGCAGCCGCGCGTATCGCGCCGCGAGCTCGCGCCTGCGGGCGTTGAAGCGCTCGACCTTGCCCAACTGGACGACACCGAGTGCGGCGTTGAGGTCGGACAGGGTGTACTTCCAGCCGGGCTCCAGCACCTCATAGCGCACCGGGCCGGTGCCGTGGTGACGTGACCAGGTGTCCTTGGTGATCCCATGGAAGCGCAGCAGCCGTAAGCGCTCGGCCAGTTGGGCGTCGGAGACGGTCACCATGCCGCCTTCGGCTGTGGTGATGTTCTTCACGGGATGGAAGCTGAAGACGGCCGGCTCCGCTCCGCAGCCGATGGGCTCGGAGCCGTAGCGAGTGCCCAGCGCGTGTGCCGCATCATGCACGAGGGCGATCCCGCGCCCCTTGGTCACAGCCCGCAACGCGTCCAGGTCGGCCGGCGCTCCGGCATAGTGCACGGGGATGACGGCGCGCGTACGAGGCGTGATCCGGCGGGCCACGTCGGCCGGATCGAGCAGCAGCGTGCCGGGCTGTACGTCGGCGAAGACCGCTCGCGCCCCCAGCAGTTCGATCACGTTCGCGGTGGACGGCCATGTCAGGGACGGAACCACCACCTCGTCCCCCGGGCCGACCGCCAGCGCGGCCAGTACGAGGTGCAGACCCGCTGTGGCGGACCCGACGGCAATGGCGTGTGGCGCCCCCAGCAGCTGCCCAAATGCCTGCTCGAACTCCACGACCTTGGGGCCGGAGGCCAGCCAGCCCGAGCGCAGCACCGCCACCACCGAGGCGATCTCGTCATCCTCGATCGTCGGCCTGCTCAACGGCACCCGCTTCTCCGCACCCACCACTGCCCCCCGGCGCTTCTGTGCTGTCGACATAACTCATTGCTGAGCATAACGTTGCCGCTTCGCCGCCCGTCCGCTTCGCTGTCCGTCTGCTCCCTGCCTGTCCGCTCCTTGCCCGTCCGCTCTCTGCCCGTCCGCGCACGGCGCGGACAATCTCACCAGCTGTCCGCACGGGCAGGCGCGGAAAGAGGACTTAATGCTGGGGACAGTCGGGGTGCCGGGGGACGGCCTGAAGCCGAGTCGGTCAAGGTCTAGCCTGGGTGGTCCCCTTTCTCTTCTAACCTGGCCGGTCCCCCTTCTCTCCTGCTCTCTCCTGCCACGCGCCTCAGCCGGCGCCCGTGCTGCGGCGCCGGACAGTCGTCAGGTTGTGCACCGCGACGATTGCGCCGACCGCCACGAGCAGCGCGACCAGTGCCGTCTGTGCTACGACGGTGCGCACTACGCCGGCCGGAGCCACGGCCAGCACCTGCGCCAGCGTGCTCAGGCACGGGACCAGGACAACGGTTCCCAGGGCTGTGAGTGCGGTGGCGGCCGTCGCCTCCACTCGCCCTCGGGAGGCGGCCAGCCATACGGAGGCGATCGCGCTGAAGGCCGTGGCTGCCGCCCATACAGGGTCAGTTGCTCCAAGGAACAGTACGAGGAAGGCGCTTGTCAGGACGCAGCAGGCCGCGAACACCAGCCCGGGACGGCCTGCGGGGCGGAGGGGCGGCGGGGCATCGGTATGGAAGCCGCCGTTGACGGCCAGGACGGTCAGCCAGGTGAAGGCCGCCCACAGTACGGTGAAGGCCAGCCACGTCCCGGCCTCGCCCTCGGCGAGCTGCTCGACGAGCGCGAGGGTGGCCGGCACGGCAGCGGCCGTAACCGCGTACCGGGCGGCACGCCGGTGTCCGCGCATCAGGCAGACGTACCCAGCGGCCCACAGCAGCGGCAGCACCCGTACGGCGACCGCAAAGGCCCCCGCGAGCGGCGCCCGGTCGGTGAATGCCGCCGTGAACAGGGACCGGTCCACGGTCGTCGCACCCGCCAGCCAGGCCAGCGTCAGCACGCACTCGGTCACCGCGCAGGTCCCCAGCACGAGCACGGCGAACACTGCGAAGTCACGCACCACGGCCCCGGCCGTCGCATAGCGCACCGGAGCGCCGGGAGCGGCCAGCCGGGTGCGCACCGCCAGGGCCAGGATGCTCGCAACCTCGCCGAGAGCGGGGCGCGCCTCCTCCTGAACACTTTCGTCGATGCCGCACAGGTAGGTCTCGACCATCTCCTCCTCGCGCGCCCGGCGGTAGTAGGACGGCAGGAGGCGGAGCAGGGAGCGGTAGCGCTGTTCGAGCAGAGTGGTCACGTGGCACCACCTCCCGCCAGCCCGACCGGTCCTGGCCCCTTGCCGGGCCGGAGGCGGCGGCCGAGGGCGATGCGCCGCGCCGCCGCCTGTGCACCGGCGGCCATGCGCTCCGCCTCGGCGGTCAACGCTCGCTCCCCGGAGTCGGTGAGGCGGTAGTAGCGCCGCAGGCGGCCCTGCTGCACCTCTTCCCGGTCCAGCGCGATCAGCTCGTCCTTGACCAGCCGGTCCAGCACCCCGTAGAGGGTGCCGACCCGCAGCTGGACGCTGCCTTCGGACAGCTCCTCGACTTCGCGCAGGATGCCGTAGCCGTGTCGCGGTTCATCGGCCAGCGCGGTCAGCACGAAGAAGGCCGCGTGCGTCATGTCTCTTCCAGCCATGGCAGCCAAGATACCCTGTCAGCCGATATATATGCACGCGGCGAAGTATGGAGGTGGGGCTTCCGTTCAGCGCATGCGCGCCCTGTTGTGTATCAAGTGGTACAGAACGGCGGATCCATGGCCAGTCAACCCCTCGCCGTCGGTCTCATCGGCGCCCCCGCCACCGCCGAGGCCAACTTCCAGGCCGTGTACGGCTACTACGTACGCGGCGAGGTCTTCGGCTCCTCCGGCATGCTCACCATGGGCGACATCCGCCGCACCCACTTGACCGCCTACGGCCCCGACGGCATCACCGCCGACTGGGCCACCACTACGGGCCGGTGTGGTGGGACGCGCCCTCCGAGGACCTTCCGCAGGGCACCCAGGTCGTCCTGAAGGACCTGTCGAACGGGACCGAGACCACCTACAAGCCCGGCAAGCAGAAGATCTCGCAGAACCGGCCCGGCAACAACTCCAGGAGCTGGGAGGTCTTCTACCGCTGGAAGTCCCCCGAGGGAAAGACGATCGAGTCCGAACGGGTCCGGGTCGGCATGACCTGCAACCTGGTGGAGTGCTGGGGGACCGGCGGGTCCTGACGAGCATGAGGTTCTCGGCGGCCCGCGCTGGGGCGGGGGCATGCCCCCGAGGCGGCCCGGGCACTGGCGGGGTTCGGGCTCACCGCACCGGAGGTGCAGAACGTGTCCGCCTGCGCGGAGCTTTCCCGCCAGGCCTCGGTCCGGGTGCTGGAGAAGGCGGGGGTCCGCAGGTACGCGGATAAGGGGGACCCGGCCCGGTTCGGGATGACCCGGGAGCGGTGAGACGGGGCGGAGACGGGGCGGGGCTCCGGCGCGTGCGGTGTGCCGGAGCCCCGCCCGCGTCAGCGGCCTTGCGAGGTCTCGGGCTGTCGTATCCACGCGGCCAGTAGCCGAAGCGCCTCTTCGGAGCTGGAGCCTGCCTCGGCGGTGTAGACACTCAGCCGCTGGTCCGGGTCGGCGGGCAGGGTGAGGGACTCGTAATTGAGGGTGAGCGGGCCGACGATCGGGTGGTGGAAGTGTTTGCTGCCATGTGTGTGCCGATACACGTTCTGGTCGGCCCACCAACGGCGGAAGTCCTCATCCGTGATCGAGAGTTCGCCGACGAGTTCGGCCAGCAGCGGATCGTGGGGATGGCGTCCGGCATCGCGCCGGAGCGAGGCGACGATGTCCTGGGCGTGGGTGTCCCAGTGGGCATACAGCGAGCGGGCGGTCTCGTCGCAGAACATGAACCGCACCAGGTTCCGCTCGCGGTGCGGCAGCGCGTCGAAGTCGGTGAGCAGCGCACGTGCCGTCTGGTTGGACGCAAGTACGTCCAGCCGCCGCCCCAGCACAAGGGCGGGGGTGTGCTCGAGGATCCGGAGCAGGTCGCGCAGCCCCGGGCGGACCGGCTGCGGACGCGTCGCCGTGCGGCGGGGCCTGCCCGCGGCGGGCTTGGCGAGCTGGAACAGATGGGTGCGTTCGACGGGATCGAGGCGTAGCGCGCGGGAGATGGCGTCCAGCACGGTCTCGGAGACGTTCAGTCGGCGTCCGCGTTCCAGGCGTACGTAGTAGTCGACGCTCACGCCCGCCAGTTGCGCGACCTCTTCGCGGCGCAGTCCTGGCACTCGACGAGAGCCGCCGTCGTCGGACAGGCCCGCCTGGCGCGGGGTGATCCGTGCCCGCCGGGAGCGGAGGAACTCACCGAGAGCTGTGTTGCGGTCCATGCCGTTCACGATAGGGCCCGAGAGCGCCCCGACGGCCCGCGAAAGGGGGACTGGCTGTCCCCCGGTCCGGCTGTCCCCCGGTCCGGCTGTCCCCGGGGCGAAGCGGACCCCCCGGAAGCCGATCAGCGGCCGATTCCGGTGCTGAAGTGGAACGTGTCGAGACCGACCGGGGCCCAACATCGCCCCGGTCGGCCTCTGTTCGCAGCGCCTGTTCGCATCGCACGAAGGGAACTCCTGTGTCGGACACCAAGACATTCCTGATCACCGGCGTCAGCACCGGCCTGGGCCGCGCACTCGCGCGCGCGGCGTCGGCCGCGGGCCACCGGGTGGTGGGCACGGTGCGCACGCCCGCCGACGCACGGTCCTTTGAGGCGCTCGCCGACGACGCGCACGCCCGCATCCTGGACGTGACCGACCATGACGCGGTGGACACGGTCGTGGACGAGACCGAGCGCGACCTGGGCCCGGTCGACGTACTCGTCGCCAACGCCGGGTACGGCCATGACGGCCTCTTCGAGGAGTCGTCGATGGATGACCTTCGCCGTCAGTTCGAGGTGAACGTCTACGGAACCGTGGCGGTGATCAAGGCCGTGCTGCCGCACATGCGCCGGCGCCGTTCGGGCCACATCATCGCCGTCACCTCGATGGGCGGGCTGATCACCATGCCGGGCCTCAGCTTCTACCACGGCAGCAAGTTCGCGGTGGAGGGCATCCTCGAAACGCTCGGCAAGGAGGTCGCCGACTTCGGCATCCATGTCACCGCCGTCGAGCCGGGCAGTTTCCGGACCGACTGGGCCGGCCGCTCGATGATCCGCGCACCCCGTGTGATCGCCGACTACGACGAGCTGTTCGAGCCGCTGCGCGCCCGGCGCATCCACGGCAGCGGGCACCAGCCGGGCGACCCGGACAAGGCCGCGGCCGCGGTGCTGCGCATCGTGGCGGCCGACCAGCCGCCGACGCGCCTGCTGCTCGGCACCGATGCGCTTCAGCTCGTCCGGGCCGGACGCGACGCCTTCGAGCGCGACATGCTGGCATGGGCCGAGCTGTCGGCCTCCACCGACTTCGACGACGTCAGCCGGTCCGCTTAGCCTTCATTCGCTGTCGAGCCTCCAGCGCGGGGCCTCGACGGCGGCCGTCATCACCAAGCCGGCCCACTCTTGGCCCACCACAGCCGGATCTGCTCGCAGCCGTTCACGCCACCCAGCGCCTCCTGATAACCGGGGGAGGGAGGCGAAACCTCAAGCTGAAGAACGAGCTTGACGACCAGGCCCGCGTCAGCGGCCAGATGCCGCACAGCGAGAAGCGGCTGCGGCAGCAGATCGATGTGGCGGCGAGAGGTCAGAAGGGTGAGGAGGGGGAGCGTTGGCACGGGGAGGGGGAGCGTTGAAGGGCGCCGCCCTGCTCGCCGGGGGGCAGGGCGGCGCCGGGTCGGCCCGTCGCAGTGCGGACAGGCGGTCGTAGCGCGGACGGAAGTGATCACCCTCTGGAACTGTTCCAAGGACTCGGACGTCGCCTCGGGCCGTGCGGCCGCATAGTCGTAGTCGTCGGTGTACCAATGGTTGGCGCGGCTGCTGTGGTCATTGTCGATCCCCAGGGCGTAACGGCCGTCGACGGTCGCCACGGAGGATTCGTCGCCCGCACCCTGTGCCGCCGCCTGAGGTGGGGAAAGGCCAGGTGTGAGGTGTACCACGCTCGGCCCGCCGGTCGGCGCAGTATTCTTCATGCCATGCTCCTGCTCGTTCGACGCCGCCACGTGGATCTCCTCCGCGTCACGCGCATGTCCTGTCGACACTCCGGCTGACTCCGCTCCCGCCTGCCGGGCCTTCCTGCGCACGCGGGCTCCCCTCTTCACCTCTGCCCGGCCTCGCGGCCCGCCCTACCCCGGCCTGCCGCGACACCCCTCGGCCATCACCGAGGACGGCCTGGCCCTCACCCGCGGAAAACACCATGTCGCAGCAGCTTCCCGTGATCGACCTGTCCGCCGCCTCCCGTGGCCCCGAAGAGCGCGCCCACCTGCACGCGCAGCTCCACACGGCTGCCCGAGACGTCGGCTTCTTCCAGCTCACCGGCCACGGGGTCACCCCGGCCCAGACCGAGGCGCTCGTCGGTGCCATGCGCCGCTTCTTCGCCCTTCCGGAGGCGGACCGCCTCGCCGTGAGCAACCTCAAGTCCCCGCACTTCCGTGGCTACACCCGCACCGGCGACGAACGCACCGGCGGCAGCCGTGACTGGCGCGACCAGCTCGACATAGGCGCCGAGCGCCCCGCCCGCGCTCCTGGCCCGAGCGAGCCCGGCTACCTGTGGCTGGAGGGCCCCAACCAGTGGCCGGCTGCCCTGCCGGAGCTGCGTGCCGCGGCCCTTGCCTGGATGGACCGGCTCACCGAGGTCGCCGGCAGGCTGCTGCACGAGTTGCTCGCCTCGATCGGTGCGCCGGCCGGTTTCTACGACGATGTCTTCGCCACCGACCCGCACCTGCACCTGAAGCTGGTCCGCTACCCCGGCAGCGCCGCCGACGGCACCGGGCAGGGCGTCGGTGCCCACAAGGACTACGGCTTCCTCACCCTGCTGCTCCAGGACCAGGTCGGTGGGCTCCAGGTGCAGCGCGCAGATGGGGAGTTCCACGCCGTTCCGCCGTTGCCGGGGGCGTTCGTGGTCAACCTGGGGGAACTGCTGGAGGTGGCCACGAACGGCTACCTCAAGGCCACCAACCATCGCGTGGTCAGCCCGCCCGGGGCCGTGGAGCGGTACTCCGTGCCGTTCTTCTACAACCCGCGCCTGGACGCGCGCATCGCACCGCTACCGTTCCCGCATGCAGGCCACGCCCCCGGCGTCACCCAGGACCCGGCCAATCCGCTGTTTGCCGAGTACGGGCGCAACGAGCTGAAGGGCTGGCTGCGGGCCCACCCCCGGGTCGCCCGCCGCCACCACGCCGCACTCCTCACCCAGGAGCTGAGCGCGGCTGGGTAAGCCGGATCCGGATGCGGTGTCCGGACGGTGGGCGAGGGGGCCGCCACGCCCCGCCGGATACCGTGGGCCCTACGAGCGCACGCGCGCGGATGAGGAGTGGGGAGGGGGAGGGGGAGTGGTGGCACGGCGTCCGACGGCGCGCGGGGAGGGCGGGCCGGTCCGTTTCCGGGATACGGGGGAGACGTGGACGGCCTTCGTCGGCGAGATTCTGGTGCGCTGCCCAGACTGCTGTCACCGGGCCGTGCTCGCTCCCCTTCCGCCCGCACCTCCCTCGCCCGGCGTCGCGCGTGCGCAGCCGCCCGCCTCCCAACCTCGCCGTATGGTCTGCCATCTGGGGCATGTACGGACCTGGTCCGGCGGCGCCGTCCACTACCGGCAGCCCAGCGCGGACGTGCAGCGCGACCCGTTTCTGGGGCTGCCGCTCTGGCTTCAGACCAACTGTGCCGGCCATGTGCTGTGGGCGTACAACGCGCGTCACGTGGCCCACTTGCGCGGCTACGTGGCCGCGGACCTGCGCGAGCGCGGGCTGTCGCGGCCGGATCCGAGCACCTACTGCGGCGCCAGCATGATCGACCGGCTGCCGGCCTGGATGAAGGCCTCCGCCCACCGCAGCCGTGTGCTACGTGCCCTGGACCGCCTCGCCGCTGCGGCCGCCAGGCCCACCCCGTAAGCAACCACTCGGCGGGCGCTGAGGAGACGGCGGCGTCCGGAGTGGCGAAGCAGCGGCAGCCGATCCCGCCGGTGGTCTGGACTTGAAGTACCGCTTCACGTTCTCCGGCTTCTTGCGCCTCGACTTGGCCATGAGCTGACCAGCCTGCTTGCCCCCGGGCGGCGTTGACTTGTCCCGAGAGCTATACCACGAGGGGGACACGACCTTGCGTGGTTGGTGATGGATATGGATGCGGATCGGCGGCCCGAACCCCGCCACCAAGGCACGCGAGACTGCGGGCATACATTGCGAACATGCGAACCGTAGCGATCGATTCTCAAGGGACCTTCCAGCTGAAGCGGCGTCCAGAGCCGGTCGCGGGACCGGGGGCCGTGGTGGTCCGGGTGCGGGCCGCTGGGCTCAACGCCGCTGACTTGCAGCAGGCACGGGGGGATTACCCGGCGCCACCGGGATGGCCGGCCGACGTGCCCGGCCTGGAGGTCGCAGGCGAGGTGGAGCAGGTCGGTCCCGATGTCATGGGGGTTGTGCCCGGGGACCGGGTGATGGCACTGGTTGGCGGCGGCGGCCATGCCGAGCGGATCGCGGTCCCCGCCGATCTTCTACTGCCGGTGCCGGAGGGCCTGCCGTGGGAGGAGGCCGCCGGTTTCCCGGAGGCGTTCAGCACCGCCTGGGACGCCCTGGTCACCCAGGCCGGGGTCCGCGCCGGCGACCGGGTGCTGGTCAGTGGCGCGGCGGGCGGGGTGGGCACGGCCATGGTGCAGGTCGCCGCGATCTCCGGGGCGCACACCGTGGCCAGCGTGCGTCGGCCCGAACTCCATAACCGTGTCAAGAATCTCGCCCCGGATGGCGGGGTGGACGTCGTGACTCCCGACCAGGAAGCCGCGCACGCGCCGTACGACGTGATCGTGGAACTGGTCGGTGGCGAGTACTGCCTGCAGCGAGTCGCTCTGCTCCGCAGCCGGGGCAAGGTCCTCGTCGTCGGAGTCCAGGCCGGCACCACGGCGCCGCTGCGGATGTTCGATCTCATGCTCGCGCGTGCCCAATTGGTCGGCACCACCATCCGCGGGCGTTCACACGCCGAGAAAGTGCTTCTCGCCGCTACCGTGCGGACGTCCGTGGTGCCCCTGCTGGCGCAGGGGCGGTTACGGGTACCCGTCGACGCGGCCTTCCCGCTCGACCGGTTCACTGACGCCTACGCGCGCCTGGCTGGGCCGGGCAAGTTCGGCAAGGTCATCTTGCTGCCCTGACGGTCTCGGCCGCGGGGCGCAGCTGTGGCACAAGGATGCCGAGGGTCGCGATGCTCTGGCGCTGGCCCGGTACTGGCATGAGACGGGCGCCGTGGCCGAGTTGTGCCGCCGGAGTGAGGCATCGGGCCCAGTCGGGCGCAGGGCCGTGCGGAGTGAGTCGGGGACGACCTGCGAGGAGCTGTCGCTCGGTGAACTGGCGGTCCGAACCGTGCACACTGCGATCCTCACCATGCTGGAGCCGAAGTACGGAATCACTCCGTCCTTCGACGAGTTGATGTCCCGTGCGCCGGCCGAATCGGACGTCGACCACGAGGTGTGGTGGGCAACGGCGTCTGTGCTCCAGCAGCGCCAGGACCGCCCTGGCCGCCGGACTGGCAGCTGCCTTCAAGAACTTCTGGGGCTCCGGCGCCCGCGCTATGGGCGCTGCTCAAGCAAGCGTCTACGGAAGAGGTCGAGCACCCCGTCGAGCGCCAGGCGGGTCGGCTGCCCCGGCTCGTCGATGAGGTGCTCGGTCAACACGGAGTGCGGTGGCCCAACACCGTCCGGATTCCCAGCGGAGTCGTCGAGTTCAACGGCGACAAAGGCCTCGCCGAGTTCGCGGCGCAGAAAGGCGAACCGATCGCCTGGGACCAACCGGTCACCTCGAAAACGCAGCCCCATCACCCGCAGCCCGTCGCGTTCACAGCGGGCCCGGACAGCGGCGAGGTCCTCAGCGCAGATGTCGATGCCGGCAGCCCGGCTCCTGGTGAGCGGCAGTGGCAAAGACGGCTGGGACAGGACCGGAGCCACCAGGCGCTCATCCGCAGCCATGGCCAGAGCGAAGCCGCCGGTCAGGCACATACCGACAGCCCCGACGCCGGGACCGCCACAGCGTCGGTGCTCGTGTGCGGCCAGGGCCCGCAGCCACGTCACCACGGGCGAGGTCTTCCCGGTGGCCAGCACGGTGAACTCCCGGCTCACGCACACTTTCCCTATCGACGAGGCCATATACAACCCGGACTTCAGCCGGCCACCACCATCAGCAGGGTTACCAGCGCGGCCGGGCGTACCGAAGAGCACCGGCAGCACCGCAGTACAGCCGATCTCGGCCACCCGCTCCGCAAACCGCAGAACCTTGGGCGTAATGCCGGGGATCTCCGCCATCACCATCACCGCGGGACCCGTACCCCGCCGCAGAACCCGGCGGGTAACGCCGTCATGAGTGAACGTACCGCGGTCGAAGCCGGTCAAGTCATGATCCGTCATGGACTACCGCCCTTCCCATCAGCTACCACTCGCAGACCATCGCATGCCGTTCGAAGACTGGCTACCCGCATGCTCGAAGCCTCCTCACCCAGACCCTCCACTGCGACACAGGTTGAAGTGCACTGCACGCCGCAGAGGCAGGCGACGGATTTCCCCTGTCCCCATCACCGGCGTTGGGTCGGCAGCCGGTGAGGGCGAGCGGCCGCCGCGGTCACCACTGCCGCAGCGGCGACAGATACCGGTCGTTGAGCGTTTGAGAGAGCCCACGGGCCCCTCCATACGCAACTTTGACGCCGAACTGTTGTGCGCAACGGAACCGTGTACCCCACCCCGGCAATCTTGACGACGTGATGTCAACTCTCCAGTTGCGTATGTCCTTTGGACAACGCTCGCAGCACATGGTGATCTGCGGCGACGACGGGCTTGCGCACCGTCTGGCGGTGACGCTGGATGCTGTATGCGGTGAGGCGGTCACCGTGGTGCTGCCCTCGGGGCGCGAGGGGCACGCGCCGGAGATCGCCGCACTGCACCGTGATCCGCAGTCGCCGGTCGAGCTGCTGGTGGCAGCCCATCCGGACGAACAGACGCTGCGCGCCGCCGGGGTGGAGCGGGCGGCCGCGCTCGCCCTGACCTACAGTGACGACCAGGTCAATGTCACCGCCGCGCTGCTCGCCCGCACCCTCAACCCGACGATCCGCCTGGTCATCCGGATGTACAACCGTGAACGTGGTCAGCACCTCGAACGGCTCCTGGACCGGGCCGTGCTGGCACTGGGCCGGACCGATGACGCATCGCTGGACATGTCCACCACCGTGCTCTCCGACACCGACACCGCGGTCCCCGAGCTGGTGTCCGCCGCCGCGGTCGGCCAGGGGCACACGCTCCAGGTCGAGGGCCAGGTCTTCCGCGGGGTGGTGCGCTCTGCCCGCACCCCTCTCCGCTCCGCCGACCTGGCCACGCTCGCCGTACTGTCCGGCGCGCACCAGGACGACCCGGCCAGTGAGGACAGCCCCGAGACACCGGGGGAGGAGGGCACGCAACTGCTGCCCGACACCTTCACTGCCTACCACCGGCAGTTCACCCACGGACGGCTGATGCTGGAGGAGGTGACCCACCACCACCCGCCCGAGGCCCCGCCGCGGGAACGGCGCAGTTACGGGGCCTGGCTGCGGGACCGGCTGGCGCACCTGCCGTGGAAGGTGTTCCTCTCCCGAGAGCTCATCGCCGTCTTCGGTGCGCTGGCTGCGATCGTGCTGGTGCTGGCCGGTGCCACCGAGCTGGCAGAGCCCGGACCGCTGTGGAAGTCGGTGTACCTGCCGCTGCTGGACATCTTCACCATGGGCGATCCGGCGACGGACGAGTCCCCGGCCCGGCGGGTGCTGCAGCTCATCGCCGGTTTCGTGGGCCTGGCCGTGTTGCCCCTCGTAGTGGCGGCGACGATGAACGCCACCGACGCCTTCCGTAAAGCCTCCGTCGGACACCCGCCGGCCGAGGACCTGACTGGCCATATCGTCCTGGTCGGCCTCGGCAAGATCGGCACCCGGGTGGTGGCCCAACTGCGCACCACCGAACACCAGGTGGTCGTCATTGAACGCGATCCGCACGCCCGGGGCGTCGCCCTCGCCCGGGATCTCGGCGTACCGCTGCTCCTCGAGGACGCCGGCGTTCCCGGCGTCCTCGACCGTGCCCGGATCCGGCAGAGCAAGTCGCTGCTGGTGCTCACCCGCGACGACGGCGAGAACCTCGACATCGCGATGGCCGCGCGCGAGGCCAACCCCCAGGTGCGGGTGGTGATGCGGCTCTACGACGACAACTTCGCCGCCACTGTCTCCCGCACGATGCGCGCCTCCTACCCCGACGCCGCCACCCGCAGCCGCAGTGTCTCCGCGCTCGCCGCACCCTCCTTCGCCGCCGCCATGATGGGCCGTCACGTGCTGGGCGTCATGCCGGTCGAGCGCGGATCCCTCCTCTTCACCACCGTGGACGTCGCGGGCCACCCGGAGCTGGAGGGACGGTCCGTCCACCAGGCGTTCCGCCAGAACGAATGGCGTGTCCTGGCCGTCGGCCCGGCGATCACCCCACAGTCGTCAGGCTCGTCCGACACACTCGGCGGCGGTCTTCGCCTCGACCGGCCGGGGTTCGACTGGCGTCCGTCACACGGCCGGATGCTGCGTGCCGGTGACCGGGTCGTGGTGGTATCGACCCGGCGCGGCCTGGACTTCCTGATGACGGGGGTGCAGCCGCATCCGGCCGACCCGCGCACGTGAGCGGAGCCTTGTTTCCCGGACGGCCGGCCAGCTGCGACGGCGCCCGGCCGCTGTGACGACGTGACGACGTGACGACGTGACGACGTGACGGCGGCCGGAAGGTCGGGCTGGGTCGGCCGCCTGCTCCGCGGTCGGCGGGGGAGAGGAACTGGACCGGCTCCGCCGCCGTACCGAGGATGCGACACCCGCCTGAGGAATTTTTCCTGGGCGGGGCTGCGACCTGCGAAAACGGTCACCGTAATGCGGACACCGGGATGAGGAAAGCACACAGACGCTGTTGCCTCAGGTCGCTGCCGGCGTCACCCGCCGACGAGATGCCGTGGATCCCCGGCCGGATGGCCATCATGCCGTAGCGCGTGCCGGTCATCCGGTGAAGCCGGCGAGCCGTATGCGCTGGACGACCGTGCGGCGGCGTCAGGAGTCGGTGGTCCCGCGAGACGGGTGGCCGGTGTGGTGGCCGGCCACCCGTCTCGCATCCGGGGCAGTCCCGCCCGCGGCGGGGCGGGTCAGTCGCGGCCGGCGTCCTCGACGGCCCGGCGGAGCTCGCCGGAGGCGATGAGGCCGACCACGAGCTCGATGTCCTGGGCCAGCGGCCGGTCACCGTCCATCGTGGCGGAGACGGAGCGGATCAGCTCGTGGGCGGCACGCGTCGGAGCGCTCAGGCACTCCTGGCCGCGCAGGTCCGCCGCCTGGCACAGGGCCAGGAGGTGGATGGCGGTGACCTGCCGGACCAGTTCCACGACCGTACGGGCGTCCCGTGCGGCGATGGTGGCCATGCTGACCTTGTCCTGGTTGTGGGCCTCGGTCGACCGGGAGAACGACGTCGCCGGCATGGTGTTCTTCAGCGCCTCGGCGGTGAGGCCGGAGGCGGCGATCTGCATACCCTTGAAGCCGTGGTGCAGCCCGGCCTCCCAGCTGTCGGCGTCGAAACGCGGGATGAGGTTCGGGGTGAGCCCGTTGTTGAACTTCTCATCGACGATCAGTTCGAGCTGACGGTCCAGCAGGTCGCCGACGCTGGCCACCGCGGTCTTGAGCGCGTCCATGGCCTGGCCGACGTGGCCTCCGTAGAAGTTGCCGCCGTTGCGGACCATGCCCGCTTCCACGTCGAACAGCGGGTTGTCGTTGGTGGAGTTGATCTCGACCTCGACCCAGTTCTTCGCCCAGTCCAGGGTGTCACGCAGCACACCGTTCACATGCGGCGCGCAGCGCACCGAGTACCGGTCCTGGATGGGCTCCTCCAGCTCCCGGAAACCGGACTCCGTCAGGGCCGCACCCTCGGGGTCCACGGACGGGTCGAGGTCCTCGGGGTTGCCGAGCAGTTCACGGATGGTCCGGGCGCTGGTACGGGTTCCGGTGTGCGGCTTCTGGTCGAAGATGAACGGGACGAAGTGGCCGGGGTTGCCCTGGAGCACCTGGGAGGCCAGCGCGGTGCTCAGATCTGCGGCGAAGGCCAGTTCGGTGGCGTCGTGGACGGCGAGGGTGGCGAAGCCCGACATGAACGAGGTGCCGTTGACCAGTGCGAGGCCCTCCTTGGCCCCGAGCACCACCTCGCCGAGACCGGCGTCGGCCAGTGCCGTGCGGGCGTCCTTCTCTTCGCCCTGGTGCAGCGCCTTGCCCTGTCCGGTCAGCAGCGCGGCCACGTAGCTCAGCGGGACCAGGTCGCCGCTCGCGCCGACCGAGCCGCGCTCGGGGATGGGCGGCAGCACATCGTTGTTGAGGCAGTCCAGGAGCAGTTCGAGGATCTCGGTACGGATCCCGGACGCGCCCCGGGCCAGGCAGTTCGCCCGGACGATCATGGTGGCCCGGATGACGTCCGGGGTGGCGACGGGGCCGATACCACAGGACAGGAACCGGATGAGGTTGGTCTGCAGGGCCTCGGACTTGAGGCCGGATATCTGCCGGGTGTTGCTGTCACCGAAGCCCGAGGTGACGCCGTAGACGGGCAGACCGGCCTCGATGACCTTGTTCTTGAGCGCGAGGGACTGCTCGATGCGCTGGACCGCGCCTTCGGCGAGCCGGGCGCGGACGCGAGTGATGCCGGCGGGGCGAGCGCCGCTGACGACATCGGTCACCGTCAGGGTGTGGCCGTCAATGAGGAGCTCGGCCTTGTCGTTGGCTGCCAGGGCAGTGTCCATGGTGTGCATTTCTCTTCCGTGACGCGATGGTGACGCGGGTTCAGTGGGCGCTCGGCCGGTACGTACCGAACCAGCGCTGTGGAGTGGGTAGTTGGCCCAGCGGTCCGCCGGGATGATGGGGTGATGGGCGATGGTTCAGTGACTGAGTGCTCCGGCGGTCTCGCACTCACTCAGCACCCAGGCCCGCAGGGCTACCTTGTCGAGCTTTCCGCTGGTGTTGCGGGGTAGGGCTTCGACATGACGGACGGCGGTCGGCAGCTTGTAACGGGCCAGCCGCTGACCCGCGTACGCGCGGACTTCCTCGATGGTGAGCTGGGGCGCAGCGCCGTCCTGGCGCAGCACCGCGATCGGGGTCTCGCCCCACTTGGGGTGCGGCACGCCCACCACCGCCACGTCGTGGACGTCGGGGTGCGCGGCGAGTACCCGCTCGATCTCGGCGGGATAGACGTTCTCTCCGCCGCTGATGATCATATCTTTGAGGCGGTCGACGATGTGAAGCAGCCCCGTCTCGTCGAGGTAGCCGATGTCGCCGGAGTGGAACCAGCCGGAGCAGTCGAACGCCACCGCGGTGGCTTCGGGGTTGTTCCAGTAGCCCGGGGTGACGTGCGGCCCCCGGACGCAGACCTCCCCCGGCACCCGTGCTTCGGTGACGGTGGCTCCCGTCTCGGGGTTCGTCAGCCGTATCTCGGTGTACGGCATGGGGAAGCCGGCGGAGTCGGGGTGGTCGCCGACCAGGTGTCCGGGCAGGTACGTCGCGAACGGCGCGGTCTCGGTCAGCCCCCAGGCCTGCTGCAACTGGACGCCACGGGCCGCGTAGTCGCGTACCAGTTGTCCCGGCACCGGGGCCCCGGCCACGACCGCGGCCGTCAGCGCGGTCAGATCGGCGTCGGCGAATCCGGGGGTGCAGGTCAGCGCGGCGAACATCACCGGCACCGCGAACACGCTGTTCACCTGATACTTCGTCAAGTCGGCTAGGCACTGGGCGGGTTCGAAGGACCGCCTGACAACTACGGTGCCACCGCGGGTCAGGGCGCCCAGGGTGAAGGCGTTGAGGCCGCCGATGTGGAACATGGGCGCCACGGCGAGTGTGGTGTGGCGGGGGCGTACGTCGATGGCGCCGGTCACGTTGAGGTGGTTCCACCACAGGTTGCCGTGGGTCAGCATCACACCCTTCGGACGGCCCGTCGTACCCGAGGTGTACATCAGTACGGCGGTGTCGTCCGGACCGACCTTGACGGCTTCGTCGCGCGGGGCGCTCTCGCCCGCCTCGGACAGGCGCTCCCAGCGCGGATGGGCCGACGTGGCGGCCGGGACGAGCGGGTCACGGTCGCCGAGCAGGAAGCGGCGGACCGGCGAGCCGTCGGCGATGCTGTCGACGACCGGCCGGTGCCCGTCCTCGGCGACCACGGTGTGGGTGCCGGAGTCGTGGAGCAGATAGGACACTTCCTCGGCGGCGAGCCGGAAGTTGGCCGGAAGGAAGATCGCTCCCAGGTGGGCGGCGGCGAGCGCCGTCTCCAGCAGCAGTGCGCTGTTGTGGCCGAAGTAGGCGACGCGGTCCCCGGCCCGCAGCCCACCCTGGGACAGGGTGCCGGCCGTTTCACGGACCCGGGCGCTCAGTTGGGCGTACGTGGTCTCGGTACCCTCGTACACGATGGCCGGTGCGTCACCGGCGACCTGCGCCCAACGGTGCACGGCTGTGGCCGTGCTGACGCTGACGTCTCTCATGATTCCCCCGTGCTGAGTGGGTGCGAAGGTGTTGCGGAGATGCTGCTGTGGGCTGCCATGGGACCGCCGGGACACGGGTGCCGTCGTACAGGCTCGCTCCGGTCACGGGCCGGCGAACCCGTGAATGAATGACGGCGTGTCAGATGAGACCGCCGGAGGCGGCGATCGACTGGCCGGCGACCAGCGGGACCGGTCATCGGCGAGAAAAGGTAAGGGCCCAGTCGGCCGGCCGATTCAGCTCATGGTGATGCGGCCCCACGCGGGGCCGGGAATCGACTACGGGCGGCGCGAAAGCTGAAGTTCGGTTCTTGCCTGCGGTGGTGCCGCGGCGTCAGGCGAGACAGCAGAACTGAATGGCGAGATCCGCCGTGTGGTCAGCATGCCGAAGAATCATGTGGTTCATCCCCCATTTGAACACTGTCGTTTCTCAACGACGGGAGGGAACCTAACAACAGTCCATTGAAGACTCCAAGCCATCGTGTCTGATTGCCTGAGCCTTTTTGAGTCATAGCGAAGCGTCTGATGCAGGATGCTACCTTTGACGAGTAAACATCATAAATGACCGTTCTGCTCACCTCGGCAAGTGACTCTACGTGCAGTGTGTCGACGAAATGGCGGGAGTTTGACCACTTTCCGCTACGATCCACTGATCCCTGTGGTGCTGATCACGACGTCATCACGCCACACGGGAACGTATGCCTCCGCTTGGGGGGTAGGTGCTGACCGGGGTCCGCGACTTTGGCGCAGGGCGCCCTCCCGCAGTCGGGGCGGTACCCCTCCTTTACGCGCATCCGACCGTCTGACGTGCAGTCTTGACGGGGCGTACGGCCCGATGTCTGCCGTGTTCCGCCCGCCGAAGCGAGCACGCCGCAGTCCCACGAATCCGCCCTCGGCGGTGTGACCGGCATCTCATGAGTCGCCGTCAACTGCGGTGACCTGCGGTCATGCAGAAAATGCATCACAGATGCAGACGGCCGACTTGCGGGGGAGGTGCCCGCTGTATGTAATTCCTCCGTTTACAAATTACGTGCGCTCAAGTGCGCATGTTAGTTGCAAGGCGGGGGAATGTACGAAAGCTATCTGGCGGAAAAGCTTGACAAGCTGAGACGAGATGGCCAGTACCGAACGTTCATAGAAATCAATCGTCACGCGAATGCGTACCCGAAGGCGACGCGTCGCGCGGCCGACGGGCGCAGTCAGCAGGTGACCGTTTGGTGCAGCAACGACTACCTGGGGATGTCACAGCACCCCAAGGTGGTCGAGGCGATGCATCGGGCGATCGATGAGTACGGAGCCGGTTCCGGGGGGTCACGGAACATCGGCGGAACTCACGCCCACTATTCCGCGCTGGAGGCCTCGCTCGCCGAGTGGCACCGTAAAGAAGCCGCCCTGGTCTTTCCCACGGGATACAGCTCGAACGATGCCACTCTGCGGTGCCTGCTGCGCCTGCTGCCCGATCCCATCGTCCTGTCCGACGAGCTGAACCACGCTTCGATCATCAACGGGATATGCAGCACGAACGCGGACCGCAAGGTATTCCGCCACAACGATGTGGCCCACCTGGAAGAGTTGCTCTCCAGCGAGCCTCTGGACCGTCCGAAGATCGTCGTCTTCGAGTCCGTTTACTCGATGGATGGTGATGTCGCCCCCATCGAAGAGATCGTCAAGCTCGCGCACGAATACAACGCGCTCACCTACCTTGACGAAGTGCATGCGATCGGCATGTACGGGCCCCGAGGCGCGGGGATCGCGGCACAGCTGAATGTCGATCACCTCGTCGACATCATCCAGGGCACGATGGCCAAGGGGATCGGCGTCATCGGTGGATACATCACCGGCTCGACCACCCTGGTCGACGCGGTCCGCAGCTTCGCCTCGGGCTTCATCTTCACCACCTCACTGCCGCCCGCGGTCGTGGCGGCCTGCCACGCCAGCGTGGAACACCTGAAGACCTCCACTGCTGAACGGGACGCGCTGCAGAGCAAGACCGCCCACCTGCGTACGGCCTTGGCGGGCGCCGGGATCGAGGTGATGCCGTGCAGCACGACGCACGTCCTGCCGGTCCTGGTCGGGGACGCCGAGCTGTGCAAGCAGTCGGCCGCACGGCTGCTGGACCTGCACGGCATCTACCTGCAGCCCATCAACTCGCCCACCGTTCCGGTCGGCACCGAGCGATTCCGCGTCAACGTCACGCCGAATCACTCCGACGAGGACATCGCCCACCTGGTCCGTTCCCTGGACGAGGTCTTCACCCACTTCGGCCTTCATGGGAGGACAGCGTGACGACAGCGACCGACACTGTGGTGCGGCGTGCGGAGCCGGGGGACATCGACGAACTCATCCGTCTGCGCGCCTTCCTGCTCGACGGCGATGAGGAGCAGGCATCGCTCCCGTACATCGCGACGACTCCCGAGGCGCGCAAGGCGTGGCGGGCCGGGTACCGGGCCTGGCTGACGGAGAAGGTGTCCCATGAGGACGTGTTCGTCTCGGTGGCCGCCGGCCCCGACCGGCTCCGTGCCTGCGCCATCTCCGTCATCGACCAGCGTCCCCCTTCGCCTGCTCAGCCCAACGGCCGGGTGGCCTGGATGCAGACCCTCATCACCGATCCGCGTGACCGGGGCCAGGGGCTGGCCACCGCTGTGATCGACCGTCTCTTCGAGTGGGCGAGTACGCGCGGCGCCGACGTCGCCATGATGCAGAGCTCAAGCGGTGCCGTGGAGTTCCACCGCCGGGCCGGCTGGCAGCTCTCCGAGGAGGGCCTCTACCACCGCCCCGTCACCGCGAGCCAGGAGGGATGATCCCCATGGACACCGTGAAAGTACTGATCGCGGGAATGGGCTACGCCGGTACGCGATTCCGGAGTGCACTGCGCAGCCTCTCCGGCCCGCAGGAACTCGGTCTCGACATCGAGATCGCCTACCACGCCCGGCACCGCACGGTCGAGGACATCCCCTACTTCCCCACGGTCGAAGGCGCCCTCGAGGAATTCGAGCCCGATCTCGTCATCGTCGCGGTGACCGACTCGGCGCACGCCGAGATTCTGACGCGCCTCAAGGGCTACAAGGGCTTCGTCCTGGCAGAGAAGCCCCTCACCTCCGCCCACGACGACCTGGACGCCGTGGCCTCGGCCCTGAGCGATGTCTCCGGCTTCGCCATGGACCTGGTCGGCCGGTACTCGGAGGCGAGCGTGGCCCTTTGGGACTACGTGCACCGTCACCGGCTGACCCTGGTGCGGGCCCACGCCACCTGGGGCAAGAACCGCATCAACGACCACCGGCCCACGGTCGGAGTCGCCAGTGAGGTCATCCATTCCCTGGACCTGGTCCAGGGGCTCGACCTCGACGGTCAGCAACTGCGGCTCCGTGACGCCGTCGCCGTCTGCTCCGACTACTCCATCTCCGGGCCCGACGTCCTGGACAGCGTGGCCCTGACAGCTCAGCTGGGCGACGCCGTGGTGAGCGTCTACAGCAGCTTCGTCAACGTCACCCGGCAGCGCACCATCGACTGCGCCTTCCGGGACCAGGAAGGCGGCCTGGTCTACGCCACCGTGGAGTACTCCAACCCCACTTGGGACGCGGACCACCTACGGATCTGGCGCGAGGCCGACGGCCGAGAAGAGCTGCTGTGCGAGGTGGACACCCGCCACGACCCCGTTCCCGACGGGCACAGCACCATCGTCTCGCTGCGCCGCGTGGTCACGGACGCCGTGCGGTTCGCGCACAACCGGCAGCAGCCTGCCGTGCCGTTCGCCGGTCTAGAGGAGTCCGTACGGCTGCAGCGCCTGCTCAACGAGATCGAACAGAAGGCCGCGGTGACCGAACCGGCCAGCTACTTCCCCAACGGTCGCCAGGTCATCGCCGAAACGGATTTGGAGCGCCTCGGATGAGCGCCACACAGAAATTGGAGCGCGTCGGATGAGCGCCACACAGAAAATAGCCACCCCGAAGAAGGACGACACCCGCAGCAAGTTCATCCCGCTGCTGGCGCTGGGCACGTTTGCGCTGGGCGTGGACGCCTACGTGATGGCCGGACTGCTGCCCCTGGTGTCGGCGGATCTGCACATCTCGGCGTCGTCGGCCGGCCAGATGGTCACCGTCTTCACGCTCTGCTACGCGCTGGGCGGGCCGATCTTCGCCACCCTCCTGGCCACACGGCCGGCGAAGGTGGTGCTCGGCGTGGCGCTGGTGGTCTTCACCATCGGCAATGCCTTGACCGCCGTCGCCCCCAGCCTGTGGGTTCTCCTGATCGCCCGCGCGGTCGCAGGCATCGGTGCGGGTGTGTACTCACCCTTCGCCGCCGCCACGGCGGCGGGCCTGACCTCTCCGGAACGGCGTGGCCGCGCGCTCGCCACCATCATGGGCGGCCTGAGCATCGGCACCGTCATCGGTGTCCCGGTCGGCATGCTGCTCGCCTCGCACATGGGGTGGCGCGGCACGCTGTGGCTGATCACCGCGCTGGGCGTGGTCGCTCTGATCGGGATCATGCGGCTGCCGCAGGTCGCGGTGAGCCCGCCGCCGCCGCTGGGTCAGCGCGTGCGCGCCCTTGCCAGCGGCCGGGTCGCCGGCATCGTCTCCGTCTCGCTGCTCGGCGGTATCGCCAGCCTCGGTCTGTACACCTACCTCGCTGAGTTCATCGTCGACGCCGCGCACACCGACCAGACGGTCTGGGCCATGTGGGCCTGGGGCGCGGGTGGCATCATCGGCAGTCTTCTGATCGGCCGCATCGTGGACCGCACCCGCCGGCCCTTCGCTGCGGTCGCCTGGATCCTGGTCCTCGTCGTGGCCAGCCAGCTCGTCATGCCCGTCGCCGCTCACACCGCCGTGGCTCTGGCAGCCGTCCCGCTCGTGATCTGGGGCGCGGCCGGATGGGCCATCCAGGTGCCTCAGCAGCACCAGCTCATCGCGGCCCAGCCCGAACAGGCCACGGTCGCCGTCTCGCTCAACAGCTCCGCTGTCTACCTCGGCAGCGGCCTCGGGTCCGCGCTCGGCGGCGTGGTGCTGGGCCTCGGCGTGGCTCCGGGCTCCCTGCCGTACTACACGGCCGCACTCACCTTGGTCGCCCTCATCCTGCACCTGACCGTGGTGCGTGGTGCCGTACGTCGCGGGGGAGATGCCGTTACGGCACCCTGAGCTGGGAAGACAGCCGCAGTTGGCTAGATTGTGCCCCATGGATATTGGGTTGCATCACCTGCGATGCTTTCTCGCCCTGGCCGAGGAGCAGCACTTCACCTGGGCTGCTGATCGTCTCGGTATCTCCCAGCCCACCCTCAGCCGGCACATCCAGCGTCTGGAGGGGGCCCTGGGCCGGACCTTGGTGGACCGCAGCACCCGCCACCCCCGCCTCACCGCGGACGGGAACCGACTGCAAGCCGATCTCCAAGTCCTTCTGCCCCAGCTGGAAACGGCTCTCCAGCCCCCCGAGCCGCAGTCCTCACTGCGCCTCGGCTATGCCTGGGGCTTCCCCCTCCAGCGTGGCCGTCAAGCGACGGCCACGCTGGAGGAGCAGCACCACGTCCTCGTGCACACCGTGCGCCGGGACGACCGCACCGCCGGACTGCGCGACGGTTCGGTCGACGCGGCCCTGCTCTGGGGGGTCATCAGCGATCCGTTCCTGGTCACCACCGAGATCCTGCGGGAGCCGCGTATCGCAGCGGTCTCCCGCAGCTCCACCTTGGCCGTGCGTGACCGTGTCACCTGGCGCGACCTCGGGCGTCGCTGCCTCGTCGTCAATACCGTGAGCGGCACGCTCACCCCGCAGGACTGGCCGGCCGATGCCACCCCCGAGATCGGCGTGGAAACCTCCAACATCGAGGAGTACCTCCACGCCGTCGCCGCCAGACGCGGTGTCGGTGTACTCCCGGTATCGGTGGCCGAACAGTACCCCGATCCGGACATCCTGTACCTGCCGCTCACAGGCTGCCCGCCCGCCATCCTCACCTATGCCTACCCCCGCAACAATCCCCACCCCTACGCAGCGGTCTTCGGGCGTGTCCTGCGGCAGGACCAGGCCAGCGAGGGAGCGAGCCACTTAGCGTGGCCAGGCGGCACCCTCATACCACTGCTCGGCCGTCAGGTTCGCTTCGGACCGTACAGCCCCGAGCGCCAGGGCGACGTTATGAGCCGCTTGATGCGCCGGAAGCACGTCGCGTGTCCGTAGCGGTGCCGGTAGGTGAGCAGTGCCGCGGCCTCACGCTCATCCCGCCCGTGCCGCGCAGTGCGAACGGCTTCACGTCGACTTCGAGGAGCACCTGCGCCGGGGCACACACGCCCAGGAGAGGCATCGGGATGCCGTGCCATGTTCCCTCACCTCACCCATCTCGATCGTCACGGGCAGCGACTGCACCACACAAGTTGAGCCGGAGCCTGGAAAACTGAGAGCGCTTCTCGGCGACTTCGGAGAGCTGTCTGCGGGGCCAGGGCAAGGAGTGTTGATGAGAAGTAGCAGCGGTGCCGCAGCGTGAGAACCGCGATGACGGCTGACCTTGGTGCCTCGTATCGTTCGGCACGTGAGTGTGTCCGAGGTTTCCGCTGAGTGGTCCGAGTTCGTTGTCCGTAGCCCGGAGACGCCGTCAACGTATGTCAGGCTTTTCGACTGGGCTCGCGTGGACGAGCATGAAGTCGCCTTCGCGGTGGAGGCCGTGGGGGACGGACTGTGCGCACGGCTCGACTCGGTGAACGTCTCGGTGTGGGATGGTGCGGGAGATCTTGCTGAGTTCCTGGATGGTCTGGCGGGTGACCACGACCCTCGAAGCGGGAGAACAGATGTCGCGGCTCGCCTCTGACGTGCGGAGATTCCTCCATCAGGGATAGGCCCGCGGCCTGACGGCTACGTCGGGCCGGCCGCGTCCAGGGCTGGTTGATCAGCGTGATCGGGTGCTGGCGCTGGCCGTGCGCGGCCAAGGGACGGAGGCGCCCTGATCGTCTGGCAGCACACCGCGCAGCCGTACCGGACCGACGGTGGTACGTGCCTCGACGTGCTCGACCCGGGGGCGGGGGCGCCGGGCTGCACGCACGCGGATCAACCGACGCTTCACCCTTTCATCGCGCGGCGCGCAGTGGATCGCAGGGTGTGCGCGGTGTCGAGGGCGGTGGTGCGCGCCCGGTGGGCGGTTTCCCGGAGCGGGCTGGGGGAGCGTCGGCCGGGGCCGCGCCTGAGGAGGTCCCGGTAGAGGTCGAGGTGTTGCTCGGCGATGTGGTCCGGGTCGTAGCGGGCGGAGTTGCGCCAAGCTGCCTCTCCCATGCGCCGGCGCAGGGTGTCATCGCGGATGAGGTCGCACAGCGCGGCAGCGAGGCCTTCGCCGTCGCCGGGGCGGACCAGGCGTCCGTCGATGCCGTGGGTGATGATCTCGCGCGGCCCGAGGGGGCAGTCGGTGGCGATGACGGGAAGGCCGCAGCGCATGGCCTCGACGATGGTCATGCCGAAGGACTCCCGGTCGGAGGTGGAGACGGCGATGGATGCCTTGGTCAACTCGGTGTCCAGTGCATCGACATGGTCGTGGAGGAAGACGTGGCCGTTGAGCCCGAGGTCGTCGACGAGGGTGGCCAGGGTGCTCTTCTCGTTGCCGGTGGTGTCGCCGCTACCGAAGATCCGTAGTTGCCAGTCGGGGTGGGCGGCGGCGACGTCGGCGAAGGCATGGATGAGGAGGTCGTAGCGTTTCACCGCGACAAGCCGGCCCGCGGCCACGACGACCTTGCTTGTGTGCTCGACCGGCCTTGCGGTCAGGGGAGGGACGCTGTTCGCGATCGCCTGCACCCGCACGTCGGGCAGGCCGATGTGCCGGTAGGCGAGCGCGTCGGCTTCGGTCACGGTGGTGAGCGCGTCAAGGAAGGGGTAGCGGTGGCGTATCTCATGGCGCATGCGCAGCCCGTGGCCGGAGAGGGTGAGGTGTTCCTGCCCCACCCTGATCGTGGCGGGGTGGGCCTGCCGGGCGATGTGCACGTTCAGTCCCGGTCTGGTGCCGACGATCACGTCTGCCTCCAGGCGGGACAGACAGCGGCCGATGCGTTCATCTGTGAGGCGGCTGTACTGCCTGTGACGGCCGTCCGCGCGGGGGAAGACACGGGCGGGCCGTGCGTGGCGGGGATCGTCGCCGTCGTAGTGCGCGGAATCGCTGCGCAGGTCCACCAGCGGGGTCAACCGCACATGCGGTGGTGCGCCCATGGCCGGCGTCTCGCGGTGCCGGAAGACCGAGATGATCTCCACGTCGTGGTGTGCGGCCAGTGCGGCGGCGAGGTTGAACGTCGATCTGATCGTGCCGCCGAAGCTGTAGGCGTTGTGGAGCAGGAAGGAAATACGCATGCGTCGGCACACCTCCGGCCGGCTGGTGGGGCGGGTCACGGGCGGTAGACGGTGCCGGGGCGCGGACTGGCCGGGGCCAGGAGCTGGGGGACGGTGACGAAGGTGTACCCCCGGGCGCGGAGCTCGTCGATGATCCTGGGGACGGCGGGGACGGTGCCGTCGTAGATGTCGTGGAGCAGGATGATGCCGTCGCGGGTTGCCTGGTCGAGGATGCGGTCGCCGATCAGGCGGGTGTCGGTGGTGGCGTAGTCGCTCGCGGTGGCACTCCACAGGACTTCGGACAGGCCCAGGGAGCGGGCGACCGAGCCCACCGTCTCGTTCGTGCCGCCCTGCGGCGGTCGCATGAGGGTGGGGGCCTTGCCGGTGATGGCTTTGATCGCGTCCTGGGTGCGGTCGAGCTCGTCGCGTATCTGCTCGGGGGTGAGGTCGTCGAGGCGTGGGTGAGTCCAGGTGTGGTTGCCGAGCTCGTGTCCTTCGGCTGCTGCCCGGCGCACCAGATCTGGGTGGGCGAGCACGTGATTCTTGCCCAGGAGGAAGAAGGTGGCGTGCAGCTTCTTCGCTTTGAGGATGTCCAGGAGTGCGGCGGTGTGGGGCCCGGGGCCGGCGTCGAAGGTCAGCGCGATGCACTTCGCCTTCCGGCAGTCCACCGGCGCCTCGCCGGTGTCGCCCGCAGCGGCGGGTGCGCTCCCGCCTGCTTGTGCGCGCGCCTGGGCCGGCGTGACGCGTTCTTGCCCGCAGCCTGTCAATCCGGTCAGCAGGGCTGTCCCGGTGACGAGGCAGAGCGCCGCCGTCACAGCTCGATGTCTCCGGGCAAGGACGCGGGGGGTTGGGCGGGTGGGGCGTACGGCAGGGCTGAGCATCAGGATGGCTTTCTGAGCGATCATGGGGCGCAGGAGAACCGGCTCGTCACGGCTCCGTCGAGCCTGGTCGACTGTGAGCAGGCGAGCCCCGGTCCGGCGTGGTGGGGACACACCATGCATGAACCGACCCAAAGATGATCTAAAGAACCTAAAGATCACCTTCAGGGAAAAAGGCATGCGGCATGAAAGCCTTGACCATGTGGAAGACATCCTGGTCGTTGAGGACGATCCGCAGCTCGGGCCCGCCCTGCAGCGCGGGTTGACAGCAGAGGGCTACCGCGTCGAACTCGTACGCGACGGCGCCACCGGGCTGGAGCGCGCCCTGGCCGGTGAGCACGCGGTCATCGTGCTGGACATCATGCTCCCCGGTCTGAACGGCTACCGGATCTGCTCCGCCCTGCGTGCCGCGGGCGTGGGCACGCCCGTGCTGATGCTGACCGCGAAGGACGGCGAGTACGACGAGGCGGAGGGCCTGGACACCGGCGCCGACGACTACCTGGTCAAGCCGTTCGCCTCGGTGGTCCTGCTCGCGCGGCTGCGGGCCCTGCTGCGCCGGGGCGCCACCGCCACGACCGGCCAATCGGTCCTGCGCGCCGGTGACTTGTGGGCGGACCCGACCTCCCGCCGCGCGGGCCGGGGCGCCACCGAGTTCGCCCTGACACCCAAGGAGTTCGCCATCCTCACCTGCCTGCTGCACACACCGGATCGCCCGGTGTCGAAGGAGGCGATCCTCGACGAAGTCTGGGACCCGGCCTACACCGGGGGCACCGCCATCGTGGAGGTCTACATCTCCGCACTGCGCAAGAAGGTCGACGCCCCCTTCCACACCCACAGCATCGAAACCGTCCGCGGGTACGGCTACCGCCTCACGCCATGAGAACAACCGTCATGACCGCGCAGCAGCGTCCCGCACACCGCACACCGCTCCTGCTCCGGGTCCTGCCCGGCCAGGTGCGCATCGCACTCGTATCGGGGACCGCCGCCCTCGTGCTGTTCGGCAGCGGCGCATGGTGGCTCTTCCAGCACGTCCGCACGTACGCCGACCAGCGGACGCAGGAGCGGGCATACGAGCTGTCCCTTCAGCTCGCCGCCCAGGCCGCCGCCGGCAAAGAAACCCTCAGCGATTCTCTGTTCAACTGGCCCCTCATCGAAGTCGACCGGAAAGGCCGCACCGTCATCGCCACAGGCGCCGCCCTGGGCCTCGCCGACCTCAAGGCGCTGCTCCCCCCACCCCCCGCCCCGCCTCCCCGCCGCGCAACCGGTGCCCCGCAACGGGGCACGGTCCACGTCGGCGCGGTCGACGAACGCGAGCACGACCGCTTCCACCGTCCCGACGGGACACTGAAGCCGCCCCCCACCAGCTTCACCACCGCCGAGCAGAAGGCTCTCCTCGCCCACCGGCAGGCGCACACTCTCGCCCACCGCACCATCACCGTCTTCGCCACCGCCGTGCACACCCCTGCACACGCATGCCACCGGCCCACCGAAACCGACGGATCGTGCCGCTCCACCCTCTACGTCTTCGCACCCCCCTACGTCGCCGAGGAGGCCACCGCCCCCCTGCGTACCCCGCTCACCACAGGCGTCCCCCTCGCCGCACTGCTGGTCGCCGCCCTCGCCTGGGCCACCGCACGCCGCTCCCTGCGCCCGGTCGAGGCCATCAGGCAGGAGGTCGCCGAGATCACCGACACCAGCCTCGACCGCCGCGTCCCCGTCCCCGACGCCCGCGACCCCGTCCGCCGCCTGGCACTGACCACCAACACGACCCTGGACCGGCTGGAGACCGCCGTAGAACGCCAACGCCGCTTCGTCGCGGACGCTTCGCACGAACTACGCTCCCCCGTCGCCGCCCTGCGCTACGAACTCGAAACCGCTCTCGCCCACCCCGACACCATCGACCCCCACCAGACACTCCACGACGCCCTCACTGCCACGCAGCGCATCCAGACCCTCACCGAAGACCTGCTCCTGCTGGCTCGCCCCGATCACCCCGCCGTCCACTCCCTGATCGACCTGGCCGGCCTCGCCACGGAACTCGTCCACGAATACCGGCACCGCGGTCACCCCGTCTCGCTGCGCAGCAGCCCTGACCAAGCCCCCGTCCGCGGCGACGGCACACAGCTGCACCGGCTGCTGCGCAACCTCCTCGACAACGCCGTACGGCACGCACGCACCGCCGTCACCGTGAACGTCACCGACGACGGTCACACACATACCGTGAGCATCCACAACGACGGCACGCCCCTGGCCCCGGAGGAGTACGAGCACATCTTCGAGCGCTTCACCCGCCTCGACGAGGCCCGCGACCGCGACAGAGGCGGCAGCGGCCTGGGGCTGGCCATCGCCCGCGATATCGCCGAGCGCCACCACGGAACCCTCACCGCCCACTCCGACCACCCCCAGCCCGGCACCACCTTCACGCTGACCCTCCCTGCCCCACCGGACACCGACCCATGACCCGTGAGGGGAGGGGAGGGGAGGGGAGGGGAGGGGAGGGGAGGGGAGGGGAGGGACAATCCGGTCAGGACCAGGGTCGCCTCGCAGGTCGACTACCTCTGGGGGCAGTAACGTCGCCCCGACGGCGGAGGCCGGAAACGCGTTGATGAAGGCGACGAAGGCGCTGGTCAGGGGGCCCGCGAATCCGACAGTGCCTGGAGGTTTATGTAGTGCAGAGGTGGGGGTGGGCTACCGTGTCGGCGATGAGATGGCTGCGGCGTTTGCCCGCTACGACTGTGTATGTGGGTCTGCTCCTGGTCACCGCTGGATGGATGGTCTCGCAGCCGGTGCGGGAGCAGGCCCGCTTCATCCGCCACAACAGCAGCAATGTGCACCACCTTGAAGTGGGCAAGTGGTGGACGCTTTTCACCAGCGCGCTGGTTGTGGACGGCGTTCCCGTCCTGCTCGGAATAGGTGCGGTGGCCGCCGTGCTCGGGCTGGCGGAGTGGCGCTGGGGGACGCTGCGCGGGTTTGGGATCTTCCTCGTCGGGCACGTCGTGGCGACGCTCCTCACCGAGGGCGCCATGTGGCTGATGAAGCTGGCCCACCTGCCGGGCGCCCTGTCCAGGGCCCGTGACGTCGGGATCAGTTACGGGCTCGTGGCTACTGCCTCCTGTCTGCTGGCCCTCGGCGGACGGCGAGTTCGCCGCTACGGGCTGCCCGCCCTTGCCGTCCTGCTCACGGTCGCGTGGGCCATCAACCAGGAACTCGCTGACGCGGGCCACGTCGTAGCCCTGGGCCTGGGCGTACTCGGCGCCCACACCCCCTGGTTGCGCTCCGCCGCACAGCGCCGCTCGCAGCAGCAGCGCCCCAACCCACTGGCACCCGCCAAGTCCACGCCACCCTCGCACGCGCCAAGCGCCGCCGGCCCTCAACCATGAGGTGACACCATGCCAATGACCGTGACGACGCGAGCAGTTCCTGGCCGAGCGGCACATCGGCGTCCTGCTGGCGTCCTGCCGGTGTCCACCTTACGCGGTCCAGCCGGCCGCACTCCGTGCCCGTCCGGAGAGCGCACGACGGTGGTTCCTTGTGCGGATGCAGGAACCGGAACAGGAACAGGAACAGGACGCACGCTGGGTGCGTCATCCGGCCGTCTGCTTCGGATCGCGCCAAACACTGCGGCCCGGCGCGGACCGTGGACCGTGCGGAAAGCGGAGGACATCACGCGCCGACCAGATGTAACCCGAAGTAACAGCGCATCGGGGCGTGTCGGAAATTCTCGTGCGGTCTTGAATGTGCCGCAGGCACGCCACCATTATCGGTGCCGTCGCCCGCGTCATATCGTCGTGCCCGGGTTCGCTTTTTCGATGCTTTGTTCGGGCTCTTTGGTGTGGGTTGATCCGACCGCTGGTAAAGAACTGCAAAAGGAGCACGCATGAATTGTGACCTCGTGGTGGGGGCGAATGTCGACGTCGTGAACGCGACGTCCAAGGAGGTCTACGACCAGCTCTACCCGCAGTACTTCACCGGATCGCAGCCCTGCGACGTGGAAGGCGCCACGTTCACCGTCTCCTGGGACGTCGAGGAGGCCCCGGTCTTCGACCTCACCCCGCCCCCCTCGCTCTCCGAGGCCGCCATACGCGCGCACCTCACCGAAGGGCCGGCCGCGGGCCGGATAGCCGAGGGCGAGCTCGCCGAGCACGTCACCGCCCTGCGCGACGCGCTGGACGGGAGCACCTTCCTGGTGCGGCTCAACCGGGTCCACATCAAGGTCGACTCGGGGGACGGGAACCCCGTCGAGGAGGACATCGCGGTCACCGTCGACGTCCAGGCCGCGACGTCCGGCACCGGCATGTTCGGCCTCAACCCCCTCCGGGCCACCGCCGACGCGCCGAGCAAGGTCGACAAGGTCTTCCTGGACAAGGTGGTGCTCCCCAACGTCCTCGACCAGTCGCGGAAGGTCCTGTCGGGCATCACGCTGCCCGCACCGCAGATCCCGGGCCTGGCGCTGTCGACGCCGGTCCCCGTCATCCAGCCGCGGCAGGCGGTGGCCGCCCTCAACCTGGCCGAACACGGCACGCCGCGGCCCCCGTTCCCCGACAGCTGGCCGCAGAGCCCGTTCTTCGCCCTCCTCGGGCGGGCCGCGGTCGAACGCGTCGCGCAGGTGGCGACCGCCTACCTGGAGGGCAAGCCGTTCCACGCCGGCGACAGCAAGGATTTCCTGGGCAGCAGCGCGTACTACAAGGCCGATGTCACCATCCATGACGTGCGGTGCGAGGTCGTGTGGGACGACGTGCCGACCGTACGCGTCCACACCGCCGTCTCCGGCAGTGGAAGCGCCGGCATCAACTGGATCTGGGGCACGTCGACGGACGCGTTCTTCGACCTCTCCCTGGAGCCCGATCCGACGGTCACGCTCACCCTGGCCATGTCGGGGACGACGCTCAAGGCCACGGCTGTCGAGGTGAGTTCCTTCGGCTTGAAGCTCGTACCCACCCGCGGCGACATCGTGAGCATGATCGTCTCGTGGGTCGTCGACGCCCTGTCGTCGACGTTCGGCGGCATCGTCGGGAGCGCGCTGCGCGGCGTCGAGTTCCCGGTGGGTGACTTCCCGGCCATCCCCATCGACGTGGATCCCGTCCACCTCGAAGCGACGCCGACGGGTCTGACCCTGGCACGCTTCGGTGACGCGCTCGCGCTCCAGGGGGACGTGACGGTCACCAAGCGGTAGGGGCCTTCGGGGTCCAGGTGCCGGGCCCGGGCCTCCTTCCCGCCGACGGGCCCGGCCCCGGATGAATTCCGGCAATTTCCGCCGCAGTGCCACCCGCGCGGCTTTGCGCTGCCCATATGCGTGAGGGAATTGAGGGTGCACGGAAAATATCGGAACTGATTGTTCATTCGCTGCGGAAACCAGCCTCAGGCAATGGCCGGGAATCGATTGCCTCGCCCTCCGGACAGCCCTTTAAATCGGCTACCGTGACCGAAACGCCATATGATCTCGCACTCGGAATCCACGCCGACGCACTCAACTCCGCACTCACATCCCTGCACAGTCAGCACCGCGCGGTGTTCCAGGGCAGCTACGGCCCCGAGACCATCGATTCCATCGCCTATACCTTCTCCTGGGACTTCCTGGAGCCGCCCCAGCTCGTACTGGAGAAGCCGGACGCCGGTCTCTGGGCCGAGATGATCAAGGCACAAGGGATCACCGACCTCCCCGACTCGGGCGTCCTGCAGATCCACGCACCGAAGTTACAAGTGGGCGGCACCATCGCCGGCGATGCCCTCCCCCAGGGGGTCAGCGAGGTCAAGGTCGCCGTCCAGGCCAAGGTCGACGGAGGCACCCTCACCGTCGTCCCGCTCGGTGTGTGGCTGTCCAAGATCCCGGACAAGTACACCAGGGTCATGGTCGAGAAGGTCATCGTGCCGAACGTCCTCGACCAGGCGAAGAACCTGGTGAACGGAGTGAAGATCCCCGTCCAGGACCTCTTCGGACAGCAAGTGACTCTCACCCCTGTCCTGTTGGACGTCACCGGGACCCACCTGGTCCTCACCGCGACCGCGGGAACCGGCCGGACGTCCGACGCCGGTGCCTCCGCCGGTACGGCCACCGACTGGCCGTCGGACAAGCAGGTCTTCCTCCTCGTCGGCCGGGACCTGCTGGCCCGCCTCATCCAGGGAGCACTGGACCAGTGGCGCGACAAGCAGCTGGCCGACGACGACAAGACCGTGACCGGAGTCGCCTCGGTCTGGTGGAAAGCGAAGTTCCGCAAGGCCGACAGCGTGCAGGTCGACGAGAACGACCCGACCACCATCTCGGCCAACTTCGACATCCCGTGGTCGGTCGGCGTGGACCTGTTCCCCGTCGCCCCCGGCAAGGGGTGCGCGCTGGCCAAGGCCTCCCAGGAGTCCTGATCCCCTCTTCCTCGTCGTTCCCTCACTCCAGGAGGTCCGCACCATGGACGCGCTGATCGACTTCGATGTCACCCTCGACCCACAGGAACCCAACGTCACCTTCAAGGCCAACGGCCTGACGGACGCGGCCCTGTCCGTGACGCTGGAGAAGATCGTCCTGAACTCCGTCACCCTCAATCCCCGGTCCGATGCCGCCAAGCTGGTCGCCGGGCCCGCCAATGCCCTGGCCGCCCTGGCCCCGGGCGTCCTGAAGAAGGCGCTCGAAGGCAAGAAGACCGTCGACATCCCGCTCGACAAGCCGCTGGGCACCGACATCACCATCAACGGCCAGACCGTGTCCGTGAAGCTGACGTCCCCGGAACTGGGCTCCCACGGCGGGATGCTCATGGTCAGCGGCACGTTCGTCGTCTCCTGAACCGTCACCGCACCACGCCTCTCATGTCCCGCCGACCACTTCAGGAGACCCGTTGAGCACGCCCCAGCCCCCGCAGTCCGACGACGCCCGGCCCGGCCCCGAGCCCGAGGCGCTCGTCCTCGCCGACACGCCCGGCTACCCACTCGCCCGCAGTGTGGAGATGCCCGGCACCCTCGACTACCCCACCGGCTCGCTGAGCTTCCGCCTCGGTGCGCTCCGGATACGCGCCGAGGGGCAGCCGGAGGTACTCACCGAGGAGACGCGCGGCGGCACCCGCCGCACCGTCCACCGCATCCCGGCCCTCGTCCTCACCGGCCGCTACGCCCTCGACGCCGGGCCCGACGAGATCCGGGAGATCGACACCGCCGGGAACCTGAGCCCGCTCTCCGAAGAGGCACGGCGGCCCACCCTGCCGGCCGGGGCCCGCGCCGTCGCACCCAGCCACCCGGACGAAGAGACCGTCCGCCGGTGGACCGACCGCGCCGACGCCCACCGCACCAAGCTGATGAAGACCGAGAACGGCCGTCAAGTCCTCATCCACTACGGCACGCACAACGAGAGCTACTACGACATCTTCAACGGCAGCTCCTCGGTGTCCTCCAACCTCCGCAAGAAGTGGGCCGAAAAGGGCATCACCCAGCGCATGTCGGAGCACACCTACGGCACCACCGATCCGGACCAGGTCACCGGTGCCCGGCCGTCCGGCGGGGACGAGCAGCCGGTCAACGACTGGGAGGATCCACAGGAGCAGGTCACGTACAACGCGCACGCGTGGCAGCAGCGGACCACGATGCAGACCGCGCTCACCACCGAGGCCGCCCGGATCCAACGGAAGGATCCCGACAAGGCCCAGCGTCTCCAGGATGCGGCCAAGGCCGCCGAGAGCTTCTCCAAAACGGTCCAGGACACCGGCAACGACGGCTCGCAGACCACTCCCATGACGCAGGACAACGTCTACACGGCCATCGACCAGCACTCCGGGGACATGCCGGCGGTCTCCCCAGCGGAAATGGCCCGCTACAACGGACTCGCCGCGTTCACCGACGGGGAAGTACAGGCGCTCCCAGCGGACCGGCTGGCGGAGCCGGAGGACTGGATCGCACTGTCCGACGAGGAACGCACCCTCATCCAGGAGTTCGGCGCCGCCGCCTACCACGACGAGGCGATGCAGGGGCCGCAGGCGACCGACACCTTGCACACGGGCGCGTGCACGGCACGCCTGGCGGACGTCCGCATCACCACCCGTCTCACGCCGGACGGCGCACCGGCGGACGTGACAGTGGAACTGCCCGACCTCGCGCTGAGCATCGACGACGAGGAGTGGCGGGGAACGGCCGCCGACGTGGCCCGCGAACGCCTCGCGGCCATGCGGTTCGTGCACACGCTGCTGCGGGACGCCGTCGCCGAGACCGTCCGCCACGCCGCCTTCACCGGCATCGCCGGCTACGCCCACCCGCAGGACGGGCGGTCCTGACCCGTGCTCATCCTCGACACCACCGCCCCCGCCGAGGACGTCCTCGGCGGGGTGTGGACGAACCTGCTCGCCGACGACGTGCCGCGCTTCGAGTCGTTCCTCGAGCAGGCGCTGGCCCCACAGCAGGAGTACCTCACCGACGACGAACGGGCCCTGTACCGGCACGGCAAGCGGCTGCGCCCGGCCGTCCTGCTGCTGGCCGCCCGCATGGTGCACGGCTCCGCGCCGCTCCCGGACAAGGTGCTCCAGGGCGCCGTCTCGCTGGAGATGCTGCACGTGGCGACGCTGATCCACGACGACATCGTGGACGGCGCCGCGCTGCGCCGCGGCCTGCCGTCGGTCAACGCCGCACGCGGCACCGAGACCGCCGTACTCGTCGGCGACCTGCAGTTCGTCCAGGCCATCCGCGGCTTCGTGCGGGCCATCGACCGGGACCGCGACATGGGCCTGATCGAGCTCGTCCTCGACACCGCCTTCCAGATCGGCTGCGGCGAACTCGACGAACTGCGCACCGACCTCGCCCAGGACCCGGAACTCCTGGCCACGACGTACTGGAGCACCGCCGACCGCAAGACCGCCGCCCTGTTCGGGCTCGCGGCCGAGGCCGGGGTGACGCTGGCCGACGGGCACAGCGGCGACGCCCGCCGGGCCGGGTTCTACGGTCGCCGGCTGGGCCGTGCCCTGCAGGTCATGGACGACCTGTTCGACCTCGCCCAGGACGAGGCAGGCTCCGGCAAGCCGCGCGGCATGGACCTGCTGCGCCGCCGCGCCTCCCTGCCGCTGATCTACGCCATGCAGGAGTGGGGTCCCACGCACGCGGTCAGCCGCATCATGCGTGGCGAGCCCACCGGCGCCGAGGCGCTGGAGAGGACGCTCGCCGAGGTCCGCGGCGGCCGCGGCTTCTCGCGCGCGTACACCGATGCCCGCGCCCAGGCGCTGGAGGCCGTCGAGCTGCTGCGTCCGTTCCCGGCCGGACGGTACCGCTACGCGCTGGAGGACCTGGCCCTGCACGTCGTGGACCGCGGGGCCTGACCGGCGGCCGGCAGCCCGCCCCGACCGACCACCCCGAGAACCCGGAGGAGAGCCCTGTGGCCACCGAGCTGATCAACTTCATCTACGCCACCATGTACAAGCGCGTCAACGACCCGGACAGCCCGTACTGGCTGCCCACCGTCCTCAAGGACGTCCGCACGCCCGACGGCCGCACGCTGAATCCGCTGAACGTCGACACGTGGGACATCGGGGAGCTCGACGGTGCCGAGGGCAAGACGATCGGGGACACCATCGCTTCCGCGTGGTGGATCTTCGTGGGCGCCGCCTTCGACGATGCGAAGGACCGCGGCGTGCCCGGCCTTCCGGACAACCTCGATCCCTTCACCAGCCAGCGCGACGCCGACCACCCCTACCCTTCGCTGACCCTGACCTCCGTCACGGTCGACGGGCTGCCGAACGCCTCGGTCGGGGAGTTGCAGAACCTCACGCCCACCGAGAACGGCTACCGCGGCACGATCCGGGTCACCACCGCGGCGTACGACACGCACGGCTGGCAGAAGCAGATCACCGTCAAGGGCTCGTACAGCCTGGTGCAGCACGTGGTGGTGATCGACGATCCCGGGGACGGCAGCGGAGGCGACGACCTGAAGCCGCCGACGACGGTCGTGGTCCACGGGCTGGAGGAGGAGGGGGTGGAATGGCCGCGCCAGAAGATCGAAGGCCATGGGCAGTTCGCCGTGTCGGCCCAGGACCTCGCCTTCGACGTCGTGCTGTGTGTGGAGTCCACGGGCACGGGAGCGGACCGCACTCCGCGGCTCACCGTCGAGTCGATCACCGTCGCGTCGCAGCCGACATTCCACCTCGACGAGAAGTCCCTGACCATCGAGGGCAGCACGGTCGACGAGGCCACCCTCGACATCTGGAAGCAAGCGGCGGCCGACGCCTTCAACGCCCCCGACGCCCGCCAGGCCCTCACCGCGAAGCTCGTCGACACCCTCGCCGACCCCTCCTTCCGCGACCAGTTCTCCTCGACGGTCACCGCCCAGCTGGTCAAGGCGCTGGACGGGGTGCTCGGCGCGGTATCGCCGGGCAGCCTGCCCTCGGACGACAGCGGCTTCCCGCCGAAGTACGGGCCGCTGGAGGTCTACCTCTTCGACCGGCTGCGGGCCTCGGTCAACGACACCGGCTCCGGCTTCTACCCCCCGACCGTCGTGCTCGGGGCGACCGACCCCACGCTGGAGCCGTACGGCCTCGGGGACATCGACCTCGGCTCGTACAAGATCGGCGTCGCGACTGCCGACCTCAGTTTCAAGGGGGGCTCGATCAAGGGCATCTCCAACGTCCTGATCCCCGTCAAGGACGCCACCCTGACGGACGGGGGCATCGGGGTCACCCTGAGGTTCGGTCAACTCCCGGGCGACGCCAGGGTTCCCGCGCCTCCGCTCACCATCACGGGCACCGGCGTCGTGTCCTTCCCCGACGCCGCGGCCGCGGCCGCGGCGGCCCCGGAACGCGCCGCGGCGAGCGACGACGACACGATCGAGGGCGACATCACCGTCACCATCGACCAGCCCTCGGCGACCGCCGGTCTGTCCTTCAGCGGCCGCGACGCCGACGAGCTCACCATCGGCCTGGACGCGCTCACCCTCGCCATCCACACGAAGGACCTCCAGGTCACGATCGAACTCAAGGAGCCCAGCCCCTTCCAGCAGATCATCCAGCAGGTACTGAACAAGGACGAGGTCAAGCAGAAGATCATCGACGGCGTGCAGAGCACGGCCGACACCCACCGGGCCGACATCGCCAAGGAGCTCACCGACAACGCCCGCACGGTCATCCGTACCAAGCTCGAAGGCTGACCTCCCCATGACGATCGACGAACTCAAGGCCCTCATCACCCAGCACACGCAGGGCACCACCCTCACGCTCCCCGCCGCCGACCTCGGCACCGGTCCCGCGGCCGCGCTCATCGGCACCTGGCTCGACGGCACGCTGACCGTCAGCGACCTGCGGCGCGAGGACCACGACGACAGCGTGGTCGTGCACGGCACGCTCACCCTCACCGGCCTCGGCCTCACCGAACTGCCGGTCCACGGGATCGAGTTCGGCCTCGACCCCCTCGACCACGACCCCACCCTCTACCTCCCGCTCGTCGTCCCCGCCGACTGGACCTTCGCCACCTCCTTCCCCGCCACCGACGGCAGCGACCTGGCCGCCCTCACCTTCCCCGTACCGCCCGCGCTCCTGCTCACCTCGGCGGCCCGGCCCGCGCGCGACGGGTACCCGGCGCTGGACCCCGGCCTGACCTGCCACGCCTCCCAGGTGAACGACCCGGAGCAGCTCGGCGGCCTCGCCACGCTGCTCCGGCCCCGACCTGGAGACCTGTCGCTGAGCGGACCGGTCGTACGCCGCCCCGCCAAGGGCCCGCACGGCGACGTCCGTACCGACATCGCGCTGCGCTCGTCGCCCCGGCCGGACGGGGACTTCTCGGCGTCCTTCTCTCTGTGGGCCGGCTCGCGTGACGACGGGGCGAACGGCTCCTCGGTCACGTACGGCCTGCGGCTGGCCGCGGACCTGGTCCTCGGGCAGGTGGGCGGGGCGACGATCAGCGCACCGCTCTCCTCCGGCGGCGGTGCGCTCACCCTCAGCGCCGACCGACTCCCCGAGAAGCTGTCCCCCCACGACCTCGCCGCGTGGAACGGCACCGGCGCCGCGGTCCACCAGCTCGTCGACCAGCAGGGTTTCACGCTCGGCGACTCCGTCCGCCTCACCGGGATCACCGCCACCATCGATCCCTCAGCGTTCGGCAAGGGCGGATTGGCAGCAGCCCTGACCCAAGTCACCGCCACCGTCGAGACCACGCCGGGCACGACATGGCCGATCGTGGGCGACGACCTCGCCCTGACCGGCGTCGGCGCCACCCTGACCGTCAAGAACCCGCTCCAGGCCTCCCGTTCGGCGAAGGTCACCGGCCGCGGTGACTTCACGGTCGCCGGCAACGTCGGCCTCCACGCCACCGCGGAGATACCGCCCGGCACCTTCCGGCTCACCCTTGACGAGAGCACGCCGGCCGAGCTGCGGGACGTGCTCCAGCACTTCCTGCCGCACGCCGACCTCACCGGCGTGCCTGCGCTCACGCTCAAGAAGTTCTCCGGCACCGCGACACCCAAGAAGGGCGCGTACGAAGTCGACGCGTCCGTCTCCTCCGAGTGGCACATCGACGTCGGCGCCGCCCGCATCGCGCTCACCGAGGCGGGGCTGGAGCTGTCGCGCGAGGGCGGCGAGGGTGCCCCCGCCGGCGTAGTACAGCAGCAGGTGGACAGCGGTCCGGGAACCACCGGCACCCTGTCGGCCAAGGCCGAGCTCGGTCCGGCCTCGGGCGGCAACGGCGACGACTCAGTCGTGAAGTTCTCCGCCGCGTGGACCATTCCCGGCGCCTTCAAGCTCGACGGGACCTTCCCCGACCTCGACCTGACCGGGCTCCTGAAGTCCCTCGCCTGCCAGGCCGACGTACCACTGCCCACCGGCCTGCCGCAGGTCTCCCTCCGCCGGCCCGTCGTGGCCGTACGGCTGGGGAACGCACTGGCGGGACAGCCGGCCGCGGGCAAGAGCTACGAGCTGACGGTCAGCACCACCGCGACGTTCGACGCGGCGCAGCTGACGTTCTTCGGCAAGGCGGCCAAGAAGGCGGAGGGCGGCACCCTGTTCGCCGCCGCGTTCTGGCAGCAGGACTGGGTCTGGTCGCCGGGGAAGGTGTCGGACTGGGCCCCGGTGCTCGGTTTCCTCGACGGCATCACCTTCGCCAAGTCCGGGCTCGCCGTCAGCTCCGCCGACGGGGTGACCGTCGATGCCGGAGCCAACCCGCCCGACACCCTGCCCGCCACGCTGAACAAGGGCCTCACGTTCTTCACCGAGTTGGGGTTGACGGGCCCGCTGGCGCCCTTGAAGGAGCTGTTCCAGGACACCGGCGGCATCCACCTGACGGCACGGCTCACCACGCCGGTCCAGGAGTCCGAGTTCACCGCGTCCATAGCGGAGCAGAAGACCCGCGAGGGCTTCGGCGGCCTGACTCTCACGTTCCGCCCGGCACAGTGGGAGGTGTCGCTCCAGACCTCTTGGAACTTCACCGTTCCGGCTGTCGGTTCCGCTTCTCCGACCCTGCTGCAGTTCGTGGCCGGCGGGGCCCTCAAGGGCACGGAGTTCCACCTCTTTCTGGCGCTCAAGCCCGCCGGTTCCGGTGCGGCAGAAGCCGCCGGACGACCTGCGCCGCACCAACTGGCCTACGCGCTCCGGGCCCCCGGGCCCACGCTGCTCACGGCGGACCCCGTCCCCGGGACCGACGGCCGCCTCATCCACGACGCGACGCCGCACGAGGCGAGCGAGACCACATACAGCCTGGTGCGCAGCACCGCGATCCACCTCGCCGGTCTCACCGAGCCGCCTTCATCCGATGACCTCCCCACGTGGAAGAACGCCTTCGGCGTCGAGGGCTTCGACGTCCAGTACTTCTACCTGCAGATCGGCTACGGGGCGAAAACCGGGCTCACCCTGGGCGGGGGCGGTTCGGTGGTCATCGGCGACGCCGCCCTGAAGCTCGACATCGAGGGCGGGTTCGATCCGGAGCCGTACGTCACCGCCTTCCGCTTCGACCTGGAGGCCGTCCACCAGGACACCGGCATCTCGATCTGGGACATGCTCGCCGTCCTCGTCAACCCGCCGGAGTGGCTCGCCTTCCTGAAGCAGATCGTGCTCCACAAGCTGGCGATATGCGTGGTCACCGCTCCCGGCGGCTGGACCAACCCCGTGACCCACGAGGAGTGGAAGCAGGGCTTCTACGCCAAGGGAGACATCGACTTCTTCGGCAACAACTGGCGCTTCGAGGTCAACGTCAGCGACGACGGCCTCTACGCGTACAGCAACGTCGCCCAGCCGCTGAAGCTCGCCGACGTCCTCACCTTCTCGGACGCGAGCGGCGCCAAGGGCCCCCAGTACCTGCTCGACACCCGGGGCATCCGGAGCGGGCACCTCCCGGCGAAGATCTTCTCCCTCTCCGGGAAGCTCGACCTCCTCGGCCTGTCGGTCTCGATCGAGGCCGAACTCGGCGACGCGGGCTTCGCCTTCACGACCGCCGTGGACCTGCCGGACATCCTGCACGCGGACATGAGCTGCACCCTCAACCGCACCGGACTGAAGGCCTCGGCCCACGTCAAGCTGGACTTCGACGTCACCATTCCCCGGGGCGTGGTGCTCGGCGGCATCCCGGTCCCCGCCGGAAACCTGGTGGGCATCCACGCGGAAGGCGGCTTCGACCTCACCGTCGACGGTACTGGCGCCATCCTGCACCTGACGGCGAGCTGCGACGCGTCCCTGCTCGACGTGCACCTGGTCGACTTCCACCTCGACCAGCGGTTCACGATCGGCAAGTGGGACGACATCACCTCCTGGCTCCAGCACCACCCGGAGGAGCTCTTCAAGTCCCTGGGCGAAGGCATCTGGGACGCCCTCAAGGACTGCGCCACGACGACCGCGGCGGAGCTCACCTGACGCGCCCTGCGTCCTCGCCCACCGCACCCTGCCCGCCCGGCACGAGCCCGTGCCGGGCGGGCAGGGTGCGCAGGTCAGCCCGACGGTGTCGGACCCTCCATCTGTTCGCTGATCCACTTCAGCGGCTCGCGCATGTTCGAGAGGTACGTGGCGGCGTTGTGCTTGCCGCCCGGGATCTCCCAGTACTTGGTGTGGAGTGGGCCCTTGCCGTAGGTGGCCATGAACTTCTTGACGCCGGCCAGGGTCGCGGAGTTCTCCTTCGAACCGACCTGGAAGGCGACATAGACATCCGGCCCCTTATGGGCCTGCAGCTGCTTGGCCAGCACCTCGGGGTTGTTCTCGCGCATCTGCTTCTGGTGGCCGCGCCACAGAGGGGAGTCGGGGACGATGTCCGGGCCGTTGGCGACGGCGGCCTTGAACTTGTCCGGGTGCTTCAGCACGGACTTCAGGCTCGCGAAGCCTCCGGTGGAGGATCCCATGTAGCCCCAGCCGTCACGGGACTTGAGGGTGCGGAAGTTGGCCTTCATCAGGTCCGGGACGTCTTCGGTCAGCCAGGTGCCCATCTTCGGCTGGCCGGGTATGTCACTGCCGTCCCAGTAGATGCCCTTGTCGTCCGGGCCGGGGTTGAGGATCGGCATGGCCAGGAGAAACGGCTTGCTCGCGCCCTCGTGGTACCACCGGGAGATGCTCTCCTGCAGCGAGAGCTTGTCCTTGCCGAACTGGCCTATCCAGTAGTTGCTGTCGTTGCCGGGGCCGCCCGGCAGGGCTATCAGGACGGGGAAGCCGCTGGAGGCGAACTTCGGGTCGTCGGTGTACTCCTTGGGTGCCCAGACCCACACTTTGCCCTTGAAACCGGATTTCTTGCCGTCCAGCGTGACGACACTGATCGTCGAGCCGTCGCTCATGGTCCCGGCGTTCTTGAACGACGCCTGCGGACCTGTGGGCATCAGGGTCCTGGAGTCCGCGGGCTTGCCCCCGTTTGCGCCATTGGCCTGGCCGTAGCTGACCGGATCGCCCTTGTCGGTGAACGGCGGGATCTCGAAGTAGCTCATCACCGGCCAGGCGATCAGCCCGAGCGCGGCTATGGATGCCACTGCGAAGAGCCATCGCCGGGCGCGGGAGGCACGGTGGCGGCCCCGGGACTGGTAGACCCCGGTGGCTGGGTTGGTCATCGCGGTTGCTCCGGCTGGTGCTGGCTGCCCCGAGGGGCGAAGATGGTCGGTTCCTTACTTGCAGATGAGTAATCCCAGGACAAGGTTCCGGGATCACTCCGTGAGTCCACCTTTGTTACCAAGGTCTCGCTGTCTCCCGCCAGGGTCGCAGCAATGGCGGCCCACTCCGGAAAGGCCGTCGGGGGCCTCTTGACCTGCAGGAACAGCTCTGCGTCTGTGTCGGGACCGAGCAGTTCCCCAGGCCTCCTCGCCGTCCCTCCCCACCGGCGTCGGACGGTGGTGGAGACAAGATGCGGGGCGGCGGAATTCCGGCCACCCTCTGTGGTGGATCAGTCACGGCACGCACCGCCTACTGCCTGACCCGACGGATGGTTCTTAGGGAGTGGGCGGCCACACGGTGACCTTGCCCATGTACGCCTCACGGGTCCTGCTGTATGCGCCGACGGCGACCATGGCGACTCGGCCCTTCGCCGACCTGACGCAGAAGCGGCCGCCCTCGGCAACCGGAAGAGTTTCCGACCCCTGCTGGGCGATGAGGTCCGCACACCGCTGTTGCGTGGGCTTACGGGTGTCCTCCCAGAGTGCGACCGTGGGCTTCGTCGTGAAGAATCCGCCGTTCAGGCCGTAGATCTTGGCTTCCGCGCCCTCGCGTGTGGGGTCGAAGTTGATCCAGAAGCTGGCACCCGAATTGCTGCCCAGGACCGTCGGCGGAACCGTGTCCAGGTTGACGAAGGTCAGTTTCATGTCACCGGACCACTGAGGCCTGGCCGCCGGAGGACTCGGGGACAGTGTGGACGGGAGCGGGGACTGCGTACGAGGGGACTTTGGCGGGGCCGTGCTGTCGGTGGTACGGACGGATGGGGGCAGTTGGCCCTGTGACCGATTGTCCGGTGTGTCCTCGTCGTCACCGGGCGAGCCGATCCTGATCAACCAAACCGTGAGGGAAAGGCCAACCGCGAGGGCGAGAACGCATACGACTGCGATGCGGACCATTCGTCGCCAGGACCGCGGCCCGCTCCCCTGAGCAGCCGGCGGTGGCCCCCCGTGGCCGACCGGGTAGTGATGATGGTGCTCAGTGATCTGTTGATTTCCCGCGGACTGGTAGACCCTCCCTTGCCCCGATGCATGGCCTTCGCTCTGCGGACCGGAGCCGGAGCCGCCGTCCGACGGTCCGTCCCGTCGCGAACTCACCTTTCGGTGATGTGCTGGTCTCGGCCCGCCTGATACACGCGGGCGCTGTCGCTCGCCCGCGCCGTCATGCGAACCTCTCCGACATCCGCTCCGTGCCGTGCGGGGGCGGCACCTTCATCGTCCAGGAGCTGCCGCAGAGCCGCGGCAATGCCGGGATTCTCGACGAGGAGCCGACGCACGCGACTCTGCCATTCCGCGAGCAATTCCGATTCGGACAGCTCGTCGCCGTTCGCACGCGCTGCGAGCAGTTCGTCACGGCTGACGTCGAGGTCGGTGCCCACTGCCTCGGCGCGGTCCGGATGCACCCGGCGCCACGCCGCGACGACGATGTCTCGGGTGCGAGTCCAGGCATCCGTGGCCATCGCACCGATGATGGTTGTCCCGGCCGTACGTGCCAGGTTCACCAATTCAGCATCCATGAAGCCCCCCGGCTCTCCGTGCGCTTGCCGACGTCCCGGCAGCCGCATCCACCGGGATGGTAGGCCATTCTCGTCCACGGACGGCGGCCCGCCCGGATCACGTCCCTTCTGCGTAACACTGTTGCATTTAGCCCGCGTTGGACTCGTCAAGGCCGTTCTCCTTGATCATCTCGTAGTGGAAATGCTGTACGCCTGGGTGTACTCGGGTGCCTTCCGGTGGTGAACGTGTACTTGCTGTTGCGCCTGTACTTGCTGTTGCGCCTGCGGACACGGAGCTTCAGCCGCCGGTGCGGTGTCTGCGGCAAGAGGCCGAGGTGATGCCTGCTGACACGGGCATGAGTGACAACCGAGTGGGAGATGGCCGGTCTTCGACCGTGAGGTGGCACTCCCCCCCCAGCGAGCCGTTACGCCTCCGCCGCGGGCGCGGAGCCCGGACGTCGTGGCTGGACGTGGCATCCCATGAGCACCGGGTGGGGACAAGGGGGACAAGGTGGCCCTGACCGCAGTTGTGTGAAGGCCAGGGCGGCGAGCTGGTAGGCACCGTAGGCATCGGTGCCCAGAGGCAGGTGTGGCCCGTGCTGTTCGATGACCCCCGTGGGCAAGAGGACGCACGCTCCCCGCCCGGCCGCTGCCTCCACCTCTGGGCCGGAGCTTCGCGGACCGTACCGCTGGGCAGCCGATGGAGTGGTGTGTCCTCTGCGAGCGCGGTCGCGACACACCGGCAGGATGGCGCCCACCGTTATCAGGCACGACGCGAACTTGCCGACCACACCGACACTGTCGGGCCGCTCAGCGGTCCACGATGCGCAGAAGGTACGTATCCATGATCCATCCATGGTGGGCACGCGCCGCAGCCCGCACCTGACGGATGCGGTCGGACACCTCACGCAGGGGACCGGCAATGAGCAGTTCGTCCGGAGTGCCGAGGTAGGCACCCCAGTAGATCCAGACGTCGTCGCTGTCGACCTGGGCGAACGACTCGTTCGCATCGAGCATGACGACGATGTCCCCGTCGTCGTTCTGGCCCACTTCGGGCAGGCGGCGCGCAGGGGTGATGTGTACCGGCCGGCCGACCTGATTCAGTGGAATGCGATGCCGCGCGGCCAGCGTCGAGACACTGCTGATGCCGGGGAACACCTCGACCGCGGCAGAGACCGTGCCCCGCCTCTCGATGTCGGAGAGGATGCCGAGCGTGCTGTCATACAGCGACGGGTCGCCCCACACGAGGAAGGCCCCGGTCTCCCCTGCCGTCATCTCGTCGCGCATCAGCTGCTCGAAGATGTCCGCGCGACGAGTACGCCAGTCGTGGACGGCAGAGGTGTAGTCGGAGCGGTCCATCGGACGACGCTCCGGACTCGGGTCGTCGACCTCCACGACACGGTACGGGGCCTGCGCGTGCTCCTCGATCATGCGGTGGCGCAGGTCCGTCAGTGCGGACTTGTCCGACCCCTTGCCCACGATGAAGAAGACGTCCGCGCGACGCATGGCCTTCACCGCGGCGAGTGTCAGGTGGTCCGGGTCGCCGGCTCCGATGCCGACGACGAGTATGGTGCGCTGCTCCGTGCTCATGCGAGGCAGTGTCGCAGGTCAGGCTCCCTCGGCAGCACCCGGACCGAGACCTGTCTCGCTCGGCCAAGGGCCCGAAGGACGCGCTCGGCGACGGTGGTGAGGGTGATGCCGCGCTCGGCGACCTTCCCGGCTGCCCACGCGTGCCGTCGGCGGATGTCCTGCACCGCTCAGTGGACTGTTCGCGTCAGTGGACTGTTCGCGATCGGTACGGGTATTGCCCCTGCCGTCGCTGAGCCAAGTGCCCCGGCCGGCACTGGCGGGGAGCACCGTGAGCGGGGAGCGCCGCGAGCCGGCGGCGCGGCCATCAGCCGCCCCACACCCCGTTCACCGACCATGCGCCACCTTGTCTACCCTGGGTACCCCGCACCGCGCTCGCGTTCCGGGGCCGGTCCTCACGACGACTCGCGAAGGAGAGTTTCGTGCCCGGCGAACCGAGCATCCCTTCCCCCAGCACACCACGCCCCGGCAGCGGGCCCTGCGTGCTGCTCAAACACGGTGAGATCTTCCTCAAAGGCCGCAACCGGCACCTGTTCACCGAGCGGCTGCACGACAACCTCCGCCACGCCCTGCGGGGCGTCGGCGGCTCCACGTGGATCAAGCACGGCCAGAACGTCACCGTGCTCGGCGGAGAGGTCCCACAGGAGGTCTTGGTGGAGCGTGCCCGCCGGGTGATCGGGTTCAACTCGGTCGAGCCCGCTCTGCGCGTCCCGGGTACCGTGCCGGACATTTCCGCGGCCGTCGTGGACGCGGTCGCCGGTGCCCGTGCCGAGCGGCCCGGAATCAGCTTCGCCGTGCGGGTCAAGCGCCGGGACAAGGGCTTCGAGATGACCTCGTCGCAGTTCGAGCGTTTCCTGGGGTCACGCGTCCTCGCCGCCCTGGGGCCGCTGCCGGTGAACCTCTCCCGACCCGACGTTCGGGTCTCCGTCGAGATCGACCACAAGGAGAGCTACGTTTCCTGGACCCGGCACCCGGGTCCGGGCGGGCTGCCGGTCGGCTCCAGCGGCCGTGCCCTGGTGCTGCTCTCCGGAGGGTACGACTCGCCGGTGGCGGCCTACCGGGCGATGCGCCGGGGGCTGCACTGCGACTTCGTCCACTTCACCGGCGCTCCGTACACGAACGCCGCTTCCGTTTACAAGGCGTACGCCCTCGCCCGGGAACTCAACCGCTATCAGCCCGGCGGACGGCTCCACGTCATCGCCCTCGGCCAGGCACAGAAGCAGCTGGCCGTCGCGGGTGCCGGCCGGCTCCAAGTCGTCGCACAGCGGCGGCTGATGGTGCGCGCCGCCTCGGCGCTGGCCGGCCGAACCCGGGCGGAGGCGCTGGTGACGGGGGACAGTCTGGGACAGGTGGCCAGTCAGACCCTGGCCAACCTGGCAGCCGTGGACGAGGCCGCCGGCCTGCCGGTGCTGCGGCCGTTGATCGGTTGGGAGAAGCAGGAGATCATCGACGAGGCCAGGTCCATCGGCACCGCAGAGGTCTCCGTGCTGCCGGACGAGGACTGCTGCAAGCTCCTCGCACCGCCCCGTGTCACCCTCCGGGCCGGACTGACCGGCCTGCGTTCGGTGGAGAGGCGCCTCGACGTGGACGACGTGGTGGAAAGCCTGTTGCGTGACGTCCAGGTCATGTACCCGGGGGAGGTCGACAGGGCGGCCGGATCCGGTCCGGGTGATCCAGGTGACGACCATGCTCCCTCTGACGGTTCGCTGTTCCGGGCTGCGGGAGCGTGCGCCCCGTAAGGCCGGCGTGGACGCGGGCATGGAGCTGGGCTGCGCCCACCCCGTGGCCCCGCTCGGACTCGCCGGCCTGATCGGCCTGGACACCGTCGCCTCCATCGCCCGGTCCCTCTACGACGAGTTCAAGGAACCCCTCTACGCACCGCCACCGCTGCTCCGGCGCATGGTGGACGCGGGACTGCTCGGCCGTACGGGCGACTGAGGCCGTTCCGCACCCCGCCGCAACTCCACCACGTCCCGGCATCTCCACCACGTCCCGCCGGTGTCTCATCTCACAGTCCGGAATGTGAACAGAGGTGTCCGTCGCCACGGCCGCCCTCTACGCTGGCCGGGCAACAGGTTCGCCCCGTCCGCCAGACGGGCCGCGTCGTAAGAGGGAACCCGGTGGGAATCCGGGACTGCCCCGCAGCGGTGAGTGGGAACGACCGCCGTCATACGCACTGGATCCGGGCCGCGGATCCGGGAAGCGACGGCCAGTAGGTGCCCGCCGGAAGACTCCGGCAGGCGTGCCCGCGAGTCCGAAGACCTGCCCGTTGCCCGTCTGCGCCCATGCGTGGACGGCCATCCCGGTGACCTCGAGGGCGGGTCGGCGTACATACCAGGCGGACACGTGCGTCGCGAGCGCACCGTGGTTCCGTCCGGTTCGTCACCCCTTCGCGCTTCTCGTTCCGTCCCCGGGGCTTTCACCAGGCACATCCGCGAAGGAGAGTTCCGTGACAGCGAAGTCCGCAGCCGCGGCAGCACGGGCCACCGTGTACGGCTACCCCCGCCAGGGACAGAACCGGGAACTGAAGAAGGCCATCGAGGGCTACTGGAAGGGCAAGGTCACCGCCGACGCCCTCAAGGAGACCGCCCGCACCCTGCGCCGTTCCCACTGGCAGCAACTGGCCGACGCCGGCATCCACGAGGTGCCGACCGGTGACTTCTCCTACTACGACCACGTGCTGGACACCAGCGTGATGGTCGGTGCTGTCCCGGACCGCCACCGCGCCGCCGTCGCGGCCGACACGCTCGACGGCTACTTCGCGATGGCGCGCGGCACACAGGACGTCGCGCCGCTGGAGATGACGAAGTGGTTCGACACCAACTACCACTACCTCGTACCGGAGTTGGGACCGGACACCGTCTTCACCGCCGACTCCGGCAAGCAGGTCGCCGAGTTCAAGGAAGCTCTCGCGCTCGGTCTGCCCCCCCGGCCGGTTCTCGTCGGACCGGTCACCTACCTCCTGCTGTCCAAGCCCGCTCCCGGCGTGGCCGCGGACTTCGAGCCGCTGACGCTGCTGGACCGACTGCTGCCGGTCTACGCCGAGGTGCTCGCCGACCTGCGTGCCGCCGGCGCCGAGTGGGTGCAGCTCGACGAGCCCGCCCTCGTGCAGGACCGCACCCCGGCCGAACTGAACGCCGCCGCGCGCGCCTACCGCGAGCTGGGTGCCCTGACCGACCGTCCGAAGCTGCTGGTCGCCTCGTACTTCGACCGCCTCGGCGACGCCCTGCCCGTCCTGGCCAAGGCCCCGGTGGACGGTCTGGCGCTCGACTTCACCGACGCGGCCGTGGCGAACCTCGACGCCCTGGCGGCCGTCGGCGGACTGCCGGGCAAGCGCCTGGTGGCGGGAGTGGTCAATGGCCGCAACATCTGGATCAACGATCTGGAGAAGTCGCTGGCCGCCCTCGGCACCCTGCTCGGCCTCGCCGACCGCGTGGACGTGGCCGCGTCCTGCTCGCTGCTGCACGTGCCGCTGGACGCCACCGTCGAGCGCGACATCGACCCTCAGATCGTCCGCTGGCTGGCCTTCGCCAAGCAGAAGACCGCGGAGCTGGTGACCCTGGCGCGAGGCCTGTCGGAGGGCACCGACACCATCGCCGCCGAACTCGCCGCGAACCGCGCCGACCTGGCCTCCCGGGCGAACTCGGCGATCACCCACGACCCGGCGGTACGCGCCCGTGCCGCGGCCGTCACCGACGCCGACGGCCGCCGCTCCGCGCCGTACGCCGAGCGCGCAACGGCCCAGCGTGCCCACCTCGGGCTGCCGCTGCTGCCGACCACCACCATCGGTTCCTTCCCGCAGACCGCCGAACTGCGCACCGCCCGCGCCGACCTGCGCGCGGGACGGATCGACACCGCGGGATACGACGACCGCATCGCGGCCGAGATCCGCGATGTCCTCGGCTTCCAGGAGAAGGCCGGCATCGATGTCCTGGTGCACGGCGAGCCGGAGCGCAACGACATGGTCCAGTACTTCGCGGAACAGCTCACCGGCTACCTCGCCACACAGCATGGCTGGGTGCAGTCCTACGGCACCCGCTACGTCCGGCCGCCGGTCCTGGCGGGTGACATCTCCCGGCCCGAGCCGATGACGGTCCGCTGGACCTCCTACGCGCAGTCGCTGACCGACCGCCCCGTCAAGGGCATGCTCACCGGCCCGGTGACCATGCTCGCCTGGTCCTTCGTCCGCGACGACCAGCCGCTCGGTGACACCGCCCGCCAGGTCGCCCTCGCCCTGCGCGACGAGGTGGGTGACCTGGAGGCGGCCGGAACCTCGGTCATCCAGGTCGACGAACCCGCCTTGCGTGAGACGCTGCCGCTGCGCGCAGCCGACCACCCCGCGTATCTCGCCTGGGCCACCGAGGCGTTCCGCCTCTCCACCAGCGGCGTACAGGACCGCACGCAGATCCACACCCACATGTGCTACGCGGAATTCGGCGACATCGTGCAGGCCATCGACGATCTCGACGCGGACGTCATCAGCCTGGAGGCCGCCCGCTCCCACATGCAGGTCGCCCGGGAGCTGGCCGCACACGGCTACCCGCGCGAGGCCGGCCCCGGTGTCTACGACATCCACTCCCCTCGCATCCCGAGTGCCGACGAGGCAGCCGCCCTGCTGCGCAAGGGACTTGAGGCCATCCCCGCCGAGCGCCTCTGGGTCAACCCGGACTGCGGCCTGAAGACCCGCGGCTGGCCCGAGACCCGTGCCTCGCTGGAGAACCTGGTCACCGCGGCCCGCACCGTCCGAACGGAGCTGTCCGGCTCCTGATCCGGTCGACGGCCGGGAGGGAGCGAAGCCGGTCCCTCCCAGCCGTCTCGGGGGGTGACGGTGGGGGAGCCGGTGTTCGTCACAGGGCCGGCACGGTCCGCCGGCCGGGTCCGGTGTCGGCGTCGCCGGTCGCTCAGGGGCGGTGACCGGCGACCTCTCCGTCCTCGCCCCCCACGCCAGGGGTCTCCGCGCCTCATCGAGGCGGCCCCGGGTCCGGCTTGCCGGTCGGTCCGTACCGATGCAGCCTGGAAACACCAGCGTGCGGTCGGACTCGGCCCTCCGGCCGAAGCGGTGCACGTGGGCCACTGCCCGCGGGCAGGCGCGTACCTCGTGCAGGCGCGTACCTCGGCTGCTACTGGGCCATGGGCCGCATCAGCTCCACCCTCGATGCCGACATCGATGAGCCGCTGGGTGCCACCGCGATCGTCGATGCCGGCAAGCGGCATAGGGCCACCACACTCCGCGGCGAGGAACGACACATGGCTTACAGTCTCGCGGGCGTTGTCGAGGGGATCATCGACGCCCACATGCATCAATGGGATCCGTTCACCACCCCCCGTCAGGCCAGCCCGGCGGCACCGGTCTATCGGGCGGCACCGCGGCTGGTCGAGGCGGCCTTCGCCAAGTTGGCGCCGGTCACGCTCAGGGAACTGACGCTGACCCCGCGGTATGTGGTACGGCCGTTCCTGCCCGACGACTACGCCGCTGTCGCCGAAGGGGTCGCCGAGGCGGTCGGCGCGCCCGTCACCGCCGTGGTGCATGTGGAGGCCGGGTGGCAGGAGAAGAAGGACCCGATGGCGCCGGTGGCGGAGACCAGATGGCTGACCTCCCTGCCCTGGGGCCGCGACGGCCGGCCGGACCTGGCCGCGATCGTCGCGCGCGCCAACCCCTCAAGCCCGCACTGTGCCGCCCTCATCGACGCCCACCTGCAGGCCAGCGGCAAGGTCACGTGCATCCGTCAGCTCGCGGCCTGGCACCCGGACCCCAAGGTTCTGAACTGGTACGACGAACCGGGACTACTCAAAAGCCGGGACTTCCTCACCGGATTCTCCGCGGTCGCCGAACGGGGCCTGCCCTTCGAGGCGACGATCTACTCCGGCCAACTCCCGGACGTCGCCGTCCTGGCGCGCGAGTACCCCGAGACGACCATCATCGTCGATCACTACGCCACCCCGGTCGGCGTGTTCGGCCCCGTGGGAACCGACACCGGAGCCACCGCCGCCCAACGCGCCGACATCTACCGCACCTGGAAGGACAACATCTCCGCGGTGGCCGAGCACTCCAACGTGGTCGCCAAACACTCCGGATGCGCCTTCCCGCAACTGGGCTTTGGTCACAGCCCCGAGGACAACATCGGTGGCCGCGACAATCTCCAACAACTTCTGCGGCCCATGGTCGATCACGTCACTGACGCCTTCGGCCCCGACCGTGTGCTGTTCGGATCGAACTACCCCATGGACCGGCCCAACGCCTCACTGCCCGACATCATCGGCATGCTGGTCAACGTCCTGGGGCCGCGCGGCCACGACGTGCTGCGCAAGACATTCCGCGACAACGCCATGCGTGTGTTCCGCATCGACGCTCAATCAAGAAAGGCCGTGGCCGGCTCGCCGTCGGCGAGCCGGGGCTGAACACCGCCCCGCAGGGCCACAGCCCCGCCGGTAGGCGACTCGTCGGCGCTGGTGATGGCGCTGGTGACGGCGCTGGGCGGAAGACCGCGAGCGGGGAAACCCTCGCGTCTGGCTGAGAGGCTTCGCCGTTTCCTGCATCCTGGGCATCTCCGCGGCGAGAATCATGCGTTCTGGCGGGCTTGTGGAGCGCTTGCCTCCACTGTAGAGGCCGGGCCCGCACCGGGCGGGCCGCAGCACAAGCGCCGGAGGGCCGGATCATGACCTACGCCGACTACCAGAACGAGATCTACTTCAACGGGCTCCGTGGAGTGCTGCCCAGCCTGCCGATGACCTACGCCGACCTGGAGCCGCCGGCCCAGGCGGCGATGTCGCCTTCGGTGCTCTCCTATGTGGCAGGCGGCGCCGGCGACGAGTACACCCAGCGGGCCAACGTCGCCGCGTTCCAGCGGTGGGGCCTGTTCCCGCGCATGATGGTCAGCCCCACCGAACGCGACCTGTCCGTCGACCTGTTCGGCATGCGCCTGCCCACCCCGCTGTTCATGGTGCCGGTCGGCGTGATCGGGCTGTGCACACAGGACGGCCACGGCGACCTCGCCACCGCACGGGCCGCCGCACGGACGGGAGTGCCGATGGTGGCATCGACGTTGACGGTCGACCCGATGGAGGAGGTCGCCGAGGAGTTCGGCGACACCCCGGGCTTCTTCTCGCTCTACACCCCCACCGACCGGGAGGTGGCCGAGAGCCTCGTACACCGGGCGGAGGCCGCCGGGTTCAAGGGCATCGTGGTCACCCTCGACACCTGGATCGCCGGTTGGCGGCCGCGCGACCTGACCGCCGGCAACTTTCCCCAGCTGCGCGGCCACTGCCTGGCCAACTACTTCTCCGACCCCGTCTTCCGCTCCCGGCTTGCCAAGTCCCCCGAGGACGACCCGGAAGCCGCCGTGATGCACTGGGCGAAGATCTTCGGCAACCCCCTCACCTGGAACGACCTGTCCTGGCTGCGGTCGATCACCGACCTGCCGCTGATCCTCAAGGGCATCTGCCACCCTGACGACGTCCGCCGTGCCAAGGACGGCGGCGTGGACGGCATCTACTGCTCCAACCACGGCGGCCGACAGGCAAACGGCGGTCTGCCCGCCCTCGACGCCCTGCCCGCCGTGGTCGAGGCCGCCGACGGCCTGCCCGTCCTGTTCGACTCCGGTGTACGCACCGGAGCCGACGTCATCAAGGCCCTCGCCCTCGGCGCCACTGCCGTCGGCATCGGCCGCCCCTACGCCTACGGCGCGGCCCTCGGCGGCACCGACGGCATCGTCCACGTCCTGCGCGCCCTGCTCGCCGAGGCGGACCTGCTCATGGCCGTCGACGGCTACCCCACCCTCGCCGACCTCACCCCCGACACCCTCCAGCGCATCCACTGACACAAGACGACCCGTACTGCCACTGACACGAGACGACCCGTACTCCCGTGAACCCCGGGGTCCGCCGTCAGCCTGACAGGGCCTTGGCCCAGCCCCGGGCGATCTTCGCCTGCGCCTTCTCCGACTGTGCCTCGGTCGGGAATTCCGTCGTGCCCTCGACCGTCGGCAGCCTTGCGGCGGCGGCCTCGTCAAGGGTGCCGTCCTCCTTCATGGCGTCCATCAGTACGGGGCGGGCGTAGCCCTCCAGCCGGAGGTTCTGGCCCTCCGGGCTGAAGAGGTACTCCTGCCACAGGCGCGCAGCGGCAGGGTGCGGGGCGTCCTTGTTGATGGCCATCGCGTAGTACTGACCGAAGCTGCCGTCGAAGGGAATGGAGACCTTCCAGTCCACGCCCTTGCTGCGGAACTCGTCGGCGTAGCCGAGGTTGACGAAGTCCCAGTCGATGCTGATGGGTGTGTCACCCTTCACGATGGCGGCCGGGGTGGACTCCACGGGGTTGAAGTTGCCGATCTTCTTGAGGTTGGCGAAGAAGTCGATGCCGGGCTGGATGTCGTCGAAGGACCCTTTGTTCGCCAGGGCCGCCGCATACACGCCGGCGAAGGCGGCGCCGGCCTCGGTGGGGTCGCCGTTGAGCGCGACCTTGCCCTTGTATTCGGGTTTCACCAGATCGGAGAAGGTCTGCGGGCAGGTGTGGACGCGCGTGGCGTCGCAGCCGATGGAGATGTAGCCGCCGTAGCCGTTGTACCAGTGGGCCTCGGGGTCCTTCTGATTCTCCGGGATCGAGCCGTACGCGGCGACCTGGTAGGGAGCGAGCAGCTGCTTCCGGGCCGCGTCCTGCGCGAATGTGTCACCGACGTCAATCACGTCGGGAGCGCTTGCCCGACCCCGGTTCCTCTTGACGGCGTCGATCTCGCTCTGGCTGGAGCCCTGCGGATTCTCGACCCTGACGTCGATCCCGTACTTCCTCTCGAAGCCGTCCAGCAGGGCGCCGTAGCCGGCCCAGTCGCGCGGGAGCGCGATCGCGTTGAGTGTCCCCTCGTCCTTCGCCGCGGCGACCAATGCGTCCATGCCACCCACGTGCTCGGCGGAGGTGGCCAACGACGGCTTCTCGGGCGTTGCGGTGGGTGTGTCGCCGCAGGCGCTCAGGGTCAGTGACATGAGGACGAGGCAACCGGAGACGACCCCTGCTCGGGCACGAGGTGCGGTCACGATGGTTCCTGGACGGGTCACAGAAGTTCCAGAGTTCCAACAAGGGGCGAGCGATACAGGGATGTCCACCGGTTGTCATCGATGGACACATGGCGATGGCAAGGCGTGGAGGAGGTCCGAAGAACCGTGCCCGCCTCTGCGTCTTCTTGGTGTCTTCTTGGTCTACGTCGGCCTACCGCGTCGGCGCAGCGGTCACCCAGGCCAGAGTACCCAGTACCACGAGCATGGGCCGGGAATCGTCTGCATGCCGGTGAGGAGCCCGGACTCGGGAGGCTGTCGCCGGCCGTGCCGGCGAACGCGAGGCCCGTTCCTCACCACGCGGTGTCGTCCCAGAGACCGGGGGCGATCTCGCCGAGGCCCTCTCCGGCGGAGGTGACGCCGTCGTGGAGGCTTTGTTCGGCCCAGATGATCTTGCCGGTCGGAGTGTAGCGGGTACCCCAGCGCTGGGCGAACTGGGCGACGAGGAACAGTCCGCGACCACCCTCGTCAGTGGTCTTGGCCCGGCGCAGGCGGGGAGAGGTGCTGCTACCGTCGGCGACCTCGCAGATGAGGGTGCCCGCGGTGGAGCCGCCGATGGGCGCTGTGCGCAGCAGCCGCACGGTGACGGGCTCGGTGCCGTAGCGGATGGCGTTGGTGATCAGCTCGCTGAGGATGAGCTCGGTGGCGAAGGCGATCTGCTCCAGCCCCCAGTCCGTCAGCCGTCGGACGCAGGCGGAGCGGACCGAGGCTACCGCCGCCGGGTCGTAGGGCACATCCCACTCGGCGACCTGCGCGCGCCCCAGCCGACGGGTCCGGGCCACCAGCAGCGCGATGTCGTCGCGAGGCCGGGCGGGCAGCATGGCCTCGATCACCGCGGCGCAGGTTGCCTCCGGGGTGCGGTCAGGCCCTGCGAGGGCACGGCGCAGGGCCTCCAGGCCGGCGTCCAGGTCGCGGTCCTCGACGAGCCCGTCGGTGTAGAGCACCAGCCGGGAGCCCTCGGGCAGGGTCAGCTCGGTGCTTTCGAAGGGCAGGCCGGCGCCCAGGCCCAGCGGCGGGGATACCGGCATCTGGGGGAAGAGCACGGTGCCGTCGGGATGGACCACAGCGGGCCCCAGATGGCCGGCGGTGGCGGCGGCCAACTGCCCGGAGACGGGGTCGTAGATCACGTACAGGCAAGTGGCCCCGGTGATCCCCTGCCAGTCCTCCTCGGCGGCGGTCTCTTCGGTGGCGGTCTCTTCGGCGTCGATGTGGGCCACCAGTTCATCCACATAGCGCAGCAGTTCGTCAGGAGGCAGGTCCAGGGTGGAGAAGTTGTGCACCGCGGTGCGCAGTCGACCCATGGTGGCCGCAGCGCGCAAGCCGTGGCCGACGACATCGCCGACCACCAGGGCGACCCGGGCACCGGACAGCGGGATGAGGTCGAACCAGTCGCCGCCCACCCCGGCCTTCGCCGGCAGGTAGCGGTGAGCCGCATCGAGCGCGGTCTGCTCGGGCAGCTCACGGGGCAACAGGCTGCGCTGCAGCGTGACGGCCATGGCGTGCTCACGGGTGTAGCGGCGGGCATTGTCGATGCACACCGCCGCCCGAGCGGCCAACTCCTCGGCGAAGGACACATCCTCCTGCTCAAACGGTGGAGAGGCGCGCGCCCGCCAGAAGTTCACCATTCCCAGCACCGTCCCCCGGGCTCGTAGCGGCACAGCGATCAGGGAGTGGATGCCCTGGTCCAGTACTCGCCGGGCTCGTTCCGGGGCCTGGGCCCGCCAGCCGTCGGAGGTGCTCAGGTCGGCTTCGAGGACCGCGTGGCCGCCGGTCACCCCGGCGATGATCGGGTCGGCAGGAGCGAACCGGATCAGTTCACCGACGGGGTCGAGGGAATGGCCGCCCTCCAGGCCGGCAACCGCGGTGCGGCGCATCTCGGTGCTCGCGCCGGGCGGTTCCTCACCGCGCAGCACCGGGTCCAGCAAGTCGACGGTGACGACGTCGGCGAACTGGGGGACCGCTGCCTCCGCCAGTTCCTCGCACGTGCGCGTCACATCCAGTGTGGTCCCGATCCGCGCCCCGGCGTCGTAGAGCAGCTTCAACCGCTCACGGGCTATCTCGGCCCTGCCGGAGAGCGCCCGCAGCTCGGTTGTGTCACGCAGCGTCACCACGCTGCTGGACGGCCCATGGGGGGCGGTGAGCCGCTTGTTGACCGCCAGCAGCCGGTCACCCGACAGGAGTACCTCGTCGGTGGCCGTGCGAGGGGAGGCCAGCCGCTCGGCGACCGCCGCGTCCAGGCCCAGGTCGGTGACGTAGCGCCGCTCCGCGTTCACCGGTAGGTCCAACAGCCGCCGGGCCTCGTCATTGGCCAGCAGCAGCCGGCCGTCGTCCCCGATGATCACGACCCCCTCCCGGACCGCGTGCAGAACCGCGTCATGGTGTTCGTACATCCGTGTCATCTCGGCCGGGCCCAGGCCATGTGTCTGCCGCCGCAGCCGTCGGCTCACCAGCCCCGCACCGCCCGCAGCGAGCACGAGAGCCCCGCCCGCGATGCCGAACAGCACCGGCAGCTGCTGGTTCACCCTGTCCTGGACCTTCTCGACCGTCACCGGGACCGCGACGAGGGCGACAACGGTGCCGGCGGCATTCTTGACGGGGACCACCGAGACCACAGAGAGACCCAGCGTCCCCTCGAATGTCCTGGTGAACGCCCTGCCGGCCGCTGCCTCCGCGAAGGGGCCGATGACGCGTTTCCCGATCTGCCGGGGGTCACTATGGGTGAGCGTGATCCCGTCGCGCCGGTACACGATGATCGCGTCGACACCGGAGCCTTTCCGCGCCGCCTCGGCGCGCGGCTGGAGGATCGCGGTCGGGTCGGAGCTGCCCAGTGCCGTCAGGATGCCCGGAGCGTTTGCGAACGTCTGGGCGGCGGCAAGCGTCCGGTGCCGGGCCTCGGACGTGCTCTCGCTCCGCGCCTGTACGACCAGAGCCGCCGCCGTGGCGGCGACGAGCAGCACCACGACCACCAGATGCAGGAGGAACACCTCGCCGGCGAGGCTGCGCACACTCAGCAGGGAGTGCAGGCGCCGCAGCACGCCCGAGGGGTTTCCGCGGTGCGGACGGGCGGATTCCTGGAGCCTGTGATCGTCTTCCTGGAGCCTGTGATCGTCGCGCCCCGGACGAGGAAGCCGGCCCGGCGCATGGACGCTCCCCGACGTGTGGAACCACCTGCGCCAGGTCCGTCCCAAAAGGCTACGCATATCCTATTTCTATCGCTTTCGGGTCCTGAATCACGGTGTGATCGGCCAGAAGGTGCGGCGGCCACCATGGGGCAGCGTGTCGACCACTGGGCCGGGGGTGCGTCGTGTCGGCCGAGGAGTACCGGCTCCCGGACGCCGTCGAGGCGCCATGTCCGCTGTGCGTGGATATCCTGCGAAGTGTGATCAAGCCTGGACGGCTGAGCCTCCGTCATCGCCACGGCCGGGGGCCGCTCACTCTGCTGTCTCCGGTGATCCTGACCGTTGTCATCGCCGGCCTGGCGTACGCCACTCCACCTGAACTGGCTTTCAGCCGGCTCCTGCCCGCAGCGCCGGCCCTCGCGGCCGCCATGTGGCCCGTGCTCCCCACCGTCCTGCTGGGCACGGTCTGCCTTCTTCTCATGATCGGCCTCGGCATCGTGTTCCCCGGCCTGGGGACGTGGTGGACGGCGGCGGGGATCGTCGCTGTCACCGTGGCGGCCGCGTACGGAAGCCATGTCCGGCTCCAGCGGGAGCAGACCCTGTTCCAGGTCCGGCTCGTCGCCGACGCGGCGCAGCAGGTGGTCCTGAGCCCGATGGCGCGCCGCTTCGGAAACGTCGAGATCGAGGCGCTGTATCTCGCGGCCGCCGCGGAGGCCAGTATCGGCGGCGACTTCTACGAGGTGGTCGACACGAAGTACGGCGTCCGGCTGCTCATCGGCGACGTGCGGGGCAAGGGTCTGCCGGCGGTGGGTGCGGCCGCGGCGATGGTCAATTCCTTCCGGGAGGCAGCCTACGACGAGGCCGACCTGGTCAACATCGCGCGTCGCCTGGAGGCCAGCAGTACCCGTTACAACGCCGCCTTTCCCCCCGAGGACATGATGGAGCGCTTCGCCACCGCCCTTCTCGCCGAGATCCCGCACGAGGGCGGCAGTATCGGAATCCTCAACTGCGGACATCCCCCACCGCTGCTCCTGAACCGTGGGGAACTCCGCGCCCTGGAGCCCACCGCTCCCTCGCCGCTCCTCAACCTCGCGGAGCTGATCGGTGATCACTACCGCATCGACACCTTCGGCCTCGCCCCTGGCGACCTGCTGCTCCTCTACACCGACGGTGTCGCCGAGGCTCGCGGCCGCGACGGCGGGTTCTTCCCCGTGGCGGCCTGGTTGCGCCGGCAGCCGCCGGGGCGACCCCGCGAACTGCTCAATGCTCTCCACCATGACCTGCTGCACTACAGCAGAGGGCGCCTCGACGACGACATCGCCGCCCTCGCCGTGCGCTTGTGCGCCGCTCCGGAGCCGCTTGACGGTCAGCGGGATCAGCCCGCTTAGTGAGAACTCGTCACGCAACACGGGTCGCAGGCGTCGCCGGCAGATCAGCCGGCGGGCGAGGCCGGTTGTGGTTTCGTGGCCGGCCACCACCAGGAGCCGGTCACTTATCCGTCCTCGGCCGGTGCTCCTGGTCCACCAGCCCGCCGCACGGCGAGGCGGCCCCCGCCGGAGAGTGGAGCCGGGGGCCGCCGTTGAGCCGGGACGAGCAGTTTCAGCCGGGGCCGTGCGGGAGGGCGAAGGTCTTCACCGTCTTGCCGTCGTGCTTGTAGACGACCTTGGGCGTGGCATCGGCCTGCGCGGCAGGCTTCGGGAGCTGCAGCGTGTACGTCCCGTTCGGGTCCATCCGGCTGTCCACCGGACCGAGCTTGTTCACGTTCAGCTTCCCGGTGACGCCGTGCTCGGGGTCTTTGATGGTGACGGTGTCGGTGTTGCCGTCCAACTCGAGGGTGTCGCCGTTGTCGACCTTGACCTCCTTGACGTAGTCCGTGGGCATGGCGAACGCCGAGGTGGCCGGTACGGCGAGTGCCGCGCCGGCTATTGCGACGGTGAGGGCGGCGCGCAGCCCGGTGCGCTTACGGCTGGTATGCGGCACAGCGTGCTGGGACATGGCTGCTCCTTCAGAAATGCACGGTGCGTCCGAGTCTGTTCGGACCTGGCAGGGGCGCCGGGAGGCACCCGTGCCCGGCACGTTAGGCAGCGGATGTTTCGGCCGTCCTGAGGCCGTGTATCAGCGACATCGCGATCATTCATCGGAGCCGTCACACTCAGCGGAGCCGGACTCCGGCACGGTGTCCCGCCGAGGCCACTCTTGTGCCGACGTGGAAGGTCGCGCCCCCGAAGAGGCCGTCCGGGTCGGACTCGGTGACCGGCGCGATGTCGGCGCAGGCGTACGGGTTCATCGTCTGCGGATTACCGAAGTCGATGAGCGGGTCCACCGAGTTACCGAAGTCGATGAGCGGGTCCGGCGAGAGGAAACTCGCAGGCGATCAACCAGCTCAAGGCTGTCCTGGTGTCAGCAGGCCCAGCCTGCGGGAGTCGTTGGCCGGCCTGAGCAACCCCCAGCCCAACCGGCGGTGTTACGAGCTGGAACCCCTGAAGACAGAATTGCCCGCGCGGCCGGTGACGTGCCGCCAAGCCAACTCCGCGCTCTGCACAGTCGCCCCGGCCCGCCTGCGCTGGGACACCCGGACCCGCACCCGCGACTATGCGGAGCGGCGAATCCGCGGGGGCAAGGCACGCCGTAGGTCCGGAGTGCCGGTCAGGTGTCCATCGGTGTCAGGACGAACACCGGGATCTGCCGGTCGGTCTTCTTCTGGTACTCGTCGTAGGCGGGCCAGACCGCGATCGCACGCTCCCACCACAGCGCTCGCTCCTCGCCGGAGGCCAGGCGGGCCCGGTAGTCCTTCTTGACCGGACCGTCCTGTAGCTCGACATGCGGCTGGGTGAGCAGGTTGTTGTACCAGCCCGGGTTCTCTGGGGAGCCGCCTTTGGAGGCGACCGCCGCGTACCGGCCCGCATGCTCGACCCGCATCAGCGGGTTCTTGCGCAGCTTGCCGCTCTTGGCGCCGACCGAGGTCATCACCACGACCGGCTTGCCTTCCAGTGTGTTGCCCTCGGCGCCGCCGGACCTCTCGTACAGCGCGGCCTGTTCGTTTGCCCAGCCCAGTGCACCCGGCTCGTACTCACCTTCAAGTGGCATACCCGGAGAATAGACACTCGGCTCGTCGGCTGCGTCCGACACAACGAGCCAATCTGGGCACGCAGAACAAGTTCTCCAACAGGCCCTGGGCCAAGTCCCCGTCACGAACGCCGGGCCGGCCTGCTTCGACGATGTCTTGGCCCCGCGGTGCATCCATCGACATCGATCAAGCTGAGCACGGTGGCCGTGGCCGTGGACGAGGCCACGCGTCATGGGCGTGGCATGTGTGACGCGGGGTGTCGCGCTCGCCTGCTCGCGGTCAGGCGAACAACTATCGCAACAGGTTGCGGCCCACGTCGGCGGGCACCCGTTCGCGAACCGGGGTGCTGCCCGGTCCGGGGCGGCTGGTGCCGGGAACGGGTATCGGGCGGACGCGGTGCAGGAGCACCACCCCGTCCCGGCGCCACACCTCCTCGTACCCGTGACTCAGCAGAAGGCTGATCCGCTGTCGCTGCTCGGACACTGCGGCGAAGGGAAAGGCCCGCTGCTCCTCACGCATCAGCACCCAGTCGGCTCCCCGTGGGGTCGCATCGGCGATGACCACGTCGGTACGCGCCGTCAGACGAGGGGCGATGTTGTTGTCCGCCTCGACCGTCGCCCCGTCCGGAATGAACTCCGCTGCCTGGGCCAGCGCGCGCCTGTCAGCCGTGGGCTGCCATGACCCCGGGTTGACCAGGGGGCCCAGACCGAGGAAGACCGCCGCCGCTGAACTCAACGTGACTGCTGCCATCGCCCATCGGCCCGGAAGGCCGGGTTTCCTGGCAGCGGGCTGCGGCAGCCCGGAGCGATGCGCCCGGGAGCGATGCGCTCGGGAGTGATGCAGCCGAGCCAGGGTTTCCAGCGCGGCGGTGAGCAGGATCGGCCACAGGAAAGCGTCGTAGTGGTTGATCACCGGCCAGTGGTTGGGGTTGTCGGACAGCACCCGCTCCGCCAGCAGCGGCACCGCGAGGAGCAGCGTGGGCGAGCCGAGCGGCAGCAACGCCAGGGTGCCCAGCACCCACGCCAGCATGGCCACCTTGACGAGCGGGCTGACGGCGACCTGCGCCACCACCCACGGTTCGGACAGCACGTGGACCAGGGCGTCGCCCGGATTCGCCCCCAGGCGGTCGTAGGACCAGTAGTAGCCGGGTGGGCTGCCCATCGCCGGCAGGAACCACGTGATCACGACGGCGGAGACCAATGGCCCGGCCAGCATCACCGCAACGCCCAGGGCCCGGCCGGCACGGTGGCCCGAGCGGTGGGCGCGTATCGCCAGCAGGATCCCGAACAGCCCGGCAATCAGCCCCATGTCCTCCTTGACCGTGCACAGCAGGGCCGCCCACAACGCCGCGGTGCCGTAGCGACGGGCCAGGCCGCGTTCGAGCATCAGGAGGGTGAGCGGCACCGCGAAGGCCACCTCGTGGAAGCCGGTGTACGAGGCGTTCAGCAACGGCCAGCCCAGCGCGTACACCAGCCCGGCCCCGTCGGCCGCCCGGCGTATCACGGACGGAGCGGCGCCTGCGAAGCAGTGCCGGGCGATCCTGCGCACCACGGGTACCCCGACGGCGAACAGCGCGGCCTGGGCGATGAGGAGCATCCGTGGGTCGTCCCACACCCAGTAGAGCGGTGCCAGCAGCGCGAGCACGGGGGAGAAGTGGTCGCCCAGGAGGGAGAAGCCCGGCGGGAACTCGTGATGGACGTTCTTGATCGGTGACACGGGGAGCTCGAAGTGGGCATAGGCCCGGATCGCCTGGTCGAAGATCCCGAGATCGAAGCCCGTCACCCGCAACGCCGTCCAGGACTGCAACCCCACACCGCAGCACACAAGAAAGCACAACAGCGCCAGTGACCAGCCACGCCTCGCGTCCCGGGCCCCCGGCCCACGCCCCGCGGTCCCGGCCCCCGGCACACGAACCAATGTGTGCCGCCGCCGCTGCGCACCGGCCGTACCGGCCGTACCGGCCACCGCCTCGCCATGACGTTGTTGGTCTGGCAGGCGGCCGGTGTCCTGGCTCGGCATTCGGCCCGATCGGAGACTCATGTCGGCGACGCTACGTTGCTGCGCCGTCCCACAGCCCAGAACCTGGTCGCCCGACGACACACCACTTACACGGCCACCCCTACACGGCCACCCCGACCTGCGGACGGTCGGCGGTGAGCTTCGTCAGCTCGCTCCGGTACGGGGCGATGCCGGTGGCAGAGCGGTCCATGGCCGCAGGGTGATGCCCGTCTGGACGACGGCCTTGCCTGCCGACGATGTCCTCCGCGGCCGGCGCCGACTGGATTCCCAGCACACAGCGCTCAACGAATCAGAACCTCAGCCGTTTCGGATCCATACATGAGCGCAAACAGCCTTTGCAATGAAGTCCTGCCGGCAAAGGCTGTTTGCGCCTGGGCTGTGAGATGTGACCGCCGTCGGAGGTCACCCCGCTCATGGATCCCTTAGGACATTTTTTCAGAGTTCGCAGGATCGTCTACGTCGGGTTTGCTGATCATCTGGCGGTGCACCTTGGGAGAGTAGAACCACAAGCCGACGCCGAGCAGGACGACAAGGGCACCGATGACGCCGAAGTACGGTCCCGCAGCAGCCGCGCTGTAGTACTTCGAAACTTGAGCGATGAGCCCCTGTGCTGCGGCGTCGGAAGCGTAATTGAGGCCTACAACCTGAGAGGCAAATGCGATGGGCGCGAGCTGTGTAGTAGCGGACAGGCCGACGGGATTGACGAACAATTCGCCGATCGCAATCAGACCAAGACTGACCAGAGGCCAGGCCGGATTTGCGGGAGTGTGCGGTCCGTCAAGGAGCCAGGGAAAGAAGAGGAGGGCGAATCCGGCACCCGTGAGGATCAATCCGACAGAAAATTTCTGCGGGGCCGTCGGCTGTCGGCGAAGCTTCGTCCAGAGGGAAGCCAGTACAGGTGCGAAGACAAGCATGAAAACAGGGTTGATTGTCTGCACCAGCGTGGGGTCGATATGGAACCCCCAGGCGTCAAGGTCTGTCTGCTCGTCAGCATAGCTTGCCATGACAGTGAATTGTTGTTCCTCGACGAACCAGAACACCACCATCGCAATGAACAGAGGTATAAAGGCCATCACGCGTCCGCGCTCAATAGCGCTGACTTTGCTGCTGCGCAGCATGATGATGAAATACAGAGCTGGCACTACGAGCGCGAGCACGCTAACCGAGTCGACAACACCATCGGCGCTCAGATGGTCGTTGACCGCCAATATGGTGATTACTGCTGCCAGGATGAGGAAGCCGCCACCGAGCGCCCCGTATACGCGGGTTCGATGGTGAGGCTCTAGAGGGTTGGGAGCCTGTATACCAGTCTCACCCAGAGTTCTGCGGGCACGCAGTAGATATTGGAGGAGGCCAATGGCCATACCGACCGCGGCGGCGCTGAATCCCCAGTGGAAATGATTTCCTTGTGAGCTCGTCTGGTCGGGGCTCGTCAATATGTCCCCGACGACGACGGGGGAAATGAAGGCGCCAATTTGCACGCCCATGACGAACAGCGTGAATCCGGCGTCGCGGCGGTTGTCGCCCTTTTCGTAGAGGTCGCCGACGTTCTTCGTGATGTTCGGCTTCAGTAGACCCGTGCCCACGACAAGCAGGATCATGGCGGCATACAGAGCCGGAGCGCCCCCACCCGGCACCGCCAGCGCGACGTGGGCACACATGATGAGGACGCAGCCCCACGCAATAGAACGACGAGCGCCCAGAATCCGGTCGGCTACCCACCCCCCGGCGATGCCGGACATGTAGAGAGCCGCGCCATACACGGAAACGAGGCTCATGGCCAGATTTTTATCGAACCCCAAGCCGCCGTGGGCGGCCTGGTAGTACATGTAATAGAGTAGAATCGCTTTCATGCCGTAGTAGGAAAAGCGCTCCCACATCTCAGTCATGAAGAGCGTGGAGAGTCCCCATGGATGTCCGAAGAATCTCTTTTGCGAAACGGCGTCAGGTGTGGGGTTATTTACCGACACGGGATCTCTTTCTGTCGACCATTCATCCGGAGCGGTATTACATAGGTTGACCTACATAGGTTGACCCGCCAATGGCGCCCTCGGGGCGACATGCCTGTCGAATTGCCGCGCCCTTGGGGGCCGCAGCACAAGCGGCTCGCAAGGCAGACTACTTCTGCGTGGAATCCATCCGCTTCATTCGGAGCCGCAATGGAGCGGTTCGAATCACCCTGAAAGGGTTCCCCGTCATTACTTCATACGGATGCGGAGGAGGGGGTTCCGCGCGTTGTGTTGCGCGATGGGCGTCCAGGATGCACTGCCGACCGACATCCATGGAAACCCCCTATCGCATGAAAATTACTCGCCCTTCGTCATCCGATCACGCCGTCATTGGAGTAGTCAACCCATCTCCTCGAAAACAAGCCAATGGGAGAGGGTTAAACCGGAAGCAAATGTTGAACCTTTAATCATTTGCCCGAAGGGTTTGCGTGCTGCGCTCCGAAGAGGTCGATATTCGTTCAAATCGGTCGCTTAAGTCATTTATTTTACGTATTCCCTTCTGTGTAGGGCACGCGCGCGCTGAGCGAGTTGGGCTTTCCGGTGCGTATCGCCCTGTTGACGTTCGGGCGTCGGCGGCTTCGGCGGCCGGGGCGTACATGGCGAGTACGGATCCGATGGTCAGGCGGTATGTCGCCGGCCGACCGGCGCGAGGTCCGCGCGCCCTCGTCCTGTCAGTGCCCGGCACTTGGGCTCGCCTGCTGCGGGCCTTGGAGATGCCCGTCGCCTTCGAGGAGGGCTCGCAGGACGTCTGCGACTACGACCGGGCCATCGCGTATGTCACCCCGATCGACAAGGAGGAGTATCGGGGCCTGCTGTCCGAGACGGTGCTCGCCGCCGCCCCCGACACCGGCCACGACCTGCCGTACGACCACCTCTATCTGGCCGACGCGGAGACGTTCGCCTCCGACGATCTGCCGTTGCTCGGCATCGACATTCATGTGGACGATGCGGGCGATGAGCCCTGGCCGCGGGAGAAGCCGTTCCGTGTTCCGGCCCTGCACGTGGCCGGCGTCGAAATCAACGACAGCATCGGCAACTTGTTCTTCCGCGAATTCCACGACTCCGACTGGTCGGACTTCGAGGTGCATGTGGCGGGGCCAGGGACGGCTGTGTACGAGGAGTTTCGCCAGATGGATCAAGAGGACGAGGACGAGGACGGCGGCTGACGGGGTGTGAGCCGGTCACATGGAGACGGGCCCGCGCCAACCGGTCGGCGGCTCGGGCGGAGGCGGGCGCGGGACAGTCGGGCCGCAGGGTGGTTCCGGGGCGTGCTGTTTCCTCGGCACCCGGTCAGGCCGCGGCCGGAGCGAGACCGCGGTGACCGGCGTCAGCCCGAGGTACTCGCCACGGCCCGGCTGACAATCGCGGCTTCCTCCTGAGGACTTCAGCCGCCTGCGATGTCACCAATGATGTGAGCGATGACCCAGATCGCCCAGGCCAGGGGCAGCAGTGCAATGTAGGACACCGCTCGCCGCAGCACCGGCGTGCCCGGATCCAGTTGCTGCCCCGGCTGCCCGGGAACAGGCTCGGCCAGCTTGTTGAGCTTGGCCCTCACGGATGCGTTCCAGATCAGCGTGAACGGCGTGAAGAACACCAGTGAGAACGGGCTCCACCAACCCAGTGCCAGCGTCGCCGCGGTCATCTGCCGGAGCACCGCGGTGCCGCATGTCCGGCAGAACGGCCCCTCCAGCTTCTGGAAGCGCATCACGATCAAGATGCCTTGATGCGCGCGAACGGTCACGGCCGCGGCCGGCATCGCGCCGCAGATGCGGCAGAAGCCCTGCGGGGGAGTCCCATACGCAAGTCCCTGCTGCGCCGGCGCTCCCGGCCCCGGCGCCCCCGGCCACCCCTGGGCATGTCCCTGCGCCTGAAGGGGCGCCGGCGCCTGCCCAGGCACCCCATGCGGCTGCTGTGGCGGCACCGCCTGCCAGGTTCCATGCCCTTGCTGTACTCCCGGCCCCGGGCCGTACGAATTCCCGTACGCACCCTGCGAAGGTGTACTCACGCGTTCCCCGTTTCCATCAGACCTGCTGTATGTCCGGTGTATGTCCGGCGTCGACCACCGTGTCAACACCGCCGGGAGATACAACCCCAAAGCCGCTGACCTCGCAACATTGCCCAAGCCGGCCGGGAGAGTGCCAGAATGTGTGTGGCCGTGAGAGGGGGCGGTGGGGGACTGGTGAGTGCCGTGGAGCAGCCGTTCCTGATGGTTGTCGAGGCCCCGGCGCCCTTGGTGCTCCCGCCGTGGAAGTGATCCTGCCGGGCTACAGAGGTTGACGGCACCGTCAGAAAAGCGGTCTGACCCAGCGGCTCCACTGCTCCTCAGCGTGGTAACCGGCGGCGCGCCAGGCATGCTGACCGAGTTCGTTGTGATCCAGGACCATGGCATCGGCCCGGCGGCCGCCGAGTGTCACGAAACGTTGGTGGGCAGCGGCAAGCAGCGCGGCGGCGATGCCCTGGCGGCGCTGATCCGGGTCGACGGCCAGCCGGTACAGGTGGCAGCGCCAGCCGTCGTAGCCGGCTATGACCGTGCCGACGATTGCTCCGTCCCTTTCGGCGACCAGTAGGGCGTCTGGGTCACGGACGAGGAGGCGGGTGACGCCGTCCGCGTCGTCGGTGATGCTGGTGCCCTCGGCCGACCGAGCCCAGAAGGCCAGCACGGCAGGGACCTCGGCGATGCTCGCGCTACGGATCTTGAGCTTGTCCATCAGGGTTGTCTAACAGCAGTAAGACCGGCCACGCAGGCAATTTCGGCTGTCGGACACCGACTCCACGACGACACCCGTGCGGAAACGGCTGCGGCCACCGATGATCGTCGTGAGGTGCGTGGACCGACGGTGAAGCCGTCCGAGTGCGGAGGCCGGCAGCGGCTCACTGATTCAGCTTCAGCGTCCTGGCTGACGTCAGGACGCCTCCCGAGGCACCCGCGCCGGGCCCTTGCGGCGGCCAGTCGGGGGCGGGGTCCTCTGCGAGCAGCGGCCGGAGGGCGCCGAGAACCGCGCCGATACAGACATCGCGCAACTGGGTGCGGGTACAGGTCTCGTGGGTGAGCCAGTCCACGCACAGGACCTGGACGAATACCAGCCAGCTCTTCAGGACGTCGGACACGGCCTCGCGGGCGCTCTCGTCCGCGAGCGGGAGTACGGCCAGGAGCCGCGCACGGAGCGCGTCCAGCTCTTGGGTCATGATCGTCTGGATCACCGGGTCTCCCGCGAGGACCCGGTTTGCGGCGAGGACGGAGTGGCGGTTCGCCATGAAGTAGTCGAGATGGACGTCCATGCCCTGGATGAGCTGTTCCACCAGGGAGTCCGCGGGGTCGAACCGAGTCCGGGTGAGCAGTTGGTCCGCCGCCTGCTGGTAAACGGCCGCGAAGAGGGCCTGTTTGCTGGGGAAGTGACGGTAGAGCAGGGCCCGGGAGACGCCGGCCTCTTCAGCCACCTCCTCCATCAGCACGTCGGCGTATGGGTGTGCGGCGAAGAGCCGTGCGCCGACGGCGAGGAGTTGGGCGCGGCGGTCGGCGGGGGTGAGTCGCTGGCGAGGAGGCACGAAGGAAGCTTAGTTGACATGCGTCTACTAGTGCATCCAAGGTATGTATGCATACGTCTACTGGCGCATCCAAGGTGTGCATGCGTCTGCTGGCGCATCCAAGGTATGTAGGCAGATGTCAACCAAGCTCCGCACCACACGTCTTGGAGGGAATATGGCCAGGGCTCTGCGCGTACTCACACAGCTGATGGGCTGGGCTTGCGTAGCGATCGGCTTGTTCCACGTGGCGCTCGGCAACGCGGCGATCCCCGGGGCCGGTTCCGCCGGTACGACGGTCGACAGCTGGGGCCGGTTCATGGGGGCCGTCTTCGTCGGCTACGGGCTGGCCTGGCTCTGGGCCGCGCGGCAGCGTCCGATCCCGGCTCGGCCGGTGCGGTGGCTCGCCGGCGTATTCCTGCTGGGCGGCGTGGGCCGGCTGCTCTCGCTCGCCGTGCACGGTTGGCCGCAGTGGTTCCAGATCGCGCTGGCGGTGATCGAACTCGGCCTGCCGCCGTTCTTCTTCTGGCTGGCCGATGCAGAGGAGCGGGCCCCGCACAGCGGCGTGGAGGCCGTGTCCGCCGGCCGATGAACACGCGTGAGCTCGTCCAGACCGAACGCCCGGCGGGGAAGGTGGCGTTGCCGGTGAGGAATTACGCGTGACCCGGATCACTTCATTCGTTCGTAGACGCTCACCTGGCGGCCTCGCTCGACGCTGACCGAGCGGCGCACGAAGCGCTTGTCGAGGGCGCGTTGCTTGGCGTGGTCGGGTGCCGAATGGGCGTGGCGGGGTCCGGGGTCGGTGACGAGGATTATGCGCTGTGCGCTGAGCACGGCTTGTTCTATGTCGTGCGGTCCGGCTTCTATGCCTTTCAGCGTGCCGGATTCCACCGGGCTCTGGGCCAGGGCCAGATCCCGCAGGCCGGCGAATTCATGGGGTGAGACGAGGGCGGTGTCGCGGCGCGCGGCGGGAATGTAGAGCACGCCGTCGGCGGTATGGCGCGTGTGGCCGACGATGGCTGCCGCGGCCAGTACGTCGTCGACGCGGCTGTCCACCCTGCGCAGCCCGAGCTCGGTCGGGAGCAGCGCCAGGAGGGCCAGGGCGAGCGCGGTGGGGAGCAGCACGCGGGGGTGTGCCTTGATGCGCCTGGCGATCGTGGCGAGCAGGACGCCGACGAGGAGCGCGAGGCCTATGTAGGCGAACAGGACGTAGCGGGTGATGTAGAGGGGTTTGGCGAGGGAGACCGCGGCCAGGCCGATCTGCGGTACGGCGCACAGCGGGAGTGCGACGGCTGCGAGGCTCACGTGTGCGCGGGGCGCGTCGTCCCGCCGGCGTGCCGTCAGGCGCGCGTACGGCATGCGCGCGCAGAGGGCGCCGATCGTCACGGTGATCACCACACCGAGCACCGTCGACCAGCCGAGCGGCTTGATCCAGGAGACCTGATCGGCCTGGGCCCGGCTGGCCAGCACCAGCGGCAGGGCCCCGGCCACAGCCGCTACGGCGGCGAGCGCCCACCCGGTACATCGGGCCCGGCCCGGGCGGGTGCACACCACGGTGACGGCATGCGCGACGAGCGCGAGCAGCGAGAACCAGTTGAGCAGCGCGGCGATCAGCACGGCCCCCGCATAACCGGCCCACCGCCAGGCGCCCGGCCGCTCCAGGGCGCACACGAGAAGCCAGGTCGCCAGGGCCACGAAGGCGAGGACAAGGGCGTAGGACCGGCCCTCCTGGGAGTACTCCTGTACCGCGGGAACGACCGCGAGGGCGAGCCCTGCCCCGATCCCCACCCAGCGCCCCGAGAGCCGGGCACCGATCAGCGCCGTCAGTGCGCAGGCGCCGGCGGTGGCGAGCACCGAGGGCAGCCGCAGGGTGACCAGACTGTCGCCGAAGAGGGCGAATGCCCCGTGCATCACCACGTAGTACAGGCCATGGACGACGTCGACCTGGCCGACCATGTGTCCTATCTCGGCCAGTGACCGATGCGCCGCTTGCCAGGTCGCCGCCTCGTCCCGCCACATGCTGTGCTCGCGCGTGATGCCCCACAAGCCGAGGATGAGCGAGAGGACGGCCGGGCCGGCACAGATGGATATCCGACCGTGCTGCACTGTTGTATCCCCATGGGTCGATTGCGTCGGGTCCGGTATGTCGGTTCGCTGATGAAGACTATGCGATGCGCCCTCCCGGCACCGCCGGCTCGCCTCTGCCCGGGGCACGCCGAGCCACCCCCGTAGGGAGCAGGGAAGGACGGCTTGGCCGCCCGCGGCACGAGGCCGGACGCCGCTCTCCGGATCCGGCGGCCCCCTATGAAACCCCCTATCGGGCTTTTCACATCCCCTATCGGCCCTAGAAATTTCCGGTCACCGGAAAGTAGGGGTGAGTTGCCCGCATGATTTTCCGGGACGACCTTGACACATGTTCGGGCACCGATGGATGCTGCGGTCGCACTCGTTTTCCAGATCTTGTCGGGTTGTCAAGTCGGGTTGTCAAGAAGACAGATGCAGGCGGCGCTGTATAGCGAGAAGTGTCGTCCACAGGAAGGCCCCACGTTATGAAGCGAGCTCTCATCACCGGTATCACCGGCCAGGACGGGTCCTATCTGGCCGAGCATCTGCTTGCCGAGGGGTATCACGTATGGGGGCTCGTACGAGGACAGGCCAACCCCAGAAAGTCTCGCATCAGCAGCCTGGCCAGCGAGGTCAGGTTCGTCGAGGGTGACCTGCTGGACCAGGGCAGCCTGGTGTCGGCGGTCAACACGGTCCAGCCCGACGAGGTCTACAACCTCGCCGCCATCTCCTTCGTACCGATGTCCTGGCAGCAGGCGGAGCTGGTCACCGAGGTGAACGGCATGGGTGTGCTGCGCATGCTGGAAGCTCTTCGCATGGTGAGCGGCATCGACAAGTCGCGCACCCCCGACCGCGGCCAGATCCGCTTTTACCAGGCGTCCTCCTCTGAAATGTTCGGAAAGGTCGCCGAGACTCCGCAGAACGAGCGCACCACTTTCCACCCGCGCAGCCCGTACGGTGTGGCGAAGGTCTACGGCCACTTCATCACCCGTAATTACCGGGAGTCCTTCGGTATGTTCGGGACCTCTGGAATTCTGTTCAACCACGAGTCACCCCGACGTGGCGCAGAATTCGTGACCCGGAAAATATCCATGGCGGTGGCCCGGATCAAACTGGGCCTCCAGGACAAGCTGCACCTGGGAAATCTCGACGCGGTTCGTGACTGGGGATACGCCGCCGATTACGTACGGGCCATGCACCTCATGCTGCAGCAGGACGAGCCCGGCGACTACGTCGTGGGCACCGGCCAGATGCACTCGGTGCGCGACGCCGTGCGCATCGCCTTCGAAGCGGTGGGCCTCGACTGGCAGGACTACGTCGTCATCGACCCCGCGCTGGTGCGTCCGGCGGAGGTCGAGACGCTGTGCGCCGACGCCGAGCGGGCCAGGAGCGAACTGGGCTGGAAGCCCACAGTCGACTTCGAGCAGCTGATGCACATGATGGTCGAGTCGGATCTGGAGCGGGCCTCCAGCGCGCACAAGTACCGCGACCTGATGCTCACCGCCGCCTGGTAGCACGGCGGCCCGGGGCGCGGAATCCGACCGACTGGGAGAAACCTGAGATGGAACAACGGCACGGACCCATTCTGTTCGTCAGCATCGCCGATGCAGGCCTGATCAACCCCCTGCTGGAGGTCGCCGGCGAACTCTCCCGGCGGGGCGTCCCCGACCTGTGGTTCGCCTCGACCGAGGACCGGAGAGCCGATGTCGAGGCCATCAAGGGCCGGACTCCGGTCGGGTTCGTGTCGCTCGGCGACCGGCTGGAGAAGCCGCCCGCCGTGTGGGACGCGGCGACCTACGCCCGCGCCACCCAGCCGCCCCGCCGCGGCAGCCCCACCTCCCGTGCCGCCAACGTCGTGCACTACCTGCGCGAGGTCGCCGACTCCGACATCCTGGAGACGATGTACCGGCGCACGCTCGCCGAGGTCGACAAGCTCCAGCCGGCGCTGATGGTGGTGGACTCCTCCAGTGTCTACCCGGCGGACGCCGCCATCGCCCGCAAGGTGCCTTACGTCCTCAGCGTCCCCGTCTCGGTGAGCGAGGTGTTCGCCGACCGCTTGCCGTGGAGCCACCCCACCCCCAACTCCGGCCTGCCGAGCCGGATGACCCTGCGCCAGAAGGCCGCCAACGTCTCCTTCCGGCTCCGTGTGATCGCCGGAATCCTCAAGAACGTCCCCCATGCGGAGTTCGCCAGGAGCCGCAAGGAGGCCGGGATCGAGAACGTGACGGCCGCCCAGTCCTTCTACGGAGACCAGGCCGCGGCGATCGTGGCGTACTCCGTCTTCGGCATGGAGTACCCCTTCCCGGCCGTGCCGCCCACCCTGAAGATGGTCGGCCCCGCTGTGCCGCCGCTGCCCCAGGCCCCCGACGGCGACCACGAGTTGACCTCCTGGCTGGACGCCAACGACTCCGTCGTCTACATCGCCTTCGGCACCCATATGCGCCTGACACGCAGTCAACTTGCCATGATGACCGATGCGGTCGGGCGGATCGGTCCCCGCCACAAGGTGCTGTGGAAGCTGCCCGAGCACCAGCAGGCACTGCTCCCCGCACAGCGCCCGGACAACCTGCGCCTGGAGACCTGGGTGCCCTCCCAGCTCGATGTGCTCGCCCACCCCCACGTCCGGGTGTACTTCAACCACGGCGGCGGCAACAGCGCCTACGAGGGTGTCTACTTCGGCAAGCCCGGCCTGGTCATGCCGTTCTGGATGGACTGCTACGACCATGCCGCGAGGGTGGTGGAGAGCGGTGCGGGCCTGCGGGTGGAGTGTTCGCTGCGGACCACTGCGGACGAGGTCGCCGGAAAGCTCGTACGCCTGCTGGAGGAGGACGGGTTCCGTGAGCGCGCCCAGTACTGGGCGCAGCGCTACCGGGAGGCCGGCGGTGTCGCGGCCGCGGCCGACACCGTCCAGGAGCAGTACGCGGCACTGGCCCGCGCCTGAGCCGCCCGGCCCGCTCGACGCGGGCCCCTCGCCCCGTTCCCTCCCCAGGAGTTGAGAGAGCCCCATGGCATTCCGCATCCCGGTGTCCAAGCCGTACCTCACCGACCAGGAGCTGCGCTACGTCAGCGAGGCGGTGACGACCGGCTGGATCTCGTCCCAGGGCCCGTACGTCAAGGAGTTCGAGCAGTCCTTCGCGGAGTACAACGGCGTCGCCCACGGCGTGGCCTGCTCCTCGGGCACCACGGCGCTCACCCTGGCGCTGCGGGCGCTGGGCATCGGGCCGGGGGACGAGGTCATCGTCCCGGAGTTCACCATGGTCGCCTCGGCGTGGGCCGTGACGTACACGGGCGCCACCCCGGTCTTCGTCGACTGCGGGGACGACCTGAACATCGACCCCGCCCTCATCGAGGAGAAGATCACCGCGCGCACCAAGGCCGTGATGCCGGTGCACATCTACGGTCGGCGCTGCGACATGGACGCGATCATGGAGCTCGCCTACGAGTACAACCTCAAGGTGGTCGAGGACTCCGCGGAAGCGCACGGAGTCGAGCCGGTCGGCCATATCGCCTGCTTCTCGCTCTTCGCCAACAAGATCATCTCGGCCGGTGAGGGCGGCATCTGCCTGACCGACGACCCGCACCTGGCCGGGCAGTTGGCTCATCTGCGCGCCATGGCCTTCGACAAGGACCACACCTTCCTGCACAAGAAGCTGGGCTACAACTTCCGTATGACCAACCTCCAGGCCGGCATTGCCAAGGCACAGGTGGAGAAGCTGGACGCGATCCTCGCCGAGCGCCGCCGTATCGAGGAGCGCTACGACAAGGCGCTCGCCGGAATTCCCGGCATCACGCTGATGCCGCCCCGCGAGGTGCTGTGGATGTACGACCTGCGCGCCGAACGCCGGGACGAACTGAGGGAGTTCCTCGACGCCGAGGGAATCGAGACCCGGGTCTTCTTCAAGCCCATGAGCCGGCAGCCGATGTACCACGACCCTGTATGGCCGACGCTGCGTGCCCATCGATTCTCCGAGGACGGGCTCTATCTGCCCACCTACACCACCATCACCGCAGCGGAACAGGACGAAGTCGCCGGGAAGATCGCCGCCTTCTACTCCTGACCACCCCCTCACCACGGGCGGAGCCGATCGCCCGCTCTCTCCCCACCGCCACCGGCCGCCGGCCGCCCAGGGCGGGGGCCGTGCGCCGATCACGGCCCCCGGCTGCGCGCGCCGACGGCCGTCGGCGTAGGGGGCGTATGCCGGCCGCCTCTACGGGGCGTGCCGCCCGGGTGAGGGGGGTGCTAGCTATACCCCCGCTCCTGGGTCTAGACGGCTTACGCCGCTGCCCGCCACTCACTAACTTCTTCTTGTGTCAGCGCATTTGCGCCGGCACAAGGCGCTCGGGAACCAGAGCACTCTGGCCCCGACCGGAACGGGAAACGGACGCAACACCATGACTCAACCGGATCTCTGGAACACGTCGCCCGCGCAGACACACCGCAAGGCGCCCCGGTATCCGCGGCTGGCCCTCGCCTGGATGATGCTCGTGGACGTCGGCGTACCGCTGGCTCTCTTCTACATCCTGCGCGAACAGGGCATGGGCCTGGTGGGCGCTTCGCTGGTCTCCAGCATTCCGCCCGCCCTGCGCACCGTTTACCTGCTCTTCAAGGAGAAGCGTGTCGATGTCGTGGGCATCTTCATGCTGACGCTGTTCGGGCTCGGCACCGCGCTGGCCCTGCTCTCCGGCGACGCCCGGCTGGTGTTCGCCAAGGACGGCTGGCTCACCGGCGCATTCGGTGTGTGGATGCTCGTCACGCTCATGATGAAGCGCCCCTTCTTCCTGCACGCCGGCAAGAACATCGCGCTGGCCAAGGTGGGTCACGAGGGCGCGGCCACCTGGGAGGCCCGCTGGGACCAGGAGGCCCCCTTCCGCCGCGGGCTGCGCACCCTCACCGCGATCTTCGGTGTCGCCCTGCTGGGCGACGCGGTGATCCGGGTGGCAATCGCCTACATGCTGCCGCTGGACAGCATCCCGCTGGTCACCAACGTCCAGTACTTCATCCTCATGGGCATCCTGTGGCTGTTCCTCGCGGTGTACTCCAAGAAGCACAATCTGCGTGCATGAGCGGACCGCCGGCCGACGCCCCCGCCCGCGAGGGCGGCCGGGCCGGCCGGAGAAGGCGAGACAGGACGACGGGCGTCGGGAGCGGACCGCCAGCGGCGGTGGCCCCGACGCCCGTCTTATGTGCTCAGTCGTCGGACGGCTTCAGATACGCCAGCACCGCCAGCACCCGGCGGTTGTCGTCGATGGACGGCGCCAGGTCCAGCTTGGCGAAGATGCTGGCGGTGTGCTTGGCCACGGCGCCCTCACCGATCTTCAGGTGCTGGGCGATGGCCGCGTTGGAGCGGCCCTCGGCCATGGACTCCAGCACCTGCCGCTCCCGCGGGGTGAGCGTGGTGATGGGGTCCTTCTTCGTCTTCTTCGCCAGCAGCTTGGCGATGACCTCCGGGTCCATCGCCGTGCCCCCGCCGGCCACCGTGCGCAGCGCGTCGATGAACTGGTCGGCGTTGAACACCCGGTCCTTGAGCAGATAGCCGATAGCGCCGGCGCCGTCGGCGAGGAGCTCCCGCGCGTACAGCTGCTCGACGTGCTGGGAGAGCACCAGCACCGGCAGTCCGGGCCGCCGGCGCCGGGCCTCCTGCGCGGCCCGCAGGCCCTCGTCGGTGAAGGTCGGCGGCAGCCGTACGTCCACCACCGCCAGGTCCGGCTGCTCCCGTTCGACGGCTTCGAGGAGTTCCGGGCCGGTGGCCACCGCCGCGACGACGGTGAAGCCACGGGCGTTGAGCAGATGGGTCATGCCGTCTCGGAGGAGGTACAGATCCTCAGCGAGGACAACGCGCACGCCGGACTCCATGGGTTGATATCTGCTTGTACGGGGCACGAAATGCTGGAATCCTACCCGCCCGGCAACCGCCCTGCTCCGCACGCCGATCTGTCGGACCAGCGGGTCACCTGGGCCCCGGCCGTCCGAGAAGCGGTGGTCAGCGGGCAGGCGGACGGCCCGGAGCCGACGGCCAGGGTGCCGAGGCGAGGCCCGGCAGCCGGTGATGTGGACCAGTTATACCGTTAGTAGGTGGCACGGCACGAGCCCGGCATGACCGAAACCCGTGCCCGGCACTCTCGCGAAACAGCCACCGGCACCGGCCCGGACGGGCCTTCGGTACCCGCACGGAAGAGTTTCCGGCGCCCGCGTGCACAGGCCCCCGGCACCCCGTGGACAAGGGCCGGGGCACCGCCGTCCGCCGTCGCCCGGCCGGCACGGGGCACCGGGAAGGTGTCCTGAACTCGCCCGGCGCGCCGGACGGTTCGCGGTGGCACCGGCGGCCGGCGGCGCGCCGCCGCGGGCGCGCGCGTCAGGAACGCGCCATCGGGACCGGGGGAGCGCAGGGGATGGTCAGCGTCACCCGGGTCGGGCCGCCCGGCGGGCTGCTCAGCTCGACCTTGCCGTCGAAGGCCTGGACGCGGCGCTCGATGCCGCGCAGCCCGGTGCCCTGGGTCGGATCCGCGCCACCCTGCCCGTTGTCGGTATAGGTGATCTTGAGGGTGTCGGCCTTGTAGGCCGCCTCGACCCAGGCCCTGTCGGCGTCGGCGTACTTGGCGGTGTTGGTCAGCAGTTCGGCGACCGAGAAGTACGCGGCCGACTCCACCGCGGCCTCCAGCCGACCGCTCAGCTCCGTATGTACTTTGACCGGCAGCGGGGCGTCCATCGACAGCGCCCTGATGGCGTCGCCCAGGCCCCGCTCGGTCAGCACCGGCGGGTTGATGCTGTGCACCACAGTACGGAGCTCCTGGAGCGCCAGACCGGACAGCTCCCGGGTCTTGGCCAGCATCTTCAGAGCCTCCTCGGGGTCGGAGGTGATCAGTGCCTCGGCGGTGGAGACGGCCATACCGATGGCCACCAGGCGGGCCTGGGCGCCGTCGTGCAGATCGCGTTCGATGCGGCGCAGCTCGGCGGCCTGGGTGGTGAGCACTTCCACGCGTGAGGCGAACAGATGCCCCATCCGGCGGGTGAGCAGCGCCTGCTTGGAGGGGGCCAGCGCCATCCGCGTCAGGGCGCGGTACGCGTCCAGCAGCGCGGGGGCGCTGAGCACCCCGATCACCGCCACCGCCGTACCGGCCGCCAGCGCCACGGGGGTGGGCATCTCGTGGGAGAGCCAGGCCACCGGCAGTCCGTCCGTGCCCACCACGGACAGCGCGACGGTGTACAGACCGCCGCCGATCAGTGCCAGCGGGGTGAGCACCAGCACCGCCACGATCGGGTCGAGTACGAGCCACAGCACATCGCGCCAGGTGGCGGGGTCGATGAACAGCCACCGCAGCCGCCGCTGGAGCCGGGCGATCAGTCGGCTGCGCTGGAAGTCGTAGCCGTTCCAGTACCAGCCGTTCTCGGTGCGTTCCAGGGCCGGCAGCGGGGAATAGGGGGAGTCCAGCGGGCGGTCCTCCCACTGGCCCAGCAGCCTGCGGGTCACCACGGCCAGCACCCGGGAGGCCGGCACGGTCAGCAGCAGCGCCATGCCCAGCGCCCCGATCCACCGGGGCAACAGCACTACCGGCACCGCCGTGGCGGCCAGTTTGACCACCGACAGCATCGACAACACCACACAGCGCCCCACCGCGGAGCATCCGCGCCGTACCCGATCCACGAACACTGGCGGATCGTACTTGACCGCCGCGGGGACACCATGCTTGCCCATCACTCGTTCACCCGTCTCTCACACCACTTCCGCAGCCTGGCATCCGGTGCCGGCCGCGGGCCATCCGCCTGCCACCCGGCAGGGGGGTGGACCTAGGTCAACCCCCGCGCTCCGGCTAGATGGATTCCGCACGCCGGGCGCCCCTCCTAGGTTGGAGGAGTGCCCGCGGGCCCCGCACCGGCCGCCGTACAGAAGCCGTACGGAAGACGACAGGCCGGCGCCCGGTTGCTTGCGGATATGTGAGGCTCAGTGACGAAAGCGGGACTCGGGGTCCTCGGCTCCGCATCGGCTTTCCTCACCGGCCCAGCTGTGAGTCCTGAGGAGTGGCAATGCCGAAACACATCGCCCTGCTGAACATTCCGGCCCACGGCCACGTCAATCCGACGCTGGCCATGGCGGAGGAACTGGTCCGCAGGGGGCATCGGGTGACCTATGCCACGACGGAGGAGTTCGCACCGACCGTGGCGCGCACCGGCGCCGATGTGCTGCTGTACGAGTCGACGCTGGAGCCCAAGCCGTCGACGGAGGCGCCGCCCGCGGAATTTGCGGCCTGGCTGCCGTTGGTGCTCATCATGGAGAGCGCTCGGACCCTTCCGGAGTTCGAGAAGCATTTCGCCGACGATCTGCCGGATCTGCTGCTGTACGACCGGACGCTGTACCTCACCGGGCGGGTGCTGGCACAGAAGTGGAACCGGCCCGCGGCCCAGCTGTTCCCGTCCTTCGCCTACAACGAGAACGTCACCCTGGACACGATCACCGGTGACGGCGGCGGAGTGGACGACGACCACCCGGCCCGGGTGGCATTCCGTGAGCACTTGCGGGAACTGGCCCGGACCCATGAAGTCCCACCGATTCCGCCGGAGCACTTCTTCACCAGTCCCGAGGACTTCGCGGTGGCGTTCGTACCGAAGGAATTCCAACCCGGAGGCGACACATTCGGCGACGATTTCGCGTTTGTGGGTCCCTGCCTGGGGGACCGCGCATTCCAGGGGAGTTGGCAGCCGCCGGCCTCCGGTGAACCGGTGCTGCTGGTCTCGCTGGGGACCGCGTTCAACGACCGTCCGGAGTTCTTCCGGACGTGTGTGGCGGCCTTCTCCGGCGTGCCCTGGCACGTGGTGCTGTCGGTGGGCGGGGTGGACCCGGCGGAACTCGGCGAGGTGCCGCCCAACATCGAGGTGCATCCGCGGGTGCCGCAACTGGCCGTACTGGAAAAGGCGTCGGTGTTCGTCACCCATTCCGGAATGGGCAGCACCATGGAATCCCTCCACTACGGAACTCCCATGGTGACCCTGCCGCAGACGGTGGAACAGGCCGCCATCGCCCACCGGGTCGCCGAACTGGGCCTGGGCACGGGCCTGCCCGAGGGCGGCATCACCGCCGAGGGGCTGCGCGCGGCAGTGCTCGGCCTGGCATCCGACGCGGCGGTCCGCGAGCGTGTACGGGCCATGGGCGAGCGGGTGCGGCAGGCCGGCGGCGCCCGGCGCGCGGCCGATGCACTGGAGGCCTATCTCGCCCACGCCCAACGGCCCGACCAGGGCTGACCCCGGCGCCCGAAGGCCCTACCGGGCCTGACGCGGCGCCCGCAGGCCCGCCCAGTCCCCCGCTGGGCGACGGCCGGGCCGCTCCCGACCCCCGGGAGCGGCGACCGGCACGGGACGGTGAGGGGGGACGCACGCGCTCCCCCGGCGTCGGGACGGACCCCCTCACCGGTTCCCCGTGGTCGGCCCCGGCGGCCTTCCGTCCCTGTCCGTACGACGACGAGCGGTCGTCGGCTCGCTGGAGCCGTGACCGGGTGCAGGAGTGGCATGAGCGCCGCGGTGGTGGCGAAGGATCTCGTCAAGCGGTACCGCGATGGGGCGCGGCCCGCCGTCGACGCGATGAGCTTCCGGGTCGAACGGGGCGAGGTGTTCGGGCTGCTGGGCCCGGACGGCGCCGGCAAGACCACCGCTGTGTGGCTGTTGACCACACGGGCGCTGCCCACATCGGGCCAGGCGTGTGTGGCCGGCGTGGACGTGGTGCGGGAGGCCACCCGGGCCCGCCGGGTGCTCGCGGTCGTCTCGCCGCGCAACGCCCTGGACCCCTCGCTGAGCGTGCGCAAGAACCTGCTGTTCCACGGGGCGTGCCATGGGATGCGCCGGTCCGACCGGCGGCGCCGGGCCGAGGAGCTGCTGGACCGGATGGGCCTGCGGGAGCGGGCGGAGGACCGGGGCGGCGAGCTGACCGGTGGCCAGGTCCGGCGGGCGCTGCTGGCGCGGGCGCTGATGCCGGGGCCCAGGGTGATGTTCCTCGACGAGGTGACGACCGGCCTGGACGCGCGCACCCGCCGCTTTGTGCACGAGCGGGTGCCGGAGCTGACGGCGGAGGGTGTGACGGTGGTGGTCACCACCCCCGACACACAGGAGGCGGCCCAACTGTGCGACCGGGTGGGCATTCTCGACCGGGGAAAGCTGCTGGTGGTGGATTCGACCGCGGAGCTGACGCGTGCGCTGCCAGGCCGGAACACGCTGGCGGTCAGTGTCGCGGCGGACCGGGACCGCTCCCCGGTGCTGTCCGCCGCGCTGCGGGACATGCCGGGGCTCGACCGCATCGAGGAGATCACCGGAGAGCCGGAACGCGACCGGGAAACCGGCCATGCGGTGATCCGCTACCGCCTGTACACCGAGCGGAAACCGGTCTCCCTGCTGCCGGGTGTGATCGAGATCTGCGAGACGGCGGAGTGCGAGATGCGTGAGCTCAGATTCGGAAAACCCGGCCTGGAGGATGTCTTCGTCTATATGACGGGGCGCGAGCTGCGATGAGTGCCCCCTCCACCGTCCTGCCCGACAAGGACCGGCGCGGCACCGGCCGCCGGGAATATCTGACCATTTCCTTTCTGGCGGAACTGGGCAGGGACATACTGGTATCCGCACGTAGTTCTCCGGTGTTTTTGGCGCAGGTCGTGCTGCAGCTGCTGTTTCTGCTGTATGTGTTCGGCCAGGTATTGCCGGCCAGTGGATATGCCGGAGAGGATTACGGCGAAATTTTACTGCCCGGGGTGATCGCCGCAGGGGCGTTCGGTACGGCGCTGCAGAGCAGCGCGCTGTCGGTGGCGGCGGAATTCTCGACTCCGCGTGGCGTGGAGGAAAGGCTGCTGTCGCCCGTTCCGTTGCGGATCGTCGCATTCGAGAAGATTTGCTTCGGGGCGGTGCGCGGGCTGTTCGCAGGGCTGGTCGCGGTTCCGGCGGGGGCGCTGATGCTGGACGGCGTGCCCTGGCCGGTGGCCGGACTGCCCGCCGCGTTGGGCGCGCTGGTCCTCGCCGCGCTGGCCGGTGCCGCGGCCGGGCTGGCGCTGGGGGCGTGGGTGCCGGTGCACCGGGTGCGCGCGGCGCTGTTCCTCGGTCACGTTCCGCTGCTCGTCACGGGGGCGGCACTTCTGCCGTGGCGTGCGCTTTCGGCCATAAGTTGGTTCCAGGCGGTGTGTGCGGCCAATCCGCTCACCTACGCCTGCGAGGGGCTGCGCGGCCTGCTGCTGGAGGGTCGGGTGGCGACGCTGCCGGGCTGGGTGACGCTGCCGGTGCTGGCAGGGGCGGGCTGCGGGCTCGCCGGGGCGGGGCTGGCGGGGCTGTCCAGGCGGCTCCTCCGCCTACGGCGTCCATGATCAAGTAGGCATAAGGTTCATCTCGTAGCTACGCGTAAGCAGCCGTGTCATCCTGCGTCAAGATGGCGGAAGCTCGCATTGCCTTAAATTTACTTTTATTTGCGATTGTCGGTTCGATTTCTGGTAGCCTCGTGAGCGAGCCGGATAATGAGTGTGAACTGATTCACGTTTGAATGCCTGTGGGCATGGCGTGTGACCGCAGGGGTGGGTTTGCGCACGTAGGCATGGCCTGCCCGCCCTTTGCGGGAAGGAGATGCTGGCCATATGAGGCCGTATGGGGGAGGCGTCGAGCATGAGCCTCGTTGACCGCGAGCGAGAACTTGAGACTCTGAAGCAGCTGTTTTCCGACTGTGTGGAAGGGAATGGTGCCGGTGCCATTGTTTCGGGCCCTATAGGAAGCGGCAAAACAGGACTCCTGCAGGTCGTGGGAGATTTCGTCACCGGAGCCGGCGCCCACTTCCTGTACGTCGGCGCCCGCGCCGGAGGGCCCGAGGCGTTCGGCTGCCTCCGGGAGCTGTGCTACGCCGCCCAGCGGCTGCTGGTCAAGGACTGCGATGCCGCCGACGCCCTGCTGTGCCCGGCCCCCGGCGCCGATCTGTCGCCCTCGGTCGGCTACGGTCTGATGACTGAACTGGTTCAACTGTCCGACCGTACACCGCTGGTCGTCGCCGTCGATGACCTCGAACACGTCGACACCCCCTCGTTGCAGTGTCTGCTGCACCTGGCCCAGCGCATCCGCACCTCCCGCATTCTGCTGCTGCTCGCCGTACGGCAGCACGCCCGCGCGACGTCCAGCGTGCACGCCGAGTTCTTCCGCCAGCAGCACTTCGCCCAGCTGCGTCTGGCCACTCTCACCGAGCGCGGCGTGGCCCGGATGCTCGCCGACCGGCTCGGCACCGCAGAGGCCGAACGGCTGGCCCCCGCCGTCCACGCCACCAGCGGCGGCAACCCGCTGCTGGTGCGCGCCCTGATCGACGACCACCGGCCGGACGCCGGCGAGCCGGCCGGAGCCGGTATCACCCCGGGGGAGTCGTTCCGCTGTGAGGTGTGGGCCTGCATCCAGCGCGGCGACCCCGAGATGCTCGAAGTGGCCCACGGTGTGGGGGTGTTGGGCAAGGCACCCTCGTCCAAGCTGGTGTGGCGGCTGCTCGGCACCGTCCAGGGCGGCCATCTGCACGCCATGCAGGAACTGGTCGACGCCGGTCTGGTGCACGACGGGCACTTCCGTCACCCGGCCGCCGCGGCCGCGGTGACCGGCGCCATGAACCCCGCGCGGACCGCCGAACTCCACGCGCGTGCCGCACGGCTGCTGCACGCCGAGGGAGAACGCGCCCCCATCGTCGCCGGACACATCGTCGCCGGCGGCCAGGGCGGTGAACCCTGGGCCCTGGACATCCTCCAGGAGGCCGCCGAACAGGCCATCGCCGGCGCCGAGGGGCAGCGCGCCGTCGAATACCTCGAACAGGCCCTGGGCCGCTGCACCGACGACGCCCGCCGCGCCACCCTGCTGGCCCTGCACGCCCGTGTCGAGTGGCAGACGGCACCGGCCAAGGTCGCCCGCCGGCTGCCTCTCCTGCAAGACGCCTCCCACAAGGGCCACCTGGACGACCGGCAGACCGGAGAGCTGGCCCGCTACCTGCTGTGGTACGGGCGGGTGGAGGAGGCGGCCCAGGTCATGGCCCGGCTCGACGGATCGGCCAGCGCCCAGGCCGCCGCCGAACTGGCCGAGCTGACCGCCTGGTTACGCGTCTCCTACCCCCACGCCTGCGAGGCCGTCCCGGCCCTGCGGGCGCTGGCCCGGACCTCGGCCGACGCCCCCTGCCCCGTCACGCCCGCCGGCGTCCTGATGGCCGCACTCAAGGGCAACCCCGACGGCGACGCCGTCGCCCACGCCGAACGCATCCTGCAGAGCAGCAGGGTCGGCGAAACCCCTCTGGAGTCCGTCGAGGCCGCCGCCTTCGCACTGATCCACCTCGGCCGACTGGACTCCGTGACCCACTGGTGCGAACTCCTCCAGGAGGAGGCCGCCGCCCGCTCCGCCGCGACCTGGCAGGCCCTGCTGTCGTGGATCCGGGCCGAGGTCGGCCTGCGTCGCGGCGACCTGGCCCGGGCCCGCAGCCACGCCGAGGCCGCCCTGCGCCATATCTCCTGGGAGAGCTGGGGCGTCGTCGGCTGCGGCCCGCTGGCCACCCTGCTGCTCGGCCTCAGCTGCGGCGAGGGCATCACCGAGCCCGGCGCCGAACCCGCCCACCCCGTGCCGCCCGCCGCTCTCCAGACCCGCTACGGGGTGACCTACCTGCGCGCCCGCGGCTACTTCTACCTCACCACCGACCGCCTCCAGGCGGGCCTGGCCGACTTCCTGCGCTGCGGCGAACTGCTCACCCGCTGGGACCTGGACCTGCCCGCCCTGATCCCGTGGCGGATGGACGCGGCCGAGGCCCAACTCGCCCTCGGAGAGCGTGAGGAGGCCAAGAAGTTCGCCGCCGAGCACGAGGCGCTGGCCCGTCGCGGGGAGGAGCGTACCCGCGGCATCGCCCTGCGTGTCCTGGCCGCCGCCACCGACCTGCGCAAGCGCCCCGCGCTGCTGCGTGAGGCCATGGAACTGCTGCGGCTCAGCGGCGACCGGTACGAACTCTCCCGCACCCTCGAACTCCTCGGCGACGCCTACCATGCGCTCGGCGACTCCAGCCGCGCCCGCATGATCGGCGCCGGGGTCACCCACATCACCAGCGAACACCCTCCGCGGGCCCGGCAGTCCGGCACCGCACCCGCCGACCGCAGGCCCCAGCAGTGCTCCGACAACGCCGTCGACCAGAGCGTGGCCGGCCTCAGCGACGCGGAGTGGCGGGTCGCCCGCCTCGCCACCATCGGCTACACCAACCGCGAGATCAGCAACAAGCTGTTCATCACCGTCAGCACCGTCGAGCAGCACCTCACCCGCATCTACCGCAAGCTCAACGTCTCCCGGCGGGCCGATCTGCCCGCCATGTGGTCCCCCGACTACGCGGCCGAACCGGCCTGCTGAGCGGCGCCGTGATTCAGGGGTACCGGACCGCGGAACAGGGGTGCCGTCCACGGCGCCACCAGGGGAGAACGGACAGACCGACGAACCCGTGCAGAGAGGCAGACCAGCGCGCATGAACACCCCGGTGGACAGTGCCGAGTGGATCCGACGGTTCCACCCGAGCGACGACAGCAAGGCCCGTCTGGTGTGCCTTCCGCACGCCGGCGGCTCGGCAGGCTTCTACTTCCCCTTCTCCGCGGCCCTGACGCCCTCGGTGGAGACGCTGACCGTGCAGTACCCCGGCCGCCAGGACCGCTACCGGGAAACCCCGGCCGGCAGCATCGCCGAACTCGCCGCACCTGTCGTCCAGGCCCTGCTGGCCTGGACCGACCGCCCGCTGGCCCTGTTCGGGCACAGCATGGGCGCCGTCGTGGCCTTCGAGGTGGCCCGCCGCCTGGAGAACGACCACGGCATCACCCTCGCCCATGTCTTCGCCTCCGGCCGCCGCGCTCCCAGCCGGGTGCGCGAGGAGAACGTCCACCAGCGCGACGATGACGGCATCGTCGCGGAGATGCGCGAACTGAGCGGCACCGATGCCCGGGTGCTGGGCGACGAGGAGATCCTGCGCATGGTGCTGCCCGCGATTCGCGCCGACTATCGCGCGATCGAGACGTACCGCTGCGAGGCCGGAGCGGTCATTTCCAGCCCGGTCACCGTCTTCACCGGCGACAACGACCCCCGCACCACCCTGGAGGAGGCCGAGAGCTGGCGCGACCACACCACCGGGGACTTCCGCATCCAGGTATACGAAGGAGGGCACTTCTTTCTCGTCAACCACCAGCCCGCACTGGTCAGCGCGGTGACCGACACCCTGGCCCGGGCCGGGGCACGCTGACCCACCCTGCGGGCGCTCCCTCCGGTCCGGTGACCGCGTCGCGGCCGCCCCCGAGGCCGTATGGCCAGTTGTAGGGGGTGGCCGAAAACCGGGTCTTGTGTCAGGGGTGCGCATAGTGTCTTTAGGGGTTACTGTGCGCTGCCCGTCCCCTTAACGTGCCGATCACAGTGATCGCACCTACGCCCGGCGTGCGCCCCGGGCGTCCTACGGGGGAACCTTTGAGTAGTAGACGCAAACTTCCGCGTGCGCTGCCGCGCATCGGCCTGGCCGCCGCGGTCCTGGTCGCCGGAACGCTCACCGCTACGTACGTCGGCGCGTCCGGCCCCGGGCTGGACGGCTTCAGCGACAAGGTCCGCGGCCTGGTCGCCGACATGACCCTGGACGAGAAGATCTCACTGGTGCACGGCGACAAGGACCCCGCCGACATCGGCGAGGCCGGCTACACCCCCGGTGTACCCCGGCTGGGCATCCCCGCCCTCCGGCTCGCCGACGGGCCCGCCGGGCTGCGCCTGAACGAGCCGTCCCTGGCCATGCCCGCACCCGTGGCCCTGGCCTCGTCCTTCGACGACAAGCTCGCCGACGCCTACGGGGCCACCATGGGCAAGGAGGGCCGTGCTCTGGGCGTCGATGCCCTCCTCGCCCCCACGGTCAACTCCATCCGCGTCCCCTACGGCGGCCGCAACTTCGAGACCTTCAGCGAGGACCCGCTGGTCAGTTCCCGCACCGCGGCCGCCGAAACCCGCGGCATCGCGGGCCAGGGCATGATCCCGGTCGTCAAGCACTTCGCGGGCAACAACCAGGAGAACGACCGCGAGACCATCAACCTCAACATCGACGAGCGCACGCTCCAGGAGAACGAGCTCCAGCCTTTCCAGGCCGCCGTCAACGCCGGTGCGGGCGCCGCCATGTGCCAGTACAGCAACCTCAACGGCAAGCCGGCCTGCGCCAACTCCGATCTGCTGCAGGGCATCCTGCGCGAGCAGATGGGCTTCAAGGGCTGGGTCATGTCCGACTGGCGGATGTCGCTGAGCTCCGACGCCATGAACAAGGGCATGGACCAGGAGATGCCCGCCGGCACCTACTTCAAGGACGAGCTGAAGAAGGCCGTCAACGACGGCAAGGTCCCGCAGGCCGCCCTGGACGGCTCCGTCGCCCGCATCCTCGGCCAGATGGAGCGCTTCCACCTGCTGGACAAGCCGGCCCCGCGCCCCGCCCGTGATCTGGCCGCCGGCACCCGCACCGCCCAGCAGGTCGCCGAGTCCGGCGCCGTCCTGCTGCACAACAAGGACAAGGCCCTGCCGCTGGACGGCTCGCAGAAATCGATCGCCGTGATCGGCGCCCGGGCCCGTGACCCCAAGCTCGGCGGCGGCGGAAGCTCGCACGTCCAGCCCAAGGAGAAGCCCACCGCCCCGCTGGACGCCATCAAGAGCCGGGCCGGCAGCGGCACCTCCGTCACCTACGAGGTCGGCGAGGACCCGGCCGGCGCCGCCATCCCCGACTCCGCGCTCAGCCCCGGCTTCAAGCCCGGCAGCGGCCTGGAGCCCGGCAAACAGGGTGCGTTCTACGACGGCCGGCTCACCGTCCCCACCGAGGGAGACTACGTCCTCAACGTCAAGGCCACCGGGGGCGGTGGCTTCGTCCAGGTCGACGGCCGCACCAGCGCCCTGTTCGGCGACACCATCACCACCGGCTACACCGGACTGACGGTGCATCTGACCGCCGGCACCCACAAGGTGGTGCTCTTCGGCTACTCCGACTACGTCGAACCACTCCGCGTCGACCTGCACTGGATCACCCCACAGGCCGCCCAGGCATCCATCGACAAGGCCGTGGCCGCCGCCAAGTCCGCGCGGACCGCCGTGGTCTTCGCCTCCGACGACTCCTCCGAGGGCCTGGACCGGCCGAATCTGTCGCTCCCCGGCCACCAGGACGCGCTGATCAAAGCCGTCGCGGCCGCCAACCCGCGCACCGTCGTCGTCCTCAACACCGCCTCCGCGGTCAAGATGCCCTGGCTGAAGGACACCGCCGCGGTCCTGGACATGTGGTATCCGGGTCAGAAGGGTGCGGAGGCCACCGCCGCGCTGCTCTTCGGCGACGTCAACCCCAGCGGCCGGCTCACCCAGACCTTCCCCGCCGACGAGGACCACACCCCCGTCAGCGGCGACCCGTCCGCCTTCCCCGGCGTCGACGGACAGGTCCAGTACCGGGAGGGGATCTACTCCGGCTACCGCTGGTACCAGAAGAACTCCGTCAAGCCGCTGTTCCCCTTCGGCCACGGACTGACCTACACCTCCTTCGCCTACAGCGGCCTGAAGGCGGCCCGGGCCTCCGACGGCGGTCTGGACGTCTCGCTGACCGTACGCAACACCGGCAGCCGCCCCGGCAAGGAGACCCCGCAGGTCTACATCGGCCCCAGCCCGGACGTGAAGGTGCCACAGGCTCAGCTCGCCCTGGCCGGCTACTCCAAGGTCGCCCTCAAGGCCGGGGAGTCCCGGCAGGTCACCGTGCATGTCGACCCCCAGCAGCTGAAGTACTGGGACACCGGCAGCCACTCCTGGCACACCGGCACCGGCGTCCGGGAGATCAAGGCGGGGCCGTCCTCCGCCGAGCTGCCCCTGACGGCCAAGCTCACCGTCACCTAGCCGCTCCTCCCAGGGAGTCCGCCACCGCACTCGCGGGGCGGACTCCCGCTCCCCGGGCACACACGCGCCGGGGCGGCGGGTCAGCCGCCACTGACCGGCAGGGACCGCAGCCCGCGGATGATCGCGGACCGGCGGCGTACGAACGGCCCCGTGCGGTGTAGTTCCGGCAGCCGGGTGGCCAGCACCCGGAAGGCGACCTCGCCCTCCAGGCGGGCCAGCGGAGCGCCCAGGCAGTAGTGCTGGCCGCCGGCGAACGCCAGGTTGTCCGGCGTGACCGGTCGGGTGATGTCGAAGCGGTCCGGCTCGTCCCACACCAGCGGGTCGCGGTTGCAGCCTCCCGTGAGCACCACCACCGGGGTGTCCGGCTCGATGACCTTGCCGTCGATCTCCAGCCGCTCATGGGCCACCCGGCTGGACTGCTGCACGGGCGCCTCGAAGCGCAGCGACTCCTGTACCGCCTGCGGTGCCAGGTCCGGGTCGGCCACCAGCTTCGCCCACTGGCCGGGCTGGTCGAGCATGGTCAGCAGGCCCACGCCGATGAGGTTGACGGTGGACTCGGCGCCCGCCAGCGTCAGCAGCTGGCACATCGAGATGAGTTCGCGGGTGGTGAGCTTGTCCTCGGCCCGCGCCTGGATGAGCCGGCTGACCACGTCGTCGCCGGGGTGCGCGGTGCGTTCCTCCAGCAACTCCTGGAACAGGGCGTCCAGTTCGTCCAGGGAGCGCTGGACGTTCCGCAGGTGACCGGCCGAGGTGATCTCGTCGAAGATGGTGCCGAACGCCGGGCCGTGCTCCAGGAACCGGTCCAGGTGGTCGCCCTCGATGCCGAACAGTGAGGCGACCACCGACACCGGGATCACATTCGCGTACGCGGTCATCATGTCGAACTCGCCGCCGGTGTCGACCCGGTCGAGCAGTTCATGGCACACCCGCTCGATCTGCGGGCGGAAGGCGCCGATGGTGCGCGGGCTGAAGGTGGGGGCCGCGAGTTGGCGCAGCCGGGTGTGGTCCGGGGGGTCCTGGCCCAGCATGGAGTTGTCGAACGTGGTGGTCGCCGGGCTGACCGGGGTGCCGTCCCGCTTGAGCACGCCCAGCCGCCGGTCGCGCAGGATGCGCGCGGCCGTATCGTGGCTGGCGGTGATCCAGGCGCCCAGCGCGCTGCGCTGCAGCGTGTCGCCCGCCCGCACCTTCTCGTACAGCGGGTACGGGTCCTCCGGGCCGCGCAGCAACAGGGCGTGGGGATCGCCCAGTTCACCCATGGTCCACAGCATCCGCAGCTGGGACGCCAGCTCGTCGCCGGAGGGGACACTCATGCCCCGCTCCCGTCGATCGCCTCGGCCAGGCCGCTGACCGTGGGGGTGTCGAAGACCTGCTGGATGCGCAGCCGCACCCCGAAGTCCTGGGCGATCCGGGAGGCGAGCTGGGCGGCGGTCAGGGAGTTCCCGCCAAGCTGGAAGAACGACACCTCCGGCTGAACCGAACGGGCGCCCAGGATCTCCCGGAAGATGCCGGCGACCTTCGCCTCGGTGCCCGCCAGCTCGCCCTGCCCCGGGTCGCCGGGGGCGGCCAGCGCCTCGGCCCGGCGCTCGGCGGCCAGTTCCCCCAGCGCCGTGCGGTCCAGCTTGCGGTCCTCGCGTACCGGCAGCCGCTCCAGACGGTGGACCATCGCCGGTACGAGGTGGCCGGGCAGCCGCTGGGCGAGGTGGGCGCGCAGCGCGTCCGGGCCGGGGACCTGTACGGCGGGGCCGGATGCGCCGGCGTAGAACAGGCACAGGTCCTCGTACGCCCCGTCCGGCCCGGCCAGCGGCACCACCGCGCAGCTGCCGACGCCGGGCACCGCCCCGGCCCGCTGCTCGATCTCGGCCAGTTCGATGCGGTGGCCGCGCACCTTGACCTGGGTGTCCTCGCGGCCGTCGAAGTACAGGGTGCCGACGGCGGAGAAGTGGCCGCGGTCGCCGGTGCGGTAGCCGCGCCGGACCGTGCCGCCGAGCTCCAGCTCCACGAACTTCTCGGCGGTCAGCCCGGGCGACTTGAAGTAGCCCAGGGCCAGGCCCGCCCCGGCGAGCACGACCTCGCCGGTCTCCCCGGCGGCACACGGCCGGTCGCCGTCGAGCACGTACGCCTCGGTGTGAGGGAAGGGCCGGCCCAGCGGGATCGCGCCCTCTTCGCAGTCCCGGGGGGTGACGAGGTGGTAGGTGGCGGCCACACTGGACTCGGCCGGGCCGTACATGTTGTACAGCGGGATGCCGGGGTGTGCCTCCAGGAACCGGGCGGCGTGCTTGGCGGACAGCGCCTCGCCGCCGACGCCCACCGCGCGCAGCCCGGCGAACGCATCCAGGTCGGTGTCGACCATGCTGTGGAAGACCGCGGTCGGTGCGAACACCGTGTTCACGCCCTGCTCGCCGATCAGCTCGCGCAGGCCGGTGGCCAGTTCGAGGGTGTCGTCCAGGAGCACCAGGGTGCCGGCGGTGAACAGCACACCCCAGGAGTCCAGTGCGAAGGCGTCCCAGGTCGCCGAGAGCGCCTGCGGCATCACCACGCCGGAGTCCAGCGGTGCGAAGACCCAGTCGTCGAAGAGCCGCACACTGCCGCGGTGGGCGGTGACCACGCCCTTGGGCGTGCCGGTGGTGCCGGAGGTGAAGAACACCGCGCACGGGTCGTCGGGCCCCACCGGCACCGGGGCCGGACGGCGTCCGGACGCCGCCGCCCCGGCCGGACCGCCGTGCGGCGGCCGCCACTGCGGCACCGGCCACGGGCCGTCCAGCGAGCTGACCACCAGCGGCCCGTCGAGGTACGTCACCAGCTCGGTCAGCCGCGCCCGGGGCCAGCGCACGTCCAGCGCCGCGTAGGCCGCGCCGCGCTTGAGGACCGCCAGCAGTACGGCGAACAGTTCGGCGGAGCGGGGCAGTGCCACCGGCACCACCGCGCCCGGCCCCACGCCGCGCTCCGCCAGCTCGGCGGCGAAGGCATCGGAGGCCGCGGCGAGTTCGCCGTAGCTGACGGAGCGGCCGCGGTGGCGCACGGCGGTGCGCTCGGGCCAGCGCTCGGCGCACCAGGCGAACAGCTCGTGCATGGTCTGGGCCCGCCGGAACGGGCCGGCGGCCGCGTCGGTGGCCGGTCCGGAAAGGGTCTCCGGCCGGGAGAGGGCCTCCGGCCGGGAGGGAGTCTCCGGCCGGGAGGGTGAGGGAGTCATCGAGGTCATCGGGTGTCCTGTGCGCGAGTCGGGTCTGCCTGGCGGGCCCGTATCTGCTCGGCGAGCTCCGCCGGCGTGGGGTTTTCGAAGACTTCCGACAGCTTGAGCCGGGCCCCGGTCGTCTTCTCGATCTCCTGAGCCAGCTGGGCGGCCAGCAGCGAATGGCCGCCGTGGGCGAAGAAGTTGGTGTCCTCGGACACGCCGTCGCGCCGCAGCAGCCGGGCGAACAGGGCTACGAGGTGCGCGGTGTCCCCGCCGGGCGCCGCTTCGGCGGCTTCGCCGGACGGCTCGGGCACCGGCCGGGCCAGGTCCGCCACCGCCGCGCGGTCGACGGTCCGCCAGCGCGTCAGCGGCAGTTCGGACACGAGCACGAACCGGTCGGGGCGGGCCCGGGCCGGCAGCCGGTCGCGGGCGTGCCGGGCCAGCTCCCGCTCCACGTCCGGCTTGTCCGCGGCCTGCACCACGGCGGTCAGCGTCACCGTGCCACCGGTGGACTCCTGCGCCGTCACCGCCACGGCCCGTACCGCCGGGTGGTCCGCGATGCGGCTCTCCACGTCGTCCAGGGCGATGCGGGTGCCGTTGACCGTGACCTGCCGCTCCAGCGGGCCGTCGACGGACAGCAGACCGTCCTCCAGCCAGTGCGCCAGCACCCCGGTGCGCACCCCGTCCAGCCGCAGCTCGCCGCGTACCCCCACCGGGAGTTCCCGCCCGTCCGGCGCGACGACCCCGGCCGCGGCATCGCGCACCAGCGCTCCGGCCGGCGGCCGGTAGCCCTCACAGTCCTGCCAGACCACCTCCAGCGCCGCCGTCCAGCAGCCGGCCTGTGCGGTGCCCCACAGCGCGAACACCGCACAGCCCGCGGACAGCAGCTGCCGGGCCAGCGTGCTGGGCAGCGGCTCCCCGCCGCACAGCACCTTGCGTCCCGCCAGATGACCGCCGAGCGGCTCCAGCAGGGTGCGCCAGGTGCTGGGGGTACCGTGCAGCACCGTCACGCCATGGCCGGCGATCAGCTCGCCCAGCAGCCGTGCGTCGCCGTGCGCCGCGTCGGAGCCGGTGACCAGGCGCGCGCCGCGGGACAGCGCCAGCAGCAGCTCATGCGCACAGGCCGCGGAGTCCGCCGGGGCCAGCCACAGCACGGCGTCCTCCGGGCCGCAGCCGACGGTGGCCGCCACCCCGGCGACGGACTGCCCGAGCACCTCGTGCCGCAGCGCGGCGCGCCCGGTGCTCGCCCGGTCCTGTGGCGTCCGGGGTGCCAGATACGCCACCGCGTCCGGCTCCGGGAACCGCACGCCGTCGGCCGGGTCCCCGCCGTCCACCGCGGACGGCACCGGCGGAATGCCCACCACCGGCACCGGCGAGGAGCCCTGCGGGCCGGTGACCGCCGCGGTCAGCAGGGCGACGCCACCCGCCTCCGCGGTCAGCGCCACGGCCTGTTCCAGCGGCAGCTCCGGATCCACCGGCAGCACGGTCGCGCCCGCCAGCCAGCCGCCCAGCACCGCGGTGGCCCACCAGGCGCCACGCGGCGCGGTCACCGCCACCGTGTCGCCCGGGGCGGCCCCGACGGCGGCCAGCAGCCGGGCGCTGTCCTGCGCGGCCCGCCACAGCTGGGCGTAGCTCACCTCGGCGCCGTCGACCAGCGCGGTCGCCTGCGGGGTGGTCCGCACCCGGTCCAGCACGGCCCGCAGCGGGCCGGGGGCGTCCGAGGTGGGCCGGGCCCGCTCGGCGGCCCTTGCCACCGCCCGGTCCGCCTCGGTCCACAGCGGCAACTCGCCCATGGGGAGGTCGGGTTGGGCGGCGGCGGCCACCAGCAGCGTGTCGTAGCGGCGCATCAGCGCCGCCACTCCGCCCGCCGAGTGCAGCTCCGCGTTGTGCACCGCCTTCAGACGGCTGCCTCCGGCCGACGGCAGTACCACGAACTCCAGGTCGAACTTGGAGTGTCCGGCGTCCACCTCCACCACCCGGGCCGGCAGCCCGCCGAGGGTCACCGCGGCCTGCCCGCCCAGCGGCAGATAGTTGAAGATGTGCCGGAACAGCGTGGTGCGCCACGACGCGTCCGCCCGGTCCACCTCCGGAAGCAGCACGTCCACCGGCGCGTCGGCGTGCGCGATCGCCTCGAAGAACAGATCGCGCACCCGCCGGGTGAAGGACCGGAAGCCCTCCGCCGGGTCGTAACGCACCCGCAGCGGAACGATGTTGACGTGGTAGCCGATGGCCCGCTGCGCCTGCTGGCCGCGGACGTTGACCGGGAAGCCCACCGCCAGGTCGGGCCCGGCGCCGTGTGCTGCCAGCAGCAGGTAGTAGGCGGCCAGCAGCACCACCACGTCCGGCGCCCGCAGATCCTTCTGCAGCGCCGCCACCCCGGCCACCGCCTCCTCGGAGAAGGCCCGGGTGAGCTGGCTGCCGCGCAGCGTCGGCCGCGGGCTCTCCGTCCCGTCGCACCACAGGCCCAGCCCGCCCGCGTCGAAGCCCCGCAGATGATCGCGCCAGAACTGCACACTCTCCGGCCGCGGTACGGGCTCCGCCCAGGCCGGTACGGTCTCCCCGGCAGCCGCGGTGCCGGCCAGTTCGGCGTCGTAGGCGGCGGCCAGCTCCTCCAGGAACACCGACATCGACGTCCCGTCGAAGATCAGGTGGTGGACGGCCACCCCCACCGCGTCACCGTCGGGGCCCGCGTAGTGCCCCACCCGCAGCAGCGGCCGCCCGTCCAGCGGGAAGGGCCGGGTCACCAGTTCGTCCAGCGCCGCCGGCACCGACTCGGGCGCTGCGCCGCCGCCCTCCACCTCCAGTGCCGCCAGGGCCTGTCCGGGGGAGAGAACCTGTCTGGTCAGACCGGTGCCGTCGGCGTGGAAGACCGTACGCAGCGTCTCGTAGCGGCGCACCAGCGCCTGGACGGCACGGCGCAGCACGGCGTGGTCCAGCCTGCCGTCGATCTCCAGCGCCACGCCGGGCACATTGTTCACGCTCTCGTCGGGGATCAGCTGCTCCAGCAGCCACAGGCCCTCTTCCTTACGGGTGGCCGGTGAGCGGGCGCCGAGTGCGTCGGCAGGCCGGGCGGTCGGGGTCGCGGAAGACATGTCGGATCGGGATCCCTTTCGTGGCACCGGGTCAGCGGGCCTGGTCGGCCCGCGTACCCGGGGTGTCCTGTGCGTCTCGTGGGGACGGGCCGGCCCCGTCCCGGTCCCCCTCGGGCACGACGAAGGAGTGCGGCACCAGGTGCGCCGGCAGCCGCTCGGCGAGCGTGGCCCGCAGCTCGGCGACCACGGTGCTGGTCCGGGTGGCCCGCGCCGGGTGGTTGGCGTACGCCGCAGGGTGCGGGCCGACCCGCTCCGTGGCGGCGCAGGAGACCACCGCCGGCTCCGGACCGCGCGGCACGAACACCACGTCCACCAGCCCGGGGGCGCCGGACGCGGCCCAGCACACGGCCGTGTCGTAACCCAGCTCGTCGCCCAGCGCGTACAGCGCCTCGGGGTCGGCCGCGGCGGCCGGGGCCCCGCCCGTCTCCAGCGCCTTGAGCACCGTCTCCACCCCGGCCCCGGTCTCCAGCAGCCGGGCCGCGGCCACCTCGTGCGCCACCCGGGCGTCGGGCACGTCCACGATCCGCACCGCGGCGGCCGGCCGGGCCCGCAGCCGCTCGGCGGCCCCCGTGACACCGGAGACCTCCATGCCCCACACCAGCGTGGGCAGCGCGGCCGCATCCGTCACCGGCCGGGGCGCCTTGCGCAGCACCGCGTCGTAACGGTGCCGGCTCAGCTCGTTGTGGTGCCGGGCGCGCTTGAGCCGGATGTCCACCGCGGCGACGTCCGGGACCTGCCGCGCCACCGAGGTGAAGAAGTCCGGGTCGACCAGCAGCTCCTTCTCGTTGAGGACGCTGTCCTCGACATGGGCGTGCGCGGCGCCCGGCCCGGTGTGCTCGGCCAGCTCACCGGCGAGCACCGCCGTACGGAAGGCCCGGTGCAGCCGAAGATTGCGCACATCGCCGATGAACACCGCGCCACCGGGCGCCACCAGCTCGGCAGCCCGGCGCACCACCTCGGCCAGATAGCCGCCGTTGGGGAAGTACTGCACCACGGAGTTGAGCACCACCGTGTCGAACTCCCCCTCCAGCCCCGTGAAGTCGTCCGCCTCCTGGCAGCGCAGCACGACCTGGCCGGCCAGCTCCGGCACCTCGGCGACCTGCGCGGTCAGGCTGTCGATGACGGTGGGGGAGAAGTCGGTGGCCACGTAGTGCTCACAGTGCGGGGCCAGCCGGGCCATCAGCAGCCCGGTGCCGACCCCGATCTCCAGCACCCGGCGCGGGCGCAGCGACAGGATGCGTTCGACGGTCGCGTCCCGCCACTCGCGCATCTCCTCCAGCGCGATGGGCAGCCCGGAGTAGGTGCTGTGCCAGCCGACGAAGTTGTCGCCCAGCCCGCCGGTGCCGGGCAGCTCCCCGTACACCCACTCATAGATCAGCTGCCACTCGCCGACCCGCTTGCTCTCCTCCTCGGGCGTACGCGAGCCGGGCACGGCGTCGGTGAGGGTCAGATGGGCGACCAGGGACGGGGCCTGGGCACCGTCCTCACCGGTCTCCACCCGCACCCGTGCGACGTCCGGATGCTCGGCGATCACCTGCTCCACCAGGTGGAGTTCGGTCGGCGGCGTCGGCATGGGGGGACTCCTGCAAGTCGAGTGGACGGACGGGGAGGAGGTCCGGCGCCCCACGCCCGCCGCCTGCGGCGACCGGCGCGCACCGGTGGCGGGTCAGGACAGCAGCTCGGTCACGGCGCGCCCCACGCCCGGCTCCCGCAGCAGCCCGGAGTGGTCGATGTCGAACCGGACCTCCCGCGCCGCGATCTTCAGGGAGTCCGCCAGCTGGGCCAGTTCGTCGGAGCGGATCACCTCCACCGACGCGGGCGCCGGGGACACCGTCAGCTGCCCGGCCGCCACGAGGTAGGTGAGATAGCTGCGGAACCAGCCCACCAGCTCCTCGGCCCGCTCGGCATCCAGCCCCACCCGGTCGAAGGCGGTGGTGCCCACCTCCTGATAGATGCGGATGAACTCCTGGCACAGCAGCCCGAGGTCGTCCTGCTCCTGCTGGGCCCGCAGACCCGCCTGGTGCGCCGCCTCGACCTCCTCGGGCGTCAGCACCGCCGACAGCGCGCCCACGACCCGGTAGAAGCCGTAGTGCAGCACGGTCAGCCCGGTGGCCGCCGTCGGGTCGAACAGCACCACCTTGGGACGCTGCTGCCAGGCGGCGATCTCGTCGGCGAGGGCGAGCGCGAAGACGCTGGAGGCGCAGTAGCCGAAGACGGCGGCCACGCGCACGCCGCCGTCCCGCAACTCGTCCGTCCACCGGGCGACATATTCCGGACCGGTCATCCCCTTTTCGTCGCCCACGGCCGGCGGAACGGCTTCCCAGAGCGGGTGCGGGGTATCGATCTGCCCGGCGAGTTCGGCAAAACCGGCCTCGGGACGTCCGGTCACGGTGAAGTCGACGGTGAGAATTACCTCGTCGCCTTCCTTGCCGTTCGGGATCGCCCGCCAAGTTCGCAGTTCGGCCATGCTTTCCCTGCCTCCTGGGATAGGCGATTGGAAAGGGGGGTTGAATACGTGTCAACGTAACCTCGCGGGAATACGGTGGGACACCCCTAATCCGTCCGGACCCGCCCCTACCCCTGCCCGGGCAGCCCACGGAGGCCGAAGAGACAGGTCTCCTAGGGGCGAGTAGGGGTCGGACGTGGGGTTGGCCGCGGTCGGGCGCCTCACTAGCGTGAAATCCGACCGGCTCCCGGTCGGGGCTCGCGAGAAGCTGACGCCGCGTGGGAGCGGCGAAGTCGGAAGCCGCAGGCTTCGCCAATTCACCCGTTGCGCACTTCTCGGGAGGCGTGCCTTGTTCCCCGACGTCATGCCGTTGGTGCTCTCCGCCGACAGCCCGGCGGCGCTCCGCGCCCGCGCCCACCGCCTGCGGCAGCACCTCGACGGCGTCACCGACACCCAACTGCCGCCCCTCGCCCACGCATTGGCCGCCGGTGACCGTGCCCTGCGGCACCGCGCGGTGCTCCTCGCCGGCGGCGCCGATGACGCCCGCCGGCGACTGGCCGACCTGGCCGCCGGGCGTACCCCGTACGCCACCGCACCCGGTGGCACGGACCCCGTACGCACCGGCGCCGTACGCCACACCCAGCGGCCCGTCCTCGTCTTCCCCGGCCAGGGGCCGCAGTGGGACGGCATGGCCCTGGACCTGATGGAGCACAGCGAGGTCTTCCGCACCGAGATGCACCGCTGCGACCGGGAACTGGCGCACTTCGCCGACTGGTCCGTGACCGACGTGCTGCGCCGGGCCCCCGGTGCTCCCGCGCTCGACGGCGCGGACGTGGTCCAGCCCGTCCTCTTCGCCGTCATGGTCTCCCTCGCCGCCCTGTGGGAGCACTACGGGGTCACGCCGGCCGCCGTCGTCGGCCACAGCCTCGGCGAGGTCGCCGCGGCCACCGCCGCCGGTGCGCTCGGCCGCGCCGACGGCATGCGCATCAGCGCCCTGTGGAGCGCCGCCCAGGCCACCCTTGCCGGGCGCGGCGAGATGCTGTCCGTTCCGCTGCCGCTCGACGAGGTCGAGCGCCGGCTGCGGGGCCGCGACGGCCTGGGCGTCGCGGGCGTCAACGGCCCCGGCTGGGCCGTCGTCTCCGGCGACAGCGCACCGGCCCTGGACCTGCTCGCCGACCTCCGGGCCGAGGGCGTACCCGCCCGCCACGTCCCCGTCGGCCTCGCCGCGCACTCCCGCCACATCGAGGAGCTGCGCGAGCGTCTGCTCACCGACCTCGCGCCCGTCCGCCCCGGCACCGCCCGCGTGCCGTTCCACTCCACCGTCGTACGGGAGGGCGCCGACGGCGCTTCCGGCGCGGCCGCCCTGCACCGGCCCGGCGTGGACACCACCGGGCTGGACGCCGCCTACTGGTACCGCAACCTGCGCACCCCCGTCCGCTTCGACCTGGCCACCCGCGCACTCGTCGAGCGCGGCGCCCGGGTGTTCGTGGAGATCAGCCCGCACCCCGTACTCACCGTCGGCCTCCAGGACACCGTCGAGCAGGCGGGCGCCGACGCCACCGTCCTGGCCTCGCTGCGGCGCGGCGAGAACGGCCCCCGCCACTTCCTCACCGCGCTCGCCGACGCCTACGTCAGGGGCGTCGGCATCGACTGGCGGGCGGCCTTCGACGGGGTGCCGGCGGGACAGCTGCCGGACACGGCCGCGACGGCCGAGGTGGTGACGGTACGGGCCCGTGCCGCCGGGGAGGCGGCAGCGGCGCCCGGTCTGGAGCCCGCCGCGCACCCCCTGCTCGCCACGGTCGCCGAACTCGCCGGCCCCGCACCCCACATCGCGCCGGACGAGGCAGCCGGCCCCGGCGACGGCACGTCCGCCGCCCGCCTGTTCACCGGCCGTATCGACCCCGGAGACCACCCCTGGCTCGCCGGGCACACCGCCCTGGAGCGGGCCGTGCTGCCCGCCGCCGCGCTGGTCGACCTGGCCCTGCACGCCGGCGCCGAACTCGGCTGCACCGGCCTCGCCGCCTTCACCCAGCACCTGCCGGTCGTCCTCGACGAGACCCGCCCGCTCCTGCTCCAGCTGCACGTCTCCGCCGCGGACCCCACCGGTGCCCGGCGGTTCACCGTGCACTGCCGACCCGAGACCGCGCTGCCCGCCCGGGGCGAGGACTGGACCCGGCACGCCACCGGACAGCTCGCCGGACAGCCGGCGGGCCACAGTGCCGGGCCCGGCCTCCCGGAGACCTGGCCGCCCGCCGGCATCGCCCCCCTCGACCCCGCCGCGGCCCGCCGGCGCCTGGCCGCCCTCGGCCTGGGCCACGGCCCCGCCCATACCGGCCTGACCGCCGCTTGGTCGCATGGCGACGACATCCTGGCCGAGGTACGACTGCCCCACCAGGCCGGGCCCGCCGAGCCGTTCGCCCTCCACCCGGCCCTGCTCGACGCCGCCCTGCACACCGTCGCCCTCTTCCCCGCCGCCGACGGCGAGACCACCGGCTGGCTGCCTGCCGAGTGGTACGGCGTCACCCTGCACGCCACCGGCTCCCACGCGCTGCGGCTGCGCATCACCCCCGCGGGTCCCGACTCCGTGGCCCTGACGGCCGCCGACGAGACCGGCCGCACCGTGCTGACCGCCGACCGCATCGCCATGGAACCGCTCCCGGCCGCCTATCTGCGCGACCCGGCCTCCGTCGCCGCCCGCGCCCCCGGCACCGTGCACGGCCCCGGTACGGCATCGGACGGCGTCCCGGACTCCGCACTCGCCGCCCGCCTGGCGGGGATGGAGCCCCCGCAGCGCCTGGCGGAACTGCTGGACCTGGTCTGCGAGCACACCGCCGAGGTCCTGGGCGCCGCCGCCCCCGACACGGTCCCCGCCGACCGGCCCTTCACCGCGCTCGGCTTCGACTCGCTCGGCGCGCTCGCCCTGCGCAACCGGCTGGGCGACGCCACCGGCCTCAAGCTGCGCACCACCCTCATCTTCGACTTCCCCACCCCCGCCGCGCTCGCCGCCCATCTGCGCGACCGGATCGCTCCGCAGGACACCCCCTTCGGCGGCGTCCTGCGCGAACTCGACGAACTGGAAAAGGCATTGACCGCGGCCCTCACCGTCCACACCGGCCCCGACGGCGCCCCCGGCACCGGCACCGGCGCCGCGCCAGGCGGCGAGGACGGCCACAAGCGCGTCCGGGCCCGGCTGCAGGACCTGCTGTTCACGCTGGAGAGCGCCACCGGCGGCACCACGGCCGCCCTCCCCGTCACCGCCGATGACTCGCTGGACACGGTCACCGACGACGAACTCTTCGAACTGCTGGACGAGGAGTTCGACGGCCCGTGAAGACGCGCGGAGATCCGGGTCGGGCAGTACGGCCCCGCGGCCGGACGGCCGCGCCGGAGCACGAGGAGTCCCTGGGGCCGGCCGAGCGGCCCCGCCCGTAGTTCTGCCGGTTGCCAAACGGAGTTGACATCACCATGGCGCACGAAGACAAGCTTCGCGACTACCTCAAGCGGGCGACCACCGACCTGCGGCAGGCCAACCAGCGGCTGAGGGAGCTCGAGTCCAAGGACCGCGAGCCGATCGCGATCGTCGCCATGGGATGCCGCTTCCCCGGAGGCATCGACAGCCCCGACCGGCTGTGGAACCTGCTCACCGAGGGCGGTGAGACGACCGGCGGGCTGCCCACCGGCCGCGGCTGGGACCTCGAAACGCTCTACGACCCCGACCCCGAGCGCACCGGCACCTTCTACATGGGCGGCGGCGGCTTCCTCCACGACGCCGACCGCTTCGACGCCGAGTTCTTCGGGATCTCCCCGCGCGAGGCGCTGGCCATGGACCCCCAGCAGCGGCTGCTGCTGGAGACCTCCTGGGAGGCGCTGGAGCGGGCCGGCATCGACGCCCGTACGCTGCGCGGCAGCCGCACCGGCGTCTTCGTCGGCGCCATGCCCCAGAGCTACGCCCCCAGCTCCCACCGCGTTCCCGAAGCGGTCGAGGGCCACATCCTCACCGGCAACACCACCAGCGTCGCCTCCGGCCGGCTGGCCTATGTGCTGGGCCTGGAGGGCCCGGCCGTCACCGTGGACACCGCCTGCTCCTCGTCCCTGGTCGCCCTGCACTGGGCGGTGCAGGCGCTGCGCCGCGACGAGTGCTCCATGGCGCTGGCCGGCGGCGTCACCGTCATGGCCACCCCCGGCATCCTCATCGAGCTCAGCCGGCAGCGCGCCCTGTCCCCCGACGGCCGCTGCAAGGCGTTCGGCGCCGCTGCCGACGGCTTCGGCGCAGCCGAGGGCGCCGGCATGCTCGTCCTGGAGCGCCTGTCCGACGCCGTACGCAACGGACACCAGGTGCTGGCCGTTGTCCGCGGCTCGGCGATCAATCAGGACGGCGCCAGCAACGGCCTGACCGCCCCCAACGGCCCCTCACAGGAACGCGTCATCCTCGACGCGCTCGCCAACGCCCGTGTGCCCGCCTCGCAGGTCGACGCCGTCGAGGCCCACGGCACCGGCACCGCGCTGGGTGACCCCATCGAGGCGCAGGCCCTGCTGGCCACCTACGGGCGCGAACGGCCCGCCGACCAGCCCCTGTGGCTGGGCTCGGTCAAGTCCAACATCGGCCACACCCAGGCCGCCGCGGGTGTCGCCGGCGTCATCAAGATGGTGCTCGCCCTCCAGAAGGGCGCCCTGCCGCGCACCCTGCACGCCGACGAGCCGTCCCCGCACATCGACTGGTCGGCCGGCAGCGTACGGCTGCTGACCGAGGCCCGTGAGTGGCGGGAGCAGGGGCAGCCCCGGCGCGTGGGCATCTCCTCGTTCGGCATCTCCGGCACCAACGCCCACACCATCCTCGAACAGGCCCCCGCACCGGCGGAGGAGCCCGACGGCGCACCCCGCACCACCACGCGCGGCCTGGTCCCGTGGCCGCTCTCGGCCCGCTCCGAACCCGCTCTGCGCGCCCAGGCCGCCCGCCTCGCCGCACACGTCACGGACCGGGCCGCGGCCGACGACGGTGCCGCGGCGGCCGACATCGGCTGGTCGCTGTCGACCACCAGGGCCACCTTCGAACACCGCGCGGTGGTGCTGGGCACCGGCCGGGAGGAACTGCTGTCCGGCCTCGCGGCGCTGGACGAGGGCACCGCGGCGGCCCACGTCGTCCGGGGACGCGCGGATGCGTCCGGAACCGGCGCGCTGGCCGTGCTCTTCACGGGGCAGGGCGCCCAACGCCTGGGAATGGGCCGCGAGTTGTACGAGCGGTTCCCGGCCTTCGCGGATGCCTTCGACGCGGTGTGCTCGGCGCTGGACGCGCATCTGGGGCGTCCGCTGCGCGAGGTGGTGTTCGGGGACGCGGAGGCGCTGGACCGTACGGAGTTCACGCAGCCCGCGCTGTTCGCGGTCGAGGTGGCGCTGTTCCGCCTGGCCGAGTCCTGGGGCATCCGCCCGGACTTCGTGGCCGGGCATTCGATCGGTGAGCTGGTGGCGGCGCATGTGGCCGGGGTGTTCGGCCTGGCGGATGCCGCCCGGCTGGTGGCCGCCCGTGGCCGGCTGATACAGGCCCTGCCGTCCGGCGGCGCGATGGTGTCCCTGGCCGCCCCGGAGGACGAGGTCCGCGCAGCGCTCGACGGCCTTGCACAGGTGTCGATCGCGGCCGTCAACGGCCCCTGTTCCGTGGTCGTTTCGGGCGATGAGGCCGCCGTACTGGAGATCGCCGAACGGTTCTCGGACCGCGGTGTGAAGACCAAGCGCCTGCGGGTCAGCCACGCCTTCCACTCCCCGCTCATGGACGCGATGCTGGAGGACTTCCGCCGCATCGCCTCCGGACTGACCTACGAGGCCCCGTCCCTGCCCGTGGTCTCCCACGTCACCGGCCGGCTCGCCACCGCCGACGACCTCCGCGACCCCGACTACTGGGTCCGCCATGTCCGCGAGCCCGTGCGCTTCGCCGACGGCATCGACACCCTGCGCGCCGAACGCGTCGGCACCTTCCTGGAGTTGGGGCCCGACGGCGTCCTGACCGCCATGGCCCGCGACTGCCTGCCCGCCGACTCCGACGCCGTACTCGTCCCGTCCCTGCGCCGCGACCGTCCCGAGGAGGAACGGGCCGCGCTCACCGCCCTCGCCCAGCTCCACGTCAGCGGCGTGGGCGTCGACTGGGAGACCTTCTACAAGGACGCCGGAGCGCGCCGGGTCGAGCTGCCCACCTACGCCTTCCAGCGCGACGGCTACTGGCTGGACGCGCCGCACGACTCCGGCCGGACCGGCACGGACGCCGAGCCGGCGGCCGCCGACGCCCACTTCTGGCAGGTCGTGGACAGCGCCGACCTCCAGGCCCTGGCCGACACCCTGGACGTGCGCCCCGACGCCCCGCTGAGCGAACTGCTGCCCGCCCTCGCGCAGTGGCGCCGTCGCCAGGACGAACAGCGGGCCGTCGACGCCTGGCGCTACCGCGTCGTCTGGCGGACCGCACCCGAACCGCCCACGGTCCGGCTCACCGGCACCTGGCTCGCTGTCGTCCCGGCCGGCCACGCCGACTCCCCGTACGTGACCACCGTCCTGGACGCCTTCACCCGCGGCGGTGCCCGGATCCGTACGGCCGAACTCGCCGAGCGGGACACCGGCCGGCAGCGGGTGGCCGACCTGCTGCGGGAAGCCGTCGACGGCACCGAACCGGCCGGAGTGCTGTCCCTGCTGGCCGAGGCCGACCAGCCGCACCCAGCCCACCCCGGCGCCGCCGTCTGCCTCGCCCTGACCGTCGCCCTGGCCCAGGCCCTCGGCGACACCGGCATCGACGCGCCGCTGTGGTGCCTCACCCGCGGCGCCGTCTCCACCGGACCCGCCGACCCGCCGACCGCCGTGGAACAGGCCCCGCTGTGGGGCCTGGGACGGGTCCTCGCCCTGGAGCACCCGCAGCGCTGGGGCGGACTCCTCGACCTCCCCGAGAACCCCGACGACCTGGCGCTGCGGCGGCTGTGCGCCGTCGTCGCCGCACCCGGCGACGAGGACCAGTTCGCGGTCCGCGCCTCCGGCACGCACCTGCGCCGCCTGGCCGCCGCGGCCAAGGGCGACCAGCCCGCCGCCCGCACCTGGCAGCCCACCGGCACCGTACTGATCACCGGCGGCACCGGCGCCCTGGGCCGCCACGTCGCCCGCCGGCTCGCCCGCGAGGGCGCCCGCCACCTCGTCCTCACCAGCCGCAGCGGCACCGACGCGCCCCGCGCCCGCGAACTCGCCGCCGAACTGGCCGAGTCCGGCGCCCGGGCGGAGTGCGTCGCCTGCGACGTGGCCGACCGCACCCAGCTCGACGCCCTGCTGCGCCGCCTCGCCCAGGAGGGGCGGCCGGTCCGCACCGTCGTCCACGCCGCCGGTGTGGTCGACGAGATCCCGCTGGACACCCTCGGCCCGGACGCCCTCGCCGCACAGCTGCGCGCCAAGACCGACGGCGCCCGCAACCTGGACGCCCTTCTCGGCGACACCGACCTGGACGCCTTCGTCCTGTTCTCCTCCATCGCCGGTATCTGGGGCAGCGCCGAACACGGTGCCTACGCCGCCGCCAACGCCTACCTCGACGCCCTCGCCCAGCACCGCCGCGCCCGTGGCCTGACCGCCACCGCCGTGTCCTGGGGAGCCTGGGCCCCCACCGGCACCGAGGGCGAGGGCGGCATGGCCGCACAGCTGGACCGCGACCAGCTGCGCCGCCGCGGCCTGCCGCTGATGGACCCGGACCGCGCGGTCACCGCGCTGCGGCACGTCCTCGACCACGACGACACGGCCCTGACCGTGGCCGAAGTCGACTGGGAGCGCTTCTTCCCCGTCTTCTCCGCCGACCGCCCCCGGCCCTTCTTCCACGACCTGCCGCAGGTACGCGCCCTCCTGCGCGCCGCCCGGCCCGGCTGGGACGAGACCGCCACCGGCACGGACACCCCGCTGACCCAGCGGCTGGCCGCACTGTCCGAGGCGGACCGCGACCGCGAGCTGCTGACCTTCGTCCGTACCCAGACCACCCTGGCTCTCGGGCACAGCGACCCCGAACGCATCGACACCACCCGGACATTCAAGGACCTGGGCTTCGACTCCCTGACCACCCTGGAGATCCGCAACCGCATCGCCGAGGCCACCGGACTGCGGCTGCCCTCCACCCTGGTCTTCGAACACCCCACCCCCGCCAAGCTGGCGGAGTATCTGCGCGGCCGGCTCCTGGGCATCCGCCAGGAGTCCGGCACTCCGGTCCCGGTGGCCGCCGCGGCCGACGACGAGCCCATCGCCATCGTCGGCATGAGCTGCCGCTACCCCGGAGGAGTCAACTCCCCCGAAGCGCTCTGGCAGTTGGCAGCCCAGGGCGGCGACGCGATCACCCCGTTCCCGGCCAACCGCGGCTGGAACACCGACGCACTCTACGACCCCGACCCCGACCACCACGGCACCACCTACGCCCGCGAGGGCGGATTCCTCCACGACGCCGGGAAGTTCGACGCCGCGTTCTTCGGCATCTCACCCCGCGAAGCCCTGGCCATGGACCCCCAGCAGCGGCTCCTGATGGAAACCGCCTGGGAGGCCTTCGAGCGCGCCGGCATCAACCCCGCCGCGGCACGCGGCACCAGCACCGGCGTCTACATCGGCGCCTCCGCCAACGGCTACGGCACCGGCCTGCGCGAGACCCCCGACGGCTCCGAGGGCTACTTCCTCACCGGCAGCGTCTCCAGCGTGGTCTCCGGCCGGATCTCCTACACCCTGGGCCTGGAGGGCCCGGCGGTCACCGTCGACACCGCCTGCTCCTCCTCCCTGGTCGCCCTGCACCTCGCGGTCCAGGCACTGCGCCAGGGCGAGTGCACCATGGCTCTCGCGGGCGGCGTGACCGTCATGCCGCACCCCGGTGTCTTCGTCGAGTTCAGCCGGCAGCGCGGGCTGGCCGCCGACGGCCGCTGCAAGGCGTTCGCCGAGGCCGCCGACGGCACGGGCTGGGGCGAGGGCGTGGGTCTGCTCGTCGTCGAGCGCCTGTCCGACGCCGTACGCAACGGACACCAGGTGCTGGCCGTCGTCCGCGGCTCGGCGATCAACCAGGACGGCGCCAGCAACGGCCTCAGCGCTCCCAACGGCCTGGCCCAGCAGCGCGTCATCCGTCAGGCCCTGGCCAATGCCCGGCTGTCGGCGGCGGATGTGGACGCCGTCGAAGCCCATGGCACGGGTACGACTCTCGGCGACCCGATCGAGGCCCAGGCCCTGCTGGCCACCTACGGACGCGAGCGCGATGCCGAACGCCCCCTGTGGCTGGGTTCGCTGAAGTCCAACATCGGGCACACACAGGCGGCTGCCGGCGTCGGCGGCGTCATCAAGATGGTGATGGCGATGCGGGCGGGTGTGCTGCCGCGCACCCTGCACGTGGACGCGCCGTCCTCGCATGTGGACTGGTCGGCGGGTGCGGTGGAGCTGCTGACGGAGCCCCGCGACTGGCCGGAAGCCGGGCGCGCCCGGCGTTCCGCCGTGTCATCCTTCGGCATCTCGGGCACCAACGCCCATGTCGTCCTGGAGCAGGCGCCCGAGCCGGAAGCCGAGACCGGCGACGGCGCGGATCACGTTCCGGCTGTGGGCGGTGTGGTGCCGTGGGTGGTGTCGGGGAAGTCGGAGGCGGCGCTACGGGCGCAGGCGGGGCGGTTGGCCACCCATGTGGCTGGTCTTGAGGATGGGGAACCGGTCGATGTGGGCTGGTCGTTGGTGTCGTCGCGGGCGGTGTTCGAGCACCGGGCGGTGGTGGTCGGCGCGGGCCGTGAGGAGCTGACGGCCCGGCTGTCGGCGCTGGCCGAGGGCACGGAGGCCTCCGGGGTCGTCTCCGGGGTTGCCGGGGACGAGGTGCCGCTGGCGGTGTTGTTCACCGGGCAGGGGTCGCAGCGGGTCGGCATGGGGCGGGAGCTGTACGAGCGGTTCCCGGCCTTCGCCGAAGCCTTCGACGCTGTGTGCGCGGAGCTGGACACGCATCTGGAACGGCCGCTGCGTGAAGTGCTCTTCGAGGATGCGGAGGCGCTGGACCGTACGGAGTTCACGCAGCCTGCGCTGTTCGCGGTCGAGGTGGCGCTGTTCCGCCTGGCCGAGTCCTGGGGTGTGCGGCCGGACTTCGTGGCCGGGCATTCGATCGGTGAGTTGGTGGCGGCGCATGTGGCCGGGGTGTTCGGCCTGGCGGATGCCGCCCGGCTGGTGGCCGCCCGTGGCCGGCTGATACAGGCCCTGCCGTCCGGTGGGGCGATGGTGTCCCTGGCCGCGGCGGAGGATGAGGTCCGTGCCGAGCTGGAGGGCCTCGAAAAGGTCTCCATAGCGGCCGTCAACGGCCCACGCTCGGTGGTGATCTCGGGTGACGAGACGGCTGTACTGGCGCTCGCCGACCGCTTCGCGGCCCGTGGAGTGACGACCAAGCGCCTGCGGGTCAGCCACGCCTTCCACTCCCCGCTCATGGACGCGATGCTGGAGGACTTCCGTCAGGTGGCCGAGGGGCTGTCGTACCACGCGCCCTCGCTGTCGGTGGTCTCCCACGTCACGGGTGAACTGGCCACCGCCGGGGAGCTGTGCGACCCCGGCTACTGGGTCCGCCATGTCCGCGAGGCGGTCCGCTTCGCCGACGGCATCCGCACGCTGGAGCGTGAAGGTGCCGGTGTCTTCCTGGAGTTGGGCCCGGACGGTGTCCTGACGGCCATGGCCCGTGAGTGCCTGCTGAGCGACTCCGACGCTGAACTGATCGCCTCCCTCCGGCGCGACCGCTCCGAGGAACCAGCGGCCGTCACCGCCCTGGCGCGACTGCACACGGCAGGGGCGGCGGTCGACTGGGAGGCGTTCTTCAGGGGTACCGGTGCCCGCCGGGTCGAGCTGCCCACCTACGCCTTCCAGCAGGAGGAGTTCTGGCTGGAGTCGGGCGTCGCGGAGCCCGTGGACACCGTGGTACCCGATCCGGTGGACGCCCGCTTCTGGGAGGTCGTCGACAGTGCCGATCTCGAGGCGCTGGCCGACACCCTCGACGTGGACGCCGAGGCGCCGCTGAGCGAGCTGCTGCCCGCGCTCACCCGGTGGCGCAGTCGCCGCCAGGAACAGCACACCCTCGACTCCTGGCGCTACCGGATCGTCTGGACCACGGCTCCCGAGCCGGCCCCGGCGCGGCTCACCGGTACCTGGCTCGCCGCCGTGCCGGTCGGCCACGCCGACGCATCGACCGTGACGGCCGTCCTCGCCGCGCTCACCCGGCACGGCGCCGATGTGATCCCGATCGAGGTGCCCCGCACCTGTGAACGTGCCGAGTTGGCCGCGCGGCTGGGCGAACTGGCCGCCGACCGGGCCGTCGGCGGCGTGGTCTCGCTGCTCGCGCTGGACGTGGACCCCTACCCCGGTCACGAGGCGCTGCCGGCCGGTGTGGGAGCCACCCTGGTGCTGACCCAGGCCCTGGGGGACGCCGGGGTTCCCGCGCCGCTGTGGCTGCTCAGCCAGGGCGGCGTGGCGGCGGGTGCGCACGACGCCGCGCCCAGCCCGGAGCAGGCGCAGGTCTGGGGCCTGGGCCGGGTCGTCGGGCTGGAGCACTCCGATCGCTGGGGCGGGCTGGTCGACCTGCCCGCCGCACTGGACCGCCGGGCCGCCGACCGCCTGGCCGCGGTCCTCGCCGCCCCCGGCGGAGAGGACCAGGTGGCCGTCCGGGCCGCCGGTGTGCTGCGACGGCGTATGGTCCGCACCCCGTTCGACGCGGGGGCGGCGGGCCGTTGGACGCCGCGCGGCACCGTATTGATCACCGGTGGCACCGGCGCCCTGGGCGCGCATGTGGCGCGCTGGCTGGCCCGTAACGGGGCCGAGCACCTGGTGCTGACCAGCCGCCGCGGAGAGAACGCCCCCGGCGCGGCCGAACTGCGGGCCGAACTGTCCGCGCTCGGCCCCGAGGTCACCGTCGCCGCCTGCGACGTGGCCGACCGGGCGGCGCTGTCCGCCCTCATCGAGGAACTGCGGCAGGACGGCGGCCCCGTACGGGCCGTGGTGCACGCCGCGGGACTGCCGCACGCCAAGCCGGTCATGGAGACCGGGATCGACGAGTTCGCTGGCATCATCGGCGGCAAGGTGACCGGCGCCGCGCATCTGCACGACCTGCTGGGGGACACGGACCTGGACGCGTTCGTGCTGTTCTCCTCCAACGCCGGGGTCTGGGGCAGCGGCGGCCAGGGCGCCTATGCGGCGGGCAACACCTACCTGGACGCGCTCGCCGAGGTCCGCCGCGCCGAGGGCCGGGTCGCGACCTCCGTGGCCTGGGGCTCCTGGGTTGGCGGCGGCATGGCCGTGGTCGGCGCTCTGGACGAGCAGATGCGGCGGCGCGGGCTGCGCGAGATGGCGCCCGAGCGGGCGATCGCCGCTCTGCAACAGGCACTCGACGAGGACACCCCGTTCCTCGCCGTGGCCGATGTGGACTGGGAGCGGTTCACCCCGGGCTTCACCATGGCCAGGCGGCGGCCGCTCATCGAGGACATCCCCGAGGTTCGCCGCTACCTGGAAGCGGAGCGCGAGAGCGCGCCCGCCGGCACCGCCGCGGCCCCGCTGTCCGCGCTGGCGGAGCGCCTCGAGGGCCTGACCGGGCCCGAGGCCCGCCGCGCCGTCCTGGACGTCGTACGGGCCCAGGCCGCCGCCGTACTCGGCCATGACTCGGCCGACGCGGTGCAGCCCAACCGGGCCTTCCGCGACCTGGGCTTCGACTCCCTCACCGCGGTCGAGATCCGCAACCGGCTCCGGAAGGCCACCGGGCTGAGCCTGTCCGCGACCCTCGTCTTCGACCACCCGACCCCCGCCGCGCTCACCGACCGCCTGCTGAGCGAGGTCCGTGGCGGCACGGAGCAGGACGACGCCCCTGCCGCGGCCGGCGGCACCCGCCCGGCCGCCGCGGCCGCGTACGACGATCCGGTCGCCATCGTGGCGATGGGCTGCCGCCTCCCGGGCGGCGTCCGCTCGCCCGAGGAACTGTGGCGGCTGCTGGCCTCCGGCTCCGACGGCATCACCGCCTTCCCCACCGACCGCGGCTGGGATCTGGACGCCCTCTACGACCCGGACCCCGACCACCCGGGCACCTCCTACGCCCGCGAGGGCGGGTTCGTGGCGGACGCCGCGGAGTTCGACGCCGGGCTGTTCGGCATCTCCCCGCGCGAGGCCCTCGCCATGGACCCGCAGCAGCGGCTGCTGCTGGAGACCTCCTGGGAGGTCTTCGAGCGGGCCGGTATCGACCCGCTCGGCCTCAAGGGCAGCCGCACCGGCGTGTTCGTCGGCGCCAGCCCCTCCGGTTACGGCGAGCGCATGGGGGACGCCGCGAGCGGCTCCGAGGGCTATCTGCTGACCGGCGGCGCCCCCAGCGTGATGTCGGGCCGGCTGTCCTACACGTACGGCCTGGAGGGTCCGGCCGTCACCGTGGACACGGCCTGCTCCTCCTCCCTGGTCGCCCTGCACTGGGCCGTGCAGTCGCTGCGGCAGGGCGAGTGCTCCCTGGCGCTGGTCGGCGGCGCCACCGTGATGGTCACGCCGCTGGCCTTCGTGGAGTTCAGCCGTCAGCGGGGCCTGGCCTCCGACGGCCGCTGCAAGGCGTTCGCGGAGGCCGCGGACGGTACCGGCTGGGGCGAGGGCGTCGGCCTGCTCCTGCTGGAGCGCCTGTCGGATGCCCGCCGCAACGGCCACCAGGTCCTGGCGGTGATCCGTGGTTCGGCCGTCAACCAGGATGGTGCCAGCAACGGCCTCACCGCTCCCAACGGGCCCTCCCAGCAGCGCGTCATCCGGGCCGCGCTGGAGAGCGCCCGGCTGACGGCGGCCGACGTGGACGCGGTCGAGGCCCATGGCACCGGCACCGCACTGGGTGACCCGATCGAGGCTCAGGCCCTGCTGGCCACCTATGGGCAGGGGCGGGAGGCGGACCGGCCGTTGTGGCTGGGTTCGGTGAAGTCCAACATCGGGCACACCCAGGCGGCCGCAGGTGTCGCCGGTGTCATCAAGACCGTACTGGCTCTGCGCGCGGGCGTATTGCCCCGCACCCTGCACGCCGAGGTCCCGTCCTCGCACGTGGACTGGTCGGCGGGTGCGGTGGAGCTCCTGACGGAGCCCCGCGACTGGCCGGAGACCGGGCGGGCCCGCCGGGCGGCGGTCTCCTCGTTCGGCATCTCGGGGACCAATGCGCATGTGATCGTGGAGCAGGCGCCGGAGGTTTCCGGGGCTGCGGTCGATGAAGACCGTGCTCCGGCGGCCGGAGTTCTGCCGTGGGTGATCTCTGCCAGGACGGCGGGTGCGTTGCGGGAGCAGGCGCGGCGGGTGGTGTCGTGGGTTGCTGGGGGTGATGTGTCGGCGGTGGATGTGGGTTGGTCGTTGGCGGTGTCGCGGGCGGCGTTGGATCATCGGGTGGTGGTGGTCGGTTCCGGGCGGGATGAGTTGGTGTCCGGGTTGTCGGCGGTGGCTGAGGGTGCGGTGGCTGGTGGTGTGGTTTCGGGGGTTGCCGGGGATGAGGTGCCGCTGGCGGTGTTGTTCACTGGCCAGGGTGCGCAGCGGGTGGGGATGGGGCGGGAGTTGTATGCCCGTTTCCCGGTTTTTGCGGATGCCTTTGATGCGGTGTGTGCGGAGCTGGATGCGCATCTCGAGCGGCCGTTGCGTGAGGTGATCTTCGGGGATGCGGAGGCGTTGGATCGTACGGAGTTCACGCAGCCTGCGCTGTTCGCAGTGGAGGTGGCGTTGTTCCGTCTCGTCGAGTCGTGGGGTGTGCGGCCGGACTTTGTGGCTGGGCATTCGGTGGGTGAGTTGGTGGCGGCGCATGTGGCCGGGGTGTTCGGGTTGGCGGATGCGGCGCGGTTGGTGGCGGCTCGTGGGCGGTTGATGCAGGCGTTGCCGTCCGGTGGTGCGATGGTGTCGCTGGCGGTGGCGGAGGATGAGGTCCGTGCCGAGCTGGACGGCGTCACGAGTGTGTCGATCGCAGCCGTCAACGGTCCGAATTCCGTGGTGATTTCGGGTGATGAGGCGGCCGTACTGGAGGTTGCCGAGGGGTTCGCGGCTCGTGGTGTGAAGACCAAGCGTCTCCGCGTCAGTCACGCGTTCCATTCGCCGTTGATGGACGGGATGCTGGAGGACTTCCGTCGTATCGCCTCTGGGCTGGCCTACGAGGTCCCGTCCCTGTCAGTGGTCTCCAATGTCACGGGTGAATTGGCGACGGCGGAGGAGCTGTGCGACCCCGACTACTGGGTTCGTCATGTCCGTGAGGCGGTGCGTTTCGCCGACGGTATCCGTACGCTGGAGCGTGAAGGCGTCGGGGCTTTCCTGGAGTTGGGTCCGGACGGTGTACTGACGGCGATGGCCCGGGACTGCCTGTCGGGCGACTCGGCCGCCGTGTTGGTCCCGTCCCTGCGCCGTGACCGTCCCGAGGAGTCGGCGGCGGTGACCGCTCTCGCCCAGCTGCACGTCACAGGTGTGCGGGTGGACTGGGAGGCGTTCTTCGCCGGTACGGGCGCGCGCCGGGTCGAGCTGCCCACGTACGGCTTCGTACGCGAGCGCTACTGGCCGCAGGGTGTGGCCCGTACGGGAGATGTGGCGTCGGTCGGCCTGGGTGCCGCCGGACACCCGCTGCTGGGGGCGACGGTGGCCCTCGCGGACGGCGGCGGAGCGGTGCTGACGGGTCGGTTGTCGTTGGCATCGCATCCGTGGCTGTCGGGGCATGCGCTGGCCGGGCAGGTGCTGTTGCCGGGGACGGCGTTGCTGGAGCTGGCGGTACGGGCCGGGGACGAGGCCGGTTGTGGAGTGGTGGAGGAGCTGACGCTGGAGGCGCCGCTGGTGCTGCCGGAGCGTGGCGGTGTGGCGGTGCAGGTGGCCGTCGGGCCCGCCGACGACTCCGGCTGGCGCGAGGTGGGCGTCCACTCCCGTACCGATTCCGGCGCGGAGGAGTGGGCGCGGCACGCCTCCGGAACGCTCTCCCCGGCCACTCCTGCCCCGGTCGAGGGTCTCGGCCAGTGGCCTCCGGCCGGTGCCGAGCCGGTGGACATCTCCGGCCTGTACGAGCGCCTGAACGGCATGGGCTTCGCGTACGGCACGGCGTTCTCGGGGCTGGAGCGAGTCTGGCGCCTCGGACGGGAGCTGTTCGCCGAGGTGAGCCTGCCGGAGGAGGCCGCGGCCCAGGCAGGGGCGTTCGGGCTGCACCCGGCGCTCCTGGACGCCGCGCTGCACCCGCTCGGCCTCGGCGTCGTCACCCCCGACGACGGTGTGGCCCGTATGCCCTTCTCGTGGACCGGGGCGCGGCTGCACGCGTCGGGGGCGGCCGCGCTGCGCGTCCGCCTGGCTCCGGCCGGGGAGAACGCGGTCACGATCGCCGCGTACGACACTTCCGGTGAGCCCGTTGCCACCGTCGATGCACTCGTCCTGCGCCGGATCACCGCCGAACTGCTCGACGGCGAGCGGCCCAAGGGCGCTGAGCTGCTGTACGGGCTGGAGTGGGTGGGCGTCCCGGCCCCCGGCGCCGACGTGGCGCGCCCGGGCCGGTGTGCGGCCCTGAGCGGGGACGGTTTCCTCGCGGTACCCGGTGTGCCGGAGGCGGTGAACCTCGCCGCGGTTCCGGACGACGTCGAGCTGGTGTTCGCCGCCGTCGACGGGGCGGCGGACGCGGACGGTGCCTCGCCCGGCGCCGTGACTCGCGTGCTGGAGCTCGTCCAGGCGTGGCTGGCCACCGAGGCCACCGAGGACGCCCGGCTGGTGGTGGTGACCGACGGTGCGGTGTCGGTCGCCGGCGAGGACGTACGGGATCTGGGTGCGGCCGGGGTGTGGGGTCTGGTGCGGTCGGCGCAGTCCGAGCACCCGGGGCGCTTTGTGCTGGTGGACCTCGACGAGCGGTCGGCGTCCGCCGAGGTGCTCATCGCCGCCGTTGCCTCGGGTGAGCCTCAATTGGCCGTGCGGGAGGGCTCGGTGACGGCCGTCCGGCTGGCGCGTGCCGTACCGGGGCAGCTCGCCGTGCCCGCGGGCACGGACGCCTGGCGGCTGGAGCCGACCGGTACGGGCACCGCGGACGGCCTGGTCTTCGCGGACAACTCCACTGTGGCCACCGCTGAGTTGGGTGTGGGTGAGGTGAGGGTTGCGGTGCGTGCGGCGGGGGTGAATTTCCGGGATGTGCTGATCGCGTTGGGGATGTATCCGGATGCGGGTGCGGTGATGGGGTCGGAGGGTGCTGGTGTGGTGGTGGAGGTGGGTCCCGGGGTGTGTGGTGTTGGGGTGGGGGATCGGGTGCTGGGGTTGTTCGCGGGTGGGGTGGGGCCGGTGGTCGTGGTTGATGAGCGGTTGGTGGTGCGGGTGCCGGAGGGCTGGTCGTGGGCGCGGGCGGCGTCGGTGCCGGTGGTGTATGTGACGGCGTTTTATGGGTTGTTCGATCTGGGTGGTCTGGGGTCGGGTGGGTCGGTGTTGGTGCATGCGGGTGCGGGTGGGGTGGGGATGGCTGCGGTGCAGTTGGCGCGGTGGGCGGGGGCGGAGGTATTCGCGACGGCGAGTCCGGCCAAGCAGGGGGTGTTGCGGGGGTTGGGGCTGGACGCGGGGCATATTGCGTCGTCGCGGGACACCGGTTTTGCGGAGGCCTTCCGGGCGGGGACCGGGGGGCGTGGGGTGGATGTGGTGCTGAACTCTCTGGCGGGGGAGTTTGTGGATGCGTCGTTGGGGTTGGTGACGGCGGGGGGTTGGCTGGTGGAGATGGGCAAGGCCGATGTGCGGGATGCGGCCGAGGTGGCGGAGGCGTATCCGGGGGTGGGGTATCGCGCGTTCGACCTGGGGGATCCGTCGGTGGAGCGGGTGGGGGAGATTCTGCGGTTGGTGGTGGGGTTGTTGGAGGAGGGTGTGCTGGCGGGGTTGCCGGTGCGGGCATGGGATGTGCGGCGGGCGCCGGAGGCGTTCCGGTTCATCAGTCAGGCGCGGCATGTGGGGAAGAACGTGCTGATGCTGCCGCGTGATCTGGACCGGGCGGGGACGGTGGTGGTGACGGGCGGGACGGGTGCGTTGGGTGCGGCGGTGGCCCGGCATCTGGTTGCGCGGCACGGTATCCGTCACCTGCTGCTGCTCAGTCGGAGTGGTCCGCGGGCTGCGGGGGCGGCTGAGTTGGTCGCCGATCTGGAGGCGTTGGGGGCGCGGGTGCGGGTGGTGGCGTGTGATGTGGCGGATCGTGAGGCGTTGGCGGGGGTGTTGGCGTCGGTGGAGCATCCGTTGACGGGGGTGGTGCATGCGGCTGGAGTGGTGGATGACGGTGTGGTGGGGGCGTTGGATGGTGGGCGGGTGGCGGAGGTGTGGGATGCGAAGGTGCGGGGTGCTTTGCATCTGGATGAGTTGACGCGGGGTGTGGATCTGGCGTGGTTTGTGCTGTTTTCGTCGTTGTCAGGGGTGGTGGGGGCGGCGGGGCAGGCGAATTACGCGGCGGCGAATGCGGCGTTGGACGGGCTGGTGGCGCGTCGGCGTGCGGTGGGTTTGCCGGGGGTGTCGTTGGCGTGGGGTCCGTGGGCTGAGGTCGGTGGTATGGCCGGGGGGCTGGGTGAGCGGGATCTGTCACGGATCGCTCGTTCGGGGGTGGGTGCGCTGTCGACGGAGGACGGCCTCGCCGCACTCGACACCGCCCACTCCATGGCAGCGCCGCAGCTGATACCCGTACGCCTCGACCTGGGCGCCCTGCGTGCCGAGGCGGGGCGGGGCGGGCTGGTGCCCCTGTGGCACGGTCTGGTGAAGGTTCCGGCGCGGCGCGCGGTCGCCGCGGCGACCGCCGACGGCGGGGGACTGGCCCGTCGGCTCGCCGATCTGGCACCGGACGAGGCCGGGCGTACGCTCACCGAACTCGTCGGCACGCATGTCGCGGCGGTGCTCGGGCATGCGGCTGCCGAGGCCGTCGACCCGGGCCGGGCGTTCAAGGACATCGGCTTCGACTCGCTCACCGCCGTCGAACTGCGCAACCGTCTCCACACGGTCACCGGACTGCGGCTGCCCGTGACCCTGGTCTTCGACTACCCGACCCCGGCCGCTCTCGCGACGTATCTGTACGGTGAACTCGTCGGGGAGGCCGCCGAGTCGGCCGTACCCGCCGTGGCTCCGGCGGTTTCCGCTGCGCTGGACGGCGATCCGGTCGCCATCGTCGCCATGAGTTGCCGCTACCCCGGCGGCGTCGCCTCCGCCGAGGACCTGTGGCGGCTGGTCGCCGAGGGGCGTGACGCCATCGCCGGATTCCCGGCCGACCGCGGCTGGGACACCGACGCGCTCTACGACCCGGACCCCGAGCGGCAGGGCACGTTCTACGCCCGCGCCGGCGGGTTCCTGCACACGGCCGGAGAGTTCGACGCCGAGTTCTTCGGGATCTCACCGCGTGAGGCCCTGGCGATGGACCCGCAGCAGCGGCTGCTGCTGGAGACCTCCTGGGAGGCCTTCGAGCGCGCCGGCGTCGACCCGGCCACACTGCGCGGCAGCACCACCGGCGTGTTCATCGGTGCCGCCAAGTCCGGCTACGGCGAGGAGCGTCCGCAGGAGGCCGACGGTGTCGAAGGGCACCTGCTCACCGGCAACGCCGGCAGTGTCCTGTCCGGGCGGGTGGCCTACACCCTGGGCCTGGAGGGCCCCGCGGTGACGGTCGACACCGCGTGCTCGTCTTCCCTGGTGGCACTGCACCTGGCGGCTCAGTCGCTGCGGCAGGGCGAGTGCGACCTCGCCCTCACCGGTGGTGTGGCCGTCATGGCGACCCCCAGCCTCTTCATCGAGTTCAGCCGTCAGCGCGGGCTGTCGGCGGACGGCCGTTGCAAGGCGTTCGCGGACGCCGCGGACGGTACCGGCTGGGGCGAGGGGGTCGGCCTGCTGCTCCTGGAGCGCCTTTCGGACGCCCGGCGCAATGGGCATGAGGTGCTGGCGGTGGTCCGCGGTTCGGCCGTCAACCAGGACGGTGCCAGCAACGGGCTGACCGCGCCCAACGGTCCGTCCCAGCAGCGTGTCATCCGCGCCGCACTGGCCGGTGCCCGGCTGACCGCGGCCGATGTGGACGCGGTGGAGGCGCACGGCACCGGTACCCGCCTCGGTGACCCGATCGAGGCCCAGGCGCTGCTGGCCACGTACGGCCAGGACAGGGACACCGAACGCCCGCTGCACCTGGGCTCGTTGAAGTCCAACATCGGCCACACGCAGTCCGCTGCCGGCGTCGCGGGCGTCATCAAGATGGTGATGGCCATGCGCCACAGCATGCTGCCCAAGACCCTGCACGCGGACGTGCCCTCGTCGCGGATCGACTGGTCGGCGGGTGCGGTGGAACTCCTGACGGAGTCCCGCGCGTGGCCGGAGACGGGTGGCCGTCCGCGGCGCGCGGCGGTTTCGTCCTTCGGCATCTCCGGTACCAACGCCCACACGATCCTGGAGCAGGCCCCGCACTCCGAGGAGCCCCCGGCGCAGGACGGGCCGACGCCTGCGGCCACCCTCCCGTGGACGGTCTCGGCCAAGGACGAAGCCGCACTGCGCCACCAGGCACGCCGCCTCCTCACCCACGCCGAGGCACACCCGGAGCTGTCGGCGGCCGACATCGGACTGTCGCTGCTCCGTACGCGTACGCCGTTCGCCGAGCGCGCGGTGGTGCTGGGCACCGGCCGTGAGGAGCTGCTGTCCGGCCTCTCGGCGGTGGCCGAGGGGACATCGGCGCCGCACGTGGTGCGAGGGGCGGTACAGGCCGGCCGCACGGCGGTTCTCTTCACCGGGCAGGGGGCGCAGCGGGTCGGTATGGGGCGGGATCTGTACGAGCGGTTCCCGGCCTACGCGGACGCCTTCGACGAGGTGTGTGCGGAGCTCGACGTCCACCTGGGGCGTCCGCTGCGTGAGGTGATCTTCGGGGATGCGGAGGCGCTGGACCGTACGGGCTTCACGCAGCCTGCGCTGTTCGCGGTGGAGGTGGCGTTGTTCCGTCTCGTCGAGTCGTGGGGTGTGCGGCCGGACTTTGTGGTGGGGCATTCGGTGGGTGAGTTGGTGGCGGCTCATGTGGCCGGGGTGTTCGGGTTGGCGGATGCGGCGCGGTTGGTGGTGGCTCGTGGGCGGTTGATGCAGGCGTTGCCGTCCGGTGGTGCGATGGTGTCGCTGGCGGTGGCGGAGGACGAGGTCCGCGCCGAGTTGGCCGGCGTCACGAGTGTGTCGATCGCAGCCGTCAATGGCCCGCAGTCGGTGGTGATTTCGGGCGACGAGACGGCTGTAATGGAGGTCGCCGACCGCTTCGCGGCTCGTGGTGTGAAGACCAAGCGTCTCCGCGTCAGTCACGCGTTCCATTCGCCGTTGATGGACGGGATGCTGGAGGACTTCCGTCGGGTGGCGGCGGGGTTGTCGTACGAGGCCCCGTCCCTGCCAGTGGTCTCCAATGTCACCGGCGAACTCGCCACTGCCGACGACCTCCGCGACCCCGACTACTGGGTCCGTCACGTCCGTGAGGCGGTCCGTTTCGCCGACGGCATCCGCTCCCTGGAGCGCGAAGGCGTAGGAATCTTCCTGGAGTTGGGGCCCGACGGAGTGCTGACCGCGATGGCACGCGAGTGTCTGTCGGCCGACTCAGGCGCTGTACTCGTCCCCTCCCTGCGCCGGGACCGCCCCGAGGCACAGACGGCGCTCACCGCCCTCGCGCAGCTCCATGTTTCCGGTGCGGCCGTCGACTGGTCCCCGTTGTTCCGGGGCGCCCGCCACGTGGAGCTGCCCACGTACGCTTTCCAGCACAGGCACTACTGGCTGCGTTCCGCCGCCACCGCCCGGACCGCGGCCCCCTCCGCGCTCGCCGCCGACGGTGAGTTCTGGGCCGCCGTGGAGCGCGCGGACGTGACGGCTCTGGCAGGCACGCTGCACGCCGACGGGGCGCAGCACGAGCAGCTGAGCGCGCTGCTCCCGCTGCTGTCCTCCTGGCGCAAGCGGCAGGACGAGAGCGCCGCGCTCGGTGCGCTGCGCTACCGGACGGCCTGGCGACGGATCGCGGACCCCGCCGCCTACGGCGGTCCCGCCACGGCCGTGCTGCCCGGGACCTGGCTGCTCGCCGTGCCCGAGGAGCACCGCACCGCCGACGCCATCGCCAAGATGGCGGACGCGCTGGAGGCCCGGGCCGAGAACCTGCTGCGGGTCGAGGTGGCACCCGGCGACGCCGCCGCCGAGGCGCTGGCCGCGCGGATCGCCCGTACGGCTGGTGCCGAGCCGGTCGCCGGTGTGCTGTCGCTGCTGGCCCTGGCCGGTGAGGCTCACCCCGAGCACCCGTACGTCACGTACGGGGTCACCGGGAACCTGACGCTGATCCAGGCCCTGGAGGCCTCCGGTGTCCCGGCCCGTGTGTGGTGCGCCACCCGTGGTGCGGTGTCCACCGGCCGCGACGACCACCCGGCCGACCCGGCACAGGCACAGCTGTGGGGCTTCGGCCGGGTGGCAGCCCTGGAACTGCCGGAGCGGTGGGGCGGCCTGGTCGACCTGCCCGCCGGCGAGGACGCCGACGCGATGGACGACCGCCGGATCGACGCACTGTGCGGCGTGCTGACGGGAACGCTCCCCGGCACGGCGACCGGCCCGGACGGCGATGGTGTGGTGGAGGATCAGGTGGCGGTGCGTGGGTCTGGGGTGTTTGGGCGGCGTTTGGTGCGTGCGTCGTTGGAGGGTGTGCGGGGGGAGGGGGT
>NZ_JBIAWT010000014.1:0-201456 GCF_042895955.1 Streptomyces sp. NPDC001339 | reverse complement strand
GGCCTCGTGGCGATCCCGGCTGCTGGAAGAGCAGTCGTCAGACGCGCTCGTCGCGTCAAACCTCCCACCGCAAGGTAGGGCGGAATCTCCTCCCTAAGCTCGCGAAGGAAGGAGAGCGCTTCAATGGACCGCCAGCGGCTTCAGGACCATCAGGACTTCGTCCCGGTCGTCGTCCGGGGACAGGCGCAGGGCACCGGGCCACCGGCCGATCTCCTTCCAGCCGAGCCGTCCGTAGAAGTCCTCCAGCCCCATCCCGCCGCGCGCGGCCAGGCGCAATTGCTCCAGGCCCATTTCCTCCCGGGCGATCCGGCGGGCCTCGTCCACCAGCGCCGCACCGACACCGCGTCCGCGTATGGCGGGACGGGTCTGGACATGGTGCAGCGTTCCCCAGTGCGCGACGAGGGCGAAGGTATCGCAGCGTATGTTCAGCCAGCCCACCAGTTCGCCGCCGGCCAGGGCCATCACAAGGCGGCAGGTGTCGGGAGCGAGGCTGTCGATGATGGCGTCGACGCCGGGTGCGGCCTGCTGGGCGTCTATGGGCGGGAACGGAAAACCGGCTGCCCCGCCGGCATTGGTGACCTCGATCCAGCAGTCGATCAGCTGAGACCGCAGCTGCGGTCCGACAGCGTGAGGGGTGGTGGCCTGGTGCAGCTGGATGGAGTCGGTGTTCATACACGGCAGTGTCGCAGGCACCACTGACAGTGCCGATCGCCGCACTTCTGGCCGGCATACCCGCCGAGGTCGCAGGCGACCAGCGCCGCCAGTGAGAGCCCGACGGCCGTCGGTTCCCGCGTTCGCCTCCCGGCGGCGGAAGTGGCCGGTCTCGTCATCGATCGGGAGGTCGGCGGGCAGGCACACTGCGGTCGTGAGCGGAGCGGATGGATTGGCCGGCGCGGCGTGGTCCGGCCATGCGCCGGACGCCCGGCAATGTATTGCTGGTCTTTGGAGCCTGTGATGAAGATCTTTGTCTCGTCCGATATGGAAGGCACCGCGGGCGTCGTGGACTGGTCGCAGTGCCGCCCCCCGGAGCCCGAATACGCCTACTACCGGGGCCTGCTGCAGGAAGAGGTCAACGCCGCCATCACCGGGGCGATGGAAGGCGGCGGGACCGAGTTCCTGGTGAACGACTCGCACTCGAAGATGGCGAATCTGCGCCCCGACGCCCTGGCGGGCCGGGCGCGCTATCTGTCCGGCCGGCACAAACCCCTGTACATGATGCAGGGCTTGGACTCCTCCTTCGACGGCGTCTTCTTCGTCTCGTACCACGGCTCCATGGCGGGCGCGCCGGCGACTCTCTCGCACACGTACAACCCCCTGGCGATCAGTGAGGTGCTCCTCAACGGGGTCACCGCGGGGGAGAGCGGGATCAACGCGCTGGTGGCCCTGGGGCACGGTGTGCCGGTGGTGCTGGTCACGGGGGACGATACGACGGCTGCCGAGATCGAGCCTTTCTGCCCGGGCATCCGAAGCGCCGTGGTCAAGTCATCGGTGTCCCGGTTCGCCGCGGACAGCCTGCACCCGGCCGAGGCCCGGGAGTTGATCCGCCAGTCCGCGCGCGCGGCGGTGCAAACCCTGCCGCGGGCCGCTCTGCCGCGGATCGCGTTGCCGGCCACGCTGACCGTACGTTTCCGCAATCCCGATCTCGCCGATATGGCGACCTGGATCAGCGGCATCGAACGCGCCGACGCCGTGACGGTCCGGCTGACGGACGAGGACCCGGTCCGGCTCTACCGCAGGTTCGTGACCGCCGTCCTGCTCACCCGGGGCATGGGCGAGTGAAGGAATCCGGAAGTGATCACGTGGAGAAATCCACTGGCCGGCCTGGGGCCTCACGGACGAACATGCAACGTATGAGTGACCGAACCGCACGATGGAGCCAGGCAACTACGTACCCTGATATGTGGGTTGACCCGGACGATGACCCTCGTGACAGCGGTGGAGCCAGTCCGGAGGGCGAGCTTGCGACGCTGCAGGACTACCTGACGAACTACCGCATGACCTTCCGGATGAAGTGCGAGGGCCTGGACGCGGAGCAGCTGGCCCGTCGGTCGGTACCGCCGTCGACGATGTCGCTGCTCGGCCTGGTTCGGCACCTCGCCGAGGTGGAACGGGACTGGCGCAACTGGATCGGCGAGGGTGATCCGCTGCCGAAGCTGTACGGCGCGCGTGACGCGGACTTCGACGGAGCCGTAGCCGAGCGGGCCGAGGTCGACGCCGCGTACGCCGATCTGGCGCGCGAGCAGGCGGCGACCGACGCCGCCCTGGCCGAGCACCCGGATCTGAGCGAACGTCTGGGCAAGGACGGGATCGCGGTGCGGGAGCTGATGGTACACAGGATCGAGGAGTATGCCCGGCACTGCGGGCATGCCGACCTGTTGCGCGAGTGCATCGACGGACGGGTGGGTCAGTGAGGTTTTCTCCGCGCGCGGGTGGCGTTTCTTTCGGAGTTCTCCTCGACGTGGGTGCGCTTGCGGGTGCGGGGGATCGGGGCGAGCTCCGCCGCGGAGGTTCGGAATTCACCCATGTCCGGAAGGCGACCCTCCCCTGATGTCCGGAAGGCGCCCCTCGCCTGAAGGCATACTTGTCGGGCATACCCCCGCTGTGACTACATAAGCGGTACGCGTATCGGCCGTAGGTGGTGCGGGAGGGGTTTGCGTATGGCCCTGGAGCATGACGACATTCTCGACAATGCCCTTGACTTCAGTGAGGAAAGTGCCTCAGGGCCTGGGCAGTTCAAGAAGACGATTGATTTTCTGCGTGGGCGCTATGGCACCTACACCCCGCAACAGACCGGTGACAGACGCTTCTTCATGATCGATGTGATCCTTTCCGACGGCCGGTCGGTGCAGCTCTACTTCCTGAAGAGGAACCTCTACGGGCGCGGCTACACGATCGACCACGGCAACAAGTACATGGCGGCCTGGGACAAGGACGAAGCCAAGAAGAGCGACGCGGAGAAGGACAGGCTCATCCCCACTGGCCTGGCCCACATGAAGAAGTACTTCCTACCGGCCGAATATGATTCGACGGCGGACCAGGACTGGCTTTCCGGAGATACGCTGGACTCCAAGCTGGGTCTCCTGCACACCTATCTCACGGCTGTTTCCGGGGGGAAACCCGCCGACCTGAAGAAGGCGAAGACCGCGCTGTACGCGGTCGCCAGGATGACGGCGGAGATGGCCCGGTTCGGGCTGTTCGCCACGGAACTCCTCGCCAATTGGGAAGTGGGGATCGGCCAGGATCACACGGTCACCATCAAACTCGACTACGGCTCCGGGGCGAAGAAGGACTACACGACCCCGGCATTCAAGGCCGTGGTGCTGGAGTGGCGAGCCGTGACCAACACGGAAGCGGGTAAGGGCGCCCCCCTCCAGCTCGGCGGCAAAGCCATGGCGAAAGTGGAGGCCGCGGCGATCCTCGCCGACGGTGCCCGCTGGCGACAGGCCTGAACCGGCCGACCCCCGGCCCGGAATGCACCCGGCTCGGAACGCCCCCGGCCCGGAACGCCCCCGGCCTGGAATGCACCCGGCCCGGCACACACCCCCTCCGGCCCTCACGAGCGGAACCCTGGTGACAGAGCGGAGAGCGGTATGACGACGTCCCGTCCCGACGAACGGACCGCGGTGGATCTGGAGGCGCTGCGGGACCACCTCCTGAGCCTGGGGTCCCCTCCGGTCCTCACCGCCGCCGATGCGCAACTGCCCGATTCCTTACGGGACATGCTCGCCGTGTTCCCCGGCGGCGTCCTCCAGGGTGCGGCCGGCTCCGGCAGCCCCGAGGTGGACGCCGGCCGCACCCGGCTGACTCTCCCCCTCACCTGCGCCGCGCAGAACTGGCCCGCGAACACCGCCATGACCGTCGAGGTGACCGAGGTGACGGTGACCGTCACCGCCGAGGGCGCCACCACGCTGCTCCTCGGCGCGGCGTTCGCGAAGAACAACGTGTCCGCCACGCTGACCGCCGACGGCCCCGGCCGGATCGCCGCGGCCGTACGGCCCGAACAGCCCGGCGCGTTCGCCGGCGCCCTGGAGGAGCTCGCCCGGGCCTTCGCCGGTGACGCCGTGTGGGAGAGCGCGGCGCGCGGCCTCGCGGACTTCGGGTTCTCCCCGGACGGCGTCGCCGGTTTCGACTACCGCCTCACCTCGCGGGACGGGGCGTACGAGGCCACCTCGATGGCGGTCGTCGCAGAGCTCGCGCTCCCCGCGCCCAGCGGCCCCGCGCCCGCCCTCGACGTCGCCCTGTGGTTCCCCGGCCTCCGGATCACCGGCGGGCTCAAGGAAGGCGAACCCGCCGACGTCCGCACGCTGCTGACGTCCTTCGGCCTGCCGGTGGACGACGTCCCCGACGCGCTCGGCACCGCCGAGCTGCGATTCGCCGCCGACCTCGGGGACGCCTACGCCCTCCGGCTGAAGCTCACCGGGGACTGGCAGCTCGGCCCCTTCACCCTCAGCAGCCTGTCCCTGAACCTCTCCTACAACCACGCCGAGAAGTTCGTCGCCCGGTTCGGCGGAACCGTCGCGATCGGCCCGGACATCACCCTCGACCTCGCCGCCGCTCGGCGCGCCGGCGGCCGGGGCTGGACCTTCCGCGGCGGCGTCACGTCCGGCGACGCCTTCGGCATGCCGCAGGTCGTCTCGGCCCTGGGCCTCACCGATGTGCCCGAGGTCGTCGCGAGCCTCGGCCTCACCGGCCTCTGGTTCTCCCACACCACCGGCACCTCGAAGACCGAGTTCCGCTGCACCGGGGAGTTCTCGGTCACCGAGGACGTCACCGGCGCCCTCACCGTGACGATCACACGGGACGACGGCGCGGTGCGGTACGGCGGGGCTCTCTCCCTCGGAGGTTTCGCCTTCGACGTCCTGCTGGACACGGCGGGCGCCGGTACCGACGTGATCGTCGCGACCTTCCGGAACACCGACGGCGAGGCCTTGCGGATCTCGCTGCGGGAATGGGTCGAAGCGGTCTTCCCGGATGCCGCGGCGGGCGTCCCCGCCGATCTCACGCTGGCGCTCGCCGAGGCCAAGTTCGTCCGGGTGAAGCCGCCGGGCGCACCACCCCGCTTCTGCCTCGGGGTCGGTCTCGCCGCCCGGCTCGACCTCTCGGCCCTGCCGCTGGTCGGTGAGTTCCTGCCCGCCGAGGGCGACCTGGGCATCGAGAACCTGCACGTCCTCTACAGCTCCGGCGACTTCGACGTGACGACGACGGCCACGGTCAATCGTCTCCTCACCGCCGCCGGGGCCGAACCACTGCCTGCCGCCGGACTCAAGGCGGGGCCGGCCGCCCGCGCCGACCTGCGCCTGGGCCCGGCGACCCTGGAGCTGTCCGCCGGCCTGGCCGCCCCGGTGCCGCCGCCCGGCCGCGCGCTCCCCGCCGCCGGCGGCACCGGCGGCGACGCGGCCGCGGAGGTCTCCGCCGCTCCGCCCGCCGACCGGGGCGGCCTGTGGGTCGACGTGGGCCGCGCCTTCGGGCCCGTACAGATCCAGCGCATCGGACTCGGCTACGACCGGGGCAGGCTGTGGTTCCTGTTCGACGGCTCCCTCGGCGCCGCCGGACTGGACATCGGGGTGCAGGGGCTGGGGCTCGGCTTCGACCTCAACGGCGATTCCCTGGTGCCGACGCCCCGGCTCGACGGACTGCTGGTCTCCTTCGAGCGGCCCCCGCTACGGGTCGGCGGGGGACTGATCACCCGTCAGGAACCGGGCTACGACCTGATGGTGCAGGGCCAGCTCGCGATCGAGATGCCGACCTTCGGTGTCACCGCGGTCGGCGCCTACCAGCGCCGGACCGGCCACGAGGCGTCGATGTTCGTCTTCGGCCGGGCCACCGCCGCGTTCGGCGGCCCACCCCCGTTCCGGGTGACGGGCGTGGCCCTCGGCTTCGGCTACAACAGCTCGGTACGGGTTCCCCGCCAGGACGAGGTCAGCGCCTTCCCCTTCGTCGCCGGACTCGACGGCGACCTGCCCGACGACCCCATGCAGGCGCTCGCCCGGCTCACCGACGGGCCCCAGCCGTGGGTGACGGACCGCCAGGGGCAGATCTGGCTGGCCGGCGGACTGGACTTCACCTCCTTCGAGTTCCTCCGGGCGCGCGTGCTCCTCCTTCTGGAGGCCGGCCACGACCTCACCGTCGCTCTCCTCGGCCACGCCGTGGCCGGCTTCCCCAAGAAGGGCAAGGCCTACGCCCGTATCGGCGTCGACCTGCGGGTGGTCTTCCAGTCGGCGCGCGGCGAACTCGCCGCCTCCGCCCAGCTCGTCGACTCCTACGTCATCGACCCGGCCTGCGTCCTCACCGGCGGCTTCGCCTTCTCCTCGTGGTTCGGCCCGAGTCCCCACGCAGGTGACTTCGTCCTCACCGTCGGCGGCTACCACCCCGACTACAAGGTCCCGGGCCACTTCCCGGTCGTCCCGCGCCTCGGCTTCACCTGGTCGGTCGGCTCGGCCGTCGCCGTCACCGGCGGCGCCTACTTCGCGCTGACCCCCAACGCCGTCATGGCCGGTGGGATGCTCGATGTCCGCTACCGCGCGGGCAACGTCGAGGCGTGGCTGACCGCCCGGGCCGACATCCTCATCCAGTGGGCTCCGCTGCACTTCCGGGCCGGGATCTCGGTCCGCGTCGGCGCGAGGGTCAAGCTGCTGTTCACGGTCAGCGGCGAACTGGGCGCCTCGCTCGACCTCTGGGGCCCGCCCACCGGCGGCACCGTCACCGCGAAGTTCGTCTTCATCACCGTCACGGTCCGGTTCGGCGCCCCCCTGACGGGCCCGGCACCCCTGGACTGGAACGAGTTCCGCGCCCAGCTCCTGCCGCCCGATGCGCCCCTCACCGCCCACCCGCTCACCGGCCTGCTGACCGACGCCGACGCCGACCCCGAACTGCGGGCCGCACGCGTCGAGGCGGGCACGGAACCCTGGCTCGCCGACCCCTCCGGCTTCTCCTTCGCCGTCTCCACCGTGGTTCCCACGGCGCGGGCACAGTTCAACGAGCGCGCGGCCGTCGGGCAGGGCGGCGTCGACATCCGGCCCATGCGCAAGAAGGACCTCACCGGCCTTCTGCACGTCACCGTGGAGTTCAGCGACACCCGGCGCGGACAGCTCGCGGCCTGGCGTGCCGTACCGGGCGAGGAGCTCTGGCAGGTCGACGCCCAGCGCGGGAACGTGCCGTTCGCCCTCTGGGGCGATCCGGACGTCGCCCAGGACAAGACGCTCGGCCAGGATCCCCTGATCGACCACCTCACCGGGCTGCGCGTCACCGTGCCCGGCCCGAAGACCGTCGGCCAGGACCTCGGGCCCATCGCCGAGCGGGACATCGCCCAGGAGAAGCTCAGCCCCGACGCGCTGCTTCCGCTCGACCCCGGCGCCGTGCCCGGCGGCAGCCCGGTGCACCTGGCCGAACCCGTCGGCTCGGGTGTCGGCGTCCTCGCCGACGAGCTCGCCACACTCTCCGCCGGCACCGCCCGCACCCGTATGCACACCGCCCTCGCCGAGCTGTTCCCCGGCAGCCCGCTCCCCAACGGCACGGTGAGCACCCTCGCCGACCGGGCCGGCACCCTCGGCCTCGACGCGGACCCGCTGCTGCTCACCGAGGACCCCGCGCCGCCGCACCCCGGCCCCGTCCTCCTTGTCCTCGACGACACCACCGGGCAGGTCCTCACCGTCGACCCGGTCACCACGGCCGTCATCGGCCGCGTCCGGGTCGGCCCGCCCGGCACGTACCTCGCCGCCACCTCCGCCGACGGCGCGAGCCTGTACGCGGTGGGGCCCGACGGGCGGCAGATCGACGTCATCGACACCGTCGCCCAGCGGGCGAGGCCGCCGCGCACCGGCCTCACCCTCGGCGGCCGGCCCACCGTGCTCACGGTCCGGCGTGACACCACCCGCGCGGTGGTCGCCTGCCCGGCGTCCCGGGCGGCCGCCTCCGTCGACCTCGCCGGGGACACCCCGCCGGTGCACACGGTCGTGGACATCCAGACCGGGAAGTTCGGCGGTATCGCCGTCGACGTCGAAGCGGGGCGCCTGTACGCCAACGCCAACGACGCCAGCAAGACCGTCACCCACGACACCTCGACCGGTGCGCTCCTGGGCCAGGTCTGGGGGCCCGCGACGCCCACGTTCGTCACCCCGGGCGAAACGGGCCGGGTGTACGTGTACGGCTCCGCCGCGGGCAGCAACGGCCAGGTGCAGGTGGTACCGGTGCCGACCGCCGGCGCCTCGTACACGCCGTACAACTTCACCGCCCGCGGTACCGCCCTGGCCATGCTGACCACCTCGGCCCGGCGGGCCGTCGTCCTCCGCGCGGTCGGCGACACCGGGCAGGTCGTCACCTTCTACGAGCAGCCGCACTCCTCCCCGCCGGTCACCGTCATGGAGTCGGACGTCGCCGTGGGCGCCGCCCCGCTCGCCCTCGCACTGGACCCCCGGGACCGGGCCTGGGTGCGGCACGCGGCCGCCGTGTCCGTCGTGGCCGGCGGGCGGCTCCTCGGCGAACTCCCGCTCGGCGCCGCCCCGTTGTCCCTCACCTTCACCCCCGACGCCGACCGGGCGTTCGTCGCCTGCGACGACGCGACCGTCGCCGTCGTCGACCTCGGCGCGGACGGACCCGCCGTCACCGAACGCTGGCAGCTGCCGCCCGGCACCGTCGCCTCCGCCGCCCTGTTCACCACCTTCTCCGCCACCGCCTCGGAAGGGGCCGCACGATGACGGACCAGCTCGACGCCCCCGCGCCGGTCACCGGCCCCGGCTTCGTCCTGCACTTCCGGGACAACCGCGAACCCGCCATCGACGCCGGGCTGTACCGCGTCCGCGCCACGCAGACCCTGCCGGGCGTGGACACCGGCGGCTACCTCGTCCCCGTCGAGGAGACTTTCGAGGTCCGCGCCCCCCAGTTCGCGCTCGCCGATGACCAGGTGCACGCCGTCAACCCCGCCCCCGGCGGCCACTCCGACTACTCCACCACCCTCGCCCACCTCACCCTGGCCAATCCGCTGCTGCCCTGGATGCGACGCCTGGACGAGCCCGGCCGCGCCGCGGCCGCACCGGCCGAACCCTGGCTCGCCCTGCTGGTCTTCGCCGAGGGCGAGCTCCCCGCCGACCCCCGGTCGGACGGCCTCACCGTCGACATGACCGCCGAGCAACTGCTCACCGACGCCGACGGCGTACGGCATCCCCGTATCGCCCCCTCGCAGATCGAGGGCGACCCCACCGCCCTGTGCCGCACCGTCGACATCCCCGGCGACGTCTTCGCCGCCGTCGCGCCCCGCACCGACGAGCTCCGGCACCTCCTGCACGTCCGTGACGTCACCACCGACACCGGCCTGCGCGGCGAACAGCTCGCCGAGGGCGCGTACGCGGTCGTCGTCTCCTCCCGCCTGCCCGCCCGGAGCGCGCAGGCACGGTACGCCGCGCACCTCGTCGCCCTGGAGGGCTGCCGGTCGATCCTCGCCGACGCCGACGCGGGCCGGCTCACCCACGAGGTCACCGTCCGGCTGGCCGCCCTGCGCAGCTGGTCCTTCACCAGCGACCCGGCCCCCGGCGGCGGATTCGCCGGCCGGGTGCGCCACTTCCTCTTCGACTCCGCCGGCGGACGACGTGACCTGCTGCTGCGGGTGCCCCCGCCCCCGGCCGGCGGCGACTCCGATGCCCACCGGACCGCCCGTACCCGCCTGGAATCCGGCCGGGTGGCGCTGCCCTACCGGCTGGAGACCGGCGAGGACACCTACGCCTGGTACCGGGGGCCGCTCACCGCCGACCCCGCCCAGCCGCTCCCCGCCACCCCGGACGCCGGCTGGACCAGCGCCGCTCAACTCATGGTCTACGAACGGGCGTGGGGCCTGTTCGACGCGGGCTGGGGCGCGGCCTGGACGCTCGGCCGGGCCCTCGCGCTCGCCGACGCCGACTTCGCCGCCACGCTCTCCGCCTGGCACGCCAAGGCCCGCGCCCGCGCCGCCGCGATGGCCCAGCGCCTCGCCGCGCCGGGGCTGGGGCCTGTGCCGGACGCCGCGGGGCAGGCGGGACTTCCGGCACAGGCCCTGGGCACACCGGTCTCGCGCGGCGACGCCGCCGCCCGGCACGCCAGGGCCATGGGCCCGCGCCCGTTCGGCACCCTGCTGGAGGAGCTCGCGGCCGACGGGACCGCCGCCCGCCTCCTGCGCGCGGCCACCCACCCCACCGAGGCCGGTCCCGTCCCAGCGCCGCCGGATCCCGCCCGGCGCGCCCCCGTGGCCGGGAACCGGGGCGCGGGCCGGGCCGCGAGTACTGCCGCCCTCCTCGCGGACCCGCCCGCGGCGCTGTGCACCGCCCTGGCCGCCCAACTCGCCGACGCCGCCGAACCGGTGACCGAGTGGCTCCGGAAGCTGCGGCTCCTGCATCAGCTCCCGTTCCCGGCCCTCGTGCCCGACGAGAGCGCCCTGCCCGCCGAGTCCCTGCGCGTGTTCTACGTCGACCCCGGCTGGCTCACCGCCCTGGTGTCCGGCGCCGCCGGCATCGCGATCACCGGCGAACTCGACACGGCCGTCGCCCGCGTCGCCGCCCCCTGGGCGCGCGGCGACGAAGCCGTCACCCCGCGCGCGGGCCTCCTCATCCGCTCCGCACTCGTCCGGGAGTGCCCCGGTCTGCTCGTCCGCCCGTACCGCGGCTGCGGCGCCGCCCGGCAGCCCCTCACGGTGCTGCGCCAGGACACCCTCGGCCCGGATGTGCTGCTCGTGCTCTTCGATCAGGTGCCCGACGAGATCGAGCTGGCCGAGCCGCCGGAGGGGCTCTCCTTCGGCATCGACATCGACCGGGAGGGCCGCCGGACGATCAACCTGCGGCGGGTCGACGCGCCCGTCGCCCAGGAGGTCACGAACGAGGCGTTCCCCCACCCGGCCGGCCCCGACGGGCTCGACGCCCTGCTGCGCCCCGACCCGGCCGGCCGCCCCGCCGTCCTCGACCTGCGCCCCGCCGCCGACACGGGACTGCTGCGCGCGCTCGGCGCCCGGCTGACCGCCCTCGGTCAGCAGGCCGCCGCGGACTTCGGCCCCGCCGGCCTCGCCACGCAGCTCGTCAACGCGCCCCTCCGCCAGCTCATCACCCGCGAGCCGGCCCGATGACCGCACACCGTCCAGAGAAAGAGCAGGATGCGCAGTGACGGAATCCCCGGAAGCGGCCGCCGCGCAGCAGCCGCTCGTCGTCCCCATGCAGATCGAGGCACTGACCGTCAACGAGCGGGTGCGCCTGGCCGAGGTCTTCCAGCGGTGGCAGGCGAACTACGCCCTCACCCGGCTCAATCTGTCGCCCGAACCGCCCGCGTTCTCCAACACGGACACCGCCTTCAACTCCGACCCCACCCGTGAAGGCGTCTACCTGCACTGGCAGTTGCCCGAGGCCCTCACGCACGGCATCGACACCGGTGGCGACGGTGTCCCCGCCTTCCCGCTCACCCCCAACCGGTGGCTGGTCGTACGCCAGGCCGTCGCCACGGCGACGGGGGAGCGCACCGACAGCGGCTGGATCGTCGAGAGCGACTTCCTCGACCCGGCCCTCGGCTCCAGCCCCTACCTCGACCGGGACGGGCACCTCACCCGCATCGGCCGCCGCATCGACCTGGCCACGGGGGAGTGGAGCGAACCCGGCACCCCCGGCGGGCTGTTCCTCACCGCCGTCGGGCCCGGCCTGCCCACGTTCGCGGCCTACCAGCCCTACAACACCGATGTGTTCTCCGTGCACGACCGCACCGACGACCTCGACCCGAAGGCGGCGTGGCAGCTCAACTACCTCGTCGCCGGCTGGTACGGCGACCCGGCGGCGGACCCGCTGGCCGGCGACCTCGCCGCCCGCATGGCCGCCCTCCGCTGGGCCGCCGACGGCACCGCACCGGACGTCGCCCGCACGGTCTGCCACGGCACCGTCCTCGACGTGGCGTGGCAGCGCCAGGGCAGCCCGATGCCCGCCTCCGACCGGCCCGACTACGTCACCATCGGCGTCGGCAACAACACCGAGCACGCCACCAAGGCCCTCAAGGAGCACGCGGGCCGGCGGGCCGGCGCCCCGCCCGAGCTCGCCGCGCTCCTCTCCGCCGTCCACTCCGGCGTACTCGACCTGCTCGACGAGCCCGACGGGCAGTTCCAGGCGGAACGCGCCGTGCATGCCTCCTGGTTCACCCCCACCGAAGCGGGCTACACCTGGGTGCTGGAGGACGTCCGGCAGCAGGACCCGGGGGATGCCGCGCGCCCCCGCTCCCGTGCCGCGCGGACCGCGTACGCCGAGACCCTGGCGCGGCTCAACACCGCCCAGGCCGCGCACGACGCCGCCGTTCAGGATCTGATCGCCGCACAGCGCCGGCTGTACGACCTGTGGTGGGCCGCCAACCTGCCCAAGGTGCCCGACGCCCCGGGCGAGGCCGCCGGCGCCTACCGCGCCCGGCTCGACGAGCTGGTGCGGGCCGCGACCGAGGAGGCCAGGACCCGGCGCGCCACCGTCGCGACGCTGCGCTCCGCCCTCCCCTGGGGCGATTCCCCCGACGACCTCGCCGCCGCCATCCGCGCCTACCAGGACGCCCACGGGCTGCCCGCCGACGAGGTCGTCCTCAAACGGGACGTCCTGCCCGGCTTCCAACGGCCCAACGACCCGGTCGTGGTGATCCGGGGCACCAAGGACCGGCCGGTACCGCCCGGCCCCGAGCACCTCGCCGCACCCGGCCCCTACCCGGTGCCCGACGGCACGTACGACGACCCGGAGGACGACGAGGACGAGGACCCGCCGCTCTCCTGCCGCTGGCCGGCGGCGCTCGTCACCGGCGTCCGCGTCGCCGGCACCACGGTCTCCGCGAGCCAGGCGGACAGCCCCGCACCACCCCACCTGCCCGCCCCCGAGGGTCTGGCCGGAGTGCTCGGCGCCCTGCTGCGGGAGCTGTTCCACCTCGCCTCCTCCAACGCCCGCACCCTCGCCCGGGCCGCCGGCTACCCGGGCGACGTGGCAGCGCTCGCCGAGGCCATGCGCGCCCCCGAGGAGAACGCCGTCGGCACCCCGGGTGCGTACACCGGACCCTGGCGTCAGCCCTGGTCACCACTGTTCTTCGAGTGGAAGGTCGACTACTTCCCGATCGCCTGGCAGGGCGACCCGGACGGTACCGGCACCGGACGTGCCAACTGGAGCTTCGACGGCACCTCCTACCGCTGGCTCGGCACCGGCGCCCACCCGGTCCCGCTCAGCCTGCGCGGCCGCCAGTTCCTCACCCCGACCCCGGGGAAGACCACGGCCGCGGCGCTGCGCCAGTACGCCCGGACCCACCCGGGACCGGCCGCGGGCGCCCTGCGCGCCCTGGCCCGGCAGGCCGACGACGCCGACCTGTTCGCGCAGCCGCTCGTCGGCTTCACCGAGCAGCTCACCGCGCGCGGCCACACCCCGGCCTCCCTCAACCCGCACTCCCGGCTCGCGCCCGACCTGCGCACCGCGCTCACCGAGGCGGCCGCCCGCACCCTGCCGCCCGACCCCGGAGCCCGGCCACGCCCCTTCACCGGCTGGAACGACTCCCTCTACCAGCCGCTGAGCGCCGGGCAGTTCGCCTTCCAGCGGCTCGCCGTCATCGACCGCTTCGGGCACACCCTGCCCGCCATCTTCCCGGATCCGCGTGCCCTGCTGTTCGCACCCGGCAACGAACCCGGCGACACCATCGGCGTCGGCGTCCCCGCCCGCCGCTTCGCCCCCGAGCTCCCCGAGGAACTCACCCCCTCGCTCAAGGACCCGGCCGACCCCGCCCGGGGCCACCACACCATCAACCCGCCCACCTGGTACCGCTTCACCCAGCTCCCCCCGCGCCTGGTCCAGCCGGCCCGCGCCGGGTTCACCCTGCTCGACGCCCTCGACGACCTCAACCCGCTCACCACGTCGAGCGATCCGGACACCACGGCCGTCGCGGCCTGGCTCGTCCCCGGCTACCTGGACCGGGCGCTGTACGCCTACGCGCCCGACGGGGACCCGCTCGGCGAACTGCGCACCACACTCCCGCCCGACGGCGTCACCCGGGCCACCTGGCTCCCGCTGCCGTACTCCCGCTACCGCACCATCGACGACCTGCGCGACGACTACCCCCACCTGCACGGTTTCCTGGCCGCCCTGAGCGCCCCCGACCGGGGCCCGGCCGCCCTGCGCGCCCTCCTCACGGTCATCGACCGCACCCTCTCCACGACCGCGCCCACCGGGGACGCCCCCGCTCCGCACACCCCGAGCGTGCTGCTCGGCCGTCCGCTCGCGCTGCTGCGCGTCCGCCTGGGCATCGACCTGGACGGGCCGCCGTACACCGACCCGGCCTGGCGGAACCTGCGCGAGGGAACACCGCCCGGCTACCCCTCCTACCGCTGGCCGGTCCGGCTCGGCGAGCGCAGCGAACTCGCGGACGGCCTCGTCGGCTACTTCCACGGCGACCACCGCGCCACCGACTACGCGCTGCTGCACACCGTGCTCGACACCCCCGAACTCCCCGACGAGGCCCGCGACTACTTCGCCCCCATCGGCACCGGAGCCTCCCTCACCCTGCCCGCCCGGCCGCCCGGCAGCGACCCCGACAACCGTGACGCGGCCTTCCTCACCCTGCTCGCGGACCCGCGCGGCACCGTGCACGCCACCACCGACATCCTGCCCACGGCGGAAGTGCGGCTGCCCGCCCGGCTCGTCGAGCCGCCCCTCGCCGAACTCCCGGTCTCCTTCCGCCTGGGCCCGCTGCCGGTCACCCCGTACGCCCCGCAGCCGGACCCCACGGGCGACGGCGGCCGCGGCGGCCGGCCGCCCGCGCTCCTGCTGCCCCGCCCCTCCGACCGGCACGGCACCTGGACCTGGGTGGAGAGCGGGACCGGCGACCAGTCGTCCGAGGCCGACACCTACGCCACCGACGGTGAGGCCCGCCACCCGCACCCCGCCCCCGCGTTGCGCACCGGCCGCCTCACCCTGCGCCCCACCCCCGACGACCTGACCGAAGGAGACCGCCGATGACCGACGCGCCCCGAACGGACCAGGGCTGCCTGCTCACCTACGCACTGACGACCGTGCCCAACCCCCTCACCACCAGCCCGCCGAACGTCAAGCCGGGAGACGAGGACGAGAACTCCTACGCCGATATCGACCTCGTCGTCTCCAACAGCGGCAGTACCCCCGTACGGTGCAGCAGGATCGCCATCGTGCTGCCCGTCGGCACCCTCGCCCAGGACCTGGCACTGACGGGCGAGGGCATCTCCGCCTACGTCGAACCCGAGTCGGGCTGGACCGTCGTCGACGTGCAGTCGGACGTCCTGCTCGCGGTGCCGACGGCGGAGACGGCGGTGTTCGCGGCGGCGGGCGGGGCAGGTGCGGCGGGCGCGGAGGGCTCGGCGAAGGTGCGGTTCAGCATCGCGCCGCAGGGCGGCACGAGTGAGGTCACCGTCGACGGGCTGTACCTCACCCTCCGCCGGATCATGGTCAGCGACAAGGCCGGCACCGCCAGGATCGAGATCGAGGAGTGGTCGACGGAGGACGGGACGATCCCCGACACGCCCCGCACCACGACCCTGGACATCGCGAAGTTCCCCTTCCGCAGCGGCGCCGACCCGTCCCCGGGCCTCGGCCGCGCCCTCGTCGCCCTCACCAGCCAGGGCGGCCCGCCGGCCACCCGCATCGCCGCGAACGCGCCGGTGCGCCTGGAGTGGCACCATGTGCGCGGCGACAGCCACGAGTTGTACATGGACGGCCGGCGCATCACCGACGCCGCGATCGCGGGCGGCAGCAAGTACGACGTCCCGTCCGACATCGTGCGGCGCGACACGGCGTTCGCCCTGAAGACGGTCACGCCCACCCCGGACGGCGGCTTCGTGGTGCGCTGGGACCACCTGACCGTGTGCGTCACGGACCAGACGCTGGCCTCACTGACGGTGGACGGCGCCCTCCAGCTCAACGGTGGTCTGACGACCAGCACTGCCGGCGAGACGAAGTTCCAGCACCCCGTCTCCGTCCTGAACGCCAAGAAGCTGACCGCGACCGGCGAGCTGCGCGTCGACGGGAACGCCACCGTCGGCGGCACGGCGGGCGTCACCGGAAAGCTGACGGCGGACGGGGACGTCCAGGTCAACAAGTCGTTCACGACGGGCAGTACAGGCGAGTCGGTCTTCCACCACAACGTCACGATCTACACGCCCAGCAAACTCGTCGTCGGCAAGGACATGCAGGTCAACGGCGACCTCACCGGCTCCCTCAACATCACCGGCGGGCTCAGCACCGGCGGTGACATCAGGCGGGGCGGCAAGGGCGTCCTCAGCCACAACGACACGATCAGCATGAGCAACACCCAGTACGGGGGCTACCTCTACGCGCCGGTCTACGACTACGACAGCTCCCGCGGGTACATCTTCCGGTGGAAGCCGGGCAACCCGATCAGCAACGGCTACTGGAAGATCGAGCGGAACTCCACCACCGCGGAAGCCCCCCAGGGCCTCCCGGCCGCCGAGGACATCCCCGACTCCGAGGAGCCCCCGGCAGGGGAGTGACCGCACCGGGACGGAGGCGCGACGCGCGCCCGGCATGTCACAGGAGTGACCGGGCGCGCCACCCCGTTCGTCCCCTACCGCCTATGGGGCGTCGAGTGGTTCGGCTCTCGGGGTGGCCGGGCGTCCCGTGGGCAGGCCGAGGGCCATGCTGCCCACGTGGATCAGGTGGTCGCGGTGTGGCGGTGCCAGGAAGGGGGCGGCCGTCGGGGACTCCATCCGGCCGGTCAGGCAGGAGGCCAGGCCGAGGTCGGTGGCGGTCAGGGAGAGGGTCTGCATCAGGCAGCCGGTGTCGCGGTAGATCAGGCTGAGCGCCATCCCCTCGTACTTCCAGGTCGTGCGGGCGGCGCAGGCGGCGAGGTAGAGGCTGGCCGGGGGCGCGGAGTCCAGGAGCGCGAGGTCGGTGACGGTGCGCTGCTGGAGGGCGGCCAGCTCGCCGCTCCAGGGGGAGAGCTGGTGCAGGGTGTGGGCGAAGGGGTCGTAGTGGTAGGCGCCGGGGGCCAGGCCCTCGGTGTCGCGGGCCAGGAGGTAGATCTCCAGGCTGTGGCGGGCGCCGCCGGAGGGCGAGGGGCGTTGGGTCTGCTCGTAGGCGCGCGGGGGCAGATGGCCGCGGACACGGGCGGAACGGGCCAGGAGGGCGCCGAGGAGGGGCAGCGGAAGGGGCGCGGGTGCGTAGGCGCGGACGCTGCGGCGGGCGGCCAGGACATCGGTCAGGGGGCGGCTCGGCGCGTCCGTGCCGTCGGGCAGGGGGATGACGGCCTCGGCCTCGGGGTGGCGGAGCCGGGCCGGTGGTGGGTGGCCTTCACCCGTGCCCGGGGCCGGGCCGTGGCCGGACCGGGCGTGGACGGCCAGTTCGTAGGGGGTCCAGCCGTCGTCCCCGCCGGGCCCGGTCCAGGTGCCCTCCGGGGCGTCGGGGGCGCGGCGCTGGAGGATGCCGGCCGCGGTGAGCCGGGTCAGGAGCGCGGTGAGGTCGCCACCAGGGGCGGATTCCCCCCAGCGGTCGTGGAGTTGGTCCGCGGTCTGTGGGTGGTCGAGCTGGTTGAGGAGATCGACGAGGGCGGGCTTGGCGGTGAACTTCCGCCAGCGGCGACAGTCGACGAGGACCGGACCGCCGCCCTCGGCCCACTCCAGCAGCAGGTCGGGGTTGCGGCGGTAGTGACACTTGTCGCCGTGGTCGTCGGAGGGAGCGTCGTGCGGGGCCTTGGTCATGGCTGTCGTCGCCTTCTGTGCCTGCTGTGCCGTCTGCGCCTGCTGTGCCTTCTGCGCCTTCTGTCGGGTCGTCGGGGCGTGACGGCTTCGCGGCACGCCGATGGCCGTCAGAGGAACGGCAGGGGCATCGGATTGAGTTGATCCTCCGTCAGCGGGGTGTCGCGGACACCCATGGCGACGGGTGCGGTGAAGACCCGGGGGCCGCCGCGCCGGTGGAAGTCGCTGCGCAGGGTGAGCGGGCAGAGGCCTGGGATCACCGTCCGGACGACCGTGACGCCGCATTCGGCCACGTCGATGGGGGTGATGTCGACGGCGATCGTCTCGTGGCCCCGGTCTGCGAGTCGGCGGACCGCTTCGGCGACGTCGTCCCGAGGGGTGCCGGCGGGCCGGGCGTCGGGCAGCGGGTTCAGCGGGCCGTCGTCCCAGAAGGCGAGATGGTGCTGGCGCTCAGGCGCGCAGTAGTAGAGGCAGAACTCGCTGAGGCTGCTCAGGGCGGCGTCGGCGGGCGGGATCTCGGCCTCTTCCAGCCAGATGCCCGCCCCGGTGCGGCACAGGCACGCCTCTTCCAGAGCTCCCAGCAGGGCGGCGTGCGGATCGAGGCCGGCGCGGGCGGCGTGGATGACGACGGGCCGCTGGGCGGTGCGTTCGGCGAAGCGTACGGCGACGGCCGGGATGCCCAGGTCGGTGGTGAGGTCCTTCGCGGAGACCGTCGCACCCTGGGCGCTGATCCGCTCGACGATCCGGCGGGCGGGCCCGTCGGGGAGGCGGGTGAGGTCGAGGCTGGGGAGGGTGAGCCGGTTCTCCCAGAAGACCAGGGTGGCGTCGCGTTCGACGCTCTCCATCAGGCCGCCGAGAACGGCGTGGTAGTACGAGCCGCCGGCGGCCAGCCCGGTGGAGATCGGGTCGAACCACGGCTTGTGAGCGCGCGGGAAGCGATACGGCAGGTAGACCGCGCAGGCCGGGACGTACCGCTGCCGGCCCGTGGTCAGGGACCGGCCGGGTACCCAGTCGATCTCCACGTCCGGGTCGAAGGGCGCGTAACGGCGCTGCTCGGCGTACTCGTTGGCGGAACCCAGGGGCAGGCCGCGCGGATCGATCGCCTCGTCGCCGAGGGCCGCGAGTGTGGCGCGTATCAGCCGGCCCGGGTCGTACACTCCGGCCGCGTAGCGCTCCATGGTCTCGCCCACCGCGCAGACCCGGGCGTTGACCGGGTCGCTCTTGACCGCCCCGCCGCGGGCTTCGGCCGCCACCGGTGAGAACCAGGTCGTGGCGATCATGCCGGCGGTCCGGGCGTAGGTCGTGCCGCCCGCCGGACCCGTCTGCTCCGGCCTGTCCGCTTCGTCCACCCGCAGTTCGGGCACCAGTCCGGTCAGCGGATCGACCGCGTCGCGCATCAGCCGCCAGCTCTCCCGCACGTCCACGGTGGCGTTCTCGTCCCGTTTGGGCGGTACGGCGGTGCTGCCGCAGCCGGGGCAGCCCGGAGTGTGGAACAGGGCGTGCCGGGTGCGCTTCAGGGATGCGTGGTCGAGTTCGGTCAGCACCGGCGGCCCGTCGGCCGCCTCGGGAGCGGCGAGCGCGGTGAGGACCGTGTGGGCGAGGACACCGGCCGCGATGGCGGTGGTCGGCCATGCCTCGCTCTCCGCCGCGCCCAGCAGCAGATCCAGCGGAAGACCGGCCACCGGCTGCCAGGTGTGGTTGGCGCGGATCCGCCGTACGAGGCAGACCGGGCACGGCGTACGGGGCGGGGTGAGGGTGGCGAGCAGCAGCCGGTTCGGGGTGCTGAGGTAGGTCACCAGAGCCGCCGGGGCCGTGCCGCCGTCGAGGAACGCGCTGGTCCAGCGCCGGAGTTCCTCCTCGCGCAGGCTCAGCGGGAGGACCACGGCCTGGAGTTCATTCGGTTCGTCGGTCGGCTCGTCGTTCCGTTCACCGGCCGGTAGGACGCGAAGCCCCGCCCGGGTGAGGAGGTTCGCCGCCTCGGTCGCGAGGGGCCCGTTACCGGCGAGGGCGACGGTCCGGCCGCGCAGGGCGGCACCGTCCCCGTAGAGCGGATGGGAAAACCGCCCGTCCTCCGGGTGGGCCAGACCGCGGGCGCGCAGCCCCTCGGCCACGCGCTCGGGCACGGCGTCGAGCGCGACCAGTCCGTGGTCGTCCTCGGCGCCGGGCAGCCGGACGGGGACGCGGAGGGTGCCCGTGCCGGCGCAGACGTAGAGGTGCTCGCCACGGGCGACGAGCCGTACGTCGTGGCGGAGGGTCAGCGGACTGGTGGAACGAGGGGTGAGCCGGGGGCCGGGCCGGGAGGTTTCCAATTCTGTCCGCCTTCGGAGAGCCGGGTGCCGAGAGCCGTGGACGGTGAGGGAAGAAAGCGACTCCCGGCCGGTCCACCCAGGCCGGGAGGCTGTTTCTTTTCTTTCCGTTACTTCTTTCGGTTACTCGGCCGGCTCCGAGTCGTCGTACTCAGTGACAAAACAAAGGCAGCTGTGGCCGGCGAAAGCGGTCTCCGACTCCGGGATGACCATCTCTTCGAAAAGTTCCTCGTTCTCGGACACGTAACTTCCCCTTCCGTTTTCTCGGACTCGCACGGACGTTGTGCACCGCACCCGAATACTTCCGGCCCGGCGCACGTCCTCCATTGCGCGAGAAAGGGGTATTTCCCGTCAAGGAAGAATGCCGAACTGACTGGATTCTCCGCCAGGAATGCCATCCTACGGTTTTCCTGGCGCTGGCGAAGGTCAACCACCTGCGGATTTCCGGGAATTCGTGGCTGGATCCGGAATCCCTTGATCCTGCAAGCGTGAAAACCGGCCAGGCGCGGCACACCGCCTCTTTCCGGCCAGCGGAAGAACTCCGTCCATCGAAGATCACGAAGGGTCGAGACGGGTTGCCGAGTGGGTGAGGGCCTGGGCGGCGACGGAGCAGCGGCCGGCGAGTTGCTCGACCTCCTGCCGGAAGGCGGTTGCCTCCGGGCCGGACCAGCGGACGGCGGCGGCGCTCGCGCGGAGTCGTTGGGCGTGGGACCGGAGAGCCGCGGCGTGGGCGCGTAGCCGGGAGGCGGCGGCGCGCCGGCCGTCGGTGGCCGGGCGGGGGGCGGGGGCCGTGGAGGGTGGGAGCGTCACAGGTTCCTCCAGGGGGCGAAGGCGTTGGAGACGCCGTCCAGCGCGGGGGCGAGTTCGGGGTGGTGGCGCAGGAGGACGCGGATCATGCCGTTCCGGTCGATCCACTCCAGCCCTTCGGGGGTGTAGATCTCGGGCCGGTAGTCGGTGGTGAAGAAGCGGTCGCTCTTGAGGCGTCGGCTGGCCATGAGGATGAAGATGCGGAACAGGGAGTCGCTGAAGCCGAAGCCGGCGGGGCGCGGCTCGGCGAGGTTGCCGACGAGGGTGTCGACGCGGTCGAGGCGGCCCTCGTACAGCTCTTCCAGGAGTTTGGTGTCGGTGGGATGGCCGCCGGTGAGTTCGTCGAAGGAGGCGACGGGGCGCTTGCGGAGCATCTGCCGGTAGGCGTTGTAGCGGGGGATGCCGCGTTCGCGGTCCCGGAGGATGTCGACGGTGCCCAGGTCGATGTGTTCGCCGGTCAGCCGGGCGAAGTTGCGCAGCGCGTCGGGGTGGTTGTGCAGGACCAGGGCGCCGGGATGGGCGGTGCCGAAGCTGTAGAGCAGGTCGCTCATGCCGTAGGTGTCGATCGATGTGCGGGTCGTGGCGCCCTGCATGTCGTCGAAGCCGATGGTCTCGCCACGGCGCCCCGAGCGGTGGTCGCGGAGGGGCAGTTCATCCGGGATGAGGGGGTGGAGACGGTAGGCGGAGACGAACTCCTCCGTCATGGAGAACGGAGCGGCGTGGTGGTGGGTCGGCGAGCCCAGGATGCCGCTGAGCATCTCGCCGCCGCCGATCCGGCCGTACTTCCTGCGGACCCAGCGGGGCAGGACGCCGTACCAGTTGGCGTGCATCGCCCGGTGCAGGACGGGAGTGTCGAGAATGCCCGGAGTCCACTCCACTGTGTGGATCTTGGCCATCAGGGCGGTGTTGACGAGCCGGGCGGTGTGGAAGAGCCGCTCGTCGTCCCAGGTGGGGTAGTGGGAGCGTAGGTGGTCGCAGATCGCGTTGTGTTCCTTGGCGAACAAGGTGTGCAGCAGGGACAGGCCGGCCCAGTAGTCGCTGTTCATCCCGGTGGCGTCGAGGCAGGACAGGCCCGGTGCGGGATCGGCCGGCAGCCGGCCGTCCCGGAGAATGAGCTGCCCCGCTTCGCCGGTGCGCAGCGACCGGCAGCGTTCCTCGGTGGAGCCGTAGATCTGCGAGCCGTCCCACCAGTGCGTCACGGTGTTCTCGTAGGTGGGCGGGGCGCCGGGGGTGGTGTGTGCGACCGGGTCGGGGCGGGTGCGGTGGATGCGCATGGGGCACTGCCCCGCCCAGTCGTCGTCCTCGGCCAGCGGAACGGTGAAGGGCTCGGCCTGGTGGTTGTCGCCGTGGTTGGCCCAGCCGTGGTTCTCGAACTGGATCCACGCGGCGGCCAGCAGGTTGAGGGTGGGCGCCGGGGTGAAGCCGCGCCGGGCCAGGAGGTGGCGGCTGATCTCGCGCGGGCTGGGAGACATCAGCTCGGCTTCGGGGTCCGGGAAGGAGAGGTGGAGCGGGGCGTTGCGGTCCAGGCGGGTGCCGACCCGGCCCATGTCCTCGTCATGGGGGTCGTAGGCCGATCCGTCGTAGGACCGGTGGGGCGGAAGGCCGGCCGGGGCGCGGCGGGTGCGTTCGCCGCCGGCGCCGTACGTGTCGTGGAGGTTGTCGCGGCGCAGGTCGTCGCGGAGCACACGGAGGTTCAACAGGGCGAGCGGGGTGGGGAGTTCGTGCCATGCGCGGCGGTGGTTGAGGCGGGCGAAGGCGGCGGAGCCGAGGCGTTCGAGGAGGCCGGGCGCCGCGTAGGGCTCCGGTGGTGCGGAGTGCGCCGGGTGAGCCGCGTGCGGGCTCCCGGACTGCTCGGGGACGCCCGGCCGGGCGGCGACGGGGCCGGCGGACGCGCCGGTGTTGCGGGGTGAGGTGTCGGTCATCGGGAACCTCCGGACGGACAGTCGGCAGGGAAGGGCACAAGGCAGGGCCACGCGGCCTCAGCGGTCGTAGAGCGCGAAGAGCCGGGTCGCGGTCACGCGGCCGCGGTACGGGGCGAGCGCCGCGTCCACGTCGGCGCTCACCTCGGGGACGTCGAACTCGAGGTTGTGCGCGTAGCGTTCGGCCGCGTGACACAGCGGGAAGGCGTGGGTGTCGTCGGTCCAGGTGTGTTCGGTGAACTGTGCCGGGAGGGCGTACGGCGAGACCGCCGAGCGGCCGTCCAGGCTGGGGACCACGTCGTGCTGGTTGACCAGCGAGAACACCTGGGTATGCGGATCGGCGGGGCGCTTGCCGTCGACGGGCGAGCCGATCGCCACGCTGTGCGTGACGCGGTACAGCGCGCAGAAATCGGGATCGGCGGCGAGGTTCAGCGCGGTGATACCGCCGAGGCTGTGCCCGACGAGGGCGATCTCGGTGCCGGAGGGCACCAGGGTGCGCAGGGCCCGGGTGACGGCGCGCGAGTAGGGCGTGGAGGTCCGGGCCACCGCGTGGATGGCGCCGAGCACGTCCTGGGGGCTGTCCTTGGAGATCGCGTCGGTGGCCATTCCGGCGAGCTGGACGACGTACCGCGTCACCGAGTCGGGGCCGGTCACCCGTTGGACGAGCAGCGTCCCGCCGGTGCCGAGGGTTCCGATGTTGCGGATACAGCCGACGACGGTGCCGGAGCAGTCGAACCGGTCCAGCAGGGACGGGGCGGGGGTGACGGGTTCGGCCCGTCCGGGGCCGCGGTCGAGGAGGGCCCAGACGCGGGCGCCGATGCCGAAGAGCGGCTCCGCACTGGTGAGGGCGCGGCCGGTGGCGATGTCCCAGGCGGCGGCATCGTTGAAGGGGTTCTCGTCGGTGAGCGCGTTCCACGCGAGGATGTCGCCGAAGGACGGCGCGAGCAGGGCGAAGACGCGTTCGGCGCCGCGGCTGCGGATGATGGACCGGAAGGCGTGCAGCGCTTCGCCCTGCCGGTCTTCTTCGATCGCCCGCAGCACCCGGCCGGTGTCGGGGTCGGTGAGCAGGTCGGGGTGGGTGACGGCCGCCGCCCGGATACGGGCCTTGAGCCCCGCCACGGCCAGGCTCACCGCGAGGCTTTCCCGGCTGGTGAGGACCCCGGCCAGCCAGGCGCCGCGGGCCGCCGGCCGTCGGCCGTCGAAGGCCCAGCCCAGTCCCGCCGGGTCGGTGAGGGCACCCACCAGGCAGCGCAGCGCCGCGCGGGCCCGGCCGCTGCCGAGGGCCTGAGCCGGGAGGCGGGTGCCCAGGGCGAGTTCGCTGGTGTACTGGGCGGCCCGGCGTACGGCGTCCGCGGCCTCGCCCAGCTCGCGGCTGACGTCGTGCAGCCCGGCCACGTCCGGTTCGGTGTCGGTCTCGGGCATGGATGGTGTCCCTCGTGTCCGTCGGAATGGTCGGTGGGCGGGCGGGGCCAGGCACGGGCCGGGGCGAGTCAGGCAGGAGCCAGGGTGAGCTGGATACCGGAGGTTTTCAGGGTGTTCGGCAGCGGCCGGTGGGGATCGAGCCGGGGGCGTCCCGCGGTGACGCGGTGCTCGCGGAGCAGCTGCGCGCAGACCTCGGTGGCCACCATGAGTCCGAGCCGGTCGCCCGGGCAGCGGCCCTCGCCGTGGCTGAACGGCGCCATCCGCGGGTCGTCGTCGGCTCCCTCGGTGAGCCAGCGGCCGGGGATGAACAGACCACCGCCGGGGACCAGTTCGCTGTCACGTTGCAGGAACCCGATGGGGACGAGGACGTGCGTCCCGGCCGGGCAGGGCATCCCGCGCCAGGTGGTGTCGGTACGCAGGATCCGCAGCAGGTCGGGCACGACGGGGTGGAGCCGCAGGCTTTCCAGGACGCAGGCCCCCAGCCTCGTGGTGTCCGGAGCATGCGGCGCCTCGTACAGCGCGGCCTGTTCGGCGGGGTGGAAGGCGAGCAGCAGCAGCGTACGGGCGACGATGGCGGCGACCGAGTCGAGCGCCAGGAGCCAGTGGTGGGCCTGGCCCACGGCGTCGACGTCCTCGCCGCAGGCCGTGGTCCTGACGCGCCCGAGGAGGCTGTGCGCGGGGGCGTGCGGGGCGTAGACATGCAGCCGGGTGGAAGCCGCTTCGTACAGCCGCTGGTTGGCGGCGGTGGGGCCCCGTCGCACCGCTCCCCAGTTGCCTTCCTTGCGCAGGGTGAGCAGCCAGCGGTGCAGTTCCTCGTCCCCGGCGGCCTGGTCGCCCAGCGTGATGCGGCGGGAGATGCGCTGAACGGTGTGCTGCAGCCGGGCGTACGAAAGGGTGGGGCCGGTGGTGAGCCGGGTGCATTCCTCGGCGATGACGGTGCGGAACGTGTCCCAGGAGGGGTGGGTCTCCTCGTGGGGCGCCAGCACCTGGTCGTTGACGGCGCGCCGCCTGTCGCGCAGGTCGCCGTGGGAGCAGACGACACCGCTGGGTTCGAAGACCGAGAGCATCCTGGTCTTGTCCACCGCGTCCAGGGCCAGTTCGCGCACCGGGCGGGCGAAGAACTCCTGGACGTCGGCGGGGTCGAGCAGCACGAGCAGGTCACCGGAGGGCCCGCCGATCAGCACGGGGGCGCCGTCGTGGCGATCGCGCAGGGCACGCAGGGTGGCGGCCGACCAGCGGGGCTGGCCCACCGCGCCCAGCAGCCCGGTGATCGCGGGGCGCGGGGCGGGGACTCCGCGCGCGAAGGCGGGCAGGGTGTGGGTGAGGGCGAAGCGGAGGGATGCGCCCCGGCTCGCGCGGCGCGGCCGCACTACGGGGTTCCCGGCCGGCGAACCGGCCGGGACGCCGGGGTCCGTGGAGCCGTGCGGGGCGTCGCTCGCGGGGCCGTGGGGGCCGGTCGGGCCGGCGGCGGGTACGGGTCGGGTCATGCCTCCACGACCTTTCCCGGGTTGAGGAGATTGCGTGGGTCGAAGAGCCGCTTGATCTCCCGCTGCAACCCGTGACTCACGGCGTCGAGTTCGCGGCCGAGCCACTCGCGCTTCAGGGTGCCGATGCCGTGTTCGCCCGTGGTGGTGCCGCCGAGCTCCAGTCCCGCCGCCATGATGTCGTCATAGGCGATGCGGGCCCGGCGCACCTCGTCGGGATCGGACTCGTCGAAGACCACCGTGGGGTGCAGATTGCCGTCCCCGGCGTGGCCGAGGGTGAAGATCCGCAGTCGGTGGCGCCGCGCGATCTCCTCGATCGTGCCGACGAACTTGGGCAGTTCGGACGGCGGAACGGCCACGTCCTCGATGAACGCCGTGGGCTGCCCGCCGAGGGACGCGGCGTACGCACCCAGCGCGGGGGACACCAGCCGCCGCGCCTCGATGATCTTCTGTGACTCCTCCTCGGTGCCGGCGGCCACCACCTGGTCGGCGCCGGCGTCCTCGCACAGCGCCTTCATCGCCGCGAGGTCCGGTGCCGGATCGGGAGCGTCGCTCTCCACGATGAGGGTGGCGGCGCTGTCCGGTCGCAGCAGCGCGTGCCCGAACGCGGCGACGGCCTGGGAGGTCGCCCGGTCCAGCAGTTCCACGGCCGAGGGGGTGTAGCCGCTGCTGGAGATGGCCGCGACGGCGTGCCCGGCCGTGGTCAGGCTCGGGAACTGGGCGAGCAGCGCGAGCGCGGTGGGCCGGGCGGGCCGCAGCGCGAGAGTGGCGCCGACGATGACTCCGAGGGTGCCCTCCGAACCGACGAAGAGCCGGGTCAGGTCGTATCCGGCCACGCCCTTGGCCGTGTCGCGCCCGGTGCGCATGCGCCGCCCGTCGGGCAGTACCACGTCCAGGCCCAGCACGTAGTCGGCCGTCACGCCGTACTTCACACAGCAGATACCGCCGGCCCCGGTGGCGATGTTGCCGCCGATCGTGCAGGTCTCCCAGGACGCGGGGTCGGGCGGGTACGTCAGTCCGTACTTGGCGACGGCGTCATGGAGGTCCTTGGTGATGACGCCCGGCTCGCATCGGACGAGCCGGTTGACCGGGTCGATGGTGCCGATCCGGTCCATGCGGAGGGTGGAGAGCACGACGCAGCCGTCGACCGCGTTCGCGGCACCCGCGAGTCCGGTGCGGGCGCCTTGCGGGACGACCGGTACGCCGCACTCGTACGCGGTCCGCATCACGTCCTCGACCTGAGCGGCGGTACGCGGCAGGGCGACGACGGCGGGCACGCCGGCCGCGGAGAACGGGGCGGAGTCCCGGGCGTGAGCGGCCAGCGTCTCGGGATCGGTGAGCAGGGTTTCGGCGGGGAGCCGTTCCCGCAGTTCGCTCAACAGCTGTGAAGAGTGAGGGGACATGGAGCCTTCCAGAGGTCGTGCGACAGGGGGGATGGCACGCGGTGACTCACCGCGAGGGGAGTCCGGTGGCTCTACAGCGAAGGAAGTTCCGTCGTGATGGGCACATCGATCAGCACGGGGCCCTCGTGCTGAGCCGTGGCGTCCCGTACGAGTTTCGTGAGTTCCCCGGCGCTCTCGGCGCGTACGGACCGCACCCCGTACCCGGCGGCGATCGCGGCGATGTCGAGTCCGGGAATCTCCAGGCCAGGAGCCCCTTGTGCGTGTTCGAGCTGTGCGAACCACTGGAGGATCGCGTAGCGGGCGTTGCTCAGCACCACGAAGGTGACGGGCACGCGGTAGGCCGCCGCGGTCCACAGGGCCTGTACGGCGTAGTGGACCGAACCGTCGCCCAGGACGGCGACGACCGGCCGGTCGGGAGCGCCGAGTTGCGCACCGACGGCCGCGGCGGCTCCGAATCCGAGCCCGCCGCCCGCGGAGAAGAGGTAGGAGCCGGGGGTGCTGATCCGTACCGCCTGGTGGAACTGCGGCACATTGGACGGCGACTCGTTCACCCACAGCGTGTTCTCCGGCGCTCCTTCCGCAACGGCCGCCAGGGCAGCGCCCGGTGGCAGGAGACCGTCCTCCGTCCGCGGGGTGTGCACCGGCCGGTGCGGTGCCGGAGCCGACTCGCGGTCCGGGAAGTGCGCGGCGAGCGCCTGGGCGGTCAGCGCGGAGTCGGCGATCACCGCGTCGCCGACCGGCGCCCTGGCGGCCTCCTCCGCGTCCCGGGTGAGGAGGACGAGTTCGGTACCGTCGGGCAGGTACGGGCCGGGCACGTAGGGGTAGTAGCGGAAGACCTGCGCCCCGATGACCAGGACCAGGTCGTGGCCCTCCAGAGCCCTGGCGAGCGGACCGATGGCGGGCGGCAGTTCACCTCGGTACAGCGGGTGGTCGTGGGGGAAGGAGACGCGGGCCGAGGCGGGCGCTCCCCACACCGGGATGCCGGCCCGCTCGGCGAGGCGGACGACGGCGTTCCAGGCACCGGCGGCGTCCACATCGTCACCGACGACCAGGACGGGGGAGCGGGCGGCCTCGATGCGGCCGGCGAGCGAGCGAACGGTCTCCGGCCGCGGGGGCGTGGCGTGCTCGACTCTGCGGGCCGCTGTCGTCAGCGCGGCCCGGTCCTCCGCCTCGGTGACGGCCGCGTCGAAATCGTCCATGGGGAGCGAGAGGAACACCGGCCCGTGCGGTGGGGTTTCGGCGAGCTGCACGGCGCGGGCGAGTGCGGACGGCACGTCGGCCGGACGCGGCGGCTCGTACGCCCACTTGACGGCCGGCTGCGGCAACAGCGTGGGCTGGGGGTTGGCGAGCAGCGCCTCCATGGTCAGCATCGCCCGTACCTGCTGGCCCGCGGTGACCACCATGGGGGTGCGATTGGCGCGGGCGTTGAGCATGGCGCCCATGGCGTTCCCGGTGCCCGGACCGGTGTGCAGATTGACGAGGGCGGTGGTCCCGGAGGCGAGCGCGTATCCGTCCGCCATACCGACGACGACGGCCTCCTGAAGACCGAGGAAGTAGCGGAAATCGTCGGGGAATTGCTTGAGGAACGGTAGTTCCGTCGAGCCGGGGTTACCGAAGACCGTGGTCATGCCACGTGCCCTCAGGACATCGAGGGCAGATTCCCGGACTGTGCGCATGGTGGTCCCTTCCCGCGGAGCTGACGGTGACGGTGGTCACAGCGCGTGAAGGGCAATACAGCACGAGAGATACGGTCTGACAAAATGTCTGGATCTCTTCGTTTAACTCTGCCCCGAGCCGCCGCACCAGGCGCTTTTCCGCGAGAGGGCCGGTCTTCCGTCAACCACGTGTGTGCCAAACCCCACGTGATGACGTTCTTCCTGACCTTTCGTCCGGGCCGCCTGGCCGTCTGGCTGCCCAGCGGTCGAGGGCGTCCACATGTGCATACCACCGTGGTGTGGTAAGCGTCCGCGTTCTCCGGTTCTTGATCCGGCTGCCGGCGACTCCGTCCGGAGCCCGGCAGCCAGTTCCGACGAGAGACATGAACGAGAGACATAACGAGAGGCATGAACGAGAGACATAGGAGTGCCGCGTCACCTGGTCAGCGTCCGGGCGCCCGGAATTCTTCTGCTCGCTCCTCGAAAATCTCCGCAGCTCACCCGTTCAACGCACCTCGGGTGCCGACCGCCGGTGGCCATGTGAGCCTGAAGGCCGGCAGACCGAGAGAGACGATCGCTATGGCCGAGAAGCAGGAGGGCTAGGACGCGGCGCAGAGCTGAGGGGAGCCGAGCCGCAAGCAGCAGGAAGCGGCGGTGCCGCCGGAAGCCGGACGGCACGGAGACCTGAAGGAACCCCTCGCACGCCGGAGGCGGCCCGAGGCCAGCACCACCGATTCCGACCCGTCGGCCGACCGCAGCCGCACCGCCGTCCCGGCCGGGGGATGGCGATACCTGACATCGACCACCTCCGTCGGCAGGGAGGGAAGGCTGTGGCAGCCGGGCCGTAAGAGAGGGAGAACATGCCCAGTCCGACCGCAACGATTACCGCCCCGGCGAAGGACGTCTCCACGGCAGTCATAGCTGCCCATGCGTGGCAGGGATACCACTGTGAGTCCCGGCTGGTGCGCTCGACCGCCCCCCGGATCGCGCCCGTCGTGCTCGTGGGAGGCGCGTTCCAGACGAAGGAGACCTGGGGCCGGATCGAGACCGGCTTCCTCGCCCACGCCGATGTGCTCGCCGTCGATCTGCCCGGTTCGGGCCGGGCAGACGTCCTCCCCGACCGGCACGGAGTCGACTTCCTGGCCGATGCGTTGTGCCACATCCTGGAAGAGACCGGCATCCACGAGGCGAACGTCGTCGGCGGCTCCTATGGCACCGCCGTCGTCTACACCCTCGCCCAGCGCCACCCCGACCACGTGCGGAAGATGGTCCTGGCCGGCACCATGACCTTCATCCCCGACCACGTCCGCGCCGCCACCGGCCGGGCCATCGAGCTGTTGCACGCCGGACGGATGGAGGACTTCGCCGACCAGGTCCTCGACCTGCTGCTCAATCCCCACCCCGCCGGGCCGGTGACCGCCGGAGAACGGATACGGCAGACCATGCGGCGGCGACTGCTGGCCCTGCCCCCGCAGGAGGCCGAACAGGCCGTGGCCAACACCACCCGGCTCCTCACCCGGCAGACGCTCGACATGACCGTTGCCCCGTCGATGCCGGTCCTGGTCATCACCGGCGAGCACGACCACTTCACGACCCCCGCCCTGTGCCGCGAGCTCGCGGCCACCTGCGCCGACAGCTGGTTCACCACCGTCTCCGACGCCGACCACATGATGCCCTTCGAACGCAGCGCGGAGGTCGTCGATCTGTGCACCCGCTTCTTCGCAGGGGAGCCCCTGACCGGCCTCGATTACGCGCGCGACGCCGAACGTGTCTCGCCGCCCGTCATGTCGGCCTGAACACCTTGCCGGCCTGAACGCCTTGTCGTCACCGGCCCGGCCCGGCCACGTTCCGTCAGAAGGGCTTGGTCGGCAGGTACTTGCCGTCCAGGGTGATCACCGCGCGCTCGCCGCCGTCGGGGTCGGCGACCCTCTTCACATCCAGCGTGAAGTTGATCGCGGAGATGATGCCGTCACCGAACTGCTCGTGGACCAGGGCCTTGAGGGTGGTGCCGTAGACCTGGAGCATTTCGTAGAAGCGGTAGATCGTCGGGTCGGTGGGGATGCCGCCGGGGATCGAGCCGCGGGTGGGGATCGTCTGCAGCAGCATCACCGCGTCCTCGTCCAGCCCCAGCAGCTCCGCGACGGCGTGGGCGGACTTCTCGGGCAGGGGGTGCTGGCCGAGAACGGCGGCGGTGGTGAAGGCGACCGACAGGCCGGCGGCGTCCGCGATCTGCTGCCAGGTGAGGTCCTTGCGGGTCTTGGCCTCGACCGCGGCGTCGGTCAGGGCCTGGCGGGCGGAGGGGGTGAACTGAGCGTGCATCATGAGGGTTCTGCCTTTCGGGACAAGGGGGCTGACAGAGGGGCTGGGGCTGGCCTCAGAGGTTGGGGCCGGCCTCAGGAGTTGGGGCCGGAGGGGGCCGGATCAGGCGGCGGCAGTGGCGAAGGCGGCGAGGGAGCCGGTGCCGTCGAGGGTCTCGACGCCGCCGGTGGCGATGTCGAAGAGCCAGCCGTGCAGGGTCGCCTTCTTCTCCGCCAGAGCCTGGGCGACCGACGGGTGCGTGACCAGGTTCGCCAGTTGCGCGCGCACGTTCTCGCGTACGAGCGCCGCGACGTCGCCGCGGGCCGCCACACGGGCCTGGGCGGTGACACGGGCCCGGGCGGCGTCCGCGTGCCGCAGCCAGTTCGCGACGGCCGGCGCGGAGGTGAGGTCGTGGCCCTGGGCCAGGGCGGTCATCGCCCCGCAGGCCGAGTGCCCGCAGACGACGATGTCGCTGACGCCCAGGACGGTGACGGCGTACTCGATGCCGGCCGCCACACCGTCCGCGTCCGCGCCCGGGGTGTAGGCGGGCACGAGATTGCCGGCGGTGCGGATGACGAAGAGCTCACCCGGCTCGGACTCGGTGATCACTTCCGGGACTACGCGGGCGTCGGAGCAGCTGATGAACAGCGTGTGCGGCCGGTGGCTGGTCGCCAGATCGGCGAACAGATCCGCCTTGGCCGGGAAGACGTCCCGCTGAAAACGCGCGACGCCGTCGGCAAGGTCTCGCATGGGTCACTCCCTTTCGGTAGCTGCCGCCCATCTGCTGGGCTGGCGAAATCCACCATGCATGACCTGCTTGTATAGGGTCCAAGACGTGTTGGGCATGGTTGCCATCGATGACATCTATAGTCGCCTCTATAGTCGGTCGCATGGCTCTGGAACTGCGTCACCTGCGCTACCTGCTCGCCGTGGCCGACCACGGCAACTTCACCCGCGCCGCCGAAGACCTGCACATCTCCCAGCCCACCCTGTCGCAGCAGATCAAGCAGCTGGAGCGCACCCTGGGCGAGCAGCTGCTCGACCGCACCGGCCGCGCCGTACGCCTCACCGACGCCGGCGAGACCTACGCCCACCATGCCCGGCGTGCGCTACGCGACCTGGCCGCCGCCGAACGCGCCCTGCACGACGTCAAGGACCTCTCCCGCGGTCACCTGCGGCTGGCGGTCACCCCCACCTTCACCGCCTACCTGATCGGCCCGCTGATCGCCGACTTCCATGCCCGGCACCCCGGCATCGCCCTGACCATCCGGGAGATGTCCCAGGAGCGCATCGAGCCGGCTCTCCTCGCCGACGATCTCGACCTCGGGATCGCCTTCGCCGGCACCCACCTCCCCGGTATCCAGGCCACCGCCCTGTTCACCGAAACCCTGAGCCTGGTCACCGGCGCCCACCACGCCGACGCCGCCCAGGACCGACCGCTGCCCGTCCGTGACGCGGCGCGGCTCCCACTCGCCCTGCTCAGTGGCGACTTCGCCACCCGCGCCCACCTCGACGCCTACTTCGCCCGGCACCGCGTCAGCCCCCGTATCGCCGTGGAGGGCAACTCCATCCAAGCCCTGACCGAAATCGTCCAGCGCACCCCGCTCGCCACCGTCCTGCCCGACGCCCTCACCCACGACCACCCCCACCTCACCCCCACCCCCCTCGACCCGGCGATCCCCGCCCGTACCGTCACCCTCCTCCGGCGCGCCGACGCCTACCGAAGTGCTGCCGCCCACGCCTTCACCCGCCTGACCCACGACCTGGTCCGGTCCCGCGCCTACGCACCCGCTGTAGTCGATCCACGCGCACCGACGCACTGAGACACCGGCAACGGCCCGCGGAGGCCGGAAGGGGCCGGAGCCCGGCCGACCGAGGTCGGCCGGGCTCCGGCTCTGTACGCCGGACGGGCCGGCCTGTTACGCGCCCTTGAGCCGCTTCACCCAGGTGACCGGGCTACTGCTGCCAGGGGCCTGGACGTAGGCCCGTGCGGGAATGGCGATGAGGTGCTCCTGGTTGGTGCTGGTGTCGAGGTCGCGGACGACGATGTAGCCGGTGTAGGTGGCGCCGTTGGCCCGGCCTTCCAGGTAACCCTTCTTGCCCTGCGGCACGTTGATCTCGACGTCCGTTTCCCGGGTGCTCTGCACCTTGGTGGTCGAGGTGCTGGAGTAGCTGTAGGTGAAGCTGGCCTCGGCGCCGGTCGATGCGCCGTTACCGCTGATGCTGGGTGTGATCTTGCCGCCCACCTCCCAGCCTTCGGTCGTGCTCTTCTCGTCGGCCACGGATGCCGTGACCTTGTAGGTGAGCTTGCCCTCGCCGGTGAGGCCGTCGCTGGCTCCCCGCTGCGGGTACTTCTCGTCGACCTTCCCGACGAACATGCAGGGCGCCGCCTGCCCGAACGACCCGCTCTGCGGATCCTTGTTGCTCATGTTGCAGTACCGCTCGGCGGTCAGCCCGCCGGACAGCGTGCCGTCCTTGGTGTTCTGGCGGACTTCGGTGCCGTTGGGCTTCTTCGTCTGGGACTCGGACCCGGGGTCGGCCCAGCCCTCGGCCAGGTGCTTGGCGCTCTTCCGCAGCGGCGCGGAGTGCTTCGTGTCGGCCGCGTACTGCGTCGCCGCCGCCTGGGCGTCCTTGACGGCCTGTTCGGGATCGTACTTGTCCTTCACGTCCGCCAGGGTGACGGCCTTGACGTTGCCGTCCTTGTCCTTATCCAGCCCGGCCGGGTAACCCATCGAGGATTCCGAGGGGTTGACCGGATCCGTTTTGCCCATCGCGTCGAGGACGGCCTGATCGGACTCGTAGGTCCCGTCGGCGACCTTCGCGGGCTGACCGTCGTCGGCGAAGGCGGGGGCCTGGGAGCCGATCAGGGATATGCCGGTGAGGAAAGCGGTGGCCAGCGCTCCGGCCACCATGCTGCTCTTGCGCCGACCCGGAGTGAGGTCGGTCTGTACCTGCGTGGACACGCGGTCTCCTTTGTCGGTCGGGCATCGGCCGCTCGGGGCCGCGCCGATGAGTGGGGGGAGTGCGGCGCACGTGGTCGACGCAGCTCGTCAGGCCGGGATTCCCGGGGCGGGAAAGGTGAGGTGGCCGGCGATGTGTGCGACGGGAGAACGGAGTTGACGTTCCGAATGGGTGCGCCTGCGGCAAAGAACCTAGAAAGCTACTATTGCGTTTGCCCATGGCTTTTGTAACAGATGTGACTCAGTCTGCACCTCCGGTCGGTCGTGTCGGTCGTGCCTCGGGTGGGGCAACGCGTCGCGCTCAGCCCCTGGTCATGGGGGAGTTGGCCGTCCCATGTCCCATCTCGTGGCCCGTCTCATGGCTCGCCGGCTGCCTTGCGGCGCCCGCGCACGCCGGCTCAGCGGATGCCGCAGATCCGGTGACCGCCCACCAGAGCGGTGATGCTGAGGAGGGAGACGGCCAGTAGGTAGTAACTCGGCGAGATCTGGGAGCCGGTCGCCTTGGCCAGCGACGCGGCGATGGTGGGGGTGAAGCCGCCGAAGAGGGCGACCGTCGTGTGGTAGCTGAACGCGAGCCCTGTAGCGCGGGATGCGACGGGGAAGGCGTCGGACATCACCGAGGGCAGCGCGCCGAAGTACGCCGCTTTCAACAGGCCGAGGACCGTCATACACAGGGCGAGGGTCAGGAAGGACGGTGCGTGGGTGAGCCAGACGAACAGCGGGACGGCGCTCAGTCCGATGAGGGCCGCGGCGGGGATCATGATCCGCAGCCGGCCGACGCGGTCGGCGAGCAGCCCCACGACCGGAGTTCCGAGGGTCAGGATGGTGCCGGGGAGGAGCAGGGCGGCGAACGACAGCGAGTCGTCCAGGCCGAGCTCCTTGATCGCGAAGGTGGGCAGGTACTGCAGGGAGTAGGTGAGGGCGGTGGAGACCATCAGCGCACCGCCGGCGAGCAGGAGACCGCCCCAGTGGTGACGGAACACCGAGCGGATCGGCGAGGGCGGTCCCCCGTGCGACGGCATTCCGTCGTGCGACGGCGTTCCCCCGCGTGAGGGAGTACCGCCGCGCGAAGGAGCACCGCCGCGTGAAGGAGTACGGCCACTGCGCTCCGGCCCGTCCCGTGCCCGTACCAGCGCGGGCGACTCCTCGACATAGCGCCGCAGGACGTAGCCGGCCGGGCCGACCAGGAGGCCGAAGACGAAGGGCACCCGCCAGCCCCAGGCCGTCATCCGGGCGTCGGACAGCACCGCGGTCAGACCCGTGGCGAATCCGGAGGCCAGCACGGTGGCGAGCCCCTGGCCGGCGAACTGGAGGCTGCCGAAGAACGCCTTCCGCCGGCTGTCCCGCTCGACCAGGAAGGAGGTGGCGGCGCCGAACTCGCCACCGGCCGCGAAGCCCTGGACCAGCCGTGCGAGCACGACGCCCAACGGCGCGACGAACCCGAGGGTCGCGTAGCCGGGCATGAACGCCATCAGCGCAGTCCCGAGCACCATCAGCCGGATCGACAGCAGCAGCGCCTTCTCGCGCCCCTTCCGGTCGGCGTACGAGCCCAGCAGCAGGCCGCCGATCGGGCGGATCAGATAGGTCATGCCGAACACGGCGAAGGTCTGGACGAGTTGGACGCCGGGGTCGTCGTCGGGGAAGAAGGTCCTGCCGATGTACGTCGCCATCAGGGCGTACAGCGCGAGGTCGAAGAACTCCAGGGCGTTGCCGATCGTCGCCGCGGCGATTGCGCGCCGGGCGGACGCCCGCCTCGGGGGCGCGGCCGGCGATATCCCCGGCGCGGTGGGGTGAGGGGCGAGTCCGGACATCGCGGTCCTTCCGGCGGGCGCCGGACCGACGGGCGTCAGGCCGGACGAGGAGGGGGATGAGGAGCGGGAGGCGGTCCGATGAGCTGTGGGGGAGCGGGAGTTGAGCCGGGGCGCGGGTGCGGGCGCGGACGCGTGCTCGTGCTCGTGCGGGAGGGGGAGGGTAAGCCGCCGCGTAAGGGGAACGGGTGGCCGTCCACCTCGTCGGCGTGCCCGTGGCCGAGCAGCGTCGGCAGCTCCGGGGACTCGTCGCGGGTACCGACCAGGAACGGTCCGCCGGAGGGGTCGGGGTTCGCGTACTCGGCGACCGGGCACCCGAGTTCGGTCAGTGCGGGGGTGAGAATCTCATCCAGGTATGCCTTGACGGCAAGGTGACGTTGCGGGCGGGCGCTCTCCGTCGGACAGCCGACCATGGCGCCCAGGTCTGCGAAGAAGGCGCCCGAGTCGACGTACTCCTCGGCTCGCCGGACCACATTCTCGGTGATCACTGGGTTGCTCCTGGGCGTGGTACGGGTAGCGGCTGCACGGTACGCGCCGTGATGGCTCAGCAGCGTACGGGCGCTTTCCCGCCCTGACTATTGCCGTTTGTGCCGCGCTGCGTTCTAATCTCGGCAAACCGGCGTACGGGTCATACGTGCCAGGTGCCGCCGCTCGCCCCCGGGAGGTCCGATGCAGCTCATTCCGGTGCACCTGGCGTACTTCCTCGAAGTCGCCCGCACCGGGGCGGTGAGCGAGGCCGCCCAGAACCTGCGGGTCGCCCCCTCGGCGGTCAGCCGGCAGATCGCCAAGCTCGAATCCGGCATCGGCGTCGCTCTGTTCCTCCGGCATCCGCGCGGCATGACCCTCACCGACGCCGGATCACGCCTGCTGGCCCATGTCCGCCGCAACGAGGCCGAGTCCTCCGCGCTCGTCACCGAGTTGCGGACCGGCAGCGGCGCCGACACCCGCAGCGTCGTGGTGGCCTGTTCGGAAGGGTTCGCGCTCCGCCTCGTCCCGCACGCGATAGCGGTCTTCCAGCGCGACCACCCGGACGTGACCTTCCGGCTCGACCGCGTACCTCACCAGGAGGCGACCCGGCGGGTGGCCGAGGGCATCGCCGATGTCGCCGTCACCTACACGATGGGCCCGCGGCACGACGTACGGGTGGAGTGCGCCGTCGTGGTGCCGATGGCCGCCATCGTCCCACCCGGACACGAACTCGCCGGCCGGGAACGCGTCGGCCTGGCCGAGCTGTGCGCGTACCCCCTCGCCCTCGCCCCGACGGGGACCACCCAGCGCGACCTGTTCGACATCGGCGTGCAACTGGAGGGTCTGACCGTCCGCCCCGCTCTGGTCTGCGACGCCATCGCCTCGAAGTACGAGTTCGTCCGCTCCGGCGGTGGCGTCGCCCTCGTCGGCGACCTGGGCGACCCGCACCCGGACCCCACCGCGGAGGGCGTCGGCTACGTACCGCTCGACCATCCGGTCTTCCGCCGCCGCGAGGCCCAAGTACAGACCATGCTGGGCCGCCGACTCCCTTGGACGGCAACCCAGTTCACGGGTTTGCTGATCTCGCTGCTGCGCCCACCCATCAGCACCGACGCGATGACTGCCCGAGGGTGACCGCCGTGCGTGTGCGCGTGGTCGCGGATCGTCGCGGAATATGCCATTTCGATGGGTCGCCGTTGCGCGGTGTAGTCGGGACGGGGCGAGGCGCGACCGCCTGACCCAGGTGTCGGTCGAGCAGACGGGGTCGGCTGTTTCGATAAAGTGCCCGCCATGCGGTCAGGAATTTCGGGAATGTCAGGAACTGCCCCACTCAAGAGGTTTGTCGCAGTGTCGCGGGCCCGGCGCACCGCCGGAGGGGCCCGCCAGGCGTCGGCCCGTACCGCGCACTGCTGATGGTCACGCCACCGAACCCCGCGCCGTCCGGGCAGGATCCCGCGGCTGTCACGGTGTGGCTCTGCCCGAACGAGGCGCTCCCGCCGCTGCTCGCCGACACGCTGGCCCGGCAGTGGCTGGACCATGACGAGCGGGCGGCGGGCGAACGGCTCCGCTCCGAGCGCGACCGCCGCCGGTACCGGGTCGCCCGCGTCCTGGTGCGGCGGACGCTGTCGTTGGAGACCGGGATTCCCGAGGCGGAGCTGGACATCGCGCGTTCGGCGTGGGGACGGCCCTACCTGCGCGCTCCGCAGGGCGGATTCCCCGGTGGCGAGGAGCGCCTGGACTTCAACCTCTCCCACACCGACGGGATCAACGCCCTCGCGGTGGCCCGCCACGGCCGCGTCGGTATCGACGTGGAGCGGCTCACCCGGCCTGCCGGGCACGGCCCGGAGGCGGTCGTGACGGTGTTCGCGGACGAGGAGCGCCACCGGCTGCGGGCACTGGGGGAGGGGAGGCAGCGCCGGAGGGTGGCGACCCGGCTGTGGACCCTGAAGGAGGCGTATGCGAAGGCACGGGGGATCGGGCTCGGTCTGCCCTTCGACTCCTTCGCCTTCACGCTGGACGACGCCGGACGGGTCGTCAGTTTCCGGCCTCCCGAGGACGATGTGGCCTCCCGCTGGCGGTTCCTGGGATTCGAGGCCGGACCCGACGCCATGGTGGCGGTCGCCGTGGAGTGCGACGGCCGGGGCGAGCACACCGTGCTCGTGAACCAGGGCTTCCCCTGGCAGCAGGGACCCGGTCGGCGGCTGCGGTTCGACTGATGCCGCGGTGCGACTGACGGTGCGGTGCGACAGAGGGGCGGCCATGGTCCCCCGGCGCCTGCCCCGGGGGCCGGCGCGCCGGGAGTCCGGGCGGCGGGACCGACGTCGGACCGAAGAAGCTCCGAGCATGAGGCCTGGCCCTGTTGAGCGTATCGTTGAGTAAGGACATCGTAAGGACAACAGTGAAGCTCCCCCGAGGGGGCCAGAAACCCGGCTGAGCGGCCGACGAAGCGGCGGCGGTGGGACAGGGAGACTTACGAGACCTGTCTGCCTCTGTCGCGCGTGCGGCCACAGTGCCGGGAGGAGGAGGCGTCCGGGCGAGCTCGTCACATCGGCGCCGGGTAGCAGCTGTGACCCCACGCCGAGACGGGGTTACCCGGTTGCGTCTTGCCTGATCCAGTGTTCTCGCCGGCCCACCAGGTGTGGGTCGGACGTCACGATCAGAGCCGTCTGGTGTCCCTGGGTCTTCCCAGCCCTGGTCTTTCCAGCCCTGGGTCTTCCCAGCGATGCGGAGATGCCGTCGTGCGCGGAGGAGACGTCATCGTGCGCATGCGGCAGCGGCCGAAGACACCGCCGCCGGCTCGTCCCACCACTTCCCGGTTAGTAGAGGAAAGCCGTGAAGACCGTACCGGGTCGCACTCGAATCGATCTCACCAGCACGGCCAGATGCCTGCCCTGCCTGCTGAGGCAGCAGGTCGAGGCATCGCCCGATGCCGTGGCCGTGGTCTCCGGCGACCAGTGGCTGACCTTCCGCGAGCTCGAGGGCGCGGTGTGCCGGCTGGCGGCACGCCTCGGCCAACTCGGCGTGTCCGCGGACGCCTGCACCGGAGTGTTCGTCGAACCGTCCCTGGAGCTGATGACCGCGATGTGGGGCATCCTGCTCGCCGGATCGGCCTATCTGCCGTTGTCGCCGGAGTACCCGGAGGACCGGCTCCGCTACATGATCGACGACAGCCGTACCCGAGTCATCGTCACCCAGGACCACCTGGCGGCCCGGCTGACCGAGCTGGCCCCGCCGGGCACCCGGATCGTGACCCCGGCCGACGTGCGGCGCTGCACCACGATCGCCGCCCCGGTGCCGGTGCCGCCGGACTCGCTGGCGTACGTCATCTACACGTCCGGCAGCACCGGCAGACCGAAGGGCGTGATGATCGAACACCGCAGCATCACGTCCCAGATGCGGTGGATGCTCGGCTGCGGGCACCTGGGCCAGGGCACTACCGTGCTGCAGAAGACGCCGATGAGCTTCGACGCGGCGCAGTGGGAGATCCTCGCCCCGGCCGTCGGCAGCCGGGTGGTCATGGGCACACCCGGCATCCACCGGGATCCTCATGCCCTGATCTCCGCGGTCGTCGAGCACGAGGTGACGACCCTCCAGTGCGTGCCCACGCTGCTGCAGGCGCTCCTGGACACCGAGGAGTTCGGCCGGTGCACCTCGCTGCGGCGGGTGTTCTCCGGTGGCGAGGCGCTCTCCTGGCGGCTCGCCCGTGCGCTCGCCGACGAGCTTCCCTGGGTCTCGCTGGTCAACCTGTACGGCCCGACGGAGTGCACCATCAACGCCACGTCGTGCCGGGTGGACCCGCACGCGGCCGGTGACTGCGGGGGCAGTGTGTCGATCGGGGAGCCGGTCGGCGACACGGAGTGCTTCATCCTGGACGCCGACCTGGCGCCGGTGGACATCGGGGAGACCGGCGAGCTGTGCATCGGCGGCATCCAGCTGGCCCGCGGGTACCTGAACCGTCCCGAGCAGACCCGGGAGCGCTTCATCACCTCGCCGTTCGCCCCCACCGAGCGCTTGTACCGGACCGGCGACCTGGCGTACTGGAACCCCGACGGCACCATCCAGTTCGCCGGCCGGGCCGACAACCAGGTCAAGCTGCACGGCTGCCGCGTCGAACTCGACGAGATCGCCCTGGCCATCGGGGAGCACACCTGGGTCAAGCGCGCGGCGGCGGCCGTCACCGACAACCGGCGCACCGGCTCGCGGCACCTGATCGCCTGCGTCGAGCTGAACCCCAAGGAAGCGGCGCTGATGGACCAGGGCAACCACGGCGCCCACCACCAGTCCAAGGCCAGCAGACTCCAGGTCAGGGCACAGCTGTCCAACCCCGGCCTGCGCAGCCGCGAGCAGCTCGCCGGCCGTCCGGTGGTCGAACTGCCCGGCAGACAGGAGACGTCCCGGCAGCGCCGGGAGGTCTTCGCCCGCAAGACCTACCGCTTCTACGACGGTGGCCCGGTCACCCGGGACGACGTGCTGGCCCTGCTCGCCGAGCGGCCGGCCGGCGGCGCTCCCCGTGCGCTCGGCGAGCTGACGTTCGCCGAACTGGGCGAGTTGCTGCGCTGGTTCGGCGCGTACCACAGCGACGAGCGGCTGCTCCCGAAGTACGCCTACGCCTCCCCGGGAGCCCTGTACGCCACGCAGCTGTACCTGGAAACCGGCGGGATTTCCGGGGGACTTGAGGCAGGTGTGTACTACTACCACCCCGTCGACCACACCCTGGTACGTATCGGAGCCTCCTCCCACCGGCCGTATGACGGTCAGCTCCTCGTCCACTTCCTCGGCCACCGGCGGGCCATCGAGCCGGTGTACAAGCACAACATCCAGGAGGTTCTGGAGATCGAGACCGGGCATATGACCGGCGTCTTCGAGGACGTGCTGCCGCAGTACGGGCTGACCATCCTGCCGCTGGCCCACGACCTGTCCGTGAAGGACCGTCTGGACGTCCCGGACGAGGACCACTACCTGGGCACGTTCGCCATCCGCCCGGCCGGCGGGGAACCCTGGCCGGATCCCACAGAGATCTACGTGCAGGCCCACCCGGGCCGCGTGCGGGACCTGCCGGCGGGTCAGTACCGCTACACCGGCGGTGCGTTGGAGCGCATCTCGGACGATCTGCTGCTGCCCCGGCATGTCATCGCCATCAACCAGCAGGTCTACGAGCGCGCCGGCTTCGGCATCACCGCCGTCAGCCGCGCCGACCAGCCGTGGCTGGAGTACATCGCCCTGGGCAGGAAGCTCCACCATCTCCAGCGCAACTGCCTGGACTTCGGCTTCATGTCCTCCGGCTACAGCTCGAAGACCGGTCATCCGCTGCCCGCCGCCCTGCGGATGGACGACATCCTCGCCTCCTGCGGCATCCCCACCGGCCCGTCGTACTTCTTCCTCGGCGGCAAGGTCGGCGAGGAGCAGATCCGCAGCGAGGGCATGCGTGAGGACACCGTCCACATGAAGGGGCCGGCCGAGATCATCAAGGATGAGCTGGCCCGTACCCTGCCCGACTACATGGTGCCCGACCAGGTTCTGGTGCTCGACCGGCTGCCGCTGACCGCGAACGGCAAGGTCGACATCGAAGCCCTCACCGCCTGCGAGCAGGTGCGGTCCGCGGACACCGCCACGCCGTACGTGGCCCCCGTCACCCCGTATGAGAAGTGGCTCGCCGAGGCCTGGGGCAAGGCGCTGAAGTACCACACCGTCTCGGCCGAGGACGACTTCTTCGCGTGCGGTGGCGACTCGATCACCGCCGTCGAACTCGTCAACGCGATCAACCGCGCGTTCGGCACCCGGCTTCCGCTCCAGGTCATCTTCGAGCACCCGAAGCTGGCCGACCTCGCTACCCGCGTCGCCGACGGCGCCGCCCGGCCGTCGTCCCGGCTGGTGCCCCTGCACGACACCGGCACCGACACCGGCGCCGGTCGGCCCGTCTTCTGCTGGCCCGGACTCGGCGGCTACCCCATGAACCTGCGCTTGCTGGCACGCCGGGCGAGCAGGGGCCGCCCCTTCCACGGCATCCAGGCGTACGGCATCAACCGCGGCGAGGAGCCCTACCCGACCATCCGGGACATGGCCGCCGCCGACCTCACCGAGATCCGGCGGCTACAGCCCGAAGGGCCCTACACCCTGTGGGGCTACTCCTTCGGCGCCCGGGTCGCCTTCGAGACCGCCTGGCAGCTCGAACAGTCCGGCCGGCAGGTGGACGACCTGCTGCTGATCTGCCCCGGCAACCCGAAGGTCCACCATGCCCACACCGACCGCCACGGACGCCAGGCGTCCTACGCCAACCCGGCGTACCTGACCATCCTGTTCTCCGTCTTCACCGGATCCATCACCGGGCCCGACCTCGACGAGTGCCTGGCCGCCGTCCGCGACGAGAACGGCTTCGTCGCCTTCATCCACCGCCTTCTCCCGTCGCTGGACCAGCAGTTGATCCGCCGGATCACCCGGATCGTCGCGCGGACCTACGAGTTCCAGTACAGCTTCCGTGAACTGGCCGAACGGCAGCTCCACGCACCGGTCACCATCGTCAAGGCCACCGGTGACGACTACTCGTTCATCGAGAGCAGGTCCGGTTACTCCGTCGCCCTCCCGACCGTGATCGACCTCGACGCCGACCACTACAGTGCGCTGAAGGACACGGGCATCACCGAACTCGCCTCGGCTATCCACACCCGCCGGAACACGCGGACCGTTCACGCTGGTCCCTCGCCCCACCGGTGAGCCCTCTCCCGTCAGCCGGGCGTACGGTGCGGAACCGGGGCGGAAGCGGCGGCCGGGACGGCGGGGAGCCGGAGGGCGGCCGCTGAGGAGACCGCCAGGGCGCACGCGAGGACGGCGTAGACCAGCCGGTAGCCGCCGGTGGCATCGGTGAGGTGCCCGGTGACGTAGGGGCCGGCGAAGCTGGCGAGGCTGCCGACCGCGTTGACTCCGGCGATGGCGGTCGCCGCGTGGGGGCCGGCCAGGACGCCGGTGCACCGGCTCCAGAAGGTGGGTCCGGCCGCCACGCTCCCCGCGACCGTCGCGACCAGCGCGGCCAGGGTGAGCGCCGGCAGGGCGGAGAGTGCGGCCAGGACGGCGGCGAGCGCGGCGAACGCGAGGGGCGCAGCGATGAGCGAAGCCCTGGGCCCGGGGCCCGCTTGGTCGCTGTAGCGGCTCCAGGCGAGCATCGCCAGGGCCGCGGCCACGGACGGGACGGCGGCGAGCATGGAGAGGCCGGAGGTGCCCGTGCCGGGGAAGAGGGCGGTGAGGACCTGGGGAAGGAAGAAGTGCAGCGAGTACAGGGCGAAGCACACGCCCGCGTGCACCACGGCGAAGTACGCGGCACGGCCGAGCCCGGTGCGCCCGAGTGCGGTGCCGCCTGGGGAGGGGAGTGGTGCGTCCTCGGCCAACTGGGCTTCGAGGGCGTCGCGTTGGGCGGCGGTCAGCCAGGTGGCCCGGCGTGGCGTGTCGGGCAGGAGGCGCAGCGCGGCGATCCCGAGGACGACGGCGGGGGCGGCCTCGATCAGGAACATCGACCGCCAGCCGCTCAGGCCGAACATGCCGGAGTGCTCGACCAGCAGGCCGGAGGCGGGCAGGCCGATGGCGGTGGAGAGGGGAATGGCCAGCAGGAAGACGGCCAGGGCGCGGGTGCGCTGCCGGGACGGGAACCAGGCGGCCAGGTAGGCGATCACACCGGGGAAGAAGCCCGCCTCGGCCAGTCCGAGGAGGAACCGGGCCGCGTACAGGCTGTGGGCGTCGGTGACGAACGCGGTGGCGGCCGAGCACAGGCCCCAGGCGATGACCACGCCGGACAGCCAGCGGCGGGCGCCGAACCGGCCCAGAGCCACGGCAGCCGGGAGGTGGAAGAGGAGGTAGCCGAGGAAGAAGATCCCGGCGGCGGTTCCGTAGGCCGTGGCGCTCAGGTGCAGTTCGGTGTTCATGGCCAGCGCGGCGACGCCGATGTTGGCGCGGTCGAGGAAGTTGATGACGTACAGCGCGAACAGCAGTGGCAGCAGCCTCCGGGCCACCGTGCGCACCGCCCCCTCGGCCGTATGCCGATCAGCCGTGTCCCGACCGGCCGTCCCGCGCGCCGCATCCGCCCCGCCGGCGCCTGCCCCAACTTCCGCTGTCATCGGTCGCCGCCTCCGCTACGCCGGTTGCTTCGTGCCGTGTCCATCCCTGAAGCCGGAGGACGAGGGCAGGGTATGCGGGACGAGCGTCATGGGGGGGCGAAGCAACCCGAACGGGTGATAACCGGCATTACCGGACTTCGCCTTGGCCGGGCGCGGACGTGGGCGTTCCGGGAGTGGGCGAGGGGGAGGGAGCTGGGGCGCAGGTCATGTCCTGCGAGTTGAGGGTGCCGCGCAGGAGGTAGGCGTCGACCCGGTCGTTGACGCACGGGTTGCGTTCGGTGGTGACGCTGTGCGCCCCGGCGTTCTTCACCGTCAGCAGGCTTGAGCCCGGGAAACGCCGGTGGAGTTCGGCGGCTCCCGCATACGGGGTCGCCGCGTCGCCGTCGTCCTGTACGAGCAGGACGGGCGGGAGCTGCTTGCCGCCCTTGACGTCGATCGGAGTGTGCTGAGTGCCGGGCCATGTCGCGCACGGCAGGTTCTTCCGTGTGCTGAACCAGGCCATGAACGGGGCCTTGGCGTCCTGGCGGACGGCGTCCTGGTCCCAGCGGTTCCAGTCGGTGGGCCACTTGGCGTCGGCGCAGTTGACGGCGGTGTAGGCGGCGTCGGCGTTCTCTCGGGCGATGGTGCCTTGGGTATCGGAGCGGTTCGGCCCGGCGTCCTTGACGAGCTTCTCCGGATGCCCGGCCTCGTACGCGCTCCACGCCTCGGCCTTCGGGGCCCACGTCTCGTCGAAGTACACGACCTGCTGGAAGGAGTTGATCAGCTCGCTGGGGCCCACGGTCCCGTCGATCGGGTGCTCCTTGGCGGTGGCCAGCAGCTTCTGCCACCGGTCCTGCACCTTCGCCCGGGTGTCGCCGAGGTGGTAATCCGCGTCGCGCTGGGCGACCCAGGCCGTCCAGTCGCCGAAGCGGCGTTCAAAACCGGGGATCTGCGCCTGGTGCAGTCCGTACCAGATCTTGTCGGGTGAGGGATCGACGACGGAGTCGAGCACCATACGCCGCACATGATCGGGGAAGAGCGTGCCGTAGACCGCGCCGAGGTAGGTGCCGTACGAGACGCCCAGGTAGTTGAGCTTCGGTTCACCGAGCGCCGCGCGGATGACGTCGAGGTCGCGTGCGGTGTTCGGCGTGGTCATCTGCGGCAGGAGCGCACCGCTGCGCTTCTGGCAGCCCTGCGCGTAGGCCCGGGCGTCGTCCCGCAGCCGTTGCTTGTCGGCCGCGTCCGCCGGGACCGGGTCGGGCTTGGGGCTCTTGACGAACTCCTGCGGATCGGCACAGGAGACCGGAGCCGAGTGGCCGACCCCGCGCGGATCGAACCCCACCAGGTCGTAGGCTTGCGCGACGTTCCCCCACACAGGGGGCTGGTGGGGTTCGACCTTCGTCAGGTTCATGAGACCCGCCACGCCCGAGCCGCCCGGCCCGCCCGGGTTGAGCACCAGCGCGCCTTGGTGCTCCTGTGGCTGCCCGATGCTCGGGAAGCGGTCGAGCCACAGCTCGATGGTCGCGCCGTCCGGCTCGGCATAGTCCACCGGGACCGTCACGGAGCCGCAGCGATAGTCCGGGTTCAGATCCCAGCCGGACGGGCATGCCCGCCAGTCGATGCCCGCCTCCGCCGCCCGGGCGGCCGCCTTCCGCACCCCGCGGGCCTCGGCCTCGGTGTCTCCACCGGGGGACGTCTCGCCGGCCTGGACCTCAGGGGAGGTCTCCCCGGCGTTGTCCGTGGCACCCACCACCATCACGACGCCGATCGCCACCACGACCGCACTCGCCACGGCGGCCGCGGCGACACCCACGAGCCCTCTCACAGGAGACTCCTTGCCCGGCGCACTCGGCCGACGATCGTTCTTCCCGTGCGAACAACCTCGCCACAGACGTGCCGCGGACAACCCCTCAGGGGAGGAGTTCACTCCCGTGGCTGGGCCGACCGGCCTGCGCGGCGGCCGCGCGATCACCTGGACAGCCGTCGCTGTCGCCCGTGGGCACGGCCGGCCGCAAGGGGGCGAGGAAGGGGCCCTGGTCGGTGGTGTGCGTCCAGTACAGGCGGCCGTCGAGACCGAGTACGGTCAGTGCCACGTCGCCCGACGCCAGTCGGGTGCTGGAGGGGGCACCGGCGAGGAGGAAGCCGGTGTGGCTCCACCGCAGCCGGCGGGTGGGAGCGGCGGAGGGACTCCAGGCCGTTGCCAGATCTCCGGCGGCGGACCGCGCCGCCAGCAGGAGGCCGCCGCGGCCGGTGCGGTGGACGCTCACCGGGCCGTAGCCCTGCGGCCCGCCCAGGTCGGTGACGTCCGCCGGTGACGATGCGTTGCCCGGCCACCGGGAGGTGCGCGGTCGCGTGGAGACGAGGTCGGCGGCGCGAAGCCGGGCCGTCAGGACGTTCCCGGAGCGGGGTTTGCGGAAGTAGACGCGGATGCCGTCGCCGTCCCGCCGGACGGTCAACGGCAGGGTGGTGGGCGGCAGTCCGGTGGGCAGCGGGCCGGTGGGCCAGGGACCGGGGGCCAGGGGCCCGGTGAGCGGCCGGCCGCGGGCGGACGCGCCCGGCTGGTCCCGGACCCAGGCCAGCACGGAGTGCGGTGTGCCGGCCAGGACGTAGGTGCGGCCCGTGGCATCCCTGCCGACGACCGGGTCACCGTGCACCGCCTCGCCGCCCAGGTACTGCCAAGGCGTCCACTCTCCGCCCACGCGTCCGGTGCGGGCCGTCAGCTGATGCCTGCTGTCGCGCAGGAACACCGTCATCGTGTGGCCGTCGCCGGTCTGCACCGAGACCGCGGGGGCACTGATGTCCGAGGTGCCGGCACGGTCGCACGGCTCCGGGCTGCCCAGCGAATGCCAGGGCCCGAAGGGCCCGGAGGAGTGGCCCGGGTCCCGCTGGACGGTGAAACCCACCTCCCGGCGATAGCCCCCCGGGCGCTTGCCGGTGAGGGTGCGGGTGCCGACGACGGCGATGCGTCCGTCGGGGAGCGTGAGCGGACGGATGCCCTCATCGATACCGGACCCCGGGAGCACCGTGGGTCCTGACCACTGCCCCGCGCTCACCTGACCGGAGCCGCCCGCCGGGCGGTGCCAGAACACGATCCGGCCGCTGAGCACGGCGAAGGCCCACAGGCCGCCGTCCCTGCCGGTCCGCAGCCAGCAGGTGTCGGTGTCGCGGGTGTGGTGGATGCTGTGCGACCAGTGGAGCTTGGGGCGTACAGCGACGTTCCTGTCGCCGCAGCCCGCCGGGTCCCGGCAGGAGTTCCACGGCGCACCGCCCAGGGCATACGTCTTGACGGTGCAGTCCTTGGACGCGCCGGAGGCCGGGTCGAGAGTCTCCGGCAGACCGCCGTTGAAGTAGCCGAGGTAGGTCTGGACGGTGAAGTGCGGGCGCTCGCCGGAGGACGAGTAGCGGGCGAGAGCCTGCTGGACGAACCGGGCGCCGTACAAGTGGTCCTGATGGTCGGCGTACTTGTGGTTGCGGTCCAGGCGGCCGGGGGTCGGGTCCTGCATCCGGACATGGGTCGGGCGGAACAGCTCCAGATAGCCGACCAGGGTCTGGACGAGCTGTGCCGCGCTGTAGGAGAAGTCGCGGACGACCGGACCGCCGTACGCGAGCTGGGAGCGGATGCGGCGGGTCCGGCCGTCCCACAGCGCGTGCAGGCTCTGCGGGCGGTCACCGGTGACGCTGCCGGCCTCGTGAAGCAGCGTCCAGACCAGGTGGATATGGGGATGTCCCCGGAGCGTGTCGAGTGCGGCGAGGCCGCCGCCCGCCGTGGTGATGACGGTGCGCCGCCAAGGGCGGGCGGCGTCGCCGGTCACCATCTCGGCGTAGGCGGCGCGGATGCCGTTCTGTCGGGCCTTCGCGTACTTCGCCTTGTCCGGCACGGGCCGCCCGAACATTCCGGGGGGCACGTTCGGGTCCGGGCCGTTGACGCCGTTGGCCTCGCCCGACGTCAGATAGACGGAGGCCAGCGGACGGCCACTGCGGAGTGACTGGCCGACCTCCGGGTTGATGAAGAACAGGTCGTCGTCAGGGTGGGCCACGATCTGCAGGACCGACTCCTCCGTCCTGGGCGGCCCGGCCCGTGAGCCCGGTCTCCCCAGGCCCGTCGGCATCCCCATGGCCCAGAGGGCGCCCAGCGCCGCGGCGGTGAGTACCTCACGGCGGGACGGTGAGGCGAAGCCTCGTAGGGGAGGGGGCATGAGGCGGCCGGCCTTCCACGGATGCTGGTCGTGAGCCATGGGACATCGGTCACAGATTAATCGGTTAAAAGGGGCGTATCGCGCAGTCCGCGGCAGCGGTAGGAACGAAGCGGCAGCGTTAGGGAACAACAGCGGCAAGAGCAACGGGACGCATGCGTATCTCCTTCTTGATCCACCACGCCTATGGAATCGGCGGGACCATCCGCACCACGTTCAACCTGGCCAACGGCCTGGCCGAGCGGCACACCGTCGAGATCGTCTCCGTGTTCCGGTACCGGACGGAACACCGGCTCTTCCTCGACCCGCGAGTGCGGCTGCGCCACCTCGTGGATCTGCGGAAGAAGCGCGCGTCCTACGAGGGCGGTCATCCGCTCGCCCGGCGTCCCTCGAAGGTCTTCCCGTGCGAGGACGGCCGCTATCCCCAGTACAGCGAGCTGACGGACGAACGGCTCGGCGCCTGTCTGCGGGACCTGGACGCCGACATCGTCATCGGGACCCGGCCGGGCCTGAACGTGCACCTCGCCCGGCAGGCCCCCCGCCGCCTGGTGCGGATCGGCCAGGAGCATCTCACGCTGAACACCCATCCCACCCGGCTGGTGCTCCGATTGCGCCGGCTGTATCCGCGCCTGGACGCGATCACGACGACCACCGAAGCCGATGCCGCCTCGTACCGCAGCAGGCTGCGGCTGCCGGGTGTGCGGATCCAGGCGATGCCCAACAGCGTCCCCCATCCGGGGATCGCGCCCAGCACACTGGACGCCAGACATGTGGTCGCGGTCGGCCGGCTGGCTCCTGTGAAACGGTACGGGGACCTGATTCTGGCCTTCGCCAAGGTCCGGGCCGAGCGGCCGGACTGGGATCTGAGGCTGTACGGCGAGGGACCCGAGAAGGGGGAACTGTCACGGCTCGTCGGCCAACTGGGTCTCGATGACGCCCTCACGTTGATGGGCTCGGCCTCGCCCGTCGAACCGGAGATGGCCAAGGGCTCCCTGCTGGTCGTCTCCTCCAGCATGGAGTCCTTCGGCATGACCATCGTCGAGGCGATGAGGGTCGGTCTGCCGGTGGTGAGCACCAACTGCCCCCTGGGACCGGGTGAGATCATCGAGCACGGCGTGGACGGTCTGCTGGTTCCGCCGCGTGATCCCCAGGCGCTGGCCGACGCGATGCTGGAGGTGATCAACGACGACGAGCGCCGCGCACGCATGGGCCGGGCAGCCTTGGAGAAGGGCCGCAGGTACGACACGGCGCGCATCGTCGCGAGGTACGAGGCGGCCTTCCAGGAGCTGATGGACCGCAGGGCGGGCACCAGGGGACGAGTGCGCGGACTCGGCCACCGGACGGCGGCGTACGGCGTGGGGGCGTGGTACGTGGTCAAGGACCTGGTCAAGGTGGTGGTCCGCGGGGCTCTTCCCCGTCGTCGCACTCCCGTCCGTCCGCAGGGCGGGACGAACCGCGACGACCGGCCTGAGCAGGGCGTATGACGTAGTGACCTCCCCAGGGCCACCCCGGTTACAGGGCTATCCCGGTTCCAGGGCCACCCCGGCGTCGGCCGCTTCCAGCCGGGCCTCACCGCCCGTTCGGCGTACGCGTGCCCCTCAGCCCCTCGCCCGTGCCGTGCCTAAGCTCGCGCTGTGCCGAGCTTCCTCAAGCATTTCTTCGTCGGACGCCCCCTCAGAACCGGTCAGATGGACGAGACGCTGCTGCCGAAGCGGCTGGCGCTGCCGGTGTTCTGCAGCGACCCGTTGTCCTCGGTCGCCTACGCCACCGAGGAGATCCTGCTGATCCTGGCGCTCGGCGGAACAGCGCTGCTGCACCTGGCCTGGTGGGTCGCCGCGGCCATCGTCGCCCTGCTGGTGGTGGTGATCGCCTCCTACCGGCAGACCTGTCACGCCTACCCCAACGGCGGCGGCGCCTACGCGGTCAGCACCGACAACCTGGGACGGACCGCCGCCCTCACCGCGGCCAGTGCGCTGCTGGTCGATTACGTCCTGACCGTGGCGGTCTCCGTGGTGGCCGGGGTCGCCGCCATCACCTCGGCCGCACCCGCGCTGGCCGAGCACGCCGTGGCGATCTCGGTCGGCTTCGTCCTGCTGCTCATGTTCATGAACCTGCGCGGCGTCAAGGAGTCCGGCCGGGCCTTCGCCGTCCCCACCTACGGCTTCGTGCTCGGCATCTACCTGATGTTCGCCTTCGCCGCCGTACGGCTGCTGTCCGGCCACACCCTCCGCGCCGAGTCCGCCGATCTGCCCGTCCACCCTGTCGGCAGCTACGCGGGCCTGGCGCTGGTGCTGCTGGCCATGCGCGCCTTCGCCTCCGGCTGTACGGCGCTGACCGGCGTCGAGGCGATCAGCAACGGCGTGCCCGCGTTCACCAAGCCCAAGAGCCGCAACGCCGCCACCACTCTGGCGATCATGGGCGTCTTCTCGGTCTCGATGTTCGTCGGCATCACGGTGCTGGCTCTCAACTACCGGGTGCACGTCGCGGGCAGCCCCACCGAGCTGGGCCTGTCCGCGGACGCCTCCCAGCCCACCGCGCTGGCCCAGATCGCCCGCGCCAGCTTCGGCGACGTCCACGTCCTCTTCTACTACGTGCAGGCGTTCACGGCCGGGATCCTCATCCTCGCGGCCAACACCGCCTTCAACGGTTTCCCGATGCTGGCCTCGCTCCTCGCCAGGGACCGTTACCTCCCCCGCCAGCTGCACAGCCGCGGCGACCGCCTGGTCTTCTCCAACGGCATCATCCTGCTGGCACTCGCCGCCATCGGCCTGATCATCGCCTTCAAGGCCGAGGTCTCGGCCATCATCCAGCTCTACATCATCGGCGTCTTCGTCTCCTTCACCCTGTCCCAGACCGGCATGGTCAAGCACTGGAACAAGGAGCTGGCCCGCACCACCAGCACCGCACAGCGGTGGCATATGCACCACTCGCGGGCGATCAACGCCGTCGGTGCCGCCTTCACCGGGATCGTCCTGGTGATCGTGCTCATCACCAAGTTCCTGCACGGCGCGTGGATCGTCACCGTCGCGATGCCGGTGCTGTTCTTCCTGATGAAGGCCATCCACCGGCACTACGACAGCGTCGCCGCCGAACTCGCCGTCCCCGGTGACGCACCGGCCGAGCACCCCTCACGCAACCACGCCGTCATCCTCGTCTCCAAGATCCACGCTCCCACCCTGCGCGCCATCGGCTACGCCAAATCCATCCACCCCGACACCATCGAGGCCCTGACCGTCTCCGTAGAACCCGACGAAGCCGACAGTCTGCGCAGCGCCTGGGACGCCCACTCCTTCGACGTCCCCCTGGTGGTACTCGACTCCCCCTACCGCGAGATGACGCGACCGACCCTCGACTACATCCGCAACCTCCGCCGTGAGAGCCCCCGCGACGTGGTCACCGTCTTCATCCCCGAATACGTCCTCGGCCGATGGTGGGGTCAACTCCTGCACAACCAGAGCGCACTGCGGCTCAAGGCCCGGCTGTTGTTCACCCCCGGAGTGATGGTCACCAGCGTGCCCTACCAGCTGGACACCGCCAGACGGCAGTCCTCACCCCCGGCGACCTTGCTGCCCCCTTCGGCGCCCCCTTCCTGAGAATCACCGGCCGGCCCTCGTCCTGGAGGGGTGCGCTGAGGAGTTTCGGACGGGTGTGCCGAGGACACACCATGGAGCATGGACGAGGGCGGCACGGCCGGGGTCACGGCCGGCGGGATGTCAGGCGCGGAGCGCGTGGTGGCGCGCCTGTCGGGCGAGGGCGTGCGGGCCGTCGCCGTGAGCTTCGTGGACAACGCCGGCATCAGCCGGGTCAAGGCCGTGCCCCTCGGCCGGCTGCCCGACGTCGCGCTCCGGGGTGTAGGGGCCTCCCCGGCGTTCGACGCCTTCCTGGCGGATGACTCGATGGCGTCCGCGGACGGCTACGGCAGCCGCTCGGGCGACCTGCGGCTGGTGCCCGACCTGAACCGGATCACCCGGCTCGCCGCCCAGCCCGGGTGGGCGTGGGCACCGGCGGACCGCTTCGGTCAGGAAGGCGAGCCCTACCCCGGCTGCCATCGGCTCTTCGTGGGCCGTATGACGCGGGCGGCGGCCGACCGGGGACTGAGCCTGCGGATGGGGTTCGAGACGGAGTGGACGGTCGAGTCCGACCGCCTCGGCGACGGCCCCGCGTACGGGCTGGCCCGGCTGGCGGACTCCGGGGCGTACCTCCTCGACGTCCTCGACGCGCTCACCGCACAGGGCGTGGAGGTCCTTCAGATCCACCCCGAGTACGAGCCGGGCCAGTTCGAGGTCTCCACCGCCGCCGAGGACCCGCTCGGCGCCGCCGACACGGCCGTCCTCGTCCGGCACACGGTGCGCGCCGTCTCCCGGGCCCATGGGCTACGGGCCTCCTTCGCCCCGCTGACCACCCCTTCCGGGGTCGGCAACGGCGGGCATGTGCACCTGAGTCTCTGGCGCGAGGCGGAGAACCTGCTGTACGTGGGGGAGGGGCCGTACGGCATGACCGCGGAGGGCGAGGCGTTCCTCGCCGGTGTGCTGCGGTCGTTGCCCGCCCTGACCGCCGTGGGCTGCCCGACTCCGGTCAGCTATCTCCGCCTGGAGCCGTCGGTGTGGGCCGGCGCGTACCGGTGCTGGGGGCTGGAGAACCGCGAGGCGGCACTGCGCTTCATCACCGGAGCGGCGGGCGAGGGCGGCACCTGCGCCAATGCCGAGGTGAAGTGCTTCGACCAGGCGGCCAATCCGTACCTGCTGGTGGGCTCGCTCATCGCCGCCGGGCTCGCCGGCCTGGACGAGACCCTGCGGCTGCCCGCGGAGTACGGGGACGATCCGGCCCGCGCGGACGCCGACGAGCTGGCCCGGTACGGTATCGAACGGCTGCCGGACAGCCTGCTGGAGGCCGTCCGGCACCTGGAGGAGTCGGCCGTGCTGCGCAAGGCGATGGGTGACCACCTCTTCGGCGCCGTCCTCACCGTGCGGCGCGCGGAGCACCGGCTCTTCGCGGGGCGCGCCCGCGCGGAGGCCGTCGAGGCCGTCCGCTGGCGCTACTGAAACGCCCGCCGCCCGGGCCCGGCCGGCGGCTGCCCAGCCAACTGGCCGTTCTACAGCGCGAGTCGGACGCCCGAGGTCCTCAGCCAGGTGTCCAGGGCCAGGACGACGTCCACTCCGTACCGCAGCTTCTCCGGGTCTCCGCTCATTGCCTGCCGTGCCGCCTCGACGTCCACCAGGTCGTGCGCCGGGGCCGTCGGGTCGTCCAGGATCCTGGTGAGCGCGGTGCGGAGCGCGTCGGTGTAACGCGGGTCCTGCGTACGGGGGTAGGGGCTCTTGACACGGTCGGTGACCGAGGAGGGGAGCAGGGGCCGTGCCGCGGCGCGCAGCAGGCTCTTCTCCCGGTGGTCGAAGGACTTCATCGCCCAGGGGGTGTTGAAGACGTACTGCACCAGCCGGTGGTCGCAGAAGGGGACCCGCACCTCCAGGCCGGAGGCCATGCTCATCCGGTCCTTGCGGTCGAGGAGGAGCGGCAGGAAGCGGGTCAGGGTCAGATAGGAGACCTCCCGCATCCGGCGCTCCAGCGGATCCGCGATGTCCGTGTGCGGGACTTCCGCCAGGGCCTCGTGGTAGCGGTCCTGGCGGTATCCGGGCAGGTCCAGCGCCTTGAGGAGGTCCGGGGCGAGCAGGGTGGGGTCGAGCAGGGTCGGGGCGAAGAGAGTTTGGGCGGGGTCCGCGGTCTCCTCCGCCGGCAGCCCCTCGACGATCCAGGGAAAGGTGCCGGCGGCGCGCGTGCGCGGGTCGTGGAACCAGCGGTACCCGCCGAAGACCTCGTCGGCCGACTCCCCGGAGCACGACCTTCGTGTGACCGCTGACGGCGCGGAACAGCAGATAGAGCGAGGTGTCGTGCTCTCCGAGGACGGCGGGCAGATCGTAGGCGCGCGCCGCCGCCTCCAGGGTGGGCGCCGCCACCATGTCGGCCGAGTCCAGCATCACCTCGTGGTGGTCACCGGCGACGTGCGCGGCCACCGCGCGGGCGTACGGACCGTCGGGGGTGGAGCGGACGGCGTCCGCGGTGAAGTGGCCGGCCTGCCCGACGAAGTCGATGGAGTAGGTGGCGATGGGCCCGCGGTCCTGCCGGCGCAGTTCCTCGGCGGCCAGCGCGGTGACGGTGCTGGAGTCCAGGCCGCCCGAGAGCATCGTGCCCACGGGAACGTCCGCGACCAGCTGCCGGCCGACCGCGTCCCGCAGCAGGGAACGGACGGTGGCCACGGTGGTCCGGAGGCTGTCGGTGTGCGGACGGGACTCCAGCCTCCAGTACCGGTGGTCGCTGATGCCGGAACGACGGACCCGGACGAGGTGGCCGGGACGTACCTCGTGCATACCGTCGTAGACGGCCGGCCCGGGCGTCTTCACCAGGCTCAGCACCTCCCGCAGTCCCGCCGTGCCCACCGTGGCGTCCGCCTCGGGGTGGGCAAGCACCGCCTTGGGCTCGGAGCCGAAGAGCACGCCGGACGGGGTGGGCCGGTAGTAGAGCGGCTTGACGCCCAAGCGGTCCCTCACCAGGAGCAGTTCCTCCCGGCGGGGGTCCCAGAGCGCGAAGGCGTACATGCCGTTCAGCCGGGTCGCGAAGCCGGAGCCCCAGACCAGATAGGCGCGGAGCACCACCTCGGTGTCGCTCGTGGTGCGGAACTTCTGGCCGCTGTCCTCCAACTCCCTTCGCAGTTCCCGGTAGTTGTACACCTCGCCGCTGTAGGTGAGGACCGCGACGGGGTGTCCGTCCTCCTCCGCCACCATGGGCTGGGTGCCGCCCTCGATGTCGATCACGGCCAGCCGCCGGTGGCCGAAGGCCGCGTGGGGGGAGACCCACACGTCCCCGGCATCGGGCCCCCGGCACTGGAGGCCGGAGGTCATGGCCGCGAGGACGCGCCGCTCAGGTTCCCCCGTGAGGTCCCTGTCGTAGGCGATCCATCCGGCGATTCCGCACATGGCAACACTGCCTTCGTCGCGTCTGGTGTGCGCGTTCCTGCTTCACGTGCCCGGGGTGTGTGCGGCATATCCGCGTGGGCGCGTCGGGCCACTCCGGCGGCGCAGGAAGTCACCGCATCAGCTGGCCGAGCTCCCGCTCGTCCAGTGAACGGACCGTGGTGCGCCCGGGAACGGGGTGGGGGCGGGGGTCGTCCGGTCTGCGCACGCCGGCCGTGTGCCAGCCGGCCGCCTCCGCGGCGTCCAGCTCCTCGGCCGAGTCGCTGAGGAAGAGCGTGGCGTCCGGCGGGGTGCCGATCGCCGCGGAGATGCGCCGGTACGCGTCGGGCGATCGCTTGCTCCCGGCCGTGTCCAGGTCGAAGTAGCCCCGCAGCAGCGGGGTGAGGTCACCGGACGGGGTGTGCGCGAACCAGTCCTCCTGTGCCGTGACCGATCCGGAGGAGTAGATGTAGAGCGCGACGCCTGCCGCGTGCCAGCGCCGCAGCACCCGCGGGACCTCCGGGTAGACGTGCGAGGTGAGGGAGCCGTCGGCGTAGCCGGTGGCCCAGATCCACCCCTGGACCGTCTTCAGCGGAGGGGCTTTGACGTCCTCGTCGATCCAGCGGGTGAGCTGTGCGACGGCGCCCGCCTCGTCGAGGTCCGTGGTGCCGAGGTACTCCCGGACCCCGGAGAGCACGCGTGCGGCGCGCGCGGTGCCGCGGTGTTCGGCGAACCACCCGGGCAGCCGCTCGCGCGCGTACGGGAAGAGGACGTCGTGGACGTGGGCGATCGCGCCGACGGTTCCCTCCACATCGAGGACGACGGCCCCCGGGCTCACCGGTCGCCGTCCAGCAGCGAGTCGAGCCGCGGGAAGCTCCGGGCGATCGGGTCCCCGGTGAAATCGCCCACCCAGCCGTCCTCTTCCTTGAAGAAGCGGATGGCGGCGAAATCCGGGCAGGGGCCCATGTCGAACCAGTGACGGGTGCCGGCCGGAACGGACAGCAGATCGCCCGCCTCGCACACCACGGCGTGGACGGCCTGTTCGAGGTGAAGGTAGAAGCAGCCGGTTCCGTGGGCGAAGAACCGCACTTCGTCCTCGGCGTGGCGGTGCTCCTCCAGGAAGGCCGCCCGGGCCTTGGCGGCGCGTTCCGCCCACTCCGGGCCCGGTGCGGGGCGGAGCTGCGCGACATCGACCAGCACCAGCCCGTCCCGTGCGCACAGCGCGTCCACTTCCCCGCGGTAGTGCGCCAGCAGCTCGTCCTGGGTGGTGTCGGGGAGCACCTCAGCACGCACGTCCCACCGGCCGTACTCCACACCGAGTCCCCGCAGTACGTCCGCGATCCGGGAAGCGTCCCGGGTGCGCAGCAGCACCCGGTCGGCATCGTCGTCGGGCATGACCTGAAGCAGTGTCATGGGGCTTGGCCCTCCTCCGGTTCGGTGTTCCCGCCCTCGCGCCCGCCGCTGTCTCCGCCTCCGGTGCCGAGCACGAGCAGCCGGCAGATCGCCTCGACGCACTCCAGCCGGTTGCGGGCCTGCGCGAGGTCCTGCCCCCACACGGTGATGCCGTGGTCGGCGATGAGGAGGGCCGGCGGCGCGTCGGGCCGGGACGTCAGGTACGCGGCCACCTCGTCGGCGATCCTCCGCACGTCGGGCCAGTTGGGGAAGACCGGCAGCACCGTGTGCGACGGGTCCCGGAGTCCGAGCCCCTTGAGCAGCTCGAACCGGGTCAGCGGCAGCTGGGCCGTGCGCCCCGGCTCGGCGGACCGGCCGGCCATCACGGTGGCGTACGGGGAGTGGACGTGCACGACCGCGTGTGCGGCGGTCGCCGTGTACACGGCCACGTGGATGGCGGTCTCCGCCGAGGCCTTCAGCCGCCCCGGCACCCGGACCTCGCCCGTCGCGGCGTCCACGGCGACCACGTCCTGGGCGGTGAGGCTTCCCTTGTCGCGGCCGCTGGCCGTGATGAGCGCCGTGCCTGCCTGCTCCCCGGCCAGGCGCACCGAGAGGTTTCCCGCCGTGCCCGGCATCCAGCCGCGGAGGTACAGCTCGCGGGAGAGCTCGGCCAGTGCCCGGGTCTCCCGGGGGAGGAGGTCGGTACGGCTCTCGGTGACGTGGGCGGTGATCAGCTCGCGGGGCGTCACGTCGAACGCGGGGTTGAAGGCCGTCGCGTCCGCCGGCGCCACCGGCGTGTCACCGTGCCGGACGACCTCGGCGCCGTCCCGTTCCTCGACCGTGATTCCGCTGCCGTCGGGCAGGCCCTCGTCCCAGGTGGATTCGGGCGCGACCACGAGGAAGGGAATCCGGTGCCGGGCGGCGGCGAGGGCGAGCCCGTAGGTGCCTATCTTGTTGGCCGTGTCGCCGTTGGCGGCGATTCGGTCCGCCCCGACGAGGACGCAGTCGACCAGTCCCCGCGACATCGCGGCGGCGGCCGCCGAGTCCACGCAGACGCGGTAGGGCACCCCGGCCTCGCGCAGCTCCCAGGCCGTGAGCCGGGAGCCCTGGAGAAGCGGCCGCGTCTCGTCGACCAGCACCTCCGCCACCCGTCCGCGGCGGGCGAGTTCGAGGATGGCGCCGAGTGCGGTGCCGACGGCGCCGGTGGCGAGCCGACCGGTGTTGCAGTGCGTCAGGAGGCGCAGCGGGCGGTCCGGGGTGAGCGTCTCCACCAGGTCCGCGGCCCGGGTCGCCGCGGCGGAGTTGACGGCCGCGTCCTCGGCGACCATCCGCTGCGCCTCGTCCAGGACCGCTTGCGGGCCCTGGGGCAGCCGGCCGAGGGCGCGGCGCACACCACGGGCGAGGTTGACGGCGGTGGGCCGGGCGGTGGCCAGCCGATGGGCGTCGGCGTGCACGGCCGGTTCGTCGACCGTTCCCGCGCGGTGATGCGCCTGTGCGGAGAGGGCGACGCCGAAGGCTCCCGCGAGGCCGAGGGCGGGCGCACCGCGGATGGCCAGGCCCTGTATCGCGTCGATCAGCGCGTCGACGCTTTGCAGGCGCAGGAGGCGGCAGGTGTGCGGGAGCAGCCGCTGGTCGACGGCCATGAGGGCGTCGTCCTGCCAGTGCAGGGCTAAGCCGGGGGACTGATCACCCGTCGTGGTGCCCATGTATGTCCTTCCCTGTGGTCCCCATGTGTGTGTCCTTCCCCTGCCCTCCCACCGGATCCGGTAGGCCTCGGCTCACCGGATCCGGCACGCGTCGGGTCACCGGATCCGGCAGGTGTCGACTCACCGGATCCGGTAGGCATCGACGAACGTCTCGGGAAAGTGCCCGGGATCGCGGTGCCACAGCGCGAGCACCCGGTCGGCGAAGGTCTCGCCGGTCTTGACGATGTCCTTGAGCGGCTCCAGGTACGCGGCGGCCTCCTCCCGCTCCCGCCCCGCGTCGATCTGAGCACGCAGCCCCGCTTCGCTCAACCGGAGCAGTTCCGCGGCCAGTTCACGCACCGGGCGGCCCGCCAGCTCCGCGTCCATGCCCCGCTCCGCGATGTCGTCGAGCCCCTGGAGGTGCTGTTCGGGGCTGATGCTGCGGAGCAGGTCCCAGACGGCGGCGCGGGCGGCGGCGTCGTAGGTCAGCCCGCTCCAGAACGCGGGTACGGTGCCCAGTGCGGGGTAGGGCGGCCCGTCCACCGCCCGGAGTTCGAGGGTGTCCCGCAGCCGGACGTCCGGGAAGATCTGCGACAGATGGTCCCGCCAGTCCCGCAGGTCCGGCTTGGTGCCGTCGTCGAATCCCTGCTCCAGCAGAGTGCCGAAGGGAACGGGCGCCACCCGGTGCCGGCTGCCGTCCGGCATTCCCCGGTGCACCATCGGCAGCGTCAGCGCCCACTCGATGAAGCGCTCGATGGTGAAGTCCTCCCGGAGCGTGACCGGGATGACGCGGGTGCGGGCCGGGTCCGCACGGCTCCAGAACTGCATACGGCGGGAGAGCGCGCCGCAGGGCTTGCCCGCCTCCATCGGCGCGTTGACGAAGAGGGCGGAGGCCGCGGCCTGGACCCGGAGTTTCTCGGCGAGGTCGACGGGCGAGGTGAAGTCGAACGACACCTGTGTCGAGAGAATCATCGACATGATGCGCGGGCCGAACATGCCCTCGTTGCCGAGGCTTTCGAAGTGCTCGCGCATGATCGAGGTACGGGAGTGCGGCATCCACCGCACGTCCTCGAAAGCGGTGAAGGGGTACTGGGACCCGGGCACCAGGGCGAATCCGAAGCGGCACGCGTGCTCCGCGAGCTGTTCCAGCGTGCGCCGGGTGAGGTCCATCAGGTCGGCGACGCAGGACACGGGAGGAGACGAATACTCCACCGCACCGCCGTGTTCGAGAGAGATCATCCCGCCGTCGGAGAGCCGGACTCCGACGAGGAATCCGCAGTCGTGCAGGGGTTCACCGCCCGTTGCCTCGACCATGTGGGCGAGGTAGGCGCCGATTCCCGCCGCGCCGTCGTAGGGGATTCCGAGACCGGTACGGGGATCGAGCGCGGCGGACTCGACTTCGATGCCGACCAGCTCACGCGAGCTGTTCTTCTCGAACACGCTGCGCAGTTCCGCTGGGGAGAGGGAGGACGCTTCGGAGGCAACAGACATGATCCACCTTGGGATTACGAAGGAGAACTGCTCTTGTGCGCACGCGCTCTCGGGCGCAGAGCGCGATGGTGGAATTCCGACATCCCGGGATGGCTCCGATCCTCCCACGCCGTCGTTCCCGTCGGTAGCTGGACGCGTGGGACGGTGACGCCCGTGCGCCCGGGCTGTGCACCCGGGCGCCCCGGCCGCCGTACGAGCGGTGTCGCTCAGCGCCGCGCGGAGCCGGACTCACCCGAAGTGGCGAAGTGTGCCCGGAATTTCGTGGCCAGAGTGGTTCCGTCCCAGGCGAATTCCTGGTCGGCGCGGCCGTAGTGGCCGAAGGCCGCGGTCGGCCGGAACGGCACCGAGCGCAGCCCCAGGTGCTCGATCACGGCCTCCACCCGCAGGTCCACCAGCCCCGGAAGCTCCCTGGCGACCCGTTCGGCGTCGACCGTGCCGGTGCCCAGGAAATCCACGTCCACCCATACGGGGAGCGGGCGGCCGATGGCGTACCCGAGTCCGACCCGGCAGCGCCGTGCCAGCCCCGCGGCCACCAGATTCACCGCCAGGTACCGGGCGGCGTACGCGCCGGAGCGGTCGACCTTGGTGGCGTCCTTGCCCGAGCAGCAGCCTCCGCCGTGGCGCACCAGCCCGCCGTACGAGTCCACCATCAGCTTGCGGCCGGTCAGTCCCGCGTCCGCCGCCGGGCCGCCCACGACGAAGGTGCCCGCGGGGTTCACATGGATCTGCGCGGGGGTGACGGAGCGCTCGCGCAGGGCAGGGCCGACCAGCTTCTCGGCCACCATGCCGGACAGCTCCTCCAGCCCGAGCGAGGTGGGGTGCTGGGCCGACACCACGACGACCGCCCGCCGGCCCGTCTCCCCGCCCGCGCCCGGCTCCTCGGCCAGCTGCACCTGGACCTTGCCGTCCGGGCCCAGCAGCCTGCCGCCGTCGTCGTCCCGCGCGGTGCTGACGCGGCGGGCGATGTCGTGGGCCAGTACGCAGCTCAGGGGCATCCGCTCCGGTGTCTCGTCGGTGGCGTAGCCGTAGACGATGCCCGAGTCGCCGGCGCCTCCCAGGTCGACGCCGTGGGCGATCTCCGGTGACTGGCGGTCCAGTTGGAGGCGTATCTCGCTGCGGTCGGCGGACAGCCCGTGCCGTTCGGGGTCGTGGTAGCCCACCTCGCGCAGCACCGCGCGGACGGTGCGCTCCACGTCCACGTCGGCGGTGGAGGTGATCTGCCCGGTGACGACCACACTGCCCCGGGTGACGAGGGTTTCGCAGTTGACGCGGGCGTGCGGATCCTCGGCGAGAAAGGCGTCGAGCACACTGTCCGACACCTGGTCGGCGACCTTGTCCGGGTGGCCGGGGCACACCGATTCGGCGATCTGCGTGGCCGTCGGTTCGGGGGCTGGCAGGGGCATGGAGACTCCTTCACACAGGAAGCGGAACGGACGGTGGTCGACGGGAGCTCCGGCTATCGGGCGGGCACGGTGACGGGGTGATCCAGGTACCGCGCGAGGGCGTCCAGGACCGTTGCGCGCTGCGTGGCGGGACCGATGGTGATCCGCAGGCAGTCCGTCATACCGGGAACCCGCAGGTGCCGTACGAAGATCCCCAGCGCCGCCAGGGCACCGGCGAGGCGTCCGGCCGTGGCCTGGTCGGCCAGCCGGATCGTGACGAAGTTGGTCATGCCGGGGAGCACGGTCAGCCCCAGCCGGCTCAGGGCCGCGGTGTAGTGCGCGCGTCCGGCCGCGGTCTCCTCGATGACGTGGGAGAGGTGCGTCGTGGCGTCGAGCGCGGCCAGTGCCGCCGCCTCGGCCACCCGGCCGACGACGTAGTGTTCGGCGCCCCCGGCCAGCGCGCCGAGCAACTCCCGGTCGGCGATCGCGTACCCGACCCGCAGCCCGGCCAGCGCATAGGCCTTGGAGAAGGTCCGCAGCCACAGCATGCGCCGGCCCGTCACCTGCCGCGCGGTCAGCCGGTCGGCCGGGTTCTGGTACTCGGCATAGGCGCCGTCGACCACCAGCAGGGTGCCGGCGGGCAGGTCGTCCGCCAGGGCCAGAACCGTCGCCGCGCCCCGGGAACTGCCGGTCGGGTTGTCGGGATCCGCGAGGTAGACGACATCGGCGCGGTGCTCGTGCGCACAGCGCGACAGCGCCTCCAGGTCGGCCGCTCCCGACCGGTAGGGCACCAGACGCAGTCCGGATCCCGCGGCCCGGGCGAAGTAGCCGAACGTCGGATAGGTGGCCTCGCTGGTCACCGCGGTCCGGCCGGGGCCGAGGAAGGCCCGTACCGTCGCGCCGAGCAGCCCGTCCACACCCGAGCCGACCCTGAGGGTGTCCGGCCCGGTCCGCAGCCGGGCGGCCAGCCGTTCACGCAGCGCGAAGTGGTCGCAGTCGGGGTAGCGGTGGGCCTCTGCCGCCGCGGCGGCTATCGCCCGGACGGCTTCGGCCGACGGCCCGAACTCGTTCTCGTTGGTGCTCAGCCGTTCACGGGCCCGGAGCCCGGTGGCCCGTTCCGTCATCTCCAGGGACGGAAACGGGTTGTCCACCGCGGGGCTCATGCGTTCCGCTCGGGAGCCGCCGCGGCCATGCCGAGCATCGCGGCCAGGTAGGCGTTGTAGCGGCGCATGGCGAGCATGCGGAGCGCCCCGCCCGTGATGAGCTCGATGCCGGCCTCGGGCTCGGCCTCGACGATGGGCAGGATCACGCCGTCCAGCCACTCGGGCCCGTGCTCGGCGTCTCCCTCCATGTGGTTGTGGAAGAACTCGAAGTCCGTCTCGGCCCCGTAGCCATGCCGTTCCAGGCCCTTGACCACGGCGGCGTCACGGTCCACGTCGAACAGTTCCGGCATGGCCAGGCTGCCGAGTGCCCTGAAGTAGTTCCGGCGGTTGCAGGCCAGCACGAAGTAGAGGTTGTGCCCGGCGTACGGACGCCAGTCCTCCCACGGCGGAACCGTCGGCAGGGACAGCCCGAGCGTCTGCAGGCTCCGGGTGAACTGGAGGGTGTGGGCCCGGTGCCCTTCGCCCTCACCGCACTCGTCCCACAGATGGTGGCTGATCTCGTGCTTGACGGTCTCCATGAAGTGCGACTGGGCCAGTACGAGCGCGTCGAAGAAGCGGTAGTTGAGGTAGCCGTCGGCCTGGATGAAGTGGGCCAGCTGCTCCACGGTGGCGCGCTCCGCCAGATGGTCCTCCACCTGGCGGTCGAGCGTGTTGCGTTCCCCGGCCTCGGCGAGGAACCACTCCCGGACGAACTCCGGGCGGGTGGCGTCCCGTGGGGACGGCAGGCGGTCCGCGATCTCCTCGGTGTCCCCGCGGAGTACCGCTTCCTCGTACTTCCAGCGGAACGCGTTCAGCCATGCGCTGCGCTCATGAGCGGCGACGCCCAGCGGGTGGCCGAGCAGGCCCTCGTAGACGGTGTACGCGCTGCGGTGCACATCGAGCAGGGCCGCCGCGTCGCCGTCGGCGCCGCGCTTCAGGGCCTCGTCGAGCGCGGTCAGCAGCGACCGGTGACCGGAGGTCAGGTCGAGCGGCTCGACCGGACCGCGCAGGGCGGCGTTGAGGAGGCCCTCCACCGAGCCCTCGGGAACGTGGGCAGCCGGCCGCAGCACACCGTCACGGGGCGGAATCCGTTCCAGGCCCAGGTCTTTGGTCATGTTCTCCTCCATGTCACTGCGACGGCGGGTGGTGGACGGCCGCCGTGGCGGGCGCGATCGTCAGAGCGTCTGCGGTCTTCCGAGCGTCTGCGGGTCTTCAGGACGTCTGCGGGTCTTCGAGGTGTACGGGCATCCGGAGCGTGGCCAGGAGTTCGTACAGGCTCAGGCCCAGCTCCGCCCCGGCGTCCTGGGCGGTGCGCCCCGGTCCGATGAAGGTCATCCAGTCCCCGGGACGCACATCCGGCACGTCCGTCACATCGAACTGTGTGCAGTCCATACCGGGACGGCCGGCCATGGGGCAGCTCCGCCCGCGCAGGAGTCCGCTGAACGCCGGGGCGGTTCCGGTCACCCCGCGGGAGAAGCCGATGGCGACGGAGGCCAGGCGCCGGCCGGGGGAGAGGGCCGCGGACCGGTCGTAGCCGAGCCCTTCCGGGCGGGTCACGGTGACCAGCTCCAGCACCCGGGCGCGTACGGAGACCGCGGGCCGCAGCCCGTCGAGGCGGGCGCCGGCCGGCCCCGCCGCTTCCCGGCTGCCCAGTTGCAGCAGTCCGTACAGGCCGATGCCCGGCCGTACCCAGTCCGTACCGCGCAGCGCCTCGGGGTGCAGCAGCCCGTGGGTCGCGGCGAGCGAGGCTTCGAGCGGGGAGCCGAGCGCGGCGCGCGCCCGGGCCACCCGGGACCGGAACGTGCCCGCCTGCTCGGCGGTCTCCCGCCGGTCCCGGCCGGAACTGGACAGATGGGCGAAGATTCCGGCCACGCGGACGGCGGTACGCGCCTCGTGCAGGGCGTCCAGTACGGCGGCGAATTCCGGTTCCTCGCGCGGTCCGAACCGGTTGAAGCCGACGTTGGTCCGCAGCCACACGGTGGCGGGCGCGCCCTGACGCCACGCCACCGCCCCGTGGCGCCGGACCTGTTCCGGGGTGGCGACGGCGGGCATGAGCCGGTACCGGGCACAGGCGGCCGCGGTGTCGGCGACGTCCACGTCCATCACCAGAATCGGGGCGTCGATGCCGTGCTCCCGCAGCTCGGCCCCCTCGGCGACCGAGTCCACGGCCAGTGCGTCCGCCCCGGAGGCGACCAGCAGGCGCGCGATCGCCGGTGCGCCGAGCCCGTACGCGTCGCCCTTGACGACGGCCATCAGCCGCCGGCCCTCGGCCGCCGCGCGCAGCACCCCGAGGTTGTGGCGTACCGCGTCGGCGGCGACGGTCTTCGCCAGCCGGGCGGCGGCCAGCCGGGCGGGGGACTCGCGCGGTGCCACCCCGGTGCGGGTCATCGGATCTCCTTCCCGGCAGCGGGTGGTGGGCGAAGGAGCGTCATACCGATTCCATATCCGGATAGTGCACGCGTTCCCCCTCCCAGTTAACCAGTTCCAGCACGCGGAGCCCGTTGTCGTCCAGGACGTGCCGGGGATATTCGTCCACGGAGCCGATGTCCATCAGCGGGACCGTGCATTTCCCGGTGGCATGCGGAAGTACGTACTCGGGGACGGCGGGATTGGAAATGTGCCGCTTCAGCGAGCGGACGATCTCCACTCCGCGCTGCACCGGGGTGCGGAAGCACGCGGATTCCGGGCTGTGCGGCATGAAGTGGTAGAGATACCCCGCGTGCACTCCCCGCCGGTACAGGCCCATGCACAGCTCACGCATCGTCTGGGGGGTGTCGTTGACGCCACCCAGGAGCGGAACGTTGGCGAAGATGATGGGGACGGCGGACTGGAGTTTTTTGACCGCGGTATCGAATTCCGGGGTCAGTTCCCGGGGATGGGTGATGTGCAGGCCGATCGAGACGACACCGTGCCGGGCGAGCACCGCGGAGAGCCCGTCGTCGATCCGGTAGGGGTTGAACGTCAGGGCCCGGGTGTGGAAGCGCAGGAGCAGGTCGGGCCGGGCGTCCCGGGCCTCCCTCAGCGCCTGGTCGATCTGGTCGTTGCTGTGCATGAACGGTTCTCCGCCGCTCAGGATGATCTCTTCTATCTGCGGGTTGGCCCGCAGATAGTCCAGGGTGGCCCGCCAGTGGGTACGGTCGAAGGTCGCCTTTGTGGAGTCCTTGTCGAGCGTGCGGAGTGCCTCGTAGCAGAACTGACAGTAGGCGTGGCAGACGTTTGCATAGCGCACGATCACGCGGTTGTCGTACTTGTGCTGGGCGATGGGAGTGACCATCTCGTGCGGGAGTTCCCAGTTCTCGGTCTTCCCGTCATAGGCGTACGGGGCGTCACTTTTCCCGGACCCCTGCGGGGCGACCTGCTTCCATAACGGGTCGTCGACCGACGGACCCCCGGTGTGCGCGTCGGTGGCAACCAGACTCAGGTAATACGGGGTCACTTGAAAGCGCTGGGAGAGGTTATGACGTGTGATCCGTTCCAGGATCTCCTGATCACACCGGGGAAAGCGCTGCCGGAACTGCCGGGCCGTCCGGATCGCATTGCGCTGCTGCCATTTCCAGTCGGTCCACTTCTCGCGGTCGATGGTGCGGGCGACTTCGGTGGTCATCCTGCTCTCCTCGGACTGGAGTCACGGGTGCGCGGGCAGTGCTCAGGGCACGGCGACCGCCGTGGTGACCGGCTCACCGGAGATCATCTGGCGGACCGCCTCGGCGGCTCGTGCGCGCAGTTCTGCAAGGGACGGGACGGAGTAGAAGGCCGCATGCGGGCTGATCAGGGCCCTCGGGTGGGCCCGCAGCCACGGGGGGATGTCCGGCTCGCCCTCGACCACGTCCAGGCCGACCCGGGCCGGCCGCTCCTCGGCGAGCGCGCCCTCGAGGGCCGAGATGTCGATCAGCGCGCCGCGCGCCGTGTTGATCAGGACGGATTTCTGCTTCATCCGGTGCAGACGGCCGGCGTCCAGCAGATGGCGGGTGTCCGTGGTGAGCGGCACGTGCAGGCTGACGACGTCGGACTCCTCCAGCAACTGGTCGAGGTGGTGCTGCCGTTCCATGCCGAGCGCCTTCTCGATACCGGGGTGGTTGTACGGATCGAAGAAGACGACCCGGAGCCCGAAGGCCTGGGCCCGCCGCGCGACCGCGAGCCCGATGCGCCCCAGGCCCACCACGCCCCAGACCATCTCCCTGAGCCGCCGCGGATCGCCGATCGCGCGCCAGTCCCAGCCGCCGTCGCTCACATGCCTCCGCAGCTCGCCGAGCCGGCGTTCCAGCGCGAGGAAGAGCGCCAGGGTGTGATCGGCGACCTCCTCGGTTCCGTAGTGCGGAACGTGGTAGACGGGGATACCGCGGGCACGGGCGGCCTCGATATCGACGTGGTCGTAACCGACGCTGGCGCAGACGACGGCCCGGCAGGCGTCCGACTTCCTGAAGAAGTCCGCGTTCAGCGAGACGCGATGCCAGAGGATGACGTAATCGGCGCCCAGTTCATGGAGGCGCCCGTGGTCCTGCGCCGGCACGATCAATGGCCGGACTCTGCCGAACGGGCTGATGATCTCCTGCTCCAGATCAGCCCCTTCGACATACCCCGCCCCCGGTGCGTCGAGTACGACGACCGAGGGCGTGTGGTCATGTGCGGTTTCCCCGGAGCTGTTGACGCCGGACCGAGTCACCACTCTTCCGCCTCTCTGCATGGGGGAGCGTACGAGGCACGATCAGCCATTGAAGTCACTGGCGGAGAGGCGAACCAGGTTGCTTTCGGCCTTGCGGATGTTTTTCTCTCGCGGGCTGTTCGCGCAGCTCAACGCGCAGGCGAACAGCGGAGAGCCCGCCGCACTCCCACGAGTCGGGCGCCGCGTAAGCGCGGAGACCTGTGGCATTGAACAGGGCGGAAGGTTTCCGCGCCTCCTCGGGATCACGTCCGCTACGCACCCTTGACCGGGCGGTGGCGGGTGGGTAGGCGCAGGACGCCGCCTTCGGCGAGCGGCCGTGGGGGACTTCGCGGGCACCGAGAGGGCGGCTTCCCGGTCGGTTTCGGAAATTGCGGGTTTTCCGCAGCAGGAATGCGGAGTTGCCGCAGGGAGCCTGGTGAGTTCGGGTCCGGTGCGGGGCGGCCGTGTCCGGAAACGTGAATCTGGCGTATTCGTTTCCTTCCATGGGCTGTCGTTCCGAATGCATATGCGATGATTCGTCGTGCCTGAGCCGGAGTTGGCCGGGGTGATGAGGGGAGTTCCGTGAAGTCTTTGACGCTCAGATCGGCTGTCGGGGTGGTCGCGTCCATAGCGGTGTCGGCCGTGTTGGTACCCGCGTCATCTGCCGGGGCGGCGGCGCGTCCCGACCGCGTGGACAAGGCGGCGGTCGAGTCCTTCGGCCGTATCGCCGGTGAGGTGTTAGCGGACCGTACGGCCGCGATGGTCGACGGCAGGCCGACGGAGACGGAGCACGGCACACCGCCGCCGTCCGGGAACACGGCGCGCCTTTCGCCCGGAACGGAGCGCTCGGAGCGGGCCGTTGTGTCCTCGCTGCGGCTGCGCAAGAAGAAGCTCGCTTCTCTGGGCGAGGCGTACTCCGCCGGCAGCACCCGGGTCACCGTGGACTCGTCCCGGGTCACCGGCGGGCAGGCCACGGTGCGGGTCACCGAGCGCACGGTGCTGACGTACCGGAAGGTCCGCGGTGACGAGCCGGGGACCACGGGCTTCCGGGCTCACCACGAGCTGAGCTTCGCACCCGTCCGGGGCGGGGGGTGGGAGCTGACGGCCGTCCAGCCGCTGGACGAGATGCCGCAGGTGAACGCGCCCGCACCGGCCGCGCCCGCGGTGCAGCCGAGGTCGGCCGCGGGGGACACCCCGAGCGCACCCGAGGCGGGTGTGGCGCCCTTCGCGAAGCGCGTGCCGAAGAACCGGAACACCGGATACGACTACGCGGCGATGGCCGCTTACGCCGAGAAGTACTGGAAGAACCACAACCCGGATTACCGGGCGTACAGCCTCGGGGCAGGCGGGGACTGCACGAACTTTGTCAGCCAGGCGCTGAAGGCGGGTGGCTGGAAGCACGCTCCGGGCAGGGCCGGTGATTACGACAAGTGGTGGTACGGGTCCGACACACAGTCGGATTCGTGGGTGGGCGCCGACGAATGGTCGTGGTTCGCGCTGAACTCGAAGCGGGTGAAGTCCCTTTCGAACGTCTACCAGATGGAGGTCGGGGACGTTCTGCAGGCGGATTTCGACGGTGACGGGTCGAAGGACCACACCATGCTCGTGACGTACCGGAACAGCCTGGGCATGCCGTATCTCACGTACCACTCGTACGACACCTACCGACGGTCGATGCTGAGCCTCGCGGTGATGTCCCCGTCCGCGAAGTGGTACGCCTACCGCACCTGATCCACGAGGCCGCCGGGCGGAGAGCCCGGCCCGCCTTGGCACGGCAGCTCAATTGGCGTCTGGAGTAGGAAATTGTCCAAGAAGGCCGCACGCGGCGCGTTGGTTCTGGTGGCCGGGACGACTTTTGTCCTCGGGTCGCTGTCGGCCTGTGATTCCGGTGAGCAGGGAGCCGGGACGAAGGCCGTGGCCACTCCCGAGGTTCCGGCTTCCTCCCCGCCCGCATCCGCTTCCCCGGACCCGTCCGCGTCGAAGAGCGGGGCACCGGAGGAGAAGTGGGACGGGAAAGTCCGGGTGCTGGGGGACGGCTCCACGTCGGCTACCGGTCCGCAGCCGCACCAGCCCCGACCGGAGAAGCTGAAGCCCGGTGAGAAGCCACCGCAGTTCGTGGTCTTCTCGTGGGACGGTGCGTTGCAGGGCGACGACAGGCTCTTCTCGCACTTCCGCGAGGTCGCCCGGAAGAACAACGCCAAGATGACGTTCTTCCTCACCGGTACCTATCTGCTGCCGAAGTCGAAGGCGTCGATGTACCGGCCGCCGCAGCACAAGCCCGGTGAGATGGCGATCTCCTATGCGACGGACCCGCACATCAGGGAAACTCTGGAGCAGCTTCGGGGTGCCTGGCTGGAAGGCAACGAGATAGGCACGCACTTCAACGGTCACTTCTGCGGGGCCAAGGGCGGCGGTGACTGGAGTACGGCCGAGTGGAAGAGCGAGATAACCCAGTCGTATGCGTTTGTGCAGCACTGGAAGACGAACACCGGGTTCAAGGATCTGCCCCCGCTGCCCTTCGACTACAAGAAGGAACTGGCGGGTGGACGGGCGCCGTGTCTGGAGGGGCAGCCGAACCTGCTGAAGGCCGCCAAGTCGTTCGGCTGGCGCTACGACGCCAGTTCACCCGGTGACTTCCAGATCTGGCCGTCCAAGATCCACGGTATCTGGAACTTCCCGTTGCAGCTGGTTCCCTACCCCAGGAGCGAGAAGCAGGTTCTGTCCATGGACTTCAACTTCCTCTACAACCAGTCCGGTGACAACACCCGCGGCGATCCGGCGAAGTACGAGCAGTGGCGAAAGCTGACCCGTGACGGCTATCTCAACGGCTTTGAGCGCGTCTACCACGGGAGCCGCGCACCGCTCTTCATCGGAAACCACTTCGAGGACTGGAACGGCGGCATATACATGAAGGCCGTCGAGGATGTCACGAAGTCGGTGTGCACACGGGACGGGGTGCGCTGTGTGACCTTCAAACAGCTCGCCGACTGGCTGGACGTCCAGGACCCGAAGGTCCTGGCGAAGCTGCGCATGCTGGATCCGGCGCAGTCCCCCGACTGGGCAACCCTGGTGAAGTAGCGCGTGAGGCCCGGCCGCCGCGGTGGAGGCGGCCGGGCGCGTAACGTCGCTTCCGCGTCCTTTAGGGTCGAGATGTGATCAAACGTCATGCAGGGGCACACGCCCGGAATTCCGCTCGCCGCTTCCCGCCGCGTCCGGCCTATCCACGCCCGGGCCGCGTCGGCTGGCGGCGCTGGATACCGTCGTGGTTACAGGTACTCGGATTGTCCGGCGCCTTCACAGGTGCCGTGACCGGTCTCCTGCTGATCATGTACGTGCGCACCGACATACCCTCCGGTCTCCATGCCTTCGCCGTCCAGCAGGCCAATGTCTACCACTGGGCCGATGGCTCCGAAATGGCCCGCACGGGCGAAGTGAACCGGCAGGACACCCCCTTGGAAAGGGTGCCGGAGAAGGTCCGCTGGGCCGCGCTGGCCGCAGAGAACGAAACCTTCTACTCCGACAGCGGTATCTCGCCCAGCGGTATGATCCGGGCCGCCGTCAACATGATCGGCGGGGGCAGTACCCAAGGCGGATCGACCATCACCCAGCAGTACGTCAAGAATGCCTACCTCGACCAGGAACAGACCTTCGGCCGCAAGCTCAGCGAGATATTCATCGCGATCAAGCTCGACCAGAAGATGAGCAAGGACGAGATTCTCGCTCGCTATCTCAACACGAGCTGGTACGGGCGCGGCACCTACGGCATCGCGCGGGCCGCACACGCCTATTACGGCAAGAGCGTCTCCCAACTCGACCCCAGTGAGGGCGCGTTCCTTGCCGCGCTGCTCCAGGGCGCCTCCCGGTACGACCCGGCGCTCGGCCCCGAGAACCGCAAACGCGCCGTGCAGCGCTGGAGCTGGGTGCTGGACCGGATGGTGGCCATCGGCAGGCTCTCCCCGAAGGAACGGGCCGGCTACACCCGCTTCCCCGAACCCCTCGCCCCGCCCCGGCCCACCGGACTGACCGGCCAGACCGGCTACTTGGTGGAGACCGCCCATGCTTATGTCCTCGCTCACAGCGACGTCTCCGACCGCGAGTTCGACCGCGGCGGCTACCAGATCCGCACCACCTTCGACAAACCGCGGTCCACTGCCCTGGCCGAGAGCGTGACAAAGCTGCGCGACGGCCTGCGGCCACAGCAGCGGGAGGCCGACCGGAATGTCCGTATCGGTGCCGCCTCGGTGACCACCGACGGACGCATCGTCGCGCTGTACGGCGGACCGGGCTATCTCCAGCAGGGGTTCAACGACGCCAATTCCACCGTCGTACCGGCCGGCAGCGCCTTCATGCCCTTCGTCTACGCCGCCGCCCTGCGCGACGGGGTGCAGCTCCAGCGCGACAAGCCCCGCACCCCGGTCGGCCCGGCGACGGTCTACGACGGTGATGACAAGATCTCGCTGCACACGCCGGAAGGGCCCTACTGGGACCGCTCGGGAAAGATCGTCAAAGCGGTCAACGACAACGGGAAGTCCTGGGGCCGGATCCCGCTCAAGGAAGCGGTCGTCCAGTCCGTCAACACCACGATGATGCAGGTGGGTATGGACGTGGGCCTGAACCGGGTAGGCCGGCTGGCCACGGAGTCGGGGTTGCTCAAGAGCAGCCTCGGCGTCCAGCTGCCCTCCTTCTCACTGGGCGCCGCCACGACGCCCAGCGCCATCCGGATGGCGGACGCCTACGCGACGTTCGCGGCCGGGGGCCTGCACACGGAGCCGTACTCGGTGTCCCGGCTCACCCGGGACGGCGCGAACGTGCCGGTGGAACGGCCGACGGCCGGGCGGGCGCTGCCGGCGCCCGTGGCGAAGGCCGTGGACGAGGCCCTGCACGACGCCGTCCGCCGGGGCTCGGCAGTCCGGGCCCACGCCGCCGGCCAGGACGCGGCCGGCAAGACCGGCACCGCACAGGACAACCGGTCGGCCTGGTTCGTGGGCTATCGCGGCACGCTCTCCACGGCGGTCTCGCTCTCCCGGATCGACCCCAGGAGTCAGGAACTGCTGCCCCTGGACGGCCTCGGCGGCACCCCCGAGGGACAGCCGGGCAGTCCGCTCCCCGCCGAGATCTGGACGCGGTACATGACGGCCCGGTAGCGCCGGCCGGGAGGGCCCGTAGCCCGCCCGGGTCCTGCCGCAGGAGGAGCACGGACCGGGGTACGGACTCCCCCTTCGGGAGGGGTGTGCGTGGCACCGCAGACGACACCGACTGGACGAAGGGATGACGATTCCCTGCCGCGAAAAGCGAAAGCTTCTGGGCATGACAAACCCCGGACAGCAGGTCATACCCCGCGTCATCACCACGATCATGGCGGCGGCCGTGGTGTTCGCCGTCACCGGCGAAGCCACCGCCCAGGCCGCTCCGCCCGGCCAGGCGGGGAATGCGGCCACCACTCAGCAGTACGCCGATGAATACACCCATATCGTTGTCGACAAGCGGCCCAGGGGAGAGGTGAACCTCGGCGAGCTGCGCGATTCGCTGGGCAGAAACGGCCTGCAGACCTCGAAGAGCCGTTGGCTCGCCGAGGGAAAGAACGTGGAGGAGGAGCTGAGGAGAGCGGGCTCGGGCTATGCCAGGAACGGGCACCACGAGCACGTCTTCCTGTGGGAGGGCTCTTCGAAGCAGGGCATCGAGGGCGCCAATGCCATCGAGAAGAACGGTGACGCCATCCGGGTCAAGGTCCGATGGGACGCGCTCAAGCGGGACGGCAGCATATTCAGTGGCACGCTCAAGGGGGACCACAGCGGCGGTCCGCTGGGCGGGGTGTCGACCAACGGAGCGTGGGCGTACAAGGGGGACATCCCCCGGAAGTACCTGTTCATCGAGGGGGTCGACAACCCTTCCCACCCCGGTATGAGTCAGTGGCTCGCGGGCAAGGGCTGGCCTGACGGCAATGGCGTATGCGCGACCGGCGCCGCATCGGGCCGGACGAAGCGCGCGGCCGCGTCGTGCAGCTGGGGCGATGACGGGGTCGCCCATACCCAACGGGAACGCCTGCGCACGCACGGCGACGACGTCGAGTACGTCACGTCCCTGGAGGAGTTCGAGAAGAATCCCAAGGCCTTGCTGTCGCCGCTGCGCGAGACCAACAAGGTCCTGGCCGACGCCGCGTCCGCCGAGCTCGGCGCGAAGGACTTCGAGACGTTCTCCGCCCAGGTCGGCGAGGCCTTCAGCCGTGACCTCCGGACCGTGCAGGGGCTCACCACCGACACGAGCCTGCTCGCCGAGGTGGGCCGCAAGGTCGGCCGGGCCGGTGAGCTGGGTGTGAAGGCCCTGCCGTACGTGGGGATCGCCGCGACCGGCTACGCCGTCGCCGAGGACGCCAAGGCCGGGGACTACGCGAACCTCGCCTTCGACTCGGTCGCCGAGGGGCTTCAGGTGGCCATGGTCGCCCAGCCGGAGGTCGCCCCGCTCCTCGAACCCGCCCTGCTCGCCGAGCAGTTGGCGCAGCTCGTGTACAACGAGGTCGCCGGGTGGATCGCCGAGCAGAAGCAGCTGGCCCACGACCGCGCCCAGTGGGACGGCGCCGCCAAGGACCTGGTGGCGCACCGTGACACGCAGTGGCGCGACCGTCTTGTGGGGCAGGCCGTGCAGGAGCTCTTCCCCCAGCTCAACGAGAAGTTCAACCGCGTCCTGACATCCGACGTGGTCACCCTGGGCAAGTGGGCCAAGGCCAAGAAGGCGGCCGTCGCCAGGATCGCCGAACGGTCCCGGGCCCGCGCGGCCTCCGCGGAGGAGAAGCAGCGCATCGGCGCCCATGCGTCCGCGTTGAACAAGAAGATCGACGCGAAGGTGTGGGAGCAGCAGGACGCCCGGACCGCGCTGTACGAGCAGCAGATCGTCAAGGTCGCCACGGGCGCCTTCGCCGCCACGCTCAAGCCGGGCAAGGACGGGAAGAGCGGATTCGACACCTTCAACGACCACTTCCTCGACAAGAGCGCGAAGCCGTATCTCGACAAGTTGATCGGCAGGATCTCCAAGGAGGAGTTCGACGCCAGCGGGGCCAGGGTGTGGGGCCAGCAGGAGCTCAGCCGTCGGCAGGCGCGGTGGAAGAAGATGACGGAGGACAAGCTGGCCGAGGTGCGCCGAGCCCTGTCCGCCGGGGGCCGGACCACCCTGTCCGAGGACGAACTGCGGACGATGCAGCAGAAGTACTTCCCGGCGAAGGAGGTGTTCCGCGACCCGGAGCGCGACCGGGAAAGGATCTTCCAGGAGCTCGTACGGGACCGGCGAGGAGGGTAAGCCGGCAGGGAGGCCGGACCGGCAAGGAGGGTGGACCGGCGAGGAGGATAGACTTCACCACCGATCCGGACATTTCATGATCATATCCGCGGGGCCGGTGGCGACGGGCAAGGCAGGAAAGGCACGGGCATGAAGTGGTACACCGCCCTGTGCAACAGCCGGTGGAAGAACACGGTCCTGGCGGGGATCTACGGCATCCCGCTCGTCGAGATCGCACTGGCGATGCCACACGCGGGGCTCGTCCGGGACCCGACCGCGGGGGTGCTGGTGTCCTTCGCCATCGCGGTCGGCACGGTGTGGCGCGAACGCGCGCTCCTGCCCTACAGCGCGATCTCCGTCGCCGGTGTAGCGGTCACCGGTCATCTGCTGTGCACCACGGTGGCCTGCTACACCGCGGTCCGCAAGGGCCGCTACGTGCTGGCCGCGATCCTGGTGCTCGTCTCCCTGGTCTTCGCGCTGGTGACACCGGAGGCGCTGACCGCGCACGCCCCGCACCCCGAGGCCACCGTCTCCGGCGCCGCGGTGATCGTCCTGGTGCCGGTGCTCATGGGCTACCTGGCCAAGGTGAACAAGAAGATGGCCGAGCTCACCGTCGAACAGCAGGCCCAGGAAGCCCTCCTCCAGGAAGGCCGGCTCCGCGAGGCGGCCCTGCAGCAGCGCGAAAGGCTCGTACGGGACATCCACAACGGGGTCGGGCGGCAGATCACCCTCATGGTGCTGCAGGCCGGTGCCATCGCCGTCCGCAAGGACGCCTCGGAACCGGTCAAGGAGAGGTGCCGGCTCATCTCCGAAGCGGGGCGCGACGCCGTCGACGCCCTGCGCGAGATCGTCACGCTCGCCAAGACGCCCGACCCCGCGGACACCCCACCGGCCGGACGCCGGTACGTCCTGACGGACCTGGCCCCCGTGATCGGCCGCTACCGCAGCGGGGGACACCTGATCACCATCAACGTCCGCATCTCCCAGTCCCCGCCGGACCCGGCCACCCAGGACCTCGCGTACAAGGTCGTGACGGAGGGGCTGAGCAACGCCGCACGCCACGCCCGCGGCGCCGCCGTCTCCGTCCGGATCGACCAGACCGGCACCGAGGTGATCGTCACCGTGTGCAACCAGGCACCGCCGCCCGGCAGCGACCCGCTGCCGGGCACCGGCAACGGCCTGGTCTGGCTCCGCGAGGAGGTCCAGTCCGCGGGCGGCACCCTGAAATCGGCCCCCGGATGCGGCGGGGGCTTCGTCCTGCAAGCCCGCCTGCCGGGCCCCGCGTCCCGCACCGAGGAGACAGCATGATCCGCGTCCTGATAGCCGACGACGACGCCTTGGTGCGCGCGGGAATCCGCGCCATCGTCGAGGCCTCCGAGGAGATCACGGTCACGGCGGAGGCCCGGGACGGCGGCGAGGCCATCGACGAGGTCCGCCGGAGCCGGCCGGACGTGGTGCTGATGGACATCGAGATGCCGGGCTGCGACGGCCTGACCGCCACGCGGCACCTGCTCGGGCAGCCGGATCCGCCCAAGGTGCTCGTCCTGACCACGTTCGGCATGGACGAGAACATCACCGCCGCGCTGTACGCGGGGGCATCGGGATTCCTGCTGAAGCAGCTCAGCCCGGAACAGCTCATCCACGCGGTGTGCACGGTCGCCGCCGGCGGCACGGTGCTGTCGCCCACCGTCACCCAGCAACTCCTCTCCCGCGGGGCGCCGTTGCCCCAGCGCGCGGCCGAGGCCCGCGCGCTGGTCACCAGGCTCAGCGAACGTGAGCGGCAGGTCTTCGATCTCCTCGGGGAGGGCATGAGCAACGCCGAGATCGCCGGGCAGCTGTATATGAGCATGTCCACCATCAAGACGTACGTCTCCCGCACGCTCACCAAGCTCAACGTCGACAACCGCACGCAGGCGGCGCTGCTGGCGTACCAGCTCCATTCCGGAGCGCAGCCGCCTGCCGTATGAGCCATGGACCTGCGTCTGAACTGTCCACCCGCGTCTGAGCTCATGACCTGCGTGTGAGTTCATGATCTGCGTGTGGGCTCATGATCTGCGTGTGGGCTCTTGGCCTGAGCCGCGGCCGGGGAACTCCGGCCAGGGGAGGAGGTTCCAGCCCGCGATCACATGGCGGCCGTGTTCGGTGCCCAGGACGCACAGTGCGGAGGTGTCCAGGCGGTACAGGGCGCCGTCTGCCGGGGGCTGTCCCAGCCACCGGGCCGTCAGGACGCGCAGGACGTGGCCGTGGGCGATCAGGACCACGTCCGCGTCGCGGTCCTCGTCCGGTGCGGCGGTGGCGCGGGCGAGGATCGTGTCGCAGCGTTCGCCGACCTGGGCGAGGGTTTCGCCGGGGTGGTTCCCGTCGCCGGGCGGCACACCGTCGCGCCACAGGTCCCAGCCGGGCCGGGTCTGCCGGATCTCGGCGGTGGTCAGGCCCTCGTACGCCCCGTAGTCCCACTCCATGAGCCCGGATTCCAGCCGTACGCCGGTGCCGGGCGGAAGGCTGAGCTCCGCCGTTCGTGCCGCACGCCGCAGGGGGCTGCACAGGGCCCGCGCGATGCGCCGCCGGGCGAGGAGGGGGGCCAGGGCGAGGGCCTGCCGCTCGCCCTCCTCGGTGAGGGGCGGGTCCGTGCGACCGGTGTGGCGGCCGGCTGTGCTCCATTCGGTCTCGCCGTGCCGGACCAGCAGCAGTTCACCCATGGACATCGCTTCCCGCGAGCCGGTCGGCCGGTCCGCGGCCGGCGGGCTGCCGTGGTTCCGGGCGCCGGGGCGGCGCGGGCACGGGGCGCTCGACCGGTTCGGCGGTGGTCACGGTGAGCGGTTCACTGTGGTGTTGCAGCCCCAGCGGCTCCCCCTCCAGCAGGGTGTAACGGGCCGTGGCGTTCCGGATCTCGACGCGGAGCCTGCGGCCCCTGACCAGCACGGTGAAGGCCAGCCGGGTCAGCGGCCGGGGGAGCCGGGGAGCGAAGGCGAGGCAACCGTGCGCCCCGTCCTCGTCCACGTACGGGCGCATCCCGCCGAAGCCGAGGACGAGAGCGATCCAGGTGCCGGCGAGGGAGGCGATGTGCAGGCCGTCGCGGGTGTTGTGTTCGAGGTTCTCCAGATCCATCAGCGCCGCCTCGCCCGTGTAGGCCCACGCCAGCCGCAGGTGTCCGGTCTCGGCGGCCAGGACGGCGTGCCAGCAGGCCGAGAGGGAGGAGTCGTGCACGGTCAGCTGCTCGTAGTAGGCGAAGTCGCGGGCCTTCTGCTCGGCGGTGAAGGCGTCCGGGCAGGTCAGCAGGGCGAGGACGAGATCGGCCTGTTTGACGACCTGCTTGCGGTAGAGGTCGAAGTACGGGAAGTGCAGCAGCAGCGGGTACTGCTCCGGGGCGGTGGCGTCGAAGTCCCAGTGCTGGAGGCTGGTGTAGCCGGCGGACTGCTCGTGCACCCCGAGCGTGTCGTTGTACGGCACGGCCACACGGGACGCGGCGTCCTGCCAGGAGGCCGCCTCCTCGTGGTCGACCCCCAGTTCCCGCGCCTGGTCCGGGTGGCGCAGCGCCGCGTCCGCCGCGGCCAGGAGGTTCTTGCGGGCCATCAGGTTGGTGTAGAGGTTGTCGCGGGCGATGGCGCTGTACTCGTCGGGCCCGGTGACGCCGTCGATGTGGAAGACGCCCCGCGCGTCCCGGTGGCCGAGGGAGTGCCAGAGCCGGGCGGTGTGCACCAGCAGCTCCAGCCCCGGGCCGCGGGCGAAGTCCTCGTCGCCGGTGGCGGTCACGTACCGCACCACGGCATCGGCGATATCGGCGTTGACGTGGAAGGCGGCGGTGCCGGCCGGCCAGTACGCGGAGCACTCGGCGCCGCTGATGGTGCGCCAGGGGAACGCCGCTCCGGCGAGCCCGAGCTGGCGGGCCCGCTCGATCGCCGCGGGCAGGGTGGCGTGGCGCCAGCGCAGGGCCGGGGCGACCGCGTGCGGCGCGGTGTGCGTGAGTACCGGCAGGACGTAGGACTCGGTGTCCCAGAAGGCGTGCCCGTCGTAGCCGGTGCCGGTCAGCCCCTTGGCGGGGATCGACCGGCCCTCCGCACGGGCGGCGGCCTGGAGCACGTGGAAGAGCGCGAAGCGGACGGCCAGTTGGATCTGCGCGTCGCCCTCGACCTCCACGTCCGCACCGGACCAGAAGTGGTCCAGGTACGCCCGCTGCTCGGCGAGCAGGCCGTCCCAGCCGGTGCTGTGGGCGGCGGCCACCGCGCCGTCGGCCTGGTCGCGCAGGGCGGGCAGCGACCGTTCGCCCGACCAGCCGTACGCCACGAACTTCACCAGCCGCAGCCGCCGGCCGGGGGAGAGGGAGGCGGTGACGGTCAGCCGGCTGACGTCGGGTTCGCTCTCGGACGTCCAGGTCGTGTGCTCGGGGCCCTCGACGAGGTGGTCGGCGGAGGCGGCGATCCGCTGGCCGCTGTGCCCGGTGCGGTGCACCAGGCGCAGCCGGGTGTCCTGCGCGAAGTGTTCCTCGGAGCGCAGCGGTACGTCGATCACCGCGGAGACCCGCGGATCCCCCGAGGTGTGCGGCAGCTGTTCGTTGGCGACCAGCTCGGACTGGAGGGCCACGGTGGCCGGGCCGTTCAGGGGCTCCACGACGTACTCGACGGCGGCGACGGCCCGTTGGGTGAAGGAGACCAGCCGCCGGGAGGTGATGCGGACCGTGCGGCCGGCCGGGGAGGCCCACTCCGCCGTGCGGAGCAGGACGCCGGTCCGCAGGTCCAACACCCGCTCGTGCGCGGCCAGTTCGCCGTAGCGCAGGTCATAGGGGTGGTCGTCGACCAGGAGCCGGATGATCTTCCCGTCGGTCACGTTGATGGCCGTCTGGCCCGACTCGGGATAGCCGTAGCCGGCCTCGGCGTACGGCAGCGGGTGCGTTTCGTGGACGCCGTTGAGGTACGCGCCCGGCAGTCCGTGCGGCTCGCCCTCGTCGAGGTTGCCGCGCCAGCCGATATGGCCGTTGGCGAGGGCGAACACGGACTCGCTCTGGGCGAGCACCTCCAGGCTGAGCTCGGTCTCCCGCAGGCACCAGGGCTCGGTCGCATAGCAGGGGTGGGTGATCACGGGCGCTCCTGGAGCAGGTCGGCGAGGTCGCTCACCACCACATCCGCGCCGTGCCGCCGCAGTGCGTCGGCCTGCCCGGTGCGGTCGACACCGACGACCAGCCCGAACCGGCCCGCCCGCCCGGCCTCCACGCCGGCCAGCGCGTCCTCGAACACCGCCGCCCCGCCCGGTTCGGTGCCCAGGGCGCGGGCCGCGGCCAGATAGGTGTCCGGGGCGGGTTTGCCGCGCAGCCCCTTTTCCCGCGCGGTGATCCCGTCGACGCGCTCCTCGAAGAGGTCCGCGATGCCGGCCGCCTCCAGCACCTCGCGGCAGTTGGCGCTGGACGAGACGACGGCGCACCGCAGGCCGGCGTCCCGGGCGGCCCGTACGAAGGCCACCGAGCCCTCGTACGCCTCCACGCCCCGCTCCTGGATCATGCGCAGCACCAGCGCGTTCTTGCGGGTGCCCAGGCCGTTGACGGTCTCCTGCTCCGGCCCGTCGTCCGGTGTGCCCTCGGGCAGCTCGATGCCGCGCGCGGTGAGGAAGGTACGCACTCCGTCGGCGCGGGGGCGGCCGTCCACGTAGGTGTCGTAGTCGTCGACGGCGTCGAACGGCACGAAGGCGGACCCGTCGCGCGCGGCCCGCTCCCGCAGGTAGGCGTCGAACATCGCCTTCCAGGCGGCCGCGTGCACTTTCGCGGTGCGGGTGAGGACCCCGTCGAGGTCGAACAGACAGGTGTGGACGCGGGCGGGAAGTCCCAGCATGCTCTCGACGCTAGGCCGCGCGGGCGGATCCGGTCACCGGTGAGCGCCGCGGCTGCGCCGGGCGGGTGAACCAGCGGTCCGCCCGGAGCAGCCGGGAAGCGGGCACCGGTCGTCGTCACCCCGTCGCGTCCCGGCGTGCCGCCTCCACCACTTCGCGGGCGGTCTGCGCCACTCGCTCCGGGGTGAAGCCGAACTGCTTGAGCAGGTGTTTGAGCGGAGCCGAGGCGCCGTAGGTGTGCATGCCGATGACGGCGCCGCGGTCCCCCACGTACCGCTCCCAGCCGAACGTCGACGCCTGCTCGACGCCCACGCGGGCGGTCACCGACGGCGGCAGCACCTGCTCGTGGTACTCCCGCTCCTGGCGGTCGAACAGCTCCCAGCACGGCATGCTCACCACCCGCGCCCCGATGCCGTCGCCGGCCAGCTCCTCCCGCGCCGACAGCGCCAGGGACACCTCGGACCCGGTGGCGAGCAGAATCACGTCCGGTACGCCGCCGTCGGGCGCGTCGGCCAGCACATAGGCGCCCCGGGCCACACCGGACGCCGGGGCGAACCGCGAGCGGTCGAGGGTGGGCAGTGCCTGCCGGGACAGGACGAGCGCCGCCGGTTCGTGGTGGAGCCGGGCCACCGCCCGCCAGGTCTCCGTCACCTCATTGGCGTCGGCCGGGCGGAACACCAGCAACCCCGGCATCGCGCGCAGCCCGGCGAGCTGCTCGACGGGCTGGTGGGTCGGTCCGTCCTCGCCGACGCCGATGGAGTCGTGGGTGAAGATATGGATCGACGGGATCTCCATCAGCGCGGAGAGCCGGATGGCCGCCTTGGCGTAGTCGGAGAAGATCAAAAATCCCGACCAGTAGGGGCGCAGCTTGGTCAGTGCCATGCCGTTGGCCACCGCGGCCGAGGCGTGCTCCCGCACGCCCAGGCGCAGGTTGCGGCCGGACGGGGTGGCCGCCTGGAAGTCCCCGGCGCCGTCGAACTCCAGCAGGGTCTTCGTCGACGGTGCCAGGTCCGCCGAACCGCCCACCAGCCAGGGCACCCGCCGGGCGAGGGCGTTCAGCACCTGCCCGGAGGACTCCCGGGTGGCCAGTCCCTTCTCGTCGGCCGGGAACTCGGGCAGCTCGGCGTCCCAGCCCTCGGGCAGCTCCCGGCGCTGAATGCGCGCCAGCTCCTCGGCGAACGCGGGGTAGGCACGCCGGTAGGCGTCGAACAGCTCCACCCAGCCGTCGCGCAGCTCCCCGCCCCGCGCGCCGATGCCCCGCGCGAAGTGCTCCGGTACCCCCTCGGGCACATGGAAGTTCTGGTCCTCCGGCAGGCCGAGGAAGCGTTTGGCCGCCCGTACGCCCTCGGGCCCGAGCGGCGACCCGTGCGCCTTCGGGGTGTCCTCGACGGGCGAGCCGTAGCCGATGTGGCTGTGCACCACCACCAGCGTGGGACGCTCGGTCTCCGCCCGGAACGAGTGGAGGGCGCGCCCCACGGCGTCGAGGTCGTTGGCGTCGGCGACCGTGACCACGTTCCAGCCGTACGCCAGGAAGCGCGCCGCCACGTCCTCGGTGAACGTGATGTCGGTGTACCCCTCGATGGTGATCCGGTTGGAGTCGTAGATCCAGCACAGGTTGGCCAGTTGCAGGTGCCCGGCCAGCGAGGCGGCCTCCGCCGAGACGCCCTCCATCATGCAGCCGTCCCCGGCGAGCGCGTACACGTCGTAGTCGAAGAGAGTGAAGCCGGGCTGGTTGTAGCGCGCGGCCAGCCAGCGCCCCGCGATCGCCATTCCCACGGACGTGGCGACTCCCTGGCCCAGCGGCCCGGTGGTGGTCTCCACCCCACTGGTCCAGCGGTACTCCGGGTGCCCCGGGCACTTGGAATCGAGCTGGCGGAACGTCTTCAGGTCCTCAAGTGTCACCGCCGGGCGGCCCAGCACCTCGTAGTCCGGGTCGACCGCACGTACTCCGGTCAGGTACAGCAGGGACCACAGCAGCGCCGAGGCATGCCCCTCGGAGAGGACGAACCGGTCGCGGTTCAGCCAGATCGTGTCCTGCGGGTCGAACCGCAGGAACCTCTGCCAGAGCGTGTAGGCGACGGCCGCGATCCCCATCGGGGTGCCCGGATGCCCGGAGTTCGCCTGCTCGACGGCGTCGATGCACAGGCCACGCAGGGTGTTCACCGCAAGGGTGTCGAGTGAGTCCGGCTCCGTCATCCTCCCAGTACACGGCAGGAGCGGAGGGCACGCATCTCCACGCGATCAGCCGTGCGGCACGGGAGCAGAGCGGTACGGGAGCCGTGCCGCACGGGATCGGCGTTCAGCGGACGAAGGAGACCTCCGGGTAATCGCGCGAGGGGCCGTCCAGCAAGTGGCTCTTCCGGTCGCGCAGGTGCTTGTCGAAGAAGGCCGCGACGTAGGTGCGCTGGACCTCGATGGAGCGGTTGGGGTCGATCGTGCCGAGTGCCTGCTGCATTGCTTCCGGGGTCATCCCGAATGCGCCCGGTGCCTGGGGGAACAGGACCTGGTTGTCGACGAAGGAGTTGTGCCCGGAGCCGCGCAGCTTCAGGTCGAGCCGCTCTCCGTGCAGGTTCTTCCACAGCCGCTGCCAGCTCTGGTCGCTGTTGCGGTTGTGGTGCTCGGAACTGAACAGCATGAAGGGTCGGTCGAGCGGCTTGTCGGCCGACGATCCGAAGAGCTGGCCGTCCAGGTTCACACCGGCGTCGATCCTGGAGTCCGCGTGCATGGCAGCGGCCACCGATCCTCCGCCGAGGGAAGCGCCGAACATCCCGATGTGCTTCGTGCTCACGGCGTCGGTCAAGCCGTGGGGGAGCGGCTTGTGTTCCACGTCGGGGTTGTGGCCGCGTGCGATCTTGGCCAGCTGGTCGATGACGAAGTGGCTGTCCGCCGCCCGGACGTCGATCAGGTCGCGCGATTTGGTGCCTGGCGGCAGCATGCTCAGCTCATGCCGCCCGTCGGGGAACATCACGTCGCCGGTGTCGTGTGTGTGGTCCATGGTGACGACCAGGTAGCCACGGCTGGCCAGGTCCTGAGCCAGTGCCGTGCCCGTCCCCCGGTTCCCCCGCCCGCCGGGCGAGTACAGCAGCACCGGCAGCTTGCCGGCCTTGGCGTCAACCGGGGCGCCGGTGTGCCCGGCGGTGACGGGCAGGGTCACCCCACCCGGCAGCACCTGCTGGCTGTTGGGGAGAAGCGCGGCGGGGTAGCGGGAGGTGTGCGTGGCCGGGTACCACAGCGAGACCATCAGCTCGCGCTGCTGTCCGGGCACCCATGGGTCCATGCGTTTCGAGTCGCGCAGGTGGAGGTCCACCGTTCCGACGCGATGGCGGCCGGTCGGGGCGGGGAGGGTCAGCTGGCCCGGCACGGGCGCCGGGGCCGGGGTCGCCGCGGGGGCGGGAGCCGGAGCCGCCGGGGCGGGAGCCGGAGCCGCCGGAGCGGGAGCCGGGGCCGCCACCGGGGCCGGGTTTGCCGCCCGCTTCGGGGCCGGCGCCTTGTCCGGGGTGGCTGCCTTGTCCGGGTGTGCCGCCTTGTCCGGGGGTGCCGCCCTGTCTGGGGTTGCCGCCCTGTCTGGGGTCGCCGCCTTGTCCGGGGTTGCTGCCGCCTTGTCGGCGGGCGCCGCGGCATCCCGTGCCGCCGCGGTCGTCACGGGCCGGCCGGCGGTCTTCTCCGCGGCGGTGGCCGGCGCGACTCCGGCGCCGAGGGCGAGAGTCAGCAATCCTGTGGTGCCGGCGATCCGGGTGCGCACATGGCTCTGTCGCCTTCGTGCGTGTCGCCCTCGTACGTGTTTCATGGGCAGCCCCCTCCACGGCGGTGATCGCCACGTGGCCAGCGATCGGCTGCCGGTCATCGTATAGGCAGTTTGCCATGGCCAAGCCAACCCCCCTGACCGTGCGGGGATTTATCCCTCGGCGATTGCGTGCCCAAACGGGATAGGTGCGGGAGAAATGCCCTGGAATGATGGGCGAAGCTTCCCGCCGGTTTTACTGAGCGTTTTTGTTACGCAGCAGTTCGTGAACTCCAGGATCTTCGGGAACTTCGGGAACTCCTGAGCCCCGCCCACCGCCTCCCACCTCGCTAACTACCCCAAAGCGGCTGTGAATTCCTGGAGAATGGGTAGATTTCGGGATGACCTTCAACGTCCCGCGACTGTGTGTCACGCAGTGCATACGAACCCGCTGCGGAGAGGGATGGAAAGACGTAAGCAACTTCCCCCAAGGGTGAGTTGAGCGCAGTTCCGCATGGGACGGTATAAAGGGCGCAGCACGAACGGACTTGTGATTATCCTGTGCTCGCCGTATTGATACTGGTCGAGTTGCACACGGTTGTCGCACGGCCCTCACTCCCCCCACATGCCGAGAGGACGCTGCCCTGCCCGCTGTTGCCCGCGCGCCCCGTCCGCACCGCATCCGACGCCGTGCCGACATGCCTCTGCTCGGCGGCGTCCGCCCGCCGATCGCCGCACTGCTCTGCGCTCTGCTGGTAGTTGCCGCGTTCACCGCACTCGGTCTCGGCGCCGTTCACGAACAGACCGTCCCCCAGGCCCTGCGCGACGCCGAGCGCCGGATCGCCGAAGACGCCGCCGACTCGGTCGCGACCTCCCTCGCCGCACGAGCCACGGCGGTGCGCCGCTCCGCGGCGTCGGACGCGCCGGCCGGCACCCGTGATCCGATGGCGCTGCTGCGCTCCCTCCTCCCGGCCGGGCACCCCGCGGGGGGCGGTGTGCTGCTCGACCCGCGCACCGGCAAACCACTGGCGGCCAGTGGCGAAAAGGTGCCGCTGACCGGGGTGGACGCGGCGGCGTTGGTACGGACCGGGGCCGCGGACATCGCGCCTCGGCTGGCCCTTTCCGGCGCCGGTGAACCGCGGCTCCTGCTCTTCGCCCGGGTGGCCGTCCCGGCTCCGGGCCGCAAGCAGGACGAGAACCACGACCAGGCAGGCGACCTGAAAGGGGAGCAGGGAGCTGGTGAGCGCGAACTCCTGCTCGTCGTCTCGGAGAAGGTCGCCGCTCCAGCGGTGTACGGAGCGGGGCGCACCGGTCAACTGGCGGACCGGAACGGAAAGGCGCTCGCCGCCGCCACCGCCGCCACCGCGGACGGAACGCCCCAGGCGCCCCCTGCCGCCCCCCTCGCTCTGCCGACTGCTGCGGCGAACGCGGCGAATGCCAGGAACACTGAGAATGTCACGAATGCCGCGGACGCCGGTCTCCCCGCCGGCGAGGTCTCGGGCAGCGAGCTCGGTGACGGTCGCCACGGGCTGCGCAGGATCACGGGGTGGGCATCGGTCGCCGCGGCTGACGGCAAGGACGGCGACACCTCCGGCCTGGGGCTGACCGTCCTCACGGCGCGGGATGTGCCTCCGGCGAAGGAGGGGGCCGACCATACGCGGTTCGCCCTCGTGGCCGCGGGGACGCTGGTGATGATCGCCCTGCTGGTCACCCTGGTGCTGTGGAGCAGCATGCAGCAACCGCTGTTGCGGCTGCACCTGTCCGCCGCCAGGCTGGCCAGGGGAGTCGGTGAAACGCCCCTGGACCGGGAGGAGTTGGCGCGACCGGTGCCGGTCTTCGCGTTCGGCGAGCCCGGCAGGGTCGGCCGGGCGCTGGAGTCGATACGCCGCCAACTTCTCGGCGAGAGGGGACCGGAGCCCGCACGGCCGGTGGGCCGCCGCCCCGGTGCCCGCGCTCTGGTCCTCGTCTGCGCACTCGTGATCGCCGCATGGGGGGTGCCGCTGCTGTTCCTGCTCAACCGCGTACCGGCGGCCGAGGCCGTACCGGCGGCCGCCGTCGCCGACCAGCAGGCACGCACCGAGGCCGCCGCCGACCGGGTGCGGCGGTCCCTCGCCCGGAGCTCCACCGACCTCGCGGCCGTGGCGTCGGCCCTCGCCGGTGCGCCGCGCGAGCGGGCGACGGAGGTCCTGCGGCGCGAACAAGCCGACCACCCCACGTTCCGGTCGCTGTACGTGCTGGACCACACCGGAGCCATCGTGCAGCGGGTGGGCAAGCAGCCCCTGCGCACCCTCGCTCAGGCGCCGACCGGCGGCGGGATCACCCAGGTCAACACATCGGGCACGATCCCCGCGATAGCCGCCTACGCCCAGATCCCGGCCAACGGGAAGGCGGGACAGGCCGGGAAGGCGGGGAAGGCGGGGAAGGTCACGAAGGCCGAGGACGCCAAGGACGCCGATCCGGCCGCAGTCGTCGCCGAGATCGGTGTGAACGCGTTGAACTCCCAGGTCGCGCGGCCGGGGCTCGGCAATGTGTGGCTGACCGACGACCACTACCGGGTGCTCGCGGCGAGCGTCGGCTTTGAGGCCTTCCAGGCGCTTCCCCACCGGAGCCTCACCCGCCTGGCGGCCAGGACCGAGGCAGCACCTGGCGGCGCGGGCGGCCCGGCAGCGACATCGGCCGTACTGCACGCCGGGAACACGCCGGGCGAGGGCCCGTCCGTAGCGGCCGCAGTGCCCCTGGCGCAGCGGGGGCCGGTCGCCGGACTCGGCTGGCGGGTGGTCTCCGCCGAGCCTGCCGCAGCGCTCAAACTGGCGGCCTACCAAGTGCAGGCGCGCACCATACTGGCCGGTCTGCTCGCCCTGTCCGTGGGCGTCGGGTGCCTGACCTGGCTGCACATCGTGGTGGTCAGGCCGCTGCGCGCCGTCACCGGATGCGCGGAGCGGCTGGCCGGCGGTGACCGCCGCACCGTGCTGTACCCCGTCCACCACGATGAGTGCGGCTCGGTCACCCGCAGTCTGGAACTGCTCCGGCAGGCGCTGGCGGAGCGGGACCGCGGCGGCGGAAGAGCCGACGAGGCCGCCGCCTCTGCCCGTGCCCCTGCTCCTGCCTCCGCCTCTGCCTCCGCCCCATCGTTCCGCAGCGGCGGACCGCCGCAGCAGTGAAGGACCAGAAGGATCAACTGACGTGCTTTTCCTCTACGTTGTGCTGCTGGTGAGCTGCGCGGTGCTGCTGGTCGCCGGTGTGCTGGAGCAGCGGCGGCACTACGCCGCGCTGGCGCAGATCCCCACCCGGGTGCTGGTGAACGGCATTCGCGGCAAGAGCTCGATCACGCGGCTGTGCGCGGGTGCGCTGCGCGGCGGTGGTCTGGCCACCGTGGCCAAGACCACCGGCACCGCCGCCCGGTTCATCCACCCGGACGCCACCGAGGAGCCGGTGTACCGGAAGCTGGGTATCGCCAATGTCGTCGAGCAGATCGGCATCGTCCGGCGCGCGGCGGCGTACCGGCCGGACGCGCTGGTGATCGAGTGCATGGCGGTGATGCCCGCACTTCAGGAGATCAACCAGGAGAAGCTGATCCGCTCCACCATCGGCGTGCTGTGCAATGTGCGCGAGGACCATCTCGCCGAGATGGGGCCGACGCTGGACGATGTGGCCCGCTCGCTGTCCCGGTCGATGCCGGTCGGCGGGGTCTGTGTCACCGCCGAGCGGGAGCGGCTGCACATCCTCAAGGAGGAGGCGGACAAACGGAGGTGCCGCCTGATCGTGGTGGATCCGGAGTCGGTCACGGATGAGGAGCTGCGCGGGTTCAGCTGGTTCACCTTCAAGGAGAACGTCGCCATCGCGCTGGCGGTGGCCGAACTGCTCGGTGTGGACCGGGCCACCGCACTGCGCGGGATGTGGGGCGCACCGCCGGACCCCGGTGTGCTCTCCGTCGAGCGTTACCGCACACCGGACGGCAGACGGCTGCGCTTCGCCAACGTCTTCGCCGCCAACGACCCCGAGTCGACGCTGATGAACGTCCGTCAGCTGGAGGAGCTCGGGGCGATCCGCCGCCCGCTGAACGTGGTCATCAACTGCCGCCCGGACCGGGTCGAACGCAATGGCCAGATGGGAGCGATCGTCGCCGACCTGGCCCCGGAGAAGGTCCTGCTCATCGGGCATCCGACCAAGAGCGCCCGCGACGGCATCCGGCCGGACTGGGCGTCGGGCCGGGTGGTGGACCTGGGCGGCGACCGGCGCGACGCGCAGGAGCTGACCCACGCCATCCTCGCCGAACTGGGCCCGGACTCCTCGCTCGTGGCCATCGGCAATATCCACGGCCAGGGCGAGCTGTTCCTGGAGCACCTCGGCAAGCTGCCCGCCGACGACACCGACGACACCGACGAGCCGCTCGGGGTCGCGCACCCGCCCGAGCCGCAGCCGTACAGCTGGGTGGCGCCGCTGAACAGCCCCAGGCCCCGCCCGCACCTCCCGAGTCCGAGCCCGAGTCCGAGCCCCGCCGCCGTCCATGCCGCCGCCCCTGCCGACGTCCCGTACCGGCCGACAAGGAACCCGCTGTGATCCCCGTCAATGTCACTCCGCAGACCATCGCGCTGGGGATAGCCCTCGGCCTGGTCTTCTCGCTGGTCTGCTATCTGACCACCAACCTCTCTCCCGGCGGCATGATCACCCCCGGCTGGCTGGCGCTCACCCTCGTCACCGATGTGGTCCGCGCCGCGATGGTGATCGGCATCACGGCGCTCACCTTCCTCGCGACCAAGGTCCTTCAGCGCCATGTGATCCTTTATGGGAAGCGGCTGTTCGCCGCCGTGGTGCTGTCCGCGGTGGTGCTCCAGACCACGGTGCTGCTCGCGCTCCAGCACGAGTTCCCGCTCCTCTACACCGCTCAGACCCTCGGCTTCATCGTGCCCGGCCTCATCGCCTACCAGTTGGTCCGCCAACCGCTGGCCGCCACGGTGATCTCCACCACGGCGGTGACCCTCGGCACGTACGTCGTGCTCGTCGCCGGGCTGCTGCTGGGGGCGCTGCCCGTCGGCTGAGCCCATCAGCTGAGCCCCACTGCTGATCTCGCCGTACCCTCCGCGTCCGACTCCAGCCCGACGTCCCCTGGGAGACTCCGCCATGGCCACCACCGCCCTCGCCCGGGGCCCCGTCGACCGTCGCCGCCGACGCGGCACAGGTCTGCGACAACAGGACTACAGCCGCCGGGAGTTGTACGCCATCCTGGCGATCCTGGCAGCCGCCGTGGTGCTCTACGGCTGGGGTATCGACCGTGCCGGGGTGCACCCGTACTACAGCTCGGCCGCGCGGTCGATGGCGGCCGACTGGCACGCCTTCGTCTTCGGCGGGCTCGACCCGAGCGGCTCGGTCACCGTGGACAAGATCCCCGGTGCCCTGTGGCCGCAGGCCCTCTCCCTCAGGCTCTTCGGGCCGTACAACTGGGCGGCGGTGCTGCCGCAGGTACTGGAGGGTGTACTGGCCGTCTGGGCGCTGCACCGGATCGTCCGTGCCTGGGCCGGCGTATGGGCGGGGCTGCTCGCCGCGCTGGTCCTCACCTTCACCCCGGTCACCGTCGCGCTCGACCGGCACACCATCCCCGACACCCTGCTCGTCCTGCTTCTCGTCCTCGCCGCGGGATCGCTGCAGAAGGCCGTCACCACCGGGAGACTGCTGCCGCTGCTCCTCTGCGCGATGTGGGTGGGGCTTGCCTTCCAGGCCAAGATGCTCCAGGCATGGCTCGTCCTGCCGGTCTTCGCCGCGGTGTACCAACTGGCGGCGCCCGGCTCCCGGTGGGACCGGGCCTGGCGGCTGCTGCTCGCCGGGACCACCGCCCTCGCCGTCTCCTGCTCCTGGCTGCTGCTGGTATGGGCCACCCCCGCCCCGAACCGTCCCTACATCGACGCGACCACCAACAACAACCCCTTCACCCTGGTCTTCGGCTACAACGGGCTCAGCCGCTTCGGCGACGACCCGAACGCGCTGGGCGCCGTCGCCGGGACGGCCGCCAGCCGCACCACCGACAACACCGGCTGGACCATGCTGGTCAACCAGGACCTGGGCCCGCAGATCGCCTGGCTCCTGCCGCTCGCCGTACTGGCCCTGGCACTGGGCGTGTGGTGGCGCGCCGGACAACCGCGCACCGACGGCCGGCGGGCGGGCTTCCTCCTCTGGGGAGGCTGGCTGGCGGTGCATGTCGTGGTCTTCAGCAACTCCAACGGCAACCACGGCTACTACACCACCGTACTGGCCCCGGCCCTCGCCGCGCTGACCGGCGCCGGAGTCACCCTCTTCTGGACCGAGTACCGCGCCGGCGGTGCCGGTGGCGGTCGACGAGCCGCGCTGCCGGTCGCCATCGCCCTCACGTCGCTGTGGGCCGCGGCCATCGAAGTACGGCACCGCGACTTCGCGCCCTGGCTGCTGCCGGTGGTGCTGATGCTCGGTCTGTGCGGGACCGTCGGCCTGTGCACCCGCGGACCGCGCACCACGCGACGGGCGGTGCAAGGTGCCCTGGCGGCCTCCCTGGTGTCCATCCTGCTAGCCCCGGCGGTCTGGGCGGCCTCCTGCCTGGACCCGCGGTACGGCGGCTCACCGATGTCGCCGCTGGCCGGGCCCGTCGGCCCCGACTACCGCGGCAAGCGCCACCACCGGGTCACGTTCCCACGCTTCCCCTTGAGCAGCCCATCCGTCCGCGACGCCGCCCTGCTCAAGTACCTTTCCGCGCACCGCTCCGGGGAGAAGTACCTGCTCGCCACGCAAGCCGCCTACGGCGCCGAGCCCCTGCTCCGCGCCACCTCCCAGCCCATCCTGGTCATGGGCGGCTTCACCGGCCTGACCCCCTATCCGGCCGTACCACAGCTCACCGACCTGGTCGCCACCCACCAACTGCGCTACGCCCTGCTGACCACGCGCCGCCCCGCCACACCGGCATCCTCCTGGGTGAAGCGAAACTGCACGCGCATCCCGCCACGCGCCTACAGCCGCATCTCGGACGGCAGCTACACCCTCTACGACTGCGCCCGACGCGCCGACTGAGGTCTCACGTGGACTCCAGCTGAGGTCTCACGTGGACTCCAGGAGCTCTGCCACCCCCGCAACGGCCTGCGGACTGACGGGAATCCCGAAGATCTCCGTCAGCACTCCGTGCAACTCGCCCGCCTCTATGGTGCGTTCGGTGCGGGAACCGTCCGGCCGCAGGGTGGTCCACGCCGTCCCGTCGAGCACATGGTGGTGCGTGGCGCTGAACCGCTGGATGTAGGGGCGTTGGATGAACGGCGACTTGGCGTGGGTGGAGACGAAGTGGCTGCCGACCGCGTAGTCGATGGGGTATTGGGGGTTGAGGGTGAAGGAGTAGCGGTCCTGCCATCCCTGTGGTCCGCGCTCGTGAAGCCACCACTCGTGGGAGCCGAGGGCTGAGGAGCGCCGTTCCATCGTGAAGTCCCAGCCCTCCACGGACAGTTCGGCTCCGTGGATGACGGGGATGGGGGCGAGCGGGCCGCGGCCGAAGCCGACGTCGCTCAGCCAGAGCCGGTCGTCGTCCGCCGCCGTGACGGCCAGCATCGCGTGGGTGGCGGGACGGAGCCTGCCGGCGCCCTCGGTGACGCGGCCGTGCACTCCGGTGAACTCGAAGCCCAGCCGTTCCAGGGCGGCGGCGAACAGGGTCACGTGCTCATAGCAGTAGCCCCCGCGCCGCTCGCGCACCAGCTTGTCCTGCACGGCGTCCACGTGCAGTGCTATCGGCACGCCGAGCAGGGGATCGAGGTTCTCGAACGGGATCGAGGTGACATGCGCGCGCTGGAGTCCGCGGAGCGCCTCCAGAGTCGGGGCGCGGTCACCTTCGTAGCCGATGCGGTCCAGGTAGGCGTCCAGGTCGAGCTCGTCGCCACTCCATCCGTAGGCGGGGTCGGCATGGAGGGTGTGAGGGGTCAAGGGGGTATGGGGGATGTCGTTCATGGCGTTGTCCTTGCATTGCATCGCATTGTCCTGCGTGTGAGGCAGCCGACGAAGGGATCTGCCCAGGAATGTGCTCAAGGCTGCGGCCGGCACCAAGCCATGGCAATTTTCGTTGCCGTTTCCGGGACGGGGACGGGCTACTTGCCGGAGCGGGGTTTGGCGCGTACGTGCATGCGCTCGCCCTGGCGGCCGAAGAGGCTGAGGATCTCCACGGGGCCGTCGCCGGTGCTGCCGAACCAGTGCGGCAGGCGGGTGTCGAACTCGGCGACCTCGCCCGGGCCCAGGATCAGATCGTGGTCGGCCAGTACCAGGCGCAGACGTCCGGCCAGGACGTAGAGCCACTCGTAGCCCTCGTGGGTGCAGGGATCGGGCGTGTGGCGCGTTGCCGGAATGACCGTCTTGTACGGCTGCAGCGGGCCCGGGTGCTGGGTCAGCGCGAGCACAGTGTTGCCGTTCACCTTCTTGGGGGTGAGACGGATACGCGGATCGCCGACTTCGGGGGCACCGACCAGTTCGTCCAGGGGCACCTGATGGGCCTGGGCGATGGGGAGCAGGAGCTCCAGACTGGGCCGGCGCTGCCCGGACTCCAGGCGGGACAGGGTGCTCTTGGAGATGCCGGTGGCCTCGGACAGCGCCGACAGAGTCACCCCGCGCTCGGTGCGCAGTCGCTTGAGGCGGGGGCCGACGTCGGCGAGGGCCTGGGTGATGGCGGGGGAGTGCTCCATGCCCCCATTCCACCGTGCCCGTCCCGATATCGGCAACAAAGGTTGTCGTAGGTGGGTCGTGGTCGCAGCCTGAGACACCGACCCCCGGGCCCGGTTCAGCCGGCCAGGGCGCAGTCCCCGCACTTGGTGCCCACTGGTGAGCGGTAGAAGAGGCAGCAACTGCGGCGACGGAACGTCAGGTCGGGGCCGGTGAGGTGTCCGGTGCCGGCCAGCCGGCCGGTGGCGAGCAGGCTGGTGGTGAGTTCGGTGAGCGGGCCGCGCAGATCCGGGCGGGCGGCCAGGAGTGTACGGGCCGCCTCCACGAGCGCGGACGCGGCGTTTCCGTCCAGGAGCCGGGGAGCGACCTTGACCCGCAGTCCCGCGGCCAGCGCCGCCAGGTGGCGGGGCACCACCTGCTCGTACAGCACCGCGGCGAGGTGTGGCCTCCGGTCGGCGTACCAGCCGGCGGGGACGGGCAGCCGTAGCGCCGGGCCGTCGTCCGCCCGGTGCAGTACGGACAGATCGGGCACGACACCGTGGATGAGCGTGCAGGCCAGGAGGGGGGACCACAGGCGCGCCGCGTGCCCGAGCTGTGCGATGGAGGCACCGATGCGCAGTTCGCGGGTGCGGTACCGCTCGGCGATGGCCTCGGCCCGGTCGGCGAAGCCCAGGGCGTAGGCGTCGTCGACCGAGTGCCAGCCCGCCTCCGGTCCGCCCAGGGGAAGGGTGAAGAAGCCGCCGAGAGCCGCCACGTCCGCAAGGGCCGCCGCGACGACTTCCGCCGGTGCCTCGGGAAGGGCAGGGCACAGGGCAGTGGACATGGTGAGTTCGCTCTCCTCGCACAGTGCGGTCCGTCCGGGGGCGACGCAGGCACCACGCACCTTTTCACCCCTCTTCTCACTCCTCGCTCGACGAAACGTACTATCGCCTGGTCAACACCGCGACGGGAGACAGGAAGCCGGTGCGATTCCGGCACGGTCCCGCCACTGTGACCGGGGAGTGCACCCCTCCGACAGGCCACTGCGCGCGGCGCGGGAAGGCCGGGGGAACGTCGATCCGGGAGTCAGGACACTGGCCTGTCGCGGGCTCGTTCCGAGGAGCGCGGACTCCCCAGGAGGCTCTACACGTGTACGACGGCACGCCCCGTCCCCTTCCCTCTTCTCCCTCTCTCCCTTCTCTCTCCGCTCCCCACCGGCGCTTCCGGCGGGCCGCGGCCCTGACCGCCGTCCTGTCGGCGATGCTGTTGGCCGGCTGCGGTACGACGAAGGGCGCCGTCGGTGACGGGAATTCCTCGGCCCGCTCGGCCTCACCAGCCTCACCGGCGAAAGGCTTCCCGGTCACGATCGACAACTGCGGTACGCGCACGACGTACCGCAAACCGCCCTCACGGGTGGTCACCATCCATCAGCACCCTGCCGAGCTGATGCTGGCACTCGGGCTCAAGGACCGGATGGTGGGTACCGCCTACCCCGACTCGGCCGTCCTGCCCGAACTGAAGAAGGACTTCGAGGCCGTACCGGAGCTCGCGAAGAAGGAACCATCGTTCGAGACGGTCCTGAATGCCGAGCCGGACTTCGTCTACGGGGGCTACGGCAGCGCGTTCGCCGAGAAGACGGGGCGTTCCCGGAAGGCGTTCGCCGACGCCGGTATCGACACCTACCTCAACCGTGAGTCCTGCGGGAAGAAGAAGCAGGTGTCCGTGGCGGACGACTACGACGAGATCCGGACCATCGGCAGGATCTTCGGTGTACCGGAGCGGGCCGAGAAGCTGGTCGGCGACCTCCGGGCGCGGGTCGGCCGGACCACCGAGGCGGTCAAGGGCGCACCCGCCGTGCCCGTGTTCGTCTACGACAGCGGTGACAAGTCGGCGTACACCGCGGGCGGCAAGGGCCTCGGCACCGAGATCATCCGGCTGGCCGGCGGACGGAACGTGTTCGCGGACCTCGACGGCGTCTTCGGTGACGTGTCCTGGGAGCAGGTCGTCGCCCGTAAGCCGGAGGTGATCGCGATCTACGATTACGCCGGAACCGGAAGCGTCGAGCAGAAGAAGGAGTTCCTGCTCTCGCAGCCCGCCCTTGCCGATGTTCCCGCCGTGAAGAACAAGCGGTTCGTCGTGCTGCCGCTGACCGACACCGTGCTCGGCGTCCGCCCGCCGTACGCGGTGGAGAAGCTGGCCAAGGAGCTGCACCCGGAGAGGCTCCGGTGACGGCCGCCTCCGCCAAGGCCTCCGTCAAGGCCGCCGCCCCCGCCAGGGCCGCTGCCTCCCCTGCCCCCTCCCACGCCGCCACCGTCCGGAGCACCGGCCCTGAGCGCCGGCCACGCCGGTGGTCCTTCCTCGCCGCCCTCGCCCTGCTCGCCGTCCTGCTGCTGGCGTCCGTCACGGCGGGTCTGGCCATCGGCTCGGTGCATGTGCCACCCGGTGAGGTGTGGGGCATCGTGACGCACGCGCTGGGCGCCGACTGGGGCGACTGGACGGAGCCGGTCCGGTCCCGGGCGCGCGAGACGATCGTGCTGGACGTTCGGGCCCCGCGCGTGCTGCTCGGGGCGGTGACGGGCGCCGGACTCGCGGTGGTGGGCACGGCGATGCAGGCGCTGGTGCGCAACCCGCTCGCGGAGCCCTACCTGCTCGGCGTCTCCTCGGGCGCGTCCCTGGGCGCCGTCGTGGTGATCGTCTTCGGCGTGAGCCTGTTCGGCGCCGTGTCGCTGTCGGCCGCCGCGTTCGCCGGCGCTCTGGTGACCCTGCTGCTCGTGTACGCCACGGCCCGCGCGGGCGGGCGCATCACCTCCGTGCGGCTGGTGCTGTCGGGGGTGGCGGTCGCGTCCGTCCTCACCGCGGTGATGGACCTGCTGTTGCTGACCGCCGACCGGGGCAACCAGGCGCGCGAGGTCCTCTCCTGGACCCTCGGCGGTCTCGGCGGTGTGCAGTGGGGCACGCTGTGGCTGCCGGGCGCGGCGCTGCTGCTCGGCATCGTCGTCCTGCTGGTCCAGGCCAGGTCGCTGAACCTGCTGCTCGCGGGCGAGGAGGCCGCCACGACGATGGGGCTGGACGTGGCACGGTTCCGGGCCCGTATGTTCGTCCTGCTCTCCCTCGTCACCGGGGTGCTGGTGGCGGCGGCGGGACCGATCGGCTTCGTCGGCCTGATGCTGCCGCACATCGTGCGCCTCTTCGTGGGCGGCGACCACCGCCGTGTGCTGCCCGCGGCCGCGCTGGCCGGAGCGGTGTTCCTGATCTGGGCCGATATCGCGGCGCGTACCGTCGCCGCCCCCATGGAGATCCCCGTCGGCGTACTGACGGCCCTGTGCGGCGGGCCGTTCTTCCTGTGGCTGATGCGCCGGGACGCCCGGCGGAACACCGACCGAGGAGTGGCATGACCTCGACCACGACCGCCACCGAACTCGCCGTGGAAGGCGTCACGCTCACCGCCGGCGCGCGCCACCTGGTGCGAGAGGTGTCACTGACCGCCCGACCCGGCGAGGTGGTCGGCCTGGTCGGCCCCAACGGCAGCGGCAAGTCCAGTCTTCTGCGTGCCGTCTACCGCGTGCTGCGCCCCGATGCCGGGTGCGTACGCGTGGACGGCACCGACGCCTGGTCCCTGCCGGTGCGGCGGCTGGCCCGCACCCTGGCCGCCGTCGTACAGGACCCGGGTGCAGACCTCGATCTGACCGTGCGGCAAGTCGTCGCCCTGGGCCGTACCCCGCACAAGCGGCTGCTCGACGGCGACACCGCCGAGGACGCCCGGCTCATCGAGTCGGCACTGGAGTCGGTGGACGCGGCCGGCCTGGCGGACCGGCCCTTCGACCGGCTCTCCGGGGGCGAGCGCCAGCGCGTGCTCATCGCGCGTGCCCTGGCCCAGCAGCCCTCGCTGCTGGTCCTCGACGAACCGACCAACCACCTGGACATCCGGCACCAGTTGGAGGTCCTCGGCGTCCTGCGGCAGCTGCCGGCCACGTCCCTGGTCGCGCTGCACGACCTGAACCTCGCCGCGTACTACTGCGACCGCCTCTACGTCCTGCACGACGGCGAGGTGACCGCGTCGGGCACACCGGCCGAGGTGCTCACCCCGCAGCTCCTGGCCGAGGTGTACGGCGTGGCGGCCGAGGTGGCCATCCACCCGCGCACGGGCGCACCCCAGGTGACCTTTCTCCCGGGGGAACCCCCTGAGCCGGGCGGCACAGCGGGCTCTTCCGCGCGGTCCACGGACCGACGTCCGTGACCGTGAGGGTGAACGAGCGGGTCCGGCCGGGCTGTGCCGGCCGGACCGGACCGTGCCTCGTGTCCCCCGATCACGAGGCAGCTTACGAGGCGGCTCGACGACGGCCGTCAGGGTCGTACCAGACGACGCCGTCACCACCGTCGTGGCCGATGGTCTGCGCCATGACATTGCCTTCCTGCCAGTACTTGGGGTGCTGTTGGAGGAAGCCGGGGATGGACTGGAGCGAGGTGGCGTCGCACGCCAGGTCCGTGCGGATGCAGTAGCGCTGTACGGGGACGCCGTCGAACTTCGCCGGGCCGGCGCCCGTTGACGTGAATCCCAGGGCGCTCCAGCCCTTCGGAACCTTGGCCCAGATGCCGGTGCCGGGCTGCATGGGGTCGGCGTAGAGCTTGCCGTCCACCTGAGAGCGGGGTATGGCGGTGCCGCCGTTGGCGATGGTCTGGAGCACCTGGTCGGCCACCTGCGCGCCTTGGGAGTAGCCGACGATCGTGAAGCGGGCGCCGGGGTCGCGGCGGTAGGTCTCCTCGGCGGTGGCCAGCAGCCGGCGGTACCCCTCGCGCACGCTGGCGTCGTAGCTGGGTGCGGTGGGATCCGGGGCGTTGTGGCCGTTGAGCCAGGGGCCGGCGCTCGCCGGATAGCAGACCGGCACCGGGATGCCACCGTTGAGGTGCTTGTTGGCTATCGCGTAGGTGGAGGTGCAGTCGGGTGCGGGCGCCGCCGAGCCCGTGCCACCGACCTCCAGGTAGTAGTGGTGCACCGAATCGGCGTGGGCGGTGATGGGCGCGACGGTGGTGAGAGCCACCATGGCTGCTGCCGTCGCACCGGCAGCACCGATCGCCCTTTTCCCTCTGCGGACCAGGGTCATCGCTCTGTTTCTCCTCGACGAGTTGAGGTAGTGCATAGATGGGGAAGTGCACGGATGGGGCAGTGCACAGGTGAGGCAATGCACAACTGCTGTGCTCGACTGTGACGTTAGGAAAGGTCAGTGGAATTATGATGAACTGGCGATGAGTGCGCTGGTGGCGCCCGGTCCGAACCCCCACGGTGATGCGGACCGGGGACACACGACTGTGATGCGGCCTCAGGCTCCTTGCGAGCGCGTGCCGTCCGCGCGGAGAAGCTCGACAATGGCGCGGAAGACGAAGAGATTCGGGATTTCGGACTCCGTCGGCCCCAGGTTGTGCCAATTCCCGTCGATATTGAGCCTGATGGCCCCCTTCCTGATGTCGGTCTGCCGCACCTGCGGCCACCGCGCGGACACCTCTCCGCATCCGACGTTCACCCTCGTCAGCCAGATGTCCCCGAAGGTGAGGCGCTCGCCGTTGTCGAGTGCTGCCAGTGCCCGGGGCAGTTGGGCACGGGTGACGGCCCGCCGGATCTCGGTCCCCCAGACCTCCGCGTCGCTCTCCTCCGGCCTGACGTGGAGCACGACCCGCCTTCCTTCGATATCGGTGATCGTGTAGGAGGTGGCGTGGCGGACGGTGGCGGTGGTGTCGTAGCGAACGACGTGGATCCGCCCCTTGGCGGCGATCGTCATCCCGTGCTCGTACAGGTCCAGTCGCACGTCCGCGGTCCTCTTCGCCGCGGGAAGCCGGCCGTACCAGACGGGGGAGGCCAGCAGGCCCCGGATTCTCCGCATTCCCCGGACCGGCACGGCACGTACGCGGAGTGTGTGCGCGGCTCTCGCGTAGGTGGCCCGCCGCTTGCCGAGGCGCGCACGGCCGGCCGCCGCGGAGATCCTCGCCAGCAGCAGCTCCTCACCGCGCGTACGCGGCGTCGGACGGGTCACGACGTGGTGCGGGGACGGACGGGGCCGACATCGCACCCACGCAGGATCATCTGGTGGGCCCGCCGCAGTATCTGGCCCGGAGGCACCCCCAGTTCGTCGGCCAGGCGGCGGCGGGTGCGGTCGAACACGGTCAGTGCGTCGGCCTGCCGGCCGCTGCGGTACAGCGCCCGCATCAGCATCGCGGCGACCGGTTCGTTCAGGGGCTGCGCCACGGCCAGGGCCCACAGCTCGGCGATCGCCTCGGAGTGCCGGCCCAGCTGGAGCTGCCAGTCCAGCTTCCGCTGCGCCAGGGTGATGCGGCGCTCGGTGAGCCGCAGCCGTTCCAGTTCGGCGCACGGCCCGGGGAGGCCGGCCAGCGGCTCCCCGCAGAACAGGTCCAGGGCCTGGGAGCAGGCGCGTACCGCCTCGGCCAGTTCGCCGGCCCGCCCCGCGGTCCCGGCGGCGGTGACCAGTTCCTCCATGCGCCCCACGTCCACCGTGACCGCGCCGGGGACCAGCCGGTAGCCGCACCGGTCGCGCTGGATGACCGAGTCCGGACCGTCCCCGATGCGCAGGTTCTTGCGCAGCCGGTAGACGTACACCGGCACCACATTCGTGATCGGCTGCTCCATCCCCCACACTCCGTCGCGCAGTTCCTGCTGGCTGACGGTCCGGTGCGAGCACAGCGCCAGCGCCGCCAGTACGGCCTGCTGCCGGAGGTGCCCCAGGTCCACCGGCTGCCCGTCGCGCCAGGCGCGCAGCTGTCCGAGTACCGAGATGCGCAACCGGGGTGTGTGCGCCGGGCGGGCAGCGGTCCGCGGCACCGGCCCCGCTGCCTGCCTGCGGGGGCCGTGGCCGGGGACGACCAGCCCGCAGTCGAAGGCGTGGACGATGGCGGCCGCCCGGTCGCGCAGCCCGAGTTTGGCGCGGATCCCCGCGAGGTGTCCGGCAACGGCGTGCTGGGGGATGGCGAGGGAGGAGGCGATCTCCGCGTCTCTCAGGCCGCAGCCGACGGCGTAGAGCACGTCGCGCTCCTGATGCGTGAGCGTGCTGGGGATCGGCTGGCCGGTGGTGGTGGTCGTCGGCATCGCGGTTCTCCGGGCTCCTGACTGGTCGGTCTGGCGGATGCCGTCGACACTGGCCTTGGCACCGGGCGACGGACAGGCCAGCAGACCGGCCGTATCCGGCCGGTGGCCGCGCTAGAGTCCCTCACCTGGGGGAAAACGACATGCCGGGGGAAGGCCGTGACCTGTGAGCAGTGAGTTCAGCGTGCTGTTGCGGCGGCTGCGGCACGAGGCGGGGATGACTCAGGAGGTCCTGGCGGAGCGCGCCAAGGTGGGCGTGCGCACCATCCGCGGGCTGGAGACCGGCGAGCGTGCCGACCCCAGGGTGACGACGGTGCGGCTGCTGGCCGATGCCCTCGGGCTGAGCCCTGGGGAGAGCGAGGAGTTGCTGGCGGCTGCCCTCCGCCGGACCGGGAAGGCGAGCCCACCGGACGAATCGACGGGCCCGACCGGGGAGGGGAGTCCGCCGGACGAACCGGCTGTCCCGACCGGGGAGGGGAGTCCGCCGGACGAACCGACTGTCCCGACCGGGGAGGGGCCGCGGCCGGGCGAATCGGCCGGTCCGGCCGGGGAGGGGCCCATGCCGGACGAACCAGCCGGCCATATCGAACCGGCCGGTCGCGTCGAACCGGCCGGCCACATCGAACCGGCCGCAGGGCAGCCGGGTTCGGCATTGCACGCAACCCTGGCCGACGTTGCCGAGCAGCTCGCACAGGCGGTGGCCGCCCGCTGGCGGCGCGAGGAGGAGCAGCGGCAGATCCACGATCCCTACCCGCTGCCGGTGCGCTGGCGGCCCGCCGCCGAGGAGCTGACCGACCACTGGGCCAACATCCGCCGCCTGCCCGCCGGGGACGCGCGGGGGCCGCTGGACCTGAGCGGGCGGCTGAACGAGATCGTGGGCGTGTACCGGCGGATCCCGTCCGGACGGCTGGTGGTACTGGGCCGGTCCGGCTCCGGCAAGACGATCCTCGCCGTGCGGTTCGTCCTGGACCACCTGACGTCGAGGGCTCGCACCGAAGCCGTACCGGTGATCTTCAGCATCGGTTCGTGGGACCCCACCGTCCTCACCTTCCGGGACTGGCTGACCACGCAGCTGACGCGCGATCACCCCGGCCTCGCCGCCCCGGGACCCGGCGGGGCGAACCTGGCCGCCGCACTGGTCGAGACCGGCCGGGTGCTCCCCGTGCTGGACGGCTTCGACGAGATCGCCGACGGCCTGCGCCGCCCCGCACTGGAGGCGCTCAACGCCACCACCCTCCCTCTCCTGCTGACGAGCCGTCCGTCCGAGTACGCCGCGGCGGTGGCGGAGACCGACGTGCTCACCTCCGCCGCCGCGGTGGATCTGACCGATCTCACCTTGCGCGACCTGGCCGACTACCTGCCGCGCAGCACGCGCAAGGCCCGCGGTGGGGCACGAGGAGGGAGTGGGGCACAAGCGAGTGGGGCACCAGGGTCTGTGCCGGACGTCGCGCGGCAGGCGGGACTTCCGGCACCGGCTCTGCCGGCAACTGCCTGGGACCCGGTGCTGAGCGAGCTGCGCGAGCGGCCGCACAGCCGGGCCGCTGCCCAGCTCGCCGCGGTACTGACCACTCCGCTGATGGTCACGCTCGCCCGCGCCGTCTACAGCGACACCCCCGGCAACGACCCGGCCGCGCTCCTGGACACCCGGCGGTTCGGCAGCCCCGAGGAGCTGGAGGACCACCTCCTCCACAACTTCACCGCCGCCGCCTACCGCCCCCGGCCGGACCACCGTCCCGGCAGCAGGCCGCAGCGCACTTTCGACCCGGACCGCGCCCAGTACTGGCTCGGCTACCTCGCTCACCACCTGACCCGGCTCGACACCCCCAACCTGGAGTGGTGGCGGCTCGGCTGCGGGCTGCGCCGCTCCACGCGCACGCTGGTGACCGCGCTGGTGATCTGCCTGGTCATCGGGCTCATCGACACTGTCGTCGGCACCCTCTTCGACCCCCTCGGATTCCAGCTCGCGGACGGGCTGGTGGCCGGGCCCCTTGCCGGGCTCATGTTCGGGATCACGTACTGGTTCCTGGTCGCGGCCAAGAACACCGCCGTGGCGCCGTCCAGCGTGGGCATGAAGGTATTCGGCGGGAGGGGGAGGATGTTCGGCGGGAAGGGAAAGGGATTCGGCAGGGAAGGGGGGATATCCGGCGGGGGAGGGAGGAACTGGCGGAGACCCCTTTCCCGACTGGGGATCGGGTTGCTGTTCGGGCTCGTTCTCGGCTTCGGCTACGGATTCGTACGCGGAGTCCTCAACGGCCTCTTCCTCGGCATCGGTTTCCCGACCACCCTGACCATCGGCCTCGGCGACGGCATCATCTACGGTCTTGTGTTCGCGCTGGCGGCCGGCCCCAGCTTCGGTCTCCTGACCCTCCTGGAAACTCCTCTCGATATCCGGTCCGCCATCAATCCGCTCAGTCTGCTGCGCACGAACTGCCGGACGGTCGTCCTCCAACTTCTCGTCTGGGCGCCCGCCTTCGGACTCCTGGTCGGTGTGGGGTCCTGGTCGGTCAGCCGGACCATGTCCGCGATTCTGGGCCCGCTCGTCTGGAACCTCATGGCCTCGCTCAAGCTCGGTGTCATCAGCGGACTCGGCGGCGCCCTCGGCTACGCGCTCGGTCTGACGGCCTGGGGCCAGTGGGCGGTCTTCGCCCGGATCTGGCTGCCGCTGACCGGCCGGCTGCCCTGGTCCGTGCTCACCTTCCTGGAGGACGCCTACCAGCGGGGCGTGCTCCGCCAGGCCGGCGCGGTCTACCAGTTCCGCCACGCCCGCCTCCAGCGCCACCTGGCCCGCGCCTACCGGACACGCCACCGTTCCGAAGCCGCGTAAAGGGGTGTCAAGGGATTCCGCGCCCCCTCAAGGGATTCCGCCCGCTGCACGTGCGCAATTCACGGCAGCGAAATTCACGGTGGCGAAGAGACGAATTTACCGATTGGTAACTTCTCCGCGTTCATGATGGCTATCGGCTGAAGTGAACCCCGGAGATTGTGTTATGCACGTAGCTGAACGGCTTCCGAGCTGGGTCCGGAATTCACCTGGCGGCTCGACGAAGATCGTCGTGATTTCGGTGGGAATCCTCGCCGTCTCGGCGGCGCTGGAACGGCTGGGAGCCCCCGCGCCACAGCTCCTCCTCGGGCTGTTCGCCGGGGCGGTGATCGCCCTGCGGGACGGACAGCGGCGCCGTATGTCGCAGACCGTCGACCAGAGCGTGCAGGCCCTCATCGGCGTCATGATCGGCGCCTATCTCCAGATCTCGGTCCTGCGCGACGTCGTCGGCGCCATGCTCCCGCTGACGATGCTCACGCTGGTGACGACCGCCCTCAGCGTCGGCATCGCCGTCATGGTCGCCCGGACCGGCCGAATGGACCGGCTCACCGCGACACTCGGCATGATCGCCGGAGGATCGGCGGCCGTGACGTCCTGCGCGAAGGACATGGGCGCGGATCCCCGGGTCGTGGCCTTCATGCAGTACACGCGCGTCGCCGTGATCTCGGCCACCGCGCCCGTGATCGCCCTGCTCATCGCCGAGCCCGCGTCCGGCGGTGCGGGGGCGGACGGCGGTGCGGGCGCCGCTGCCGCATGGTCCTGGGCCCTGGTGCCGCGGGGCGATCAGCTGGCCGGGGTGTCCATCGCCCTCGTCCTGGCCGCTGTCGGCATGCGCCTGGCCCGGGGGATCGGGCTGCCCAGCGCGGCGCTCCTGGGACCCATGCTGCTCTCCGCGCTCGTCACGGCGCTCGGCCTGACGCACGGCTACTCGCCGTCGGGCCTGTTCAAGGAGGCGCTGCTCGTCCTCGTCGGGCTGGAGGTGGGGCTGCGCTTCGACCAGGAGACCGTACAGGCGCTGAAGCGCATGATCCCGCTGGTACTGGGCGCGATCGTCCTGCTCTGCGGGGTCATCGGGGGGATTGCCGTCGGCCTGGCGCCGGTGCTCGGGGTGAGCCGCGTCGACGCCTACCTCGCGACGACGCCCGGCGGTATCAACGCGGTCCTCGCCAGCGCGTCGACCAGCGATGCGCACCTGGGGCTGATCTCCAGCGTGCAGACGCTGCGGCTCTTCCTCATGGTGCTGCTGCTTCCCGCCCTCCAGGGATGGCTGTCCCGAAGCTCCGGCCGGTCCGCCGGCCGGCCCGCCGAGACCGCCGAGACCGCGGAGGCGGCAGGCGAGGCCTAGCCAGGGAGCTTCCGGGCGGATCTCCTCGGAAGCACCCTGAGCACACCAGGTGTCACTGGGGGGAAGCGGCGACCGGTCCGTCCGGGCGGTTGAGGCGCTGCTGGACCATCTCGCGGCTCAGTTGCTCCGTCTCCTGCTCGGGCAGCTGCTCGAAGCCGTCCCCGGTGATGACGGACACGATGGGGTAGATCCGGCGGCTGGTGTCCGGGCCGCCGGTGGCGGAGTCGTCGTCCGCCGCGTCGTAGAGCGCCTGGAGTGCCGCGAGGGCTGCCTCGCGCCTGGACATGTCCTCGCGGAACAGCTTCTTCAACGAGCTTCTGGCATAGGGGGATCCGGAGCCCTCGGCGTGGAAGTCCCTCTTCTCGTAAGGACCTCCGGTGACGTCGAAGGAGAAGATGCGGCCGTTCTCGCCCTCCGGTGCCGTCAGGTCGTAGCCGGCCAGCAGCGGTACCACGGCCAGGCCCTGCATGGCCTGGCCGAGATTCTGCCGGACCATGGTGGCCAGCCGGGTCGCCTTCGCGTTGAGGGACATCGGAATGCCCTCGACCTTCTCGAAGTGCGTCAACTCGACCTGGTAGAGCTTGACCAGATCCTTCGCGAGCCCCACGGTGCCCGCGAAGGCCACCGCGGTGTAGTCGTCCGCCGGATGCACCTTCTCCAGATCGCGCTGTGCGATGAGGTGCCCCATCGTGGCCCTGCGGTCACCGGCGATCATCACCCCGTCACGGTAGGTGAGCGCCAATACCGTGGTGCCGTGCGGCAGTTGGCCGGGTGCGGCCTGGACCCCCTCGGGCAGCAGCCGGCGTGTGCTCAGCAACTCCGGGCGGTGCGCCGTCAGGAAGTCGATGAAGGAGGAGCCGCCCGGGGTGAAGAATTCCTCCCCCAACAGGCCGTTGGTGTTACTCCGTGCCATGCCGCGCCTCCCTCAGTCGTATGTCCACCGCCAACTACTACCATGATCAGGCTGTGCGAAAACTCCCGTTCGGGCCGGAACCTGGGGATCCGGGGACCCCGGGCTCATGCAGTGGCCCCGGCCAACGGCACCCCGTTGAGCCGGTCATGGCGGATGCGCCCGGCGGGCACCCCCGCCTCGGTGAGCCGGGACACCGCGGCGGCGACCGTCTCCGGCGGGCCGCTGACGAATGCCCGGTGCCGGGACCAGTCGCGGCGCAGCAGCACCTCTTCGGCCTCCGGTCCGTACCCCCCTGCCCCCGGTTCCGGTCCCGGTCCCGGTCCCGTGAGCGGAACCACGGTCAGCCAGGGGCGGCGGTGCGCCGAACCGGCCAGGCACCCGCTGTCGTACGGCTCGGGACCAGAGCAGAGGGGTTCGGGACCAGGGCCCAGGAACAGATGGATCCGTCCCCCGCGCGGCCGCCGGGCGTCGACCTCCTCCAGCAGCGCCTTCACCGGCGCCCAGCCGGTGTCGTACGCCACGAACAGCAGCTCTCCCACCGGGCCGTCGTCCAGCGTCAGCACCCCGTGGGCGGGGCCGAGCCGCAGGGTGTCCCCGGGGCGGGTGCGGCGCACCAGCGCCTCGCTCACACCGCCGCTGCCGACGGCCCTGACGTGGAGTTCCAGCTCACCGTCCGGGCGCGGGGCGCCGGCGAGGTAGTACGGGCGCCAGGTGTGCTCCAGCAGCGGTGATGCCACGGATGCGTACTGCCCCGCCCGGTACGGATAGGGCTCATGCGGCCGCAGGCGGAGTACGGCCAGGTCGGGGGAGTGGAGGTGGTGCTCCCGTACGGTCGCCTGCCAGCAGGGCGGTTCCGTCAGGGCGGACTCCGCGCCGTCGACCATGGCCGCGACGGCGAACCGGAGCATGCGCAGCCACGCCTGCTCCAGGCGGTGGTTCCATCGTGCGCCGCCGCGGCGCCACAGCGCTTCGCACAGCGCCTCTTCGAACGCCTGGTAGTGCGCGGGCCGCACGCCCAGTTTGCGGTGGTCGCGGCCTAACTGGGCGAAGGCGGAGGCGATGTCGTCCGGGCGGTCCAGCCGCTCGATCAGGTAGCGGAGGATCTGCGCGAGATGCGCTTGGTGGAACTCCATCGAGTCGGGGAACAGCGACCGCAGGTACGGGTGGCGCGAGAACAGCACCTCGTACAGCTCGTGGATCAGCTCGTCGAACGGTGCCACCAGGCCGAGGAAGCGCGTGATGACCCGCTGGTCGGACGCGCCGTCGTACGGGCCCTCCCCGCCATGGCCGGAGCCGGACCACGAGGTATGTCCGGGCGCGAGGAGCCGGCGGCGGAGCCGCATCGCCTCGTGCCGCGCGAGGAGCGCGTGGTAGTCGTCGCCTGGGGCGTTCACGGTGGGCAAGCCGCCTCCTGTGGGGGTGCGGTGCGGGCGGGCGGCGGCGTACGGAGCACCGCTGGGCCGGCCCGTCCTGGCATGGGGCGCGCCCACTATGACATCGGCCGGGTGTGCCCCATCGCCCCTACTCCTTGGGGCCTTTCGGCCCTGGCGCGCCCGGCGCGAAGGGGGTTGTCTGCCGGGGCACCAGACCGTGAAGTATCTGCCGGGGCCCTAGACGGTGAAGTAGGGGAGCAGCCTGATCTGGTTCAGGACGCCGTCGATGCCGCCCAGTTGCGGGAAGTCCTTCGCCAGGTCCGGGTCGGTGCACAGGTCCAGGAGAACCTGCTGGGGCGGCACGCCCTTGAAGTCGTAGTGGCCGAAGGTGGGCCCGGCGTGCTGCCCGGCGTTCGGCCCGCTGGTGAGGGGAGTGCTCACCAGGATGTTGGCCACGGGGGAGAGGACTCCCTGCATGGCGGCGATGAAGCCGCGTTCGAGCGCGTACCGCTGGGACGTCGGGTCCGGCGCGTTCGGCCCGGACTCGGAGGCGGGGTCGTCCGCCGGGGTCAGGTAGAGCTTGTCCAGCAGCGCCAGCACATAGCAGTAGACCGCGTCGGAGAGCAGTGCCAGCTTGCCGAGCGATCCGGGGAAGTCGGTGGCCTTCGGGTCCGTTACCACGGGCCAGACGGCGACCCCGTCTTTGTCGTCGATGGTGTACTTCTGCTGTCCCGAGTCGTCGTACACGACACCGATGCCGTCCACGTGGTCGCGGATGCGGGTGAACTTCTCGTAGTGGGACTCCTCCTGCTCGTCGGGGGCGCCCTCGCCCTGGGAGACGATGATGTAGAGGGCGTCGAGGGCGCTGCCCTGGTCCACGACCGGGACGGGCTTGGGCGGGCCTCCCCACTGGTTCCAGAACGCCCGCAGGTACTGCTGCGTCCAGCGGGACTCCGTCAGCCCCCACTTGATCTCTTTCGTTCCGGTCAGGTACGTGATGCCGTCCCCGATCGCGCGGTACAGCTCGCCGAGCGTGTGGTACGAGTAGCCGTCGGCGGCGGGGAGTACCGGCTGTTGCACCGTCTCGGGTAGCTCGACCTCCATGAAGCCCTCCACGGCGGCGGTGGAGATGCGCTGCATGTGAAGGGTCAGGGGCGGGGTGCGATGGCTCATGTCACCGGGGTAGGCGGGGATGCTGTCCGGGTCGTAGAAGCGGAACGGCTTCCGGTTCTTCCCGTCCTTCGTCTTCACCGTCTCGCAGCCGGTGCCGACCATCACGTTCCGCACCAGCGCCATGTGCAGCATCTCCTCGATCGCGACGCCGATGAGGGTGCGCTGTGCCGATGCGCCCTGGGCCCACTGCGAGTAGCCGGACGTCTTGATGGAGTAGGCCGCGTAGAGGTAGGGCGGAATGGTCGACAGCTCGATGCGTGCCGCGTCGCCGAGGTGATCGGCCAGTGAGTCGAGGGTGGTGATGCCGTCGATCGCCCGGACGGCCAAGGGGGGCGTGAGGTGGGGCATGGGTTCCTCCAGTGCGGACGGACGTGATGCGGCGGGGGACGGCCGGGACGGCTGGTGCGCCGTCCGACGGGTCCGGGAGCGGGATGCGGTGTGGTCCTGGATGACGACGATGCCGTTCCGGCAGGACAGCGCGAGGAGGATCGGTTCGGCGGCGGGTGGTTCCGGGGCCTCCCCGCGGCGGACGGCGGCCGCGTAGCGGTGGACGGGGAACCGGGCCTCGAAGAGTCGTGTCCCGGGGCGGAGGTCCGGACCTGCTCCGGGGCCGGGGCCGGGGCCCGGAGCAGCCCTGGGGTCGGTGTCCGGGCCGGTCTCGGGGCCGTCGAGGACGGCGGCGAAGTCCCGTTCGTACCGGGCCAGATCGATCAGCAGGTCGATCCACTCCTCGTGCGGCGTGCCGTCCGAGGCGGTGTCCGGCCGGGTACGGGCCAGGTGGCCGGGGAAGCCGGCGCCGAGACCGTCGAGGCTCGGCGAGCGGGACGGGTGCGCGTCCAGGTAGTCGAGCGCGAACCGGTCGAAGAGTTCGCGGCCCAGGAGATGGACCATCCCGGGGTACTGGCCGCGCATACAGCGCAGCAGCCGGAGCCGGTAGCCGCGGCGGTAGATACGGAAGCACTCCTCTGCCGTCAGCCGCCCGGACGCGGCGACCACCTCCGCCACCTCCACCACTTCTGCTAACTCCGCCACCTCCGCTGTCCGTGGGGTCCCCGCCACCTCCGCTGTCCGTGAGTTCCCCGCCACCTCCGCCGTCTGTGTGCTCCCCGTCGTCTGCCCGGCGCCGCCCGGTGCCAGCAGCGCACTCTGCATCCACCGTTGTATCGCCGCGAGTGAGCACGGGACGTCAGCCATCGCCACCGCCTTCCCGCCCGACGTCTTCCTGCCCTCCGAGGGCCGCTGCGGCCACTGCCCTGGCCTTGTCGAGCTCGGCCTGGAGCACGGGGAAGGGCGGGAGACCGTCGTCGCGTTCGATGAGGGTGGCCGCGCCTCCGGTGAGCTCCACGGCGAGCCGGTACAGCTCCCAGACCGGGTCCGGCACGTCCGCGTCGTGGGTGTCGATCAGGTGCGTGCCGTAGTCGGCGTGGCCGGCCAGGTGCATCTGCGCCACGCGGTGGTGCGGCAGGGCCTTCAGGTACGTCTCCGGGTCGAAGCCGTGGTTGACGGCGGAGACGTAGACGTTGTTGACGTCGAGCAGCAGTCCGCAGTCCGCGTCGTCGGCGAGCCGGCTCAGAAACTCCCACTCGGTGAGCGTCGAGGCACGGAACTGCAGGTAGCTGCTGGGGTTTTCCAGGAGGAGGGGCCGCTCCAGCAGGTCCTGCACGGTACGGGCGCGCTGGATGACGTGCCGCAGTGACTCCTCGGTGAAGGGGAGCGGCAGCAGGTCGTGTGTGTGCACGCCGAGCACTCCGGTCCAGCACACATGGTCCGACACCCATGGGGCGTCCACGGCGTCCGCCAATTGCTTCAGGCTGCGCAGATAGTCGCGGTCGAGTGGATCGGTGCTGCCGATCGACAGGGACACCCCGTGCGGGACGATCGGATAGTGCTCGGCGATCTCGTCCAGGGCACGTCGTCGGGCGGTCCGGGGCTTCAGGTAGTTCTCGGAGATGATCTCGAAGAAGTCGACGGGCGGCCGGTGTTCGCGGATGTACGGGATGTGGGGTCCGCGCAGTCCGAGCCCGAAACCCAGGTGAGGGCTGGTGTGTTGGGCTGCGCTGCCGCTCCGCGGCGCCGTGCCGGCCGCCTCTCCGGGTGCTATTTCTGCTCCTCGGGTGCCAGGACCGTCACATGGAACTCGCATGCCGCGGAGGTGCCGGTGTAGGTGGGGCCCTTGGCGGTCACGGTGACCCATTGGTCGTTGGGGCTGGTGTGCCCGGCGTGGAGCGCGTGGGCGGTGGCCACCCCGTCCTTGTTGGTGAGAACCGTGCAACTGCTGCTCTTCTCCCCGCCGTTCTGCTGGAAATACACGAGGGACGAGGCGCTCGCCGGAATGGTGAAGGTGATGCTTGTGCCCTCCAGGTGCCTACCGATGCTGTTGCGGGCGATCGCCTCCAGGGGTGGGAATTCCTCGCCCTCGTGCCGACGAGGGTTGTCAGCCGAGGCCCGGAAGAGAGCGGTGGCCTCGTCGGACGAACCCGGCACCGGGGTACGCCGGTCCAGACGGTCGTAGTCGGGGAAATGGTCGTCGGGGACGCCCTGGCCGGGGGACGGGCCGAATGCCTTGCCCGCCGCGTACATCCGCGCTTCGAAGAGGCGGCGTGCCTGCTGCCAGACGCTCTTGCCCTTCATCGGGCCGGCGGAGAAGACCCGGCTTTCGTTGATGGGGCTGGCACAGCTGCCGTTGTACCGGCAGGACTGTTCCCCCGGGTGGAACTGCTGGAGGTCGTCCCCGGCGTAACCGCAGCCACCCTGGCCGCGGCAGGCGCCCTCACCGTGGCAGACATGCTGCACCGTGGCACACTGGCCGGTGCCGGCCATGGTCGCCTTCCCGGTGACGTCCTGGCCTGCGCAGGCGTTGAGACCCATGCAGACATGGAGTTCCTCTCCGGTGGCCGGCTGGCCACAGGAGGCTCCGGGCGACTCTTTCGAAGCCATGACGTTCCTCTCCTCTCTGTCTTTCTGTCTTCTCTCAGGCCTTGTTCAGGTCTTGTCCAGGTCTTGCCGCGGTCGAATGTCCTTGCCTGTTCTGAGTTCACGGTGGAAGAACGCGTAGAAGGGAGGCGGAAGGGAGGTGGAAGGAAGGTGGAAGGGCGGGGGGAGCCGACGCAGAGGGTCCTACGGATTGATCCGGAAGTCCTTGAGGCGGAGCTTCCCGGATTTCGCTGCTGCCGTTCAACCCCGCCTCATCGAGCTGGTATCGAGAACCGGCCACTGCCCTTCTGGCGTGAAAATGCTTTGCGGCGTGAAAGACTTGTGCAGAGCCGGAAATGCTTTCATGACGGCCGGCCGGATTACCGGGAGGGCACCTTCCGGATGGCGGCGATGATGGTCCGGGCCCAGTCGGCGGGGGCCGGAGCGGTGAGGAGAGCGGCGAGGCGTGCGAGGTGTGCCCGCCGCTGGGCCGGTGTCATGGTCAGTGCCCGGCGCAGGGTGCTGACCAGGTCCTGAGGGCTGTACGGGTCGGTGAGGAGGGCGGCGGCGCCGAGGTGTTCGGCGGCGCCGGTCTGGTGGGACAGGACGAGGACGCCCGCTCTTCCGGTGGCGGCCTTGGCGACGACGTACTCCTGGGCGGTGAGGTTCATGCCGTCGGCCAGTGAGGTCACCCAGAAGACATCGGCTGCCAGGTAGTGGTCGACGACGTCCGGGAACGACAGGGAACGGGGAAGGTACTCGACCGGGGACCAACCCTCACCGCACCAGCGGGTGTTGAGCGCATCGATGGCGCCTTCGAGCTCGGCGCGCGTGGCGTCGTAGGCGCGGATGCCGGGCTCGGGCGGCGGGCAGATCAGACGGAAGAGCAGCCGGCCACGCAGCTCCGGGCACTGGTCGAGGAGCGTGGCGATGGCGCGGACCTTCTGGACGGGCGCCTTGGCGTAGTCGAGGCGCTCGACGGACAGGACCAGCAGGGTGCCGTCGTCGGCGGGGCCGCGCTGCGGGCGGGAGCGGGCGACAGCGGCGACGGTGTGGCGGTCGATGCCCAGAGGGTGGACCCCTGTGTGCGGCGGACGGGCGGAGCCGGCGAGAAGGTGCCGGAAGTTGCGGGCGGAGGCGGCGGTGTGGAAGCCGGCCCAGTCCAGTTGGGCGAGGGAGGAGCGCAGCTGCTCGGCCGCGGGCAGCCGTCGGAAGGTGTCCGGGTGGGGGAAGGGCGTGTGGTGGAACAGGCCGACCCGCAGGTCGGGCCTTTTGGTCCGGAGGATGCCGGGGACGAGCCAGAGGTTGTAGTCGTGCAGCCAGACCGTCCCCCGATGGTCCGCGTGAGCGCTGATGTGGTGGGCGAAGGCCTCGTTGATCTCCAGGTAGTCGGACCACTGGGACGCCGTGTGGCGGATGAGGTGAGGCTGGGACATCAGCGCGGGCCACAGCGTCTCCTTGCAGGCGCCGTGGAAGTAGCCCGCCCACTGCCGGGGCGTCACCGGCAGCAGCGCCATCGGGAGCCCGGTGGGCGGCTCGGGGAGGTCGGCGGGTCCGTCATGGACGAGCGCGGCCGCCCAGACCGCGCCGGGGGCGTGGGTGCCGTTGCCGAGGGCGGATGTCAGGGTCGGCAGAATCCCGTTGGGGCTGGACGGACGGTGCCACTGCCCCTGGGACCAGTGCAGGGGCGGGCGGTGGTATCCGATGACCACCGGTGCGGGGCGCCGTACCCAGCCGAGGCGTTCCAGGGCGGACAGAATCGCGGCGGCGCCGTGGCGAGCGGGCCGGAAAACGCGGGCTTCGACGGGCACTTGGGCGTACAGCGCCGGTTCGGCGTTGCCCACGATCACACCATGGGTGCCGAGACGGAACATCGACAGGTCGTTGAGCGAGTCGCCGGCCACGAGGATCCCGCAGGAGGGCCACTGGAGTTTGCGGGCGAGCTGCTGTACGGCAGGACCTTTGCCGGCCTGGGGCGGGAGGACGTCGAAGTAGCGGTCCGCCGAGTACGTCCAGGAGCATCCCAGGTCCTCGACGGCTGCCGTGAGGTGCTCGGTGAGGTGTTGGGGGGACAGGTAGAAGGAGCAGCGCCCGGCTTGCGCCACACCGTCCTGGTGGACGAGGTGCGGGAAGCGGGACAGGGCCGCCCGGACCCGGTCATGCCCCGGCCAGCCCGCCCTCAGCTGGGCTTCCAGGACGTCGATATGGCTCATGTCAACGGCGTCCACGACGCTCGACCCGACATCCGCGACGATCCACCGGGGCGAGGGAACCAGGGGATCGCGCACCAGGAGGTCCTGGACGGAGGGCAGGCCGCGGCCGGTCGCGAAGACGACGGTGATCTCCGGATGCCGGTCCAGCGCCCGGCGTAACTGCACTCGGCCGTCCTCATCGCCCCCGAGCAGGGTGCCGTCCAGGTCGGTCACCAATACCTTGACGTCCGTACGCGCCGCCGAACGTGCCGTCGCATGCGCCATCGCATGTGCCGTCGCATGTGCCGTCCGGACGTCCTTACGTGCCTGCCGCACACCGGTGTTGTCCTTGTGCGCTTCCCTGGCCATGGGCCCCCTCGTCGTCGTAGTCGTCGGCCTGCTGAACGTCGTCAGCCTGCTGAACAGAGCACGGATCCGGTGGACGCGGCCCTCGTTCCACGGCGAGTGGCGTGATCCACGGGGTATTGGTCCAATTCCCCACTCGGACACGACTCCACCCGGTGGCCCGGTGGGCCGGTGGCCCGGATGTCGGGCAGCCGCGCGTGCTCACCGCTGACGAGAAGGTGACGAGAAGACGCCGGTCATGGGGAACCGCAGTTCGGCAGAGTGAACGAGGACAGCCTGGTATGCCAGTTGTAGGTGCCGTCGGACGGGAGGTATTCGTTCGTGTACCAGAACGTGCAGTCGTCTTCCGGGTCCACGGCCATGGAGCTGTAGTCACCCCAGCGCTGTGACCCGGTCTGGGAGCCGCTGCCGGTGATCGCGGTGAGCTCCCCCTGGGTCATGACCCCGGATGTGTCGTCGGCCAGCCGTCCGGTGTAACGGATCGCGGGGTGCGCCGTGGACGAGGACTGCGAGTAGCCGAGCGCGATATTGCCGGCCTGGTCCTCGGCCATCGAGCCCATCCAGCGGTACGTGGAGTCGGGCGCGTACGTGCCCTGCTGGTGGACAGTCGGGTTGCCGCCCGACAACCGCAGCTCGTACCAGCGCACGCCCGCCGAACTTCCCGCGCTCACCGTGTGGTTGACCACGAGCGACTCATGATCGCCGTGGTTGCGGTAGGCCAGCCGGTACATCAGCCGGTCGGAGAGGGAATCGAGTCGCTGGTTGGTTTCGGCTTGGGGGATGCAGGCGCCTGAGCCATCGCAGGCGGTGGTGTAGGGGGCCACGGTCAGCGTCGACGGGCCGGTGAAGGTGGAGTTGGCGGGGGTGCCCCAGTCGACGTGGAACTTCCAGTACGTCAGGGCCGTGCCCGTGGTCCCCAGGCCCACCAGCAGCTCCGGAGCTCCGGACGGCGGTGGGGTCCGGCCGTCCAGGTCCGCGCCGAGCAAACCGCCGTACGAGGAGGGGGTGGTGAAGCACTGCTGTGTGGCAGCGCCGCCGGCCAGCATGGCCGTCCGGTTCAGCGCGCACGCCTCGGCATACAGGAAACCGCCGGAAGGGCTGAACACGTTGTAGGTGGCGTAGTACGCGTCGGACCACACCGACAGCTTCGGGAAGTCCGTGACGTTGGCGTACTGAAACGCGTACCGGTGGTAGCTGCCGGTGGCGTCCGCGTCGGTGGAGACGGCCACGCACGCGTAGTACGGACCGGAGGACGAGTGGACGTTGGCGATCTGGGTGATGACCCAGCGACTGGCAAGGCTGTCCCAACGGACCGTGGCATCACCGTCGTTGGTGGTCTCGCAGGGGCCGCCGAGCCCCGACCACAGGGTGTTGGTGTCGGTCGGCGCGAGGATCGTGGCCCCGGTCTTCGAGTACACCGCGTAGGCGGTATTGACGGTCTCGACGATCTGGCTGGAACCGGCGGCGGCGCTCGGGTCCGGGGGAACCGTGGTGACCGAGTAGTTCCCGGCGCCGATGCCGTCGAAGCCGGCCTTGGCGGAGGGGGCGGCGGCAGCCGAGAGGGAACGGGACTGTACGACCGGGTCGCGTTTGGGGGAAGCGGGCGGATGCGGCAGCCGCGCGACCTTACGGCCCTGCTCCTTCTTTTTCTTGTTGTCCTTGTTGTCCTTGTCGCCGCGCCCGTGGTGGTGACCGTGCGCGGCGGCCATGGACCGCAGGGTGCGAGAGGTGTCGTGCCGTACGGCGGGGCCGGTGTCGGCTGAGCGATGAGCCGTTGGGGAGGGGTGTGCGGCGTGGCCCGCGGGGGCGGAGAGCCAGATACCGGGGATCGCCATCGCGGTCAGTACGGCGGTGAGCGCCGCCATCCGGCCGCGTCTGCGTCTGGAGCGGGACACTGCACATCCTTTCGAGTGGTCAGGGCGCCCGGCGTGCCACGTCGCAAGAGGGGGCGGGAGGGGTGGCGCTTGCGTGACAAGTCTCGGTATAGGGGTGACGGGGCAGGGCAAGGCGCCGGGATAAATCGGCTTTATCGCCGTAATGGGGGAGGGGTAAAGCACCCATCCTGCCGAGAGCGCCCGGGGAGATGCGGCTACGTCGCCGCCCCGCTGGGGGCGTGGTACGCCTTCAGCGGGGCGGCGAGGGAAGTGGGGGCGGTGGGAGCAGTGAGAGCGGTGAGGGCGGCTACCTGCGGTAGCCGAGGACCGTCATCATTCCGGACTCGGAGTGGTAGACGTTGTGGCAGTGGATCATCCAGAGGCCGGGATTGTCGGCGTCGAAGTCGACGTCGAGGGTCTGCCCGGGGAGGACGATCGCAGTGTCCTTGCGCGGTCCTCCGTCGCCCAGGGAGAAGGTGTGGCCGTGCAGGTGCATGGGGTGCCACATCTGGGTGCTGTTGACGAAGGACAGCCGCACGCGCTCGCCGCCGCGGACCGGGTACCGCTGCGCCGGGTCGTACTTCCTGCCGTTGATGGCCCAGTCGTACGCGGTCATCGAGCCGGTGAGTTCGAGGGTGATCGTGCGGTCGGGGCGGCCCGGCTTCAGGCGGACCGAGCCGTCCGCTTTCAGCTGCCGGGCCTGGAGGAGCTCTCCGTCCAGTTCCTTCGGGCGTACGGACGGCTCGGGTGCCGCACCCCCTCCGGTGCGCAGGACCGCCATCGCCGACTGCTTCTTGCCCTCGGCGAGTGCGGTGAGCGGGAAGGTGCCGTCCTGGGCGGTGACCAGGACGTCATAGCGTTCGCCCATGCCCAGCAGCAGGGCGTCCGTCTCCGCGTGCGCGACGGGGAAGCCGTCGGTGTGGGTGACGGTCATCCTGTGGCCGCCGAGGGCCACGCGGAAGGCGGTGTCGCCGCCGGCGTTGATGAAGCGGATGCGGACACGGTCGCCGGGCCGGGCGCGGAAGGTCTCCGGATTGTCCGCTGTGCGGCCGTTGACCAGGTAGTACGGGTAGGCGACATCACCCGCGTCGCCACCGAGCAGCTTGCTTGTCGCGCCCATCATCATCCGGGAGGGGCCGGAGGGTTTGGGAGAGGGGGCCTTGTCCGCCACCGCCTCGGCGGTCGCTGGCATCTGGGACATGTTGGACATGTGATGGCCGTCGTGGCTCATACCGCCGTGGTCCATGCCACCGGATTCGCCCATGTTCATGCCGTCGTGGTCCATGCCGCCCATGCCCTTGCCGAGTTCGGCGAGCACCGCGTCGGGCGTGCTGCCGTCCACGCCGTCGACCCAGTCGTCGAGCACGACGACCCACTCCTTGTCGTACTTCAGCGGCTCCTTCGGGTCCTCGACGATCAGCGGGGCGTACAGCCCGCGGTCCTGCTGGACGCCGGAGTGCGGATGGAACCAGTACGTGCCGGGGTGGGCGGTGGTGAAGCGGTACTCGAAGGAGGCGCCGGCCTTGATCGGCGCCTGGGACAGGCCGGGCGTGCCGTCCATGTCGTTGCGCAGGGCCAGTCCGTGCCAGTGGATGGAGGTGGACTGCGGCAGGTGGTTGGCGAGGGTGAGGGCGAGGGTGTCGCCCGCGGTGACGCGGACTTCCTTGCCGGGCAGTTCGTCATCGTAGGCCCAGGTCCGGACCGTACGGCCGCCCAGGTCCAGGGTGGCCGGGGTGGCGGTGAGCTTCATCTTGCGGACGGGGCCAGGGGTGCGCTTCGCCTCGGCGGCGGCGACCTCCTTGCCGCCGGGGGCGACGTAGCCCGCGGGGTCGGACGCGGGCTGTCCGCCGTGGCCGGAGTGGTCCGTGCCGGAGCCTGAGCAGGCGGCGAGCAGTCCGCCGCCGGTGAGCGCGATTCCGGTGCCGAGCATGGCGCGGCGAGTGGGTGTGCGCATGATGGGGTGCACCTCGTATGTATCGGTGTGACGCGTAAGAGGGATGGCGCGTGTGCCGCTCCCGGTGGGGCGGCGCGACATCGCTCCTATACGCGCAGCACCGACAACTGGGCGAGGAGTGTTCCGCGGGGCGGTGGCGGGATCGGCCGCAGGGCATGCGGCAGCCGCGCGAGGACGGTGGCCGGCGCATCCGTCGGCCGGCGTGCCAGGACTCCCCAGAACAGCAGGACAAGGGTGGCCGCGCCGAGTACGGCCAGGCAGACGGACATCGGGTCCATCCCGCCGAGGGGGGCCGGATGATGCGCACGGTGAGCGTCTTGATCGGCTCTGGGCACATCGGCCACCAGCACATCGGCCACCGGCGCATCGCCTACGGGCGTATCGCCCACGGCCGCATCGGCTACGGGTGCCATGGCATGGTGCGCCGGGGCGGATGCGGCAGTTCCGGCACTGCTGTCGGCCATAGGGGGCGCGGAGTGTTCCGCGGGGTGGCCGAGGGTGTGCATCGTGACGATCCCGAACAGCAGGGCGGTGAAGAGCAGCAGCCGACCGCACAAGGCGGTGGATCTCCGCTGCCCGGACACTGTGCAACCTCCCGTACGTTGGGTGTACCGCCCCGGATGATACCCGCCAGGGGTATCGATCCGTCCAGGGGGTCAGGAGGGTGACGTATCTCGGATCCTGGCCGGCTGAGCGGCCGTTCCGTCTCGCGCGCACTCAGCCTCGCGCGCACTCAGCCTCGCGCGTACTCAGCTTCGGTAGCGCGTGGCCGCTACCTCATCCCTCATGCGGCCCGTCCTGTGGTCCACGCCGTCGCCCTGTCCGCCGGCGAAGCCGCCGGGCTCGTCACGCAGGTGCGCCAGGAACACGGGCGCGGGCACGGGAATGCGAACGTGCACGTGCACGGGCACGGAGTATGGCGAGGGCCATGACGAGGATCCAGGCGTCGAGTGCGAAGGCCGCGATGCGTTCCAGGCCGCCCATCCCCATTCCGGGATCGTGCTGACCGAAGAACATCCATGCCGCGAGCACCGCGAGGGCGGCCATGGCGAGGGTGAGGGGACGCAGCCTGCCGAACAGGGAATCCGCGGGGGCGAATCCGGCGCAGAGGAGTCCGAGATTTCCCAGCCCCATGATGAGCATCGCGCCCAGCACATGAAGGTTCTCATCGATATCCGCGGGAACGAGCCCGACCAGCACCCATCCTCCGGCACTGACGGCAAGCAGAATGCGGGCACCCGCCGATATCCGGCTGCGGCCCCAGCAGGCGCCGGTCAGCAGGGTGCCGGCGAGCAGCAGTGCGCCATGGACGACGAAGGAGATGTTCATGGCGTCGTGCAGCGGTGAGCACACATACCGAGGCCGGGTGGAGTCCCAGATCTGGCAGAGGACGTTGCCGAGATCACTGATGTTGTACTGGGCCCAGCTGTAGGGAGTGTGCCAGCCGGACTCCACGACCAGTTGGACGACGAGGATCTGCACGGCGGCGAGGAGCCAGGCGGCCGCCCCGATCCTCGCTGCCATGGAGGTGAAGGCTGAGGTGGGGGGAGAGGCGGAGAGGGAGAAGGAGGTGCGGTTTTCGGAGTGCGAGGTCGAGGGTGAATTCACGATTGCCTTTCGGAGCGCCGAAGCGAGTCTCTGTTCCTCATTCCTCCGTGAACGTTCTCAGCCACCGGTGTTCCGGCGCATCGCTGTGACGGGGGAAATCGGAATCCCCGTGGAGGGGGAGCCGGTACTGGCTCTTTCGGGGGAGGTGCTCCCCTCGGCCCGGAGGTACTGTGCGGGCCGTGAGCACAAGAAGAATTCGTTCGCCCTTCGGCAGAGTCCCTTACCAGAGGGGGACGTACGCCTGTATCGGCGCGGCCCTGAGCCTGCCGCCGGTGGGCGTGGCGCTCGTCATGGCGTCGCCGAAGTGGCCGGCAGCACTTCGTGTCCTGGGATTCTGCCTCGCGCTGTGCGCGGCGCTGGTGGCCATGGGCGCTCCTCGTGCGGCGCGGCGGGGGTGCGTCCGGCTGGCCAACCGACTGTTGGGCACCGGCCTTTCCGCCCCGCCGGAATCCCCGCTGTCCCCTTGGGGAGACCGGCTCCGGACATCGGCCTACCTGACCGCGCATGCGGCGGTCGGGGCCGTGGTGACCGCGGTGACCTGCCTGGCGGTCTTCATGGCCCTCGTCCTCCCCTCGGTCTGGCTCAGCGGCGGTGGTCCGGTGGCGAGTTGGGGGTGGACCCCCCACGTCGAGTACGGGTGGCGGGGAATGTGGACGGCGGTCGTCTCCGCCGGATGTCTGGCGGTCGCCGGATACGCCGTCGTAGGCGGCGCGGCGGCCATGCGCCCGCTCGCCGCGTTCCTCCTCGGCCCGCGGCCCGCCGAGCGGCTGGCCGCCGTGGAGGCACAACGGGATCTCCTGGCCCAGCGCAACCGGCTGGCCCAGGAGTTGCACGACTCGATAGGGCACACCCTGACCGCCTCGACCATCCAGGCCGCCGTCGCCGGCGAACTGATGGACAGTGATCCGCAGGCGGCCCGGCGGGCCCTCAGCAGCATCGAGGAGACGTCCCGCGCCGCGATGGACGACCTCGACCATGTCCTCGGCGTCCTGCGAGCAGGGCAGTCGCCCACCACACCGCACCACACTCTCGCCGGCCTCGGCCCCTTGACGGACCGGGTCCGGCAAGCGGGAGCCAGACTGCGTCTGGAGACCGCCGGGGACCTCGCGCAGGTACCGGCCACCGTGTCGCGGGAGGCCTACCGGATCATTCAGGAAGGGCTGACCAATGCCATGCGGCACAGCGAGTTGGCCGAGATCAGCCTGCGGGTCACGGCACGGGACGGCTGGCTGGAGGTGGAGCTCATCAACTCGCTCCTCGACGCCCGGGTGCCGTTCCGCCCGGGCAGGGAGCAGGGGCACGGGCTGACCGGAATCGCCGAGCGGGTGCGGTTGCTGCGCGGTGAGGTATCCGCGGGGCCCGCGGACGAGCACGGTACGCACTGGCGACTGGCAGCACGCATACCGCTACGGTCGTTGCCGTGAACGCGAGCCCCAGCCCCAGCTCTTCCCCTCCCCCCACCCCGTTCCCGTCCCCCGACCCGCCGGTCACCGTCCTCATCGTCGACGACGAGGAGCTCACCCGTACGGGACTGCGGGCCCTGCTGTCGGCCAAACCCGACCTGGACGTCGTCGGCGAGGCCGCTGACGGTGCCGAGGTACTTTCCCTGGTCGAGCGGCTACGCCCCGATGTCGTCCTCATGGACGTGCGGATGCCCTGCGTGGACGGTATCGAGGCGACCCGGCGGCTCCGGTCCGCGCTGCCCGATCCGCCGAAGGTCGTCGTCGTCACCACATTCGAGAACGACGAATACGTCTATGACGCCCTGCGGGCCGGTGCCAGTGGGTTCATCCGGAAGCGGGCGCCCTCCCGGCAGATCGCGCACGCCATCCGGCTGGTGGCCACCGGCGACTCCGTGCTGTTCCCGGACGCCGTACGACGGCTGGCCCTCGGCAGACCCGTGCGGCGGAGGGCCGCCACCGGTGGGGCGGCTGCGCTCACCGGCCGTGAGACCGAGATTCTGCGGCTCATGGCGAAGGGGCTGTCCAACCAGGAAACCGCCGTACAACTGCGGGTGAGCCTGGAGACCGTCAAGACGCATGTGGGCAATGTGCTGGCGAAGCTGGGCGCGAGCAACCGCACCCAGGCGGTCGTCCTGGCCTATGAAGCGGGCCTGGTGGGCGCCGGCGCAGACGACCGGTAGCCGAAGGTCGAGGGGCCGGCTTACCCGTGCGGCCGGTCCGCGCCGGCCGCACGAACGCTTCCGGGGCTATCCCTCGTCGCCCTTCCCGCTCTCCTTCTTCTCCTTCTCTTCCTTTCCTCCCTTTCCTTCCTTCCCCTCCTTGAGCTGGGTGGTGATCGTCTTCAGCGTCTCCACTACGTACCCCTCGCTCGCCTCCTTCGTGATGCCGAGCGCGGCGAGCGGGCCGTCGCCGCCTTCCTGTTCCAGGAGGGCGAGGAGAATGTGCTCGGTGCCGATGTAGTTGTGGCCGAGGCGCAGGGCTTCGCGGAAGGTCAGCTCCAGGGCCTTCTTGGCGGCCGCGTCGAACGGGATGAGGGCGGGCACCTTCTCCGCGCTGGGCGGGAGTTGGCGTTCCGCGGCGGTGCGTACCTGGTCGAGCGCCACGCCCTGGGCGGCGATCGCCATCGAGGCGAGGCTGTTCGGGTCGGTGAGCAGGCCGAGGACGAGGTGGGCGGTGGTGATCCGGTCGTTGTGGGCGGCGCTCGCCTCGTTCTGGGACGCCACGACCGCGGTGCGGGCGCGCGGGGTGTAGCGGCTGAAGGGCTGGTCCGTGTCGAGCTCCGGCTGGTCCTTCGGTACGAAGCGCTTCTGGGCCGCCTGCTTGGTGACGCCCATGCTCTTGCCGATGTCGGTCCAGGAGGCGCCGGAGCGGCGGGCCTGGTCGACGAAGTGGCCGATGAGGTGGTCGGCCACGTCGCCGAGGTACTCCCCGGCAAGGACCGCGTCGGTGAGCTGGTCGAGCGCGTTCGAGTGGACCTTCTTGATGGCCTGGATGAGCGAGTCGAGGCTGACGTGCTGGGACATCTGAACGGCGGGAGCGTCCCGCTCGGGGTTCTTCTCCATGCGTCAACCGTAGGTTGACGATATTCCGCCGTCAACCCCTGGTTGACGCCTGATGTGGGTCGGTGCGGGTCGGTATGAGTCGACTGTGGATCGATGAGTCGACAGGCCGACGGGTCGCTCAAAGCAAGATCTTGAACACCCGTGGTGCCATGATGAGGAGTGCCGGACCGCCTCGTTATGCCCCCTCCGGTCCTGCTCCCGCAGACCTCCTGAGCCGCTGTCGCAGCCGTTGTCGCATGACATGCGGCCCGACCACACCCCTCGTACGATGATCCATGGAGGCTGGGCGCATGGATGAATCCCCCGTAAGCGACACGGTGTCACCACGGTAGGACGGTCCATGATGGCTGCATCAACCGACCGCTATCCCTATGCCTTCCACATCGCCCTCGACGGCAACGGTTTGAACGGTCTGGAGGGTGCGGCCGGCGTCTGCGTCTTCCGCTATCACCCGGACACCGGCGAGTACGCCTACCGCGTGCAGTACTACGACGGTGTGGCCGGCGGCCATGCCGTCAGCATCACGCCCGACCGGCGGTTCGGGTTTCTCGGCAACGCCGGGCAGCAGCTCCTGTTCTACGACGTCCAGTCGCTGGACGAGCGCGAGCGGGTCTCCACCTTGCGGTTCGAAACCCCCGACGCGTCCCTCAAGAGCAGCACGCACATGGTGTGGCTGGACAACACCCAGGGGGTCACCGCAATCGGTGACGGCCTCTGGCTGGTGGACCTCGACCGTCCGACCAAGGCCGAGCGCATCGGCGATCACCTGCTCAAACTCCCGCATGCCATGAAGCGCACCGCCTCCGGCCGCTACCTCGTCTACGGCGGTATGGACCATCCGGGGCAGGGGGAGGCCGCCGAGGTCGGTGTCTTCGACCTGGACAGGCAGGCCGCCCGGCGGATCCCCTTGCCGACGACTTGCTGGCACGTGGCCTGCCATCCGCAGGAGGACATCTTCTACGCCCTGTCCTTCCGGGTCCATCCTCAAGAGGGCCGGGACTGGCACGAATGGGCCATGGCCTACTTCAAGGAGTACGTGTTCGAGATCGACGCCGCTACCGGGCAGGTCCTGCGGCACTGGACCTGCGGTCAGAGCGTGCCCGCGCACATCAACTCGGACGTCTGCGTCTCCGACCGCGAGCTGATCTACTGCAACGGCGGCAGCGGCACCATTGTCATGATCGACCTCGACGACTTCATCTCGTACCGTGTCATCGACGAACGGCCGGGGCTGACCGCGCAGATGCGCTCCGCCCGGCAGGCCGCCCGGCAGGTCACCGACGCGTTCACCCGGGGGTCCCTCGCCCCGAGCAGCAGGCACTTCGTCGGCGCGCTGCGGGTCACCCGTGGCACGCTGCTCGACTCGGTCTACGCCTGCCAGCTCTCCGCCGACCAGAAGCTGCTGTTCACCGCCAACCGCGGACTCAATACGATCACCGTCTACGACTATCCGGCCAATGCCGTGCGGCTGCGGGTCGAGATGCCGGAGCTGCGCGAATACCTTCCCGATCTGCCTGTCTGGACCGATCCCCGGCTGGGGTTCCACCACAGCACCCTGTTGAGCCCGGTCCCGGCCCCCGCCGGGCCCCGATCTGAGGAGTGTCCATGAGCACCGAGACGACCGAAGAGCTGAACGCCGAACTCCGGCGCAGCTGGGAACATTTCCGGACCGCGGCCGTCCGGATCGCCGAGCTCCAGACCGCGATGTGGGGTGACTATGCGGAGTTGATGACCGGGTTGCTCAACGGCAAACCCACCTGGGGCGGCGTCAACAGGACATGCTGGAAGTTCGTCGGCGACGAGGGCATGAAGTTCGCTTCGGCGCTGAGCGGACTCGGCGTCGACTACGCCCGGGGGGTGGTGGAGCTGACCCGGGAGCACGAGCAGCGCCTCTGGGGGCAGTTGCGGGCGTCGGCGGAGGAAGCCGGGCCGGGCGACTCGGGCGGCGGTGGAGGAGGCAGGGACGCGAAGGGCGGGAAGCCCGGTCCCTCGCCCCGCTCCAGGGGGACGAAGCAATGAGGACCGGCGGCTTCCGAAGCGCACAGCGGTTTCCAGCGGTTGCCGAAGCGATGACTCCGAGGCGATGACCGCGGACCATTCCGACGCCATGACGGCGGACGTCACCGAGACGACGACGGCGGGGCGGACGTTTCCGAGGCGATGACGGCGGCGGACCGGGGTCAGCTCAGCGCTCCGACCCCGTCCTCCAGTTGTCCGGGAACCAGCTCCCGCGTGCCCATGACCGCCGGATGCGGCCGCAGCCCGGACCTGACCCGGTCGGGCAGGTGCGGGCTGGTCACCAGCCAGCCGAGCGCCTCGGCGAGTGCCTGGCGGGCCGGCCGCGGCGTGTAGCCCAGGGCGGCGGCTTTTTCGTGCCGGTACCAGTAGTAGCGGCCCATCGTCCGGGCCTCCGCGCGGGTGGTCGAAGGGGGCCGGGCGTTCAGTACCGCTCGGACCTCCGCCACCGTCGCCGCCAGATAGGCGCCGGTGTGTGTGGCGGTGGCCCACGGTCCATGGGTGCCGCACAGCTCCGAGACGGTCTGGTGGATGGTCCGCCACGCCCAGTTCTCACCGCCCAGCAGATAGCGTTCCCCGGCGGTCCCCTTCTCCGCGAGCAGGACATGGCCGTCGGCGACGTCCCGGACGGAGACGATGTTGCATCCGCCCGGATAGGTGGTGCGCAGGGGATCGGCCAGATACCGGGTGAGCAGCGCGTTGCTGGGTACGAGCCGCCAGTCGGGCCCGCCGACCACGATGGTCGGGCAGGCGGCCACCACATCCAGCCCCAGTTCGTCGCCCGAGGCGAGCGCCGCCCGCTCCTGCTCCAGCTTGGTGAGGAAGTAGTCCGGCAGATACTCCTCGCCGGGCATCCCGGTCTCGTCGCGGGACGCGGGGCCGTCGGACGAGCCGCAGGTGACCGACGACGAGGTCACCACCACCCGCCGGACGCCTGCCGCCGCTGCCGCCCGCAGCACCTCGAGGGTGCCGTCCACATTGGCCCGGGCCAGTTCCTCCCGGGTGATGTCCCAGTACGCGAAGACGGCGGCGCAGTGGAACACCGTCTCGCAGCCCTCGAACGCGGGCCGCAAGGTGGCGGGGGTACGGAGATCCGCGTGGACCACGGGTACGCCGAGCGCACGCAACTGCCGCGTGTCGCTGCTTCGGCGGACCAGCGCCCTCACTTCGTGGCCGGCGCCCAGCAGGGCACGTACCACCTGGGCACCGACAAGTCCGGTGGCTCCGGTCACACACGCTTTCACAGTGACTACCTCGATCGCCTGTCCCGGGCCGCGGCTTCGCGCAGCCCCTGCCAGAAGCCGGTGACCGCGGGACGCAGCGCCTCCCGGAACTCCTCGAGCGGCCCGAAGCGGGACGGGACGTCGCCGGGCGCGACATGCCAGAAGCCGTCCGGCCCCAGCTGTCCCGGCAGTCTCGGCACGGCCAGGGCCTGCGAGGCGAGGCCCCGTACGAGCCGGACGGCCTCGGTCAGGCGCTGGGTGGGCAGCTCGGCGGCCAGCATGTCGTCACGCTCCTGCCAGGGACGGCCGATCCGGAACGGCCGACCCTCGTACTGCGCCTCGAAGTTGTCGAGCGTGCGGGTGAAGAACCGCTGGTAGGAGTCCTGCACCAGTGGATCTCTGAGCTTCGGCCGGGTTTCGGGGCGGAACACCTGCCAGGTCAGTGGCAGCGTGAACCGCTGGCGCACCCGGACCACGATCCGGGTCCGGGCGCCGCCGTCCGCCGGGAGAAAGGCCACCGAACCGTCGTCGTACTCGGCGGAGCCGTTCGGGCTGTGGACCGTCCGCCAGGCGATCCGCCGCGACCACTCCCCGTAGGTGAGCGACTCGAGTTTGCACACATCGATGGGCGGACCGCCGTAGAACGCCATGTAGTTCGGCTGTGCCAGATACAGGTTGCGTTCGATCTGGCGAGTGGGCCGCCCTTGCGCGTCGCGGGACACCACATGGACCCGTCCGCCCAGGTAGTCGGTCATGTAGCTGATGGTCCGGCTGATGTCCACCCGGCGCACGAACTCCGCGTACGGCGCATTGACGGTCCGTTCGCAGCCGAAGAGGATCGAGCTGCCCAGGTGTTGCCACCGCATCAGCCAGGCATCCGGGGGGAGCGCGTCGATCACTTCTTCCAGCGGCTGGAGGAGACCGTTGATCCGGTCGAAGTCGTGGTGGGTATAGGCGTCCGGGTCGATGCCGAGGGAGACGTCCCGGCGCCGGATCTTCTCCTTCCCGTACCCGGTGCGCCATGCGCGTACGGTGGACGACGCGGACGCGGCCGCCCCGATCATCGCGCAGAGGGCGGCGGAAGCCGCCGGGTTCTCGTCCGCGCCGCGGATCAGCGTGGTGAGGACGCGGGACAGCCGTGCCAGCGCGGGATCGGTGATCTCCGCCGCGTCCGGGGCCACCTGCCAGGAGGCGATACTGAACAGCCGGTGGGCCCGGCCGTCCGGGGCGAGCCGGCGCACCGCCTCGACCAGGGCTCTCGGCGGATTGCGCCACCCCTGATACGGCGTCAGGTCTCCGTCGAGGTGGTAGCCGTCCGGCAGTCCGCGGTCGCTGAGTACCCGCGCGTTGAGTGGCGAGGAGACCGGGTCGACGCGCATGAGCAGGGCACCGGCCATATCCGCCAGCGCCCCGTCCGGCGCGGCGATGACCGTTCCCGTTCCCAGCGGTTTGCCCACATACGCTCCGGCACACCCGTGACTGCTCACCACCGCGTCGATGAGGTGGAAGTCCGGTGCGTAGGCATGGAGCAGATCCACGATGACCTCGGCGCCGTCGCGCCGGGCCCGGTAGTGGTGGTGTTTGTCGGCGTGCGGCAGCACACCCAGCAGATTGGCCAGGCAGAGGGCGTACCCGAACTCCGGGTGGGTGCAGTTCTTCGCGATGTTGATGCGGAATCCCGCCTCCAGCCAGCTGCGCGCCATTCCGCTGCCGTGCAGCACGCTGGACGGGGGAAACCCGGCCGGCTCGATGTCCTCGGACAGGTCAACGACCCGGTAGGTACTGCCCCGTTGGGTGCGCCCGCCGTAGCCGAGCCGGTGGCAGGCCGCACGGAACCCGGGGCCGTCGAGCCATACGTCCGGACCGCACCGGGCGGCTCCGACGGTGATGTTCCGGTAGCCCCGGTCACACAGCAGGTCGACGAGGTGCTCCACGAGCACGGCGCTGACCGCGGTCGCGGGGTCGCCGTACGCGGATGTTCCCGGCGTCAGTATCACCGCCAGCCCACCCGGGTCGCCGGCCGCGCGTGCGGCGAGCCGCTGCCAGAGCCCCGCCCGGGTGACCGCGTCCGCCAGCAGTCGCGCGGGCGGAACCGGCCGGGTCCGGGTGGACCGGACCACGGCGGCGACGGTGGTCATGTCGTCCTCGGTGCTGCGGGAGATCTTCTCCATGGCCTCCACCCAGGGGGAGCATCGCCCCGTAGTGCGCCGGTCGGCCCCACGCTTTCTGCAATGCCATCTGCAATAGAGCGGATCAAAAAGGTGCAAACGTGACGCTACTGCACGGAAGGTGGAAGTCGGCCGGGGCGCGCTTGTGTCACGCGCATATTCGTGGCGTGTTTTCACTGTGAGTGAGTGGTCGCGTGCCATGGGTGGGCCCCTGGCGGCGGCCGATGGTGGATTTTAGGAAAATGTCTGGAATAGGTGTTCCATGCCGCTTGGTCGGTAGTATCCTGAAGACCGGCCTACGGGGCGAGCGAGGGAGTCCGATCTGACCGGCCTCGGGGAAGAGGGTTTTGGCTCTCGCCGAGGACGTATGAAGGAAGGTCGGGCTGAGAGGCTGAAAGGTCGTAAAGACCGGACGGCGACCCCCAAGCACCTGATCCGGACCATGCCGGCGAAGGGAGCCCACCTCGTAGGTCTTTGCTGTGCCGATCTGCGGTCATCCCGCCTTGATCAGGTCCGCGCACTTCTCCCCGATCATCATCGTGGTGATGCACGGGTTCACCGCCGTCAGGAACGGCATCACGGAGCCATCGGCCACCCGCAGGCCCGTCACGCCCTTGACCCGCAGCCGAGGGTCGAGCGGAGCCGCCGGGTCGTCGGGGGCGCCCATCCGGACGGTGCAGGCGGGGTGGTAGACGGTGTTGTGGGTGTCGCGGATGTAGGCGAGGAGTTCGGCGTCGGACTGGACGGCCGGGCCGGGGGCGAGTTCGGCGGCGGCCCAGGCGGCCATCGGCGGCTGGGAGACGATCTCGCGGGCGAGGCGGAGGCCGTGGGTCATCACCCGTACGTCGTGTTCATCGGTGAAGTAGCGCGGATCGACCTTGGGCTTGTCGCGGAAATCGCGGGTGCGCAGGCGTACGGTGCCCAGGGAGCGGGCGCGGGTGACGTTCGGGGTGAGGCAGAAGGCGTTCTCCGAGGTGGGGTAGCCCCGGCGGTAGGTGTTCATGTCGAAGGGCACCGAGCCGTAGTGGAACATCAGGTCCGGGCGGTCCAGGCCGGGCTCGGTGTCGGCGAAGATGCCGATCTCCCACCACTGGGTGGAGGTGGTCACCATCGGCTGTGCGGCCTCCCACATGATCACGCCCTCGGGGTGGTCCTGCAGGTTGGCGCCGACGCCGCGGGAGTCCACGAGCGGTTCGATGCCGACGGCGAGGAGATGGTCGGCCGGGCCGATGCCGGAGAGCATCAGGAGTTTGGGGGAGTCGATCGCGCCGCAGGAGACGATCACCTCACGGCGGGCGTTCACGGTACGGGTGTGGATCAGGTCGGCGGCGAGGTAGTCCGCGCCGGTGCAGCGCCCGGAGGAGTCGAAGTTCAGCCGCCTGGTCTGGAGGCCGGTGCGTACGTCGAGGTTGCGACGGGTGCCCATGACGGGGTGGAGGTAGGACACGGAGGAGGAGGAACGGGTGCCGTCCGGGCGGCAGTTGATCTGGAACCAGTTGGCGCCGCGGACGACGGTCTTGCCGGTGTTGAACGCGGTGACGGGGATGCCCGCCGCCGCGCAGGCCTCCAGCAGGGCCACCCCGCACGGGTCGCGGGGCGGGACGGTGCGCAGGCTGACGGGGCCGGAGCGGCCGTGGTGGTCTCCGGGGGCGTCGTTGGTCTCCAGCCGCTGGAAGAGCGGGAAGCAGTCGGCCGCGCTCCAGCCCGTACAGCCCAGGTCGGCCCATTCGTCGAGGTCCTCGGCCGGAGCCCAGAAGGCGATGCAGGAGTTGTGCGACGAGCAGCCGCCGAGGACTCTGGCGCGGGCGTGGCGCAGATAGCTGTTGCCGTTCTCCTGGGGTTCCACGGGGTAGTCCCAGTCGTAGCCGGATTCCAGGAGCCCCATCCAGCGGTCCAGGCACAGGATGTCGTCGTCGCCGACGTCGGAGCGGCCGGCCTCCAGTACGCAGACGGTGACTGCCGGGTCCTCACTGAGCCGGGCCGCCACGACGGCGCCGGCCGTGCCTCCGCCGACCACGACGTAGTCGAACTCGTCCACGGGCGTCGCCCCGTACGCGGGCGTTCCTTGGGGACCGGACGTTCCTTGGGGCATCGCGCCGTCTCCTGTCAGGCGGTGGGGGTGGTGGGGGAGCCCGGGGTGCCGTCGTCGGGCAGGACGGCGGCGTGCGCGGCCAGTACGCCCGTCTTCTTCCGCTGGACGAACCAGTAGTAGGTGAACCCGCCGACCGCCACGACACCGATGAACAGGAACGCGCCCCAGCGCAGATACCAGTGCTGCGGCCCGGTCGCGTTGTAGACCGCGGCGCGTGGCCAGGCGAGGTTGAGGGACATCCCGAGACCCCAGAGGACCGCGAGGACGTTCACCGGGAGTCCGAACGCGCCGAGGGAGAACCGGCCTGGCACCGGCGTCCATCTCCCGCGCAGCCGCTGCACCAGCATCGGCAGGGTGACGGACACATACGCCAGATAGATCATGATGATCGCGATGCTGGTGATCACCGAGAAGATCTGCGGCTGGTTGACGTTGAGGACCAGGACAGCGACCGCCACCAGACCGATGATCACGGCCGGCAGCACCGGCGTCTGGAAGCGGGGGCTGACCTTGGCGAGCCGCGCCGAGGCCGGCAGGTTGTTGTCCCGGGCCATCGCGAACGCCAGCCGGATGGCCGCGGTGTGCACCGCCAGCTCGCACACCGTGATCGCGATCACCACACACCAGAGCACGATCTGCCCCACGGCCGAGCCGAGCGTCGCCAGCACCACGTACTGCAGCCCGTCCACCGACAGCTCCTTGGCGTGCAGATCGGGCACGGCGAGCAGCGCGAACAGCAGGATCAGCCCGCCGATGAGGAAGGACGCGAGCAGCGCCCGCAGGATCGCCCGGGGTGCGTTGCGGGCCGGGTCCTTGGACTCCTCGCCGAGCGAGGAGGCCGTGTCGAAGCCGTACATGACATACGCCGAGGCCAGCGACGCGGTCAGGAACGCCCCGACGTAGCCGAGGGATTCCCCCTTGCCCAGGTCGTACGTCTCGGTGAGCGCGGCGGGACTGCGGACGATGTGCGCGGCGAGCAGCAGCACCAGCACGACGGCGGCGATCAGCTCGATCGCCACACCGGCCGAGTTGATCCGCGCCATCAGCCGGACGCCGAAGGCGTTGACCAGAGTGGTGAAGGCGACGAGTACGGTGCCGAGCACCACCGCGTTGGCGGCCGCCGACTTCCCGGAGCCGTCGCCGATGAACTGGAACCACGACGAGATCTGCGGCAGCGTCACCTGGTACGCCAGGGCCACCGCGGCCAGCGACACCATCGACGCGGTCAGCATCATCCAGCCGCCCAGCCACCCGATGTGCGGGCCGCCCAGCTGCTTCGCCCAGTTGTAGATCGAGCCGGCCACCGGATAGCGGGCGGCCAGTTCGCAGAAGCAGAGCGCCACCATCAGCTGCCCGGCGAAGACCATCGGCCAGGACCACCAGTACGCCGGGCCGCCGTGGGCCACACCGAAGTAGAACAGCTGGAAAGTACCGGTGAGGATCGAGATATAGCTGATACCGGCCGCGAAGGTGTGGAAGTCGCCCAGGGTGCGCTTCAGTTCGGGCTTGTAGCCGAGTTCGGCAAGCGATTCGTCGTCGTGGCCGGGACCGGTCACTCGAACCACCTCTGCGGCCGCGGCGCGGTGTTCCGCCAGATGTGCTTGGCCTCCTGGTACTCCGCCAGTCCCGCCGGCCCCAGCTCCCGTCCGATGCCCGACTGCTTCATCCCGCCCCACTCCGCCTGCGGTACGTAGGGGTGGAAGTCGTTGATCCACACCGTCCCCGCGCGCAGCCGGCCGGCCACCCGGTGCGCCCGCTCGCTGTTCTGCGTCCACACCGCCCCGGCCAGCCCGTACACCGTGTCATTGGCGAGCGAGACCGCCTCCTCCTCGTCGCGGAACCGCTCGATGGTCAGCACCGGGCCGAACGACTCGTCCCGCACCACGGACATGTCCGGTGTGCACTCGTCCAGCACGGTCGGCAGGTAGTAGAAGCCGTTCGAGAGCGACGGGTCGTCGGGCGCCGAGCCGCCGCAGAGCAGTACCGCGCCCTCGTCGAGCCCCGCCGCCACGTACGCCTCGACCTTGGCGCGGTGCTCCGCGGAGATCAGCGGGCCGGTACGGGCGAACTCGTCGAACGGTCCGCCCAGCCGGATCCGCTGGGCGCGGGAGACCAGCTCATCGACGAACGCGTCGTGCAGCTCGTCCTGGACCAGCAGCCGGGCGCCCGCCGAGCAGACCTGTCCGGAGTGCAGGAAGACCGCGGTCAGGGCGTAGTCGACCGCGGTGTCGAAGTCGGCGTCCGCGAAGACGATGTTCGGGTTCTTGCCGCCCAGCTCCAGGGCGATCTTCTTCACCGTGGGCGCGGCCGCGGCCATGATCCGCTTCCCCGTGGCCAGACCCCCGGTGAACGACACCATGTCCACCCGCGGGTCCTCGGTCAGCGGTGCGCCCACCAGCGGGCCGGTGCCCAGCACCAGGTTCGCGGTGCCGGCCGGCACCCCGGCCTCCTCCAGCAGCCGCATCAGGTGGATCGCGGTGTGCGGGGTGAGCTCGCTGGGCTTCAGGACGAATGTGTCGCCCGCGACCAGCGCAGGCGCGACCTTCCAGGCGGTCTGCAGCAGCGGATAGTTCCACGGCGTGATCAGCGCGCAGACCCCGACCGGCTCGTGCCGCACCGTGCTGTCGGCTTCCGGGATACCGGTGTCCACCACCCGGTCGGTGCCGCCGGCCGCACCGAGGTTGCCGAAGTAGCGGAAGCAGTTGGCGATGTCGTCCATGTCGTATCCGCTCTCCACCAGCCGTTTTCCGGTGTCGAGGGACTCCGCCCGGGCCAGCGCTTCCCGGTCGCGGTCCAGCAGCTCGGCGACGCGCAGCACCAGCCGGCCGCGCTCGGCCGCCGGGGTGCGCGGCCAGGAACCGTCGTCGAAGGCCGTACGGGCCGCGGTGACCGCCGCCGCCGCGTCCTTCGGCCCGCCCTCGTCGACGGTGGCGACCAGCGTGCCGTCCGCGGGGCAGCGGATCTCCCGCACCTGCCCGTCGGCCGCCGTGGTCCACTGACCTCCGATGAACAGCTCCGGCATGGGGGTGCCTTTCGGTTCCGGGCTCGTACGAGGCGGCAGCGGCGGGCGCGGTGCCTGGCCGACGGCGCACGGCCGCCGGGCCTCGGTGACGATCACTGCACCGAGCGTAAGGCGGCCGCTGCGGGTCCGCACGGCGAGAAGGGGGGCCCACCCGGCGAGAACGCGGGTCCGCACGGCGAGAATGGGGGGATGTCGTCGAGCCGGCGGGACCCTGTCCCGCACCCGTACCCGGTCCCGGACGCCGCCGCCTACCTCTCCGGCCGGTGGCGCATCGAGCGGACCGTATGCGACCTGCGGGCCGGTGCGACGGGCAGCTTCCGCGGGACCGCCGAGTTCCGGCCCGCCGTGGCCGGTGACGCCGCAGCCGGTGACGCCGTGGCTGGTGATGTCGCGGAGGCCACGGTGGGCGCGCTGCCGGCGGACGTCCTGCTGCATGCCGAAACCGGGCGGCTGACCTGGGACGGTACGTCCTACCCCGCGCAGCGCACGCTGTATCTGTGCCCCCGCCCCGACGGCACCGCCGAGGTCCGGTTCGCCGACGGCCGCCCCTTCCACGACCTCGACCTGCGGACCGGCCGCTGGACCGCCGTCCACCCCTGCGCCGAGGACCGCTACGAGGGCACCTTCACCGCGGTTGCCGCCGACGAGTGGCACCTGGAGTGGCGGGTCGCCGGTCCGGCCAAGGACCAGCTGCTGCGGTCGGTGTACCGAAGGGTCTCTCCCGGCGAACCTGACGAACGACAGACGTGATCCTCCCCGCCGAGAGCGTCGCCAGCCGCGGCGCCCGCCGGACGAGGGCCTCGTCCTCGGTGGCCACGACGCAGCTGAGCCGGCGTTCTCCCCACAGCCGCTCGAACAGCTCGATGATCTCCGCACGGGCCGCGGCGGTCAGGCCCGCCGTGGGCCGGTCCGCCAGCAGCACCGCCGGACGTTTCACCAGGGCCCGGGCAAGCGCCACCCGCCGCCGCTCCCCGGCGTCCAGCTCGCCCGGAAGGCGCTCCAGCCGATGTCCCAGCCCGACGTCCGCCAGCGCCGTCGCGGCCAGTTCCCGGCAGTCGGCGGGGCGCAGCCGCAGCGGCACCAGTACGCTCGCCACGTTCTGCTGCGCGGTGAGCCCGGGCCAGAGCGCCGCATACCCCGGGAGCCCCGCACGCCCCGGACGTCCCCCGCCGTGCACCATGCCGATCGACTCCGCCCGGATCCGGGACAGCCGGCACTCCGTCACGGTGGCCAGATCCGTGCCGTTCAGCACCACAGTGCCGCCGCTCGGACGCTCCAGACCGCCGAGGACCCGCAGCAGCGTGGACGTGCCCGACCCGGCCGGACCCCGGACGACGAGGCCGCCGCCCTCCTCGACGTACAGTCCGACACCGTCCAGCGCCCGCACCACGTCCCTGTCCCGGCCGTTGCGGTAGTACTTGGTCACGCCGGTCAGGTGGTACATGGTGCCCTCTTCCTCCGGGCCGCCGCACCGGGTGCGCGACGAGCCTTCGGCGACCGTAGGAACACGGTGTGACCAGCTCATAAGCGCTGGGTGAGAGAGCGATGAGAATCAGTGCGCCGGCCGGCGTACCGTCCCCGTCGGCCGGGTGCACCGGCCCCTTCAGCCGGAGGCGCCGTCCAGCAGCCCGAACGCCGCCAGCAGTCGCTCCGCCGCCAGCGTGGCGGTGAGTTCGCCGTCGCGCACCGCGCGTTCGACCTCCGGGCCCAGCCGGCGGACCTCGGGGTGCTCCCGAAGGCGGTCGATGAGCCGTTCGCGGACCATCGACCACGTCCAGTCGACCTGCTGGACGCGGCGCCGCTCGGCCAGCGCCCCGGTGGATTCGAGCAGGGCACGGTGCGCCTCGACCCGCTCCCAGACCCCCTTCAGACCGGTCCCCTCGCGGGCGCTGCAGGTGAGGACGGGCGGCGTCCAGGCGGAGTTGGGACCGTGCAACAGGCGGAGCGCGCCGGACAGTTCGCGGGCCGCGGCGCGGGCGTCCTTCTCGTGCGGACCGTCGGCCTTGTTGACGGACACCAGGTCCGCCAGCTCCAGTACGCCCTTCTTGATGCCCTGGAGCTGGTCACCGGTGCGGGCCAGGGTCAGCAGGAGGAAGGTGTCGACCATGTTGGCGACCGCGGTCTCGGACTGGCCGACACCGACGGTCTCCACCAGGACGACGTCGTAGCCCGCGGCCTCCATGACGACGATGGACTCGCGGGTCGCGCGCGCCACACCGCCCAGCGTGCCGGACGTGGGGGAGGGGCGGACGAACGCCGCGGGGTCGGTCGCCAGCCGCTCCATCCGGGTCTTGTCGCCCAGGATGGAGCCGCCGGTACGGCTGGAGGACGGGTCGACGGCGAGCACCGCCACCCGGTGCCCCATTCCCGTCAGCAGACTGCCGAGCGCGTCGATGAAGGTCGACTTGCCGACGCCCGGCACCCCGCTGATGCCCACTCTGCGGGCCGCGCCGGAGTACGGCAGCAGCTCGACCAGCAGCCGCTGGGCCGCCGCCCGGTGGTCGGGGCGGGTGGACTCCACCAGGGTGACGGCGCGGGCGATCCACGCCCGGGAGCCCGCCCGGACCCCCTCGGCGTACCGTCCGACATCGATCGTCGCAGGCATGACCCCCCGCTCTACAGCTCGTGGCCCAGGGCCGACGCCAGGTCCCGCACCAGGTCGTGGGCGGCGTCGGGGATCACCGTGCCGGGCAGGAAGACCGCGGCGGCGCCCATGTCGCGCAGCGGCTGGACGTCCTGCGGCGGGATCACCCCGCCCACCACGACCGTGATGTCGTCCCGGTCCTCGGCGGCCAGCGCCTCCCGCAGCGCCGGCAGCAGCGTCAGATGGCCCGCGGCCAGCGACGACACCCCGACGATGTGCACATCCGCCTCGACCGCCTGCCGGGCGACCTCGGCAGGCGTCTGGAACAGCGGGCCGACATCGACGTCGAAGCCCAGGTCGGCGAAGGCCGTGGCGATCACCTTCTGGCCGCGGTCATGGCCGTCCTGCCCCATCTTGGCCACCAGGATGCGCGGCCGGCGCCCCTCGGCGCGCTCGAACTCGGCCACCAGCGCCCGGGTGCGCTCGACACCGGAGGAGGGGCCCGCTTCGTCTCGGTACACACCGGAGATCGTACGGATCTGGCCGGAGTGCCGCCCGTAGACCTCCTCCAGGGCGTCCGAGATCTCGCCGACGGTCGCCATGGCGCGGGCCGCGTTCACCGCCAGGGCGAGCAGATTGCGCTCAAGTCCCTTGCCGGAACCGGCCCTTGCCGCCTCGGTCAGCGCCCGCAGCGCACCCTGGCAGGCCGCCTCGTCGCGCTCGGCGCGCAGCCGCTTCAGCTTCTCGATCTGCTGGGCGCGCACCGCGGAGTTGTCGACCTTGAGGACCTCGATCTCCTCGTCGCTCTCCGCCCGGTACTTGTTGACGCCGATGAGCGCCTGCCGTCCGGAGTCGATCCGCGCCTGGGTACGGGCCGCCGCCTCCTCCACCCGCAGCTTCGGGATGCCCGCGTCGATCGCCTTCGCCATCCCGCCGGCCGCCTCGACCTCCTCGATGTGCTGCCAGGCCCGCTTCGCCAGATCGTGGGTGAGCCGCTCGACGTAGGCGCTGCCGCCCCACGGGTCGATGACCCGGCAGGTGCCCGACTCCTGCTGGAGGAAGAGCTGGGTGTTGCGCGCGATCCGGGCGGAGAAGTCGGTGGGCAGGGCGAGCGCCTCGTCGAGCGCGTTGGTGTGCAGGGACTGGGTGTGGCCCTGTGTGGCAGCCATCGCCTCCACACACGTCCGGGTGACGTTGTTGAAGACGTCCTGCGCGGTCAGCGACCAGCCCGAGGTCTGCGAATGAGTGCGCAGCGAAAGGGACTTGGGGTTCTTGGGCTCGAAGCGCTGGACCAGCCGTGCCCACAGCAGCCGGGCCGCGCGCAGCTTGGCGATCTCCATGAAGAAGTTCATGCCGATGGCCCAGAAGAAGGAGAGGCGCGGGGCGAAGGAGTCCACGTCCATACCGGCCGCCAGGCCCGCGCGGAGGTACTCCACCCCGTCGGCCAGGGTGTACGCCAGCTCCAGGTCGGCCGTGGCACCCGCCTCCTGGATGTGGTAGCCGGAGATCGAGATGGAGTTGTAGCGCGGCATCTTCTGCGAGGTGTACGCGAAGATGTCGGAGATGATCCGCATCGACGGCTGCGGCGGATAGATATAGGTGTTGCGGACCATGAACTCCTTGAGGATGTCGTTCTGGATGGTCCCGGCCAGCTTTTCGGGCGGAACGCCCTGCTCCTCGGCGGCCACGATGTAGAGGGCGAGAACGGGCAGGACCGCGCCGTTCATCGTCATCGACACCGTCATCTTGTCCAGCGGGATGCCCTGGAAGAGCTGCCGCATGTCGTAGATCGAGTCGATCGCCACGCCCGCCATGCCGACATCGCCGGTGACCCTCGGATGGTCGCTGTCGTAACCGCGGTGCGTCGGCAGGTCGAAGGCGACCGACAGGCCCTTCTGGCCGGCCGCGAGGTTGCGGCGGTAGAAGGCGTTGGACTCCTCGGCCGTGGAGAAGCCGGCGTACTGCCGGATCGTCCAGGGCTGGTTGACGTACATGGTCGGATACGGGCCGCGCAGATACGGCGTGATTCCCGGATAAGTGCCCAGGAAGTCCAGGCCGTCGAGGTCCGCCCCGGTGTAGAGCGGCTTGACGTCGATGCCCTCCGGCGTCTCCCAGGTCAGGTCCTCGACGGCCTTGCCGGTGGCCTGCGCCACGGCCGCGGCCCACTGCCCGGCGTCGGCCGAGGCGGCCGGCTCGCCCAGCTCGACCCCGGTGAAGTCCGGGATGCCCATCGTCACGCCACCTCCACGATGTCCAGGGCCGAGGACAGCACCCCGACCGCGTCACAGCCGGCGAAGACGAACGCGTCCACACCGGCGCGTACGTACTCCTCCCGGCGCTCGCCCGGCTTGCCCGCCAGGTACACCCGCAGCGCCCCCGCGGACTTCAGCGCGCCCGCCGCCTCCGCCGCCTGCTCCCCGTACACCCCGTCGCTGGAGCACAGACACGCGGTCCGCGCGCCGCTGCGGGCGAACGCCTCCGCCACCGACCCCGCATCCACGGCCTCCTGGACGGCCTCGATGCCGCCCGCCTGGAAGAGGTTGGCGGCGAATGTCACCCGGGCGGTGTGCGCCGCTACGGGGCCGAGCGCGGCCAGGAAGACCTTCGGGCGGGCGCCGGCCGCCGCCAGATGCGCGTCGGAACGCGCCCGCAGCAGCTCGTACGCATCGTCCCGGCGGACCCGCGGCAGCCCTCCGCGCACCGGCGCGGGGGCCGGCTCGCGGTGCACCGGCTGCTCGGCGAGGTGCGGGAACTCGCTGACGCCGGTGATCGGTTCACGGCGGTGCCGGAGGTCCTCGGTGCGGCGCTCCCAGGTGCGCGCGAGGCGCTCGGCGAGCTTCCCGGAGCGCAGCGCCGCGGCCTGCCCGCCCGCCGCCTCGACCTCCTGGAAGAACGCCCAACCCGCGCGGGCCAGTTCATCGGTGAGGCGCTCCACGTACCAGGAGCCGCCCGCCGGGTCGATCACCTTCGACAGATGAGACTCCTCCAGCAGCACCGACTGGGTGTTACGGGCGATCCGGCGGGCGAAGGCGTCGGACAGGCCCAGCGCGGCGTCGAACGGCAGCACCGTCACCGCGTCCGCGCCGCCCACACCGGCCGCCAGACCGGCGACCGTGGTGCGCAGCATGTTCACCCACGGGTCCCGACGGGTCATCATCACCGAGGAGGTGACCGCGTGCTGGCGCTGCGCGGACGCCTCGGGCGAGGCCCCGCACACCTCGGCGACCCGCGCCCACAGCCGGCGGGCCGCGCGCAGCTTGGCGATGGTCAGGAACTGGTCCGCGGTGGCGGCGTAGCGGAACTCCAGCTGCCGGCAGGCGTCGTCGATACCGAGCCCGGCAGCGGTCAGCTGCCGCAGCGCGGCGACGCCGGTGGCCAGCGAGGTGCCCAGCTCCTCCGCGGCCGAACCGCCCGCCTCGTGGTACGGCAGCGCGTCCACCGCCCAGGCCCGCACCCCCGGTGCCTCGGCGGCACAGCGTCCGGCCAGCCGGGCCGCGGCCTCGAGCTGGACCCGCAGCTTGCTGTCGTCGCCGGTACGGGCCAGCAGACCGAGCGGATCGGCGCCCAGGCAGCCGACGGCCTCGCTCAGCGGCGCCCCGGACGCCGTGTACAGCCGCAGATACTCCTCCGCCGCCGGGACGAAGTCGGCGCCCGCGTCCAGGACCACCGCGGCCAGGTCGAGATAGACGCCCCGGAGTGCCTCCTCCAGACCGGTCACCGGGATCCCGCCGTCCCCGACGGTCAGCCAGAGGGAGGTGCTGCCGTTCTCCAGGTCCGCGAGCACCGCTTCGTTGGCGCGCCGCGGATCGGTCTGCACATGGCGCTGGCGTACGTCCCAGCCTCCGACGGCCGTGCCCTCGGGCCGGCCGGCCCGTAGGAAGGGCGGGAAACCGGGGTGCCCCAGGGCGGTGCCGCCGTCCTCGGCGGTGTAGAGCGGCCGGACGCGGATGCCGTCCTGGAGATCCGTGGCGAGCGCGTCCTCGGCGGCGGGTCCCGTGGCTTCCGTGACGCCCGATTTGCGCAGTACGCCTTCGACGAGGCGCTGCCACTGCTCTCGGTCGGCATCCGGGAAGGCGGCGGCCAGGGGGAGTTCGGGGGACTCGGCGGTCATGGCAGCAGGCTAGGCGAACGACCGTTAGCCGGAGCAGGGGCGCCGGCTGTGATGTTGCACTCGTTGACCTGCCAGGGAACTTCCTGTCCATTGACCTGCCAAGGACCTTCCTGTCCATTCCGTGCGGTGGCAGGTGCTCCTGGGCTCCGGCGGTGACCGTTCAGGGGGTTGGACGGTTGGTCACGGTGGCCGGTTCGCCGCGGTGGGCGCGGCTCCCGGACGGAGGAGCACGATGGACCAGTCACCGGGCATCCGCACCAAGCCCGTCGCCACGCTGCTGCTGGCCGCCGCCGCGCTGGTCTGCGCGGTGCCGGGAGCCGAGTCCCCCGGCCACGCCGCGGGCTGTACCGCACGCCGGATCGCTTCCTGGTCGGCCGACTCCCGGCAGATCGCGGAATTCGTCCGGTACGGCGATGACAACACCAGGGTGGACGACTGGACCGGCGGTGACGGCACCCACTCGGTGCGCCTGCCCGACGGCCGGACCCTCTGGCTCTTCTCCGACACCTTCCTCGACCGGATCCACCCGCCGCCCAACCCTCAGGGGGAGCCCCACTCCTGGCGCACCGCGGACAACGGGCGGCCGCCCTTCCTCCGCCACAACTCCGCCGTATTGATGTCCCGTTCGGGCCGGCTGGAGCGCACCCTGACCGGCCGCACCCCGGATGGACCCGGCCCGTTCTTCCCCGACCCGGCGGACGGCGGCTTGCGCTGGCCCGTCCGCGCCCGCGTGGAACCCCGTACGCCCGGATCCCGGGAGAAGGTGGTCCGGGTACTGCTGTGGAACCGCGCGCCCGGAACCGGGCCGTGGATCTTCGGGGTCCCGCGCGCCACGGACGTCGCCACGCTGTCGCTGCCAGGGCTGCGGCTGGAGAGCATCCGGGAGGCGGTCGGCCAGAGCGCCGTCACCGACCCGGAGCGGCGCGTCCTCTACGGCGCCGCCGCCGTCGGCGAGGGCGGCTGGACGTATGTCTTCGGTGCCGACGAATCGCCGTCCGCGCCGGGCTCCAGCGCCTACCTCGCACGGGTCCCGGCCGGGCGGCTCGCCGACCGGGGCGGCTGGCGCTTCTGGGACGGCACCCACTGGCGGCGGAGTCCCGAACAGGCCGTGCCGGTGCTGCGGGACGGCGGACGGCGCGGCGTCGGCACCGGGTTCACCGTCGTACGGGAGGGCCCCGCCTGGGTGCTGTTCACCATGGACACCGGGGGAGACGGCACGGCCGCGACACAGGCCCTCACCAGCTACTGGTCCTGCTCACCCCAGGGCCCCTGGCACGGCCCGAACGGCCGCCTCACGCCGCCCCGCCCGCCCGCACCCGACCCCCGCTACGTCATCGTCTACAACCCCCAGGCCCACCCGGAGTTCACCACGGACGGGCGCCTCCTGCTCAGCTATGACGTCAACTGGCTGGGCCCGCCCGGCGTCCCGCCCGACGCCCGGCTCAACGGCGATGTGGACCTGTACCGGCCCCGGTTCCTGCGGGTGCGGATGGCGGCGGACACGGAGCCGTGACGCAGAATCAACTGCCGTGCCGCTCCCGCCACTTACGGGCCTGCTCGTCGATGTCGAACGGAACGAGATGCAGCGGCGGGCCGTCGAGCGGGGTGCGCAGTGCCGCCCGGATCCGCTCGTTGACCGCGGTGAGGATGCGGCGCAGCGCGGCCTCGGACGGGGCGTCGGCCGCCGCCTTCAGGGCCTCCTCGGCCTCCTTGCGCAGAGCGAGGCTCGGCGGAAGGCAGGAGAGATTCTCCCGGTCCATCTTCTCCCTGACCCACCACATGTCGTCGTACGGCCGGTCGAGGTGCGGGAGGGGCTTGCCGGCCCCGGGCAGATCGGCGAAGTCGCCGCGCTCCGTTGCCTCGCGGATCTGCTTGTCGACCCAGGTCTCGAAGGTGACGCCGGGTGGTTTGCGCTCGGTCATCGCATATCTCCCCAGGGTGCGGTGGTATCTGTCAGCCTACGCCGCTGTCGTTCGCGGTGCCGGTACCGCTCGTACCGTCACCGCTGTCCGTCGCGCCGCTCGGGCTCGGCTGGACCACCGGGAAGGCGTTGTTTCCGCCGCACACCATGGGGTTGAGCCGGAACGTCGCACCCACCAGTGTCACGGCGACCCGCTCCGGCGGCCCGCCGCCGGGCACCCGGGCATTGGCCGCGGTGCACACCAGCTGGTTCAGTGAGGCGGAGCCCGGCGGCCCGGACTTCCTCGGCAGAGTGATCGTGACGGTACCCTCGCCGGTGGCGACGGTCAGCGGGCCGGGGAATGTCGACAGGGCGGTGGTCAGGCCGCGCATCCGCTCGGCGTGGTTCGGCCCCTTCATCAGCAGCTCGATGGCTTGCTCCGGGTCGACCGGGGCCTTCGCCGGACGGGTCGCGGAGCGCAGTCCGGACGCTCCGTAGAAGAACAGCTGGACATCGGCCGCCGGCTGGCCGGGGGACTTCACGCCGATCGCGGGCTCGCCGGCGTCGATCACATCGGTCGGCGCGATCCCGCAGCCGGCCAGCGCGCCGGCGAGTGCGGTGCCGGCCACGCCGCCGAGCAGCCGCCGCCGGGCCCGCACCGCGCGCCGTCCGTTCCGGCCGTTCAGTCCGTCCGGCCTGTTCCAGGCGGTCATCCGTCGTTCTCCTTCCCGGCTCCGGCGCCTGCCGCGCGCTCCGTCCCGTCCGCTCCGTCGGTCCCGTCCACTCCGTCCGGTGCGTGTGCTCCGTCCGTCCCGCCCTCGCCGCCCGGCTCGTCCTGCCGCAGCGGCAGGTCCACCGTGAACACCGCGCCCCCCTCGGGGGAGTTGGCGGCCCGCATCGTCCCGCCGTGCAGCCGTACGTTCTCCATGGCGATGGCCAGGCCCAGGCCGCTGCCCTCCGAGCGGGCGCGGGCGGAGTCCGCTTTGTAGAAGCGCTCGAAAACGTGCGGCAGTACGTCGGGGTCGATGCCGGGACCGCTGTCGGAGATCTCGATCAGCAGCCGGCCGGCGCCCGGCTCCGGCGTGCGCAGCAGCACCCGGACCGGCTCACCGCCGTGGTGCAGCGCGTTGCCGACCAGGTTGGCGACCACCACATCGAGCCGCCGGGGATCGAGCCTGGCCCGTACGTCCTCGGGCAGCTCCGCTGTCACCCGCTGCTGCCAGGCCCTGGCCTGCAGCGTCTTGCGGATGGTCTCGGCGACGTCGACCTCGTCGAGATGGAGCGCCGCGGCCCCGGCGTCGAACCGCGAGACCTCCATCAGGTCCTCCACCATCCGCGCCAGCTTGCCGGTCTCCTGACTGATCAGCCGGACCGCGGAGGCGGTGTCGGGGTCGAGGGAGTCGGCGTCCTCGTCGAGTACGTCGGTGACCGCGCTCATCGCCGCCAGCGGCGTGCGCAGTTCGTGCGAGACATCGGCGGCGAACCGCCGGGAGTTGGCCTCCAGCCGCCTCAGCTCGGCCATGCTCTCCTCCAGCCGGGCCGCCATGTCGTTGAACGTCCGCGACAGATCGGCGAGTTCGTCGGCGCCCTTGACCTCCAGCCGGGTGTCGAGTTTGCCCTCCGCGATCCGTCCGGCGGCCTGCCGCAGCCCCCGCACGGGCCGCAGCACCCCGCGGGCGGCGAGCAGTGCCGGGATCACCGCGAGGATCAGGACCGGCAGCGCGCCCCGCTGTGCGGCGCTCACCAGCGCCTCGACGTTGGCCTCCTCGGCATGCAGCGGGAGCCGGGCGTAGACGGACAGCGCGGAGGCCTGGCCGTCGGACTGCCGGACCGGCATACCGATCAGCAGCCAGGGGTCGCCGCTCCGGTCGATGCGCTGGAACACCGGCACATGGCGCGCGTCCACCGAGGCCTTGAGCTCGGCGGGGATCACCAGATGGCTCCGGAGCCCGTTCTCGGCACTGTCCGGGACGCCCCGGTAGTGCACCGAGATGTCCCAGTCACGGGACTTGCCGGCGCGCTCCAGCTGGACCCGGAAGTTGTCCAGGTCGGCCTGGGACGGCGGTACCGAGAGCTCCGGCGCCAGCGAATTGACCTGCGCCCGCAGATCGTTGACGGCGATGTCCTGGGACCGCTGGAGGATCGCGTTACGGGCCTCGCGGTAGGTCAGCAGGGCGGTGGTCAGCGCGCTCACCGCGGCCACCACCAGGAACCCCACCACGAGACGGGCCCGCAGGCCCCGCAGCAGGGTCAGGGCGCGGGGCCGGGACGGCATCCGGCGGCCGTGGGGCTTCACAGGGGCCCGAAGCGATAGCCGAAGCCCCGTACCGTCTGCACGTACCGGGGGCTGCGCGGGGTGTCCTCTATCTTCGTCCGCAGCCGCATCACACAGGCGTCCACCAGCCGCGCATCGCCGTGGTAGCTGTGCTCCCACACATGCTCCAGCAACTGCTGGCGGCTGAAGACCTGCCCCGGCGTCGCGGACAGGAACAGCAGCAGCTTCATCTCCGACGGCGCCAGCGCCAGATCCTTGCCGCCCTTGGTGACGACCAGACCGGCCCGGTCGATGGCCAGTTCGCCGTACGTCTCGACCGGGGCGGGTCCCGGCTCCGCGGCCGCCGGCGCACCGTCCGCGGGCAGCGCGGTACGCCGCAGCACAGCACGGATGCGCGCTTCGAGGACCTCACCGCGGGCCGGCTTGACGATGTAGTCGTCCGCCCCGGCCTCCAGCCCGAGCACCACATCCAGATCGTCGCCGCGAGCGGTGAGCATGATGATCGGCAGCTGCCGTTCGGCGCGGATCAGCCGGCAGATCTCGAAGCCGTCCTTGCCGGGCAGCATCAGGTCCAGCAGCACGATGTCCGGGCGGAAGACCGGCAGGACCGTGAGGCCCTCCTCACCGCTGGCCGCGGCCGCCACCTCGTGGCCGCGCCGCCGTAGCGCGAGGGTCACCCCGTCCCGAACGGCGGCGTCGTCCTCGATCAGAAGTACACGTGGCATGGGTCCAGTATCAATAAGTTTCATGATGGATCCGTAACAGGAGCATCCTGTCCCGTCCGGGGTGCATCTGTCGTGGTGGAAGGCGGCGGGTGGACATATCGCCCGCCTCCGTCCGGTACGGACACCAGCACGACGCAAGGGGACGGGATCGGGATGGCTCGGCGCTTCGGAATTGAGGGCGGCATCATAGGAGTTGTGGCGGCGGCGGTGGTGTCGCTGGGGATCGTGGGAGCCGTCGCCTCCGGCCAGCTCGGTGGCACCTCCACGGCCGAGGCGGACAGCTCCGCTTCCGCCCGGCCGCCCGAGACGGCCCAGGTCGACCCGTCCATCGTGCACGCCTCGGACCGTCCCGGCCGCAGCCAGAACATCACCATCGACGACGGCCCGGACCCGACCTGGACGCCCAAGGTCCTCGATGTGCTGAAGAAGCACGACGTCAAGGCGGTCTTCTGCATGATCGGCCCGCAGGCCGAGGCCCACCCCGACCTGGTCAAGAAGGTCGTGGCCGGCGGACACAAGCTCTGTGACCACAGCATGAGCCACAACACCGGTATGGACCACAAGCCGGAGAGCTACCAGTCCCGGGAGATCCTCGACGCACAGAAGAAGATCGAGGACGCGGCCGGCGGCGCCAAGGTCGAGTACTACCGCGCCCCCGGCGGCGCCTTCACCCCCCACAGCCGCAAGGTCGCCGCCCAGCACGGCATGCGTCCACTGGGCTGGCGGGTCGACAGCAAGGACTTCGAGGGCGGCAGCGCCGCGACGATCGAGTCGAGGGTGCGCGGGGAACTCCGCAACGGGCCCACGATCCTCTTCCACGACGGCGGCGGCAACCGCGCCCGGACGGTCGAGGCGCTGGACCGGCTGCTGCCGTGGATGAAGGAGCAGGGCTACGGGTTCGGGTTTCCGCAGCGGTGACCAAGGCAGGGAGTGGCGGCGGTAGCTCGCGAAGAGGCCGCCGCCATGGTCGCGGAAAGGCCGTCGCCCGGGTGCTTCCCCGGGCGACGGCCTCTTTCTCTTCCTGAACCTCTTCTCTTCTCCTGCTCTTGTCGTGAATCTCTTCTCTTCCTGAATTTCTTCCTGGAATCTGCCGGTAGCGGCTATCCACTGGTACGGCGTCGTCACGCCGCGCCGAACAGCTCCGCCAGCTCGCGCTCCATGCCCAGATGCGCGGCCTCGCCGCCCGACGGCACCACCTCGTAGGAACGGGCGAGGAACCGCCGCACGTCCGCGGTCTTCAACTGGAGCATGGCGATGCCTTCCTCCGCGTGGAACTCCATCACCGTCCGGTCCGGGCCGCACGGCCGTACCCGGACGTCGCCCCGCCCGGCCGGCGTCCGCAGGCCCTCGTCCAGGAGCTCGCGGGCGAACGCCCAGTCCACCGCGGACCCGTCCAGCGAGATCTCCGGCGGGAAGGACATCCGTACGGCCAGGGGGTCGGCGGGCTGGTAGTGCAGCATGGCCGGGAACGCGTGCGGGCCGGGGGTGGTCGCGATGAGACGGACCTGGACGGCTTGGTCGATGACGGTGTTCATCGCGCTGCTCCCTCACGGCTGTCGGTCATGGGCAAGAGCGGTCATGGGCACTAGCTCGTCCAGTAGGACGGTCTGTCCGGTCTCGCCGTGCACGCGACAGGTGTGTGATGTATCTCACCTTGACGATGGGTTGTCCTGGTCATCGCAGGTGTTGCCCGGACAGCGCCATCAATCTGTGGGGCCCGGTGGGATCGACCCGTGGGGTGGCGTCATCGACCCGTGGGGCGGACCAGGAACTCGTCCACGATCCCCGGGGCCGCCGCCGCGGCGAAGCCCGCGGCATCGGCGGCCGCGAGATCCCGGACGTGATAGCCGTCCTCGCCCGCCGCCACCGCGGCGGTCAGCGTGACCAGCCCGGACCGGCGGGTGAACGGTGACGTCGAGAACGTCCAGGCCGCGATCGCCTCGCGCTGGAGGGCGAGGGTGTCGCGGCTGAAGGTCCCCGACCGGGCGACCAGGCAGCCGCCCTCGATGCCATGTCCCAGACTGCGGTACGCGTCCCGGGCCAGCCACAGTACGAGCGGCGTGGTGACCACCGCGTAGATCCAGGCGCAGTGCAGCAGGACGGGCGTGAACGCGGCGCCGAGCCCGGCGAGCACGGCGGTGCCGGGCAGCACGACGAACAGCAGTCCGCGCATCCGGCGCCGCCGCAGGGCGGCACGCGGGTGCGGCGCCAGTGGTGCCGGTGCGCTACTCCCGGGGGTTCCGGGGGGTGCCGGTGGGGTACTTCCGGGAAACGGTGAGCGCAGCGCGCCGCTCGCCACCCGCAGTGCCTCCGGGCGGGGCGCCGGCGGCAGCAGCCCGCTGCGCTTGCGGTTCTCCTCGCGGTTGCCCAGGCCGCCGGCCACCGCACGGACCAGTGCGCCGCCGCCCGCCCGCAACAGCAGCGGTTCCCGCAGCACCACACCGCGCAGCCGGGCCCGTTCGATGGTCACCGAGCGGGTGGTGAACAGCCCACGTCGCACCCGCAGTGTGTGGGTATCGGTCCACTCCAGGGAGTACTGCCACCAGTTCTCGACGTAGAGCGCGACGGCGCCGACCGAGCCGAGCGCGACTATGGCCAGCAGCGCGGCGGGAATCGTCAGCCAGAGCGCGCTCGCGCCGAACTCGTCGAACGCCCGCCGGACGAAGCCGAGTTTCCACGGCTCGATGCCGATGCCGTCCAGCACCCGGTAGAGCGATCCGGCCACCGCGAACACCCCGCCGACGACCCAGAAGGTGAGCGGCGCATAGCGCAGCCAGCGCCAGCTGATGCGGGCCAGGACCGGGTCCTCCGCGACCGTCCGGGCACCGGCCCGGGCGAGCAGCTCCGTACGCAGCCGGTCCGCCTCGGCGACCGTGAGTGCGTCCAGCGAGAGCCCGCCGCCACTCTCGCCGGAGCCCGCCGTACCCGCCCGCAGCACGGTGACGCCCAGCAGCCGGTGCAGCGGTGACGCCGTCAGGTCGACGGTGCGGATGCGGTGCAGCGGCACACTGCGCAGCCGCCGGTTGAACAGCCCGCTCCGTACGGTGAGGGTGTCGGGGGTCACCCGGAACTCCGTGCGCGCCCAGCGGATCAGGCCGAGGGCGGTGATGACGGCGAACGAGGCGGCGATGGCTCCGAGCGTGATCCAGGCGCCGGTGGTGATCCGGCCCCCGGTGGCCAGCGCGGTCAGCGCCAACGAGGCGAGGGGTGCCCCCAGCCAGCCGCAGTGCACCAGAAGGGTGCGCGGGTCCAGTCGGCGCCACTGCGCCCTCGCGTCGGAGGGATCGGAGGGAGGGGAGGGGGCGGAGGGAGAGGCGGGTGCGGGTGTGGATGTGGGCGTGGGTGTGGGGGGCATGGGCGGCGTGGGGGGTACCTCCGGTCCGGGCGGCGTGCTCATGCGGCATCACCCGGCACGTCCTGCGCCGCCTCGCCGATCCGCCGGGAAAGCTCCTCGGCGTCCGCGTCGGACAGCCCGGCGATCTTGATGTCGCCGGCCGTCGACGCGGTGGTGACGGTGACCGTCGCCAGCCCGTACCGCCGCTGCAGCGGTCCGCGCACCGTGTCCACCGTCTGCACCCGGGACAGCGGTGCGATCCGCCGCTTCTGCCAGAACCAGCCGCTCGCCGCGTAGACCGCCGCCCCGCCCAGTTCCCAGGCGTGCACCGCGTACCGCCACCGCGGCATCAGCGCGAGATAGCCGACGGCGGGCAGGACGAGCACGACCAGAAGCAACGGCCCCAGCCATGGCAGCGCGCCGGGGAAGAAGAGGAGCGACAGTACCGCCATGACCAGCGCGGTGACCAGCAGCGGGCCGCTGAGCGTCAGCAGGGCCTGGAGGGTCCACCAGCGGCGGGCCCGGGGATCGACGCGGTGGCGGGGTGGGCGCAGGAGCGGGGCGGCGGGCCCGGACATGAGATCACCGGTTTCAAGTCAGTTGTATTGAGTAGCGGTAGGCTACGTTATAGCGATACGAGTGACTTGTAAAAGCGGTTCGGAGGTTCCGTTCTTGCCCAAGAAGGTGGATCACGAAGCCAGGCGCCGGGAGATCTCCGAAGCGCTCTTGCGGATCGCCGGCACCCGCGGCCTGGACGGCGCGAGCCTGCGCGATGTCGCGGCGGAGGCCGGTATCTCGCTCGGCCGGCTCCAGCACTACTTCCGCACCAAGGACGAGATGCTGCTCTTCGCCCTCCGGCACATCAATGGGCTGGCCGCCGACCGCGTCCGCGAGCGCATCGAGGCGCTCCCGGGCGCGCGCACCCCGCGCGACGTACTGCGCGCCTGCCTGTCGGGCATGCTGCCGCTGGACGACAAGAGCCGCGTCGGCCAGCTGGTCGGCGCCGCCTACTACGCCCGCGCCGTCCATGACGAAGCCCTGCGCGCCGAAGCCCGACAGGGCATCCCCCAGCTCCGCGCCTTCTTCGCCGATCAGCTCCGGCTGGCCGCCGCGCGCGGTGAGCTGCCGCCGGAACGCGCCACCGAGGACGAGGCGATGCTCCTGATCGGCCTGGTCGACGGGCTCGCCACCTATGTCCTGCTGGATGTGCACGGCCCCCGGACCGCGCTACGTCTGCTCGACCGGCACCTGGCCGACCTGTTCGGAGACGCGGCCCCGGCTGCCGCCGACGGCCGCCCCGTCGCCCCCTGAAGCCGGATCGAGCGTCTCATCCCCGTCGGACGGCTCACTCCGCCCGACGGTTCACTCCGTCCGCCGACGCACTCCGTCCGCCGGCTCGGTCCGCCCGACTGCTCACTCCATCAGGCTGCCGAGACGTCCCTCCAAGACGACCAGCAACTCGCCCAGCGCGGCGGAGAGTTCGCCCTGCCGCACGTCGCCGATGCCGTCGAGCAGCGACGCCTCGTACCGGAGCTGTTCGGGCAGCAGCCGGTCGATGGTCTCGCGGCCCTCGTCGGTGAGCGAGAGGTGCGCGACCCTGCGGTCCCGCTCGTCGGGCCGGCGGGCGATCAGCCCCCGCTCCTCCAGCTGCCGTACGCGTTTGGTCACCGCGGCGCCGGAGGCGAAGGTCTCGCGGGCCACCCGTCCGGGAGTCAGCTCACGGTCCATCCGGCGCAGGGTGGCGAGGATGTCGAACTCGGGACGGGCGAGTCCGGCCCGCCGCAGCGGCGCGTCGGCTGCCTGCTGCAGGAGGGCGGCACACCGGTTGAGCCGCCCGATCACCGCCATCGGGCCGGTGTCCAGCCCGGGGTGCACCTGCTGCCACTGGCGCATCACCCCTGCGACGATGTCCTCGGTTGCCACCCGCACTCTCCTCTCGGCCGTGCCGTACACCCTCATGCCGTGCCGTACACCGTTGTGCCGTGCCGTACGCCCTCATTGTGCCCCGCGCGAGGGCGCCCGCCGTGCGGGTGGGGGGCGGGTGCGCGGCGGGCCTGGCGGGCGCGTGCGTCAGGCGGCCAGTGCCGGTGCCGAGAGCCGCCGGACCAGCCGGGCGAGCGTACGGTGCCCCTGTTGTTCGGCGCGGGCGATCCGCTCCTCCGGAAGCGTGCGCTGCCACCACTCGCCGGCCGCCACCTCCACCGCCTCCCGGAGCTCGACCAGGGCACCGGCCAGCCGGTCGCGCGCCCAACCGGTCTCCAGGGCATCGTCCTTCAGGGCGTCGTCGGCACCGGGCGCGGGATCCGAGGCGCCGGGCACGGGATCCGACGTGAGCAGCCGGGTGGCGGCGGCTTCCGCCTCCGCGACCCGCTCCAGCGCGAGGTCGATACGGTCCGCGGCCCGCCGGTTGGTGACCGCGACACAGCAGATCAGGCCGACCGCCGCACCCACCACGGTGTCGATCCAGCGGTCCACGACCAGCGTCCTGGCCGGCAGATGGCTGCCGAACTCGGTCAGCAGCAGCGCCATCGGCGTCACCCAGACCGTGCCGAGCCAGTAGTTCCGGCTGATGCAGGCCTCCGCGCCGAGCTGGAAGGCCAGGGCCAGCACGACCATCGCGAACTGCCCGGTGTGGATCAGCGGCAGCAGCGCGGTGAACAGCAGCAGACCGAGCAGATTGCCGAGGGTGCGTTGCAGCGCGCGCTGCCAGGAGAGCGTGGTGTTGGCCTGGTAGATCGACGCCGCGGTCACCACCGCCCAGTACGGGTGTCCGACGCCGACGGCCATCGACACCCAGCCCGCCAGTGCGCACCCGGCGGCGACCCGCGCTCCGATGGGGAGCAGCGGCGAGCCGGGCGCCAGCCGGGCGAACACCGCCCGTACCCCGCGCGGGCGGCCGGGCGCGGGCCGCCGCGGCCCCGCCGCCCCGGTTCCGGTACGCGTCGCGCCCCCGGGCGGGTCACCGGCCAGCGCCTCTGCCACGGCGACCCCGCGCAACTCCTCGGCCTGCGGCTCCGACAGCGCGACCTGGGGGAGGGCGCGGCCACCGCGCAGGTCACGAGCCCAGGCGGTGAGACGTCCGGCTTCGGCACCGGGGTCGTATCCGGCGTCCCGGACGCCCGGGTCCGTGCCGCCGCTTCGCCCGGAGGCTCCCTGGCCGCGCTCGGAGGCTCCCCGAGGCGCCACCTCCCCCAGCGCCGCTTCCGCCCGCACCAGCAGCCGTTCGAGCCCGGCCCGCTCCGTGGCCCTCTCCGGCGTGCGGGCGGCCGGGACCAGGAACAACGTGTGCCAGGCCGCGTTCACGGCAGCGGCGGCGGCATGCCGGGCCTGCGCCACTCCGGCCTGCTCTGCCCCACGACCGGCCTGCCCTGCTCCGCCACCGACTGGCTCCGCCCCGCCACCGGCCGGTTCCCGTTGCGTGGTCCCGATGCCCGGATCGGTGCGCAGCAGTCCGGCGGCGGCCTCCAGCGCACGAGCGGTCGCGATCCGCTCCGGCCCGCGCGGCCGGACGAGCCCCGGCGCCATACACACCAGCCAGGCGAGCACACCGGTACCCAGCGCCAGCGCCATGTGCAGGGGCACCTGCCCCAGGTGCTGTGGCACGAAGAACGCCGACGCGGAGATGAAGGTCGGGATCAGGTTCCCCGGAGGACCGATACGCGTCGCATCGCAGACCATCTTGTGGACTGCGGCGATCAGCGCGGCGAGCGCGACAAGGACGACGGCCGAGGTGATCAGTGACGCGGCGGTCAGTGCGATGCCCAGGCTCGCGACCATGCCGAGCACCACCCACAGCAGGGCACGGGCACGTGCGGCGTACGGCAGCCCGTGTGCGTAGAGGGCGCACATCGCTCCGGCCGAGGTGTAGAGGACCAGGTCCAGCCGGCCCACCGCGAGGAGCGTGAGATCGGGGATCGCCAGGGCTACGACCGCGCTGAACGCCGACTTGTACCAGGTGTCGACGGGGCGGCGCACCCGCACAGTGCTCTTGACCGGCAACGGCCGGGTGCGTACCACACCTCCCGGCGCGGCGCGCCCCCCTTGCCATCTGCTCCCGCCACTCCCGCTGCTCGCGCCACTCCTCTCGCTCCTCCTGTTGCGTCTCGTACCGGCGGGCTTGGCGTGCTTCCCCATAAGGGAAGGTTAGCAGGTGTTTTACTTGTAAATAATATGCGCCGGCTCACACCGGGGCCCAGCCTCAGCGGGAACTCGTACGAGAGCCCGTCCGTCACCGGGGATGCGGGGGAGCGACAATGGCCGGGTGCCAGCCGCCAAGAAGAAGACCACCACCGCGAACGCGTCCCCGGAACGCCGCCGCGAACTGCTCGACACCGCGGCCGAGGTGTTCGCCGCGCAGGGCTACAACGCCACCACCGTCCGCCGGATCGCGGACGAAGCCGGGATGCTCGCCGGCAGCCTCTACTACCACTTCGATTCCAAGGAATCGATCCTCGACGAGATCCTCTCCACGTTCCTGACTGAACTGTGGGACGGGTACGACGCCGTACTCGCCGCCGGGCTCGGCCCCCGGGAGACCATCGAGGCCCTGGTCACCGAGTCGTTCCGGGAGATCGACCGGCACCGCGCAGCCGTCGCCATCTATCAGAAAGAGGCCAAGCACCTCTCCGCCCAGCCCCGCTTCGGCTACCTCACCGACTCCCAGCAGAGATTCGAGAAGGCCTGGCTCGGCACGCTGCGGCGGGGTGTGACCGACGGCGTCTTCCGTGCCGACCTCGATATCCGGCTGACCTATCGCTTCGTGCGCGACACCGTCTGGGTCGCGGCGAGCTGGTACCGCCCGGGTGGGCAGCACAGTCCCGAGGAGATCGCCCGGCAGTACCTCTCGATGGTCCTGGACGGCATCGCCGTACGGGACTGACCCCTGCGCCCGCTTCAGCCGCTCGGCAGAGCCTTCGCGGCTGGGTATCCCGGCAGGGGGTACCTCGATACGGGCTATCTCAGCAGGGGCTGTTCTTCACGTACAGCGCCCGCGGCGACGAGGTCGTGGCGTAGCGGACGTCCTTCGTCGCGCCCTTCGGCAGGCGGCCACGGGGATCCTTCTGGTGCGGCATGACGATCGTGAAGCACGACGTCCGCTGAGTGCAGAGATTGGTCAGGCGGACGTAGCGGTTGTGGTCCTTGGTGAAGTACTTGCCTACCTTCACGCACCGCGGCCCCTGGTCGGCGGCCATCGCGTTCGAGGCACCGGCCAACGTCAGTGAGGCGCTGCACGCAACCGCCGCCAGCGCTATGGCGATCATCTTCCGCACGTTATCTCCCCCGAGAGGCATTCGGACTGGGGCTCTCCTGGCGAAACCCGCACCGGGCACCGGCTTCCCGCACCAGGCGCTGACTTCGCACGTTCATTCCCCATTGTCCATGCCCGCTCCGGCAGATTCAGCCCCGGGGGCCACACAGGGACACAATCGCGACACAAGCGCGCCCCTTTCGCTACGTGGCAGAGCTGCGCGTGGGCCACACGGCAGGGGAACGCGCCGCGAGCAGACGACCGGACCCGCAAGCCTACAACTCGGTGATGCGTCACTCACTGGTGGACGGCCGGGCCGCCACCACCTTCAGCCCGCGGTCCGCGAACTCCCGGCGCGTTGCCTCCTTCGCGCCGCCGTCCGTGATGAGAGTGTCGAAGACATCCGCGTCACCGACCCGGGCGAAGCAGCGTTCGCCGATCTTCGACGAGTCCGCGACGACCACCGCACGTCGGGCGCGCTCGGCCATGAGGCGGTTGACCCGGGCCTCCGCTTCGTCGTGCACCGTGACCCCCATCACCGGGTCCACACCGTTGGCTCCGATGAAGGCGATATCGATCGAGATCTGCTGCAGTACCAACTCGCTGAAGGGGCCGACCAGTTCGAACGATCGCGAGTGCGCTACCCCGCCGGTGAGCACGATCTTGATCTGCGGCCGTACGGCCAGCTCATTGGCGATGTTGAGGGAATTGGTCACGATCGTCAGGTGTGGCTGCGGGCCCGCCTCCGCGAAGTCCGGACGGGTGGCCAGCACCCGGGCGATCGCCGTGGTGGTCGTACCACCGCTCAGCCCGACCACGTCGCCCTGCTCGACCAGCTTCGCCGCCGCCTTGGCCACGGCCTCCTTCTCCGCCGACCGGTGCGCGTGCTTATAGCGGATCGGCAGGTCGTACGCCACGGAGCTGAGCACCGCCCCGCCCCGGGTGCGGGTCAGCAGCTGCTGCTCGGCGAGGGCGTCCATGTCACGGCGCATCGTGGCGGCCGAGACCTCGAGTGCGGTCGCTGCCTCCTCGACATCCACCCGGCCTCGGTCCCCGAGCAGCTCGAGCAGTGCGTTCATCCGTTCATGGCGCTTCATGGCGCGAGCCTAATCCGTCCCGGTCGGCCTCGATGACGTCCGCCGGACGTCTCGTCCCCCACCGCTGGGCCTCTCGTCCCCCACCGCGCGCTGTCGCTCACCTCCGAGTCGAGGCCCGGGCCGTGAGCCGGTCAGCGACCGTCGCAGGAGTGGTCAGCACCCCCAGTAGTCGCGCGGCCTCTTCGGCCACGGCTTCCCGGGCCGGCTTGACGTACTTGCGGGAGTCGACCAGCGACGGATTCGCGTCCAGGGTCTGCCGTATCGAGCCGGTGAAGACGGAGACCAGATGCGTGGAGATATTGATCTTCGTCATCCCTGCGGCGATGGCGCGGCGCAACTCGTCGTCCGGCACTCCGGAGGAGCCGTGCAGCACCAGCGGCACCGGGAGGGTGCCGCGCAGTGCCGCGATGAGGTCCTTGTCCAGTACGGCGGTGCGCTCATGCATGGCATGGGAGGAGCCGACGGCCACCGCCAGGGCGTCCACTCGCGTCGCACGGACGAACGCCAGGGCCTCGTCCGGCTTCGTACGCACCCCCGGTGCGTGGACCCCGTCCTTGCCGCCGACCTCGCCGAGCTCCGCCTCGACATAGGCGCCCCGCTCATGGCACCAGGCGGTGAGTTCAGCGGTGGTGGCGACGTTCTCTTCGTAGGGGAGCGCGGAGGCGTCCACCATGACCGACCGCACTCCGGCGGCGATGCCTTGGCGGACCAGTTCCGCATCGGTGATGTGGTCGAGGTGCACGGCGATCGGAGCGCTGGAACCCTCGGCGAGGGCGAGGGTGGCGCGGGTGAGAGGCAGCAGACTGCCGTGGTAGCGGATGCAGTTCTCGCTGATCTGGAGGATCAGCGGGGTGCCGGTGCGCTCGGCGGCGGTGACCAGCGCCTCGGCGGTTTCCAGATGGATGACATTGAAGGCCGCGGCGCCGATGCGCGCCTTGCGCGCGGCCTCGACGATGGATGAGGTGGGAACGAGAGGCATGGGACGGTAGCTCCCTTGCAGGAAAGGCGGGTTGACGTGCCGGGAGGAACGGGGACTACGAGGCGGCCGGCGCTTCGAGCATCACCGAGCGGGTCAGACTGCGCGGGTTGTCCGGGTCCAGGCCACGGGCCCGGGCCCGTTCCAGGGCCACCCGCTGGACCAGCACCAGATCGGCCAGTGGATCGCGGTCATGGCACACAAAGCGCGCGCCCGTCCGCGCCACATCCGCCTCCAGACCGTCCGGCGCCTGGCCGAACAGCCAGGTCACCCGGCCCGGTGCCGCTATCGCGATCGGCCCGTGGCGGTACTCCATCGCGGGGTAGGACTCCGTCCAACTCTGCGACGCCTCCCGCATCTTGAGCGCCGCCTCGTTGGCCAGGCCGAAGGTCCAGCCCGTGCCGAGGAAGGAGAACTCCTCGGCGTCCACCCAGTCCTGCTCCACCGGGGTGCCCAGCGCCCCCCGTGCGTCAGCCACTGCCCGGGAGACATCCTCGCCGAGGTGCGCGCGCAGCAGCGTCAGCGCTGTTGTCGCAAAGCGGGTCTGGACCACTGATTTCTCATCGGCGAACGGGAGCGCCACCGTCTCGTCGGAGATCGCGACCGCCGGGGTGTCGGGATCACCGATGATCGTCACCGTGGGGATGCGCCCCTTGACCGCCTCGAGCACCCGCAGCACCTCGGTCGTGGTGCCCGAGCGGGTGATCGCCACCACCGCGTCATAGCCACGGTCGCCACCGAGGAACGATTCGGAGGCGGCGAACGGGTCCGTCACCCCCAGCCCGGCGCTCTCGCGCAGCGCCGCGTACGACTGCGCCATGAACCACGAGGTGCCGCACCCGATGACGGCCACCCGCTGTCCGGCCTTGGGCAGCGGCCCGGCCGCGGCGCCGATCCGCGCGGCTTCCTGCCAGGTCTCCGGCTGACTCTGCAGCTCCTGCTCCATGTACGAGGTCTCGCTCATGGCCCACCCTCCCGTGATGAGTGAAACGGCTCCGATGTCGAGTCGCACCCTCGCGGCGTACCGCAGCGCTCTGCGTACTGCTGCGCGAAACTGCAACTTTCTGCTTCGTTGCAATCGACTGTACGCAGAATTGCGCCGCCGATCCATCCCTCGAACGAGTGAGTGAGGCGAAGGGGGTGGGTGAGCGGGTGGAGGGAGAGCCGAAGGGGGCGGCAGGTTGGCCGGATGTGTGCAGTGCGGGGGTGCGGGCAACGGCTTGCCTGCTAAGTGTTGACAGCTGCGCGAAAGGCGCAGCATATTCGCAAGATCAGTCACGAAGCTGATCAGTCATGCAGCAAGGCCGCTCCGCCGCACGAAGGACTGCTCATGTCCACTGCCACGCTCCCCACGACGCCCCCGCCACCGTCCTCCCGGACCCCGCGCCGCACCGGCAGGCTGTTCGCGCTCACCGGCGCCGTCGTCGGTGTCATCTACGGCTACGACACCGGGAGCATCTCCGGTGCCCTGGTCTTCCTCAGCAAGGACTTCCATCTCACCGAGGCCGAGAAAGGCCTGGTCAACAGCGTTCTGGTGTTCGGGTCCATCCTGGGCGCGCTGATCGGCGGCAAGCTGGCCGATGCGCTGGGGCGCAAGGCCGCGATGCTGATCGTCGCCGGCTCGTACGCCGTGTTCGTCGCGCTGTCGGCGCTGGCGCCGAACGTTGTCGTGCTGGACATCGTCCGGTTCCTGCTCGGCGTCGCCATCGGCATCTCGATCGTCGCCGCCCCGCTCTACGTCGCCGAATCGACCCCGGCGCGCATCCGCGGTGCGTCGGTCGCCGCCTATCAAGTGGCCACGGTCGCCGGCATCGTCATCACCTATTTCGTCAACTGGGGCCTGTCCGGGGGCGGCCACTGGCGCTGGATGCTCGGCCTCTCCGCGATCCCCGCGGCGCTCGTGCTGATCCCGCTGCTCCGGTTGCCGGACACTCCGCGCTGGTACGTCCTCAAGGGGCGTACGGAACGAGCGGTCGAGGTCATGGCCCGGGTCGACCCGGACGTCGAACCGCGGGCCGAGGTCGCCGCCGTGGGCGCCGCGCTCGCCGGGGAAGGCCGCGGATCGGCGCGCTCGCTGCTGCGCAAGCCGTACGCCCGCGCCGCGTTCTTCGTCGTCGGCCTGGGTTTCTTCTGCCAGATCACCGGCATCAACGCCGTGACGTACTACAGCCCGCAGATCTTCGAGGAGATGGGTTTCTCCGGCAACGGCCAGAGCTTCCTGCTGCCGTCCTTCGTGCAACTCGCCTCACTGGCCGCAACGGTTCTCGCCATCCTCGTCATCGACCGGCTCGGCCGGCGCCTGGTGCTGCTCTGTGGCATCGGCACGATGGCGGCGATGCTCGCCGTCCTGACCGCGGTGTTCGCCACAGGAGAGCTGCACGGCGCCACGACCTGGATCGGCTTCGCCGCGATCCTCCTGTTCACCGCGGCCTTCAACTTCGGCTTCGGATCGCTGATCTGGGTCTATGCGAGTGAGGCGTTCCCCGCCCCGTTGCGTTCCACGGGGGCGTCGGTGATGCTCACGGCCGACCTCGTCGCCAACCTCCTGATCGCCCAGTTCTTCCCGTCGCTGATGGCCAGGGCCGGTGCCGCGCGGACCTTCGCGGGGCTCGGCGTCCTGGCGCTGGCCGCGCTGATCTTCGCCTCCGTCACCGCGCCCGAGACCAAGGGCCGTCAGCTGGAGGAGATCCGGGACTACTGGCGTCATGGCGGGCGCTGGCCGTCGAGTTGAGCGGCCCGGAGGAGAGGGGCTCCCGGCCGCCGCTCCATGGGCACCCTGGAGTGCTGCATCCCCGGGTGCCCACGGGCTCGTACGGACGGTGCCTCAGTTCGCCTGCTGCTCCTGGTACGCCTCCAGCGCCGGTGCGGTCGTTGTCGCCACGAACTCGACGATCCGGTACTCGCACACGCCGGCGATGACGAAGGGGTCCTCGGACACGATCTGCTCGGCGGTCGCCCGGTCCATCCCCGCGGCGAGGATCACGCCACCCTCGCGCGGGACCTTGCGGCCGGCGGTGAGGAAGTGCCCGGCGGCGTACTGCTTCTGCAGCCACGCCAGGTGGTCGGCAAGGGAGGCATCTACGCGCTCAAGGGGCGCGGTGTAGGTCAATTCCAATACGAACATGCCGGAAATATAGAGCAGTGGGGAGGAGGGCGTGGGCGGTGCCATCGCCCCGCGGACGGGAAGTCCCAGGCCAGGGGGGTCAGGCGGTGGGTGATGCGGGGCGGTGTCGGCCGTGCCGAGTGGCTCTCTCATACGCGTGCCCGGCCCGGAGGACAGCGAGATCGGCACGCGGGGCGCCGATGAACTGCAGCCCCACGGGCAGACCGTCCGGGGTGAATCCGGCGGGGACCGAGAGGGCCGGCACGCCGAGGACGGAGATCAGGTAGGCGGAACGCATCCAGTCCAGATACGTCTCGGTGGCCCGGCCCGCCACCGCCTGCGGGTACTCCAGCTCCGCGTCGAACGGCGTGACTTGGCTGACCGGCGCGAGGAGCAGGTCGTACCGGGAGAAGAAGCCGACCGCGTCGAGGTGCAGCCGGCTCCGGATCGTGGTGGCGGTGATGAGGTCGCTCACGCTCAGGCGGCGGCCCTGCTCGATGTTCCGGACCAGGCTCGGTTTGAAGGCCTGCCGGTCGGAGTCGAGCAGATCACCGAAGGCCAGGTCGAAGCTGTGCGCCCGCAACGTCCGGAAGGTCTCGTCGGCTCCGGTGAGGTCCGGACATGCGGCGTCGATATGGCAGCCGAGCTCTTCCAGGACACTCAGCTGAGGTTCCAGAACGGCGAGGACGTCCGGGTCGCAGGGCGCGAATCCGCCCAGGTCGGGCGACCAGGCGAGGCGCAGTCCGCGCGGCTCGCGGTCGAGCGACACCGCGAACGCCTCGCCGGGAGTCTCCAGACTGAGCGGGCACCGCGGATCCGGACCGGCCATCGCCGACAGCAGGAGTGCCGTATCGGCGACGGTCCGCCCCATGGGACCCGGTACGGCGAGGGTGTCCCAGAGATTGCGGCCGGGGTGCGCCGGGACGCGTCCCGGTGTCGGCCGTAGCCCGACCACATTGCAGAAGGACGCCGGGTTGCGCAGCGAGCCGCCCATGTCACTGCCGTCGGCGAGGGGCTGGAGTCCGGCGGCGAGCGCCGCGGCGGCGCCCCCACTGCTGCCGCCCGCCGAACGCGTGGTGTCGTACGGATTGCGGGTCGTACCGAAGACCGGGTTGAAGGTGTGCGAACCGACCGCGAACTCGGGGACGTTGGTCTTGCCGAGACGGATGGCACCGGCCCGCTGCAGTCGGTCGACCAGCAGCTCGTCCTCGTCCGGGATGTGGTCGGCGAAGAGCGGTGAGCCGAACGTGGTGCGCATCCCCCGGGTGAGGTGGGTGTCCTTGAAGGCGATCGGCAGGCCGTGCAGGGGCGGGACGGGCGCGCCCCGGGCGAGGCGCTCGTCGGCGGCCGCGGCGGCGGTGAGCGCGCCCTCCGGGTCGAGGGTCACGATGGCGTTGATGGCCGGATTGACCTGTTCGATGCGGTCCAGGTGGGCCTGTACGACTTCCCGGGCGGAGAGGTCGCGGCGGCGTAACCGGGCGGCGAGGTCGGTGGCATCGAGATAGTGGAGAGCGTCGGTCATGAGAGCCTCCGGTGACATCGGGGCAGGGGCCGGGGCGGGGGCTGCTCCTCACGGTACCGACGCCCACTGACAGCAGGCCGCTCGTCGATCCGCACGCTCCGGTGCGCTCGGCCGTTCGGTAGCGTGGAACCATCATGGACACCTCCGGAACGATCTCCTGCGACGAGGAACTGCGGCGCTGGCCGACCGACGAAGCCCAGGCGCGCGCCGTCCAGGACCGGTTGCGGTCCCGGGTGCGGCTCGGCGAGCCGGGGCCGGAACCAGGGTTCGACGGCATCGTGGCCGGGGTGGATGTCGCCTACGACGACGAGCGGAACGTCGTCGCCGCGGCCGCCGTCGCACTGGACGCCCGGACCCGCGCCGTCGTCGACCGGGCCACCGCCGTCGGGCCGGTCTCGTTCCCGTACGTCCCCGGTCTGCTCGCCTTCCGCGAGATCCCCACCGTGCTGGACGCCCTCAGCCGCCTCACCCGCACACCCGACCTCGTGGTCTGCGACGGGTACGGGCTGGCGCACCCCCGCCGCTTCGGCCTGGCCAGCCATCTCGGGGTGCTGACGGGACTGCCCGCGATCGGCGTGGCCAAGAATCCCTTCACGTTCCGGTACGCGGCTCCGGGGCCTGAGCGCGGCGCGACCTCTCCGCTCCTGGACGGCGACGAGGAGGTCGGACGGGCGCTGCGCACGCAACAGGGCGTCAAACCGGTCTTCGTCTCGGTGGGGCACCGCATCGGCCTGGACCGGGCCTGCGCGCACACGCTCCACCTGGCGGCCGCCTACCGGCTTCCGGAGACCACCCGGGCCGCCGACGCGCTGTGCCGGAGGGCGCTGGCAGGAGCCTGAGGGCGGGGCCGGCCGTCGGCGGCCCCGTCTCCTCCGCATCTCTCCGTCATCTCTTCTCTCTCGCTTCGTATCTCGCCCCATCCGTACCTGCGCCCTATCCCTGTCCCTCCTTTCCCTCTCCCTCCTTCACCACGCGGAAGGTGATATCCGCCTTCTGGAGGCGGGTCGTCAGCGCGTCCCCCATGGCGACCGCGGAGGTCACCTGGCCCGCGGTCTCCGGGAGGTCGTCGAAGGCCAGGCAGAGCGCCGACTCGGCGAGCATCTTCGCCGTCTCCTCGTAGCCGGGATCGCCGCCGGAGACCTCCGTGACCAGGCGTTCGCCGCCACCGGAGGCGACGAAGCGGACGGCGAACCAGCTGTGCGCCCGCCGCTCCGGGTCCGGTCCCCGGCCCGGCTCCAGGCGGCCCGAGAGCCAGCGCCGCGCGGGCGGCACCTGCGCGAGCGCACACAGCGCGCCCGCCCCCAGGGCACCGCCCACGGCGACCGGCAGCCGCCGCACACCGGCGTAGTGGCGGTAGCGGAAGTCGGGCCCGTATCGGTCCAGCGCCGCGGCCGAGCGGGCGATGATCTGCGAGTCGAGGAGGGGCAACGGCACACCCCAGGTGTGCGTCTCGCGGCTCCTGAGCGGCGGGCCGATCGGGACCCGTACCGTACGGCCCAGCGGCCGCGGCTCGGCCCGTCGCCGTTCGCGGGCGGCCCGTGCCATGGCGACCGGGCGTGAGACGGCGGTCAGTACGGAGGCCAGGGTGCCCCCGGAGAACGTCGCGTGGGTGCGGACGAAGCCGTCGATACGGATCGGGACGCCCTCAGGGAGGAACCCGACGGTGTAATGGACACCCAGGTCGTGCGGGACGGAGTCGAAGCCGCTGGCATGGACGAGGCGTGCGCCGGAAGCGCGGGCCGTCGCATCGTGCCGCAGGTACATCCGGTCGACGAATTCCGGTTCGCCGGTCAGATCGACGTAGTCGGTGCCGGCCTCCGCGCAGGCGGCGACCAGCGGTTCGCCGTGGAGCAGATACGGGCCGACCGTCGTCGCCAGCACCCGGGTGCCGGCGGCGAGCGCGCGCAGCGACGCGGGGTCACCGCTGTCGGCCCGCAACAGGGGGAGGGCGGCGCAGGCCGGGTGGGTCGCCGTCAGCCGGTCGCGCAGTTGCTCCAGTTTGGCCAGGCTGCGTCCGGCCAGCGCCCAGTGGCAGTCCTCGGGGGCGTGCTCGGCCAGGTAGGCGGCGGCGAGTGCGCCGGTGAAGCCGGTGGCTCCGTACAGGACGAGGTCATGGGTCCGTCCCGAGGTGTCCTGCCGTCGCATTGCCCATCCTCTCCACTGCCCCGTTGACCTGGTGTCCGGACCCTAGGCAGTGGCGGTGGTGGCGTCAACGGCCGGTCTCGGCCGTCCGGTTGGACGCGGCGGGCCGCCGGTCGGGCCGGACCGCGCTTGTCCCCCTGTCGGCCGGGCGTCCGGCGCTGCGCGGGCCGTTGTCAGTGGTCGCGGTTAGCGTGGACTGCGTTGACCGGTCTGCGCGACGAGCGCGGCGCCGGACGCGCCGGACGGCATCGCGGGCGGTGCCGTCCGAGGCGATGGACATGACGGAGTTCGACGGACGCGGAGGAGCGACTCGTGGGTGAGGTGGCGAGTCTGACGGCGGTGTGGGGACACAGGCGTGAGCGGGTGCGCGGGCTGTCCTGCGCCCCTCGTGAGTCCTGCCGTCGGATAGCCGCCGAGCAGCTCATCGCCGAGCTCGACGGGGGATAGCGGCGCAGCGGCAGCAGGCGCGCGAAGGCCCGTGACGGCGAGGGGAGTTGAGCTTCGTCGGCGCGGGCCTTCGCGGTGGTGGCCGCTTGGCGCCGGGGGTCTTGTGGAAAGTGGAACACGTTCTTAACATCACGAGTGTTACATCAGAAGTGTCACAGTGCGGAAGGGCATGGGACGCGATGGCAGAGTCAGGGAACGGCCCGCTGAGCGGGGTGCGGGTGGTCGAACTCGCCGGCATCGGCCCCGGCCCCTTCGCGGCCATGCTGCTGGCCGACCTCGGCGCCGATGTCGTCCGCGTCGACCGGCCCGGAGGCGCCGGGCCGGGCATCGATCCGGCCCACGACCTCACCAACCGCAACAAGCGCTCGGTCCTGGTCGACCTGAAGACACCCGAAGGGGTGGCCCAGGTCCTCGAACTGGCCGAGCGGGCCGATGTCCTGGTGGAGGGGTACCGCCCCGGTGTGGCCGAGCGGCTCGGGGTGGGGCCCGAGGAGTGCCTGGCGCGCAACCCCCGGCTCGTCTACGGCCGGATGACCGGCTGGGGACAGCAGGGGCCGCTCGCCGGCACAGCGGGACACGACATCGGCTATATCGCCCTCACGGGAGCCCTCGGCATGACCGGTCCGTCCGACGGCCCGCCCGTCTTCCCCGCCAACCTCCTCGGTGACTACGCGGGCGGTTCCCTCTACCTGGTCATCGGCGTCCTCGCCGCCCTCCAGCACGCCCGCGCCGAGGACGGCACGGGCCAGGTCGTGGACGCCGCGATCGTCGACGGCACGGCCCATCTGACGGCGATGATCCACGGCATGCTGGCGGCCGGCGGCTGGCAGGACCGGCGCGGCAGGAACCTGCTGGACGGCGGGGCACCTTTCTACGGCGCCTACGAGACGGCCGACGGCGGCTACATGGCGGTCGGCGCCCTGGAGCAGCGGTTCTACGGAGAATTCATCCGCCTGCTCGGCATCGAGGACGACGCACCCGGCCGCGACGACCTCGCCGCCTGGGGCGAGTTGCGTACCGCCATCGCCGCCCGCTTCAGGACCCGGACGCGCGAGGAGTGGACCACCGTCTTCGCGGGGTCCGACGCCTGCGTCGCGCCCGTGCTCTCGCTGCGCGAGGCCCCGCAGCACCCGCATCTCGCCGCCCGCGGCACCTTCCTCGACCACGGCGGGATCACCCAGCCGGCGCCCGCGCCCCGTTTCTCGCGTACACCGGGCGCGGTCCGCAGACCGCCCGCACGGCCCGGAGCGGACACCGAGGAGATCGCCCGCGACTGGCGGGTGCGCAGCCTCCTTGTACCGCCGCCCGCCGACTCCGCGGGCGCCCCGCCCGGTCGACGGACTCCGTCGGTCCGGAACGATCCTTCGAAGGGACAGTAGCGTGCAGCGCCAGCTCTACACCGCCGACCACGAGGCCTTCCGCGGGACCGTGCGCACCTTCCTCGCCAAGGAGGTGACGCCGCATTACGAGCAGTGGGAGAAGGACGGCATCGTCAGCCGGGACGTCTGGCGGGCCGCCGGCAGACAGGGCCTGCTGGGCCTGGCGGTGCCCGAGGAGTACGGCGGAGGCGGACAGCCCGACTACCGCTACAGCGCCGTACTGGCCGAGGAGTTCGCCCGCGCCGGTGCCGCCGGCCTCGCCATCGGCCTGCACAACGACATCATCGGCCCCTATCTGACCTCGCTCGCCACCGACGAGCAGAAGCACCGCTGGCTGCCCGGCTTCTGCAGCGGCGAGATCATCACCGCCATCGCCATGACCGAGCCCGGCGCCGGCTCCGACCTCCAGGGCATCCGCACCCGCGCGGAGGACGCCGGCGATCACTGGATCCTCAACGGTGCCAAGACGTTCATCTCCAACGGCATCCTCGCCGACCTCGTCATCGTCGTGGCCAAGACGACTCCGGAGGGCGGGGCGCGGGGCCTGAGCCTGCTGGCCGTCGAGCGCGGCACGGCGGGCTTCGAGCGGGGCCGCAACCTCGACAAGATCGGCCAGAAGTCCCAGGACACCGCGGAGCTGTTCTTCCGCGACGTACGGGTGCCCAAGGAGAATCTGCTCGGCGAGCTCGACGGTGCGTTCGGGCATCTGATGACCAACCTCGCGCAGGAGCGCCTGGGCATAGCGGTCGCCGGAATCGCCGCCGCGGAGCATCTGCTGGAGATCACCACCCGGTACGTCAAGGAGCGGGAGGCCTTCGGGCGCCCGCTGGCGAAGCTTCAGCACATCCGCTTCGAGATCGCCGAGATGGCCACCGAGTGCGCCGTCACCCGTGCCTTCCTCGACCGCTGCATCGCCGACCACGCGGACGGCACGCTCGACGGCGTACACGCCTCGATGGCCAAGTGGTGGGCGACAGAACTCCAGAAGCGGGTCGCCGATCGCTGCCTCCAACTCCACGGGGGATACGGCTATATGAGTGAGTACCCCGTTGCGAAGGCCTTCACCGACAGCCGTATCCAGACCATCTACGGCGGGACGACGGAGATCATGAAGGAGATCATCGGCCGCTCCCTGCTCGCCTGACCCCTCGTCGCCGCGCGTTTCCGGGGACACCCCGGCCCCGGCCCGACAAGAAAGGCTCGACCGTGAGTCCCGAAGCGTTTGTGTACGACGCGATCCGCACCCCGCGCGGACGCGGCAAGGCCAATGGAGCCCTGCACGGCACCAAGCCGATCGACCTGGTCGTCGGCCTCATCCACGAGCTCCGTGACCGCTGCCCGGACCTCGACCCGGCGGCGATCGACGACATCGTGCTCGGCGTCGTCGGACCGGTCGGCGACCAGGGCTCCGACATCGCCCGGATCGCCGCCGTCGCGGCCGGACTGCCCGACACGGTGGCCGGCGTCCAGGAGAACCGCTTCTGTGCCTCCGGCCTGGAAGCCGTCAACCTGGCCGCGGCGAAGGTCCGTTCCGGCTGGGAGGACCTGGTGCTCGCGGGCGGCGTCGAGTCGATGTCACGGGTGCCGATGGCCTCGGACGGCGGCGCCTGGTTCAACGACCCGATGACCAACCTCGCCGTCAACTTTGTGCCGCAGGGCATCGGAGCCGACCTGATCGCCACCATCGAGGGCTTCTCCCGGCGTGACGTCGACGAGTACGCCGCCCTGTCGCAGGAGCGTGCCGCCGCGGCCTGGAAGGACGGCCGCTTCGACCGGTCCGTCGTGCCGGTCAAGGATCGCTCGGGTCTCGTCGTCCTCGACCGCGACGAGCATCCACGCCCCGGCACCACCGCCGACTCCCTCGCCAAACTGAAGCCGTCCTTCGCGGACATCGGGGAGCTCGGCGGCTTCGACGCCGTCGCGCTGCAGAAGTACCACTGGGTCGAGAAGATCGACCACGTCCACCACGCAGGCAACTCCTCCGGCATCGTCGACGGCGCCTCGCTCGTCGCGATCGGCTCCCGGACCGTGGGGGAGCGGTACGGACTGCGCCCGCGTGCCCGGATCGTCTCCGCGGCGGTCTCCGGCTCCGAGCCCACCATCATGCTCACCGGGCCCGCGCCCGCTACCCGCAAGGCCCTCGCCAAGGCCGGGCTGACCATCGACGACATCGACCTCGTCGAGATCAACGAGGCCTTCGCCGCGGTTGTCCTGCGCTTCGTCCGGGAGATGGGCCTCTCCCTGGACAAGGTCAATGTCAACGGCGGCGCCATCGCCCTCGGCCATCCGCTCGGCGCCACCGGCGCGATGATCCTCGGCACGCTCGTCGACGAACTGGAGCGCCAGGACAAGCGCTACGGCCTGGTCACGCTGTGCGTCGGCGGCGGCATGGGCATCGCCACGATCGTCGAGCGCCTGTAACCCAGCGGCCCACCAGACTTCTACGGAGAACCCGCCATGACCGAGAGCACGACCATCCGCTGGGAGCAGGACGAGACCGGCATCGTCACCCTCGTCCTCGACGACCCCCACCAGTCCGCGAACACCATGAACCAGGCGTTCAAGGACTCCCTCGCGGCGATCGCCGACCGCGCGGAGGCCGAGAAGGACACCCTCCGCGGCATCATCTACACCTCCGCGAAGAAGACCTTCTTCGCCGGCGGCGACCTGAAGGACATGATCAAGGCCGGCCCCGAGGACGCCCAGCGGGTGTTCGAGGCCGGCACCGGAATCAAGCACTCCCTGCGCCGCATCGAGACCCTGGGCAAGCCCGTCGTCGCGGCCCTCAACGGCGCGGCGCTCGGCGGCGGTTACGAGATCGCGCTCGCCAGCCACCACCGCATCGCGCTGGACGCACCGGGCTCCAAGATCGGCCTGCCCGAGGTCACCCTCGGCCTGCTCCCCGGCGGTGGCGGCGTGACCCGCACGGTACGGCTGATGGGCATCACGGACGCCCTGCTCAAGGTGCTCCTCCAGGGCACCCAGTACTCCCCGAAGCGCGCACTGGAGCACGGCCTCGTCCACGAACTCGCCGCCACCCCCGAGGAGATGCTGGCCAAGGCGCGCGCCTTCATCGACGCCCATCCGGAGTCCCAGCAGCCCTGGGACGTCCCCGGCTACAAGATCCCCGGCGGCACCCCGGCGCACCCGAAGTTCGCCGCCAACCTCCCCGCCTTCCCGGCCGGCCTGAAGAAACAGACCAACGGCGCCCCCTACCCGGCCCCGCGCAACATCCTCGCCGCGGCCGTCGAGGGCTCCCAGGTCGACTTCGAGACGGCCCAGACCATCGAGGCCCGCTACTTCACCGAACTGGTCACCGGCCAGACCGCGAAGAACATGATCCAGGCCTTCTTCTTCGACCTCAATGCGGTCAACTCCGGCGCCAGCCGCCCCAAGGGCGTGGAGCCGCGCACGGTGCGCAAAGTCGGCGTCCTCGGCGCCGGGATGATGGGCGCCGGGATCGCCTACGCGTGCGCCCTTGCCGGTATCGAGGTCGTCCTCAAGGACGTGTCCCGGGACGCCGCCGCCAAGGGCAAGGACTACTCCGAGAAGCTCTGCGCCAAGGCCGTCGCCAAGGGCCGTACCACCCAGGAGAAGGCGGACGCGCTGCTGGCCCGGATCACGCCGACCGCCGAGCCGGCCGACCTCGCGGGCTGCGATGCCGTCATCGAGGCGGTCTTCGAGGACGTCGCGCTCAAGCACAAGGTGTTCAAGGAGATCCAGCACCTCGTCGCGCCGGACGCGCTGCTGTGCTCCAACACCTCCACCCTGCCCATCACCCTGCTGGCCGAGGGCGTCGAGCGCGACCAGGACTTCATCGGTCTGCACTTCTTCTCACCGGTCGACAAGATGCCGCTGGTGGAGATCATCAAGGGCGAGCGGACCGGCGACGAGGCGCTGGCCCGCGCCTTCGACCTGGTCCGCCAGATCAGGAAGACCCCGATCGTCGTCAACGACTCGCGCGGCTTCTTCACCTCCCGCGTCATCGGCCAGTTCATCAACGAAGGCGTGGCGATGGTCGGCGAGGGCCTCGATCCGGCCTCCGTGGAGCAGGCCGCCGCCCAGGCCGGCTACCCGGCGAAGGTGCTCTCGCTGATGGACGAGCTGACCCTCACTCTCCCGCGAAAGATCCGCGAGGAGACCAGGCGGGCGGTCGAGGAGTCCGGCGGCTCCTGGCAGCCGCACCCGGCCGACGAGGTCATCGACCGGATGGTCGACGAGTTCGGGCGCCCCGGCCGCAGCGGTGGCACCGGCTTCTACGAGTACGGCGAGGACGGCGAACGCATCGGCCTGTGGCCGGGACTGCGCGAGCATTTCGGGGGCTCCGGGAGGCCGGGTGACGGCAGCGCCGAGGCGGGCGCTGGCATCCCGTTCCGGGACATGCAGGAGCGGATGCTCTTCTCCGAGGCGCTGGACACCGTCCGCTGCCTGGAGGAGGGCGTGCTCACCTCCGTCGCCGACGCCAACATCGGCTCGCTCCTCGGCATCGGCTTCCCGGGGTGGACCGGCGGCGTGCTCCAGTACATCAACGGGTACCAGGGCGGGTCAGGGCGGGAGCAGCTCGGCGGGCCAGGGCGGGAGCAGCTCGGCGGGCCAGGTCGGGAGGAGCTCGTAGGCCTGCCCGGATTCGTGGCGCGGGCGCGCGAGCTGCAGGCGGCGTACGGCGACCGGTTCGCACCGCCCGCGCTGCTGCTCGACAAGGCCGAGAAGGGGGAGAAGTTCAGCGACTGACCGGGACCGACCGGGACGGGGCGGGCCGCCGCGGCCCGCCCCGTCACCCCTGCGCGGCGGTGTCGGGGTGGCCGGGGCCGTCGCCGAGCCACTCCCGCAGCTCCTGCTTCATCGACCGCTGGAAGGCGGTGACCAGTGCTTGCACCACCATCGGCTGCATATGGGCCGAGAGCGACTTCATCCGCGCTCTCTCCTCCGCGTCCGGCGTGCTGTCCCGATACGGCTCCCCTACCTCGTCCCGGAAGAGCCGGCTGAGCTCGCGGGCCGCGGCGCGGGTGTGCTCGATGACGACGGTGCGGGCCGCGAGGATGCTGTCCAGCGAGAGCGGTACGTCCAGCAGCCGGGTGCCCAGGTGCAGCAGTCCGGGGTCGACCCGGAAGATCTGCGGGTCCTCGGTCCGGACGAGCACGCTCATGGCCGCCAGCCGGTCCAGGTCCTCCTCGGTCAGCTCCCGGCCGATCCGCCGCTCCAACTGGTCGCGGGTGGCGTCCTCCGCCTTGTCCGGTACCCAACTCGCCACCAGCGCACGGTGGATGGCCAGGTCCTGGGCGCTCAGGTCGGGCGGCAGCTGCCCCAGATAGCGTTCGATCGCCGAGAGCGTCAGCCCCTGGTGCTGGAGCTCCTCGATGAGCGCGAGCCGCGAGAGGTGGTCCGGTCCGTAACGGCCGACCCGGCGTGGACCGATCTCCGGCGGTGGCAGCAGACCGCGGGTGCTGTAGAAGCGGATCGTGCGGACCGTGACGCCGGCCCGGGCGGCCAGTTCGTCGACGGTCAGACCGGTGGCGGACTCACTCATGTTCAACAGTATTGCTGTCTCACCACTCTTGTGAAACCTTCGGGAAACGGTTCCGACCGCACCGCACCCCGCAGCCGGTCCCGCAGTTCGGTCCGCAGATCAGGCCACATCATCCGGAGGCCGCGTTGACCACGATCCTGCGCATGCCCGGTGCACCGGGCGAAGTCACCCTCCCCGCCCTGCTGTTACGCAACGCCGAGGACCACGGCGAACTGCCCGCGCTCTCCTGGCGCGCGGACGGTCGCACCGGCCGGCACACGCTGAGCTGGGCCGAGGCCCGCCGCCGGGTCGCGGAACTGGCCGCCGGCTATCGCTCGCTCGGCGTACGGCGCGGCGAGATCATCCTCCTGATGATGGGCAACCGCCCGGAACACTGGCTCAGCGACCTCGCCCTGGTGCACCTCGGAGCGGTTCCGGTGACGGTGTACGGCACCGCCGCGCCCGGACAGATCGCCCAGATCGCCCGGCACAGCAGGGCCCGCTTCGCCGTACTGGAGGGGACCCGGGAACGGGAACGCTGGGAGCCGCTGCTCGACGATCCGGCGGCCCGGCTGGAGAAGCTGGTGATCGTCGACGTGGAGGGCCCCGAGGAAGCGGGTGGGCACGAGACGTATGCGGACCTGGCCGAGCGGGGAGCGTCGCGGTACGACCCCGCGGCGTTCGAGGACGGCTGGCGGCAGGTGGCGGCGGGGGACACCCTGACCGTCGTCTACACCTCCGGCACCACCGGTGAGCCCAAGGGCGTCGTGATCAGCCACCGCAATGTGCTGCTCAACGCGGTGGCGCTGGACCAGGTGGTGGAGCTGCCCGACCACGCCGCGCACCTGTGCTACCTCCCCTTCGCGCATATCGCCGAGCGGCTGCTGGGCCTCTACCTGCCGGTCTTCCGCGCCGCGCACGTCCACCTCTGCGCGGATCCGGCGACGGTCGCGGAGGCCGCGCGCGAGCTGCGTCCGGCGGAGTTCTTCGGCGTACCACGGGTGTGGGAGAAGCTCGCGGCGTCGGTACGGGCCGCGCTGGCACGGCTCCCCGAGGAGCGGCGGGCGGCTGTCGAGGCGGCGGGCGAGCAGGCCCGCGCGTACCTCGCGTGCCAGGAGCGGGGTGAGCGCCCCTCCGCCGCGCTGGCGGAGGGGTACGCCGTGGCGAAGGCCGAGGTGCTCGGTCCGCTGCTGGCCATGGTGGGTTTCGACCGGCTGGTGTGGACGGCGAGCGCTTCCGCGCCGATGCCCCCGGACGTGGTGCGGTTCTGGGCCGGCCTGGGCATCGTGATCATGGATGCCTGGGGACTGACGGAGACGGCCGGGGTGTGCACGGCGAACGGCCCCCGGGCGTTCCGGCTCGGCTCGGTCGGCCGTCCGATCGACGGTGTGGAGGTGCGTACGGCCGCGGACGGGGAGATCGAGGTCCGGGGGCGGACCGTGTGCGAGGGGTACCTGCGGGCCGACGGGGCGGTGGAGCCGGCGACCGGTGCCGGTGGCTGGTTCGCGACGGGTGACATCGGCCGGATCGACGAGGACGGCTTCCTCTGGCTGACCGATCGCAAGAAGGAAATGATCGTGACCTCGACGGGCAAGAACGTCTCGCCCGCGCTGGTCGAGAACACCCTCAAGGAGCACCCGCTCATCGGCCAGGCGATGGTGCACGGGGACGGCCGGTCCTACCTGGTCGCGCTGCTCGTCCTGGACCCGGAGCCGGCCGCTGCCTGGGCGGCGCGGCGCGGTATCGGGGGGACGCTGCGGGAGCTGGCCGGGCATCCGGAGGTGCGGGCCGAGGTGGAGCGAGCCGTCGAGGCGGCGAATTCGCGCTTGAACCGAACAGAACAAGTCAAGAAATTCGCGTTGCTGGGCGAGGAGTGGGGGGTGGAGACGGGCGAACTGACGCCGTCCTTGAAATTATGCCGCCGGGCAATCCGGGACAAATACGGACAGATATTGGATGGCCTATACATGGTGTGATCTTGCCCACAGACGGGGGGCCGGTCTTCGGGGAAGGTGTCCGGCGGCCGACCGTGTGAACCGCGGGATCCGGCCTTCGCTCGATCGCCTGCCCGACGGCAAGCGGCCTGCCCGAAAGCGAGAACCACCAGCAGTGAGCACGGAAACCGTCACCGAGACAGCCCACAGGTCACCTGACGGGGGGAGCGGCGCGCAGCAGGACGCGGGCGACGCGGGCTACAGCAAGGGCCTCAAGGGCCGCCACATCAACATGATCGCCATCGGCGGGGCGATCGGCACCGGCCTGTTCCTGGGCGCCGGCGGCCGGCTGCACTCCGCCGGTCCCGCCCTGGCCGTCGCCTACGCGGTCTGCGGCGTCTTCGCCTTCTTCGTCGTCCGCGCCCTCGGCGAGCTGGTGCTGCACCGACCGTCGTCCGGTTCGTTCGTCTCCTACGCCCGGGAGTTCCTGGGTGAGAAGGGCGCCTACGTCGCCGGCTGGATGTACGTCGTCAACTGGTCGACCACCGGTATCGCCGACATCACCGCGATCGCCCTCTACACGCACTACTGGAGCCTGTTCACCGACATCCCGCAGTGGGTGATGGCGCTGATCGCGCTGGCGGTCGTGCTGGCGGTGAACCTGATCTCCGTGAAGATCTTCGGTGAGCTGGAGTTCTGGTTCGCGATCATCAAGGTCGCCGCGCTGGTCGTCTTCATGTTCATCGGCATCTTCCTGCTGGCCACCCAGCACCCGGTCGACGGCCACACGCCGGGGCTGAATCTGATCACCGACAACGGAGGCTTCTTCCCGACCGGCCTGCTGCCCGTGGTGATCGTGCTCCAGGGCGTCGTCTTCGCCTACTCCGCGGTCGAGCTGGTCGGCGTCACCGCGGGTGAGACCGCGGAGCCGCACAAGGTCGTGCCGAAGGCCGTGAACTCCATCATGTGGCGGGTCGGCGTCTTCTACGTCGGCTCGGTGGTCCTGCTCGCGATGCTGCTGCCGTGGGAGAAGTACACCGGCAGTGAGAGCCCCTTCGTCACGGTGCTGTCGCACGTCGGCGTCCCGGCGGCGGGCGATGTGATGAACCTCGTCGTGCTCACCGCGGCGATGTCCAGCCTGAACTCCGGGCTCTACTCGACCGGCCGCATCCTGCGCTCCATGTCGATGGCCGGCTCCGCGCCGAAGTTCGCCGGCCTGATGAACCGCAACCAGGTACCGTACGGCGGCATCATGCTCACCTCCGCGGTGTGTGTGCTCGGCGTCGGGCTCAACTACTGGCTGCCGGGCCAGGCGTTCGAGATCGTGATCAACATCGCCGCGCTGGGCATCATCAGCACCTGGTGCACGATCATGGTCTGTCACATGGTGTTCGTGCGCCGCGCCAAGCAGGGGCTGGCCACGCGTCCGCGCTTCCGTCTGCCGGGCACGCCGGTCACCGATATCGCCACGATCGCCTTCCTGCTCGGCGTGATCGTCCTGATGTGGTTCGACGACGGTGTCGGCCGGCAGACCGTGATGCTGATCCCGGTCCTCGCGGTGGCCCTGGTCGCCGGCTGGTACGCGGTACGCGGCCGGGTGGCCCGGATCGCCAAGGAACGGGAGCAGGCGAAGTAGTCGCGCGGTAGCGACACCCGTAGCAGGTCAGGGCGGTCGCGGAGGCCGGAAGGCGTCCGCGGCCGCCCTTGCGTGCGGCCGCACCGGGTCCCGGACGGGCCCGGCGGCTCAGCCGCCGATCACCGGATAGTGGTCGGAGAGGTTGGTGTAGGTGTAGTCCTTGCCCCAGCTGGAGACGGTCCAGGGCGCCGACTCCTCCTTGATCACCTCGTTCCGCCATCCGCCGGGCCGGGCGTGGCCGTTGCGGTGCAGGACGTAGTCGAGGTCCTCACGGGGGTCGTCCGGGTAGCGGTACTTCGCTATGGAGTTCTCCCGGGTGTCGAAGGAGTACGGGTGGCCGGTACGGCCGTCGGCGGGAGCCAGGTCGGCGTTGTTGAGCAGGGCGTCGTACTCGGCGCTGCGTGAGTCGACATTCAGATCGCCGGCGACCATGACCTCCTCGTCCGCCGGAATGTGCTTGGCGTCGAGGAAGGCGTCCAGCTCCTTGAACTGCCTGGCGCGGTCGGCGGCCGCCTCGCCCGTCGCGCAGCCCGAGTCGGTGGACTGGGTGTGCGTGCCGACGACGTGCACCTTCGCGCCGTTGACGTCCAGTACCGCGTAGACGAAGCCCTTGTTGGACAGGGAGTCCGCACCGCAGGCGTCTTTGTAGATGTACTGCTCCTTGCGCAGGATCGGCCACTTGCTCAGCAGTGTCACCCCGCCGTCCTCCGGGGTGGCGGCGGAGTAGGCGCCGCCGGTGGCGTCCCAGCCGCTCTTGCTCCGGCCGACCACCGGGGTCTGGTGGGGGTACTGCGCCGAGGCGTCGGACTTCAGTGCGTCCGAGGAGGAGTTGTCGAACGCTTCCTGGAGCACGACCACATCGTTGCCCCGGAAGAAGCCCGCGGCCGCGATCGCCCGCGCGCGGTGGTCCTGGCCCCAGTTGGGGTAGAGGTTCTTGCTCATCAGGAAGGTGTTGTAGGACAGCACCTTCAGATGGGGGGCGGTGGCGGCCGACGCCGTGGGGGACAGGGCCGTGAGGGGGACGGCGGCCAGGACGGCGGCGGTCGCGGCGGCCCGGGCTGTGCGCAGCGCGGAGTGCGGCACGGGAACTCCCTTTGGGGGGTGGGGGGTTGGTCCGCGACTTATCCAAGCAGTCGTGGTTACTTCCAGGTAACCATCGGGGTGTGAAGAGGTGACGGAGAGGGGGATTCGGAGCGAGAGGTCCGGAGGGGGGTGCCGCCGTATGATGATGAATGTCATGAGTGCGGAGAACGCGGACACCGGCGGCCCGCACCCTCCACCGGTCGGAGGGGTGCTCTGGTCGCTGGCCGGTGACATCCGCATGCTGCTGACCCTGCCGCCCGCGATCGCCCTGCAGGTCGCGCACCCGGCGGTGGGCGCCGGTGTGGACGACCACTCCGTCTTCCGTACGGACCCATGGGGACGCGGTGAGCGGTCGCTGGTCTCGCTGCAGCTGTGGGTGTACGGAGGCGAGGGCGCGGCGCAGGAGGGGCGCCGGCTGCGCCGGCTGCACCGGACCATCCAGGGGACCGATGCCCACGGCCGTACCTACCACGCGCTCACCCCTGCCTGCTACGCCTGGGTGCACGCCACCGGCTACCCCGTCTTCCGGCACGTCCAGCGGTATCTCGGCCGTCCCTTCACCGAGGAGCAGGAGCGCCGGCTGTACGCGGAGTGGCTTCAGGTCGGGCGTGTCCTCGGCATTCACGACCGCGATATGCCGCAGACCATCGAGGAGTTCTGGCCGTACTACCGCAGAGTCCTGGAGGAGGAACTCGAAGAGACCGCGGTGGTACGGGAGTTGATCGCCACCGACCCGCCGCTCCCGGTCCCCGACCGCGGGCCCCGGTGGGTGCGGCTGCTGCTCCGGCTGACCTGGCCGTGGCTCCGACCCGGGTTCGCCCGCTTCCGGAGGTTCGTCACGATCGGCCTGATGCCGCCGGACGCCCGGCGTGCCATCGGGCTGGAGTGGACGGACGTCCAGGAGCGCCGGCTGCGCCGCTTCGGACGGGTGGTGCGTACCGTCGTCCCCCTGCTGCCGGAGCGGCTGCGCTATATGCCCGTCGCGCGCCGGGCTCGCCGGGCGGCCCGGCGGTGACACGCTGACACGGCGGGGCGGGGTGGGGCGGCAGTGCGGTGCCGCGGCGGAGCCCGGCGATACCACGGCCGGGGAGCCGGGGCGTGACACCGCCCCGGCTCCCCTCAGCTGATCCTCGGCCCGCCTCGGCCGGCCCTGAGCTGATGCCGAGCTGACCCCGAGTCAGCCCTGAGGCGGCCCCGAGTCAGCCCTGAGGCCGCTGTCACTCAGTGCCCGTGCGCCCCGTGGGACTCGTGCACCTCGTTCGTGGCGGCGATCGCCTTCCACGACTTCGGCTGCGCCACCGGCTTCGTGCTCGGCGCGGCTATCGTGGCGCCCTTGGCCGCCCCGAAGGACGGCTTGGCGGTCTGGAACAGCCAGGTGTCGAAGAAGCCGGCGAGCCGCTCACCGGACTTCTTCTCCGCGAACTTCACGAAGTCGGCCACCGAACCGTTGCCGTACCTGTTCTCGGTCGGCCAGGACTTGAGGAGCCCGAAGAAGGCCTTGTCGCCGAGCTTGTTGCGCAGCGCCTGGAGGGCCAGCGCCCCCCGGTCGTAGACGGCGATGTCGAACTGGTTCTTCGCGCCGGGGTCACCGGGCTTGACCTTCCAGAACGGGTCGTCGGCCGGGTGCTGCTGGTAGACGTACTCCGCGAGCTGCTGGGCGGTGCCCTCACCCTCCTTCTCCGACCACAGCCACTGGGCGTAGCGGGCGAAGCCCTCGTGGACCCAGATGTCCTTCCAGTCCTTGAGGGACACGCTGTCGCCGTACCACTGGTGCGCCAGCTCGTGCACGACCACCGACACGTTGGTGCCGCGGTCGAAGGCCTGCTTCCCGTAGAACGGCCGGGTCTGGGTCTCCAGCGCGTACCCGGCCGGTACGTTCGGCACATACCCGCCCAGCGCGTTGAAGGGGTACGGGCCGAAGACGCCCTCCTCCCACTCCACGACCTCGGCGGTGCGCTCGATGCTGGCCTTGGCCGCACCCGTGTTGGCGCCGAGGTCCTTGCTGACGGCGTTGATGACCGGCAGTCCGTTGGCGGTGGTGTCCTTGGTGATGTCGAACTTGCCGACCGCCAGCGTCGTCAGGTACGTGGACTGCGGCTTGTCCGAGCGCCAGTTGTAGCGCGTCCAGCCGAGCTTGGAGGTCTCCGACAGCAGAACGCCGTTGCTGAGCGCCTGGGTGCCGTCCGGGACCGCCACCGAGATGTCGTACGTCGCCTTGTCGGTGGGGTGGTCGTTGCTCGGGAACCACCACGCGGCGCCGTGCGGCTCCTGTGCCACCACGCCGCCGTCGGGCGTACGGGCCCAGGCGGTGAAGCCGTCGATCTTCAGTTCGGAGGGCTTGCCGGCGTAGCGCACCACCACGCTGATCGCCTTGCCCTTCTCCAGCGGGGCGGCCGGGGTGACCTCCAGCTCATGCTGGCCGGAGGTGGTGAAGGCGGCCTTCTTGCCGTTGACCCGGATCTCGCTGACCTTGAGGCCGAAGTCCAGGTTGAAGCGGGAGAGGTTCTGGGTGGTCGTGGCGAGCAGCGTCGCCGTACCCTCCAGCAGATCCGTCTTCGGCTGGTACTTGAGCCGCAGGTCGTAGTGGGAGACGTCGTACCCGCCGTTTCCGCTCGCGGGGTAGTAGCTGTCACCCACCCCCGGGGCCCCGGGCTGGAAGTCGGCAGCCGATGCCGGGATCGCCAGCAGCAGACTGAGGGCGGCCGCGCCCGGGACGATAAGTCTGTGACGCACGAGTCCTCCAACTCGTAGGGGGATGGCTCTCATCCGGGACCTTATGTACTGTCCGGGGTCCACGTCATGTACATGGTGCGATCTGACACATGATCGACATGAACCACCTCGCCACCTCGCTGTGACCGGCCGCACCACCGCCGCCATATACGCCCTTACGCAGGGGAGTTGTGCCGCGCTACCGTCCGCCTCGTGACGAATCCCGCGCGGTTTCCCCGCATCTCCTTCACCGTACTCGCGCTGACGGCCGTCGCCGCGCTGCTGGCCGGACTGATCGGGCCGTCCGCCGCGCAGGCGGCACCCGGTGAGAGCCGCCCCGTCTACTCCTACGACCGCGCGATACGCGAATCGGTCTGGGTGGACACCCGGCTGGACGGCGACTCGGACGGCAGGACCGACCGGGTCGCCGTCGACATCGTGCGGCCGTCCGAACCCGCCCAGCAGGGCCTTCGGATACCCGTGATCATGGACGCCAGTCCGTACTACTCCTGCTGCGGACGCGGCAACGAAAGCCAGAAGAAGACCTACGACGCCCAGGGACGGCCGGTCCAGTTCCCGCTCTTCTACGACAACTACTTCGTACCGCGTGGCTATGCCACGGTCCTCGTCGACCTGGCGGGCACCAACCGCTCCGACGGCTGTGCCGACGTCGGCGGCCGCTCGGACATCCTGTCCGCCAAGGCCGTCGTCGACTGGCTCGGCGGCCGGGGCCGCGCCTACACCACCCGTACCGGAGGCCGGCCCGCCACGGCCGACTGGGCCAGCGGCAGCACCGGAATGATCGGCAAGAGCTGGGACGCCACCATCGCCAACGGCGTCGCGGCCACCGGCGTCGAGGGCCTGAAGACCATCGTCCCGATCGCCGGTATCTCCTCCTGGTACGACTACTACTTCGCCAAGGGCGCTCCGCTCAACGGCTCAGGACCTGACGGGCTCGGCAGCCTGGTCGACAGCCCGGAGGCGAAGAAACGCTGCGCCGCGGTACAGCAGAGACTGGTCGACGGTGCGCCGCGCAGCGGCGACTGGACGGATCTGTGGACCGAGCGGGACTACGTCCGTGACGCCGGCCGGGTCCGGGCCAGTGTCTTCATGGTGCACGGTCTGCAGGACCTCAACGTCCGCACCCGGCACGCCGGCCAGTGGTGGGAGGCGCTCGCCCGGCACGGCGTGGAGCGGAAGATCTGGCTCTCCCAGGCTGGGCACGTCGATCCGTTCGACCTCCGGCGCGGAGCCTGGGTCAAGACCCTGCACCACTGGTTCGACCACTATTTGCTGGGCTACGACAACGGCATCGAACGCGCCCCCATGGCCGATATCGAGCGCTCGCCCGGCACCTGGTCCACCGATCCGCAGTGGCCCGCCCCCGGCACCCGGACCACCACACTGCGGCCGGACAACGGCTCCGCGCCCGGCGTCGGCGTCCTCGGCACCACACCGGCCCCGCAGGGCGCGACCGAGACCTTCACCGACGACCCGTCGCTGAGCGAGGCCGACTGGGCGGCCCGGATCGACCAATCCACCACCGCCAAGGCCGGTTTCACCACCGGCCCACTGCGTGCGCCCCTGCGGCTGTCCGGCTCCGGAACGGTGACCGTGACCGCCACCCCGAGCACCTCGACCGCCCATCTCTCCGCCGTCCTGGTGGACCTGGGCCCCGACACCATCCGCGACTACGCCGCCGCCGGTGAGGGCATCACCACCCTCGGCCACCGCACCTGCTGGGGAGCCGGCATCACGGGCGACAGCGGCTGCTTCAAGGAGACCGCCGCCGACACCCGGAAGGTGGCGCACACCGTCTTCAGCCGCGGCTGGGCCGACCTCGGCAACTACGCCGACCCCCACCACGGCCGCCCGCTCACCCCGGGAAAGCCGTACACCCTCACCCTCGACCTGGCCGCCGCCGACCACATCGTGCCCGCCGGACACCGGCTCGCACTGATCGTGGCCGGTACCGACGCCGGCCTGATCGACCCACCCGCGTCCCGGCCGACGCTCACCCTCGATCTCTCCCGTACTGCGGCTGCACTGCCGCTGACCGGGGGTTACCCGGCCTTCGCACGGGCCACTGCGGGGGCCACTGCGGGGGCCACTGCGGGGGTGTCCCCGCACACGGGCGGCGCACCGCTCGCCGGGATCACCCCGCCGCGCTCCCTCACGCCGGTCCCGCGTCCCCTTCCCCGCCACTCACCCGAGGGAGGCACCTCCTCGTGACACTCCGCTCCCGCCGTGCCGGACGACTCCTCGTCTTAGGGGCGCTGGCCTTCGCCCTGACCGCCACGCTCGGCGCGACCCTGCCCGCCACCCCGGCCGATGCCGCCGGAACCCGGACACCCCGTACGGGGTTCGAAACCAGCCATGGCGCGCGCTGGACCAGCCAGCCCGAGGAGCAGACGTTCCTCGCCGCCGTCGACCGCGCCACCCCACGCGTACGGATCGACCGGATCGGCACCACCGAGCAGGGCCGCCCGCTGCAACTCGTCCGCATCGGCGCTCCCGCCCCGGAGCGCCCCGCCGACGTACGGCGCGGCAACTCCGTCCTGCTGATCTGTGCCCAGCACGGCGACGAGCCCTCCGGCCGCGAGGCCTGCCTCTCCACCATCCGCGACCTCGCCTACGCCAGGGACCGGGCCACCCGGCGCTTCCTGGAACGCACCAGCGTGCTCGTCGTACCGACCGCCAACCCCGACGGCCGGGCGGCGAACACCCGGGGCAACGCCGACGGGAAGGACATCAACCGCGACCACCTCGCCCTGCGGACCGCCGAGGCCCGTGCCATGGCCAGGGTTCTCCGCGACTACCGCCCCGACTCCGTCCTGGACCTGCACGAGTACGACGCCACCGTCCCGTACTACACGAAGGACCTGCTCTCCCTCTGGCCGCGCAACCCGAACACCTCGGAGGCGGTGCACCACGAGTCCGGCGCACTCGCCGAGGAGTTCGTCGGACCCGCCGTCCGGAACGCCGGATTCAGTGCCGGGGTCTACGGAATCTGGACCGACCCGGAGACCGATGAGCCCGTCAAGCAGGTCGCGGGCGACGGCCAGGAGCGCATCCTCCGCAACACCGTGGGCGTCAAGGGCTCCCTCGGGCTGCTCGTCGAGACCCGTATCGACCCCCTCACCGCCGCCGAGCAGGCCGACCCCGCACTCAACAACCGGCGCCGGGTCGACTCCCACCTCGCCGCGCTGAAGGGTGCGTTCACCTTCTTCGGCCGTCACCGCGCACGCATCGAAGCGGCCACCACCGCAGCCCGGCTCGCCGGATACGCCGACCACGGCCCGGTCTACCTCGGCGGCGCCGACAACGCACCCCCCACCGGCGCGCAGACCCTCTCCGACCCACCCTGCGCATACCGCCTGGACGCGGAGCAACTGGACCGCGTGGGAGATGAATTGGCCCTGCACGGCCTGACGTGGCGAACGGACCCGGCCGACGGCGCGGTCGTCCCGCTGCGTCAGTCGCTGCGCGCCCTCGTCCCGCTGCTGCTGGACCAACGGGCCGGATATCACCTTGCGGTTGCGGTGCCCATGGACGACTGCCCTGTGTGAGAGGGGGTAAGCGGCAGGAAAATCATGGCCGATCGAAAGGTCGATGCGTGTCGGAGACAATCAAGAGAGACTCTCACGAGACAGAACCCGGCAAACGGGACGCGAGTCAGCGAAACAACGGCGACCCCGGCCACGCCGGAGACTCCGTTCACACCGGCAACTCCGGCCACACCGGCGACTCGCGGCGAGCCGGGCCGCCGCAGACCGACCGTGTGGTCTTCGGTGTGACCGCGCTGCTCACCCTGGCCTTCATCGGGTGGGGAGCGACCTCCACCACCTCGCTCAAGAACGCATCGACGGCGATGCTGAACTGGGTGATGGACAACGGAGGCTGGGCATTTGTGCTCGCCTCCTCCGGCTTTGTGATCTTCGCGATCTGGCTGGCCGTCGGCAAGTACGGCCGGATCACGCTCGGCAAGGAGGGCGAGCCGCCCGAATTCCGCACCGTGTCCTGGATCGCGATGATGTTCAGCGCGGGTATGGGCATCGGGCTGATGTTCTACGGAGTCAGCGAGCCGCTGGGGCACTTCACCAGCCCGCCCCCGGGCACCGATCCCAAGGACGCGGCCCAGGCCATGGACACCGCCATGGCCACGACCTTGTTCCACTGGACACTGCACCCATGGGCCATCTACGCGGTCGTGGGGCTGGCCATCGCGTACAGCTGCTTCCGGCGGGGGAGACGGCAGACGATCAGCGCGGTGTTCACTCCCCTCATCGGCACACGGCGGGCGAACGGCTGGGGCGGCCGGGTCATCGACATCCTGGCCATCTTCGCCACCCTCTTCGGCTCCGCGGCCTCGCTCGGGCTCGGAGCGCTGCAGATCGGCAGCGGCATCAAGGTGCTGGGCTGGATGGACGGTGTCGGCACCAGCCTGCTGGTCGCCGTCATCACCGTCCTGACCATCGCCTTCATCCTCTCCGCGGTCTCGGGTATCGCCAAGGGCATCCAGCTGCTGTCCAACATCAATATGGTGCTGGCGGTGGTCCTGGCGGTCTTCGTCTTCGTGGCCGGCCCGACCGTCCTCATCCTCAACCTCCTGCCGACCTCCCTCGGTTCGTTCCTCGGCGAGCTGCCGCAGCTGGCCGGCCGTACGGAGGCGGCCAGCGGTGCCGAAGTGGGCGACTGGCTGCGCACCTGGACGGTGTTCTACTGGGCGTGGTGGATCTCCTGGACACCCTTCGTGGGGATGTTCATCGCCCGGATCAGCCGCGGCCGGACGATCCGTCAGTTCGTCGGCGGGGTCATCCTCGTACCGAGCGTGGTGAGCCTGCTGTGGTTCGCGGTGTTCGGCGGTTCGGCCATGAAGCTGCAGGACGGCAAGCGGCTCAGTGGCTCGGCCACCCCCGAGGGCCGGCTCTTCGACGTCCTGCACCAGTACCCGCTCTTCACGGTGATGAGCATCCTCGTCATGGTCCTGGTCGGCATCTTCTTCGTCTCCGGAGCCGATGCCGCGTCCATCGTCATGGGGACGCTGTCGCAGAAGGGGACCCTGGAGCCGAGCCGGCTGATGGTGGTCTTCTGGGGCGTGGTGACCGGTGCGGTCGCCGCGATCATGCTGCTGATCGGCGGCGGCTCGGACGACGCGCTGACCGGGCTGCAGAACCTGACGATCCTGGTGGCGGTGCCGTTCATGGTCGTGATGATCGCGATGTGCTGGGCGCTGACCCGGGATCTGCGCAGCGATCCGCTGATCGTGCGCGGGCAGAAGGGCGAGGAGGCCGTCGAGATGGCGGTGATCGCCGGCCATGAGCAGTACGACGGCGACTTCGCGCTCCAGATCGGCCCCGGTGGCAATGGGACCGGCGACGGAACCGGGACCGGCAACGGAACTGGGACCGAAAGCGGGACCGGAAACGGAAGTGGAAGCGGGACCGGAAGCGGAGGCGGAGGCGGGACCGGAGGTGGGCCTGGAGACCGGGAAGGGGGAGCCGGCTAGCGCGGGCGCGCCGGCTCTGACCGCCGGCGCGCGGATCCGCTCCCGTGGAGGGCCGGACACCCTGGCCCTCCACGGGCCGCGTCCGGCTGCGAAGCCGTATCAGGCCTGTTTTCGTCCCAGTGGGCCCTTCGCCCCAGTGGGCCTTTCGTCCTAGTCGGCCTCCGGGGCCTCCAGGGCCTCCCGGACCAGCCCTACCACCTCGTCGGCACAGCCCCATGCGGCGGTGACCCCCGCGCCCCCGTGCCCGTAGTTGTGGATACAGCGGGTGCCGCCGGGCAGCCGTTCCGCCTCCAGGCGCACGGCGGACCGGGCCGGGCGGAGTCCCACCCTGTGAGCCAAGATCCGGGCCCGCGCCAGCTCCGGAAAACGCCGTGCGCAGCGCGCCACGATCCCCTCCGCCACCGCCGGATCGGGCTCCCGCGACCAGGCGTGTGCCCGCGCCGTACCGCCCAGCACCAGGCCGTACGGCTGCGGCAGCGCGTACGTCGTCTCCGTGGCGCCCGGGTCCGCTGTGCCGTACCACTCCTCGATGCCCGGGTTGGCGACGATCACCAACTGGCCCTGGACCGGGTGGACATCCGGATCCGGCACGAGAACGTGGGCGCCCAGCCCCGAGCAGTTGACGACCACGTCCGCTGCTCGGCCCGCTGCCTCCAGAGACCTGACCTCGTCCCGCTCGATGCTCCCGCCCGCTGCGGTCAACCGCCCTTCCAGGTAGCGGAGATGGGCCGGCATATCCACCAGAGGGGTACGGGCCCGCCACCCCGATGCGTATCCCTCGGGAAGTTCGTCCGCACGGGCCGGCCGCATCCCGGGTACGGCGGCGTACCAGGAGGCCAGGCCGTCGTCCGTGTCCTCCGGACGGCCTGCCGTCACGTGCGCCCGCGCCATCGTCCCGGTCACCATCCGGGCGCCCGTCTCCTCCGGGTTCCGTGCCAGTCCGGCGAGTACGTGGAAGGAGCGTACGGCCCACCGCACCGCCTGCTCGTACGGCTGGATGCGGTAGGGCCAGCACAGCCCGCCGGCCACCGCGGACGTCGTCTCGCCCGCCGCGTCCCGGCTGAGCACCCGCACCCGGTGGCCGTCCTCTGCCAGCGCGACCGTCGACGTCAGGCCGATCACGCCGCCGCCGATCACGCACACGTCACCTGCGCACACGTCACCTGCGCCTGCGTCACCTGTGTCGATCGCCATACCGGAATGCTAGGCCGTCGACCGTTCCACGGGCCCGCCGTGGCCGCTCCGGGTGATAGGGAAGCGCCATGGACACCAACGGACTTGACCCCATGGACCGTCTGCTCGCCGAGCGGGCCTGCGAGCGGCTGATACTGGAGTTCATCCGGCACCTCGACCTGGGGGACCCTCGCGCGGTGGCCGAACTGTTCACCGCCGACGGCGTCTGGGAGTGGCCGGCCGGCGGTCGCCGGATCGAGGGTCGTGCGGCGCTCCGCGACTACTTCGGCTCCCGGCCCGCCGACCGGCTCTCCCGCCGGATGTGTACCAACATCCTGGTCACCGTGGACTCCGCGGTGACGGCCGCCGCGACCACCTACTTCGCGACCTACCGTGTGGACGGCTACACCGACGGCATGGTCCCGCCGCAGCTCCCGGCCAACTTGGGTCACTACGAGGACACGTTCCGCAAGGACGACGGCAGTTGGCGGCTCGCCACCCGCACCACGTTCCTGCCCTTCGGAGGGCTGACCAGGCGACTGGGCACGCCGTCCTGAACGTGGTGGTGCCGAGCTCGTGGTCCGCCGGTAGCCCTCCGTCGAGCCGGTAGCCCTCGGCTGAGCCGGTGGCCCTCCGGCCCAGCTCGTGATCTTGTAACCCTCCGGCAGTGCTGCGGACGTGTTGCGGACAAATGGGGACCTTAGGCTGGTAGCAGCACCGACGGCCGATGTCGCCCCTCGGATTCCGCTTGCCGTTCTTCCGTACGCCGTCGTCTGAGGAGGCCCATGCTCCGCGCGCCGCGCGCCGTCCCCACCTGGTTGGCGCACCCGTTCCGCTGGCAGCGGCTGCCCATTCCCTGGGCCGCCGTCGCCCGAGGTGCGCTGTGCGCCGGGCCGCTGCTCGGTGCGGGGATCGCGACCGGCCATCCGGCGCCCGGTGTGCTGGTCGGTCTCGGCTCGATGCTGGCCGGCGTCAACGACCGCCCCGGCACCCGGCGCACCGGCATCGTCCGCATCGGCCTGCCCGCCCTCGCCTCGTCGCTCGGCATGCTGATCGGCGCCTCGCTGCAGGCGGCCGGTGCGGGCTGGTGGATCGTGCCGGCGCTGTTCGCGGTCGGCTTCGTCTCCGGCGCCGGCAGTGTGGCCGGGCCGGTGCGGTCCAACGCCGGTATGCAGATGCTGGCCACCACCGTCCTCGGCGCCGGGATGCCGCTTCCCGGCGCGCCCTGGGCGAAGGCCCTGTACGTCCTCGCCGGCTGCCTCTGGCTGCTCCTGCTGCGCCTCGTCCTGCGGTCACCCCGGCCGGCGGGCGGTGCGCTCAGCGGTGAGCGGGCGGCGGTCGCCCGGGTCTTCGACGTGCTCGCCGATGCCCTGGAAGCGGTTGGCGGACCCGGTGCCGAGCCTGCCCGGCGCCGGCTCACCGACGCCCTGGACCGCGCCGACGAAGCCCTGCGGCTGCGCCGGCTGACCAGCAGGCTGTGGCGCCGGCCGGTCCGTACGGAAGAGGTCCTGCTGGCCGAGCGGTTCGCCGCCGCCACCGCGCTGTGCGAGGCGAGCGTGGCGCTGCTGTGGGAGGCCCGCCCACTGCCGGCCCGGGTCGCCCGGAGCCCCCGGCAGTTCGCCGAAGCGCTGCGCACCGGGCAGGCCCCGGGACAGGTGTCCGCCCCGGAGACCAGCACCGCCGCGCGTGGTGCGTTCGACCAGGCGCTGCTGGACACGGCGGTGGCCTTCGCCCGCCGGGAGCCGTCGTCGCGGCCGGAGACGGGAACGAAGAGACAACCGGAGAAGGGGCCGGAGAAGGGGCGCGGACCGGCGAGGGACCGGGCGCGCGCCGCCGCTGAGCAGCGGATGATCCCCGACGCCGGGAGCCCGGCGTCCGCGCTCTGGCGCGCGCTGCGCGTGGCCGCCGGGCGGACCCGGCCCGGACGCGGCCTGTTCGGACCCGCCGGGCGGGACTACGGCCTCCGGGTCGCCGTCTGCATCGCCGTCAGCACCGCGGTGGCCCTGCTCCTGCGGGCCGACCACTGGTACTGGCTTCCGGCGACCGCCACCTTCCTCGTCAAGCCCGATCTGGGCCCGCTCTTCTCCCGTACGGTGAACCGCTTCGCCGGAACCGTGGCCGGCGTGCTGGTCTTCGCCGGAGCGGGGCTGCTGTTGGCGGGGCCGCTGATGGGGACGCTGACGGGGGCGTGGTGGCCCGCGCTGGTGGCCGGTGCGGGCGGGGCGCTGCTGCCGTTCGCCACCCGCCACTTCGCCCTGCAGACCGTCGCGATCACCCTGATGGTGCTGGCGTTCGTGCACGTCAGCGGGGACCCGCAGGCCGCCGCTGAGCGGATCGTCGACACCTCCATCGCCTGCGGCATCGTGCTCGTCGTCGGGCATCTGCCCGCGCTCGCCGATCCGCGCCGCCGGGTCGGGCAGCGGGTCACCTCGGCGCTGCGCGCCACCGAGCGGTTCCTCCGGCACGTGCTGGAGGCGGAACCCGGCCAGGACCCCACCGAGCGGCTGGCCCTGCGCCGCGCGGCGTACCGGGCGCTGGGGGAGGCGAGGACGGCCGCGGAGACCGCGGCGGCCGAACTCCTCGCCGGCCGGGACCGCAACCCCGACTGGCTGACCGTGGTGACCGCCGCCGAGCGCATTGTGGACGCCGCGACCGCCTGCGCCGTACGCCTCGACCACGGCGCGCACCGCCCGGACCCCGAGGAGTCGGAGCGACTGTGCCGGGCGCTCTCCGCCATGGCGGACGCCCTGGACGACCCGCGCCACCGACGGGACACCACCGTCCCGGCCGGGGATCTCCGGCCGGTCCCGGCCTGCGCCACGCTCACGGACGTGGCCGCCGAACTGGAGCGCATCCGCGGTTTCGCGGGTGCGGGCTGACCCGGCGGGGGGCTGGCTGACCCGGCGGGGGCGGGTCGACCCGGCCGCGCCGACGCGTTGCGCGCAGCGCGGCCGTGGCGGCGCGTTGCGTTCAGCGCGGCCGTGGCGAACCCGCCGGCCCCCGGTACGCCGTCCGTACCCGGCCCTCAGCGGCCGCCCCGCTCCTTCCCCAGGAGCCCGGCCCGCCGCAGGGCGTCCGCCATGGCGCCGTTGGCCGGTGCGGCGTCGCGGCCGCCCCGCTGGTCGCCGCGCCGTCCGCCGCCGCCCTGGCGCGGCCGCGGCGCACCGCCCCGGCCGCCCTCGCGCGGGCCGCGTCCGCCGCCGCCCGCGCCGCCGCGCCGCTCGCCGCCGCCCGCCGGGCCGCCCTTCTCGTGCTCGTCGTCCAGCCGCAGGGTCAGCGAGATCCGCTTCCGCGGGATGTCGACGTCGAGCACCTTGACCCGCACGATGTCGCCCGGCTTCACCACATCCCGCGGATCCTTGACGAAGCTCTTGGACATCGCCGAGACATGGACCAGACCGTCCTGGTGGACACCGACGTCCACGAACGCCCCGAAGGCGGCGACATTGGTCACCACCCCCTCCAGGAGCATCCCCGGCTGCAGATCGCCGATCTTCTCCACGCCCTCCTTGAAGGTCGCGGTCCGGAACTCCGGGCGCGGGTCGCGGCCCGGCTTCTCCAGCTCCTGCAGGATGTCGGTCACCGTCGGCAGACCGAAGGAGTCGTCGACGAATTCGGCGGCCTTCAGAGTGCGCAGCACCGCGGCGTTGCCGATCAGCGAGCCGACCTCGGTACCGGCCGTCTTCACCATCCGCCGCACCACCGGGTACGCCTCCGGGTGCACGCTGGAGGCGTCCAGCGGGTCGTCGCCGCCCCGGATCCGCAGGAAGCCCGCGCACTGCTCGTACGCCTTCGGGCCGAGCCGCGACACGTCCTTGAGGGCCTTACGGGAGCGGAACGGGCCGTTCTGGTCCCGGTGCGCGACGATGTTCTCGGCCAGGCCCGAGCCGATCCCCGACACCCGTGAAAGCAGGGGCGCGGACGCGGTGTTGACGTCCACGCCGACGCCGTTCACACAGTCCTCGACCACCGCGTCGAGGGAGCGGGACAGCTTCACCTCGGACAGATCGTGCTGGTACTGGCCGACGCCGATCGACTTGGGGTCGATCTTGACGAGCTCGGCGAGCGGGTCCTGGAGGCGGCGGGCGATGGACACCGCACCGCGCAGCGAGACGTCCAGTTCCGGCAGCTCCTGGGAGGCGAACGCGGAGGCGGAGTACACCGAGGCGCCCGCCTCGGACACCATCACCTTCGTCAGCTTCAGCTCCGGCTGGGCGGCGATCAGATCGGCCGCCAGCTTGTCGGTCTCCCGGGAGGCGGTGCCGTTGCCGATCGCGATCAGCTCGACACCGTGCTCACGGGCCAGCTTCGCCAGCGTGGCCAGGGAGGCGTCCCACTTCTGCTGCGGCACATGGGGGTAGATGGTGTCCGTGGCCGCCACCTTGCCGGTCGCGTCCACCACGGCCACCTTCACCCCTGTACGGAAGCCGGGGTCCAGGCCCATCGTGGCGCGAGTGCCGGCGGGCGCCGCCAGCAGCAGATCGCGCAGGTTCGAGGCGAAGACCCGAACCGCCTCGTCCTCGGCGGCCTGCCGCAGCCGGAGCCGCAGATCGATGCCGAGGTGCACTTGGACACGGGTGCGCCAGGCCCAGCGGACGGTGTCCTGCAGCCACTTGTCGGCCGGGCGGCCCCGGTCGGTGATGCCGAACTTCGCGGCGATGGACCGCTCGTAGGAACTCGGGCCCTCGGTGGCCGCCGAGGGGTCCTCCGGCTCCAGGGTGAGATCGAGGACCTCTTCCTTCTCGCCGCGGAACATCGCCAGCACCCGGTGCGAGGGCAGTTCGGTGAACGGCTCCGCGAAGTCGAAGTAGTCGGCGAACTTCGCGCCGGGCCCCTCTTTGCTGTCGCCTTTGCCCTCTCGCACCTTCGACGCGACCCGCCCGCGCGACCACATCCGCTCGCGCAGCTCACCGATCAGGTCCGCGTCCTCGCCGAACCGCTCGGTCAGGATGGCCCGCGCGCCCTCCAGGGCGGCGGCCGGATCGTCGACCCCCTTGTCGGCGTCCACGAACGCCGCGGCGGCCGCGGCCGGTTCCACCGACGGGTCGGCGAGCAGCCCGTCGGCGAGCGGCTCCAGGCCCGCCTCCCGCGCGATCTGCGCCTTGGTGCGCCGCTTGGGCTTGAACGGGAGGTAGATGTCCTCCAGCCGGGCCTTGGAGTCGGCACCGCGGATCCGGTCCTCCAGAGCGGCGTCCAGTTTGCCCTGGGACCGTACGGACTCCAGGATCGCGGTGCGCCGTTCCTCCAGCTCCCGCAGGTAGCGCAGCCGCTCTTCCAGGGTGCGCAGCTGCGCGTCGTCGAGCGTCCCGGTGGCTTCCTTGCGGTAGCGCGCGATGAACGGGACGGTCGAGCCGCCGTCGAGCAGTTCGACCGCGGCCTTCACCTGCCGCTCCTGGACGCCGAGCTCCCCGGCGATCCGCGCTTCGATGGACCCGAGGGCCCCGTTGGGCTCAGTGGATGCCGTCACGTTGATCCTGCCCGCCTTCCAGCTCGTACTTCGAGCCTGCATTGTGCCGGTTGGCGGGCCGGACTGTCGCACCGCCCGGCCGGTGGGGCCGGGGTGTGAGAAGCCGCACGCACACCCCGGCGGGCCCGGCGGACCGGAGGGAGCCCTACTCGCCGAACAGCTCCGTCGGGAACGCGCCGGCCTTCACGAGGGCCGTGGTGAAGCCGGTCGCCAGCTCGGTGAGCCGGGCCACGCCCGCCGCGCCCAGGTGCTCGTACGGGCCCCGGTCCAGCCGGTCCGTCATGTGCTCCAGGTCCTCGCGCAGCCGGACCCCGGCCTCGGTCAACCGGCCCTCGGCGTCCAGGAATCCGCGGGTCCGCAGCCGCTCCCGCGCGGCCCGGAGGTCCTCCTCCGACCAGCCGCGGATCCGCAGTGCGCCCTGGAGGTTCATCCCGCGCTCGGTGGCGGCGTGGGTGACCACCGCCTCCAGCCCGTCCAGTTCGGCGTCCATCAGGGCCATCAGGTGGCCGTCGCCGCGGTGTTCGCGCAGCAGCGTCGCGGCGTGCCAGTAGGCCAGGTGCGGGGCGTCCGGTACGGGCAGATCGGCCTGCGCGGCGTACAGGGGCCGGGCCTGGCGGCTGCAGCCCTCGGCGGCGCGCAGCGCCAGCTCCGCCGCCTCGGCCATCTCCGGCGACGCGACCGCCTCGTCGCCGAGCAGCCGGCGGAGCGTGGCGTCCGCGGCGCGCAGCCGGGCCGCCAGCACTGTCTCGGGGGTGGTGACCGACCAGACGTGCGGGACGTGCTCGGCGATCAGGTCGTACCGGAAGTTGTAGAAGGTCGCCGCGATGGTGCCGGGGCCCACCGCGCCCATGGCCGCGCCCCTGGAGGCGAAGTAGCTGGCGTGCTTGTTCTCGAGGCCGATCTTCGCCATCTCGGCGGGGAACTCCGGCGCGAAGTAGTGCGCGGAGTGGAAGGGGTTGATGACGTCGTGACAGGTGCGTCCGGCCTGCTCGGGCAGTGCGCTGGAAGATGTCATACAGGGCAGGCTACCGACCCGTCGGTATGGAGGTGCTCCCGGGGCGGCCTGTGCATCCCGGGGGGTGCAGGGGTGTGGCCGTCCCGGTCGTCGGTGGCCCGCGGATGGCGGAAAAGGTGGGAAATCCGTCATTGCCGCCATCGCCGCCGCTGGCCAGGATGGAGGCATGGATGGACGCAAGGAACAGCGCGATGGACTGGATGTACTGATCGTCCTCTTCGACGGTGTGCAGGCCCTCGACGTCACCGGGCCCGTCGAGGTCTTCCACGGTGCGGCTCAGGGGGCACCGGGCGCCTACCGCATCCGCACCGCGAGCCTCGACGGCGCCCCGGTCCGCACCACCAGCGGCCTCACCCTCGTCCCCGACGGCACGCTTGCCGACGCCGCACCGCCGCACACCCTGGTGGTGCCCGGCGGTCAGGGCACCCGCAACCCCGACCCCCGGCTGATCGACTGGCTGCGCGGCAACGCCCACCGCGCCCGGCGCAAGGTCTCCGTCTGCAGCGGGGCGCTGCTGCTGGCCGAGGCCGGGCTGCTGGACGGCCGCCGGGCGACGACCCACTGGCTGCTGTGCGACACCCTCGCCGAACGGTTCCCCGCAGTCCGCGTCGAGCCCGACCCGATCTACGTACGGGACGGCGATGTGTCCTCCTCGGCCGGCGTGACGGCCGGTATCGACCTGGCGCTGGCCCTGGTGGAGGAGGACCTCGGCCGGGACCTCGCACTGGCCGTCGCCCGGCACCTGGTGGTCTTTCTCCGGCGGCCGGGCAACCAGACCCAGTTCAGCGCCCAGCTCGCGGCCCAGACCGCCCAGCGGCGGCCACTGCGCGACGTCCAGCAGTGGATCACCGAGAACCCGGCGGCGGACCTGTCCGTCGACGCACTGGCATCCCGCGCGGGCCTCTCCCCGCGCCACTTCGCCCGGGCGTTCCGCGACGAGACCGGAATGACCCCGGGACGCTATGTCGACCGGGTACGGCTGGAGGCCGCCCGGCGCCGCCTGGAGGACAGCGCCGACGGGATCGAGCAGGTCTCCCGCCGCTGCGGCTACGGCACCCCCGAGGCGATGCGCCGCGCGTTCCTGCGGGTCCTGGGCGCCTCGCCGGCCGAGTACCGCCGCCGCTTCCAGCCGTCCGCGCCCTGACCCCACGGCTCCGTCCCGAATTCCGTATTCCGCTCCGTCGATGTCCCACACCCCTACCCATCCCCATCCCTCCGTGCATACCGATCCCTACCGACAGGAACTGCCATGCAGCTCGCAATCGTCCTCTACGAAGGCTTCACCGCTCTCGACGCCATCGGCCCGTACCAGACCCTGAGTCCGCTCCCGGACGCCGAGACCGTCTTCGTCGCCGAGAGCCCGGGGCCGGTCAGCGACGACAGCGGCAACCTGACCCTCGTGGCGAAGAAGGCGCTCGCCGAGGTACCGCGCCCGGACCTCGTGGTGGTCCCCGGCGGCCCGCCTCGGAACGTCGAACCGCAGATGCGCAATGAGGCGCTGCTCGGCTGGCTGCGCGCGGCCGACGCCACCTCGGCCTGGACGACCTCGGTGTGCACCGGCTCCCTGATCCTGGCCGCGGCCGGGCTGCTCACGGGGCGCCGTGCCACCTCGCACTGGCTCTCCCTGGAGGCGATCAAGGAGTTCGGCGTCGAGCCCACCGGCGAACGGGTCGTCTTCGACGGCAAGTACGTCACCGCCGCCGGTGTCTCGTCCGGCATCGACATGGGCCTGACCCTGGCCGGGCGGATCGCCGGTGACACGTACGCGCAGGGCATCCAGCTGATGGCGGAGTACGACCCGCAGCCGCCCTACGATGCGGGCTCGCCCGAGAAGGCCCCGGCCGAGCTGGTCGCCAAGTTCAGGAACGAGTTCAGCAGCCTCGGGTAGTGCCGCCCGCGTCGCCGGGGCCGGTGGTCCCGCCGGTGGCCTCGGTGCCGGCGGTTCCGCCGGTGGCCCCGAGGCCGCCGTTCCACTCGAACCGCGGCGCCCTGCGCTCCAGGAAGGCGGCGGCACCCTCCGCGGTGTCGCCGCTCGCGCGCGCCTGCGCGGCCCAGTACGCACCGCGCTCCTCGGCCTCGTCCGGCGGCACGTCCCAGGTCCCGTTCGCCAGCTCCTTCGCCGCCGTCTGGGTCAGCAGCGACCGGCTCGCCAGTACGGCGGAGAACTCCGCCACCCGCTTGTCCAGCTCGCCCTCGGCCGGCACCTCGTCCACCAGACCGGTCCGCAGCGCCCGCGCACAGTCGATCAACTCGCCCGAGAACAACAGGTACTTGGCGGTGGCGGGCCCGACCAGCCGGACCAGCCGCCGGGTGGCCGACGCCGGGTAGACCACGCCCAGCTTGGCCGGCGTCACCCCGAACAGCGCCCCCTCCTCGGCGAACCGCAGATCGCAGGCGGCCGCCAACTGGGCGCCGCCGCCCACGCAGTAGCCCCGTATCGCCGCCAGCGTCGGCCCGGGGAACGCCGCCAGCGCCTCCTCGGCGGCCACCGCCAGACCCTGCGATTCACCGGACGCGTCGCGCAGCGACCCGATGTCCGCGCCCGCGCAGAACGTCCCGCCCTCGCCGGTCAGCACCAGCGACCGTACGGTGCGGTCGCCGGCCAGCCGCTCCAGCAGGGGCGGCAGATCCCGCCACATCTGGACGGTCACCGCATTGCGCTTGCCGGTGTTGCTGATGGTGACGGTCGCTGTGCCGCCGCTGACATGCGTTTTCAGACCCGGTTCCATGCCCGGATATTAGAGCGACCGGCACGGTGGCGGCCGGATACGATCGGTGGTCTGATGTCAGCAACTCTCGTCGCCAAAGACCTCGCCGCCGGCCACGGCGAGCGCGTCCTGTTCTCCGGCCTTGATCTGGTCGTCGCCCCCGGCGATGTGATCGGCCTCGTCGGTGCCAACGGTGCGGGCAAGTCCACCCTGCTGCGCCTGCTGGCCGGACTGGACACCCCCGAGGAGGGCGCCCTCGCCCTCAGCCCGCCCACCGCCACGGTCGGCCACCTCCCGCAGGAGCCCGACCGCCGCCCCGGAGAGACCGTACGGGCCTTCCTCGCCCGCCGTACGGGCGTCGCCGCGGCCCAGCTGGCCCTGGACGCCGCCACCCAGGCGCTGGTCGAGGAGCGGCCCGGCGCGGACGACGCCTACGCCACGGCGCTGGAGCGCTGGCTCTCGCTGGGCGCCGCCGACCTCGACGAGCGCGCCGAGGAGACCGCCGACCAGCTCGGCCTCACCATCGGCCTCGACCAGCCGATGACCACGCTCTCCGGTGGCCAGGCCGCCCGCGCCTCCCTCGCCTCGCTGCTGCTCTCCCGCTACGACGTCTTCCTGCTGGACGAGCCGACCAACGACCTCGACCTGGACGGCCTGGCCCGCCTGGAGTCGTTCGTCACCGGCCTCCGCGCCGGCACGGTCCTGGTCAGCCACGACCGCGAGTTCCTGACCCGTACGGTCAACCGCGTGGTCGAACTCGACCTCGCCCAGCAGCAGGTCAACACCTACGGCGGCGGCTACACCTCCTACCTGGAGGAGCGCGAGCGGGCCCGGCGCCACGCACGGGAACAGTACGAGGAGTACGCCGACACCAAGGCCGCCCTGGAGACCCGCGCGCACACCCAGCGCAACTGGATGGAGAAGGGCGTCAAGAACGCCCGCCGCAAGGCACCGGACAACGACAAGATCGGCCGCAAGGCCCGGGTGGAGGCCACCGAGAAGCAGGCCGCCAAGGCCAAGCAGACCCAGCGGCTGATCGAACGGCTGGAGGTGGTCGAGGAGCCGCGCAAGGAGTGGGAGCTGCGGATGGAGATCGCCGCCGCGCCCCGGGCCGGCGCCGTCGTGGCCACGCTCCGGGACGCCGCCGTCCGGCGCGGCGACTTCCGCTTCGGCCCGGTGGACCTCCAGATCGACTGGGCGGACCGGGTCGCCATCACGGGCCCCAACGGCTCCGGCAAGTCCACTCTGCTCGCCGCGCTCCTCGGCCGGCTCCCACTGGACACCGGGCAGGCCGCGCTCGGCCCCGGTGTGGTGGTCGGTGAGGTCGACCAGGCCCGGGGGCTCTTCCTGGGGACCGAGCCGCTGATGGACGCCTTCCGGGCCGCCGTACCGGACCTGGCACCCGCCGAGGTGCGTACCCTCCTCGCGAAGTTCGGCCTGAAGGCGGCGCATGTGCTGCGCCCGGCGGACACCCTGTCGCCGGGGGAGCGGACCCGGGCCGCGCTGGCCCTCCTCCAGGGCCGTGGCGTCAACCTCCTCGTCCTGGACGAGCCGACCAACCACCTCGACCTGCCGGCGATCGAGCAGCTGGAGTCCGCGCTCGCCTCGTACCCGGGCACCCTGCTGCTGGTCACGCACGACCGGCGGATGCTGGACGCGGTGCACACCACGCGCCGGATCGAGGTCGACGGCGGACGGATCACCGACCGGGCCGTGTGAGCGGGGGCGGAGCCGCCCCGGGCGCCCGGCGCGATTATCGATTTGGTCCTGGGGCGGGCGACCCGTAAGGTGGGGGCAACCGACGCGGGGTGGAGCAGCTCGGTAGCTCGCTGGGCTCATAACCCAGAGGTCGCAGGTTCAAATCCTGTCCCCGCTACTGATCAAGTACAGCAGGTCCGGTGCTCAGGCACCGGGCCTGCTGTTTTTGTACGGCATTCACTGCGGCCGGCATTCACTGTGGCCGGGAGTCGGAGGGGGCGGGCGGCCTGTGTGGCGGGGATCGTTCGGTCACCACCCCGGGGCGTCCCCGCACCACGGCAGAGAAAGAACACGACCGGTCGGCCGGCCGATCCCCTCATTCAGAATCGGCCACCTTGCGTCAATAGGCGCTGACTTGTGGTCAGCGGGCCGGTGCGGACCAGCCCATTCCCAACACTCTTCCTGTGAGGATGCCTTCCGGACCCGCCGCAGAACCCCCTGAAGAGCTGACCTCCCCGCGCGCGTACGAAGGTGTCTGGCGGTTCACCACCCCGGCACTGGAGGCCTCGGTGCCGCAGGCCCGCCACGCGGTCCGGGACCTGCTCGACGAACAGCGCGTGCCCATGGCCGCCGACGTCATGGACGCCCTGCTGCTCATCGTCTCCGAACTGGTCACCAACGCCGTCCAGCACGCCGCCCTGCTCTCCCCGCAGATCGCCGTGCAGGTCACCATCGGCGCGCACTGGCTCCGGGTCGCGGTCGAGGACGACCACCCCTACCGCCCCAAGGCACTGGAGGCGGACGAGGGCGATACCGGCGGCCGTGGGCTGTGGCTGGTCAAGATACTCACCGCCGAGGCGGGCGGCGCGTGCGACGTCGATCACACGGTGAACGGCGGCAAGGCGATCTGGGCCGAGCTGCCGCTCACCCCGTTCGCTACCAGCCCGCCGAGTCTCCTGTGAGTTCGCGCACCGCCGGGCGCGCCGCGTCCAGCACGGTCATGAACCACGACGAGAACGGCGCCCGGGCATGCCGCTCGGCCAGCTCCCGGGGCGTCACGAACGCGAATTCGCCGACCTCCTCCGGGTCCGGCGCCGGTTCGGCCCGCACCAGCCCCACGAACAGGTGGTTGTACTCCTGCTCCACCAGGCCGGAGTCCGGATCGGGGTGGTTGTAGCGCACCGTGCCCGCCTCGGACAGCAGCGCGGGGGCCACCCCCAGCTCCTCCGCGGTCCGGCGGGCCGCCGCCACGAACGGTTGCTCACCCGGGTACGGATGGCCGCAGCAGGTGTTGGACCACACACCGGGCGAGTGGTACTTCCCCGGGGCCCGGCGCTGGAGCAGCAGCCGTCCCTTGTTGTCGAAGAGGAAGACCGAGAACGCCCGGTGCAGCTGACCGGGAGGCTGGTGCGCCGCGAGCTTCTCCGCGGTGCCGATCGTCGTGCCGTCCTCGTCGACCAGCTCCAGCATGATCGGTTCGGCGACGCCGCCCGGTGTGCTCACCGCCGCGTCGCCGGTGGTCTGTCCGTTGGCAGATGTGATCGGCATGCCCATCCTTGTCGTCGGTCGTTGACGCCAAGTCTGCCCTAGCCGGGTCCGCATCACCTGCGCAGACGGCGCGCGGCGCCACGCCGCCGGTGAGGGAGGAGGGGAGAGCCCGGGAGAGGCCCTCGCCACACTGGACCGGGGACAACCCACCCGCCGCGTGACCAGCCCGCTCATATCCGGCATCGTCACGGGCGCCCGGGCCGTGGGCCAGTTGTTCCGGCGCCACCCGATCCACCATGATGATCGCGGCAGACCCGCCGCCGGTCACTCGATCGCGCGGTGAATGCGCGGTGAACGGCCGCATCCGGCGATCCGATAGCCTCTGCCGACGTGCCACCCAGCCCTCCGGCGCCAGGTGTGCCACGCCCGCTGCCCGGGTAGGTCGTATCGAATGCGGATCGACTGCCAACCGCCCGTGCTGCCTTGTCAGCCTTCAAGGAGTGAGTTCGTCTGTCGACCGCCATCCTCACCGGTCCGCCGGTCGCCGGGTCGCCGCTCGAAGCCGACCTGCGCACGCTGGGCTTCGACGTCCGTACCGCCGACGGTCCCGCGGCCGTCGCGGAGCTGATCGCCACGGTGCCCGCACAGGAGCGGATCGCCGTCGTCGACCCCCGCTTCGTCGGCCACCGGCACGCCCTGCGGCTGGCGCTGACCGACCCCCGTTTCCCGGCCGCGGCCGTCCCGGGCGCGCTCACCGCGCAGCCCGAGGCGCGCCCCGCGCTGGCCCGCGCGGTCGGCCGGATCCCGGTCGGCGCCGGCACCGCCCACCTCACGGACGTCCTCACCGAGACCCTCACCGACTCCCTCGACCGCGACGACATCGGCCTGCACCGCGTCGCGCTCGGCAGCCTGGTCGCCACCGTCGCGCTCACGCCCGCCCAGCGCGAGGAGGCACGGGAGGCCGTCGCCGCCGTCGACGACGAGGCGGTACGGCTGCGGTCCGCCGTGAAGTCCCGCGACGGGTTCTTCACCACCTTCTGTGTCAGCACCTACTCCCGCTACCTCGCCCGCTGGTGCGCGCGCCGCGGGCTGACCCCCAACCAGGTCACCACCGCGTCCCTGATCACCGCGCTGATCGCGGCCGGCTGCGCGGCCACCGGCACCCGCGGCGGCTTCATCGCAGCCGGTCTCCTGCTGCTGTTCTCCTTCGTCCTGGACTGCACCGACGGGCAGCTCGCCCGCTACTCCCTGCAGTACTCGACGATGGGTGCCTGGCTGGACGCCACCTTCGACCGGGCCAAGGAGTACGCGTACTACGCCGGCCTGGCCCTCGGGGCGGTACGCGGCGGCGATGACGTATGGGTGCTGGCGCTCGGCGCGATGGTGCTGCAGACCTGCCGCCATGTCGTCGACTTCTCCTTCAACGAGGCCAACCACGACGCGACGGCCAACACCAGCCCGACCGCCGCACTCTCCGACAAGCTCGACAGCGTCGGCTGGACGGTCTGGGCCCGCCGGATGATCGTGCTGCCCATCGGGGAGCGCTGGGCCATGATCGCCGTGCTCACCGCGCTGACCACCCCGCGCATCGTCTTCTCCGCCCTGCTCATCGGCTGCGCGCTGGCCGCCTGCTACACCACGGCCGGCCGGGTGCTGCGCTCGCTCACCCGGCGGGCCCGGCGGACCGACCGGGCCGCCCGGGCGCTGGCCGACCTCGCGGACTCCGGTCCGATCGCCGAGGTCATCGCCAAGGGCCCGGCCTCGCGCAGCACCGCGACCGCGCCTCTCATGGCCGTGGCCGGTGTGGTCTTCCTCATGTCCCAGCTGGGCTGGAAGGGCGAGGGAAGCTGGTGGCCCGTGCTCGGTGCCGCCGTCTTCGCGTCGTTCTCCGGCGCCGCCGTCGCCCGCCCGCTCAAGGGCCCGCTCGACTGGCTCGTACCGCCCCTCTTCCGGGTCGCGGAGTACGTCACGATCCTGGTGCTGGCCGCCCGCGCGGACGACCCCGGGGCCCTGCCCGCGGCGTTCGGGCTGGTCGCGGCGGTCGCCTACCATCACTACGACACCGTCTACCGCATCCGCGGTGGTACCGGAGCTCCTCCGCGGTGGCTGGTCCGGGCGACCGGTGGCGCCGAGGGACGGACCCTGCTGGTCGCCGTCCTCGCCGCCGCGCTCCCCCCCTCAGGTTTCACAATCGCGCTCACGGCCCTGGCCGTGGTCCTGGCGCTGCTGGTACTCGTCGAGAGCATCCGCTTCTGGGTGTCCTCCCAAGCACCCGCCGTACACGATGAAGGAGAACCCGCATGATCGGCCTCGTGCTGGCCGCCGGCGCCGGACGGCGTCTGCGTCCCTACACCGACACCCTGCCCAAGGCCCTGGTGCCGGTCGACGGCGAAACCACGATCCTCGACCTGACCCTCGGCAACTTCGCCGAGATCGGCCTGACCGAGGTCGCGATCATCGTCGGCTACCGCAAGGAGGCCGTGTACGAGCGCAAGGAGGCCCTGGAGCGGAAGTACGGCCTCGAGCTCACCCTCATCGACAACGACAAGGCCGAGGAGTGGAACAACGCCTACTCCCTGTGGTGCGGGCGTGACGCGCTCAAGGACGGGGTGATCCTCGCCAACGGCGACACCGTGCACCCGGTCTCCGTCGAGCAGACCCTGCTCGCCGCCCGCGGCAACGGCCAGAAGATCATCCTCGCGCTGGACACCGTCAAGCAGCTCGCCGACGAGGAGATGAAGGTCGTCGTGGACCCCGACAAGGGCGTCCAGAAGATCACCAAGCTGATGGACCCGGCCGAGGCGACCGGTGAGTACATCGGTGTCACCCTCATCGAGGGCGAGGCCGCCGGCGAGCTGGCCGACGCCCTGAAGACCACCTTCGAGCGGGACCCCGACCTCTACTACGAGGACGGCTACCAGGAGCTGGTCAACCGCGGCTTCAAGGTGGACGTGGCCCCGATCGGCGACGTCGCATGGGTCGAGATCGACAACCACGAGGACCTGGCGAAGGGCCGTGAGATCGCATGCCGGTACTGACCCGCCTCATCCCGTCCCCGGTTGTCGTTGACATCAACGCCGGCGCCCTGGACGACCTGGCGGGCCTGCTGGCCGATCAGCGCATCTCCGCGTCGGGCAAGCTGGCCATCGCGTACAGCAGCGGCTCGGGCGCCAAGCTGCGGGAGCGACTGGCACCCGCCCTCCCCGGAGCCGACTGGTACGAGGTCGGCGGCGGCACGATCGACGACGCGGTCAAGCTCGGTGACGCCATGAAGTCCGGCCACTACGACGCGGTCGTGGGCCTCGGCGGCGGCAAGATCATCGACTGTGCCAAGTACGCCGCGGCGCGGATCGGCCTGCCCATGGTCGCCGTCGCGACGAACCTGTCGCACGACGGCATCTGCTCCCCGGTCTCCATCCTCGACAACGACGCGGGCCGCGGCTCCTACGGTGTGCCCACCCCGATCGCGCTCGTCATCGACCTCGATGTGATCCGCGACGCCCCGGTCCGGTTCGTCCGCTCCGGTATCGGCGACGCGGTCTCCAACATCTCCGCCATCGCGGACTGGGAGCTCTCCCACCGCGAGACGGGCGAGGCCATCGACGGACTGGCAGCGGCCATGGCCCGGCAGGCGGGCGAGGCCGTGCTCCGCCACCCCGGCGGCTGCGGCGACGACGACTTCCTCACCGTGCTCTCCGAGGGCCTGGTCCTCTCCGGTATCGCCATGTCGATCGCGGGCCACACCCGCCCGTCGTCCGGCGCCTGCCATGAGATCAGCCACGCCCTGGACCTGCTCTACCCCAAGCGCTCGGCCAGCCACGGCGAGCAGGTCGGGCTGGGCGCGTGCTTCGCGATGTACCTGCGCGGAGCGAAGGCGCAGTCCGCGCTGATGGTCGACGTACTGCAGCGGCACGGCCTCCCGGTCCTGGCGAGCGAGATCGGCTTCAGCGAGAGCGAATTCGTCAAGGCCGTCGAGTTCGCCCCCCAGACCCGCCCCGGGCGCTACACGATCCTGGAGCACCTGGACCTGTCCACCGACCAGATCAGGGACGCATACGCCGACTATGCCAAAACCGTCAGTAGCTGAACTCCGCCCGGTCGTGCACCCCGCGGGGGTCAAGGACCGGCGAAGCGGTGAGCACTGGGCCGGCCGCCTCTACATGCGGGAAATCTCGCTGCGCTGCGACCGGTACCTGGTGAACACCAGGATCACCCCCAACCAGCTCACCTACCTGATGACCGTCTTCGGTGTCCTCGCGGCCCCGGCCCTCCTGGTGCCGGGGATCGCGGGCGCCGTGCTCGGTGTGCTGATGGTCCAGCTCTACCTGCTGCTCGACTGCGTCGACGGCGAGGTGGCGCGCTGGAAGAAGCAGTTCTCGCTCGGCGGGGTCTACCTGGACCGGGTCGGCGCCTACCTGTGCGACGCCGCGGTGCTCGTCGGCTTCGGCCTGCGCGCCGCGGACCTGTTCGGGCCCGGGCGGATCGACTGGCTCTGGGCCTTCCTCGGCACCCTGGCCGCCCTCGGCGCGATCCTGATCAAGGCCGAGACCGACCTCGTCGGCGTCGCCCGCCACCAGGGCGGCCTGCCGCCGGTCAAGGAGGCGGCGTCCGAGCCGCGCTCGTCGGGTCTTGCGCTGGCCCGCAAGGCCGCCGCGGCGCTCAAGTTCCACCGGCTGGTCCTCGGGATCGAGGCGTCCCTGCTGATCCTGGTCCTGGCGGTGCTGGACGCGGTGCGGGGCGACCTGTTCTTCTCGCGGCTGGGTGTCGCGGTGCTCGCGGGCATCGCGCTGCTCCAGACCCTGCTCCACCTCGTGTCCATCCTCGCCTCCAGCAGGCTCAAGTGACGGGAGCGGATGTGGAGCGGGGCCTGCGCGTCGGGGCGGTCGTCATCACCATGGGCAACCGCCCCGAGGAGCTGCGCGCGCTGCTGGACTCGGTCGCCAAGCAGGACGGTGACCCGGTCGAGATCGCGGTGGTCGGCAACGGCTCGCCGCTGCCCGAGCTGCCCGCCGGCGTACGGACCGTCGAGCTGCCCGAGAATGTCGGCATCCCGGCTGGCCGCAACGTCGGTATCGAGGCCTTCGGGCCCGGCGGCAGCGACGTCGACATCCTGCTGTTCCTGGACGACGACGGGCTGCTGGCCAGGGAGGACACCGCCCAGCTGTGCCGCGAGGCGTTCGCGAAGGACCCCGCGCTCGGCATCGTCAGCTTCCGGATCGCCGACCCGGACACCGGCGAGACCCAGCGCCGCCACGTCCCGCGGCTGCGCGCCTCCGACCCGATGCGCTCCTCGCGGGTGACCACCTTCCTCGGCGGTGCGAACGCGGTCCGTACCGCGGTCTTCGCGGAGGTCGGCGGGCTGCCCGACGACTTCTTCTACGCCCATGAGGAGACCGACCTGGCGTGGCGGGCGCTGGACGCGGGGTGGCTGATCGACTACCGGTCGGACATGGTCCTCTTCCATCCGACGACGGCCCCGGCCCGGCACGCGGTATACCACCGGATGGTGGCCCGGAACCGCGTCTGGCTGGCTCGCCGCAACCTCCCGGCCCCCCTGGTTCCGGTCTACCTCGGCGTCTGGTTCCTGCTGACGCTCGCCCGCCGGCCCTCCCGGCCGGCGCTGCGGGCCTGGCTGGGCGGATTCAAAGAGGGCTGGACGACCCCGTGCGGTCCCAGGCTCCCCATGAAGTGGGCTACCGTTTGGCGACTGACCCGACTGGGTCGCCCTCCCGTCATCTGACAAGCTCGTATCTGAGAGCATCAGGCGCGAGCCGGGGCATCACCCCGGCAGCGCACCTTGAGGACGAAAGTGTCAACTGTGAGCGAGACCACGCACGACGGTGCGGTCGCCATGAGCGCCCCGCCATCGCCCGACGACGGGCTCACCCCGGCCCAGCTGGCCCAGCGGTACGGGCTTTCGCAGAGCGGGGCCCGGCCCAGCCTCCCGGGGTACGTCCGGCAGCTGTGGGACCGGCGGCACTTCATCTCCGCGTTCGCCAGCGCCAAGCTGACGGCCCAGTACAGCCAGGCCAAGCTGGGCCAGCTGTGGCAGGTGGCGACGCCGCTGCTGAACGCACTCGTCTACTACTTCATCTTCGGTGTCCTGATCGGCACCCGGGACGGGATCCAGGACTTCGTGCTGTTCCTGGTCACCGGCGTGTTCATCTTCACCTTCACGCAGAGCTCGGTGATGGCCGGCACCCGCGCCATCTCCGGCAACCTCGGCCTGGTGCGCGCGCTGCACTTCCCGCGCGCCTGTCTGCCGATCTCGTTCTGCATCATGCAGCTCCAGCAGGTGCTGTTCTCGATGGGCGTGCTGGCCCTGATCATGGTCGCCTACGGGCAGCTGCCGATGTGGTCGTGGCTGCTGTCGGTCCCGGTGCTGGCGCTGCAGTTCGTCTTCAACACCGGCCTGGCGATGATCATGGCTCGGATGGGCAGCAAGACCCCGGACCTGGCGCAGCTCATGCCGTTCATCATGCGGACGTGGATGTACGCGTCCGGTGTGATGTTCAGCATCGACGCCATCGCGAAGAAGGCGGACATCCCCGGCTGGGTGCACACCGTGCTGGAGTGCAACCCCGCGGCGGTCTTCATCGACCTGATGCGTGCCGTGCTGATCGAGAGCTACACACGGGACAACATGCCCCAGCTCTGGGCGATCGGCGCCGGCTGGGCGCTGCTGCTGGGCGTCGTCGGCTTTGTGTACTTCTGGAAGGCTGAGGAGCGGTACGGACGTGGCTGAGCAGAAGACGGACGTGGCTGAGCAGGACAACGGCGTCGGGCCGGCGCCGGACGCGGGCCGGGTCCCCACCGTGATCGCGGACGATCTGCACATCGTCTACCGGGTCTACGGCGGCGGGGCCGGCAAGGGCAGTGCCACCGCGGCGCTGAACCGCATCATCCGGCGCAA